>NZ_JBHTDE010000002.1:0-1116853 GCF_042666655.1 Dankookia sp. GCM10030260
CGGGTCAGGCCGCTTGGGCAGTCGCCGCCAGCGCAAACGCCCGACACTTTGCCCAAACGCCGGGGGCGACCCAGGCGTAGTGCCACGCGCCCCTGATTTTCCCAAATTCACAAGCCATATCAGGCAGCTCGCAGTAGGCGGTGTTCAAGTTGGGCCTGACAGACTCGAGCCCGGGGCGCCGGACTGTATCCCAGCGCATCGTCGCGGCCCCGGCTTTCCCATGAGGCTTCCCCGTGCGCCGCGCCCCATCCCGGCGACGCGGCGGGGAGGATGCCGCCATGGAGCCCACCCAACTCGTCGCCGTGCCGCCTAACATCAACCGCACGCCGGACGGCCGCACCGTGGTCAATGCCAAGCAGGCCACGATGCTCGCGCTGCTGGGCAACCCGCGCGCCGACTATGGCGAGGACTGCCGCGAGCCGACCAACCCGCGCATCAAGCCGCTGATCGTCGCCCGCCGGGTCGGCCCAATGAAGGTCCGCGGCCTGGAGCCGGCGGTCGACAGCCTCGAGCGCATCATGGCGGACATCGCGGCGCGGGAGCCCGACATCCACGCCATCCTCGGCAGCGCCGGCATGCTGTGTGCCCGCTTCGTGCGCGGTTCCACCACGGCGATCAGCAACCATAGCTGGGGCACCGCCATCGACCTGACCCTGGCCGGCAAGCTCGACCCCCGCGGGGACGGCCTGGTGCAGGCCGGGCTGGTGCGCATCGCGCCGATCTTCAACGCGCATGACTGGTACTGGGGCGCCGGCTTCCGCACCGAGGACGGCATGCATTTCGAGGCAAGCGACGGGCTGATCCGGGCCTGGGCGGCGCAGGGGGCCTTCGGTGGCGGTGCCGTCAAGCCGCCGACGGCCAGCATGCTCTCGCTCGGCGACCGCGGGCCGCAGGTCAGGGAGCTACAGGCGGCGCTGAACCTGCATGGCGCCGGGCTGCTTGTCGACGGCGACTTCGGCCGCGACACCCAGGCCGCGGTGATGGCCTTCCAGGGCCGCAAGCGCCTGGCGGTGGACGGCGTCGCGGGGCGCCAGACTCTGGCGGCATTGGGCCTGGTCGGGGCCGCGGGGCAGGCCGCGTTGCAGCCGGCGTGATGCCGAGGCCCGCATTGCGCGACCTGCGGCCGCCCGGCGCCCGAGGGCACGGCATGGGGCGTCAGGCGGCGATGCGGGCCGGTGCCCGCACCATCCAATTCACCACGCTGGCCGCGATGCCCACCGCGATCATCACCGGCCAGAAGGCCTGGTAGCTGCCCGCCGTCTCCAGCAGCACCGCCCCGGCCGCCGCGCCCAGGAAGCCGCCGACCTGGTGGCTAAGGAAGCAGACGCCATAGAGCGCGCCGAGATCGGCCACGCCGAAGCGCTGCGAGATCGCCGCGCTGGTCAGCGGGATGGAGCCCAGCCAGACGAAGCCCATCACCGCGGCGAAGACGATGGTGCCGGCATAGCTCGGCGTGGTGAAGGCGAAGCAGGCGATCGCCACGGTGCGCACCGCGTAGATGATCGCCAGCGCGCGTTCCGGCTGCATGAAGTTGCTCACCCGGCCGCACAGCCAGCTGCCGGGGATGTTGAACAGCCCGACCGTCATCAGCGCCATCGCCCCCAGCCCGGCCGGCAGGCCGCAGATGGTCAGGTGGCTCGGCAGGTGCATGGTCAGGAAGGCGAGCTGGAAGCCGCAGGCGAAGAAGCCCGCGGTCAGCAGGGCGAAGCCACGGTCGGCCAGCGCCGTCCGCGCCAGGTCGGGCAGCCCGGCCAGGCCGGTCGCCTGCCGGCCCGGCACCTGTTGCGGCGCCTGCCATTCGATGGCGCGGGAGATCGGCAGGATCACCAGCAGCGACAGCCCGAGGATGCCGAGGGTGGCGATGGCGCCGACCCCGCCGATCAGGCCCTGCGCCAGCGGCACCATCGCCGCCTGGCCGAGCGACCCGCCGGCCGAGGCCAGGCCGATCATCTCGCCCCGGCGTGCCGCCGGCACCGCGCGGCCGACGGCGGCCAGCGCCGCGCCGGTGCCGCAGCAGGACACCCCCATGCCGGTCAGCAGGCCGATGCCGATGAGGATCGCCGGCGCCGAGGTCCAGAGCGCCGGCAGGCCGACCCCGGCGGCCAGCAGCAGCGCTCCCGCCGCCATCACCCGGCCAGCGCCGTGGCGGTCCGCCAGCGCGCCGGTGACCGGCTGGGAGAGGCCCCAGACCAGGTTGTGGATGGCGACCGCGGTGCCGAGCACGGCGGGCGAGATGCCCGCCTCGGCCGAGAGCGGCAGCAGGAACAGGCCGAAGGTCTGCCGCATCCCCAGCGCCAGGCTGATCGACGCGGCGGCGGCGGCGACGGTGATCCAGACGGCGTTGGACGAAGGGCTGGTGCGCATCGTCGCATGAAACGGGAGGGCCGACCCGGCAACAAGCGCGCGGGGCGCCGACCCTGCCATGCTTCCCGGCGATGTCTTCACCGTCTGCAAGGCAATGTAACAAGATGAATCACCGGCCCCGGGGCGCGGAACGGATCGCATCCGGCCGGCGTCTTCCTGCCGTAGCCCACGCGGGACCCTGCCTGACGAGGGAGAGTACGGAATGGATACGGATCGCAAGCACGACCAGACCATGGTCATGGACCGGCCGGGACTGCGCCGCGGCCCCGCGGCGGCGCCGGTCCCGCCGCGGCCGATGCCGGAGGCGCCCCGCGAGGCGGTCTTCGACATCGCCGATTTCGAGGCGATCGCCAGTTTCGCCGGGCTGCCGGCACGCCCCCGCCAGGCCGGATAGCTCAGCGGGGCAGGGCGGTCTGGCCGAGCACCCAGCCTTCCCAGGCCCGCACCCAGGGGTCGTCCGGGACGAAATCCGGGCGCGCCCCGTCCAGCACGCCGATCAGCCCAAGCAGGCCGATGACCGAATCGAAGCGGTCCTCGCCGGCCGCATCGGTCCCGAACCCGGCCTCGACGGCGGCGGCAAGGGCCGGGTCGGGCCGCACCCCGCGCGCCGCCAGCACGGCCCGCAGCGCCGGCGCCAGGGCACGGCGCGGCCCCTCGGCCCGCTTGCTGCCGGCCAGCTTCAGGCCGCAATGCCGCAGCGCCTCGGCCGGGTAGACCTCGGCCAGCACGGCGGTGCCCGGCGCCAGCAGGGCGTGCAGCCCACCCTCGAAGGGCCATAGCCGGATCGGCGCGCCGGCGGCGAGGCCGGGGACGATCCAGTCGCGCCAGGCGGCGATCGCCGCCTTGCCCGACTGGTTGGCGCCCAGCGTCCAGAACAGCGGGGCGCCGGCCGGGCGTTGCGCGGTGGCGCGGTCGCACAGCCGGGACAGGCCGAGCGGGCCGGTGAGGTCCAGGGCCGCGGCATGCGCCGCCCGGGTCATCCCGGCGATGCCGCGCTGCGGGTAGAAGGGACGCGCCGGGGAAACGGTGTCCAGCCCGGCGCTGACCCGGAAGAAGTCCGGGTTGTCCGCCAGGCCGCGGAGGAAGTCGCCAAAGCCCGCTTCCGGGCGCCGGGCGGCGAATTCGCGCGGGACGCCCAGCGGCAGGTCGAGCCCGAGCGCCACCGGCAGCCCGGCCGCCAGCAGCCGCGGCAGCAGCGCCCCGACCTCGCCCACCGGCTCCGGCGCCGCGGCGCGCCATTGCCCATCCTGCCGGCGGGCCCAGGTCATCCAGCGCTTGCGCGGGTCGGTGCTCCAATCCGCATGGGCGGCGATCATGTCAGCCGCAGCGGCGGCGGGTCGTGCCACACTGTAGGCCGCGGAGAAGGAGATCGTCATGGCCTCAACGGATGCGCCCGTCCTCGCCTACAGCACCCCGGCCAAGTGGTTCCACTGGATCAGCGCGGCGCTGATCGGCATCGCCCTGCCGGGCGGCTTCCTGATCGGCTACTTCACCACGCCCGACGCGGCGATCCTGAAGCCGGACGACGCCGCGGCCCAGGCCTATCTGGCCGCGGCCAATGCCATCAAGTACGGCGCCTATGCCATCCATGAATCGGCCGGGCTGACGCTGTTCTTCGTGGTGGTGCTGCGGCTGCTCTGGCGGCTGACCCACCGGCCGCCGCCGCTGCCGGACCACGTGCCGGTGCCGCTGCGGAAGGCCGCCGCGGGGGTGCACCACGCGCTCTATGCCCTGATCCTGCTGCAGCCGGTGCTGGGCTTCGTCGCCACCAACGCCTGGGGTTTCCCGATGCAGGGCGCCACCGCCTATCTGGGCTTCATCGACCTGCCCAAATTCATGGAACCGAACACCGACCTGGCCGGGGTGGTGCAGACGCTGCACACGATCGGCGGCTGGTCGATCCTGGTGCTGCTGGTGCTGCATGTCGGCGGGGCGATCTACCACCAGGCCATCCGTCGCGACGGCACGCTGCACCGGATGACCTGAAACGGGAACCCACCGGTCATCCGCTGCGTTGTCGCAACAGGTCCATCAGATCGGCTTCTGCGCCTTCTCCAGAAGCCGGGTGAAGAAGCCTGGCTTCTTGGGAGTTGCCTCCGCCTTGGCGGCTTTTTCAGCCTGGGCGCGCTCTGCGGCGGCGTCCTTCTCCTTGTTGGCGAGCCACCTGTCCAGGCTCATCCCCGCCTTGGCAGCCCGTTTCGCCTCATAGGCGCGTTGGGCCTCGGTCATCTTGCGTTGATCCATGGGAACCTCTTCGACGCCGGTGATGTGGCGGAGGCAGCGCGCCTGGGCAAGCGGGGGCTTGAACGGCAGTCCGGTTCGGGTCCCTATGCGCCGCATGGAAGCACGGGTGAAGGCGGGGATCTGGGTCTCGATGGCGTTGCGGCTGGCGGACAGCGCCGGGCGCAGCGGCGCGGTGCTGCGCAAGGGCGACCCCGATTCGGGCGGAATCCTATGCGTGCTGCGGGGCCGCGAGGGACTCGTGGTGCTCAGCCAGGTACGCGATGCCGAGGGCCGGCCGGCTTGGTTGCGCGGCACGGGAGCGGCGCCGGTCGACGAATCAACCACTGATGCGTATGTCGCGCGACAGGTGAAACGCGACCCGGATCTATGGGTGGTAGAGTTCGACGCCCCCGACCTGAAGCCGCCCTTCGAAGGAAAATTGCTCTAGAAGCGGTCCAAATCCACTCATCGCAAAATTGTGTAGGCGTTTCAACGCGTCCGTGAGGTGCGTTTTCTCGCCCGATGGTTTCAATCACTTCCGACGGGTTGAGCATCGCGCAGGATTGCAAAGTGATCGACTCAGGATTCCATCACGTCTCGGAGGTCGCATGGCCACTCCTCGCCCAATCCTGATCGTGGAGGATGACGCCGCGCTGCGCGCGACCCTCGCCGAACAGATCGCCATGGAAGGCGACTTCACCGCCGACGAGGCCGAAAGCGCCGCCGAGGCCACGGCCAAGATGGCCGACGGCGATGTCCGCTACGATGCGATCCTGCTGGACATCGGCCTGCCGGACGGCGACGGCCGCGACTTCTGCGCCAAGCTGCGGCGCGACGGCAAGCGGATGCCGGTCATCATGCTGACCGGCGCGGATGCCGAATCGGACGTGGTGCGCGGCCTCGACGCCGGGGCGAACGACTATATCGCCAAGCCGTTCCGGCTGCCGGAACTGCTGGCCCGGGTCCGCGCCCAGCTGCGGGTTTTCGACAATTCGGAGGACGCGGTCTTCACCATCGGGCCCTATCTGTTCCGCCCCAGCGCCAAGCTGCTGCTGGAGCCGGGCCGCAACCGCAAGGTCCGGCTGACCGACAAGGAAAGCTCGATCCTGAAATTCCTGTATCGCGCCGGCGGCAAGCCGGTGCCGCGGCAGATCCTGCTGAACGAGGTCTGGGGCTACAACAGCGCGGTCACCACCCACACGCTGGAGACGCATATCTACCGGCTGCGGCAGAAGATCGAGCCGGACCCGACCCATGCGCGGCTGCTGCTGACCGAAGGCGGCGGCTACAAGCTGGATCCGGTGGCGCCAGCCATCTGAGCAATCGCCAAGTCCAGGGGGGAAGCATCCCCCCGGACCCGCTTCCGCGCCTCCGGATCGGCATCGGCCGCGCGGCAGCCGCCAGGCCCCCACACGGGAAGGCTGCGGTCCGGTGAGGGAATCCTTGTCCCCCGCCGGCCTTGCTGCCTACCGGTCGGTCAGCCGCAGCTCGATCCGCCGGTTCCGCGCATAGGCCTCCGGCGTCTCCGCCGGATCGAGCGGCTGGTTGTCGCCGAAGGCGGTCGCCGCCACCCGGTTCGGCGGCAGGCCTTCGGCCATCAGCAGTTGCGCCACCGCGATGGCGCGGGCCGCCGATAGCTCCCAATTCGTCGCGTAGCGGCCGCCGCCGCGGATCGGGAGGCGGTCGGCATGGCCGTCCACCCGCAGCAGCCAGTTCACGTCGGGCGGGATCCGCGCCGCGATCTCCTGCAGCACGCGGGCGATCTCGCGGATCTGCTGCTGCCCGGGCGTGGAGAGATCGGCGCTGGCCGGCGGGAACAGCACCTCGGACTGGAAGACGAAGCGGTCGCCGACGATGCGCACGTCGGCCCGGTCGCCCAGCACGTCGCGCAGCCGGCCGAAGAAGTCGCTGCGGTAGCGCTGCAGCTCCTCGACCCGTGCCGCCAGCGCGGCGTTCAGCCGGGTGCCGAGGGCGAGGATCTGCGCGTCCTTGTCGCGGCCGGAATTCTCCGCCACCTCCAGCGCCGCGGTCAGCCGGCCGAGCTGGCTGCGCAGCTCCTCGATCTGCCGGGTCAGCAGGGCGACCTGGGCGCGGGCGCTGTCGGCGAGGCGCCCCTGCTCGGCGGCGGCGCGCTCGGCGGCCTGGCGGCGCTCGGCCTCGGTCGTGCCGGCGGCCTCGGCGGTGGTCCGGGCGCGGTCTGCCTCGCCGGCGCGGCGGAGCGCGTCCTGCGCCTGGCGTTCCAGCTGGTCGCGCAGCGCGGTCAGGCTGCGGACCTGCTCGCCGAGCCTGGCGATGTCGGACAGCCGGGCTTCCAGCGTGGCCTTGCCGACCGTCACCTGGCGGTCGAGCGCGGCCATCTCGCCCCGCATGGCGGCGAGCTGCTTCTGGCTTTCGGCGAGCTGGCCCTGGGCGTCCTGCAACTGCCGCTGCAGGGCGGCCAGCTCGCGCCGCACCGTCTCGGTCGCGCCGCGGCTGTCGGCCAGCTGCCTGTCGAGCTCGGCGATGCGGGCTTCGCTGCGCTGCCGGGCGGCCTGCTCGGCGGTCAGCGCCCGGCCGGTATCGGTGAGGCGGCGGATGGTCTGCGCGGCGTCGCCGCCGACGCTCTCGGCCCGGCGCAGCGCCTCGGCCAGTTGCTGCTCCAGGGAGGCGAGGCGCTCGGCGCCGCCGCGGTTGGACAATTCCAGGTCGGCGAGGCGGGCGGTGAGCCGCTCGCGCTCGGCCTGGGCCGCGTCGCGCTCGCCGCCCAGGCGGTCGCGCGCCTCGCGGGTCTCCCGCAACTGGGTGGTCAGCAGGTCGCGGGCGGAGGCCGCGGCGCGCAGCTCGTCGGTGGTGCGGGCGAGGGCCGAGCGCAATTCGGTCGCCTGGCCGCGTTCCAGCGCCAGCATCTCGGCCAATTCGGCCACCTGCGCATTCAGCCGGTCCAGCGCGCGGTCGCGCGAGGACAGCGCGACGCTGAGGAAGCCCTGGGCCAGGACGAAGACCAGCAGGACGAAGATGATGACCATGAGCAGCGTGGACAGCGCGTCCACGTAGCCCGGCCAGGCATCCAGGCCGCCGCCGCCGCGGTTGCGGCGGTTGCCGCCTAGCGCCATGGCGCGCGCCGCCTCACCGCGGCTGCTCCTCGGCCAGGGCGGCGATGGTGCGGGCGACCAGCTTGATCTCGCTGCGCAGCTCGGCGGTCGCCTGGGCGCGGCCGGTGGTCATCTCCTCCAGCATCCGGGACAGGTAGATCTCGGTGTTGCGGAGATGGCCGCGCACCACCTCGTCCGCCGCCGGCGCGGCCTGGGCATCGGCCAGCCGCTGCAGGGCGGGGCCGAGCGCGGCCTGCTGTTCCGCCACCCGCAGCATCAGCGTCTGGCTGGCACGCATCTGGTCGGTCAGGGTCGAGAGCCGCTCGGTCAGCGTCATCATCGCCTGGCTGGTCTGGGCGCGGCCTTCCTCGCCGCGCGCCAGGATGCGCTGCAGGCCTTCGAGGTTCTCCGCGGTCTGTTCCAGCAGCGCCTGGACATAGGCCGGGACGTTGCCGCCATCCCCGCCGGCGTCGCCGAGCACGCCGGAGGACAGCCGGGTGATCCCGGCCAGCCATTCCTCCAGCTCGTTGTAGAAGCGGGTCTGCGCCTGGCCGGCGGTGAGGTCGAGGAAGCCCAGCACCAGCGCGCCGGCGAGGCCGAGCATGGACGACGAGAAGGCCGTCCCCATGCCCTGCAGCGGCTGCGCCAGGCCGGATTTGAGCTGGTTGAACAGCTGGTTCAGGTCGCCCGACCCGACCGACATGCCGCCGATCACGTCGGAGACCGACTGGATGGTCAGCAGCAGGCCCCAGAAGGTGCCGAGCAGGCCGAGGAAGATCAGCAGCCCCGTCATGTAGCGCGACAATTCGCGCGATTCGTCGAGCCGCGAGCCGATGCCGTCCAGCACGCTGCGCATCGCCCCCGCCGACAGGCTGAGCCGGTCCGACCGCCGCGCCTGGAACATGCTGGCCATCGGCCCCAGCAGCTTCGGCGCCGGCTGGGCCGGGGCGCCGTGCTTGGGGCTGCGGAAATGCTCCAGCCAGTCGACCTCCGGCCGCAGCACCATCACCTGGCGCAGGTTCCAGGCGACGCCGATCAGCAGCACGCCGACGATCAGGCTGTTCAGCACCAGGTTGCTGGCGAAGGCGCTGGCCAGCTGCGGCGCGAGCAGCACCGCGACCAGCGCGACCACGGCGAGGAAGCCGAGCATGCGCCAGAGGAAGCGAAGCGGTGGGGTCATCGGCCCGGGCTCCTCAGGCGCGTCACCGGGCGGGCCCAGGGGCGGACCGGGCAGGGGGCGGCTGGACATCGACGGCATCGGCAGCCTCCGGCGTCCGGCCCAGCGGGCGGATGTCGACCCGGGTCGGCGGCAGGCCGCCGGCGACCAGCGCCTCCTTCACCGCGAGGCCGCGGGCCAGGCTGACCCGGCGGGCGGTGGAGACATCGGCCGGGCCGCTGGCCTGGGCCAGCACCACCACGCGCCCGTCCGGCCCGGCGGCGAGGCGGCGGCCCAGCTCGGCCAGGGCGGCATCTGCGGCGGGCGGCGCGGCTTCCGCGCCTTGGGCGAAGCGCAGCCGCCAGGCGCCGTCCGGCCGCGCTTCCATCCCCGGCGGCAGGGCGAAGGGGCGAGGCATGGCGGCGGCCGGCACGGGCTGGGCGAGGGCAGGGCGGGGCGACAGGTTGGCCGGGTCGGGCGGCGCGGCGGCAGGCTCGGCCGGCACCGGCTCGGCCGCCGGTTGCGCCGCCAGCGGGGCGGCGGCAAGCAGGGTCCAGGCCACCAGGGCCAGCCGGACTGGCAGTTTGCGCGTCACCCTGGATTCGGCCCCCATGTCTGTGCCGGAAGCCTAGGCGAAAGGGCCAGGCTTGGGAAACTCACCCTATGGAGGGGGCGCCGCGGCCGCATCCGCCGCGCGGCCGCGCGCGGCACCGGCGGCGGCGATGCCTTCCTGCACCACTTCCCGCAGCTTGCCGTGCAGCGCCTGGTTGCCGGCGACGACATTGCCCTCCGCATAGGGGTCGCCGCCCTCGGGGTCGGTGGCGAAGCCGCCGGCTTCCCGCACCATCACCAGGCCGGCGGCGATGTCCCACTTCCTGACGCCGAGCTCCCAATAGCCGTCGTACCGCCCGGCCGCGACCCAGGCGAGGTCGAGCGCGGCCGAGCCGAACCGCCGGACGCCGGCCACCTGCGGCATGATCCGGCCGAGGATCTGCGAGAACTCCGCCTTGCGCGGCACGCCGGCGAAGGGGATGCCGGTGGCGAAGAGCGCGTGGTTCATCTCCCGCCGGCCGGAGACGCGGAGCCGCTTGTCGTTGAGGAAGGCGCCGACGCCCTTCTCCGCCCAGAACAGCTCGTCCGAGGCCGGGTTGTAGATGACGCCGGCGACGATCTCGGTCCTGTCGCCGTCGATCCGTCGCTCGATCCCCACCGAGACCGCCCAGTGCGGGATGCCGTGCAGGAAGTTGCTGGTGCCATCCAGCGGGTCCACCACCCAGCGCCATTCCCAGTCGTCGGCCCCGTGCGCGCCGCTCTCCTCCATCAGGAAGGCGAAGCCGGGGCGGGCGCGGGAGAGCTCGTGGCGCAGCGTCTCCTCCGCCCGGATGTCGGCGGCGGAGACGAAGTCGCCCGGGCCCTTGGCCGAGACCTGCAGCTGCTCGACCTCGCCGAAGTCGCGGAGGAGACGCTTGCCGGCCTTCTGGACGGCGCCGACGACGACGTTGAGGGCGGGCGAGAGGCGGGGGGAGGAGGCCATGGCGGCGGGGTATTCCTGGGGGCGGCGGGGAAGCGGGCCAAGGCGTCGGCGGGAAGGGCGGCCCCTGGGGCGGGGCCGCCGGGGCCTCAGCCCTTGGCGCGCTCCACGTAGGAGCCGTCCTCGGTCTTCACCACGATGCGGTCGCCCTGGGTGACGAAGGGCGGGACCATGGTCTTGACGCCGTTCGACAGCAGCGCGGGCTTGTAGGAGGAGGAGGCAGTCTGCCCCTTCACCACCGGATCGGCCTCGACGATCTCGAGCGTCACCTGCTCGGGCAGGGTCATCGCCACCGGCTCGCCCTCGATCATGCGGACCTGGACGGTCATGTTCTCGACCAGGAAGGGCAGGCGGTCGCCGAGGATGTCCTTCGAGACCGTGGTCTGCTCGAAGGTCTCGGGGTGCATCAGGACGATGTTGTCGCCTTCGGCGTAGGAGAAGGTGAACTCCTCGTCCGAGGTTTCCAGCCGTTCGACGACATCGGCCGTGCGCCAGCGCTGGTCCTTCTTCGACCCGGTCTTGATGTTGCGCATGTCCACCTGGATGATGGCATTGCCCTTGCCAGGGATCATGATGTTCTGGCGAATGATGGTGTAGCGCTGGCCTTCGAATTCGATGACCATGCCGGCACGCATCTGGTTGGCCTGCATCTTTGCCATGGTGGGCTGCCTGTCCGGGTGGAGTGAATGAGCGGGCGCAGGCGCCGCCGGGTGGCAGGCCTGGGCGAGGGGGGCGGTTTTAGGGGAAGGGGCGGCGGGAGGGAAGGGGGCGCGGCTGCGGCCCTGATCCGCGGCAATCCGGCACCTCCCTGCATCGCCCGGTCCGGGGAACCCACGTGTTTTTCGCGCAATGAATCTGGGCCGTCCCGCTATGCTCCGTTGTGACATGTCGGGGAAGCTGTCGCGATGCTACCTCCAGGCGAGCACCCAAGACGAACCGGGAGCGTGGCGTGACGGCGACCGCCGAAGGTCTCTGGACAGAAGACAGCTTTCTCTCCTGGCTGGAAAGCCAGGAGCGCCGCCATGAACTCGTCGACGGCGCCCCACGCGCCATGGTCGGTGCCACCCAGCGCCACGACCGCGTCGTCACCACCCTCCTCGTGGCGCTTGCCACCCGCCTACGCGGCTCGCCCTGCCGCACCGGCACGGCCGATACCGCCATCCGCATCCCCAACCGCAATATCCGCTACCCCGACGCCGCGGTGGATTGCGGCCGGTTCGACGAAACGGCCCGCGTCGCCAGCGAACCCACGCTGGTCGCCGAGGTCCTCTCGCCCTCCACCGCCGATTTCGACCGCACCGAGACGTTGGAGGAGTACCGCAGCGTGCCCTCGCTCCGGCACATCCTGATCATCGACCCGGACCAGCCCCGCCTCCGCCTGCACACGCGCGGGGAGGACGGCCATCGGACCTCCGCCCCGCATGCCGGGCTGGACATGCTGGTGCCGTTGCCCGGCCTCGGCATCGCCGTGCCGCTGGCCGAGTTCTACGAAGGGCTGAGCTTCCGTCCACAGTCCCGCCTGGTCGGCGACCCTCCCGAAACCTGAGGGCTTCCGATCACGTCCTTGAGAGAGAACCCTTTCCGGCGGGAACCAATCGGACGCGGGCGCCGCGTCCGGCCGAAATCGTGCAACGCGGGGACCTTGCCCGAAGCCGCAACGACCTGTCCGGCCGCGCTTGCAAGCTGCTGCCCGGCTTGGTCGCGCCGTCGGCCGCCCAGCCCGTTTTCATGCGTAAATTAAAACGAAACGCTCCTCGCCCCACCACGCTGCAACGCCACACGCCACGCTCGAAATTCCATCCACATCATCATCGAAACCACCTGCCCCTACTCCCCGAACGACTCGGCCTTTGGTAAGGTCGCGGCCACGGGGCGCCCCCTGGCCCCGAAAACCGCTGGACCATAAAGCGAGCGACTGGGATGGAATCGATCACCCGCCTGCCGGGCATCCGCCCGTTGGCCTTGCCGCGTTTGCCCGCCGATTTCTTCGCCCCCGTGCCGGACCCGGCCGCCCCCGCGCCGCTCGGCCTGGAATGGACCCGCCGCGGCCCTGGCTTCCGCCTCACGGGCTGCCCGCACCGCCAGGCAGCCTTCCGCGCCGCGCTGGCCGACTACGAGGCGGCCGAGGCCGCCGCCGCCCTGGCCCGCCGGTCCGGCGACCTGCGCGGCTTCTTCGCCGCCACCACCGAGACCCATCGCTGCTTCGCCGCGCTCGAGGCCTTCGCCCTGCCGGCGACGCACCTGGCCCGGCTGCAGGCCCAGGCCCGCCGCCGCGCCAAGGATGCCGTCCGCCGCGAGCGCGGGGCCGAAGCCGCCTGAACGGTTGAATTACCGCCCTGGTTCATGATACGTTCCGGCCTCCGGCAAGGAGGCCGGCCATGCCGCACGCGCCCCGCCGCCCGCGTCACTGCCGCCAGGATGTCCCCGCTTCCCCGGCCCGCCCGGGGTATTTGTCCGAAACCTGCGCGGATGCCGAACCCGAGGTGTCCAGAGGCCTTTCGGCCTTTGGCGGGGTGGCCTGGAGGGGCAGCGCCCCTCCGGCCTTCAAGCGGCCTTTGTCCGAAACCGCGCCGGGCCTCGACCCCGCTCAATCCCTGAAATCCAAAGCCCCGCCGCGCGCAAACCGGCGCGATCCCTGGCACAGCGCCGATCCGGGCCGGATCGGCCTCAACCGGGTTGAGCGGCTTTTACTCCCGTTCGTAGATCAGCCGCGCCCGCAGCGTGCCCGGCAGGGCCCGCAGCTCGCCCAGGATATCCTCCGCCGCCGCGCGCGCCTCGACGCTCTCGACCACCACGTAACCGAGGTCGCCGAAGGTCTGGTAGTACTGCGCCGCGATGTTCAGGCCGCGCTTGCCAAAGGACTCGTTGATGCGGGACAGCACGCCGGGCGCGTCGCGGTGGACATGGGTCCAGCGGGCGCCGGTGGGGCGGGCGGGCAGCTGCACCTGGGGGAAGTTCACCGCGCCCATGGTGGCGCCGGTGTCGCTGTACTCGATCAGCTTGCGGGCGACCTCCTGGCCGATGCGGGACTGCGCCTCCTGCGTGCTGCCGCCGATATGCGGGGTCAGGATGACGTTGGGCAGGCCCTGGACCGGGCTTTCGAAGCGCTCGCCGTTGCGGGCCGGCTCCTCGGGGAAGACATCCGCCGCGAAGCCGTGCAGGTGGCGGGCGCGCAGGGCGTCGGCCACGGCGTCGAGGTCGACCAGCAGGCCGCGGGCGTTGTTGATCAGGATGGCGCCCGGCTTCATCGCGGCGATCTCGGCGCGGCCGATCATGCCGATGGTCTCGGGCGTCTCCGGGACGTGGAGGGTGACGATGTCGCTCTCGGCCAGCAACTCGGCCAGCGACGAGCAGGGCCGGGCATTGCCGTGCGGCAGCTTGGTGGTGTGGTCCCAGTAGATGACGCGCATGCCGAAGGCCTCGGCCAGGACCGAGAGCTGGCTGCCGATATTGCCGTAGCCGACCAGCCCGAGGGTGCGGCCGCGCACCTCGAAGCTGCCCTCGGCCGACTTGTCCCAGCCGCCGCCATGGGCGGAGCGCGACCGGTCGGGGATGCCGCGCAGCAGCATCACGACCTCGCCCATCACCAGCTCCGCCACGCTGCGGGTGTTGGAGAAGGGGGCGTTGAAGACGGGAATGGCGCGGCCGCGCGTGGCGTCGAGGTCGACCTGGTTGGTGCCGATGCAGAAGCATCCCACCGCGATCAGCCGGTCGGCCGCGGCCAGCGCCTCCCCCCGCAGCTGGGTGCGGGAGCGGATGCCGAGCATGTGGACGCCCTGGAGGGCCTCGCCCAGCGCGGCGCCGTCCAGCGCCTTGGCCATGCGGGTGACATTCTGGTAGCCGGCGCCGGACAGCAGTTCGACGGCGCTGTCGGAGATGCCCTCCAGCAGCAGGACCTTGATGCGGTCCTTGGGGAGGGAGATGCGGTCGGACATGGGTGGCTCCGGCGGGGGCCGGGTGTCTAGGCCGGATCGGCGGCTGGTGGAAGCGCGAGCAAGCCGGGGCCGGGTTGCCCAGGGGGCGGAGCTTCGGGCGGAGCTTGGCGCGGGGGCAGGTCGCGGGTGCGGTAGCGGGCGACGTCCTGGCCGGCGGGGACCTTCTGGAAGACCAGGAAGTAGCTGTGGTTCTTGCGGGCATGGACCTGGCGGAGCAGCCGGGCGATGCCGGGGCGGCCGGCGCGGACCAGGACGAAGAGGTCGCGGGCATAGAAGCCGAGCGCGGCCAGGCCGGTGACGAGCTGGACATGGGTCAGCTCCTGGCGGTTGGCGCTGACCTCGTCCTGGCACTTGACGATGAGGATGCCGTGGTCGCGCAGCACCCGCCGCGCCTCCTGCCCCGCGGCGAGGTACAGGTCGAGCACCGCCTGGTGCCAGCGGCCGCCGCCGGGCGCGGCGTGCGCCCCGCCCGAGGCATAGAAGTCGCGCAGCGCGACATGGGAGCCGAGGCCGCCGCGGGTCTCCGCCTTGGGCCGCAGCAGGCCTTCCATGTAGGGCGGGTCGAGGACGAGGGCGTCGATCGCGCCCTCCGCATAGGGCAGGGCGCGGCAATCGGTGCCGGTGGCGAGGTCGGTGGGGAGGAGGGTGTAGCGGCCGGGCGCCACGTCGCGCCAGAAGACGCCCTGGCCGAAGGTGACGTCGGCAATGACGGCGCCGTCCGGCACGTGCAGCGCGAGGATCTGGGGGAAGAGCGCCGAGTTGCCGCCGGCATGGGCCGAGAGCACCACGTCGGCGGTGGCCAGGCCGCCCTGGACGCGCTTCTTCCGCGTCGGCGTCGCCAGCAGGTCCTCGGGGGTGGTCACGCCGCGGCGGGCTCCCGCAGGGCACGGATCTCGGCCTCAAGCGCCGCCGGGTCGGGGGCGGCGAGCCAGCGCGCGGCTTCGGTCACGGCATGGGCCAGGCGGCGCTTGTATTCGGCGCGGGGAATCTCGTGCGCGCCGAACTGGGCCAGGTGCTCGGTCAGGAACTGGCTGTCGAGCAGCGAGAAGCCGCCGAGCCGGAGCCGTGCGACCAGGTGGACCAAAGCGAGCTTCGACGCGTCGCGGGCGCGGCTGAACATGCTTTCGCCGAAGAAGGCGCCGCCGAGGACGACGCCGTACAGCCCGCCGACCAACCGGGTGCCGTCCCAGACCTCGACCGAGTGGGCGTGGCCCTGGCGGTGCAGGGACAGGAAAAGGGATTCGATCTCCGGGTTGATCCAGGTGTCCTCGCGGCCCGGGGCGGGGGCGGCGCAGCCGGCGATGGCTCCGGCGAAATCGGCATCGGCGGTGACCCGGTAATGGCTGTGCAGCACGGTGCGCAGCAGGCGCTTCGGCAGGTGGAAGCCGCCGTCGAGCGGGATGATCCCGCGCCGCTCGGGGTCCAGCCAGTAGAGCCGGTCGCCGCCCCGGCTCTCGGCCATGGGAAAGAGACCGGCGCGGTAGGCGCGCAGCATGAGGTCCGGGGTGATGTCGATCGAGCGGCGGCTCATGCGGGCACGGCTGGGCTTGCCAGGGCATCGGCCGCGGTGGCCATGCCGCGACCGAAGGCGGCGATGGGGGCGCCGGGCCGCCCGGTCAGCCCCCGATGACGGGCGTCAGGCGCGCGAAGGCTGCCATCGAGCCGGCGGATCGTGGCGCCGGCCTGGGCGACGTCCGCGGCGACATCGCTGACGCCGCGCGCGCTGCGGGCGGTGACGGCCTGCGCCAGGGTGGTGTGCCCATCCGCCGGGAACGGCGAAACCAGCAGGCTGGCGCCGAGGCGGAGCCTCACGGACCCTGATCCCGCAACCGGCGCATCAGCGTTGCCGCATCGATGCCGGGACGCTCCGCTGGGGTGAAGCGGAGGCGGTCGAGCCGGGCCAGGGCTGCCGGCGTCACCGGGCCGGCCTGCTTGGCCCCCGCCACCACCTGGCCGTCGCCGAGGATCACCACCGGCGCGCCGCGCAAGGCGCGCACGGCCGGCTCCGGCAACCGCTCCCTCGCCTCGGCGACGCTGTGGCTCGACATTGGCCGACTATAGCCATCCGCCCGGCGCGGCGCCACGCGCTTGCACCAGCGCCGGCCGCAACCGCGGGCAAGGCGCCGTGGCCCGGTTCAGGCCAGCGCCGGGCCTACCCGCCCGCCGCCGCCTGCCGCTTCGCCACGAAGCGTTCCAGCCAATGGATGGTGTAGTCCCCGGCCTGGAATTCCGGGTCCTCCATGATGGCGCGGTGCAGCGGCAGCGTGGTCTGGATGCCGTCCACCACCATCTCGGCCAGGCTGCGGCGCAGCCGGGCGATCGCCTCGGCCCGGGTCGCGCCATGCACCACCAGCTTGGCGACGAGGCTGTCGTAGTGCGGCGGCACGGCGTAGCCGGAGTACAAGGCGCTATCCACCCGCACGCCAAGCCCGCCCGGCGCGTGGTAGGTGGTCACCCGGCCGGGGGAGGGCGCGAAGGTGTCGGGGTCCTCGGCGGTGATGCGGCATTCGATCGCATGGCCGTGGAAGCGGATCTCCGACTGGTCGTAGCCCAGCCTCTCTCCCGCCGCGACGCGGAGCTGTTCCTTCACCAGGTCGATGCCGCAGACCATCTCGGTCACCGGGTGCTCGACCTGCAACCGCGTGTTCATCTCGATGAAGGCGAACTGGTTGTCCTGCCAGAGGAATTCCAGCGTGCCGGCGTTGCGGTAGCCCAGCTCGCGCAGCGCCCGGGTCACCTGGGCGCCAAGGGCATCGCGCTCGGCGCCGTTCAGCACCGGCGAGCCTGCCTCCTCGACCAGCTTCTGGTGACGGCGCTGCAGGGAGCAGTCGCGTTCGCCGAAGTGGACGACATTGCCGTGGCTGTCCGCCATCACCTGCAATTCGATGTGGCGCGGCCGGTCGAGGTATTTCTCGAGATAGACCTCGTCGTTGCCGAAGGCGGCCTTGGCCTCGGTGCGGGCGACGCGCCAGGCTTCCTCGATCTCGTCCTCGGAATGCGCCACCTTCATGCCGCGCCCGCCGCCGCCGGCGGCCGCCTTGATCAGCACGGGATATTTCACGTCCGCCGCGACCGCGCGGGCTTCCTCCACCGAGGCGAGCGCGCCGAGGCTGCCGGGCACCAGCGGCACGCCGAGCCGGCGCATCGCATCCTTGGCGGCGATCTTGTCGCCCATCATGCGGATATGGTCGGGGCTTGGGCCGATGAAGGCGAGGCCATGGGCTTCGACCATCTCGGCGAAATTGGCGTTCTCCGACAGGAAGCCGTAGCCCGGATGCACCGCATCGGCGCCGGTGATGGCGGCGGCCGACAGGATCGCGGTGACGTTCAGGTAGCTGTCGCGCGCCGCGGGCGGGCCGATGCACACGCTTTCATCCGCGAGGCGCACATGCATCGCCGCCGCATCGGCGGTGGAATGCACCGCGACCGTGCGGATGCCCATCTCCTGGCAGGCGCGGTGGATCCGCAGCGCGATCTCGCCGCGGTTGGCGATCAGGACCTTGCCGATCTTCATGCGGTCCTCGCGCCGCGCGCGGGAGCCGGCCGATTCACGTCTCCGGGCCCGGCGGCCCCCCGTCGATCGGACTGCGCGCGGGCCGGCCGATTCACGTCTCCGGGCCCTGCGGCCCTCCGTCGATCGGACTGCGCGCGGGCCGGCCGATTCACGTCTCCGGGCCGTACGGCCCTCCGTCGATCGGACGGCATCACTCGACGATCATCAGCGGCTCGCCGTATTCGACGGGCGTGCCGGGCTCGATCAGGATGCGGGTCACGGTGCCGGCCTTGGGCGCCTTGATCTGGTTGAAGGTCTTCATCGCCTCGATCAGCAGCAGGGTCTGGCCCTGCGCCACCTTGGACCCGAGCGTGACGAAGGCCGGCTGGCCGGGCTCGGGCGAGAGATAGGCGACGCCGACCATGGGGGAGGCGACGAGGCCGGGATGCCGGGCCAGGTCGAGGCTTTCCTCCATCGCCAGCTGCGCCGCGGTCTGCGCCACCACGGCGGGCGCCGGGGCGGCGGCCAACGCGGCCGGCGCCGGCTGCATCGGCCCGGGCCAGCCCATCTGCACCGGAGCCGCGGCCGCCGGGATCTTGCGGGCCACGCGGATGCGGCTGTCCTTCTCGACCAGCTCGATCTCGGTGAGGTCGGTGTCCTTCAGGATCTGGGCGAGCGCCCGGATCGCCGCCGGGTCGAACTGGATGCCGTTGCTCATTCTTCGTCGTCCGGGTCGATCGGATCGACCAGCCCCGCCATGGCCTGCAGCGCCAGGGCATAGCCCTGCACGCCGAGGCCGGCGATGACGCCGGTGGCCGCCTTCGACACAAAGCTGTGGTGCCGGAATTCCTCCCGGCGATGGATATTGGTGATGTGCACCTCGATCACCGGCAGCCCGACCGCCAGCAGCGCATCGAGCAGGGCGATCGAGGTCGTGGTGTAGCCGGCCGGGTTGATGACGATCCCGGCCGAACGGCCGCGGCATTCCTGCACCCAGGTCACCAGCTCGCCTTCCCCGTTGGTCTGGCGGAAGTCGATCGCCAGGCCCAGCCCCTCGGCGGTCTCGGCACACAGCGCCTCGACATCGTCGAGGGTGGCGTGGCCATACTTCTCCGGCTCCCGCATGCCGAGCAGGTTGAGGTTCGGGCCGTTCAGCACGGTGATCAGCGGCGGACTCACGGCAGGCTGTCCTGTCGGGTGGGGGTGATGCGCTAGCACGGCGGGTTTTCGTGCCGCAAGCGGCGGGATGCAGACCCGCTGCCCGGGTGCCTTGCCCCGGCCCCCGGGCTTCGCCATGTTCCGCCGCATGGGAGCGACGATATCCATCACGGTGAACGGCGAGCCGCGGGAAGTCCCCGCACCCGCCACGGTGGCCGACCTGCTGGCGCGGATCGGGCTCGACCTGCGCAAGGTGGCGGTCGAGCGCAACCTGGAGATCGTCCCCCGCTCCACCTATGCCGCGACGGCGCTCCGCGCCGGCGACCAGCTGGAGATCGTCCACTTCATCGGCGGAGGCTGAGCCATGGACACCATCCCGACCCCGATGACCGCCGCCGACGACGACAGCTGGGAGGTCGCCGGCCTGCGCTTCCGCTCCCGCCTCATCGTCGGCACCGGCCGCTACAAGGACCTCGAGGAGACCGGCCGCGCCATCGACGCGAGCGGGGCCGAGATCGTCACCGTGGCGGTGCGGCGGGTCAACCTCGGCGACCCCTCGGCGCCGATGCTGCAGGATTTCGTCGACCCCAAGCGCTACACCTACCTGCCGAACACCGCCGGCTGCTTCACCGCGCAGGACGCGGTCCGCACCCTGCGGCTGGCGCGCGAGGCGGGGGGGTGGAACCTGGTGAAGCTCGAGGTCCTCGGGCCGCCGCCGTTCCTGTATCCCGACATGCGGGCGACCTTCGAGGCGCTGGAGGCGCTGCTGAAGGACGGCTTCCAGGTCATGGTCTATTGCTCGGACGACCCGATCGCCGCCAAGCGGCTGGAGGAGATGGGCGCGGTCGCCGTCATGCCGCTCGGCGCGCCGATCGGCTCGGGGCTCGGCATCCAGAACCCGGTGATGATCCGGGCGATCATCGAGAACGCGAAGGTCCCGGTGCTGGTCGATGCCGGGGTCGGCACCGCGTCCGATGCCGCGCTGGCGATGGAGCTCGGCTGCGACGCGGTGCTGATGAACAGCGCCATCGCCCATGCCAAGGATCCGGTGCGGATGGCGCGCGCGATGCGGGCGGCGGTGGAGGCGGGGCGGCATGCCTTCCTGGCCGGGCGGATGCCGCGGCAATACGCCGCCGACCCGTCCAGCCCGCTGGCCAAGGGCATCCTCGGCCGGAATTGAGGCCGGCGGCTACTCCGCCTGGATCGCGGCGGCGGCCACAACCGCCCGCCACTGCGGCACCTCGGCCGCCAGCCGGTCGGCCAGTGGCTGCGGGCCGGTCAGCAGCAGCTCCGCCCCGCGATCCGCCAGGCGGCGGGACAACTCGCCGCCCGGGGCGCGCAGCGGCGCCAGCTCGGCCAGCATCCGCTGGATCCCCTCCGGCGGCGTCGCTCTCGCGGCGAACAGCCCGTACCACAGCGTCGAGCGGAAGCCGGGCACCAGCTCTCCTGCCGCCGGGACCTCGGGCAGCAGCGGGGCGCGGGCCGCGGTGGTCACCGCGATGCAGCGCGCGGTGCCGGCGCGGATATGCTTCAGCGGGACCGAGAGGTCGCCGACGAAGCAGTCGATGTCGCCGGCCAGGAGCGCGCTCATGGTCAGCTGCGCGCCGCGATAGGGCACATGGGTCAGCGCCACCCCGGCCTGCTGCATCAGCATCGCGGTGGTCAGGTGGGTCGAGGAGCCGACCCCGGAACTGCCGAAGGTCAACCGGTTGGGCGCCGCCCGGGCCCGCGCCAGGAACCCGGCGAAGCTCGCCGGGCCGTCGGCGCGCACCACGTAGGTGAAGGGCGACCGCATCACCAGCGTCACCGGCAGCAGGCCGGCGAAAGGATCGAAGCCCAGGTCGCGGCGCAGCGCCGGCAGGGTGGCGACGGCGTTGGAGGTGATGAGGACGCTGTGGCCGTCGGTCGCCTGCGCGACATGCTGCATCCCGACCGCGCCGCCGGCGCCGGCCCGGCTGTCATAGACCAGCGGCTGGCCGAGCTTCGGGGACAGCGCCTCGACGAAGAAGCGGCCGGGGACGTCCTGCGGCCCGCCGGGTGCGAAGGGGCTGACCAGCCGGACCGGGCGGTTCGGTCAGGCGGAGCCCTGGGCGCAGGCGGGGCTTGCCGGCAGGCCGGCCAAAGCCGTGCCGAGGCCGCGACGGGTGATGCGCATGGCAGTTCCTCCGAGGCGTCGTGACGCGGCCCTGGCGGCGAGGCCAGCACCCGGATGGGGGGACGGAGCCAGCCTGGGCGTCGCCAGGCGTGGAATCCGCCGGCACCCTGGCTGTGCCGCAGGAAAGCCGCCGCCGTCGGCCGCCCGCATCGTCGTCGACAGCGGCCTGGCCGACAGCACCGGCCGGGCGGCGGTCGACCCGCGCCGCGCCCGACATCAAGGGCGATGCCGCAACGGCGCGCCGAGGCCGAAATCCGGCTTCGTCGCCACCACCGCGAAGCCGGCGGGGGCCGGCGCGGTCGCCGCGCTGCTTGGGGAAGCGCCAGCGGAGGGAGGCCATTTCACGCCCGCGGCAACCAGGCGGGGGAGGCCTACGGCGTCGGCATCCTCGGCATCTTCCGCCCCGGCCCGCGCGGCTTCGTCGAGGTGACGGATCCCGGCGACGTCTCGCCAGGCGGCGTGCCGCCGGGGCAGCGCCGGCCGGAAGCGGCCCATGCCGGGGCCCGGTATGCCGGCGCCATCCGGCACATGTTCGGCGGCGGAGGCGCAGGGCGCTGGCGCTTGGCTCGCCGGTGGATTCCCGGCCGATTCGCGTGACGGCCGGCGTTTCACCCGGAACCTTCGGCCGCTTCCGGGGGAGTTTCCGGCCGCTGACGACGGTTGCTGGAAAAAAATCCGGACAGCATCGATTTTCCGCTTTGCATGGGGAGGGGGGGAGCCTATATGCCGCCCCAGACGCAGTACGCACGTGCCTCTGGCCCCAGGCCCACGGAACCCCGGCGCTCCTCCACAACGGCGCCAAGTATCGGGTCACCGCGGCGCAAGGTTTACGCAACGACGTCAAGCGTTCTGGCAACCCCGTTCGGGTCACTCCGCACGGTCCATTTGGTCGCTGGTTCGTTCGACCGTTTCGTCAATCTTGGGCCGCCGTCCCGGAACATGGGGGCGGTCCTTCCTGTCTTTGGAGGGTGGTGGCATGACCCCGAAGGTCGCCCGCTATCTACGCGAGAATATGCCGGCCACCCCTTGCCTCGTCCTCGACGTGGACCGGGTGGAGGAGAATTACCGCCGGCTGATGGGCGCGATGCCGCTGGCGCGTGTCTACTACGCGGTGAAGGCCAATCCCGCCGCGCCGATCCTCGAGCGCCTGGTCGGCCTCGGCTCCTGCTTCGACGCGGCCAGCCTGGAGGAAGTGCAGGCCTGCATCGCCGCCGGCGCCGCGCCGAAGGCGATCTCCTACGGCAACACCATCAAGAAGGAGAGCGCGATCCGCGCCGCCTTCGAGGCCGGTGTCACCATGTACGCCTTCGACTCCGAGGCCGAACTGAAGAAGCTCGTCCGCAGCGCGCCGGGTGCCCGGGTCTATTGCCGTATCCTGGTCGGCAACGACGGCGCCGAATGGCCGCTGAACCGCAAGTTCGGCTGCGACATCGAGATGGCGAAGGCGCTGATGGTGCAGGCCGGCGAGCTCGGCCTCGACCCCTACGGCATCTCCTTCCATGTCGGCAGCCAGCAGACCAAGACCGTGGCCTACGAGGCCGCGATCGGCCGCGTGGCGATGCTGTTCACCGACCTCAAGGAGGCCGGGATCAACCTGCGCATGGTCAACCTCGGCGGCGGCTACCCGGTCCGCTATCGCGCCGAGGTGCCGGAGATCGACGATTTCGGCGCCGCCATCATGGGCGCCATGACGCAGCATTTCGGCAATGCGCTGCCGGAGATCGTCATCGAGCCGGGCCGCTTCATGGTCGGCGATGCCGGCGTGGTCTCGGCCGAGGTCGTGCTGGTTTCCCGCAAGGCGGACAATGACCCGGTGCGCTGGGTCTACCTGGATATCGGCCGCTTCGGCGGACTGGCCGAGACCGAGGGTGAGTCGATCAAGTATGCCTTCCGCACGCCGCATGACGGGGATGTCGACGGCCCGGTGACCATCGCCGGCCCGACCTGCGACAGCACCGATACGCTGTACGAGAAGTCCAACTACCGGTTGCCACTGGCGCTCGACTGCGGCGATCGGGTGGAGCTGCTGGCGACCGGCGCCTATGTGACGACCTATGCCAGCCAGGCCTTCAACGGCTTCCGCCCACTGGCCGAGCATTACGTCTAGAGGCCCGTCGGGGCCTGCGGGGGCACCCCATACGGGGTGCGACCCGTGGATCCTGCCCGTTCGGTGTCGCCGACGCGGCGTGGGCATTGGCCGCGTCGTATCCTGTGCCGTGGCCAGAGGATGCCGGGCAGCAACGCCACCCGTGGCGTGAGACCTCCATCGGCCTGCGCTGCCTGGTGAGGCTCGCTGCGCGCAGGCGTCGTCTGCCCGATGAACTGCCGCCCGGGGAGGCCGCCTGCCGGCAGACCGAACGCGCGCTGGCGGCAGTCTGCTCCGGCGCCCTGGCGCACGACCTGCGCGTATCGCTGCGGCTGGACCAGCCGCTTCCGCCGCCGCGTCCATGGCCATGGTCGATTGCCGGGGACCGTCCGCGGCAGCCATTGCGCCGCCTTGGTCTGCCAATGCCCGAGCAAGGCCGCTGCCAAGCCCGGAGAAAGCAGGGGTGGGCTTTGGGGCGGGGATGCCTTTGCCTCCCCAGCCTCCTCCTTCCAGCCGCAGGCACGGGAAGAAAGCCGCTTCCATTGGCCCTGGCGCGCGGTTTCGGCTATCGGGTGCCCCATGCTCCCCACCATCGCCGTCATCGGCCGGCCGAATGTCGGCAAGTCAACCCTGTTCAACCGCCTCGTCGGGCGGAAGATCGCCATCGTCGACGACACGCCCGGCGTCACCCGCGACCGCAAGGAAGCCGAGACCCGCATCGGCGGCCGGGACGTGCGCATCCTCGACACCGCGGGGCTGGAGGAAGCGGCGCCGGAGACCATCCAGGGGCGCATGCGCGCCAGTTCCGAACAGGCGGTGCGCGAGAGCGACCTGGTGATCTTCGTGGTCGACGCCCGGACCGGGCTCACCCCGTCCGACCGCGCCTTCGGCGAATGGCTGCGGCGGCAGACCGTGCCGGTCGTGCTGGTGGCGAACAAGACCGAGGGCCGCCAGGGCGGCTATGCCGCGATGGAGGCCTATGAGCTGGGCCTCGGCGATCCGGTGGCGGTCTCCGCCGAGCATGGCGACGGCATCGGCGAGCTGCACGACGCGATCCGCGAGAACCTGCCGGAGGAGCTGGAGGAGGACGAGCGGGAGGACCCGGACCGGCCCCTGCGCCTGGCCATCATCGGCCGGCCGAATGCCGGCAAGTCCACCCTGCTGAACGCCCTGCTGGGCGAGGAGCGGATGATCACCGGGCCGGAGCCCGGGTTGACCCGGGATTCCGTCTCGGTCGAATGGACCGACCCGACCGGGGGCAGGGTCCGGCTGGTCGATACCGCCGGGCTGCGCAAGAAGGCGCGGATCGAGAAGGCGCTGGAGAAGATGTCCACCGCCGCCTCGATCGCCGCGCTGAAGGAATGCGAGGTGGCGATCCTGGTGGTGGATGCGCTGCTGGGGATGGACGAGCAGGACCTGCGCCTGGCCCGGCTGGCCGAGCGGGAGGGCCGCGGCATCGTGCTCGCCTTCAACAAGTGGGATGCGGTCGAGGAACGCGTGGCGACCCGCCGCAAGCTGGACGACGTGCTGACGGCCAGCCTGGCGCAGCTGCGCGGCATCCCGGTGGTGGCGCTGTCGGCGCAGACCGGGCGCGGGGTGGACAAGCTGATGCCGGCGGTGCGGCAGGCCTATGCGCTGTGGAACCGCCGCATCCCGACCGGCGAGCTGAACCGTTGGTTCGAGAACATGATGACCCGCCATCCGCCGCCGCTGGCCGATGGCCGCCGGATCAAGCTGCGCTACGCGACCATGCCGAAGGCGCGGCCGCCGACGATCGCCATCTTCGGGACCCGCGCGGAGCAACTGCCGGAAGATTACCGGCGGTATCTAGTGAACGGCTTCCGCGAGGCCTTCGACATGCCGGGCGTGCCGGTGCGGCTGAACCTGCGCGGGACGAGCAACCCCTACGCGGAGGCGGAGGGGTAGCAGGCCCGCTTTCCCCTCGCGCGCAGGACCGCGCGGGGTGGACAGGCTTACTCGGCCGCCACCGCGCGCGGTTGCAGGTCGGTGCTGAACTGCAGGCTCACCGGCGATTCCGCTTCGAAGGGGCTGCTGAGGTCGAGCGCCTTCGCCGTCTCGCGCAGCGCCGGCAGCACCTCCTGGCCCAGCAGGCGGATGCAGGTCAGGCTGTCGGCCTGGCTGATGAAGCCGTCATTGGCCCAGAGCGACATGATGCCCGGCCGGGTCTGCTCCATCACCTGGCGCAGCTTGGCGATGACCGTCTCCGGCTTGCCGGCGATGATCATGTTGTTCCGGATCTGCTCCTCGAAGCTCGGCCGGCGGCGTGGGCTGGTGCCGCGCCCGGTGGAGAATTCGACGAAGCCGCGGCGGTTCTCCGGCGAGGAATAGCCGGACGGCGTCGACCAGACCGGGTGGGCCAGACCGGTGAATTCGCCCTGCATCCAGGTGAATTGCCGGGCATTCTCGATCGCCTTCTCGTCGGTCTCGGCGACATGCACCTGCTTCAGGTAGCCATGGTATTCCGGGCCGCCCTTGAAGCCGACCTCCTCGGCGACGCTGTCGTAGAGCTCCCAGATCTTGTTGGTCTGCTCCACCGTGGTGTTCAGCGCGATGTAGGGGTAGCGGTGCCGCGCCGCCCAGACCACCGTCTCCTTGCTGATGACGCCGGGGATCCAGATGCGCGGATGCGGCTTCTGCAGCGGCACCGCCCAGGGGTTCACCACGCGGTTGTGGTAGTGGTTGCCCTCGAAGCGGAAGGGGCCGGGCTGGGTCCAGGTCTTGACGATGAGGTCGTGCGCCTCCTCGAACCGCTCGCGGTTGTAGGCGGGGTTCACCCCGGTCGCGAGCTGTTCCTGGCCGCCGCCGCGGACGAAGCCGGAGACGAGCCGGCCCTTCGAGATCATGTCGATCATCGCCAATTCCTCGGCGATGCGGACGGGGTTCTCCGACAGCGGCAGGGGGTTGCCGAGGATGACGATCTTCACCCGCTCGGTGATCGCCGCCAGGATGCTGGCGAAGACATTCGCCTTGGCCTGCATGCAGAAGGGCGCGTTGTGGTGCTCGTTCAGCATGATGCCGTCGAAGCCGACCGCCTCGGCCAGCTTGTACTGCTCGATGAACTCGTTGTAGAGCCGCGAGCCGGCGACCGGGTCGAAATGCGTATTCGGAAACATCAGCGCGGTGGCGCCGAACTCGAGGCCCTTCTCCGCCGGGTAGGCGGACATCGGCTGCTCGGTGAAGTACATGATGTGCATGGCGACGCTCCCGCTCAGCCGCGTTGGGCGAAGGTGGTGACGAGGCGGACCAGCGCCTCCGGCTGCTCCATCTCGACGCAATGGCCGCAGCCGGCGACCAGCTCGATCCGCGCCTTCGGCATGGCCTGCCGCCAGCGGTCCGCCGCACTCGGCGGCACCACGCGGTCCTCGGCGCCCCACACGATCAGCGTCGGCGACCGCACGCCGCCCAGCAGGTGCTGCAGGGTCAGGCTGTGCATGTAGGGCTTCCAGGCGATGCGGAAATTCATCTCCCGGCAGAGGTCCCAGTCCACCAGCTGGTCGGTGCTGGGATCGGCGCCATACAGCGCATCGAAGGCCGCCTGGTCGTGGAAGCCCGCGCGGGCATAATCGATATGGCTGATCAGCGCCTGGTCGAGGATATCGCCTTCCGGCGGCTTGATCCCCATCGGCCCGACCAGCATCACCTGTGCCGGATCCTCCGGCGCCATGCTCGCCATCTCGGCCGCCACCCAGCCGCCGAAGCCGAGGCCCAGCAGCGCCGCGCGCGGCAGGCCGAGCTCCGTCAGCAGGCTGCGATAGAGCACGGCGAGGTCGCGCACCGAGCGCATCCAGGCCGGGCGTTCGGACTGGCCGTAGCCGGGATGCTCCGGCAGCAGCACTTCGAAATGCCGGGCCAGCGCCGCGTAGGCCGGAAGCTGGTCCAGCGTGCCGGTGTCGTGGTGCAGGACCAGCAGCGGCGGTCCCTTGCCGGCGCGGCGCAGGCGCAACTGCACCCCGGCGACCGGCAGCAGGCTCTCCTGCCAGGCGATTGTCTCTGCCATTGGCCGTCTTCCCCTCGTTGGCCGGAACGCAAGCAGCCTGCCGATACAGGTGTCAATCCGCCGCCGTTGCCTTCGGCCGCGGCCCGGGCAAATCTGGCCGCAACGGGGGCGCGACCCCCGCCGAGGGAGGTCGGTCCATGCGCACGCTCGAATTCCCCGTCTCGGACCTCGATCCCTTCTCCACCGCCTTCTTCGACGACCCCTTCCCGGAGCATGACCGGCTGCGCGAGGCCGGGCCGGTGGTGCGGCTGCGCCAGCTCGGCAGCTGGGGCGTGGCGCGGTGGGCCGAGGTCACCGCGGTCTTCAACGATTGGCCCAGCTTCGTCTCCTCCCGCGGGGTCGGGCTGCAGGATTTCGCCCGCGAGACCCCCTGGCGCTCCCCCAGCCTGGTGCTGGAACGCGACCCGCCGGAACACACGCGGGCACGGACCGTGCTGAACCGCGTGCTCTCGCCCGCCGCGATGAAGCGGCTGCGGCAGGATTTCGCCGCTGCGGCCGAGCGCAAGGTCGAGGCCTTGCTGGACCGCGGCAGCTTCGACGCCATCCCCGACCTGGCCGAGGCCTTCCCGCTCTCGGTCTTCCCCGATGCGCTGGGCGTCCGACCCGACGGGCGGGAACACCTGCTGCCCTTCGCCGCCGTCACCTTCAACGCCTTCGGCCCGGACAACGAACTCCGCCGCCAGGCGCTGGCCGGCGTCGCCCCGCACCTCGCCTGGGTGACGGAGCAGTGCCGGCGGGAGAACCTGGCGCCGGGCAGCTTCGGCGCCGCGATCCACGCCGCGGCCGATGGCGGGGAGCTGACGCCGGAGGAGGCGCCGGTGCTGGTGCGGTCGCTGTTCTCGGCCGGGCTCGACACCACGATCAACGGCATCGGCGCCGCCCTGTGGTGCCTGGCCCGCTTCCCCGACCAGTACGCCAGGCTGCACGCCGACCCGTCGCTCGCCCGCGCCGCCTTCGAGGAGGCGATCCGCTTCGAAAGCCCGGTGCAGACCTTCTTCCGCACCACGGCGCGGCCGGTCGAGCTGGGCGGCGTGGCGCTGGGGGAGGGCGAGAAGGTGCTGATGTTCCTCGCCGCCGCCAACCGCGACCCGCGCCGCTGGGAGCGGCCGGACGAATACGACATCGCCCGCCGCACCGCCGGCCATGTCGGCTTCGGCGCCGGCATCCACATGTGCGTCGGCCAGTTGCTGGCACGGCTGGAGGGGGAGGTGCTGCTGGCGGCGCTGGCCCGCCGGGTGCGCGCCGTCGAGATCAGCGGCCCACCGGTGCGCCGCTACAACAACACGCTGCGCGGCCTGGCCAGCCTGCCGCTGACCCTGCACGCTGCCTGAGGCCCGCCGATGCCCAAGCTCCTCTTCCTCCACCCCGATGGCCGCCGCCAGGAGGTCGAGGCCGATCCCGGCAGCACCGTGATGCAGGCCGCGACCGCCGCGGCGCTGGAGGAGATCCTGGCCGAATGCGGCGGCAACGGCATGTGCGCCACCTGCCATGTCTATGTGCTGGAGGACCCTTCCGGCACGCTGCCGCCGCCGGCACCGGACGAGGATGCCCTGCTGGACGGCACCGCGGCGGAGCGGCGGCCGACCAGCCGGCTGGGGTGCCAGGTGCCGGCCAGCGACGGCCTGGTGCTGCAACTGCCCGACCGCCAGACCTGAGACGGGCAACCTGACATGTCCGTACCGGTTCCCTCCCGACCTGGGTTCGCCTAGGCTCCCCGCCGATGCCGCGTCCAAGCGGCACGGGAGGGTGTCCAACATGCAGATCACGAGGCGGGCGGCGCTGGGCGCGGCCATGGCGACGGCATCCGGCATCGGCGGCGCGCGCGCCCAGGGGACCGCCGCGGCGCAGACCATCCGCATCGGCGTGCTGTCCGACATGTCCGGCCCCTACCGCGACATCAGCGGCCCCAACTGCGTCGTCACCGCCCGCCAGGCCGTGCAGGATTTCGGCGCCGCGGCGCGCGGCATCAATGTCGAGATCATCCAGGCCGACCACCAGAACAAGGCGGATGTCGGCGTCAACATCGCCCGTCAGTGGTTCGACCAGGGGGTGGACGCCATCCTCGAGGTGAACAACAGCGCCATCGCGCTGGCGATCAACAACCTGGCACGGGAGAAGAACAAGGCGCATCTCAACAGCGGCGGCGCCTCGGCCGACCTCACCGGTTCGGGCTGCAGCCCGAACATGGTGCATTGGACCACGGATACCTGGGCCAATGCGCAGAGCACCGGCGGTGCCCTGGCCAAGGCCGGTGCCACGCGCTGGTACTGCATCACCGCGGACTACGCCTTCGGCCATTCGGTGCAGCGGGAAGTGACGCGGGTGGTGCAGGCCAATGGCGGCCAGGTGGTGGGCAGCAGCGTCTACCCCTTCCCGCAGACCACCGACTTCTCGTCGTTCCTGGTGACCGCCGCCTCGCTCCGACCCCATGTCATCGCGCTCTGCAATGCCGGCACGGACATGATCAACTGCGTCAAGCAGGGGCAGGAATTCGGCCTGGCCGGCCGCAACATCCGGGTCGCCGCGATGATCGGCTTCATGATGGATGTCCATACCCTCGGGCTTCCCTCGGCGCAGGGCCTGACCCTGACCGAAAGCACCTATTGGGACCTCAACGACCGCACCCGTGCCCTGGCGGGCCGGCTGAAGGGCAAGACGGCGAACAACCATCAGGTCAACAGCGTGCATCTGCAGGCCTATTCCTGCGCACTGCACTACCTGAAGGCGGTGGAGGCCATCGGCGTGGCCCGCGCCAAGGCCTCCGGCCTCGAGGCGATCGAGGCGATGAAGCGTCTGCCGACCGATGACGATGCCTTCGGGCCCGGGCTGGTCAGGGCCGATGGCCGCAAGATCCACCCGACCTACCTGTTCCAGGCCAAGGCCCCGGCCGAAAGCAAGGGGCCGTGGGACTACCTGAAACTGGTCGCCACCACCCCGGCGGAGCAGGCCTTCCGCCCCATCGCCGATGGTGGCTGCGCCTTCCTGAAGACCTGATTCTGGTCAGGCCGCCGGCAGCGCGGGATCGCTGTTCGGCGGCAGCATCGGCATGGGCTCCATCACCCAGCCGATGACCTGGATGCCCGGGCATAGCAGGGACGTCGCATTCGCCTCCAACTGACTGCCGACCAGGGAAAATGGACCGAATTTCGTGATCGCCGGCAGCACCGCCCGCTCCTCGTCCGACCAGGCCGCGGTGATCCGCAGGTCGCGGACGCAGAGCGCCGCCGTCGGCATGCATTCGAAGCTGCCCTCGCCGAGGCCGGTGCCGCTGGCGATCTCTCCCGCCCGCATGCGCGGGATGAACCAGTTGCGCGCGGTGAGAAAGGCGGAGGAGACCCAGGGACGGCGCGCCGTCACCAGGCAGTAGCGGAAGGATAGTTCCATGCTGGCGGAGGTCACCGCCTGTGGTTGCGACTCTTCCCGCACGGTCTGCAACTGCTGCAGCAACACCTTCGACTGCACCACCTCGGCGATCACCGGTGGCGGCCGCATGGGCGCGGTCTTCACCAGCGTCGGGCGCTGCCCCAGCACGGCGCCGGCCATCGGGCGCGCCATCTGCATCCGCGCCATCGGCGTCGCCGTGGCGGAGACGCGGGGGGCGAGGCTGACCGGCGTCCGCAGCACCGCGATCCGCGCCTGCATCGCCGCGGTCGGCACGGGTGCGGGACGCGGCGCCACCGTCGTCGCCACGGCACCGAGCGCCTTCACCGTCTCCCGCAGCGCGGGCGGGGCGACGCGCCAGCGCCAGTCGACCCTCGGCCGGATGGTCCCGGCAGGCGGCGGCGGTGCGGTGACCGTGGTCTTCTCCTCGGTCCTGGTGCTGTAGCTTGTCCAGGCGCCCTCGCCCGACGGCAGCGGCCAGTCCGGCGGCAGCGGCAGCGCGGGCCGGTACTCGACCCCGCCACGGATCAGCGGCGCCTCGGCCGCCTCCGCGAAGGCCCGCTCGGCCGGGTCGCGGATGGCGCCGAGCGCCTGCATGTCCGTCGCCGTCAGCGGCTGCGCCTGCGCCAGCAGGGCGCCATAGGCCCCATCCGCGCTCAACAGGCCGGGGCTGGTGATGGTGGTGCCGTCGAGGTCGGGCAGCAGGTTGGCCAGGCCGGAGAACTGCTCCGTCACCAGCGCGGTCGAGCCACTGCCGTCCTGCAGGGTGAACATCTCCGGCGTCAGCGCGGCGCCGATGCCGCCGAAGGCGAGGAAGGGCTCGCCCGCTTTCGGCGTATCGGCATGCGCGCCGCTCACCTCCGCGTCGCTCTGCTTGTGATAGAGGTCGAGGAAATAGTCGTAGAACCGGTCGACAAGCGGTTGGAGGTCGATCGCCACGGCCGTCGCTCCTGCGGGAGGTGGGGCGGCGGGCCGGTCGCCCGCCGCCATGGGGTGCGCCGGGTCAGCGGGCCGGGGCGGGTTCCGGCGCGGTCGCCGGCTGTGCCGCAGGTGCCGGCTGTGCGGCCGGGGTGTCCTGCGCCGCGGGCGCCGGGCTCGCCGCGGCGCCGTTCGCCGGGGCCGCGGCGGTCGCCAGGCCCGGATCGTCGAGTGGCGGGCAGGGCGGCACGATGGTGCAGAGGAAGGCGACGATCTGCGCGCCGTTGATCGTCAGCGTGTTGTTCTCGAAATGCGCCTCGTAATCGGCTGCCTGTTTGGATTCGACGCGGCCGGAGACCTTGGCGCCCGACTTCGCCTGTTCGTGGCTGACATTCGCGGTGGCGCTGAACAGGCCGACGTTGAAGCCGGCGCTGGCGGAATAGCCGCTGCTGCTGCTGTCCCAGGCGCCCTTCGAATTGCCGAACAGCGCTTCCATCGTGCTGTGGTCGCTGCCCCAGCTTTCCGCATGGATCTTCAGCTTCCGCACGACCAGCATCTGCATCGGGATCATTGGCAGCAGGGTCTTGTCGCTGTCGGCCTGGCCGTCGATGGTGCCGTCGCTGACGAAATTCTTCTTCTGCCCGACCATGTAGAAATTGCGCAGGTAGAAGAGATCGCCCAGCAGCCAGGGCCGGACGATGTCGACCATGCCGAATTGGAAGCTGATGCTCACCTTCTTGGCGTCGTTGGTGAACTTGGTGGTGGCGGTGTGGCCGCTGGTGGATTCCTGGTCGGCATGGCCGTCGGCGCGGTGGTAGCCGCCTTTCGCGCCGATGCCGAAATACGACGCCCCGCCGGAGACCGAGGTGCTGCTGCTGCTCTGGTTCGCGGTGAAGCTGCTGAAGCCGTCATAGGCCTTGCCCATGTGGCTCTTGTAGTTCGCGCTGTTGATGCTGATGGTGACCCAGCCGCTGTCGTCGGTGTCGTAGTCCGCCCAGGACGTCGGCGAGCAATAGGCATAGGGCACGTCGGCCGGGACCGCGCCGGCAAGCCCGAGGTTCCAGATGTCGAAGATCTGCCGCGCCTTGCCGATCAGCCGCGCATCGACGCTGATGCCGACCGACTTGATGGTGTCGAGCGCCGCTTCGACCTTTTCCGCGCCTTCGGTCTTCAGCGTGTCCCAGGCCTCGTCCACCGCGCGGCGCAGCGACTTCGACTTGACCGGCCAGGACTGCGCCATGGCGGGGTTGCTGCTGGCCAGCGCCTGCGCATCGGCATAGTCGGCCACCGCCTCGGCATAGGCCCGGGCATTCTTCTCATAGACCTTGTAGAGCTTCGACTTCAGCACGTAGTCGCCGTCGTCGTCCGGCACGTAGAGCACCTTGCGCGCCTCCTCCAGCCGCTTGGCGACGTCGGGCGCCATCGGCGGCGGCGGCAGGGGCTGCATGCCGTTGATCAGGCCGTAATAGGCGGTGCTCAGCTTGCGGCCGGCGCCGGGGTATTCGCGGTAGGTGCCATCCTTGGTGACCATCAGCAGGCGGTCGACCAGCATCGCGGTCTTGAAGGCGGCATCCATGGAGCGGAGGTATTTCGGGTCCGCTGCCGGCATCGCGGGATCGGCGGCCGGCGCCGCCGCCTCGTCCGCCGGCGCCGCGCCGGCGGCGGGGGCCGGGGTGGCGGGCTTCGGTGGCGCGGCGCCCTTGGCGATGGCATCCTGCATGGAACTGCCGCCCATCGGCGACCAGGGCGCGGTGTAGTCGCGCGGATCGACCAGCAGGCCCTGGATCAGCTGCGAATAGACGAAGCCCAGCTCGGTCGGCTTCTTGTCCGACCCGATCGGGCGGCGGGCCTTCACCTTCTCGACCAGCGCGTCATAGGCTGCCATCAGGGCGGCGGCCATTTCGGTTTCGGCGACTGCGACTTCGGCCATGCGGTCCTCCTGTGTCGGCGCCCCTCCGGGACAGCGGGGGGCGAGACCGGACGCTAGGAGCCGCGTAGCCCCGGTCGCGTCATGCGATCGCAGGAGGCCGGGCGGGGGTGTGCGGCGGCGCACCCGGGACCTCGGCCAGCAGGCTCAGCCGCGCCACCTGCCGGGCCAGCTCGGCCTGGCCGCGCAAGCCCGCCTTGGCGAAGACGCGTTGCGCATGGGTGCGCGCGGTGGTGACGGCGAGGCCGAGGGACTGCGCCACCTCCGGCAGCCCGGCGCCATGGGCGGTCTGCGCCGCGACCATCGCCTCCGCCGCGGTGAGACCCCAAAGCGCCCGCAGGCGGCGTTCCAGCATCGCGCCGGGCCCGCCTTGCACCGGATCGGTCAGCAGCAGCAGCAGCCGCGCCCCTGGCGGGGCGGGCAACACGCTGCATGGGGCGGCCTGCGGCGGCAGCGGGACCGCCAGCAAGGCCAGCGGCGGGCGGCCCGAGGGGCGCGGCAAGGGCAGGGCGGCGCCTTCCCCGGCCAGCGCCAGGGCAAGGGCGCGCCGCAAGGCCTCGCCCGCCGCTGCGGTCGCCGCGCGCAGCCGGCCATGGCGGTCGAGCGCGATCCCGTCCGCCGCCGCCAGCAAGGCGAGACCGGCGCGATTGGCCCAGGCCAGGGCCCCGGTGGCATCGGCCAGTACCACCCCGGGCGCCAGCCGGTCCAGCGCCGCGGCCAGCGGGCCGGGATCGGCGGTCGCGGCCAGCTGCCAGTGCACCTGCATCGCCCTTCGCAGATGCGGCGCCAGCCGGGTGAGGGCGGCCGCCTCGGTCGCGCCGAAGCGGGGCCACCGCGGCGGCCGGGCGATGCCCAGCACCGCACGCTGCGGCGAGGCCGGCGGCAGCAGGCTGAGGCAGAGATCGTCGTCGATCGCGTTCGGCCGCATCCAGCCGGCATGGAATTCGGTTTCCTCCAGCGCCTGCCCGACCAATTGGCGGGCGGTGGCGGGCGCGTCCCACCGGGCCGCGGCAGTAACGGGGTCGAGCGCCCCCCAGTGCGAGTCGTAGCTGTGGATCGCTCCCGGCGTGACCCCGTGGGAGGCGCTGATGCTAGGCGCGGCTCCGGCCGCCGCGACGCGGAGATCGGCCGCGCTGCCGCCGAGCGCCCTGGCCAGGGCGGCGAGCATGGCCGGCCAGCCGGCGGGCGCGAGGGCGGCCTCGTAGATCAGCGGGATGACCGGGGCGACCGGGTCTGCCGATGCTGCGGACGGATGCCAGTGACCGGCGATCGCGGAACCATCCATGGCTATGCCGGCTCCTGGCTGTCCGGCCCGGGCGATGCATCCCCTGGCGGAAAGCCAAGGGCCCGCCGGACGAGCATACACTATGGGAGATAACGCCCCGTCGATGTGCCGCCTGTCACATCGCGCCCTGATCCAGCCGGCGGCGAACCGGACAGGCTCAGCGCGCTTCCAGCACCGCCCGGCAGGCGGTTGGCAGGCGTGGCGCGGGGCCGGGCCCGCGCGGTGCCGGTTGGCGGGCCTCCGGCGTCAGCCACCAGTCGAGCGAGGCGTCGCATCCATCCCCGGCCGGCGGCGGCGCCTGGTCACGGCAATCCGGCTGTCCTGGCGGGCAGCGCAGGCGGAGATGCATGTGGCTGTCATGGCCGCGCCAGGGCCGGACGCGGCGCAGCCAGGGGGCGCCGGCCGCGCCGCGGCAGAGTTCGCGCTTGATGGCGGGATTGACGAAGATGCGATCGATGCCCGGCAATTCTGCCGCCAGCCGGATCAAGGTGGCGTGCCCGGGCGTCCAGCGGGCCGGGTCGATGCCCGTCCCGTCCGGCAGGACCAGGGAAGGCACCACCACATCCTCGCGCGCCGCGCTGGTCATGGCCGGCTTCGGCGAGAGATCCAGCCAGATATCGGCATCCAGCCCGGCCTGATGGCTGGAATGTCCATAGGGCATCGGCCCGCCACGTGGCTGGCCGAGATCGCCGATCCAGAGCGTCGGCAGGCCCTGCGCCCGGGCCCGCCCGGCGAGGTCGCGCACCGACTCGACCAGGGCCGGATGGCCCCAGTTGCGGTTGCGGGACAGCCGCACCGCCTGCCAACCCGGCCCGTCCGGCGGCAGCGCCACGGCCCCGGCGATGCAGCCGAGGCCGGTCTGGCCAAGGATATGCGGCGGCCCGGCGGTGGGCCGCGTCACCGCGGCCCAGGCCGCCCCCTCCGCCCGGGCGCCCGCCGGGGCGAGCGCCAGAAGCAGGGCGAGGGCGGCCGCGCGGATCAGAAGCGCCGCTCGAAGATGTTGAGCACGTCGCCCGGCTGCACCAGCGCTTCGCGCCCGGCACGGTATTCCACCGGGCGGCCCTCCGGGCCGATGCGGGTGACGGAGACATAGTCGCGGATCGCGCGGTAGTTGAAGCCGCCGGCCACCGCCACGGCAGTCAGCGTCGTCATGCCGGGCTGGTAGGGGAATTGCCCCGGACGCTCGGCCATGCCGAGCACGAAGATCGGCCGGTACCCGGTGACCTGCACCGCCACGCTGGGGTCACGGAAGAGGCTCTTCTGCTTCATCTCGGCTTCGATCGCGCGCTCGACCTCGCCCGTGGTGCGGCCGGAGGCCTTCACCGTGCCGACCAGCGGCAGGGCGATGCTGCCGGCATCCGAGACGCGGAAGTCGCCGGTAAGTCGCGGATCATTGAACACCGTCACGCGCACCTGATCATCCGGACCGAGACGATAGGCGCTGGCCGTCGCATCGGGCAAGGGTGGCAGGCCAGCCCCTGGTCCGCTGCAGGCGGCAACCGCCAGTACGGGGAGCGTCCACAACAGGCGCCGTGCAATCATCGTTTAGCCTTCCTTCCCAATTTCGCGGATCGCGCGACGACGGCACTGCGTGCACCGGCATCGTGCGATCATCCCACGCGCCCTCTCTGCCAGAGCGCAAGCCGGGAGCACATTCGCGTTTCCTTGCGCAGGTGGTTCATCACGCCGTTGTTTGCGCCGCACCACGATGTTCGCCAGCCCGTTGATTGACCCACTGAGTAGCGGACGCGTATTGCCATTCGCCTGTACAGCGCTGCCGCAAAGGGAAGACGCAACCCTCATGCTCGACAGACCGGTTGAGTCCAGGCCACCCGCCGACAAGCGGCCTACGCTCCGAACTCCAGTTCCCGTCGCCGCACCGATCGAGCCCGAGGGCATGACGGTGACGGCGCTGCTGGCGGCACTCCGCCGGCGGCGCTGGGTGTTGATCCTGTGCGCGGTGCTGTTTCCCGTCGCGGCCTATGTCGCGGCGAAGCAGCTGACGCCGCGCTACACCGGCAACACCACGGTGATGTTCGAGCCGACGGACTACGCCGCGCGCGAGCTGCAAAGCATCCTGCGCGACGAGACGACGACGGATGCGGTGCTCGCCAGCCAGGTCGAGGTGATCCGCAGCCTCTCCGTCGCGCGGCGCATCGTCCGGCAATTCGACCTGACCAACAACGACGAGTTCTTCTGGTGGGCTGGTGAGGCGAAGCGCGTCGAGGGCCTGGCGTATCGCTGGAGCGATGCGCTGGCACGGCGGCTCAACAGCATCTCGCCGAGCCTCGCCGAACTGGTCGCGCCCGAGCCGCCGGCGCCGCGCCCGCCCGAGGAGCGTGCGGAGATTGCGGCGGCCGAGGCGGTGCGCGACCGGCTGCAGGTGGCGGTGGTGCGCAATTCGCGCGTGCTGACGGTGAGCTTCACCTCGGAGAATCCACGCCTTGCGATGGATGCGGCGAACCTCGCCTCCGAGCTCTACATCTCCGACCAGCTGGAGACGAAGTTCAACGCGGTGCGCCGGGCCAACGACTGGCTGGATGGCCGCGTCGGCCAGCTGCGCCAGGAGCTCGGCCAGACCGAGGCGCGCATCGCCGAGCTGCGCACCAGCTCCGGCCTCACGCGCGGCGTGAGCGCGGCGCTGTCGACCGAGCAGGTCAGCAAGATCAACAACGACCTGGTCGAATCGCGGAACGGCCTGGCGATGGCCGAGGCGCGGCTGGCCGCGGCGCGGAGCGGCGGCGGCGGGGCCGACATGACCGCGCTCGGCGCCTCCAATCTGGTGCAGCAGCGCTCCCAGCGCGACACGGCGCGTGCGGATCTGGAACGGCTGTCGGCGACGCTCGGCTCCAACCATCCGGATGTCCGCGCGGCACGGTCGCGGCTGCAGGATATCGACCGCGCCGTCGGTTCGGAGACCGGCCGTGTCGTCCAGGCGCTCGACGCCGCGGTGCGCGAATCCCGCGCCCGGGTGCGCAGCCTCGAGGACGCGCTGCGGTCGCAGGAAGCCCGCGTGAACCAGAGTCAGACCGCCGAGATCCAGGTCGCGGCGCTGGAGCGCGAGGCGGAGGCGAGCCGCACCCTGCTGCGCGCCGTCCTCGAGCGCTCGCAGCAGACCGTGTCGCAGACCGCGATCGAGAAGCCGGACGCGCGCATCCTTTCGCCGGCGACGATGCCCGGCTCGCCCAGCTTCCCGAAGACCATGCTGATGGTCATCGCCGCGGCGGTGCTCGGTGTCGTCTTCGGCCTGCTGGTGATCTGGTTCCTCGAACAGTCGGACAGCACGCTGCGCTCCGGCGAGGAGATCCGCGCCGGGCTCGGCCTGCCCTGCCTGGCGCTGGTGCCGATGCTGCGGCGCGGCCTGCTCGGCCGCCATCGGGTCGAGGACTACGTGGTCCGCAAGCCGCTGAGCCCCTTCGCCGAGAGCATGCGCACCCTGCGCGCGGCGCTCTGGCTGGGCTCGGAGCCGCCGCGCGTCGTCGTCATCACCGCGGCGCGACCCGGCGAGGGCAAGACCACCACCTCGGTCGCGCTCGCCCGGTCGGCGGCGATGAACGGCGAGCGCGTGCTGCTGATCGACTGCGACGTGCGGCAGCCCTCGCTCGGCCGGGTGTTCCGCTGCGAGGGCGCGCCCGGCGTGACCGACCTGTTGCTGGGCCAGGCGGTGCTGGAACGCATCATCCGCCGTGATCACCTCTCCAGCCTCGACTACATCCCGGCCGGCGCGGCCGAGATCCATTCGCTCGGGCTCTTCATGTCGGAGGCGATGGCCGGGCTGCTGGACCGGGTCAGGCGTGACTATGACCTGATCGTATTGGACGCGCCGCCGGCCTTGGCCATGGCGGACGCCCGGGTTGTTGCCCGGCTTGCGGATGCAACCTTGCTTTGCGTGCGCTGGCGCGATACCCCGCGTTCGGTCGTGCGGAACTCCCTCGGACTGCTCGAGGAAGCGCATGCCCGGGTGGTGGGCGCGGCGCTCACGCAGGTCGACGCCAAGGTGCATGGCCGGTCCGGCTACGCCGATGCCGAGGTCTACCACCCGCGCTATGGCGGCTACTTCAGGGAGTAGGGTTCGGCATGGACGGGCAGCGTTTCCTTGTCACGGGTGGCGCCGGCTATGTCGGCAGCCATCTTGTCCTGACCTTGGTCCAGCGCGGCGCGCAGGTTGTCATCCTCGACAACATGCGCCAGGGCCATCAGGCGGCGGTGCCGGACGGGATCGAGCTGGTCCAGGCCGAGGTCGGCGACCGCCGGCGCCTGGCGGAGGTTTTCGCCGCCTGGAAATTCGACGCGGTCTTCCACTTCGCCGCACTCTCGCTGGTCGGCGAGAGCATGCGCGATCCGCTGCGCTATTGCATCGATAACCCGTCGAACAGCCTGATCCTGGCCGATGCCGCGGTGAAGGCCGGCTGCATGAAGTTCGTCCTGTCCTCGACCGCGGCGCTGTTCGGCTTCCCCAAGCAGATCCCGATCGACGAGGACGCCGAGGTGGCGCCGGTCTCCGCCTATGGCGAAAGCAAGCTGATGGCCGAGCGTGGCCTGGCCTGGGCCGACCGTGTGCACGGGCTGCGCAGCGCCAGCCTGCGCTACTTCAACGCCGCCGGGGCCGATCCGGGCGCCTTGATCGGCGAGGACCACGAGCCGGAGACGCACCTGATCCCGTTGGCGATCGGCGCGGCGCTCGGCACGCGGCCGCCGCTGACGGTCTTCGGCACCGACTATCCGACACCGGATGGCACCTGCATCCGCGACTACATCCATGTGCTGGACCTGGCGGATGCGCATATCCGCGTGCTGGACCGGCTGACGACGGCGAGCTGCCGGTACAACATCGGCAACGGCACGGGCTATTCGGTCCGCGAGGTCATGGATGCGGTGGAGCGGATCGGTGGCCGGCCGGTGCCACATGAACTCGGCCCGCGCCGCCCCGGCGACCCGGCGGTGCTGGTGGCGTCTTCCGCCAAGCTGCGCGCCGAAACCGGCTGGACTCCCCGCTTCGGCGCGCTGGACGATATCGTCCGCACCGCCTGGGACTGGCATTCGAAGCATCCAAGGGGCTTCGACGACCGGGCCTGAGGGTCAGTCGGTCAGCCGGTTCAGGATCGGCACACGCCGCAATACCCAGGCTTTCAGGAGCAACGGCAGGCCCACCCCCGCGGCCATGGCGACGGCCAGATGCAGCGGGAAATTGCCGGCGGTATAGGGCACACCGGCTCGGATCAGCCCGGCCTTGGCCGCGCCGATCGCCAAGGTGTTGAACAGGTAGATCGCCATCGCATAGCGGCCAAGCGTCACCGGCCAAGTCGGCCGCGACAGCGGCGGGCGGCGTATCAACCCGTGCAGCGCCGGGATGCACAGCAGGCCGCAGAGCACCAGCGACCAATGGTTGTTGATATACCAGGGCACGTCCACCCAGACCGACATCGAGGCCAGCAGCGCCGCGCCGAACAGCAGCCACCACAGGCCCTGTCGCCGGTCCATCACGGGCAGCAGCCGGTCCTGCCGCTCCGCCACCCAGGCGCCGGCGGCGAAGAACAGGAAGAACCGGGCGAAGCGATCCAGGTAGGCGACCGGCGGCACGTCGACGAATTGCAGCGCCAGCCCCAGCAGCAGCAGCCCGGTGGTGCCGATGCCCGCGCGCAGCAGGACCATCCCGACCAGGGTGCAGAGGAACAGGACCAGCAGGTACCAGACCGAGGTCGCCGGGCTGTGCGCGGTGTCCCATAGCAGGTCCACCAGTCCGCCCCAGAGCCCGTCCGGCGGGTTGTCCACCACCAACGCCTGCATCGCCACCCATTTGGCGCCGAGGATCAGCAGACCGATGCCGAAGAAGGGGACCAGCAGTCGCTCCGCCCGCCGCAGCACCTGGCGGGGCCAGGCCGCGGGTGGCGCCGTCAGCACGCCGCTGAGCACCGCCACCGTGCCGCTGAGATAAAGGAAGAAGGGCATGTGGAAGCGGTACAGCACGTAGCGCAGCGGTTCGTACCAGCCGCTGCCCTCGGGCGGCGTATTCGCCACCAGGTGACCGGCCACCACCAGCAGGATCGCGTAGCCCTTGGCGCGGTCGAGGTCGAGCCGGCGTTCGCGTGGAGGGCGTATCGCCCGCATGGCCTCCGTCACCGGCACCGTATCCGGCATTCAGCCGTAGCCCCGCGCCTGGCGGGCCAGGGCTGCGGACATCACGCCCTCCTCCGGCCCGTTCTCCCGCCGGCCGTGCTTGGACCGGCGCGGCGCCATCTCCCGTGCATCGACCTTGGCGCGGGCCATGACGGCGTAGAAGAAGCTGAACTGCATCAGCGCCGTGCTGGCGATGAGCGTGTTGTCGAAGCCGCTGTGCAGCAGCGCCGCCAGCAACCCGGCCCGCAGCACCAACCGGTCCGCTGGCGGCGCCTTGTTCGCACCCGACCAGACCCAGAGGATGATCGACAGGAAGATCGCGGCGCAGCCGATGATGCCGGCATCGACCGCCAGGCGGAGGAATTCGTTGTGCGCGGCGTTGCTGCCGAGCAGGCGGATGGTCGGGTCCTCCGGGTTGACGATCAGCTTGCCGGCGCCGAGGCCGAAGCCGAACAGTGGCCGGGCCTCGATCGCCTCGAGGAAGTAGGGCCAGATGATGTCGCGGCCCGACATGTTGTCCGACATCCCGGCGATGCGGTCGAAGGCGAAGTAGATGGCTGGGCCGAGTGCGAGGACACCGGGGATCATGCCGCCCATCGCCAGGTCGACCTTGCGCTGCAGCGGAAAGATCTTGCGGTTCGAGAAGAGCAGGATGATGACGAGGAACACCCCGACCGCGATGAGCGGCGCGCGTGCCTGGGTCAGCATCAGGATGGCGAGGTCGAGCCCGCCGATGATCACCCATTTCAGCCTGAAGCCGCGCAGGTATTCCAAAGTGGCGGCGAAGATCGCGGTGACGCAGAACCCGCCGAGGAAGGGCGGGGTGTGCATCCCCTGGAAGCGGCCGCCGACATCGAACCAGGGCCAGATGCCGGCCGCGGTGGTCAGCACGCTGGCCAGCGCGCTGATGATCGGCACCACCGCGGCGCCGCGGATCAGCAGGGTCCAGACCCGCCTCGGCGCCAGGACGAAGCCGAGCGCGAAGGGCGCGGTCGAGCCGATGAGGCTCCGCACCATGTCGCCGTTGGTGGCGATCCGGCCCATCGGCAGGATGGCGATGCTCAGCCCGGCGATCGCGACGAAGGTGAGGAACGGCCAGTTGATGTCGCTGGTCGCGCCATACCGCAACAGCAGCGCACCGGCGAGGGCAAAGGGGACGGTCTTCACCAGCGCGGCACCGAGCGAGCCGCCGACGCCGGCTGCCATGGACGTCTGGATGTCGAGCCCGAGGCCACAGCACAGCACCAGCACGGCCGCGAGCGCACGGGGAAATTGGTAGAAGGCCAGCGCCGCCAGCCCTAGCACCATCATCGGGACGAGCTGGAGCATGCGCTCCGGCATCGCTACCGCGCCGATCAGGATGAAGGCGGCGCCAAACAGGGCGATCAGGCGCTGCGTCGCAGGCGTTAGGGCGAGGTTCATGCAACGGTGTTGTCCCATGCGGGAAGGGGACGGGCCAAATCAGGGTTGTGTCAGGTGAAGGATGGCGTGGTGATGCAGGCGACGGCTCCGGGGCAGCGGCATGCTGGCCTCACGCGGCTGCGATTCTTCCTGATCGGCTGGGTGATCCTCTATCACCTGAACCTGCCGTTGCACGTGACCGATACCTGGACCTGGCTGGGGCCGGTGCTGTGGCGCGGCTATCTCGGCGTCGACGGTTTCTTCCTGTTGTCCGGCTTCGCCCTTTGGCTGGGCTATGCGGCCCGGCCTCCACGGGGCGCGGCCGGCATCGGGCGCTTCCTGCTGCGCCGGGTGGCGAAGATCTGGCCGCTGCATGCGGCCGCCCTGCTTGCGCTGGCGCTGCTGGTCGGGCTGGCGATGGCGCTGGGCGTGACCATTCGCGACCCGGAGCGCTTCGGCGCCCGCGACTTCGTGTTGCAACTGCTGCTGGTGCATGGCTGGGAAACGACAAGCCGCTTCAGCTGGAACTATCCGTCCTGGGCGCTGTCGGTCGAATGGGCCGGATACCTCGCCTTCCCGGCGCTGCTGGTCGGGCTGCTGCGGCTGCCGCGGGCCGCGGTGCCGCTGGCGCCGCTGGCGGGGATGCTCGGCCTGGTCTGGCTGAGCGTCTTCGGCCCGGATACCTCGCTGAATTACACGCTCACCTATGGTCTGCTGCGCTTCGGCTGCGAATTCGTGCTCGGCCTCGGCCTGGGGCGGCTGGCGACCGAGGCCCGGCTGCCGCGGGCCTTGCCCTGGCTGGCCGTGGCCGGCCTGCCGCTCGGTCTCTGGCTGCGGCAGGACGCGGTCACCGTGCTCGGCCTGGCCGGGACGATGGTCGTCATCTGGCAGGCGGGCCTGGGCCGGACGGGGCCGGCGCGGCCTGACCTGCTGCTCCGGCTCGGCGAGGCCTCCTTCGGCATCTACCTGAGCTGGGTCTTCGTCGAGGCGGCGGTCGTGGGCATCCTGCGCCTAGCCGGGCCAGGGCCGGCCGGCGGCGCGATGCTGATGGCGGCAGGGTTCGTGGCAACGCTCGCCACCGGCTGGTGTGCCTGGCGCTGGGTCGAGGTCCCGGCGCACCGCTGGATCCTGGCCCGTGTCCAGCGGCAGGTGCCCCCTCCGCTGGCGGTGGCTCAGCCCAGCAGCGCCCGCACCTCGGGGTAGGGCGCCGGTCCGTCGCCCGGTTGCATCCGGTACCAGCTGCCATGGCTGTAGGACCACAGGGTCACCGGCAGGCCGAGGGCGCGAAACGCCGGCAGCCCCTCCGCCAGATCGCCGACCCAGGCGGCGCGGTTGGTCTGGTTGCCGCCGGGGCCGTTGTATTCGGCGACCAGCACCGGGATCCGGTGCCGCTCCCGCCAGGCGACGGCCGGGGCGAAGCGCCGGCGCACATCGGCGGTGCGGCCGCTGCCATAATGATGCACCTCGGCGATGGTCCAGGGGTCCGCCGGCGGCGCGATCTCGAGCAGCGAGCGCAGGCTGTTCCATTCCCGCCCGCCCCAGACCAGCAGATGCCGGGGCGCCGCGGCCCGCAGCGTCGTCAGCATCCGGTCGCGCACCGGCGCCCAGGCGGCGGTGGTCTCGAAGGCCGGTTCGTTCAGCGGCGCCAGCGCCACCATCTCCGGATCGGTGCGGCTGCCGAAGAAGCCGGCGCGGGAGGCCAGCTTGTCCCATTCCTGGGCTTCCGGCGTGTCCTGCTGGATGATGTCGTTGAGGCCGAACAGCACCGGCAGCCCGGCGGCATTGGCATCGTCGATCGCCTGCCGGAACATCTCCAGCAGGTCGCTGCCGCCGCCGCCGCTGGGCACGAACATCCGCACGTGATCGAAGCCGGCGGCACGGAAATCCCGCCACCAGCCGCGGCCAAGACGGCGCGGATGGTTGTTGCGGGCGACCGGGAACCAGCGTTCGAGATTGGCGCCGCAACGCAGGCGCGACAGCCGGTCACGCAGATCGGCTGGCTGCGCCAGGGCTGGCCCGGCAGCCAGCAAGGATGCTGCGAGCAGGCCGCGGCGGGAGGGGTGCAAGATCGCGCCTGGCGACATGGCCCCGCGGGTCAGCCGAAGCGGAAGGCGCTGGAGGCCGGCGGCGCGGCGGGCGCCTCGACCGCGGCGGGCTGCTGGGCCTGCTGCTCACGCATCCGGGTCTCGACCTGCTTGAGCAAGCCGGCGAGCGCATTCACCACCGTCGGCAGTTGCACGAGCGGGACGATAAGCTGCCCGGCCGGAAAGGGCTTACCGTCTGCCCCGGTCTGGGCGAGGGTCAGGCGGGCGACCCCGAAGGTGACGCTGGCATCGAGGATGCCGTCGCAGAACAGCGTGGGACCTGTGGTCATGGCATCGGCTCCGACATGGCGCGACGACGCCGGCGGATGGCCGGCAGCGCAGGGCTCAAGGCATTGGGCGCCGGGCGGCGCGTGGCCGCCCGGCGAGCGATCCGCCGGCGATCACTGCTCCCGGAAGGCCCGGGTGAAGCTGTCGCGCAGCGGCTGGGTGATATAGCGCCAGAAGGTCCGCTCGCCGATCTGGATATGGGCTTCCACCGGCATGCCAGGCACCAGGAAGACGTTCGGCAGATGGGCGAGCTGGTCCGGGTCGATGAGCACATAGGCCCGGAAGTACTGCTGGCGCGACTGCTCGTTCGTCGTCACGTCGGCGGCGACCCAGGTCACATGGCCGTGCAGGTAGGGCACCAGCCGCTGCTTGAAGGCGGGCAGCCGGACCTCGGCCCGCAGGCCGGGATAGACCACGTCGATATCCATCGGCTGGACGTTCACCTCGGCGACCAGCCGGTCCTGCGTCGGGACCAGATCGAAGATCGGGTCGCCCGGCCTGAGCACGGCGCCGACCGTGAAGACCTTCTGGTTGACCAGCGTGCCGTCCTCCGGCGCGACCACCTCGCGCCGGGCGGAGATGTCGACCGCCGAGCGCAGCTTCTCCTCGGCATCCGACAGCTTGGCGCGGACGTCGCGGCGGTCGCTGGCGGCTTCGGCCATGCGCTGGTCGAGGGTGGTCTGGATCTGCTTGCGGGCCTCGTCGATCGAGGCATTCGCCCGGGCGATCTGGCCGTTCAGGTCGTCGATCGTGCCCTCGAGCGAGGCCGTCGCGCGCTGCAGCGCCAGCAGTTCCGGCAGCCGGCCAAGGCCCTGGGCGACCAGGCCGCGGCGCATCTGCTCCTCCTGCTTGGCGAAGATCATCTGCTGCCGGGTGGCGTTGAGCTGGCCGCGGGCACCCGAGATGAAGGCCGTCTGCTGGTCGATCCGCGCCTGCAGCACCTGCACCTGGCTGTTGAGGTTGGCCTGCCGCGCCTCGAACAGGGCGCGCTGGCCGTTTACCGCTTCCATCGCGCGCGGGTCGGTGCTGGCCCGCAGGTCTTCCGGGAAGGTGATCTGGCTGGCGCGGTCGATCTCGGCCTGCAGGCGGGAATCCTGCGCGAGCAGCGCCCAGCGCTGCGCCCGCTGGGTCTCCAGCACGCTGTCGGACTGGGCCGGGTCGAGCCGCAGGATGACGTCGCCGGCCTTCACCTTGCTGCCGTCGCGGGCCAGGAGCTCCCGCACCATCCCGCCCTCGAGGTGCTGGATGGTCCGCCGGCTGCCCTCGACCTTGATCGTGCCCGGTGCGACCGAGGCCTCGGCCAACGGTGCCCAGCCGGCCCAGGCGGCGAAGCCGAGCACGAAGACGACGAAGACCACAATGCCGAAGACCAGCGGGGCGCGGGTCCGCGGCGCGGCCGCGTCCAGCAGCGGATGCGGCGGGAAGGGCGGCAGGCTGGCCCCGAAATCGTGCTTCGGCAGCGGCGCCAGGGTGCGCGGGGCGACCGGGGCAAGCGCGGTCGGGGTTTCCGTGGTCACGCTCATCAGGCGGCACTCCCCTCTAGGCGCTGGGTCGGCGGCGGCGCGGCCACTTCGGTCGGGCGGGGATTCATCAGGCGCTTCAGCACCTCGGCGCGCGGGCCGAACATCTCGAGCGCGCCGTCCTTCAGCAGCAGCACCTTGTCGACGCCCTGCACCAACGTGGGCCGGTGCGAGACCAGGATCACGGTGGTGCCCTGTTCCTTCAGCCGCTCCAGCGCCATGGTCAGCGCGGCTTCCGAATCGCCGTCCAGGTTGCTGTTCGGCTCGTCGAGCACGATCAGCTTGGGCCGGCCGAACATCGCCCGGGCCAGCCCGACCAGCTGCCGCTGGCCGCCCGAGAGATGCTGCCCGCCGTCGCCGATCTGGGTGTCGTAACCATTCGGCAAGCGGAGGATCATCTCGTGGCAGCCGGCGAGCTTGGCCGCTTCGTACACCGCGGCCGGCTCGGATTCCGACATGCGGGCGATGTTGGTGAAGACCGTGCCGTCGAACAGCTCCACGTCCTGCGGCAGGTAGCCGACATGCCGGCCGAAATCCTCCCGCATCCATTGGTATACGTCGGCGCCGTCCAGCCGGACCGTGCCGGCGGAGGGCGGCAGGGTGCCGATCAACAGGCGGATCAGCGTGGTCTTGCCGGCGGCCGAAGGGCCGATGATCGCCAGGCTCTCGCCGGGCTGCAGGGCGAAGTTCACGCCCTTGATCAGCGCCACGCCCTGGCCCGGGAAGGCGTAGGAGACGCGCTCGACCGAGATCCGCCCGGTCGGCTCCGGCAGCGGCATGCCGGCCGACCGGATCCGTGGCTGCATCAGGAAGGCCTGCAGCCGGCGGAAGGACTGCCGCGCCTGGACCAGTTGCTTCCAGCCGCCGATCAGCTGTTCCACCGGGGCCAGCGCCCGCCCCATGATGATCGAGCCGGCGATCGAGGCGCCCGAGGTGAGCTCCTGCTGCAGGACCAGGTAGGCGCCGACGCCGAGGATGGCGATCTGCACCGCGAGACGGAAGAATTTGGTGGCCGCGACCAGCATCGAGGCGCGGTCGGCGGCGCGCTGCTGCGGCTCGGTCATCGCCGCGACGGATTCGCGCCACTGGCCGATGACCGCGGGCAGCATGCCCATGCTGTCGATCACCTCGGCATTGCGGGTGATGCTCTCGGCCCGGCGCTGCGAGTTCATCGCCGCGGTATTGGCCTCCCGCAGCAGCTTCGAGGTCGAGAGCTCGCTGGTCAGGGTCAGGCCGAACAGGATCACCGCGCCGCCGAGGGCGATGAAGCCCATGACCGGGTGCAGCATGAAGATGAAGCCGATATAGATCGGCACCCAGGGCACGTCATACAGCGAGAGGGCGCCGGCCGAGCCGAGGAAGCCGCGGCAGACCGCGAGGTCGCGCAGCGCCTCCATCCGGTAGGGCCGGCCGCGCAGGGCGCTTTCGATGGCACGGACGAAGCCTTCCGGCGCCACCCGGTGTTCCACCCAGGCGGCCAGCCGCTGCATCACCTGGCCGCGCACCGCTTCCAGCAGGGCGAGCACCAGGGTGGCGACGATGGCGATCAATGACAGGAAATAAAGGGTGTCGAGGATCCGGCTCGCCAGGACCCGGTCGAACACCTGCATCATGTAGATGGAGGTGGTCAGTTGCAGCAGGTTGACCACGCCGCTGAAGACGCCGACCAGGATGAACTGCTTGCGGCAGGCGCGGAGCGCCCGTTGCAGCGGCGTCGTGGTGGCGTTGTCGAACCCGGCCGACGGGCCGGCGAGCCGTGCGAAGGACATGCGTCAGCCTGCGAGGAGGCCGGCGAGGCCGGCCAGGGTTGCGGGATGCAGCGCCAACCACCCGGCCAGGACGCCGGCGATCGCCAGGGCGACGAGATTGGCCAGCAAGACGGCGCCGAAGCCGGGCGGCCGGGGCAGTTTCGCCAATTGCTCGGCCGCCGCCTCGCGGCGGATCTGGTCGATCGAATTGTGCAGGTAGCGGAAGGCGTGGTCGCTGAGCGCCGTCTGGGCAGCCTGGCGCGACTGCTCGATCGCCTCGGGCGTTGCCGGGCGGCCTGCTTCGGTGGCGATGGCGAAGGCCAGCAGGTCGATCACGCGATCCTCGGCTGGACGACCAGCGCGAAAGGCGGAAATCTCCCGCCCGGGCAGAGGCTGGGTAGGCGGTATCTCGATTGGTCCGGACATCTCCGGCCGCAATGCGGTGGTCGTGGCCATTCCTAGGCTCCGAATCGGGCCGCCCGGTCGGGCGGCAATGTGCTTCGCTGCCGTCTGGCGGGTGCAGCAGACCGCCTGGCGCGAATAGGGGCCGGCTCATGCACCTGTGGCGTGGGACGGCGACGGGCCGAATACGCACGTGCAGCGCCCCGAATTGCAAGCCCTAACCGGCAAACCATCCGAGACTGTAACCTGCCCGGGCGGTGATGGGCGACTTCTCCATGGCTCGTGTCGTCATCTGCACCGAAACGCCCGTGCGCAAAGACACATGCCGGGTTGCTTTTCGCTGCGCCACGGAACGTGATCGTTGCGGTTTGTCGCATTCCCCGCTGCCGCATGGTAGCAAGCCCCCCAAGGGAATTGGGGGGTGGATGGTGAGCAGGATTCCAGCCTGGGTTGCTGGCGCAGTCTTCCTGGGCACATTGCCGCTGTCCGGCGCGGTGGCGCAGTCGGCTGCTGGCATCTCGCGTCAGGACGTGGAACGCGGAATGACCGTCGCCTCGCGACAGAGGCGGGACTACAACCCGCTCGGCGTGCGCCTGGGCGCCTTCACCCTGAATGCCCTGGCAGATGGCGGGCCCGGCTTCGACAGCAATCTTCTGGGCACCAAAAGCAACAAGACTTCGGACGGCTTCATGGATGAATCCGCCTCCGTCAGCCTCGACAGCGACTGGTCGCGGCACGGCGTCGGGGTGTCCGGCAACATGGACGCCCGGCAGTATTTCACCAACAGCGAGTATGACTGGATCGACTGGGACGTCGGCACGTATGGTCGCTACGATTTCTCCTCCCGCACCAATGCAGAAGCCCGGTACCGGCACTATCGCGACCACCTCGATGTCTACAGCATCGACGTTCAGTCCGCCGGCATCTCCCGGCCGGTGCCCTACGATTCGGATGAGTTCCAGGCCACCGGCACCACCCAGCTCGGGCGCGTCGGCTTGGTCGGCACCGGCATGCACCGGACCTACCGCTTCCAGAATGTGGTCATCGGCGGAGTGCCGAACCTCGTATCGCTGAACGACTTCGACACCACCATCGGCGCCCTCGGCACCAGCTATGCCTTCTCACAGGGGCGCTTCGCCAATGTGATCTTCCGGGTCCAGGACATCAGCTACCAGAAGGAAGTATCACGCGGTCGCGACAGCTTCACCTGGGAGGTCCTCGGCGGCTTCACCTATGACTTCGACGGAGTCTGGCAGGGCCGCATCGCCTTCGGCTGGCGGGAGCGCAGCTACAAGGATCCGAACCTGAAGAACCTCTCCGGCCCGGCGGTGGAAGGCCAGCTCACCTGGGCGCCAACCCTGCTAACCACGGTCCGCTTCAACGTCGCCCGCACCATCGAAGAATCGATTCGCCAGGATGCTGTCAGCTTCAACCGGACGGCGGGTGGCGTCGGCGTGGATCACGAATTGCGACGCAACATCATCCTGAGCGGTGATTTCCGCGCCGATTACCGCCAATACACCAGTCCGACCCAGACTGCCTTCGACGGCATCTTCACCGCGACGGCCCGCTACCTGTTGAACCGGAACATGTCGGTGATTGGAACCTACGCCTATTCCCGACGTTTCGAAGCGAGCAATGGCCTTCCCGAATACGATCGTAACCTCTTCCAGGTCCGGCTCCGCGTTGCCCTTTGACAGTAAGGGGACAAGGGTTCCTACTGTCCGGCTGCTCGGGCTGGACTTTGCCGACCTGTCGCTCGGTGGGGTGCTCGGCTGGCTGTCGGCGCGGCCGAAGGATGCCGCCTTCGGGTACGTCGTAACCCCGAATGCCGACCATTTGGTCCGGCTGCGGCGGCATGCGGCATTGCAGCCGCTCTATGACGGCGCGGTGCTGCGGCTGCTGGACAGCCGCGTGGTGGCACGGGTTGCCAGGGCCTGCGGCCTGCCGGCGCCCGAGGTCGTGCCAGGTAGCGACCTGACGGCGCATCTCGTGCGGGATGCAATCGACCCTGCCGAACCGGTGAACATACTCGGCATGGATTCCTCGGCGGTGGCCGGCTTGGCGCAACGCTGGAACCTGCAGCGAGTGGCGCACCACAATCCACCCATGGGGTTCGAGCACGACCCCGCTGCCATGGAACAGGCGATCCGTTTCATCGAGGAAAACCCCGCCCGGTTCACCTTTTTGGCTGTCGGCTCGCCCCGGCAATGCCGAGTGGCGCATGCTGTGGCGGCGCGTGGCAAGGCGAAGGGCACCGGACTTTGCATCGGCGCCAGCCTGCTCTTCCTCTCGGGGCATGAACGGCGGGCGCCTCGGCCGGTGCAGCAGGCTGGGCTGGAATGGGCCTGGCGCCTGGCGCAGGACCCGCGGCGGCTGGCGCGGCGCTATCTGGTGGACAGCCCGGCGGTGCTGCGGCTGTTGCGCGAAGAGGCTCAGGCCCGCCGCCAGCCGGCCTGATCGGGCCGGCTCAGCGAGCGGCAGCGCCAGGCAGGGCGGCCAGGATTTCGGCACGCACCCGACGCGGCAGGCCGCCGCGATGGGCCGTATCGTTCCGCGCCAGGTAGTCCCGAGCCGCCGGGTTGAGCCGGTAAAGCAATGCTTCCGCTGGACTTGGCCGGAACGCGCGGGCGAGCCGCAGCGCCGCCGGCCCGGCCCGCAGCCCTTGGGCCAGCACGCCGTTGCGCGCGCCCTTGACCTGGTAGGCAAGGAACCGCGGCAGCAGCCCTGGCAGGGAAGCGCCGTATTTCATTCCTATATAAATTCTATTGCGGACAAAGTGGAACCAGCGCGTGCCGGACCAGGCAAAGCGCCGCTCGCCGCTCACCTTGTGGCGCACCGCGATATCGCCGCGGTAGCGGATGCGGCGGCCCAGGTTGATGGCGCGGAGGGCAAAATCGAATTCCTCCCAGCAGAAGAACAGCGCGTCGTCGTAGCCACCCGCCGCGACGAAGTCGGTCCGGCGGATCGCATGGCCGGCGCCGACGAAGGTCACCGCGTCGAAGCTCTCGGCCGCCCGCGGCAGCAAGCCGGGCGGGTAGCCCCAGGAGGACAGGTCGTCCGCCCCGGTCGAGAAGACCAGGATGCGGCAGGCGATCGCGGCGATATCCGGCTCCGCCTCCAGCGCCCGCGCGGCCTGGGCCAGGGTGTCCGGCCCGGCGAATTCGGCATCGTTGTCGAGCGCGAAGACGCAGCGGCCGGTGCCGAGCGCGGTGGCCCGGTTGCGCCCGCCGGCCACGCCCCAGTTGCGGTCGAGCTGCACCAGCGTGGCATCGGCTGCCCCGTCCACCGCCTCGGCCAGCAGGGCCAGGTTTTCCGGTCGGCTGCCCTGGTCGGCGATCCAGACATGCTTGACCAGGCCCGCCTGCGCCCGCGCCGAGGCGATCGCCGCCACCGTGTCCTCCGCCCGGTCGAGCGCCAGGATGATGACATCGGCGTCGTAGTCCGGCCCCATGGGCCCGGGCGCGCCGGCGATATGCCGCGGCGGCGGATAGGTGGGCAGGCTCATCCCAGGCGGATCCCTTCAAAATCGGGCGCCGGGACCGCCAGGTAGGCGGTCCGCTTGGCCTCCATCCGGCCGCGGGTGACGGTGTCGAGGATCATCCCACAGGCGAAGGACAGGAAGGAAAGCAGCACCAGCCCCATGGCCAGCACCGCGGTCGGCAGCCGGGGCACCAGGCCGGTGGCGAGGAATTCCCAGACCACAGGGGTGCCGAAGCCGAGCCCGACCAGCAGCAGCGCCGCGGCGATCCAGGAAAAGAAGGGCAGGGGCTTCTCTCGCTTCACCAGGGCGATGATGGCCTTGAGGATGCGCCAGCCGTCGGAGAAGGTGTGGAGCTTGGAGACGCTGCCCACGGGGCGGTCCTTGTAGGCGGTCTCCACCTCGCCGACCGGCAGCATGAGCTCGAGCGCATGGACGGTGAATTCCGTCTCGGTCTCGAAGCCGGCGGCCAGGGCGGGGAAGGATTTGACGAAGCGGCGGGAGAAGACCCGGTAGCCCGAGAGCATGTCGGAGATGCGGTTGCCGAAGATGGTCCGCACCATCCCGGTCAGCATCAGGTTGCCGAAGCGGTGGCCCGGCCGGTAGGCCTCCTGGATCTGGCTGATCCGGATGCCGGTGACCATGTCCAGCCGCTCATCGGCCAGCTTGGCCACCATGCGGGGGGCGGCGGCAGCCTCGTAGGTGTCGTCGCCATCGACCAGGACATAGATGTCGGCCTCGATGTCGGCGAACATCCGGCGGACGACATGACCCTTGCCCTGCAGCGATTCGGTGCGGACCACGGCACCGGCGGCGCGGGCCACGTCGACCGTGCGGTCCTTCGAGTTGTTGTCGTAGACATAGATGGCCGCCCCCGGCAGCGCCGCCCGGAAGGCCTGCACGACCCGAGGGATCGCCACTTCCTCGTTGTAGCACGGCACCAGCACGGCGATGCGCGGCGCGGCATGGCCTGGGGACGGGTCGAGACCCGGGACGGTCTGCGGTAGGGTATCGGGCACGCGGAATCTCCGGCGGGACAAGGGCTCAGCAGGCATTGCGCATGCGCGCAACCGCCAGCAGGGTCCGCACCAGGATCACGAGATCGAGCCAGGGCGACCAGGTCTCGATATACTCCAAATCGCTTTCGACGCGTCGGATAAGCTTATCCTCGGTTTCAGTAGGCCCCCGCCATCCACGCACCTGGGCGAGACCGGTCAGGCCCGGCTTCACCCGGTGGCGAGCGGCGTAGCGGGCCATCACCTCCTCGAAGGGGCGGTCGCCGGCACGGGTGCCGGGAGCATGCGGCCGCGGGCCGATGAAGGACATGTCGCCGCGCAAGACGTTGAAGATCTGCGGCAATTCGTCCAGCGAGGTGCGCCGCAGGACGGCGCCGACCCGGGTAACCCGCGGGTCGCCAGCCTTGACCTGGCGCTTGACCGTGTGGTCCGCCGCATCGTGGTACATGGTGCGGAACTTCAGGACATAGAAGTCGCGGTTGTTGAAGCCGGTCCGCCGCTGACGGAACAATGCCGGCCCCGGGCTGTCCAGCCGCACGGCGAGGACGATCAGGGCCATCGGCACCGCGGCGACGGCCAGGGCACCGATCGCCAGGACATAGTCCTCGATCACCTTGACCACCGCCGCCCAGCCGCGGATCGGCCGGTCCGCCAGTCGCAGCAGGCGCGGCGCCTCGGCCGCATCGTGGCGATAGGCCAGCAGGTCGGGGGCGAGGCAGACATCCACCGGGTAGTCGGCCAGCATCGCCTGCATGTCGCGCACCCGGCGCTCCTCCGCCCAGGGCATGCAGAGCACGACCTGGTCGACCTCGCCGCGGCGGATCATGCCGTCGAGCGCCGTGACCGGGCCAAGATAGGCCAAGCCGCCGCTGCCGGCCGCTGCCACCGCGTCATTGTCCACCAACCCGAGCAGCGCGACCCCCTGGTCGTGCCGGCCAGCCAGGCTGGCAGCAAAGCGGGCAGCCTGCGGACCGTTGCCGACCAGGACCGCGCGCTGCCGGCTGAACTGCGGCACGGCGCGGAAGATGGCCGCCGAGCCGAGCCGCCCAGCCAGCAGCATCGGCGCGGCAAGGCCGAGCCAGAGCAGTGCCGCACCCGGCCGGAAGGTGACCGGCGCACCGAGCACCAGGGCGGCGGCGGCCAGCCCGCTGCCGCCGAGCACCAGCCCGCCGAGCGCGCCCAGGACCGCGCGCCGCGCGCCGAACAGCGCGGCATGGGCATAGGCGCCGCCGAAACCGGCGAGGCTGATGGTCAGCGCGGCGAAGAAGGCGATCAACTGCGGCGAGGGCGAGCCGCGCTCCAGCGGGACATACTGCAGGACGACGCCCGACAGGATGACGGCAAGCGCGTCCAACCCGGCGACAACCGCAGCCAAAAGCGCGGGCGAGACCGGACGCGGAAGCCGCTTCGGTCGCCGCACCGGCTCCGGCTGACGGACATCGGCGAAGCCAGGCCAGGTCGCTTCGGCCACGGCAGGCATCAACGGTGCGTCCTTGGTCCCGCGGTCGGGTTGGCTCATGCCATGCATGCAGGCAGTCCCGGGCTGTTGGCGTGCCGGTGGAGGGCGCAATCAGGGTTGCGATGCTGCATGGCTTCGCCGTCCTTCAGTTGGGGGACGGACGGCCGCTGCCGCCCTGGCCGAAGACGAAGCGCCGCGAGAGAACGAAGTTTCCCACCAACCCGGCCAGCGACCCTGCGGCGACGCCGAGCACCGGATTCGCGGCGACCAGCGGCACCAGGGCGATCAGCGCCGCATAGGTTCCGTAATTGAAGGCGAAGCCGACGAGGTTGACCACCAGGAACAGCGCCCATTGCCGGACCGGCGGCGCGTTTGCGGCGCTGCGGAATGTCCAAGCGCGGTTGAGCGCGAAGGTCGTGGTCGCCGCGGCGAGGTAAGACAGCACGCGGCCGAACCAGGGCCCAAGCCCAAGCGCGATGGCCGCGGTGAGCACCGAGGCATCGACCACGAAACCGGCGATCCCGACGACGCCGAAGCGCAGCAGTTCGACTGCCATGCGGACGCGCTCGGGGCCCAGTCGCGCGGCCCAGCCCGGGATCGAAGTGCTCTCGGTGTGGGGAACGGCGGCCATGTCATGCATCTCGGATAAGAATGATCTACCGGTCTGCGCGCGGCCGAACAAACCACGCCGCAGTGACGAAGGCCCCGTCATGGGCTTATGCCGCCATGCCGGGCGTCACGTTCTGCGGCGCAGCATGGATCGGGCCGGCGCGGCGCGATGGGGCATTGATGCAGGCGGTCGGGTGGCATGCGGCGAAAGCTCCGGAACGCCTCATCCTGGCAGCAGGATGTGACGTGGGTGGGGCAAAAGCACGCCCCACGGCGCCTACCACACGCGCGAGCGAGCCTGCCTCTTGCGCAACTGAGACGGATCAGGCTTGCCTTGTTCCGGCTTCACAGATCGGGAACGACATCATGGATCGTCGCAGTTTCCTCCTCGGCACGGCCGGGGCGGCCACCTTGCCGCTGGGCGGGCCGGCCCTGGCGCAGCCGGCCGGGAGCCGGGTGCTGAAATTCATCCCCCAGGCCGACCTGGCGGTCATCGACCCGATCCTGACCACCGCCTATGTCACCCGGCACCACGGCTTCCTGATCTACGATACGCTGTACGGCATCGATTCGCAGTTCAAGGCGCAGCCGCAGATGGCCGAGGGCCATCTGGTCGAGGATGGCGGCAAGCGGGTCACCATCACCCTGCGCCCGGGGCTGAAATTCCACGATGGCGCGCCGGTGCTGGCCAAGGACGCGGTGGCCAGCATCAAGCGTTGGTGGCAGCGCGATGCCATGGGCCAGGCACTCGCTTTGGCGACCGACGACCTCTCGGCGACCGACGACCGCACCCTGACCTTCCGCCTGAAGAAGCCCTTCGCGCTGCTGTTCGACGCGCTGGCCAAGCCGGGCAGCCCGGTTTGCTTCATCATGCCGGAGCGCATCGCCGCGACCGACGCCAATACCGCCTTCAAGGAGATGGTCGGCTCCGGCCCGTTCCGCTTCAAGACGGATGAGCGGATCGCCGGCAGCCGGCTGGTCTATGAGCGCAACCCGGACTACCTGCCGCGCCAGGGCGGCGCCGCGGAATGGACCTCGGGCCCGAAGGTGGTGCATTTCGACCGCGTCGAGTGGAACGTCATCCCCGATGCCTCGACCGCCGCCAATGCGCTGCAATCCGGCGAGATGGACTGGTGGGAACAGCCGACCGCCGACCTGCTGCCGCTGCTGAAGCGCGGCCGCAACATCAAGGTCGAGACCTACGATCCGACCGGCCTGCTCGGCCTCTGCCGCTTCAACCACCTGCACCCGCCCTTCAACAACCCAGCCGTCCGCCGCGCGCTGCTCGGCGCCACCAGCCAGGCCGATTTCATGACCGCGGTGATCGGCACCGATCCCAGCATGTGGAAGGACAAGGTCGGCTTCTTTCCGCCGGGCACGCCCTTCGCCTCGGATGCCGGCATCGGGCCGCTGACCGGTCCGCGCGACTATGCCAAGGTCAAGGCCGACCTCGCCGCGGCCGGCTACAAGGGGGAGAAGGTGGTTCTGATGGGGGCGACCGACTTCCCGTCCCTGAACGCGCTGGCGCAGGTCTGCCTCGACATGCTGCAGAAGTCGGGGATGAACGTCGACTACGTCTCGACCGACTGGGGCAGCGTCGTCACCCGCCGGGCCAACCGGAACCCGCCGGACCAGGGCGGCTGGAACATCTTCCTCACCTTCTTCACCGGGCTCGACTTCTTCTCGCCGGCCGGCCATCTCGGGCTGCGCGGCAACGGGCTGGCGGCCTGGCCGGGCTGGCCGACCATGCCGAAGGTCGAGGCGCTGCGCAGCGAGTGGTTCGACGCGCCCGACCTGGCCGCGCAGCAGCGCATCGCGCGCGAGATCCAGGCGGAGGCCTTCCAGGAGGTGCCGTACATCCCCGTGGGATCGTATCTCCAGCCCTGGGCCTACCGCAGCAACATCAGCGGCGTGCTGAACGGCATGCCGCTGTTCTGGAACGTCAGGAAGGCCTGAGCCCCGGCCAGGGCCGGACCACCGCGGGGTGCCTGGAAAGGCGCCCCGCCGCATGGTCTACTCCGCGCGACAAGGGCGGGGTGCGGGTGATGCTTCGACGCGATGTTCTCCTCGGCGGCGCCGGCATGGCGCTAGGTGGCGCCCTCGGCGCCCCGGCGCTGGCGCAGCCGGCCGGCGCGCGGGTGCTGAAGTTCATCCCGCAATCGGATCTCGGCATCCTCGATCCGCATATCACCACCGCCTATGTCACCCGCCACCACGGCTTCATGGTCTTCGACACGCTCTACGGCATGGATGCGCAGTTCCGCATCACGCCGCAGATGGCCGAGGGCCATGTGGTGGAGGATGACGGCAGGCGCTGGACCATCACGCTGCGCACCGGCCTCAAATTCCATGATGGCGCACCGGTCCGGGCGCAGGACTGCGTCGCCTCGATCCGCCGCTGGGCGGCACGCCACCCGCTGGGGCAGGAGCTGAACGCCCGGCTGGAGGAGATGGCCGCCGCCGACGACCGCCGCATCGTCTTCCGCCTCAAGCGCCCCTATCCGCTGCTGGCCGATGCGCTGGGCAGCTTGGTGACGCCCTGCTGCTTCATCATGCCGGAACGCCTGGCGCAGACCGACGGGTCGAAGCAGGTGACCGAGATGGTCGGCAGCGGGCCCTTCCGCTTCAAGGCGGATGAGCGCGTCCAGGGCAGCCGCTTCGTCTACGAACGCTTCGCCGATTACGTCGCGCGAGAGCAGGGCGAGTCGAGCTGGACCGCCGGGCCGAAGCGGGTGAATCTCGACCGGGTCGAGTGGATCGTCACGCCGGATGCCTCGACCGCCGCCGCCGCGTTGCAGAACGGCGAGATGGACTGGTGGGAGGTGCCGACCTCCGACCTGCTGCCGCTGCTGAAGCGCAACCGCAACGTCGTGATCGACATGCCGAACCCGACCGGCCTAGTCGGCTGGGGCCGCTTCAACCACCTGCACGCGCCCTTCGACAACCCGGGCGTCCGCCGCGCCCTGATGGGGGCGGTGAGCCAGGAGGACTACATGACGGCGGTGACCGGCACCGACCGCAGCCTCTGGCGCGACCATGTCGGCTTCTTCCCGCCCGAGACGCCGCTGGCGAGCGAGGCCGGCCTCGATGTGCTGAAGGGTCCGCGCGACTTCGACAAGGTGAAGCGCGACCTCGCCGCCGCCGGCTACAAGGGGGAGAAGGTGGTGTTGCTGGCGGCGACCGACTTCCCGACCCTGAATGCGCTTGGCCAGGTCGGCAACGACATGCTGCGCAAGGCGGGGATGAACGTGGAGTTCGTCGCCACAGACTGGGGCAGCGTGGTGGCGCGGCGGTCGAGCCGGGAGCCACCGGAGAAGGGCGGCTGGAGCATCTTCTTCACCTTCTGGACCGGGCTCGACGTCATCAATCCCGGCGTCAACCAGCCGCTGCGTGGCAATGGCAAGGACGGCTGGTGGGGCTGGTCGACCTCGCCGGGGATGGAGGCGCTGCGGCAACGCTGGTTCGACGCGCCCGACCTGGCGACCCAGAAGGTGGTGGCACGGGAGATGCAGGCCCTGGCCTTCGAGGAGGTGCCGACCCTGCCGCTCGGCCAGTATTTCCAGGCCACGGCCTATCGGCGCAGCCTCGGCGACGTGCCCAAGGGCATGCCGCTGTTCTGGAGCCTGAAGAAGACCGCCTGACATCACGCGACAAGACCGGGGAAGTTGGCGATGCATCGACGCAGTTTGTTGGCCGGCGCCGCAGCGGGCGCCGTGCTCCCGCGCTTTGCCATTGGGCAGCCGGCGGGCACGGGTGTGCTCAAATTCGTGCCGCAGGCGAACCTGACCAGCCTCGACCCGATCTGGACCACCGCGAACGTCACCCGCAACCATGCCTGGTTGGTTTATGACGTGCTGTACGGCATGGACGCGCAGTTCCGGCCGCAGCCACAGATGGCCGAGGGCCACACCGTTGAGGATGACGGCCGGATCTACACCTTCACCCTGCGCCCCGGCCTGCGCTTCCATGACGGCGAGCCGGTGCGGGCAGCGGATTGCGTCGCCAGCCTGAAGCGCTGGATGAAGCGCAACTCCAACGGCCAGAAGCTGGAGCCGCTGGTCGCCGAGCTCACTGCGCTCGACGACCGCCGGCTGCGCTTCCGGCTGACCCGCGCCTTCCCGCGGCTGATCCCCTCGCTGGCCAGCCCCTCCAACCCGGCCGCCTTCATCATGCCGGAGCGCATCGCGCAGACCGACCCCTTCCAGCAGATCCGCGAGACGGTCGGCAGCGGTCCCTTCCGCTTCCGCCCCGCCGAGTACAATTCCGGCAGCTTCGTCGCCTATGAGCGCAACGCTGCCTACCAGCCGGTCGCCTCCGGCACGCCGAGCCTGACCGCCGGGCCGAAGGTCGCGCATTTCGACCGCATCGAGTGGCACATCATCACCGATGCGGCGACCGCGAGCAGCGCGCTGCAGACCGGCGAGATCGACTGGTACGAGCAGCCGCCGCCCGAGATCCAGACCATGTTCCGCCGCAACCGGCAGATCGCGGTCGAGCCGATCGACAGCCTGCAGAACCCGGCCATCCTGCGCTTCAACCACCTGCACCCGCCCTTCAACGACAAGCGGATGCGCCAGGCGCTGCTGCCGGCAGTCTCCCAGGCCGACTACATGACGGCGATCGTCGGGCCCGACCCGGCGCTGTTTTCCGCCAACCTCGGCACCTTCACCCCCGGCACGCCGCTGGCGACCGATGCGGGGATGGAGGCGCTGACCGGCCCGCGCAGCATCGAGCGTTCCAAGGCCCTGCTGAAGGAGGCCGGCTATACCGACCAGCTCATCCGCCTGATCGGCCCGACCGACATCCTGGCGCCGGCGGCGATGACCCAGGTGGCGGGCGACATGTTCCGCAGGCTCGGGGTGAACCTCGACTTCGTCCTGACCGACTGGGGCAGCGTGGTGCAGCGCCGCGCCAGCCGCGAGCCGTTGGAGAAAGGCGGCTGGAGCGTCTTCCTGACCGCCTTCGCCTCCTTCGAATTCGCCGATCCTTCGGGCAATTTCCCGCTGCGCGGCCATGGCAACGGCGCCTGGTTCGGCTGGCCGACCATCCCGCGGCTGGAGGAGCTGCGCGACGCCTGGTTCGACGCGCCGGACCTCGAGGCGCAGCAGCGCCTGGCGCGGGAGATCCAGCTCACCATGCTGGACGAGGTGCCCTATATCCCGGTCGGGTCCTACACCTCGATGACCTCCTTCCGGCGCAACCTGACGGGACGCGTGCCGGGCTTCGCGCTGTTCTGGAACATGCGGCGCACATGATGGCGAAGCAGGAGGAGGCGCGGGCTGTCGCGCGGCGCGGGCTGCTGGCGGCGGGAGGCGCGCTGCTGGCGGCGCCCGCCTATTCCCAGGCGCAGTCGCGGGTGCTGCGGTTCGTGCCGCAGGCCGACCTTGGCGGGCTGGACCCGATCGCGATCTCCTCCAACGTCATCCGCAACCATGGCTACATGGTCTGGGACACGCTCTATGGCGTGGACCACCAATTCCGCACCCATCCGCAGATGGCGGCCGGCCATATGTTCGAGGATGACGGCCGGACCTGCACCATCACCCTGCGGGACGGGCTGCGATTCCACGATGGCGAACGGGTGCGGGCGGAGGACTGCGTCGTCTCGCTGCGCCGCTGGATGCGGCGCAGCCCGATGGGGCAGGTGCTGGCGGCGCGGACCGAGGAGCTGGTGGCGCTGGACGACACGCGGTTCCGCTTCCGGCTGACGTCGCGCTTCCCGCTGCTGATCGACGCGCTCGCGGTGCCGTCCAACCCGCAGCCCTTCATCATGCCGGCGCGGCTGGCCGCGACCGACGCCTTCCAGCAGATCCGCGAACCCATCGGCAGCGGGCCCTTCCGCTTCGTGATGAACGAATTCCGCCAGGGTGCCCGCGCCGTCTGGGAACGCAACCCGGACTACGTCCCGACCTCGGGCGGCGGCAGCGGCCTGACCGCCGGACCGAAGGTGGTGCATTTCGACCGGATCGAGTGGACCATCATCCCCGATGCCGGCACCGCCGCCGCGGCCCTGACCGCCGGCGAGGTCGATTGGCTGGAGCAGATGCCGGCCGAGATCCAGATGCTCCTTGGCCGCAACCGCGGCCTGCTGCTGGAGCCGATCGACCCGATGCCGCTGCCGGGGCAGTTCCGCTTCAACCACCGCCAGCCGCCCTTCGACAACCCGGCGATCCGCCGCGCCTTCCTGCCGGCGATCGCGCAGGAGGATTTCATGACCGCGATCGTCGGGCCGGACCCGGCGAAATACGTCAAGGACATGGGCTTCTTCACCCCCGGCAGCCCCTTCGCCAGCGACGAGGGACTTGAGCCCCTGAAAGGCCCACGCAGCGTCGAGCAGGCGAAGCAGGCGCTGAAGGCGGCCGGCTACAGGGGCGAGCTGGTGCGGCTGATCGGCACCACCGACATCGTCTCCACCACCGCCCAGGCGCAGGTCGCCGCCGACCTGCTGCGGCGGCTGGAGATCAACGCCGAGGTGGTGCTGACCGATTGGGGCACGGTGGCTCAGCGGCGGATGAACCGGGGGCCGCTCGAGCAGGGCGGCTGGTCGATCGCCTGCTTCGCCACGTCGGGGATGGATTTCGTCAATCCGGTGACGCATCTGCAGCTGCGCTCGGACGGCGCCAATGCGGCGCCCGGATGGCCCGATTTGCCGGAGATCGAGGCGCTGCGCGCCGCCTGGCTGGAGGCGCCGGACCTCGCCGCGCAGCAGGCGATCGCCCGGCGGATCCAGGCGGCGGCGATGCAGGGCCTGCCCTATATCCCGACGGGTGCCTACTACTCGATCACCGCGCATCGCCGGACGCTGGTGGACCGGGTGAAGGGGTTCGCGATCTTCTGGGGTGTCCGGAGGGTCTGACAGCATCTCCCTCCCCAGCCTTGCTTCCTGTAAACCACCACGGAGTCCAAGATGCATCGCCGCACGCTGCTCCAGGCCGGCCTTGTTGCCGCCCTGCCGGCCCCGGCCTTCGCCCAAGGGGCGGCCGCGCGCACCCTGCGCGTCATCCCGCAGGCCAACCTGACCAGCCTGGACCCGGTCTGGACCACGGCGGTGGTGACGCGCAACCACGCCTTCCTGGTCTACGACCAGCTCTGCGCCCAGGACGCCAAGGGCGAGATCCGGCCGCAGATGGCCGAGGGCTGGGTGACGGAGCAGGACGGCCTGGCCTGGACCTTCACCCTGCGCGACGGCCTCCGCTTCCACGACGGGGAGCGCGTGCTGGCCAAGGACTGCGTCGCCAGCATCAAGCGCTGGTCGCGGCGCGACCCCTTCGCCCAGGTGCTCTGGCCCGCGGTGGCCGAGGTCGAGGCACTGGACGACCGGCGCGTCCGCTTCCGCCTGCACCGGCCGGTGCCGCTGCTGCTGATGGCGCTGGGCCAGACGCAATTCCCCTGCTTCGTCATGCCGGAACGCATCGCCAACACCGACGCCTTCCAGCAGATCCGCGAGGCGGTGGGCAGCGGTCCCTTCCGCTTCGTCGCCAATGAATGGAATCCCGGCCAACGCGCCGTCTGGGCGAAATTCGACGGCTATGTTCCCCGCCAGGAACCGGTGGATGGCCTGGCCGGCGGCCGCACGCCGCGGCTCGACCGGGTGGAGTGGACGATCATCTCCGATCCCGCCACCGCAGCCAACGCGATGACGACCGGGGAGCAGGACTACTGGGAATATCCGCTGCACGACCTGCTGCCGCTGCTGCGGCGGAACCGGGAGGTGGTGGTGGAGCAGCGCCTGCTGGACGGCACCTACGGCATCTGCCGCTTCAACCACCTGCAGCCGCCCTTCAACAACCCCGGCATCCGCCGCGCCGTCGCCATGGCGGTGGACCAGCGCGACTACATGCGGGCCGTCGCCGGCAACGAGAAGGACGGCTGGGAGGCCTGCGAGGGCGTCTTCACCTGCGGCACCCCGCTGGCCAACGAAGCCGGCAGCGAGGTGCTGAAGGTCCGCAACATCGACCGCGCCCGCGCAGCGCTGAAGGAAGCCGGCTATGCCGGGGAGAAGGTGGTTCTCGTCGCTCCCGGCGACTATCCGCAGATCAACGCGCTCTCGCTGGTCACCGCCGACCTTTTGACCCGGCTCGGCATGAACCTGGAGCTGGTCTCGACCGACTGGGGCACGCTGGTGCAGCGGCGGGTAAGCAAGGAGCCGGTGGAGAAGGGGGGCTGGAGCATCATCCACACCACCTCCTCCGGCCAGTCGCTGGCGCTGCCGGTCTACCACCTGTTCCTGCGGGCGAACGGGGCGAATGCCTGGTTCGGCTGGCCGAGCGACCCGGAGATCGAACGCCTGCGCGGCGACTGGCTGGCGGCGCCCGATCTCGCGGCGCAGAAGCCGGTGGCGGAGGCGCTGAACCGCCGCGCGATGGAAGTGCTGCCCTATATCCCGCTCGGCTTCTACTGGCAGCCCTCCGCCTGGCGCCGCAACGTGACCGGCGCCTTCCGCGCCCCGGCCACGGTGTTCTGGAACATGGCCAAGGCTTGATGCGAGTGGCGCGGCGGCGCTAGGAAACCGGCGCGCGGCGGCCGAGGCCTGCGGCGCTGCCGGAGAACAGAAGCATGCGCCGTCGCACCCTGCTGCAAGCCACGCCAGCCTTGCTGGCGGCGCCGCGGATCGCCGCAGCGCAGACCAACGCGCGCACCCTGCGCTTCGTGCCGCAGGGCAACCTGGCGAATATCGACCCGATCTGGACCACCACCGTCATCGCGCGGAACCACGCGCTGATGATCTACGACACGCTCTTCGGCCTCGGCCGCGACTTCGAGCCACGGCCGCAGATGGCCGCGGCGCACGAGGTGGCCGAGGACGGGCTGACCCACCGCATCGCGCTGCGCCCCGACCTGCGCTTCCACGACGGCGAGAAGGTGACCGCGCGGGACTGCATCGCCTCCATCGCCCGCTGGTCGAAGCGGGACGTGCTGGGCCAACGGCTGAACGCGCTGCTGCAGGAGATGCGCGCCACCGCCGACGACCGCTTCGAGATCGTCCTGAAGCAGCCCTGGCCCGGCCTGGTCTGGGCCTTGGGCAAGCCCTCCGCCAATCTCTGCGCCATCATGCCGGAGCGGGTGGCAAAGACCGACCCGTTCCAGCAGATCACCGACTACACCGGCTCCGGCCCCTTCCGCTTCGCCGCCAAGGAATGGGTGCCGGGCAGCATCGCGGTGTATGAACGCCACGGCGCCTATGTGCCGCGCGACGAGCCGGCGGATTTCCTGGCCGGCGGCAAGCCGGTGCATTTCGACCGGGTCGAGTGGCGCATCATGCCCGACCCGGCGACCGCCGCTGCGGCGCTGCAGAACAACGAGATCGACTGGTGGGAGACGCCGCTGGCGGACCTGCTGCCGGTGCTGCGCAAGCACAAGGACATCACGGTCGAGGTGGTGAACACTGCCGGCGCGCTGGGCGTGCTGCGGTTCAACCATCTGCACCCACCCTTCGACAATGCGGCCGTCCGCCGCGCGGTCTTCCCGGCGATCGACCAAAAGAGCTTCATGCAGGCGGCCTTGGGCGAGGACCCGGCGCTGTGGCAGGTGCCGGCCGGTGCCTTCACCCCAGGCACGCCGCTGGCGAATGCGGCTGGCATGGAGGCACTGACCGGCCCGCGCGACCTGGACGCCGCCAAGCGGGCGGTACGCGCCGCCGGCTATGACGGCCGCAAGATCGTCATGCTGGTGCCGACCGACTTCCCGACCCTGAACGGGCTGTCGGAGGTTGCCGCCGACACGCTGCGCAAGATCGGCTTCAATGTCGATGCGCAGGCGATGGACTGGGGCACGCTGGTGCAGCGCCGGGCCAAGAAGGATGCGCCGGACCAGGGCGGCTGGAACATCTTCTGCACCACCTGGGAAGGGCTCGACGTGTCGGTTCCCGGCAGTCACCAGCCGCTGCGCGGCAACGGCGCCGAGGGTTGGTTCGGCTGGTCCAGCAGCCCGAAGCGGGAGGCGTTGCGCGAGGCCTGGTTCGCCGCCCCCGACCAGGCGGCGGAGAAGGCCATCGCGCGGGACCTGCAATCCTTGCTCTGGGAGGAAGCGCCCTTTGTCCCGCTCGGCCTGCTGCGGCCGCCGATGGCCTATCGCCGCAGCCTGACCGGTGTCCTCACCGGCGGGCCGGCGCTGTTCTGGAATGTCCGCCGAGGTTGATGCGGCGCCGGCATTGGCACGGGGCGTGCAAGCCGGGTCGGATGAGATCGGGCCAGCCATCGCCCGGGCCGTCGCGGCGACCCAAGGGCGCTGGCGTGTTGCCCAAGGTTGAGGCAGGCTGGCTCGAAACCGGGCGCAGCAGGGGCGCCCGAGCTAAGGCTGGGAGACAAAGACTATGGATCGCAGGAACTTCCTGAAGGCCGGCGCGGCGGCCGGCAGCGCGGCGATGTTCGGCGGCATGCCGGCGCCGGCGCTGTCCCAGGGCGCTGCCGCCCGCACCCTGCGCTTCGTGCCGCAGGCGAACCTGGCGAATTTCGACCCGATCTGGGGCACGCAATACGTCGTCCGCAATGCCGCCGTCCTGGTCTGGGACACGCTCTATGGCTTCGACGACCAGCTTCGCCCGCAGCGGCAGATGGCGGAAAGCGAGTCGGTCTCGGCCGATGGCCTGACCTGGGAGTTCCGCCTGCGCCCCGGCCTCAAATTCCACGATGGCAGCCCGGTGCTGGCCAAGGACGTGGTCGCCAGCCTGACCCGTTGGTCGGCGCGCGACTCGATGGGTCTGATGCTCAAGGCGCTGCAGCAGGACCTGATCGCGGTCGATGACCGCACCGTCCGCTGGGTGCTGAAGAAGCCCTATCCGAAGATGCTGATGGCGCTTGGCAAGAACTCCACGCCGATGGCCTTCATCATGCCGGAGCGGATCGCCAAGACGGATCCCTTCACGCAGATCAACGAGTATGTCGGCTCCGGCCCGATGCGCTTCAAGAAGGAAGAGTGGGTACCCGGCGCCCGCGCGGTGTTCGAGAAATTCGAAGGCTACGTGCCGCGCGACGAACCCGGCAGCTGGCTGGCCGGCGGCAAGCGCATGGGCGTCGACCGGATCGAATGGATGGTGATGCCGGACCCCGCCACGGCTTCCGCCGCGCTGCAGAACGGCGAGGTCGACTGGTGGGAGAACCCGATCACCGACCTGATCCCGCAGCTCAAGCGCAACCGCAACATCCGCGCCGACATCGCCGATCCGCTCGGCAATATCGGCACCTTCCGGATGAACCATCTCACCACGCCCTTCAACAACCTGAAGGCGCGACAGGCGGTGATGGCGGCGCTGAGCCAGGAAGACTACATGCGCGCCCTGGTCGGCGACGACGACGCCATGTGGAAGAAGCTGCCGGGCTACTTCACCCCGGGCACGCCGCTCTACACCGAGAATGGCGGCGAGATCCTCAAGGGTCCGAACATGGATCTGGCCAAGCGGCTGCTGGCCGAGAGCGGCTACAGCGGCACGCCGGTCACCTGTGTCGTCGCCCAGGACCAGCCGATCACGAAGGCGCAGGGCGACGTCACCGCCGACTTGCTCAAGCGGATCGGCTTCAACGTGGATTACGTGGCGACCGACTGGGGCACCACGGGCCAGCGCCGCGCCATGAAGAACCCGGTCGGGCAGGGCGGCTGGTCGATGTTCCACTCCTGGCATGCCGGCGCGGACTGCATCAACCCGGCGGTCTACATCGCCATCCGCGGCAATGCCGACAAGGCCTGGTTCGGCTGGCCGGATGTCCCGGCGGTGGAGACCGAGGTCAACAACTGGTTCGAGGCGCCGGACCTGGCCGCCGAGAAGGCGGCGATCGCCCGGCTCAACAAGGCCGCGGTCGACAACGCGCTCTATGTTCCGACCGGCTTCTTCCTCGGCTACCAGGCCTGGCGGGCGAATGTCTCGGGCGTGGTGAAGGGGCCGCTGCCCTTCTTCTGGGGCGTCTCGAAGTCCTGAACTCGCGGAAATAGGAAGCGCATGTTCGCCTATGTGATCCGCCGCGTCCTCGCCACCATCCCGGTGATGGCGTTGGTCGCGCTGTTCGTCTTCTCCCTGCTCTACATCGCGCCGGGCGACCCGGCGGCGGTGATCGCCGGTGACCAGGCGACGCCGCAGGATGTCGAACGCATCCGGGCCTCGCTCGGCCTGGACCGTCCCTTCCTCATCCGCTTCGGCGAATGGGTCTGGAACATCCTGAACGGCGACATGGGAGTCTCGATCTTCACCAACCTGCCGGTCACCACCATGATCCAGCAGCGGATCGAGCCCACCTTGTCGCTGATGATCCTGACCCTGATCCTGGCCGTCACCATCGCCGTGCCGATGGGTGTCGTGGCGGCCTGGAAGCAGGGCACGCTGATCGACCGCGCGGTGATGGGCTTCGCGGTGCTCGGCTTCTCCGTCCCGGTCTTCGTGGTCGGCTACCTGCTGGCCTATGTCTTCGCGCTGGAGCTCGATTGGCTGCCGGTGCAGGGCTACACCGCCTTCAAGACCGGCTTCTTCCCCTGGCTGGAGAACCTGATCCTGCCGGCCGTGGCCCTCGGCGGCGTCTATATCGCGCTGATCGCCCGGATCACCCGGGCCACCATGCTGGAGGTGCTGCAGCAGGACTACATCCGCACCGCGCGGGCCAAGGGCGCCGGGCAGATGAACATCCTGTTCCTGCATGCGTTGAAGAATGCCGCCGTGCCGATCGTCACCGTCATCGGCATCGGCATCGCGCTGCTGATCGGCGGCGCGGTGGTGACGGAAAGCGTCTTCGCCATTCCCGGCCTCGGCCGGCTGACGGTGGATGCGATCCTCCGGCGTGACTATCCGGTGATCCAGGGCGTCGTGCTGTTGTTCAGCTTCGTCTACGTGCTGGTGAACCTGGTGATCGACCTCGCCTATACCCTGTTTGACCCGAGGATCCGGTACTGATGGCCTCCGCGACCGTCCTGTCCCCGATCGAGGCCGCGGCGCCGCATGGCTATGCCGCCGCCGCCCCGCTGCCGGACGTGCTGCCGCCGGTGAAGCCGCGCAAGGGCTTCATCGGCTTCCTCCGCCGCAACCCGACCATGGCGGTGGGCGGCTTCCTCCTGCTGCTGATGCTGTTCGTCGCGGTCTTCGCGCCGCTGCTCTGGACGGTCGACCCGACCGCGCTGGCGCCGGCCAGGCGGACGCGGGAGCCCTCGGCGCTCTATTGGTTCGGCACCGACATGCTGGGCCGCGACGTCTATTCGCGCGTGCTCTACGGCGCCCGGGTGTCGCTGCTGGTCGGCTTCTCGGTCGCCATCCTCGCTTCGGTCATCGGCATGACCATCGGCATGATCTCCGGCTATATCCGCCTGGCCGACAGCATCATCATGCGGGTGATGGACGGGCTGATGTCCATCCCGCCGATCCTGCTGGCGATCGCGCTGATGGCGCTGACGCGCGGGTCCGTGCAGAACGTCATCATCGCCATCACCATCGCCGAGATCCCGCGCGTCTCCCGCCTGGTGCGCGGCGTGGTGCTCTCGCTGCGGGAACAGCCCTATGTCGATGCGGCGGTGGCCGCCGGCACCCGCACGCCGATGATCATCTGGCGCCACATCCTGCCCAACACGCTGGCGCCGATCACCGTGCAGGCCACCTATATCTGCGCCGCGGCGATGATCACCGAGGCCATCCTGTCCTTCATCGGCGCGGGTACGCCGCCGATCATCCCTTCCTGGGGGAACATCATGGCGGAGGGCAGGGCGCTCTGGCAGGTGAAGCCCTACATCGTCTTCTTTCCGGCGATCTTCCTGTCCATCACCGTGCTGGCCGTGAACCTGCTCGGCGATGGCCTGCGCGACGCGCTCGACCCCCGCATGGCCAAGAGGCTCTGATCCGATGGCACTCCTCGAGGTCGACAACCTGCAGACCCATTTCCGCACGCCGGACGGGATCAACCGCGCCGTGGACGGTGTCACCTTCCACGTCGAGGCCGGCGAGACGCTGGCGATCGTCGGCGAGAGCGGCTGCGGCAAGTCCGTCACCGCCATGTCCATCCTGCGGCTGATCCCGGAGCCGCCGGGCAAGATCGCCGGCAGCATCCGCTTCGAGGGTCGCGACCTGCTGCAATGCTCGGACCGCGAGATGCGCGACATCCGCGGCAACGAGATCAGCATGATCTTCCAGGAGCCGATGACCTCGCTGAATCCGGTCCTGACCGTGGGGCGGCAGATCGGCGAGACGCTGCGGCTGCACCAGGGGCTCTCGGCCAGCCAGGCCGAGGCCAAGGCGGTCGAGATGCTGACCCTGGTCGGCATCCCGGAGCCGGCGCGGCGGGTGCGCGAATACCCGCACCAGCTCTCGGGTGGCATGCGGCAGCGGGTGATGATCGCCATCGCGCTCGCCTGCAACCCGAAGCTGCTGATCGCCGATGAGCCGACCACGGCGCTCGACGTCACCATCCAGGCGCAGATCCTGGAACTGATGCGCGACCTCAAGCACCGCGTGGGCGCCGCCATCGTGCTGATCACCCACGACCTCGGCGTGGTGGCCGAGGTCGCCGAGCGCGTCATCGTCATGTATGCCGGCCGCAAGGTCGAGGAGGCGGCGGTCGGGCTGCTCTTCAACGACCCGAAGCACCCCTATACCCAGGGGCTGCTCGGCTCGATGCCGAAGCTCGGCTCCTCCCTGCATGGGCAGGAGACGCGGCTGGCCGAGATTCCCGGCCTGGTCCCCAGCCTGAAGCAGAAGATTCCCGGCTGCGTCTTCGCCAGCCGTTGTCCCAAGGCGACCGACTTCTGCACCCAGGTGGCGCCGGCGCTGGAGGAGAAGGCGCCCGGCCATGTGGCCGCCTGCCATTACGCCAGCAAGGAAGGGGCGATCGCGGCATGAGCGCGCGGCTTCTCGACGTCACTGATCTGAAGAAGTATTTTCCGCTGAAGGGCGGCTTCCTCGGCGGTACCACGGGCTACGTCTATGCCGTGGATGGGATTTCCTTCCATATCGCCAAGGGCGAGACCCTTTCGCTGGTCGGCGAATCGGGTTGCGGCAAGTCGACCGTCGGCAAGGCCGTCCTGCGGCTCTTCGACATCACGGCCGGTCAGGTTGTGCTGGACGGCAAGCGGATCGACGACCTCTCGGCCAGCGCGCTGCGGCCGATGCGCCGCCGCGTCCAGGTGGTGTTCCAGGACCCCTTCTCCTCGCTCAACCCGCGCATGCGTGTGCGCGACATCCTGGCCGAGCCGATCCGCAATTTCGGCCTTGCCAAGGATGCCAAGGACCTGGATGAGCGCGTCGCCAAGCTGATGGACACCGTCCGCCTGCCGCGCGACGCGGTGAACCGCTGGCCGCACGAGTTCAGCGGCGGCCAGCGCCAGCGGATCGGCATCGCCCGGGCGCTGGCGGCCGAGCCCGACCTGATCGTCTGCGACGAGGCCGTCTCGGCGCTCGACGTCTCGGTCAAGGCGCAGATCGTCAACCTGCTGCAGGACCTGCAGGCCGAACTTGGCCTGGCGATGCTGTTCATCAGCCACGACCTCGCCATCGTCGAGCACATGACGCATCGCGTGGCCGTCATGTATCTGGGCAAGATCGTCGAGGTGGCGCCGAAGCGGGGCCTGTTTGCCGCGCCGAAGCACCCCTACACCGAAGCCCTGCTTTCGGCCGTGCCGGTGCCCATGCCGGGGGCGGCACGGACGCGGATCATCCTGAGGGGCGATGTGCCGAGTCCCATCAACCCGCCCAAGGGTTGCCGCTTCCACACCCGCTGCCCCTATGCCTTCGACCGCTGCCGTGCCGAGGAGCCGGCGCTGAAGCCGGTGCCCACGGCACTGGATGCCGGCCATGTCGCCGCCTGCCACCTGCACGACCGGCCGGAGGCGGAGAACCCGCTGGCAATCGCCAAGGGGGCGGCACTGATCGCCGCCTGACATGCCGCGAGAGGTCCTGGTCGAGGCACGGGAGCGCCGCGGCCCCATTGGCCGGGCGATCAAGTCGGTGTTCTGGACCTTCCAGCTCCTGATGCTGCTGGGCGGGCTCGGGACCTGCGCCGCGGTTGGGCCATTCGTCACCGGCCCCGACCCCGAGGTGGCGGCGGGCGCCGGCATGTTCGGCGTCCTGGCCCTCGGCGCCATCTGGACGCTATGGCCGCTGGGCACGCTTGTGCTCGGGCTGCTGCTGCTCGCCACCCGTGGCAGGAAGCGGTTCATCCCCCTGCCGCCTGCCGGTAAGGCCTGACCGGGCGCCATTCGACCAATGGATCGTGCGGCGACGCTTGACGGAAGCCAAGGGCGAGGCGACCTTTGCGGCCGATATGCGGCCCACTGGCCGCTTCCACCGGGGGAGACGCGGGATGCCGCAAGTCACACTGACCGTGAACGGGACCACCCACACGGCTGAGGTCGAAGGCCGCACGCTGCTGGTGGAGTTGCTCCGCGAGACGCTGCGCCTGACCGGAACGCATGTCGGCTGCGATACCAGCCAGTGCGGCGCCTGCGTGGTGCATGTCGACGGCGAGAGCGTGAAGGCCTGCACCCTCCTGGCGCTGCAGGCCAACGGCACGCAGGTCACGACGATCGAGGGCCTGGCCAAGGCGGACGGCACGCTGCATCCGATGCAGGAAGCCTTCCGCGAATACCACGCCCTGCAATGCGGCTTCTGCACGCCGGGCATGGTGATGTCGGCCATCGACCTGGTGCAAAAGCACCCCGATGGCATGTCGGAGAAGGAGATCCGCGAGGGTCTCGAGGGCAACCTCTGCCGTTGCACCGGCTACCATAACATCGTCAAGGCGATCGCCGCCGCGCAGGACGTCATGCACGGCCGCCGCGCCGAGTTGGCACCCGCCGCGGAATAGTCCCGACCGGGCGTGCCGCGGCGCGCCCGGTCCGACGTGCTGAATGAAGGCCGGGAATGTCTGGGGCCGTGCGGACGGGCCGCCCCGGCAAGGCATCCGGGCTGCCTGGGAGGCGATGCAATGAACGCGGTGACACCTTTCGAGGGCATCGGTGCGAGCGTGAAGCGCAAGGAGGATTTGCGCTTCCTATCTGGCCGCGGCCAGTACACGGACGACATCAACCGCCCGAACCAGACCTACGCCTATATCCTCCGCAGCCCGCATGCGCATGCGAAGATCAACGGCATCGACTTCGCGGCGGCGAAGGCCATGCCGGGTGTGGTCGCCATCTTCACCGGCGCGGACATGCCCGACCTCGGCGGCATCCCCTGCGGCTGGCAGATCCACAACAAGGACGGCTCGCCGATGGCGGAGCCGATGCATCCGGTGCTTGCGGTCGGCAAGGTGCGGTTCGTCGGCGACGCGGTCGCCCTGGTGGTGGCCGAAACGAAGACCCAGGCCAAGGATGCGGGTGAGGCGATCAACGTCGACTACGACGTGCTGCCGGCGGTCGCGGGCCTCGACGCGGCGATCGCCCCGGGCGCCCCGGCCGTCCATGACGAGGTCGCCGGCAATGTCTGCTACGACTGGCATATCGGCGACCCGGCGGTGAATGCCGCGGCCTTCGCCACCGCGCCGAAGGTTGTCGAATTCGAACTGGTGAACAACCGTCTCGTGCCGAACGCCATGGAGCCGCGTGCGGCGATCGGCGACTTCGACCGCACCACGGACGAGTACACGCTGTTCACCACCAGCCAGAACCCGCATGTCATCCGGCTGCTGATGGGCGCCTTCGTGCTGCACCTGCCGGAACACAAGCTGCGCGTGGTGGCGCCCGATGTCGGCGGCGGCTTCGGCAGCAAGATCTTCCACTACGCCGAGGAGGCGATCGTCACCTGGGCCGCCGGCAAGGTCTGCCGCCCGGTGAAATGGACCGCCGACCGGACCGAGTCCTTCCTGACCGACGCACATGGCCGCGACCACATCAGCAAGGCCAGGCTCGCGCTCGACGAGAACGGCAGGTTCCTGGCGCTGCACGTGCAGACGCTGGCGAATATGGGCGCCTACCTGTCCACATTCGCCACGAGTGTCCCGACCTACCTCTACGCCACGCTGCTGGCGGGCGTGTATACCACGCCGACCGTGTACGCCGAGGTGAAGGCCGTCTTCACCAACACCGTCCCCGTCGATGCCTATCGCGGCGCCGGCCGGCCGGAAGCCACCTTCCTGGTCGAGCGCCTGGTCGATGTCGCGGCGCGAGAGCTGGGGATCGACAAGGTCGAGATTCGCCGCCGCAACTTCATCCCGGCGGACGCCTTCCCCTACCAGACGCCGATCGCCCTGCAATACGACAGCGGCGACTACCAGACGACGTTGGACCAGGCGCTGATCGGCGCCGGCTATGCCGAATTCGAGACGCGCCGCGCCGAGGCCAAGGCCCGCGGCAAGCTGCGCGGCATCGGCATCTCGACCTATGTCGAGGCCTGCGGCATCGCGCCCTCGGCCGTGGTCGGCTCGCTCGGCGCCCGCGCCGGGCTCTACGAGGTAGGCACCATCCGGGTGCACCCGACCGGCAGCGTCACCGTGCTGACCGGCACCCACAGCCATGGCCAGGGGCATGAGACGACGCTGGCGCAGCTGGTCACCGACCGGCTCGGCGTGCCGCTGGCCCAGGTCGACATCGTTCATGGCGACACCGCCAAGATCCCCTTCGGCATGGGTACCTACGGGTCCCGGTCGCTGGCGGTCGGCGGCAGCGCCATGGTCAAGGCGATGGACAAGATCGTCCTCAAGGCCCGCAAGATCGCGGCCCACCTGATGGAGGCCTCGGTCGAGGACGTCGAGTTCGACCGCGGCACCTTCCGCGTCGCCGGCACCGACAAGACCAAGTCCTGGGGCGAGATCGCGCTCACGGCCTATGTCCCGCACAACTACCCGATCGAGGAGCTGGAGCCGGGCCTCGACGAGACCGCCTTCTACGACCCGAAGAACTTCACCTACCCGGGCGGCTGCCATATCTGCGAGGTCGAGATCGAACCCGAGACCGGCCAGGTCTCGGTGGTGAATTTCACCGCGGTGGACGATGTCGGCCGCGTCATCAACCCGATGATCGTCGAGGGCCAGGTCCAGGGCGGCGTCGCCCAGGGCATCGGCCAGGCGTTGCTGGAGACGGCGGTCTACGACGACAGCGGCCAGCTGCTCTCGGCCAGCTTCATGGACTATCAGATGCCGCGGGCGGATGACCTTCCACCGGTCTCGGTCGCCACCCATGTGACGCTCTGCACCCATAACCCGCTTGGGGTGAAGGGCTGCGGCGAGGTGGGGGCCATCGGCTCGCCGCCCGCGGTGATCAACGCCGTGGTCGATGCGCTGAAGGATTATGGCGTGCGGCATATCGAGATGCCGGCGACGCCCGCCAAGGTCTGGAACATCATCAACGCCGGCCATAAGCTGGCGGCAGAATAGCGGAAGTGCCTGCCGGCCGGTCGCTGGAGGGCGTCAGCCCGGAAGCGAGAATCGGCCGGCGAACGACCAAAGGGAGTTCAGACGATGTACGATTTTGCCTATCACAAGCCGGCCTCGGTCGCGGACGCCGTCAAGATCCTCACCGCCGACCCGGATGCGCGGCCGATCTCCGGCGGCCAGACCCTGCTGCCGGCGCTGAAGCACCGGCTGAACAAGCCGACCTCGGTGGTCGACCTGTCCGGCATCGCCGAGCTGAAGGGCATCAAGCGGGACGGTGACAAGCTCATCATCGGCGCGCTGGCCAAGCATGTCGAAGTGGCGAACAGCCCCGAGGTGAAGGCTGCCATCCCGGCGCTGGCCGCCATGGCCGGCACCATCGGCGACACGCAGGTGCGCAATCGCGGCACCATCGGCGGCAGCGTCGCAAACAACGACCCGGCGGCGGACTACCCCTCCGCCGTGCTCGGGCTGGGCGCCACCGTTGTCACCGACAAGCGCCGGATCGCGGCGGATGACTTTTTCCAAGGCATGTTCACCACGGCGCTGGAGCCGGGCGAGCTGCTGGTGGCGATCGAGTTCCCTATCCCGGAGAAGGCCGGCTACGCCAAGATGCGCAACCCGGCCAGCCGCTACGTCATGGCCGGCGTCTTCGCCGCCAAGACGAAGTCGGGCGTGCGCGTCGTGGTCAACGGTGCCGGCCCGGGCGTGTTCCGCCAGGCCGAGATGGAGACGGCGCTGTCCGCCAACTGGTCGGAAGGCGCGGTCGCCGCGGTGAAGCAGTCCGCCGATGGGCTGAACGGCGACATCCATGGCAGTGCCGAGTACCGCGCCCATCTGGTCACCGTGATGGCCAAGCGCGCCGTCGCCGCGGCGGGCTGATACCGGCCTCCGTTCGACCCGTTGTGGATTGATCCGCGGCGGGTCGGCGCTGGCCGCCCCGCGCCCGGCCGGGCCCAGGCGAACCGCAGCCTGCATCCGCTCCGTACATTCCAGGCCGCAGCGCGACAACGTCCATGCTTGCCCGTGACCCGCCGTAGCGGCCGCGGGCCGCAGCACCGCCCCGCCAGAGGCATCGCATCCGCTCGCCCAGCCGCCGCTGCCGCGCAGGAAGGCCAGCGCCGGTGCCGGGTTCCGGTCACGGTCCGAAACCCTGCACCAGACCGCCCGCCACCAGCCGCCAGCCGTCCACCAGCACGAAGAAGATCAGCTTGAAGGGCAGCGCGACCACGTTCGGCGGCAGCATCATCATGCCGAGCGACATGAGCAGGCTGGCCACCACCATATCGAGCACCAGGAACGGCAGGAAGAGCAGGAAGCCGATCTCGAAGGCGCGCTTCAACTCGCTGACCAGGAAGGCCGGCAGCAGGGCGCGCCAGGGGATCTGCTCGGATGCGGCGCCCTCCGGCACCGACGGCAGCTTTGCCAGGTCGAGGAAAAGCGACAGGTCGGCATCGGCCACCTGGGCCGCCATGAAGCGGCGGAAAGGCTCGGCTGCGGCGGTCAGCCCCTCCAGCTCACCGATCCGCCCTTCCATCAACGGCTGCAGGCCGGCCGCCCAGCTCTGTTCGAACACCGGCTGCATGACGAACAGGGTGAGGAACAGCGCGAGCCCGACCAGCGCCGGGTTGGGCGGCACGCCCTGCGCGCCGATCGCGCTGCGCAGCAGCGACAGCACGATGACGATGCGGGTAAAGGCGGTCGCCATCACGAGCAGGGACGGGGCGAGCGACAATACGCCGACCAGTGCCGTGAGCTGGACCAGGCGTGAGGTGGCACCCGGCTGGCCGGCAGCGCCGAGGTCGATGCTGACGCTCTGCGCCGCCGCCGGCGGCACGCCCACGACCAGGATCAGGGCGGCGAGAAGACAGCGCCTCATGGCGCGGGCTGCTCCGGCAGCCAGCCCACCAAGGCATCCTGCCCCCCACCGGTCAGCAGCAGTAATTCGCGCCCGTCGCACCGGACCAGGACGAGGCGGCGGCGCGCATCCAGCGCCATGACCTCGGCGATGGCGAGGCGACGGCCGGCGCGTCCGCCGGGGTGCGACCGGCACAGGACCCGGGTGGCGAGCCAAACCGGCACCAGCACCGCGGCGAGCGCGCCGGCGGCCTTCAGCGCGCTGTCGAGATCGAGGATCAAGCGGCGGCCTCCTGCCAGCGCGCTGCAGCGGTCAGGGTGGTGACAGGGCGGCGCCGAGCCCGTCCACCTCCCCCAGTAGGGCGACCAGGGCCGGCAGCATCGGCCGGGCGGTCTCCGGCGGCAGCATGGCGATTTCGGCGCAGAGCGCGGCTGTGCCGGCATCGAGGCCGGTAAGATCGACCTGTCGGCCGGATTCGACCAGGGCGCGGGCGACAGCAAGCATCCCATGCATCGCTTCGATGGCAGCGCGGGATGGGGCGGGATCTGAGAGGGCCATGCGCCCAGTCTGGTCCGGCAGGGGTTAAGAAAGCCTCGCCATACCTGCTGGCAAGGCTTTACCGAATCTTCGCTTTCGCGGGCCAGGATGCGGCATGGACCCATCGCAAAGCGCCCCCTTGAGCCTCGCCGAGCGACGCCTTGCCTGGCTCGATGCGCGGCAGCGCGTGCTGGCGCAGAACATCGCGCATGCCGATACGCCAGGCTACCGGCCGCGCGACCTGCCGGATTTTGCCAAGCTGGTGCTGCGGCAGGGTGGGCCTTCGGTCAGCCTCCTGCGGACCGATACGCATCACCTGGCTACGGCACGCGACCCGCGGGCGCGGGTGGACCGGCAGGCGATGGAGGTCACGCCGAACGGCAATGCGGTGTCGCTGGACAAGGAAGCGATGAAGGTCGCCGACACCGACAGCGCACATGCGCTGGCCGTCGGCCTGCATCGCCGCTGGCTCGGGCTGTTCCGCACCGCGCTGGGCAGGACGCAATAGAACCAGGGGGCCGCATGGATCTCGAACGGGCGCTGCGCATCTCTGCCGCCGGCATGGCGGCGCAATCCACCCGGCTGCGGGTGGTGGCGGAGAACTTGGCCAACCGCGACAGCACCGGCGACGCGCCGGGTGCCGAGCCCTTTCGCCGCAAGACCGTGACCTTCGGCGCCCGGATGGACCGCGTGCTGGGGGCCCACACGGTCGAGGTAAGGCGAGTCGGCACCGCCGCCGGCGACTTCCCCGAGGTGCACGACCCCGGCCATCCCGCCGCCGATGCGCGCGGCTACGTCAAGCGCCCGAATGTCGACAGTCTGGTCGAGATGATGGACATGCGCGAGGCGCAGCGGAGCTACAGCGCCAACCTCTCGGTGCTGGAGGTCACGCGCGGCATGCTGACCCGGACAATCGAGGCGCTGCGCTGATGCCGCCGACGATCGCACCGGTCCAGGCAGCGGCGGCCTATCGCGCGACCCAGGCCCAGGGCACCGGGGCGGAGGGCGGCGACTTCGGCGCCACCCTGCAGCGGGCGATGCAGGATGCCGTGGACCTCGGCCGCTCGGCCGACGCCGCCAGCACCCAGGCCCTGCTGGGCCAGGGCAGCGTGACCGACGTGGTGCTGGCGGTGGCACGGGCGGAGATGGCGCTGCAGACCGCCACCACGCTGCGCGACAAGGTGGTCTCCGCCTACCAGGACGTCATGCGCATGCCGATCTGACGCCATGGCCGACGACCCGACCGCCCTGGCATTGCGTGAGGCGTTGTGGCTCGCCCTGCACCTGGCCTGGCCGCCGCTGCTGGCGATGCTGGCCATCGGCCTGGTCATCTCGGTGCTGCAGGCGGTTACCCAGATCCAGGAAGCCACCCTGGCCTTCCTCCCCAAGGTTGTCGTCATGGCGGCGGTGCTGCTGCTGACCGGGCCGGCGATGACGGTGGCGATGCAGGGCTACGCGGCACAACTCTTCACCCGGATCGTGGCCCTCGGCGGTGCGGCCCGGTGATCGAGTCGCTGCCGGCCCTGGCCTTCCACGCCGTCCTGGTGCTCGCGCGGATCGGCGGCGCATTGCTGCTGCTGCCCGGCCTCGGCGCGCCTGAGGTGCCGGCGACCATCCGGCTGGCCCTTGTCCTGGCGCTCACCGCGCTACTGCTGCCGGTGGTGCAGCCCGGCCTGCCGGCCCTGCCGGGGGAGGTGCCGGCGCTGCTGCGGCTGCTGCTGCTGGAGACGATGGCAGGTATCTGGCTCGGCCTGCTGGCGCGGCTGATCGAACTGGCCCTGGCCCAGGCGGGGCAGGTCATGGCGCTGATGGTCGGGCTCGCCAGCCCCTTGCAGACCGACCCGGCGATCGGCGCCCAGGGTACCGCCCTGTCGCGCCTGTTCGGCCTGGCGGCGACGGTGCTGGTACTGGCCACCGGGCTCTACGGCGTGCCGTTGCGGGCGCTGGCCGAAAGCTACGCCGTCATGCCGCCGGGGGTGCCGCTGGCCCTGCCGGCGCAATCCGCCGCGGTGGCGCAGGCGGTGGCGGACAGCCTCTCGCTGGCGTTGCGGCTGGCCGCACCGCTGGTCCTGGCCTCGGTGCTCGGGCAGTTCGCGCTGGGCCTGCTGGCGCGGCTCGCGCCGCAGGTGCCTGTCTTCATGGTCGTCGCACCGGGGCAGATTCTGGCCGGGCTGCTGCTGGTGGCGCTGCTGCTGCCGGCGCTGCTCGGCACCTGGCTGACCGCGGCGCGGGACGGCTTCGCGGGCCTGCCGGGTCTGCCCTGAGCGGTGGCGGAGGACGACAAGGACGCCGCGGACCGCTCAGAAGCCCCGACCGCACGGCGGCTCGACAAGGCGCGGCAACAGGGCCAGGTGCCGCTGTCGCGGGAGGCGGTGGGCTTCGCCACGCTGCTGGCTGCGACGCTGGCTGGCTTCCTGGCCCTGCCGCCGGTCGGCATCGCCTGGCTGCAGGCGCTGCGCAGCCTGCTGGAGGCGCCGGACCTGGGCGGCGAGGCACCGCTCGCCTTGCTGCGGACGGCGGCGCTCGGCGTCCTGCCGGTGCTGGGGGGCGTCGCCGCGGCGGCCATCCTGGCCAGCCTCGCCCAGACCGGGCCGCTGCTGCGCGGCGAGGCGATCCTGCCTGACCTGTCGCGGATCAGCCCGCTCGCCGGCCTGCGCCGGCTGCTCGGACCCGATGGCTGGATCGAGCTGGCGCGGACCCTGCTCAAGCTTGCGGTGGTCGGTGGCGCCTTGTGGCTGGGCCTCGATGTCGCAACGCTGCAGGCCGCGCTGCACCAGCCGACCGGAGCGCTGCCCGGGCTGATCGGGCGGGAGGCACTGCGTCTCCTGCTGGTCGCGCTCGGTGCCTTCGGGGTCCTGGCGGCGCTTGACGTGCTGGTGGTGCGCTGGCGCCATCTGCGGCAGTTGCGCATGAGCCGTGAGGACCTGCGGGAGGAGATACGGGAGTCCGAGGGCGACCCGCAGGTGAAGGCGCGGCTGCGGCGGATCCGCGAGAGCCGTGCCCGGCAGCGGATGCTGGCCGCTGTTCCGAATGCCGCCGTTGTGATAACGAATCCGACTCATTTCGCCGTCGCTCTCGCCTATCAACCCGGTGAGGCCGCGGCACCGCGACTCGTTGCCAAAGGGGCGGATGACATGGCGGCGCGGATCCGCGTGGCGGCGATGGAACACGGAGTGCCGATCATCGCCAACCCGCCTTTGGCCCGGGCGCTGTTCCGGCTGGAGGTCGATACCGAGATTCCGCCGGAGCACTGGCAGGCGGTGGCCGAGATCATCTCCTATGTCTGGCGGCTGCAAGGGCGCGCGGCGGGTGGCTAGCCAGGGTCTGCTGCGCCGGACGACAAGGTCGCCAGGAGTTTTGGAATCGTTCAGGCTGCTGGCCGACCCGGCTCCGGAAGGGCTGGCTTTGCTGGATGCTGCGGGGCGGATCCTGGCCGGCAACCCGGCCCTGGCCGCCCTGGCGGGCCCCCTGGCCGCTCTGCGGCAGGGGGCGGCTGTGGCGCCCATCCTGGCCCCCACGGTGCGGGAGGGGTTCGCCGCGGCACTGACCGCCGCCCTGGGTGGCGCCACGGTGGCTCCGTTGTGCGTTGCGCCCGCCGACCCGGCTGCACCGGAGGGCGCGGAATGGTCGCTGCGGCTCATTCCCCTGCCGGCCGCCGCATGGCCCGAGGCGCGGCTGCTGCTGCGCATCGAGGACCGTACCCTGGCCAGGCGGGCGGAGGTGCGGCTTGCCGAGGCCGACCGGCTGGAGACCGTCGGGCGGCTGGCCGGCGGCGTCGCGCATGATTTCAACAACTTGCTGACCGCCATCCTGGGCGGCGCCGCAGCGGTCCGTGCCACCGGTCTGCCGGCGGCGGCAGCGGCCGACCTGGCGGTGATCGAGGATGCGGCGCGGCGCGGGGCGGGGCTGGTGCGCCAGTTGCTGGCCTTCGCCCGGCAGCAGCAAATGCAGCCCCGGGCGCTCGACCTGAATGCGGCGGTGGCCGCTATCGCGCCGCTGCTGCGTCAATTGCTCGGCGCGGCCGTGCGGCTGGACCTGGCACTGGAGACCCCGGCTCGCTGGGTGCGGGCCGACCCGACGCAGCTCGACCAGGTGATCCTGAACCTGGCGGTGAATGCGCGCGACGCCATGCCGCGGGGCGGCACTCTGCGGATCGCCACCGGCCACCGGGTTGTGCTGCGGCCGGAGGGGGAGGGCGCCCTGCCACCCGGTCGCTGGGTGGTGCTGGAGGTCAGCGATACCGGGGCCGGCATCGCGCCCGAGGTGGTGCCGCGGCTGTTCGAGCCCTTCTTCACCACCCGGCTGGACAAGGGCGGGACCGGGCTCGGGCTTGCCACGGTGCAGGGAATCGTCGCCCAGTCCGGGGGGCATGTCGCGGTCGAGAGCCGGCTGGGGGAGGGCACCACCTTCCGCATCCATCTGCCGCGCCAGGCGCCCATCGCCGTCCCGCCGCCGGACCCGATCGTGCCGTCGGTGACGCCGTCGGAGCCGGCCGCCTTGGTGCTGCTGGTGGAGGACGAGGCGCCACTCCGCCGGCTCGGCACCCTGCTGTTGGAACGTGGCGGCCATCACGTGCTGGCGGCAGACAGCGCCGAAGCCGCCCTCGCCTTAGTCGAGGCCGGGGCGGCACCGGCCTTGCTGGTCAGCGACGTCGCCATGCCCGGGGCCGATGGGGTGGAACTGGCGCGGCGGCTGCGCCGGCGTTGGCAGTCGCTGCCGGTGCTGCTGCTCTCGGGCTATGCCGAAGCCATGCTGGGCCGCGACCTGGCGGCGGAGGGGTTCCGCTATCTGGGCAAGCCCTTCGACCTGGCGGATCTGCTGCGGGAAGTGGCGGCGGCGCTGGACGGACGGGCGGCGCTGCCGGGATGACCGCCCCCGCCGATCTCATCGGTGTTTACCAAATGTTCTTGTTTTTCGGGGTCCGCATGGCCATAGTCTCTGCCACAGTCACCCCGACGAACAGGGCGATTCGAATCGATCCGTTTCCATCTGCCGGTTGAAATATGGTAGGTTGCAGCCCTCATACCCGCATGCAATCCCTGCCGCGGGCATGATGGCGACGGATCCAGGACGCGATCAAGGACAAGGGCAGCCAGGATGGATAAGGGAAAGGCGCTTGACGCCGCGCTCAGCCAGATCGAGCGGTCGTTCGGCAAGGGCTCGATCATGCGCATGGGCGCACGCCAGGCGCTCGACGGCGAGATCGAGGTGATCTCCTCGGGTTCGCTCGGGCTCGACATCGCGCTTGGCATCGGCGGCGTGCCGAAGGGCCGCATCATCGAGATCTACGGTCCGGAAAGCTCGGGCAAGACGACGCTCGCGCTGCATATCATTGCCGAGGCCCAGAAGAAGGGCGGCACCTGCGCCTTCATCGATGCCGAGCATGCGCTCGACCCCGGCTATGCCAAGAAGCTCGGCGTCGACATCGACAACATGCTGATCAGCCAGCCGGATGCCGGTGAGCAGGCGCTGGAGATCTGCGACACGCTGGTCCGATCCGGTGCGATCGACGTACTGGTGGTGGACAGCGTCGCCGCCCTGGTGCCGCGCGCCGAACTGGAAGGCGAGATGGGCGACAGCCATGTCGGGTTGCATGCCCGGCTGATGTCGCAGGCACTGCGCAAGCTGACCGGCACGGTTTCCCGTTCCAACACGCTGCTGATCTTCCTGAACCAGATTCGTCTGAAGATCGGCGTCATGTTCGGCAACCCGGAGACGACGACGGGCGGCAACGCCTTGAAGTTCTACGCCTCCGTCCGGCTCGAGATCCGCCGCATCGGCGCGATCAAGGACCGCGACAGCGTGGTCGGCAACCAGACCCGCGTGAAGGTGGTGAAGAACAAGATGGCGCCGCCGTTCCGGGTCGTGGACTTCGACATCATGTATGGCGAGGGCATCTCCAAGCTCGGCGAGCTCATCGACCTCGGCGTCAAGGCCACGGTCGTCGAGAAGTCGGGCGCCTGGTTCAGCGCCGAAGGCCAACGGATCGGCCAGGGGCGGGAGAACGCCAAGCAGTTCCTCAAGGACAACCCGCAGCTCGCGGCAACCATCGAGCAGAAGGTGCGGGCCCAGTCGGGCATCGTCGCCAATGCCATGCTGGTCGCGGGTGAAAACGAGGAAGCCGAGGAAACCCCCGCGGCGGCCGAATAGGCGGATGTCAGTACGGGGGGGAGGCATCCCCCCGTACTGACTTCTATGTCCGTGGGCTAGGCGGCGCCGCGGCCGCTGCGCCTTGACTGGTCGTTGGCAGCTTGGGGGCTGATAGCGGCAGGGTTCATCCCCATCTTGGCCAGCTGGGCCAGCAGCGCGTCGGCCGCCTTCTCCTCCTGCAGCGTCCCGGCGGCCTTGGCCTGCCCATGGCTTTCAGCAGCGAGACCGGCGTGCCGTAGGACGCCATCTCGTAGTGCTCGACCTCCTGCGCCGCACCGGTCAGGGCGACGTCGAGCACCGGTCCCTCATCGATCTCGTCGATGATCTCCTCGCTCTCCTCGACCAGCCCCTCCATTGCCTCGCAGGCATGGCCCTCCGGCTCGATGCCGGGTTGCTGGCAGACCTGCTCCAGCCGTCTCACTTGGCACTGGGTGATGGTCAGGTGTTCTCCGAAGGCCTGCTTCAGCTTGGGGTCGGCCGCGGCTTCCCGCATCGCCGGCAGGGCAGCGAGCAACCGGGTCTCGGCGCTGTGGGTGTCCTGCAATCCCATCGTCAGCAGGTCGCGCATGTCGCTAGCCATGGCGTCCTCCCTCGATCCACGGCGGTTGAGCCGCCGCGGGCCAAGGAAAGGGCCTGTCCCTGGCGGCGGTTGCTAGCGACCGGCGCAACGTCACGGCGCAGGGCACCTCTCGACGCTTCCGGCCATGCGCGCTAGAGCGCTTGGCGCAGGGCCGGGGTCGCGGGTAAGGCGGAATCCGCCCTATGCTCAAGAAGATTTCGCCCCGGGTCGGGGCCGGAGACGGGACCCCCACTGCCTATGACCAGCAGCAACGACATCCGCGCCACCTTCCTCGACTATTTCGGCCGCAACGGCCATCAGGTCGTCGAAAGCTCGCCGCTGGTCCCACGCAACGACCCGACCCTGATGTTCGCCAACAGCGGCATGGTGCAGTTCAAGAACGTCTTTACCGGCCAGGAGAAGCGGCCCTACTCCCGCGCCACCACGGCGCAGAAATGCGTCCGCGCCGGTGGCAAGCACAACGACCTGGACAATGTCGGCTATACCGCGCGGCACCACACTTTCTTCGAGATGCTGGGGAATTTCAGCTTCGGCGACTACTTCAAGGAACAGGCGATCGAGCACGCCTGGACCCTGCTGACCAAGGACTTCGCCCTGCCGAAGGACCGGCTACTGGTCACCGTCTACTCCGAGGACGAGGAGGCGCCGGTCTATTGGAAGAAGGTCGCCGGCATCCCCGACAGCCGGATCATACGCATACCGACCTCGGACAATTTCTGGCGGATGGGCGATACCGGTCCCTGCGGGCCGTGCTCCGAGATATTCTTCGACCATGGCGACAAGATCCCCGGCGGCCCCCCTGGGTCACCCGATGAGGACGGCGATCGCTTCATCGAGATCTGGAACCTGGTCTTCATGCAGTACGAGGAGGCGCCCGGCGGCGTGCGTACGGCGCTGCCGCGCCCCTCGATCGACACCGGAATGGGACTGGAACGTTTCGCTGCGATCCTGCAAGGCAAGCACGACAACTACGACACCGACACGCTGCGCGCCCTGATCCTGGCCTCGGCCGAGGCGACAGGGCAGGACCCGGATGGCCTCTGGCGGGTCAGCCACCGCGTCGTCGCCGACCATTTGCGGGCCGGCACCTTCCTGATCGCCGACGGCGTGCTGCCCTCGAACGAGGGGCGCGGCTACGTCCTCCGCCGCATCCTCCGCCGTGCCATGCGCCACGCCCACATGATGGGCAGCCGCGAGCCCCTGCTGCACCGCCTGGTCCCCGCTTTGGTCCGCCAGATGGGCGCCGCCTATCCGGAGATCGTCCGCGCCGAAGCGCTGGTCACCGAGACGCTGAAGCTGGAGGAAATGAAGTTCCGCTCCCTGCTGGAGCGCGGGCTCGGGCTTCTGGCCGAGGAAAGCGGCCGATTGGGCGAGGGCGGCAGGCTCTCGGGCGAGGTCGCCTTCAAACTCTACGACACCTATGGCTTCCCGCTCGACCTGACCCAGGACGCGCTGCGCTCCGAGGGCAAGACGGTCGATGTGGACGCCTTCGATGCGGCGATGTCCGAGCAGCGCCGCCGTGCCCGGGCCGCCTGGGCCGGCTCCGGCGAAGCGGCGACCGATGCGGTCTGGTTCGACATCAAGGAGAAGGTCGGCGCCAGCGAGTTCCTCGGCTACTCGACCGAGACCGCCGAGGGGCAGATCCTGGCGATCGTGCATGACGGCAAGCCGGTCGACAGCGCCCCGGTCGGTGCCGAGATCGCCCTCGTCCTCAACCAGACTCCCTTCTACGGCGAGAGCGGCGGCCAGGTCGGCGATGCCGGGCTGATCTCGGCCGGCGAGGCCTGCCGGATCGTGGTGCGCGACACTCAGAAGAAGCTGGGCGACCTCTTCGTCCATCTCGGCACCGTGGCGCATGGCGAGGCCAAGCTCGGCATGGCGGTGCAGGCCGAGGTCGACCATCGCCGCCGCGGCGACATCCGTGCCCATCACAGCGCCACGCATCTGCTGCACGAGGCGCTGCGCCGCCGGCTCGGCACCCATGTGGCGCAGAAGGGCTCGCTGAACGCGCCGGACCGGCTGCGCTTCGACGTCTCCCAGCCGACGCCGATGACGGACGAGGACCTGGCCTGGACCGAGGCCGAGGTGAATTCCCGCATCCGCGAGAATGCCGAGGTGGTCACCCGGCTGATGACCCCGGACGCCGCGGTCGAGATCGGCGCCATGGCGCTGTTCGGCGAGAAATACGGCGACGAGGTCCGCGTCGTCTCGATGGGCCACGACCCGGCGGCGACCGAGAAGTTCGGCGTCTACTCGCTGGAGCTCTGCGGCGGCACGCATGTCCGGCGGACCGGCGATATCGGCCTGTTCAAGATCGTCTCCGAAGGCGCCGTCGCGGCCGGCGTGCGTCGGGTCGAGGCGGTGACCGGCGAGGCGGCGCTGCGGCTGGTCGAAGCCGCAGAGGCCAAGCTGAAGGAAGCCGCGGCGGTGCTGCGCGTGCCCCCCGCCGACCTGCCGGCCCGCATCGCCACCCTGGTGGAGGAGCGCCGCAAGCTGGAACGCGACGTGGCCGAGCTGCGCAAGCAGTTGGCGACCGGCGGCGGCGCGGCGGCGGTGGAGACGATCGGCGCCTTCCGCGTGGCGTTGCGCAACCTGGGCGAGGTCCCCGCGCGCGACCTGAAGGGCATCGCCGAGGCGATCCTGCAGGGCGGCACGGCCGACATCGTGGTGCTGGTCTCGACCGCCGAGGGCAAGGCCAGCATCGTCGCCGGGCTGGGCGATGCCGCCAAGGGTAAGGCGGATGCGGTGCCGCTGGTGCGGGCGGCGGCGGCCGCGGTCGGCGGCAAGGGTGGTGGCGGACGGCCGGAGATGGCGCAGGCCGGCGGTCCCGACGGCGGCAAGGCGGACGAGGCACTGGCCGCGGTGCGGGCGCTGCTGGCGGGGTGACGCCGGGGCGCCGGGCGCCGCTATCCCGCCCCTCCTTCGCGGTGTTTCGGCCGTTAGCCGATTGACCATCCCGGCCGCGGACAATCCCCGGCCATGGTCGAGCTTCTCGGTATCCTGCTGGCGCTGCTGATCCTGGCGCTCGGCGCCCTGCTCTGGCGCCTGCTGCGCTGGGTCGGCCGCGGCGTCGCCCTGCTGTTCGGCCCGCGCAAGGCGGGACGGCGGCTGTCGGCGATGCGGGGCGTCCGGCTGCGTGCCTCCCGCGCCCAGAGCCACCGGCAGGCTGCCAGGATCGCCGCCCTGAAGACCGAGTTGGATCGCACCCGGCGCGCCCTGCTGCTCGCCGAGGCCGCCCGGGCCCGGCCTGGCCCGCCGGATGACCGCTTCCGCCGGGCCAAGCAGGCCTTCGCTGTGCATTTCCACCCCGATCGGCTGCGCTGCGCGGAGCCCGAGCAGGGCATCCGCAGCGGCATCTTCAGCCAGTTCTGGCAGGTTTTGCGGCGGATCGAACGCGGCTAGCGTTCCTGCAGCGCGTCGCGCACCACGCTGCGGAATTCCCGCCTGTACAGTTCCTGCAGCACGAAGAGACTGGCCACCACCAGTGCCAGGGGGTGCAGGATCCAGGCGAGCGCCGCCAAGCCGAAATAATAGGCCCGTAGCCCCGTGTTGAAGTGCCGCGCTGCCCGGTTGGCGACCTTGGCCGCCATCTCGGCATGGACCGGCCGCGTCGGGTCCGCGGGCTCGTGCGAGATGCCGCCGATGACGATCGAGCAGTAGTTGAACTGCCGCAGTGCCCAGGTCAGTTCGAAGAATGCGCGGACGAAGATCAGTAGCAGCAGCGCGATCTTCATCTCCCAGGCCGCCGCATCGGGTGGCGTGGCGAAGGGCAAGGCGCCGAAAACCCGGGCGCCGAGGTCCGGGCTGCCCATCATCGCCACGAGGCCGCCCAGGATGAAAATCGCGGTATTGGCCAGGAAGGACGTGCTGTTCATCAGGTTGCCGATGATCTGCGTATCCATGATGCGGTTGTCCCGGGTCACCGTGGTCTGCAGCCAGCGGCGCCGGTGCTCGTCCATGGCTGCGATCACGCTGCGGGCGCGCAGCGCCGGGTGGCGGTCCACCAGGGTCGCGTAGCCGACCCAACAGGCGGCGAAGACCGCCAGGGCGATCCAGTCGAGGATGGTCAGCGAATGCATCGTCGCAACCTAGCCGAAACCGGCCAGTGGCGCTCGGGCTTCGGCGCCGGCATTGTGCTAGGGTGCCTGCAGCATCCGCTGCGCCCGGCCAGGGCCCACCGCGGCAGGCGAGGAGGTTCCATGAGCGATTCCCAGTGGTACCTGACGATCCGCCGTTACAGCGGCAATGGCGCGCCGGAGGAGATCGCCCAGCGAATCCGCGACGGGCTGTTGCCGACCCTGCGGCAGGAACCGTCTTTCCGCGCCTATTACGTGGCCCGGATCGATGGCGGCGGCGGGATCTTTTCGGCCACCGTCTACGACGACCAGGCGACGGCGCGGCGCATCAACGACCACGTCCTCGGCTGGGCCGGCGGTGCCCTGGCGGATTTGCTGACCGGCACGCCGCTGATCACCCGTGCCACGGTCAGCGTGCACCTGGACGCGGAACGCAAGGGCGGCGAAAGCTACATGCTGGTGCGGATGACCGAAGGGCTCGGCCCCACTGCCGGTACCCTGCCTGCGGTGCAGGACAAGCTGGTGCCGCTGACGCTGGAGCAACCGGGCTTCCGCCATCTCTATACGGGACGGGACGAGGCGCAGCCGGACCGCGCCATTGCCGTGTCGATCTTCACCAACCGCAGCACGGCGACGGCGGCGCAGGCTCAGGTGGCTTCGCTGATGGCGCAGAACCGCGACATCTGGCCACGCTCGCCGCAAGTGCTGATGGCGGGCGAGGTGATCGTCGCCGCCCTCGCCTGACGCGCGCGCGGCCAGGGGCGGACGCGGAAGGCTGAACAACTCGCCCCTTCTGTGAGGCAGGGCATCCGCTACACTTCCGGCCAAGGACGGGAGAAAGCGGATGCCAAGGGAATTCCAGGCCCAGGTCCAGGACGCCGTGCGCGACGAGGCGGCACTGCGCACCGCGCTGGCTGATGCCGACATCGCCCCACAGTTGATGGTGCTGGTGCAGCTGACCGGCGATCTGGCGATCCTCGACGAGGTGGCGCCGCATATCCATGGCGCCTGGAGCTTCCTCGAATCCGTGCCGCCGGAACTCAAGCAGAAGGTGGCGGACCGGCTGGTCGAAGCGCTGCAGGACTATGCCGTGCTCGATCGCCCGGCGCCGCCCCTTCCGCCGGCCGAGGCGCTGCAACGGATGATGAGCGGTGGCGTCGGCCAGACCGTGCCGGAGGAGTATATCCCCCTGCTGGTCGAGGAGACCCGGCTCGGCCGTGAGGACCCGCGCGCGGTGCATTGGCAGCACGACCCCGCGCGCCTGCGGATCGCCGACTTCCAGGTGGTGATCATCGGCGCCGGCATCGCCGGGCTCGGCATGGCCGTGCGGCTGCACGAGATGGGCATTCCCTTCACCATCCTGGAGAAGAACCCGACCGTTGGCGGCACCTGGCTGGAGAACCAGTATCCCGGCTGCGCCGTGGACACGCCGAACCACTTCTTTTCCTACTCCTTCAACCCGAATCACAAGTGGAGCCGGCACTTCTCCCAACGGGCGGAGATCCACCGCTACATCGAGGAGACTTTCGACAAGTACGACATCCGCCGGCATGTCCGCTTCAACGTCGAGGTGACGGAGGCGCGTTTCGACGAGACGGCGTCGCGCTGGACCGTGGCGTTGCGCCGGGCCGATGGCGGCGCGGAGACGCTGTCCTGCAATGCCTTGATCACCGCGGTCGGCCAGCTCAACCGGCCCTCCATCCCGCCGATCCCAGGGCTCGACGATTTTCGCGGGCCGCTGTTCCACACCGCGCGCTGGGACGGGTCGGTCGACCTCAAGGGCAAGCGGGTGGCGATGATCGGCACGGGGGCGAGCGCGGTGCAAACCGGCCCCTCGATCGCGCCCGAGGTCGAGAAGCTGGTGGTCTTCCAGCGCACGCCGCATTGGGCGATGCACAACCCGAACTACCACAAGGCGGTCAGCCCGGGGAATCTCTGGGCGCTGGAGCACATCCCCTACTTCGGCAAGTGGCTGCGCTTCCAGCTGTTCTGGGCGGGGTCGGACGGCTTCCATGCCTCGCTCCAGGTGGATCCGGACTGGACGCAGCCGGCGCTCTCGTTGAACGAGGCGAACCACAAGATGCGGGAGCTGATCACCGACTATGTCAGCAAGGAACTGGACGGCGACCATGCCCTGCTGGCCAAGGTGATCCCGCAATACCCGCCCTACGGCAAGCGCATGCTGCGCGACAATTACTGGTACCGCATGCTGAAGCGCCCGAACGTGATGCTGGAGACCAGCCCGATCGAGCGCATCACCGAAAACGCCATTCAGATGCGCGACGGCACGGTGCACGAGGTCGATGTCATCATTCTCGCCACCGGCTTCCAGGCATCGAAGATGCTGTCGCCGATGGAGATCGCCGGCCGCGGCGGTCACACCATCCGCCAGGCCTGGGGCGATGACGACCCGCGCGCTTATCTCGGCATTACTGCGCCGGGCTTTCCCAATCTGTTCATGATCTACGGGCCGAACACCAACCTGGCGCATGGCGGCAGCATCATCTTCCATCATGAATGCCAGGTCCGCTACATCTGCCAGGCGCTGCGCGAGATGATCGAGCAGGGCTACGGCACGCTGGAAGTCCGCCAGGACGTCCATGACGCCTATAACCGCCTGCTGGACGAGAAGTGCGCCAGCATGGTCTGGACCCACCCGGGCGTGACAAGCTGGTACAAGAACAAGGCCAACCGGGTCACAGTGACCTCGCCCTGGCGGCTGCTCGACTATTGGAAGCTGACGCAGCATTTCGTTCCGGAGGAATTCCGTGTCGCAAAGCCGGGCCATGCGCCGATGATTCCGGGGCAGGAGCGGGGGGCGGTGGCCTCCGCCGGGCAACTGACCGTAAGCTGACGCCAGCAACGCCGCCCGGCAGAGGCGGCGCGGGAGGACAAGGACCATGGCACTCCACACGCGGCTCTGCGCGCTGCTGGGCATCCAGTACCCGATCCTGCTCGCCGGCATGGGCCGAGCGAGCACGCCGGAACTGGCTGCCGCGGTCTCCAATGCCGGCGGCCTTGGCGTCATCGGCGCGGCGAGTTGCGGCCCGAACCAGCTCCGCGCCTGGATCCGCCGGACACGCGCGCTGACCGACCGGCCCTTCGGCGTGGACACGCTGCTGCCCGCCTCCGTCCGCCGTGGCGGCAGCAATGCCGGCGGCCCCTCCACCGAGACGCTGGTGCCGCAGCACCGCGATTTCGCCCGCGACTTCATGGCGGTGCAGGGGCTGGAGGCGGTGGACGCCGGGACCTTCGACCGCGTGCTCGACCGCGACCCGGCCGACAAGGACGGACCCGCTCCGCTCTCGCGCGCCTTTTTCGAGGCACAGATGGAGGTGGTGATCGAGGAGCGTGTGCCCGTCTATGCCGCCGGCCTCGGCAATCCGGGGCCCTGGATGGAACGGCTGCACGCCAACGGCACCAAGGTGATGGCGGTGGTCGGTACCACGCGGCACGCGAAGCAGGTGGTCGAGGCCGGGATTGATATCGTCGTCGCGCAGGGTCATGACGGCGGCGGGCACAACTCGCCCATCGGCACCATGGCGCTGATCCCCCAGGTGGTGGATGCGGTCGGTGGCCGCGTGCCGGTGGTGGGTGCCGGGGGCATCGGCGACGGGCGGGGCATCGCTGCCGCGCTGATGCTGGGGGCCGAGGGCGCCTGGATCGGCACCGCCTTCCTGGCGACCGACGAGGCCGGGATCAGCGGCCCGCAGAAGCAGGCGCTGGTCGAGGGCAACGACGAAGGCACCACCGTCTCGCGCTCCGTCACCGGCAAGCCGGCGCGGATGGTGAAGAACCGCTGGGCCGCGGCCTATGTCGAGGCCGGGCTCGAGCCGCTGCCGATGCCCTACCAGACCATGGTTTCCACCGAGGTCACTGCGGCAGCGCTAGCGGCCGGGCGGGCGGATGTCTGGGGCGGCTTCGCCGGGCAGGGGCTGGGGATGGTGCGGGCGGTGCGGCCGGCCGCCGCCGTCATGCAGGACCTGGTCGCCGGCGCCGAGCAGGTGCTCCGGCGCGCCGGCGGCTTCGTCGGGGGCTGAGGCGATGTCCGGGCTGCGCTGCATTATCGGTCTGCTGGGGCTGCTGCTGCCTGCGGCAGTGCGCGCGGCCGATCCGCCCTGGCCGACCCGGCCGGTCACGCTGGTCGTTGCCTACCCGCCCGGCGCCATCGTCGACACGGTCGGCCGCCGCATGGCGGAGCAACTGGGCACTGCGCTCGGCAGCGCTGTCGTGGTGGAGAACCGCGGCGGCACCGGTGGCAACCTGGCCGCGGCGCATGTCGCGCGGGCGGCGCCGGATGGCCACACGCTGCTGTTCACCTCCTATGGCAACCTGATCATCGCCGCGGCGGCGAACCTGCAACTTGGCTTCCATCCCTGGCGGGACCTGGCGCCGGTCGGAATGATCGGGCCGATGACGGTGGTACTGCTGGTGCGGCCGGATTTCCCGGCCCAGACCCTGCAGGATTTCGTCCGCCATGTCGGCGCGCATCCCGGCCAGGTGAACTTCGCCAGCGTCGGCTTCGGCAGTTCCTACCACCTGCTGATCGAGCAGATGGCGGCCTATGGCAAGCTAAGCGTCACGCATGTGCCGTACCGGGGCGGCGCGGCGGCGATGACGGATTTCCTCGGCGGCCGGGTTCAGGCGACGCTGGCGACCTGGCTGTTCGCCCGGCCCTACATGGCCGATGGCAGCGCCAGGGCAATCGCCGTGGCCAATGGCGTCCGCGCCCCTGTCGCGCCAGATTTGCCGACGGTCGCGGAAGCGGTTCCGGGCGCCAGCATCACCGAAGGGCTCGGCATCTTCGCGCCTGCCGGCACGCCGGCGCCGGTGCTGGCCCGGGTGAACGGGTTGGTGCAACAGATCATTTGCACCCCCGCCATGCATGCCTGGCTGACCGAGAACGGTGTCCCGCCGCAGCCAGGCCTCCCGGAAGCCTTCGCCGCCGAGATGCACCCGGTGGCGGGTTCTCTCGGACGACTGCTGCGGGAGACGAATATCCGCCTGGAGTGAACGCGCTCACGCCTCGCCGTAATGCACCCGGCGATAGGGGCGGGAGACAACGGTGTCGTCGGTGTGGATGTCCCAGAGGCTAGCGCCGTTGCTCGCCTGGTGTTCGCGGAACATCCCCGACATGGCACCGAGACCGGTGACCGTGCTGCCCTTCACGCCGAAGCCGGAAGCGACGCCAGCGAGGTCGCCGCGGCCATGGATCACCAGCGACGGGTCGAGCCCGCCGGCACGGAATTTGTGGATTTCCGCACCGTAGCCGCCATCATTGATGATCGCCATCAGCATACGGTGGCCCTCGCGCCGCACCGTCTCCAGTTCCTGCACATGCATCAGCAGGCTGCCGTCGCCCTCGACCAGCAGCACCTTGCCGTCGCGCCGGGCGGCGGCGATGCCGATGGCGGCCGGCAGCCCGTTGCCGATGGCGCCGAAGTCGCAGACCACATGGAAGCGTTCCGGCGCACGGCCGCGCAGATGCGTCATGGCGATGCCGAGGTAATGGCCGCCGCCGATCACCACGTCCCAATCCTTCGGCACGATGGCGTCGAGCTCGAGCATCGCCTTGCGCGGGTCGACCACGCCGGGGGCGATGGCGAATTCCTTGGTATCCGGTTGGTCGGCCGCGATCTGCTGCGCCAGGGCGGCGCTGCGGTAGCCGTCCCGGCGGAGGTCGCGGGCCTTGAGCGCGGCGGTGATCGCCTCCGCCCCACCGGCGGCGTCGGCGCGGATATGCAGGTCGGCGGTGCGCAACCCCTGCCACAAGCCGCGCGGGTTGATGTCGACCTGCACGGTGCGGGCATTGGGATAGAGGTAGCCGCTCTCCGTCGTATAGGCGCCGAGCCCGACGCCGAAGCCGATCACCAGGTCGGCCTCGGCGAAGCATTCGCGGGAGAAGTCGGAGGCGAAGGCGCCGGCGATGTCGAGCGCGAAGGGATTACCCTCGAACAGTCCCTTGGCCTGCAACGAGGTGGCGAGCAGCGCGCCGCATTGCTCGGCCAGCGCCTCGATCGGCGCGCGCGCCTTGGCCAGCTTGGCGCCGCGACCGGCGATGATCACCGGCTTCTCGGCTTCGGCAATCATCGCCACCAGCCGGTCCACCATGGCCGGGTCGGGCATCGCCCGCTGCGGCATCGGCAGGTAGTCAGCGGAGGGGATATAGTCCGCCATGAACGGGTAGGCCTGCTTCTGCAGGTCCATCGGCACGCTGAGGACGACCGGGCGGCGTTCCAACGCGGCGATGTGGAAGGCCTCCCGCACATTGTCCAGCGCGCGATCGAGCGACTTCACTGCGATGTAGGCAGCGCCGGTCGCCTGGGCCAGCGGCGCCATGTCGATCTGCTGGATGTAGAAGGAAGAGAGCATCGGCGAATCGCCGGCGAAGACCACCAGCGGCACGTTGGCGCGCGCGGCGATGGCCAGCGCGGTCATGATCTGGGTGAAGCCCGGGCCGCAGGTGGTGGAGGCGACGCCGACCTTGCCGGTGGCGCGGGCATAGCCGTCGGCCATCGCCACGGCACAATGCTCGTGCCGCGCATTCACCACGGTGACGCCGGGTTGCCGGGACATCGCCTCGGTCCAGTACATGTTGGCGTCACCCATCAGGGTGAAGAGCACCTCGCATCCCTCGGCCGCAAAGGCCTGGGCGAGGACATCCTGCAGTTTGATGGCCATGTCATTTTTTTCCTTGGACGAAGAGGCTGCTGAGCCATGAGAGGAAGGCGCGCCAAAGCAGGCTGATGGCGCTGAGCTCCGCCGCCGGGGCTGGCGGCGGAGGAGGCGGGGGTGGTGCTGCCTCCTCCGCCACGCTCTCAACGGGCCCCAGCGCGCGTTCCACCACCAGCTTCGCCATGTTGGCGGAGAACTCGGCCAGCAGCGCGCGCGCGACATGCACGCCGCCGGCATTGGCGAAGGTCTCCAGCGGGCCGGTGACGGTGAAGCTGCCCTGCACGTCCAGCAGCGTGGCGTCGCCCTCCGCGCTGGCTACGACGGTACCGGAGGAAAGCGCGCGCGAGGCGCCACGCTGGTCGATCCCGCGCCCCTCGATCGTGCAGCGATGCGCGTCGTGGTCGAAGGCAAGCGTCGCCTCGCCACGAAAGGTCGCGGTGGTGGGGCCGAAGCGGACCTTGACCGCGCCGCGCCAGACGCCGTCGCCCTGGTCGGGCGCCAGGGTCGCACCGGGAATGCAGCTGGCAACGGCGGCGAGGTCAGGCATGGAGGTTTCCAGGGTGAGCTTGATTATGCCCACACCCTGCGGAACCCGGCGCCGATGTGCAAGCCGGGGTCAGGCGTCCCGGCGATCCGGGTTGAAGTGCTTCCGCAGCTTTGCCCCATAGGCGCCGTACTCCGCCTGCCGCTCCGGCAGCTCGGCAGCATAGCGCGTGACCTTTTGCGGGAAGCGCGTCTCCAGCATGAAGGCCATGGTGCCGGCCAGCTTGTGCGGCTGCAGCGCGGCCTGGCTGGCGCCCTCGAAGGCCTCCATGTCCGGGCCGTGCGGCAGCATGCAGTTGTGCAGGCTGAAACCACCCGGCACGAAGCCCTGCGGCTTGGCGTCGTACTGACCGTAGATCAGCCCCATGAACTCGCTCATGATGTTCATGTGGTACCAGGGCGGCCGGAAGGTGTTCTCGGCGACCAGCCAGCGGTCCGGGAAGATGACGAAGTCGATGTTCGCCGTGCCCGGCGTCTCGCTCGGCGAGGTCAGCACGGTGAAGATCGACGGGTCGGCATGGTCGAACAGCAGCGGCCCCACCGGGGAGAAGCGGCGCAGGTCGTATTTGTAAGGCGCGTAATTGCCGTGCCAGGCGACGACATCGAGCGGCGAGGCCGCAAGTTCCGTCGTCCACAGATTGCCGCCCCACTTCACCACCATCCGCGTCGGCGCCTCGCGGTCCTCGTAGGCCGCGACGGGGGTCTGGAAGTCGCGCGGGTTGGCGAGGCAATTGGCGCCGATCGGGCCGCGCTCCGGCAGGGTCAGCGCGCCGCCATAATTCTCGCAGAGATAGCCCCGCACCGGGCCGGCCGGCAGTTCGGCACGGAACTTCACCCCGCGCGGGATGACCGCGATCTCGCCCGGGGCGATGTCGATGATGCCGAACTCGGTCGCCAGCCGCAGCGCGCCCTGCTGCGGGATGAACAGCATCTCGGCATCGGCGTTGTAGAAGACCTCGTCCACCATCGACCGCGTGGCCAGATAGATATGCGCCGCCATGCCGGATTGCGTCGCCGCATCGCCGGCGGTGGTGATGGTGCGGATGCCGGCAAGCAGGCCCAGCCCTTCCGCTGGCACAGGGATCGGGTTCCAGCGCAGCGGCTGGATCGGCATCTCGACCTCGGCGCAGGGCGCGGTGCGCCAGAGCCCGGCATCGATCTTCCGGAAGGCGCCCCAGTGCGCGACGGTCGGCCGGATGCGGTAGAGCCAGGACCGCTCATTGGACGCCCGCGGCGCGGTGAAGGGCGAGCCCGAAAGTTGCTCGGCATAGAGCCCATAGGCGCAGCGCTGCGGCGAGTTGTGGCCGATCGGCAGGGCGCCGGGCAGTGCCTCGGTCTCGAACTGGTTGCCGAAGCCGGTCATGTAGCCCGGCCCGGCGGTCCCGGTCCGGGTGGTGGTCATGGGCTGGACGATGGTCATCGCACCCTCCTCGGTCTCAGATCTCGCCGGATTTCGCTGCCGCACCGTGCTCCAGCGACTGCCACATCTCGACGTCCCGCGCGGCGGTCCAGATGCGCGGATGGTCAAGTCCCTTGGCCTCGTCATAGGCGCGGGAGACGTTGAACGGCATGCAGTGCTCGAAGATAACCCAATGCCCGTATGTCGGCCGCATCACCTCCATCGCCTCGTCGTAGACCTGCTTCAGCGTGGCGCCCTTGGCGGCACCCGCCTTGGCGATGGCAAAAAGGTCCGAGGTGAAGGCGGCAGTGCCGGCGATGCCCTCCTCGACATCCTTGAGGCTGAGCAGGCTGCGGCCGCGGCCGGGCACCAGCTTCTCCGCCCCCAGCGCCTTCAGTGCCGCGAGCGTCGCCGGCCAGTCGGTGAAATGCGCGTCGCCGCAATAAGGCGTGGCGCCGAATTCCACCACATCGCCGGCGAAGCAGACCTTCTCTTTCGGCAGCCAGACCACGGTGTCGCCCGCGGTGTGGCTGCGGCCGATCTGGATGATCTGCACCTCCCGCCTGCCCATCCACAGGGTCATCCGCTTGTGGAAGACGACATGCGGCCAGGTCAGGCCAGGGATGCTCTCCTTGCCGCGGAACAGCCGGGGGAAGCGGCCGATCTCGCTGTCCATGTCCTGCTGGCCGCGCTCGACGATCAGGTCGCGGGTGACGTCGGAGGCGATGATCTCGGCGCCCTGGTAGCCCGAGGCGCCAAGCACCCGCACCGCGTGGTAGTGGCTGAGCACGACATGCCGGATCGGCTTGTCGGTCACGCTGCGGACCCTGGCGATCACGTCGGCCGCCATCTTCGGCGTCGCCTGGGCATCCACCACCAGCACGCTGTCGTCGCCGATGACGATGCCGGAATTCGGGTCGCCTTCGGCGGTCCAGCCGAACAGGCCCGGGCCGAGTTCGTCGAAGGACACGACCTTCTCCGTGAGGTCGTTGCTGCTGGCGAAGCCGGACACGGCGTGTCTCCTCTGCTGATGCATCCCGCCCGGCAATCGGGCCGGAGGATGCTTGCTACGTATTGCGTAGCTTGCTATGCCATATGTAGCGAAACATCGGGGGTGGCTGTCAAGTGCCGCGCGACCAGGACACGCCGCTGGCCGAGGATACGCGCGGCGGCGTCAATTCGGTGGAGGTGGCCGGCCTGCTGCTGCGGCTGCTGGCCGAGGCCGGCGGGCCGATGCGCCTGGCCGACCTGTCGCGCGCGGCGGCCATGCCCTCGGCCAAGGCGCATCGCTACTTGGTCAGCCTGGGCCGGGCCGGGCTGGTCGAGCAGGACCCGGCCACCGCACGCTATGAGCTTGGCCCGTTGATGCTGCGCGCCGGTCTCGCCGCGCTCGGCCGGTCCGACCTGCTGAAACGGGCGGAGCGCGTCCTGGAGGCGATCGTCGCCCGCACCGGGGAGACCGCCGCTGCCGTCGTCTGGGGCACTCATGGCCCGACCCATGTGCGGCTGGTGGCGGCGCGGCATGCGCTGGCGGCCAGCGTCCCGCCCGGCCATGTCTGCCCGCTGACCTATTCGGCCTCCGGCCTGGTGTTCTGCGCCTTCGGCGAGCCGGATCGGGTCGCGCCCTTCGCCGGGCGCGAGATGGTGCAGAGCCGTGCCACCGCCCGCCCAGGCGCGCCGGAGGACGCCGCGGCGCTGGAGCGGGTCGTCGCGGCGGTGCGCCGGCAGGGCTTCGCCACCACCGCGAACGAGGGCGATACCGGCCTTGCCGCCGTCTCCGTGCCGGTCTTCGACACCGCGGGCGGCCGCATCCAGCTGGCGCTGACGGTGTTCAGCCGGGTCGGGCGGCTGAATGTCGCGCCGGACGGGCCGGTGGCGGCGCTGATGATGGCGGCGGCTGCGGATCTGGCCGCGGAACTGCATGGCGGGCCGCGCTGAGGTCAGGCCGGAAACCGCGTCGCGGCTGTCCCATGCCGCCGCGCCCCGTGCCATAAGGCCGTTGAAACCGCACCCAGCCCCCGAGTACCCATGATCCGCCTCGACAACATCAGCAAGCAGAACGGCCAGCAGCTTCTCTTCATCGAGGCCTCCGCGGCGCTCCAGAAGGGCGAGAAGATCGGCCTGGTCGGCCCCAATGGCGCCGGCAAGACGACGCTGTTCCGCATGATCACCGGCCAGGAGCCGCCGGACGAGGGGCTGGTCATGGTCGATCGCGGCGTCAGCATCGGCTTCTTCAGCCAGGACGTGGGCGAGATGGCGGGCCGCAGCGCGGTGGCCGAGGTGATGGACGGCGCCGGCGATGTCAGCACCGTGGCGGCAGAGCTGGCGGCGCTGGAGGCTGCCATGGCCGACCCCGACCAGATGGATAAGCTGGACGAGATCATCGAGCGCTTCGGCGAGGTGCAGGGCCATTTCGAGGCGCTCGGCGGCTATGCGCTGGAGGGCCGCGCGCGCGAGGTCCTGGCCGGGCTCAGCTTCAGCCAGGAGATGATGGACGGCGATGTCGGCGCGCTGTCCGGCGGCTGGAAGATGCGCGTCGCGCTGGCCCGCATCCTGCTGATGCGGCCGGACGTGATGCTGCTGGACGAGCCGAGCAACCACCTCGACCTCGAGAGCCTGATCTGGCTGGAGAACTTCCTGAAGGGCTACGACGGCGCGCTGCTGATGACCTCGCACGACCGCGAATTCATGAACCGCATCGTCAACAAGCTGATCGAGATCGATGCCGGCGGGCTGACCAGCTACACCGGCAACTACGAATTCTACGAGCAGCAGCGCGCCCAGGCCGAGAAGCAGCAGCAGGCGCAGTTCGAGCGCCAACAGGCCATGCTGGCCAAGGAGATCAACTTCATCGAGCGCTTCAAGGCCCGCGCCTCGCATGCCGCGCAGGTGCAGAGCCGGGTGAAGAAGCTCGACAAGATCGAGCGGGTCGAGCCGCCGAAGCGGCGCCAGACGGTGACCTTCGAATTCCAGCCGGCGCCGCGCTCCGGCGACGACGTGGTCAACTTGAAGGGTGTCCACAAGCGCTACGGCAACCGGGTGATCTACGAGGGCCTCGACCTGCTGGTGCGCCGGCGGGAGCGCTGCTGCGTCATGGGTATCAACGGCGCGGGAAAATCCACGCTGCTGAAGCTGGTGACCGGCGACACCGCGCCGGATGCCGGGACAGTCACGCTCGGCGGCAGCGTGAAGCTCGGCTACTTCGCCCAGCACGCCATGGAATTGCTCGACGGCGAGCGGACGGTGTTCCAGTCGCTGGAGGACCAGTTCCCCCGCGCCTCGCAGGGCTCGCTGCGGTCGCTGGCGGGCTGCTTCGGCTTCTCGGGCGACGAGGTGGAGAAGCGCTGCCGGGTGCTGTCGGGCGGCGAGAAAGCGCGGCTGGTCATGGCGATGATGCTCTATGACCCGCCCAATTTCCTGGTGCTGGACGAGCCGACCAACCACCTCGACATGGCGACCAAGGAGATGCTGGTCGCGGCGCTGGCGCAGTACGAGGGCACCATGCTCTTCGTCTCGCACGACCGGCACTTCCTGGCCGCGCTGTCCAACCGCGTGCTGGAACTGACGCCCGAGGGCATCCACCAGTATGACGGCGGCTACACCGAATACGTGGCGCGGACGGGACAGGAGGCACCGGGGCTGCGAAGCTGACCGGTGCCGCGCCGCGCCGTCACCCGGCCTCGAAGGTGATGCCGAGGCTGCGGATCAGGTCGCGCTCGACCGGCACGCGCTTTGCTACCCAGGCGCGATACGCCTCACCGGACATGTAGAGGGTCGGCATGTCGTAGCGCGCCAGCGCCGCCTGATGCGCCGGGTCGAACAACGCGCGGCGGAAGGCGTCGTGCAGCACCTCAACCACAGCCGGGTCCATGCCTTTGGGGCCGGCCAGCGCATAGGGCGCGATGCCGCCGATATCGTGGCCGTACTCGCTGATCGCCGGCGCCTCGGGGAAGCGCTTCGGCCGCTCGTTGCCCCAGATCGCCAGAATGCGCATCCGCCCGGCATCGACATGCGGCGCCCAGCCGCTGGAATCGGCGATGGCGTCGACCTGGCCCGAGAGCAGCGCCGTCGTCGTCTCCGCCACGCCGCGATAGGGCACGTGCAGCATCTCGACCCGTTCGGCCGCCAGGAGCTGTGCCATGACCAGGTGCGACAGCCCGCCGACGCCAGAGCTGCCGAAGGAAAGCTTCCCCGGGTTCGCCCGCGCCTCCGCCATCAGCGCGGGCCAGTCCCGCCAGCGTGCCTCGCTCCGCACCACGAGGCCCGAGAGGTAGCCGGTCAGCGCCAATAGGTAGGTGAAGTCGTTCACCGAATCCCAGGTGGCGGAGCGGGTCATGAAAGGGTGCGACAGCACCCCCGTATGGATCTGCCCGATCGTATAGCCATCCGGCTTGGCCTGGCCGTGCAGCACCTGCGCAGCGAAGGTGCCACGCGCACCGGGCCGGTTCTCCACCAGGACCGGCTGGCCCAGGTTGCGCCCTGCAATTTCCGCCAGGACGCGCATCTGGCCGTCGGTGGATCCGCCCGCCGCCCAGGGTACGATCAAGCGGATGGGCCGGTCGGGGAAGCCTGCCGCGTGGCCGAGCGATGGCGCAGCAAGCAGCGCGGCAGCGATTGGCGCCAGCCGGCGACGGGTGGGATGCATGGCGGGTCCTCCTGCGGCCGCTCTGTCGGCGGCCATCGGGATGGCAGGCTAGGGCGGATCGGCGCCGCGGCTCAACGCCGGTGATTCCGGCCTTCGCAGCCGCCCGCGACGCCCCTAGGCTCCGGACAAGCGATAAGAGCCCGGCACCCCCTTGCCGAGCCGTTGGAGGAGACCGGTCCGGATGGCGACAATCCCCTGCAGCGTGGTGTCATGTGCGCGTGCCTCGGTGCCGCCCCGATGAGCCGCGGCGACATCCCCCGCCGTGCGCTGCTCGGCGGTGCCGGCGCCCTGGTCGCACCATGCAATGCCCGGGCGCAGGGCAAGGGTCCGGACGGCTGGCCGAACGGCCGCAGCGTCAGCCTGGTGATCCCCTTCACCCCGGGCGGCGGCACCGATGTCGTCGCCCGCATCCTGCAGGAAGGCTTCGGCGAAAGCTTCGGCGGTAATTTCGTCATGGAGCACAAGCCAGGCGCGACCGCGACCGTCGGCGCCCGCCACGTCGCGCGGGCACGGCCGGATGGCGGCACCCTGCTGGTCGGCAGCAACTCCGCCTTGTCCCAGGCGCCCTTCGCCTACCGCAACCTGGGCTACGATCCGCTGGCGGATTTCACCCATGTCAGCCTGCTCTATGCCTCGGCATACCTGCTGGTGGCGCATCCGCGCTGGGGCAGCTTCGCGCAGGTGATCGAGGCGGCGAAGCGCGAGCCGAATAAGCTTTCCTATGGCACATGGGGGGTCGGGTCGACCGCGCATATGCTGATGCTCGACCTGTGCGAGCGGACCGGGGTCGAGCTGCTGCACGTGCCCTTCGGCGGTCCGGCACCGGCGCTGACCGAGATCCTGGCCGGCCGTGTCGACATGATGTTCACCACCTTTGCCCCGGCGCGTGGCCATGTGCTGGACGGACGGCTTGCCGCGCTCGGCGCGCCGCATGAGCAGCGCCTGGCCGCGGTGCCGAAGGTGCCGACGATGGGCGAGCTCGGGCTGCCGGAGTTCCTGGTCAGCGCTTGGTGGTGCCTGGCCGGGCCTGCCGGTCTCCCGCCGCCGCTCGCCGCCGCGTTGGAACAGGCGGTGCGTGACGCCATCGCCCGCCCGCAGGCGCAGCGCCTGGCCGAGAATTTCGGCCTGCTGCCGCTGCCGCTCGGCCCGCAGGCGATGCGTGCCCGAATCACCCGCGACCTCGCGTTGAACGAGGTGCTGATGCGCAAGGCGGGGATAACCCCTGAATAAGCTGCGCCGCATGACCCGTCACCGCGGTGCGCGCCGGCAACGCCAACCACGCGCGCGTGCTGCGCATTGAGGTCCCAATGGGGCATGTCCGGCCCATGACGTGTGGCGACCATGCCGTACCCGGCGTGCCGGGACCGATGCCTGCATCCTGATCGACTTCGTCGACACTGCCGGCGGCGCCACCGGCCGGTGGATCGGCTGGACTGCTGGCGCTGCCGGAACGCATCCGCGGCCTGGCGACGCAGCACGTAGGCAGGATCCCGGACGTCGGGCAGTCGCGCGAGGCGACGCTGGCGACCCCGCGGCGCGGCATGGTCGGCTCGCCCGCTGCGTATGCAACATGCAGGCCCGCGGCGTGGGTCTGGCGGGCACGCTGGTGCATGAGGTGACGCTGCCGCGCAACCGGTCGGCGATCCGCATCGGCCACCCGGCTGGGGGGATCGACACCAAGATGGCGTCCGATGGCGATGTGACGCGCGCGACGTTGGACCGCACCGCGCGCCGCGCCCTAAAGGGCAGGGTTGTCGTGGCCGTCTGAGAAGGAACGAGCGATGCCGCTGTCATCGCCCCTGCCGGCTTGGCTCGACGCGGATGCATCGCCTGCCGCCTGGCCGGTCGTGCCATTTCCGGCTGGCATCGCCACCGATGTCTTGGCGCGCAATTTGCGGCGTGCCCTGGCCCAGGCGCTTGGCCTGCCGTTGGTCATCGACCTGCGCAACGCCGTCCCGCTGCCGCTCGGCACTGCGGGGTTTGGCCGCCGCATAGCGGCGAGGCGTCACGTGCCGCCGGCCGGCCCCACCGCGTCCCTGTCGCAACAGCCGGCAGTTCCGGGACCGGGTGCGGCCTGCAGAGGGCCGGCTGCGATGAGCAAGACCAAGCCGATCCGCCCGATCGCCGCGGGCAGCAGGGCCGCCGGCCGGGCCTGGAGTTTCGCGCTGGACGCCGCGGCGGCCGGCCATCTGGTGCGCTCCGTTCGGCAGGCGCATCGGCTTGGCCAACCTTTATTGTTCTCCCGGCCGGATCATCGCGACCTGGATGCCGCGCTGCCCGTCCTGCGCACGGCCTTCACCGAGCCTCGTGACGGCCGCGGCATTGCCCTGGTCCGGACCTGCCGCGCGATGCCCCGTCGGAGGCGGAGTTGGAGGTGCTGACCTGGGCGATGGGGCTGCATTCCGGCGTGCGACGGCCACAAGGGCAAGGCGACGCACGATCTCTCCGCCGTGCGCGATACCGGCACGCTCCATCGCAGCGGCACGGGGCGCGGCTATTCATCGCAGGCCGAGTTGGACCTCCATACCGACGGCACCGATATCGTCGCGCCGACCTGCTTCACCATGCCAAAGCGGGCGGGATGAGCATGGTCCGCAGTTCTCTCGCTGCCCACACCATCATGGTTGCCAAGCGGCCCGCCTTGGCGACGCTGCTGCATGGCAACGTCCATTGCAGCCGGCAGGCGGAGCAAGCGCCTGATGAGGCGGCCTTCTACCCGCACCCCATCCTTGCGGCACTGGGTGGCCGGTTGCACAGCCGGTGGCATCGGAAGCGTATCGCCTCAGCGCAGAAGCCGCCCGGTGTGCCCCCGCTCTCTGCCGCCCAGAACGAGGCGATCGACCTGCTGGACGCGATCCCGGGGCCGCCCTCCGTGATGCACGCGATGCATCTGGCATTGGGCGCTATGCAACTGCTGAACGTCCATGTCCCCCTGCATTTGCAGACCGAATTCGAGGGCTTCGACGATCTGGCGGCCAAGCGTCTGCTGTTCCGCCCTTGGCAGACGCGCGCGCCCCGCAAGTTGCTGGTACCCGGTCCGCGCGGCTAGCCTGGGCCGATGGTACCAATCACACAGGACGCCTTGCGGGGGCGGATGGCACTCGTCACCGGCTCGACCGGCGGCATCGGCCTCGCGGTCGCCAGTAGCCTTGCCGCCGCCGGCAGCGACGTGGTGCTGCATGGACTGGCCTCGCCCGAGGAGGGCGGCGCAGTGGCGGTGGACCTCGCCGAACGGTATGCGGTGCAGGTGTGCTACCGGCGCGCTGATTTGGCTCAGCCGGATGCCATCGCGGCGATGGTCGCGGAGGTCGGCATGCCCGATATCCTGGTGAACAACGCCGCCACGCGGCATTTCGGCCCCATTGAGGCGATGCCGGCGGCCGACTGGGACAGCGACATGGCGGTCAACCTCTCGGCCGTCTTTCACCTCATCCGGCTCAGCCTGCCTGGGATGCGGGCGCGCGGCTGGGGCCGCATCCTCAACATGTCCTCGATCTACGGCCTTGTCGGGGCGACCGGGCGGGTCGGCTATGTCACCACCAAGACCGCGCTGATCGGCCTGACCCGCGCCACCGCATTGGAGACCGCGGCAAGCGGCATCACCTGCAACGCGCTCTGTCCCGGCACGACGATGACGCCGAACATCGCCGGGCGGATCGGTGCCGCCATGGCCGCAGCCGGCCTGGATGAGGCCGCGGCCATGGCGCAGTTCCTGGCCGGCAAGCAACCGACCGGCCGCTTCGTTGCCGCCGAAGCGATCGGCGCCATGGCCGCATTCCTCTGCAGCGAGGCCGGACGCGACATCACTGGCGCGGTGCTGCCGATGGATGGCGGCTGGTCGGCAATGTAAGGCAACTGGCTCGCCGGCGCCGCCCGCGCCGAGCAGGGCTGCTTGCTCAGCCATGCGGGCTTCGAGGCGAAGGCCGGCAGTGCAGGGCCGCGCACCGTCCGCCCCGTGCGCCTGCGCATCACGGCGCCTTGGCCATCTGGTGCCACGCCGGCCGCCCATCAGGTGAAGTGCCGTGGACCTCGCCCATCGGTGGGGAGACCTGGCGGGACGGGGGCAGTGCAGGGATCCTTCACTTGAGCCTGGGGCACGAGCTTCCACAAGCTTGGCGCAAGGTGATCGCGGAAATCCCAACGTCATCATTATCAGCGAGGCACGATTGTGCCGCTCAATTCAGCGGTCGGACGGGCCTGCGGCTCGTAGATTCGATATCGGATCGAATTTGGATTGAACGATATCCGGAGTGTTGAAGCCAAGCGCAAGCGTTATCTGGGGTGATGGCGATGAGGGCGTCTGGCTTGGCGTTTCCGGTGGTGCCGATGGTCCGTGGCCCCACCGAGCGCAACCTGGCCTTCGGCCTTTAACCACGCCACAACTCGATCGGGTTCATCTCCGGAGTAGCGTCCGCCGAGATGGTGGAAAATCCGGTCTTGTCCGAGGTGCAGGGCTTGGGTGGCCATCGGAGCTGGCGGCCAGGGTGGAGTTGCGAGGCTCCCACTCTTGATCGGCCGCGGACCCGATGACCGAGGGCAGGCTGCCACTGGCGGAACTCCTGGTGAAAGCTAGAGACAGTGACTTCCTCGGTAGTCTCGCCGAGACGATGTTGCAGATGCTGATGGAGGCCGATGTGGCGGGCCTGATCAAGGCCGGGCGGCATGAGCGAACTGGTGAGGGGCTGAACTACCGCAACGGCTTCCGTGACCGCACGCTGGATACCCGGCTGGGCCCGCTGCAACTCCGGATCCCCAAGCTGCGGCAGGGCAGCTACTACCTGCCTTTTCAGAAGCCCCGGAAGACTTTTCAGAAGGCCCTGTAGCGGTAATCCAAAGAGGCATGAATCGGTGGGGTCTCGACCCGGTGGGGGATGACATGGTGCCGCTATGGGCCTGCCCGGCATCTCGAAGTCGACCGTCTCTCTGGCTCGAGGCCACTCATCTCCGGCAGCGCGAGGGCGGCAGGATCGTCTCCGTCGCCGCGATAAACGTGGTGGCTTGCGATGCCGAGGGATTCCGCGGGATCATCGGCCCGTCGGAGGCCAAGACCTTTTGGACGGGTTTCCTCAGGAGTCTGGTGAAGCGCGGCCCGAAAAGCGTGGAGCTGGTCATTTCCGATGCGCATGAGGGGCTGGGGGTGGCCACCGCCCACATCCTCGGCGCGACTTGGCAGCGGTATCAGGGCCAATCGATAAGGATGCCTTGGCCCGTGTCGCCAAGGCGTGCGAGTCCCTGGCCTTGGCCGCGCTGCATCAGGCTTTCCTGTAGCCCGACCGGGACGCTGCCCGGCAGACCCGGCGGCATGCCGCCGACCAACTCCGCGAACGCCGGCGACGCCTCGAACGACGACAGGCGTGAGTCCATGGCGGACAGGGTGGGATTCGAACCCACGATACGCTTTTGACGTATACGCACTTTCCAGGCGCGCGCCTTCGACCGCTCGGCCACCTGTCCATTGCCGTGGGAGCCTTGGGCTTGCTCCCGCAGGGCGGCGGACCATAGTGGGGCGACCCGAACAGGGCAACCCGCTTCGGCGCATTGTTTGGGTCTTTTCCATCACTCGCTTCCGTGGTTCCTGCCGCCTCCGCAGCACCGGGAAGGGACCCAGATTCATGCAACGCCGTACCATCCTTCGCCGCAGCGCCATCGCCGCCGCGGCCACTGCCCCGCTTGCGGCGCCCGCGAGCGTGCACGCCCAGGCGCCAGCGATCCGCTGGCGCCTGACCAGCAGCTATCCGACCAGCCTCGATGCCATCAACGGCGCTGGCCAGGTCTTCGCCAGGACGGTCGCGGAACTGACCGAGGATCGCTTCCAGATCCGCGTCTTCGGCCCGGGGGAGGTGGTCCCCGCGCTGCAGGCGCTCGACGCCGTGCAGGCCGGCACGGTCGAGGCGGCGCACACCACCTCCTCCTTCTACATCGGCAAGAACCCGGCCTTCGCCTTCGCCACGGGCGTGCCCTTCGGGCTCAACACCAGGCAGCAGAATGCCTGGATGTATGAAGGCGGCGGGATCGACCTGCTGAACGAGCTGTTCCGCCAGTACAATGCCTATGCGTTGCCGATGGGTACCACCGGCGCGCAGATGGGCGGCTGGTTCCGCAAGGAAATCAAGACCATCGAGGATCTCAAGGGCCTGAAGATGCGCATCGCCGGCCTGGGCGGCACCGTACTGTCCCGCGTCGGTGGCGTGCCGCAGCAACTCGCTGGCGGCGATCTCTATCCGGCACTGGAACGCGGCACGATCGACGCCGTCGAATGGCTCGGCCCCTATGACGACGAGAAGCTCGGCTTCCACAAGGTGGCGCCCTACTACTACTACCCCGCCTGGTGGGAGGGCGCAGCGAACACCTCCCTGGTGGTGAACCTCGACCAGTGGAACGCCCTGCCGAAGAGCTACCAGGCCGCCATCCGCGTCGCCGCGGCCGAGGTGACGCATTGGATGGTCGCACGATACGACACCCGCAACCCGGACGCCTTGCGCCGCCTGCTGGCCAGCGGCACCCAGCTCCGCGGCTTCCCGCGCGAGGTGATGGACGCCTGCTACCGAGAGGCCATGGCGCTGGAGCAGGAGCTGGCGGCGAAAAGCCCGGAGTACAAAAAAATCCACGAGAACTGGTCGAAGGCGCGCGACGACATGCGGGCTTGGTTCCGCGTCGCCGAGCTGTCCTTCGACAACTACCTGGCCCAGGCCTCGCGCCGCTGAGGTGCGCGGGCGGCGGGCTTCAATCGCGGAAGGCCCGCCGGGCCGCGTGGCGGATCGGCGTCCAGAAATAGCTCAGCGGCGTACGCTTTTCGCCGAGGACATAGATCTCCACAGGCATGCCGGCGAACATCTGCACCTCGGGGAAGTGCGCCAGCGCCTCGGGCTCCAGCTCCGCCCGGATGGTGTAGTACCGGCTGCCGTTCTGCACGGTGACGATATCGGGCGACACCAGCGTCACGCGCCCGGACAGCACCGGCAACTCGCGCATCCGATAGGCGGTCAGCCGCAAGTTGGCCCGTTGGCCGACCGCCACCTGCTCGATATCCGTCGGCAGGATCTGGCCCTCGACGATCAGTCGATCATCGGCCGGCACCAGATCAAGAATTGGCTGCCCGGCGGTGATGCTGCTGCCCGGGGTGAACATCTGGATGTTGGTGACCCTCCCGGACTCCGGCGCCAGCAGCTCCCGCCGGGTCAGTATGTCCTGCGCCGCGCGAAGCTGCTGCGTCGCGGAGGCGACCGCGGCCTCCGTCGTCTGCAGGTCGTTGGCGATATCCGAAAGCCGGCCGAAGCGCAGGGCGGCGAGCTGCCTTTCGCCCTGCAGCATCGCTTCCTGGAACTGCTTCTCCTGCGCGGAGAAGGAGCCGATGAGCGCGGCGAAGCTGGCCTCCTGCCGCTGCAGCTCGAGTATGGTGAAGCGCGATGCGAAGCCCTGCGCCAGCAGCCGGGCAAGGCCGGCGATCTGGTCCCTTGCCGACTTCACCTGCAGTTCGGCTCCCTCGCGCTGGGCGCGGGCGCCGGTCGCCTGCTCGCGGGATTGGGTGATATGCTTCTCCCCCACCGCCACCTGGCTGTCGTAGTTGGCCCAGCGGGCGGCGAAGAGCGACTGCTCCGCCTTCAGGAAAACGTCGATCGCCGGGTCGGCCGCGGCGGCCTTGCGCAAATCCTCCGGGAAGGCCAGCACGCGCCCGTCCGCCTGTTCCGCCCGCAGCCGGGCGATGCGGGCGCGACCGCTCCAGAAGGCCGCACGGGCCTGGTCGGCCGCAGCTTCCGCCTGGGTCACGTCGAGCTGCGCCAGGGGCTGGCCGGCCTCGATGAAGCTGCCTTCCTTCACCATCAACTGGCGTAGAATGCCCGGCTCCAGCAGCGTCACCGTCTTCCGTTTGCCCTCGGGGATCAACTGCCCCTGGCCCAGCACCGCTTGCTCGATCGTGGTCATGGTCGCCCAGCCGCCGAGCGGCAACAGGGTCAGGCCGAGGACCAGCAAGGCCTGGCGGGTCACCCGCCGCACCGGCGGGGTGCGGATCGCCGCTTCCAGCTGTGCCTCGAGCGAAGGGCGGGGATGCGGGGTGGGCAGGGCGATGGTCCCGCCGCGTTCAACCAGTTGCTGCATGGCCGGGTTCCATGAGAGCGGCGCAGGGGCGCAGCGGCTGCGCCTCCCAGCGGCCAGCGGGGCCAAGGGTAAGACGGAGATCGGCGACATCCGTCCAGGTCTGCGGCTCATGCGTGACGACCAGCACGATGCCGCCGCGCTGGCGCATGTGCTCCACCGCCGCACGCACCTCGCCGCGGGCACCGCCATCGAGCCCGACTTCCGGCTCGTCCAGCACCAGCAGCGACGGCGCGCCGAACAGCGCCCGCGCCAGGCCGACCAGGCGGCGCTGCCCGGCGGAAAGGCCGGACGTCTGTCCCGCCTGGGTCTGGTAGCCGAGCGGCAGCCGACCGATCATCGCATGTGCGCCGGCCGCCCTTGCCGCGGCGACCACGGCCTCCGGCGGAGCGTCCGGGCCGCGGCCGATATTGCCGAGGACATCGCCGTCCAACAGTTGCACGTCCTGCGGCAGGTAGCCGATCCGGGCGCCGAAGCACTCGCGGTCGCAGCGGGCGCTGTCCTGCCCGTCCAACAGAACCCTGCCTGCGGTCGGCGGCAGCAGACCGAGGATGAGCCGCAGCAGCGTGCTTTTGCCGACGCCATTCGCACCCTGGATGATGCAGACCGAACCGGGCAACAGATGCAGGGCGATGCCGTCGATGATCGGCGCGGGCCGGCCGGGCGGATGGAAGCAGACGCCGTCCAGCACCAAACCCGCCGGCGCCGTCGGGTCGCGCGGCATCGCCTCGGGCGCTGCATCCTGCCGCATCACCCGGCGCAGCCGGCCCCAGGCGCCGATGCTCCCCGCCCAGGTCTCCCAGCCATTCATCAGTTGGGAGAAAGGCTGCAGCGTGTTCGCCATGAGGAAGTAGACGCACAGCAACATCCCGGCCGTGGCCGAGCCGTCGAACAACAGCATGCCGACATAGAGGAAAGCCCCCAGGGTCAGCAGTTCGGCCACCACCTTCTCGATCTCGTGCAGCGTGTCGGTGCGGCGCTGCGTCGCGCCCTCCGCCTCCAGGGCTGCGCCGTAGCGATGCTGCCAGCGGGACAGGGTAGCCGGCACCAGGCCGAGCCCGCGCACCAGGTCGGGATGGGAAAGCTGGGCGCTCAATTCCGTCTCGGCCACCTGCATCGCCCGTGCGCTGTCCCGCAGCCGGCCGCGGCTTGCGATGTGCATGACCACCCCGAGGCCCGCCATGACCGCGGCACTGCCAAGGCCGATCAGGCCCAGCCCGGTGTCCAGCACGAACATCACGAGGATGGCGACAACGGCGCCGATCAGTTCGAGAAACAGCAGCGAAGCCCGGCTGGCGAAGAAGGCCTGGACCCTGGCGATTTCCCGCAGCACGGTCGCGCCCTGCGCCCGATCGGTGCGGACCGCGTTGTACACCGCGGCCTGCAGCGCTTCGGCACGCAAGGTGACCCCAAGCCGCTCGGCGACGGCGCCGAGCATGCTGCCGCGCAGATGCGTGTACCAGCCGGACAGGATGACGACGAGGGCGAACAAGGCGGCGAAGGCGATCGCGGTGGAGGTGTTCCGGGTATCAAGCACGCCGTCGCCGATATGCTTCATCACCAGCAGGAAGGCGAGGAAAGACATCTGGCTGGCGGCGGTCAGCAGAATCAGGGTGGCGACGAAGGTCGGCGTGACGCCGACATCGCGCAGCCGGAGGCCGGCGGGGGGCGCGGCGGGGCTCATGGCGTTGCCATCGCCGGGCGGCGCGCCCGCGGCAGCTTCGGTGGTACCCGTCCGGGCAGCAGCGGCCGCTCCTCGCCCGCCGGTACCAACTGCCCCTGGCGGATCGCCAGCACGCGGTCGGCGGTGGCCAGCAGGTTGGGCCGATGAGTGGTGAAGACGATCGAAACTCCCTCCGCTTTCAAGCGGCGCAGCAGCCGCGCGACCTCGGCTTCACCCTCCGGATCGAGCGAGCCGGCCAGTTCATCCAGCACCAGCAAGCGTGGCCGGCCATAAAGCGCGCGGGCGAGCGCCAGGCGGTGCCGCTGACCCATCGAGAGCTCCCAGCCGCCGGTCAGCGGCGTGGCATACCCGCAAGGCAGGCCAACGACCGTCGCATGTGCCCCGGCCCGCTGCGCCGCCTCGATGACCTCGGTCATGTCCGGCGTCTCCAGGCGGGCAACGACCTCCGCGACGGTGGCGCGGGACAGCAGCGAATCCTGTGGCAGGTAGCCGACATGCCGGGCCAATTCCTGCCGGTCCCATTGGCTGGTGGCATGCCCATCCAGGTACACTCCGCCGCCATTCGGCCGCAGGATGCCCATCAGCAGCCGCAGCAGCGTGCTCTTGCCGCTGCCAGAAGGGCCGACGATGGCGACGACCTCGCCCGGCCCGATCTCGAGTTCCAGGTTGCGGAACAGTACCGGCTGCGGGCCGCGGAAGCCGAAGGACACATGCTCCATCGTCAGGCTCACCGCCGGCGGCGGGAAGGCGATGCCCTCCGGGATCGCCGCCGTCGCCCGCATCATCGCCCGCAGCCGCTGCCAGGCGGCCATCGCCTCGGTCAGGCCGCGCAGATGGCTGCCGAGGCCCATGAAGGGGCTGACCACCATGCCGATCGCCAGCACCGAGCCGGCGAAGGCGGCGTTGACGTTCTGGCCGCTCAGGGCGAGCGCCGCCATGAGGAAGATGATGCTGCCACGCAGCATGCCGGCCAGCAGTTCCAGCAGTGTCCTCAGGCGTTCGGCCCGTCGCTCGCAGGCCCAGGCTTCGGCCGACCCCTCAGCCGCCGCCATGGTCCATTGCCGAACCAGACGCGGCAGCATGCCCATGGCCAGGACCGCCTCGCCCGAACGGATCGCATCCGCCGCCATGCCGAAGGCGCGGCCGCGGGACTCCCCGGCGACCACCGCGGCCCGGTGGGCGGCCCGGGTCATCAGCAGGCTGACGATGCTGCCGGCGAGGCAGAAGACCAGCGCCATGACCCCGGCCCACCAATGCATGGCGAAGATCAATGCCAGCAGCAGCGGCGTCGTCAGCAGGGCGATGCCCAGATGCGGCAGGTGGCCGGAGATGGCGCCGCGAAGGGTCTCGATCGCCTCCAGCGCTGCACTGGACAGCACCTCCGGCCGGCCGGCCCGCTGGGCGGTGCAGAGCACGGCCGGCAGCGCCAGGCGTTCGGCGACATAGCGCGCCACCACGGCGACCGCGTGGTGCTGTATGATCCGGACCACCGAGGCGGCGACCACGGCGATCACCCAGAAGACGCCGGCGGAAAAGAGCGTGGCGGCGCTCAATGTCACCGGCAGCAGGACGAATAAGCTGGTCTTGTTGAGGATGATGGCGAAGCCGAGCAGCACGCCGACCAGGCCCAGCCCGAGCATGAGCGCAAACCAGGTGCCGACGATCCGCAGCGTGTCCTCGATGGCGCCGCGCATCAGCGCATCCGCCGAGGCGCCCTGGCCGGGGGTGGCCGCCATGCCGGTCAACCCAGCCAATGCAGGGTGGCCAAGGCCATCGCCCCACCGGACAGGCAGGCAAGCAGCGCATAGAGCACCCCCTGCCAGGGGTCGAGCCCGGTTCGGGCGGCAGGCGTTGGCACGCCCAGCTCGGCCAGCCGGGCATCGAGCCGCGTCAGCCAGAGCTCCAGGTGTTGCACGCGGGTCTGTAAGGCCTCGATCGCCGTCGCCTCGCCCGGCTGCTCGGAGCGCTGGCGCAGCGCCACCAATTCACGCCGCAGGTCGTGCTGCTCGGCGATGACGCCCTCCATCGTCCGCTGCAGCGGATTGCCGGTGGGCGGCGGCTGCCGCGGCAGGCGGACGGCGATCGGGTACTCGCGCCCGTCGCCGCCGAAGGCGACCACCGCAAGGTTGGCCAGGCGGTCGCGCCATTCGGGGCGCAGCGGCAGTTCGAAGGCGTGGCAGCCATCGCCGATGCCGGCTTCGGCCAGATCCGGGCGGGCGCCGTCGGCGCGCGCCTCGGCCAGGGTCTCCCCGGCGATGCGCAACGCCACCCGGACCCGCTGCGCCGGATGGCCGAAGTCCCAGGCCCAGCCATAGAGCCGATCGGGCGTGGCATTGTCGATCACCCCGCGGACATCGGAGGTGCGACCCCGGTCGGCTTCGGCTTCCGTCATCCGTTTGGGGGCGGCGGCGTCCGGTGGCTGGATCAGCATGGTCTGCGTTTCCCTTGCAGCGGGCTCGTCACGCGGCGCGCGCGCCCAGGGTGTCCCGGTAGAGGTCGTGGTGGCGCTGTGCCGCTGCTTCGAGGCTCAGCGGCGGGCGGATATTCGCCGCCAGACGGTCCCAGAGGCCTTCGGTCTCGATTGCCTGGCGCAGCACCCGTGCCAGGCCGGCCGAATCGCCGACCGGAGCATGCAGCCCGTCGACGCCGTCCCGCACCATCTCGGCCATGCCGCCGATCCCGCCGCAGATGACGGGACGGCGATGCAGGAAGGCCTCCTGGATCACCAGCGGCGCGTTCTCCCACCAGATCGAGGGCACCACGACCCAATCGACCTGCGCCATCAGCCCGGGCAGCGCGGCGCCCTGGTAGAGGCCGTGATGGCGGGCGGCGGGTGCCGCCTCGAGCGCTGCTGAGAAGCCGGCGAGAAAGCCCTCCGACTGCCAGGCGGTGCCGCCATGCAGCGTGACGCCATGGGCGATGCCTTCGGCCGACAGCCGGCGCGAGGCGTCGAGCAGCACCATGCCGCCCTTGAAACGGTTCAGATGGCCGAAGAAGCCGAAGCGATCGCGCCGCCCGTCGGGTGCCGGACGGTGTGGCGCTGGCGGCATTGCAGCGATGCCGTTCGGCATGACCTGGACCTGCCGCGCCGGGTAGCCGGCCGCCAGGTAGCGGCCGCGGGCGAATTCGCTGGGCGTCAGGATGCGGTCGAACTCGCCCAGCACGTCCCGCATCTGCAGTTCGCGCATGACGAAATCGGCGCCGCTGCGGCCGGGGAAGCAGGCTTGGCAGCGATCGAGCGAGGGCCCGCGGCAGAGCCGGCCGTCGGTGGTCAGCAACTGGCCTTCCTGGGCACAGAGAGGGAAGAAGTCGTGCGCGGTGAAGATCAGCCGGGCGCGCGGCGCGGCGCGGCGGATCAAGTCCACCGTCTCGACGCCGAATTGCAGCAGGTGGTGGATATGCACGATGTCGGGCTGCATCGCCTCGATCACCGGGGCGAGCGAGGCGAGGCCGTAGGTGTCCGGCTGCGCCAGGCCGAAGCGGTCGAAATGGCCGAGCCAGACCAGTGCCTCGTCCGTCGCCGTGCCGATGCCCTGCAGCAGCGTGCCCGGGCGGCGCTCGCGGTGGGCTCCGGTGACGGCGGCCAGGAACATGCCCTCGACGCCATGCTGGTCGCGCAGCGCGCGGAACAGGCCATGGGCAAAGACCTCGGTCCCACCCGGCTGGAGGCCGGGATGGTTGTGGCAGAGGAACAGCGCCCGCATCAGCCGCGCCCCGGCCGCGGCTGGCGGGCCATCAGCGCGGCGATCTCTGGCGCCCAGCGGCGGTGGTGCAGGCCACGGTTGTAGGTGGACGCAAGGCTCTTCGCGTAGCCGCCATGGTCGCGGATCGACTGCCGCTCGAAGTGGAACAGCTCCGCCTGCGGGACGTAGCCGATCTCGCCGCCGGCAGCGCGCAGCCGCAGGCAGAGGTCGGAGTCCTCGTAGTCGCCGATGACATAGTCGGTGCTGATGCCGCCCACGGCCTTCCAGGCCTCGGCGCGGACGCAGAATGCGGCGCCGGTGATGCCCGGCACCCGGCGGGCGACCTGCGCTGCCGGCCAGTACCGTGGATGGCCCTTGAAGTAGTGGTCGTTGAACCACTCCGCCTCGCCCGGCATCTGCAGGAAATAGAGCCCGGCATGCTGCAGCGAGCCGTCCTCGAACAGCAGCTTCGGCCCGACCGCGGCCAGCTTCCGCTGCCGCTTCAGCGCATTCAGCATTGGTGTCAGCCAGCCGCGTGCTGCCGGCACCACATCGGAATTCAGCAGCAGCAGGACCGCGGCGTGCGCTTCGGCGGCGCCGGCATGGCAGGCAGCGCCGTAGCCGTGGTTGCGCGGCTGGACCACCAGGACCAGCGGCAGGCGGTACAGCCGGTGCATGCCGCGCAGCGCATGTTCGACCTCGTCGCGCTGCTCGGGGCTGTCCAGCACGTAAATGAGCTCGGTCTCCCGCAGCGCGGGGTCGCGGGCGAAGGCGCCCAGTTGGTGCCGCAGGAAGCGCAGGTTGCGGTAGAGCGGCACGATCAGGCTGGCGATCGGGGCATGCGGCGGGCTGCCCATGCGGATCACCTCTGGCGTGCCGCGGCCGGCCATGACCAGGGCATGCAGGCGTTCCACCGGCGGCGCGATGGCACGCGTCATCAGCGCGGCAGTGGTATGCGCCGGGGCGATGGCGCCGAGGATCGCATCCCGTGCCGTCTGAGGATGCGCCAGGCCCGGCGGCGCGACCAGTGTCACCTGGTCGCCGGTGGTCAGGCTGAGGCGCAGGCGCCATTGCGCTGCCGCACGGGGCGCACCCTCCGGCAGGTGGAGGGCGAAGCCGGCCAGGCAATCCGCCCCGCCATGCGGGGCAGCGGCGAAGTCCTTGACCAGGTCCGGGCGCGGGAAGCGCTGCAGCGCCGTGGCGGGCAGCGGCTGCTCACCATGGGGGCTGAGCAAAGTGAGGCCGGCGACCAGCCCGAGCGGGTCGCGCAGCCAGCCCCGCAGGAAGATGCCGCCGGCATGATCCGGCACCGCCATGTCGAGGCTCGCGCCGATCGGGAATTCCGGCGCGGCGTGCTGGTGCATTCGGGCGGCGGGCAGCAGGAATTGCTGGTCGCGCAGCAGGCGGCGGATCGGTGCCTCGGTACCGGCGCGGCGGGTGAGTTCGTTCTGCGCTGCCCGGCCCAAGGCGCGGCCGCGCGGCTCCTTGCCGCGCGCAAGCTGGCCAAGGCTCGGCAGGGGCGGCGGGGCGGGAAGACGGATCGGCCGCTCCCCGCCCGGTGGCAGGAGCCAAGCTTCCCCTGGGCCGCAATCCGGCAGGATGGCGGGACTGCCGGTGAGGCTGACGCGCTGCAGCCGGCGTTGGGTCAACATGACATGGGGGCCGGGTACTGCACCGGCAGGCAGCGTCCAAAGCAAGGCATCCGCACCGCATCGGGCCACCGCCTGCGCCGATGGGGCGGTGGCGCGTGCCGCAGTGGCGAGGCCCAGGCAGGTCACCGCCAGCCCGGCGTCGTCGGCCGCGCGGAAGCCGCCCAGCGCCTTGCCGGCCAGGAAGCGCAGCACGGCCAACAGCACGTCGGGTTCGGCGCTGCCGAGCAGGCTGGCGACATCCGTTACCGATTCAAGCAGCAGGCGGGCGCTGAAGCCGGAGGGCGTCGCCAGGTCGAGGACGGCATCGGGCACCAGGCCCGGCTGGCTTCGGGCCAGCAACAGGTTTATCCGACCACCCGGCAGGGCAATGCCCTGCCAGGACAGCGGTGCCTGCAGCGCCCCGCCTGCGCCGGTCAGCGGCACCTCGGCGATCCGCGCAAGCCCGGGAAGCTCCGGCACGGCGAGCAACACGAGCCGTGGCGACAGGGCCAGGATGCCGACGGACCTTGGTGTCGCTTCGGAAAGCGACGCCATCGGCCGCCTTTCGGCCGTGCCGTCGAGGAGAGCTGCCGTCATGCCCCGGAGTTAGACGGCAGTCCTTTCCGGACTCTGTATGCTGCGCTGCGAGACAGATCCCGCTCGGTCAGATCCCGTAATGCTCGCGGAACCAGGCGACGAAGGCGGCGATCCCGGTGTCGATGTCAGTCGAGGGCCGGTAGCCGGTCAGCGCATGCAGCAGGGCGGTGTCGGCCCAGGTCTTCAGCACTTCGCCGGGCTGCATCGGCATGTAGTTGCGCACCGCCTCGCGGCCGCAGGCCCGCTCGATCTCGGCGATGAAGTCGAGCAACTGCACCGGCTGGGCATTGCCAATATTGACCACGCGGAAAGGGCCGGCCGGGCTCAGGCTGTCGCAGGCCGCCACAGGCTGGCCGATTTCCGGGACGCAATCGATCAGACGGAGGATGGCCGTGACCAGGTCCTCCACATAGGTGAAGTCGCGTTCCATCCGGCCGTGGTTGTAGATGTCGATCGTGCGGCCCTTGAGGATCGCATCGGTGAATTTGAAGAAGGCCATGTCCGGGCGGCCCCAGGGCCCGTAAACCGTGAAAAACCGGAACATGGTGATCGGCAGTTTCCACAGGGCAGCGTAGGAATGGCCCATCTGCTCGGTCGCCATCTTGGTCGCGGCGTAGATGTTCAGCGGCGTGGCCACCGCATCGGTTTCCTTGAACGGCATCGCCGTGTTGGCGCCATAGGCCGAACTGGTCGAGGCCATCAGCAGATGCCGCACCGGCCGGGCCTTGCAGGCCTCCAGCAGAGCGAAGGTCCCCTGGATGTTGGCGTGGATGTAGCTCTCGGGGTGTTCCAGCGCGTAGCGGACGCCGGCCTGGGCGGCGAGGTGGATGACCACTTCCGGCGTCTCGGTGGCCATCACCTCGGCCAGGCGGCCGGTATCGGTCAGGTCGAAGAGATGCGGCGTGAAGCCGGCCTGACGCTCTAGCCGGGCATGCCGCGCCTGCTTCAGCCGGACATCGTAATAGGGGACCATGGCATCGATGCCGGCGACGGCATGGCCGGCGTCAAGCAACCGACGGGCGACGTGGAACCCGATAAAACCGGCGCTGCCGGTGACCAGAACCTTCATTGACCGGCAATCCGAGCTGTTCGGGCTTCAGATAGGCCAGAACGGGGTGCAACGGAATTGGCTGGCCCGCAATCAGCGATCGACGCGGAAATATCGCTGATTACGAGAACGTTATACGCAGATCGTCTATCCGGGATTGACGACTCGTGCTGGTTGCAGGCCTAAAAACCTATGTCAGATGCAGAACGATACTTAGACTATCAGCATCGAGCAATCTCCGAGCGGCTGCCGCCCGGTGCGACTCCCAGCTGGGTCGGTACCCTGGCGGACCGCGTCATCAGGCGCAGCGCCCGCGTCGCCGTCATCGGCCTCGGCTATGCTGGCCTGCCCATGGCACTGGCCCTGGCCGAGGCCGGCTTCGCCACGCTCGGCCTCGACCGGGACACCGCCAAGCTGGCCCGGCTGATGGCAGGCGAGAGCGGCATGCGGCATGTCGGCGCGGCCGCATTGGCTGCCGCCTTGCGCTCGCGGCACTTTACGGCGACGGCGGACTGGACGCGACTGGATGCGGTGGATGCCGTCCTGATCTGCGTGCCGACGCCACTCGGGCCGGAACGACAGCCCGACCTCTCGGCGGTGGAGGCCGCGGCCCGCTCGGTCGCCTGGCATCTGCGCCCGGGGCAGCTCGTCGTGCTCGAATCCACGACCTGGCCCGGCACCACGCGGCAGGTGGTACAGCCGATCCTGGAAGCCACCGGCCTGCGTTGCGGCGAGGACTTCTTCCTGGCCTATTCGCCGGAGCGCGAAGACCCGGGCAATGCCGGTTTCCGCACCGCCGGCATCCCTCGCGTGGTCGGCGGCGCCGATCCCAATGCGCTGCACTTGGCCGAGACGCTGTACGGCGCGGTGGTGGAGCGGGTCGTGCCGGTCGGCTCGCTGGAGACGGCCGAGGCGGTGAAGCTGACCGAGAACGCCTTCCGCGCCGTCAACATCGCCTTGGCGAACGAGTTGAAGCTGGCCTTCGGCGCCATGGGCATCGATGCCTGGGAGGTGGTGGCCGCCGCCGCCAGCAAGCCCTTCGGCTTCATGCCTTTCTGGCCGGGGCCGGGGGTGGGCGGGCACTGCATACCGGTGGATCCGCAATACCTTGCCTGGAAGGCCCGTGCGGCGGGAGTGCCGGCACGCTTCGTCGAATTGGCCGGTGAGATCAACGCCGACATGCCCTTCCACGTGCTGACGGCACTGGAGGCGGCGCTGCGGGCGCGGCTGGGCCGCGGCGTGGCGGGCAGCCGCATCCTGGTGCTCGGCGCCGCCTACAAGCCGGGCATCGAGGATGTGCGGGAGAGCCCGGCACTGCGGCTGATCGAGTTGATCGAGGCGCAGGGCGGCGATGCGCCCTACCATGACCCGCTGGTGCCGGAACTGCCCTGTTTGCCGGAACATCCCGGCCTGGCCGGCCGGCGATCGTTGCCCTGGGCCGCGGCACTGGACTGCGACGCTGCGCTCATCGTCACCGACCATGACGAGGTGGATTACGCCGCGCTGTGTGCGGCGATGCCGCTGGTGGTGGATACCCGCGATGCCTGCGGCCGCCGGGGGGTGCGCGGTTCCGGGATCGTCAAGGCCTGAGAGGCCGTAAGGCCGGGGCGAAAGTATCCTCCCATTGGACGCAGTGCGTCCAACCCACCGGTGTTTTCTGAGTTGGGACCTGCCGCGCGGCGGGCACCAACCCGCAGAAAGCAAAGGACGGGTTTGGGGTGGAAATGCTTCTTCCTCCCCAATCTTATCTGCCCGCCCGCAGACCGCCGCTACCGCACGATCCCGCGCAGCGCACCTTCCATGTCGCCCAGGATGCTGGCGTCGTCGATCGTCGGCGGCACCACGTAGTCCTCGCCATCGGCGATCTTGCGCATCGTCGCACGCAGGATCTTGCCGCTGCGGGTCTTTGGCAGGCGGGCCACCACGCGGACGTCCTTGAAGGCCGCCACCGGCCCGATCTTGTCCCGCACCAAGCCGACCAGCTCCTTGCAGATCGCTGCGTCGGCCTTGGTCACGCCCGACTTCAGCACCACCAGCCCGAGCGGCACCTGGCCCTTCAGGCTGTCCTTGATGCCGACCACGGCGCATTCGGCGACATCCGGATGGCCGGCCAGCACCTCCTCCATCGCGCCGGTGCTCAGCCGGTGGCCGGCGACGTTGATGATGTCGTCGGTGCGCGACATGACGGAGACATAGCCCTCCGCATCCACCACCCCGGCATCCGAGGTGTTGTACCAGCCGGGGAAGGTCTCGAGGTAGGACTCGCGGAACCGGTCGTCGGCCTGCCACAGCGTCGGCAGGCAGCCCGGCGGCAGCGGCAGCTTGATCGCCAGCGTGCCGCTCTCGCCCAGCGGCAGTCGGTGCCCGGCCTCGTCCAGCGCCGCCACGTCATAGCCGGGGGAGGGCTTGCCGCCGCTACCGAAGCGCGCCGGGAACAGGCCGAGGCCGCGGAAATTGCCGCTGATCGCCCAGCCCGTCTCGGTCTGCCACCAATGGTCGATCACCGGCTTCCTGAGCAGCGCGGCCGACCATTCGGCGGTCGGCGGGTCGCAGCGCTCGCCGGCGAGGAACAACGCTTCCAGCTTTGAGAGGTCGTACTGCGCCACCAGCCTGCCCTCGGGGTCGTCGCGCTTGATGGCGCGGATCGCGGTCGGCGCGGTGAACATCGCCTTGACACCGTGCTGGGCGCAGACCCGCCAGAAGGTGCCGGCATCCGGCGTGCCGACCGGCTTGCCCTCGAACAGCACCGTGGTCGCGCCGGTCAGCAGCGGCGCGTAGACGATGTAGGAATGCCCGACCACCCAGCCGACATCGGAGGCGGTGAACATCACCTCGCCCGGCTCGATGCCGTAGAGCATGGCCATGGAGTTGCGCAGCGCCACGGCATGGCCGCCGTTGTCCCGCACCACGCCCTTCGGTTTGCCCGTGGTGCCGCTGGTATAGAGGATATACAGCGGGTCGGTCGCGGCGACGGAGACGCAAGCGGCCGGCGCGGCGGCCGCTTCCGCTGCCAGCCAGTCCTCGTCGCGCCCGGCGATCAGCGTCGCCACGGCCTGCTCGCGCTGCAGCACCAGCACCGCGCCCGGCTTGTGCGGCGACAGCGCGATCGCGGCATCGAGCAGCGGCTTGTAGGCGACCACCCGCCCGGGCTCGAGCCCGCAGGAAGCCGCCAGGATGACTTTCGGCTTCGCATCGGCGATGCGGGCGGCGAGTTCGGCCGCGGCGAAGCCGCCGAAGACCATGGAGTGCACCGCGCCGAGCCGGGCACAGGCCAGCATGCCGATCGCCGCTTCCGCCACCATCGGCATATACAGCACCACCCGGTCGCCGGCGCCGACCCCGCGCGCGGCGAGTGCGCCGGCCAACTTCGAGACGCGGCCAAGCAGCGCTGCATAGGTCACTGTCTCGATGCGCCCGGTCATCGGGCTGTCCCAGATGATGGCAGGCTGCGCGCCGCGGCCGGCGGCGACGTGGCGGTCGACCGCGTTGTGGCAGGTGTTCAGCCGTGCGTCCGGGAACCAGCGGCCGTAGGGGCCCGACGCGGCATCGAAGATCCGCTGCGGGGCACGGTCCCAGTCGATCGACCCGGCTGCTGCCGCCCAATAGGCTTCCGGGTCGGCCCGGCAGGCGGCGTAGGTGGCGGCATAGCGGCTGGTGCCGGCGCTGGACTGCATGGATGCCTCCCGGTTTTCTCCTGGCAGCGTGGCAAGGCCCGGGTTGGGCGGCAAGCCGCTGCAGGGCGCAACGGCGCACTGCCCCGTCAAAGGCGGGAAGTGGCACGCTGGCTGTGGGGCCGGTAGGGGAGGGCCGCCCGCGATGCATTGCGCTGGATCAATACGCCGCCGCCGAGGGACGACTTATGCTGCAATGCACACAAAGCTGCTCCCAGGGAGGACTCGTCGTGGCAACGCCAGAACAAGACCGAATTCTCGGTAACCCGAAATTCCAGGAACTCGTACGGACCCGCTCCAGCTTTGCCTGGACCCTCGCCGCCGTCATGCTGGCGATCTATCTCGGCTTCATCTTCCTGGTCGCCTTTGCGCATGATCTGATGGCGATGAAGGTGGGTGGCGGCGCGACTTCGGTCGGCATCGTGCTTGGCCTGATCGTCATCGTCTCGGCGTTCCTGCTCACCGGTATCTATGTGCAGCGTGCCAATGGCCGGTTCGACGAACTCACCCGCGACCTGCAGAAGGACATCGCGTGATGCGCCGGCTCACCCTTGCGACCGGGGCTGGCCTTGTCGGCTTCCTCGGTACCCATGCCGTGGCCTGGGCGGCCGGCGCGGTTGATGGCGCGGTCGACAAGCAGGGGCTGAACATCGCCGCCATCGGGATGTTCTTCCTCTTTGTCGTCGGCACCCTCTTCATCACCTACCGCGCCGCCGCCTCGACCAAGTCGGCGGCGGATTTCTACGCCGCGGGCGGCGGCATCACCGGCTTCCAGAACGGCCTGGCCATCGCCGGCGACTACATGTCGGCGGCCTCCTTCCTCGGCATCTCCGGCCTGGTCTTCGCCTCCGGCTTCGACGGACTGATCTACTCGATCGGCTTCCTGGTCGGCTGGCCGATCGTGCTGTTCCTGATCGCCGAGCGGCTACGCAACCTCGGCAAGTTCACCTTCGCCGACGTCGCCTCCTTCCGGCTCGACCAGACCCAGATCCGCATCCTCTCGGCGACCGACACGCTGGTCGTGGTGGCCTTCTACCTGATCGCCCAGATGGTCGGCGCGGGCAAGCTGATCCAGTTGCTGTTCGGCCTCGACTACCTCTATGCCGTCGTGATCGTCGGCGCGCTGATGATCGTCTACGTCGCCTTCGGCGGCATGAAGGCGACCACCTGGGTGCAGATCATCAAGGCCTGCCTGCTGCTTGGCGGCGCCACCTTCATGGCCTTCATGGTCATGCTGCATTTCGGCTTCAGCCCGGAGGCGATGTTCGCCGAGGCGGTGAAGGTGCATCCGAAGGGCGACGCCATCATGGCACCCGGCGGCATGGTGGCCGACCCGGTCTCCGCCATCTCGCTCGGCCTGGCGCTGATGTTCGGTACCGCCGGCCTGCCGCATATCCTAATGCGCTTCTTCACGGTCTCCGATGCCAAGGCGGCGCGCAAGTCGGTGTTCTACGCCACCGGCTTCATCGCCTACTTCTACATCTTGACCTTCATCATCGGCTTCGGCGCGATCACCTTCCTGATGGTGGACCCGAGCTACTACACCGCGGGCGCCGGCGGCGTGATCAACAAGATCACCGGTATGCTGGGCGGCACCAACATGGCGGCCATCCACCTGGCCAATGCGGTCGGCGGCAGCCTCTTCCTCGGGTTCATCTCGGCGGTCGCCTTCGCCACCATCCTCGCGGTGGTCGCCGGCCTGACGCTCTCGGGCGCCTCGGCGGTCAGCCACGACCTCTATGCCGAGGTCATCGCCCGCGGCCGCACCAACGAGAAGAAGGAGGTCAACATCTCGAAGATCTCCGCCGTGGTGATCGGCGTCGTCGCCATCATCCTCGGCTACGTCTTCGAGAACCAGAATGTCGCCTTCATGGTCGGCCTGGCTTTCGCGGTCGCCGCTTCCTGCAACTTCCCCGTCCTGCTGATGAGCACGATGTGGAAGGGCTGCACCACGACCGGCGCCATGGTCGGCGGCTTCCTCGGCCTGTTCTCCGCGGTGGCGATGGTGGTCCTGTCGAAGGCGGTCTGGGTGCAGACGCTCGGCAACAAGGCAGCGATCTTCCCCTACGACAATCCGGCGCTGTTCTCGATGGCCATCGCCTTCGTCGGCATCTGGGGCGTCTCGAAGCTGGACAGCAGCGCCCGGGCGAAGCGCGAGCTGGCCTCCTACGACGCACAGTATGTGCGGTCGGAGACCGGGATCGGCGCCGCCTCGGCGCATATCCACTGAGCAGAGGCGGGCGGCCGGACCTCCGGCCGTCCGCACCCCTCCATGCCCAGCGCCTTCGACGCCAGCAATCCGCCCTTTGACCGGCTCACGCAGGAAGAGATCGGCGATCTCCGCGCCGCGCTCGACATCGCCTATCTCCGACCGGGCGAGGCGGTGCTGATCCCCGGCCAGAAGGCCGAGCATCTCCACGTCATCATCAAGGGCTCGATCGAGGTCCGCGAAGGCGGCACGCTCAACGCCCTGCTCGGCCCGAAGGACGCCTTCGACAGCCGCGCCCTGGTGCATGGCGCCGCCGGCGAGGACTTCATCGCCGCCGAGGAGACGCTCTGCTACCTCATCCCGCGCACGGTGGTGCTCGGGCTGATCGGCCGCAATGCCGGCTTCGCCGCCTTCTTCTATTCCGAGGTCTCCGCCAAGCTCGACGCCTTCGCCCGCGCCCACCGGCAGGAGGGGATGGAGAGCGTGCTGCGCGCCCGCGTCCGCGAGGCCAGCCGCGGCCCGGCCGTCGTGATCCCCGGCGAGGCGACGCTGGCCGAGGCGGCGGCCAGCATGCAGGACGCCAATATCAACGCGGTCTATGTGCGGGAGGCCGACCGCATCGGCGTCGTCACCGGCATGAACCTGGCCAAGGCGGTGCTGCTGCAGCGCCTGCCGCTCGACACGCCGGTCCGCCGGGTCTGCCATTTCGACATCATCGCGGTGGACGCCGAGGACTTCATCTTCGAGGCGCTGCTGTTGATGACCCGGCACGACAAGCGCCGCGTCGCGGTGCGCACGGCGGGCGAGTTCACCGGCTTCCTCGAGGACATCCACATCCTCGGCCTGGTCGCCGGCAATTCGCAGCTCATCCCCGGTCGGATCGACCGCGCCCGCAGCGTCGCCGACCTCGCCGCCCCGGCGGAGGACATCCAGGGACAGGTCGAGCGGCTGCACCGCCAGGGCGTCAAGGTGGAGCAGATCGCCGAGATCACCTCCGACCTCAATCGCCGGCTTTTCGTCAAGCTGTTCGAGCTGATGGCGCCGCCCGCCATCCGCGCGCATGGCTGCCTGATGATCATGGGCTCCGAGGGCCGTGGCGAGCAGACCGTGCGTACCGACCAGGACAATGGGCTGCTGCTCGATGGCCCGGTGCCGGAGGCGGAGCTCGCCCGGTTCCGCGGCGATTTCTCCGACGCCCTGGCCAGCTTCGGCTTCCCGCCCTGCCCGGGCAACGTCATGGTCCGCAATCCGCTCTGGTCGCAGCCGCTGGAGGGGTTGGTGCGCCAGCTCCGGCTCTGGATCATGGACCGCACGCCGGAGGCGGCGCTGAATCTGGCGATCTTCTTCGACGCGATCGCGGTGACCGGTCGCACCGCCCTGCTGGCTGAGGCCAAGCAGGCGCTGGCCGAACTGATGCGCGGCGAACGCGCGCTGATCGCCCGCTTCGCCAGCCTCGTCGAGAGCTTCGAGACCCCGGCGCTGGGCGTGCTGACGACCCTGATGGAGAAGGTCGGCGTTGGCTCGGACGCCATCGACATCAAGAAGGCCGGCATCTTCCCGATCGTCCACGGCATGCGCGCCATGGCGATGGACCGCGGCATCATGGTCACCTCGACCGCGGGACGGGTCGAGGCGCTGGTCGAGGCCGGTGCCTTCAGCCGCGGCTTAGGCCAGGAACTGCTCTCGGCGCTGCGAGTCTTCATGGAATACCGGCTGCGGGCGCAGCTGGAGGCGGTGCGCCGCGGCAGCCTGGAGCACGAGGCGCTGGTGCAGCCGGCCACCCTGTCGGCCGCCGACCGCGACATCCTGCGCGACGCGCTGCGCATCGTCCGGCAGTTCCGCGAGATGCTGCGCACCCGCTACAACCTGGCCGCCTTCGGATGAGCCGCGGCGCGCTGTGGCGGCTGTTCTACAAGGCGTCGCTCGGCGACCATGCCTACAAATTCCTGTTCGAGCCGGGGCCGGACGACGAGGTGGTGGCGCTGGATTGCGAGACCACCGGCCTCGATCCGCGGCATGACGACATCGTCGCCGTCGCCGCGGTCCGCATCCGCGGCAACCGCATCCTGACCAGCGAGCGCTTCGAGGCCTTCGTCCGGCCGGAGGACGCCCAGGCCGGCGCGGAGTCGATCAAGGTGCACCGCATCCGCCAGCGCGACGTGGCGGGTGCTCAGCCGATGCGCCGGCTGCTGCCCGAATTGCTGCACTTCATCGGTGGCCGTCCCCTGGTCGGCTACTACATCGATTTTGACGTCCGCATGCTGGACAAGTATTCGATGGACCTGATCGAGGTGAAGCTGCCCAACCCGCAGATCGAGGTCAGTGCATTGTACTACGAGCGCAAGTACGGCAATGCGCCGCCCGGCACGGTCTTCGACCTGCGCTTCGACAATATCCTGAAGGACCTGGGCATCCCACCGCTGGCGGCGCATGACGCGCTGAACGACGCGGTGATGGCGGGGATGGCCTACCTGGCGCTGCGCGACATGAAGGCGCGCGGGGTGAGGATTCGCCGCGAGCGCATGGGGCAGGGGCCGCCGCCGCCGACCGGCGGGTAGCGCGGCCGGACATGAAAAAAGGCGCCGGGGTTGCCCCCCGGCGCCTTCCTTGTCGCGTCGGCCCTTACAGGCTGGCGCTGGCCGGCCGCTCGTGCGGCTTTTCCGCCGTGTCGGCCGCGTAGATGTCCACGTCCTTGGTCTCCGGCACGAAGAAGATGCCGATCACCACGGTCGCCAGCGCAATGACGATCGGGTACCAGAGCCCGAAATAGACGTCGCCGGTCTGCGCGATCATGGCGAAGGACGTCGCCGGCAGCAAGCCACCGAACCAGCCGTTGCCGATATGGTAGGGCAGCGACATCGAGGTGTAGCGGATCCGCGTCGGGAACAGCTCCACCAGCGCCGCGGCGATCGGGCCGTAGACCATGGTCACGTAGATCACCAGGATCGTCAGGATCCCCACCAGCACCGCCGGCTGCTCGCGGAAGATGTCGAAGGGGCTCGACATCTTGACAACGGTCGGGTTCGACGCCGCCGGGTAGCCGGCCGCGGTCAGCGCCCTCCCAAGTTCGGCGGCGAAGGTCGGGGTGTTCGCCGGGATGAGCTGGCCGCCCTGGATGCGTACCGCCGCCACCGCGCCGGGCACGTTCTCGACCGAGTAGTTCACCGAGGCGCGGGCCAGAGCAGCCTTTGCCAGGTCGCAGGGCTCGGTGAATTTCGCGGTGCCGGTCGGGTTGAACTGGAAGGAGCAGGTCGACTGGTCGGTGACCACCTGGACCGAGATCTCGCTATGCGCCTTGGCCAGGGCCGGGTTGGCCTCGAGGCTCATCAGCTTGAACAGCGGGAAGTAGGTCAGTGCCGCCAGCAGGCAGCCGCCGAGGATGATCGGCTTGCGGCCGATCTTGTCGGACAGCCAGCCGAACAGCACGAAGCCGCCCGAGCCCAGCAGCAGCGACCAGGCGATCAGCATGTTGGTGGTGAAGGGATCGACCTTCAGCACCTGGCCCATGAAGAACAGCGCGTAGAATTGGCCGGTGTACCAGACCACCGCCTGGCCCATGACCAGGCCGAGCAGGGCGAAGAGGGCGATCTTGGCGTTCTTCCACTGGCCGAAGGCCTCGGAGATCGGCGCCTTGGAATGCGTGCCTTCCGCCTTCATCTTTTTGAAGGCCGGGCTTTCTTCCATCTGCAGGCGGATCCAGACCGAGATGCCGAGCAGCGCGATCGACAGCAGGAAGGGCACCCGCCAGCCCCAGGCCTTGAAGGCATCCGGGCCCACCGCGAGCTGGGTGAACAGGATGACGAGCAGCGACAGGAACAGGCCCGCCGTCGCGGTGATCTGGATGAACGAGGTATAGAAGCCGCGCCGGCCATGCGGCGCGTGCTCCGCCACATAGGTCGCGGCACCGCCGTACTCGCCGCCGAGCGCCAGGCCCTGCAGCAGCCGCAGGATGATCAGGATGATCGGCGCCATGATGCCGATGGTGTCAGACGTCGGCAGGATGCCCACCACGAAGGTGCTGCCGCCCATGATCAGGATGGTGATGAGGAAGGTGTACTTGCGCCCGACCAGGTCACCCAGCCGGCCGAAGACCAGGGCGCCGAAGGGACGGACGAGGAAGCCCGCCGCGAAGGCCAGCAGCGCGAAGACGTTGCGGGTGCTTTCCGGAAACTGACTGAAGAAGTTGGCGCCGATGACGGCTGCCAGCGACCCGTAGAGATAGAAGTCGTACCACTCGAATACCGTGCCGAGCGAGGAGGCCAGGATGACTTTCCTCTCCTCGCGGCTCATCGGCCGGACTTCCGCGTCGGATTTTATGATTGCCGCTTGGCTGGCCATTCCTCGCCCCTGTCAACAAGCTTACGCGAAACGCTTTCCTCGGAGACCTTCGCGTGCGCCGAACCCCGGGTTCGCCGCAATTTGGGAAGGTCGGCCCAAGGCAAGTCGTCGCGATTGAGCGTCAATCAGAACGCAGGTGCACCGTCAATGCGGTTTCCGCACGCAGTACGGAAATTACGATGCGCGCGGGTGCAATGAGAGGCGTCCAGCCTCCAGCTACTCGAACCGGGCGCTGACCCGGCCGAGGCGACCAAACGAGGCATGCAGGTCAAGGCCGGCCTCGGGTTCCAGCGACCCGCCCAACGGCACCACCAGGAAGGCGCCGCGCGGCAGCCCGCCCGCCCGCCGCGCGGCCAGCGCCGCTGCCATCATGGCTTCCTCGAGGTCCACCTCCTCGCCGCGGCGCCAGGTGCCGGTCGGGGCGAGGGAGATGCGCAGCCGCATCGGCAGCATCCGCTTGGCCTTGCCGCAGACGATGAAGCCGAGGCCGGCGAGGTCCGCGGCCGCCAGCGCCCCGGTCGTCGGCGGTTCCGGCAGGCGCCAGCTGACCACGTCGATTGCCGGATGCAGGGTGGCGAAATTCGGTATTTCATCGCCCCGCCGTGCGAGGTCTTCGGCCAGTTCGCCGACCACGGCGGCGCTCACTCGCGGATAGCGCAGCAATGCCATCGACACGGTGCTGCCATCCTTCAGCACCCGGCCTTCCAGGACCGGCCCGGGGACCGGCCGGCCATTGGTCGGGCTGGCGAGACGCAGACCGCGAGGCGGGAGGTCCAGCATGTCGAGGACGCGGGCGGCGATGCGCTGCCCGTCCAGCATGCTGCGGGGTGTCGCGAAGGCGGGGAACGGCACGGCCGAGCCTCCCGTCTGCACCGCGTCCGCCAGCCATTTCGCTGCGCTGTCGCGCAGGGCTGCTTCCATCGGTCATCCTTTCCCAGCGGCGGCGCCCGCGGCAGCGACTCCGCGCCCGGCCCCGGGACAACACAAATCTGCGTTCAGTGAGGAGCATGCACGAAACCGATTCTATGGCAGCATCCTGCGCCGAATCGGCAAACAAATCACTACGGTTTCATCGGCCTTGTGCCGGGATCATGGTCGATTTCCGTAGTGAGGCCGCCGCGCCACGGCGGAGCCGCGACTATTTGGTCACGAACGCCTTTTCAACGACATATGTCCCAGGCGTGCTGTTCGAGCCCTCGACGAAGCCACGCGCCTCAAGCAATGCCTTGACGTCGGCGTTCATGGCTTCCGAGCCGCAGAGCATCACGCGGTCGTACTCCGGCGACAGCGCCGGCAGTCCGAGATCGGTGCAAACCTTGCCGCTTTCCAGCAGTGTGGTGACCCGCCCCTGCGTCGGGAAGGGCTCCCGCGTCACGGTCGGATAGTACAGCAGCTTGCCCCGCACCATCTCGCCAAGGAATTCATGCGCCGGCAGTTCAGTGCCGATGTAGTCGTGGTAAGCGAGTTCCTTCACCTCGCGCACTCCATGCATGAGCACGGCATGCTCGAAGCGATCATAGACATCCGGTTCGCGGATCAACGACATGAAGGGGGCCATGCCAGTCCCAGTGGACACCATCCACAGGGTGCGGCCGGGCAACAGGTTGTCGACCAGCAACGTGCCGGTCGGCTTCTTGCCGATCAGCACCGTGTCGCCGACCTGGATGTGCTGCAGCCGCGAGGTCAGCGGGCCGTTCTGCACCTTGATCGAGAGGAATTCGAGTTCCTCGTCCCAGGGAGGGCTGACCATGGAATAGGCCCGGACCAGCGGCTTGCCCTCGACCATCAGGCCGATCATGGCGAACTGCCCAGCGACGAAGCGCAGCGCCGGATCACGGGTGCAGCGGAAGGAAAACTGCTTGTCGGTCCAGTGATGGACCCAGGTCACCCGCTCCCCGAAGAAGGCGGGGGGAATGATGGGTTTCGCGGCGGCGAGCGGAAGGGCGTCCATGACATCGCTAGATGCGGAACTGTGCGCCGCAGCGCAACAGGAGATGGCGCAATCCAGCCTTGCATCGCCGTAAGTCGACCTTCAGCCAGGCCATATTTTTCCCGTGCGTGGCGCTGAGATGGCGTGTAGATTACATGCGATCAATTTTTCAGGGAGGCGACGATGCCTGTCATGGAACTCACCGAAGTCGTGGCCTGGGCGCTGGTGATCGGCGGTGCCGCTTTCGCCGCGGTCGAGCGGCTCGGTGTCCCCACCGCGGCCATAACCGCCACCCTCGCCGCGTTGGCCACCAAGACCGTCCTGCTGGGCTGAACCGGCGGCGCCCTGCCGCGCCGTCGTGACGAACGGCCCTCCCGCACCGGCGGCCGGTTGTGCGATGCGGTGAAGTTGCGACATCCTGTCATTACCAGACGGGATGGAGTGTGATGGCGGAAGCTTCGGGCGGTGGTGGCCTGGTCGACACGGTTGGGGCCTTCGTGCCGGGGCCGCGGGTGGAACGGCGTGGTGCCGTTGCGGGCCCGCTCACCGGCCTCTCCTTCGCGGTGAAGGACCTCTACGACGTCGCCGGCACGCCGACGACCTATGGCAATCCGGACTGGGCCCGCACCCACCCGGTGGCCGCCGCCACCGCGCCGGCGGTGCAGGCGCTGTTGCAGGCCGGTGCCTTTCTGCGGGGCAAGACCAAGACGGTCGAACTCGCCTATGGCCTGACCGGGGAGAATGTCTGGCACGGCACGCCGGTCAACCCGGCGGTGCCGGACCGTTTCCCGGGGGGATCCTCCTGCGGTTCGGCCGCCGCGGTCTCGGCCAGGCTGGTCGATTTCGCCATGGGGTCCGACACCGGGGGGTCGGTCCGCATCCCCGCCAGCTATTGCGGCGTCTTCGGCGTCCGCCCCAGCTGGGGCTCGGTCAGCCTGGCCGGCGCCTGCGGCCTCGGTCCCAGCTTCGATACCGCCGGCTGGTTCGCCGCCCGGGCCGGCGTCTTGGCGCAGGTCGGCGAGGTTTTGCTGCCGGAGGACAATCCGCCCGGTGCCGTGCTGGGCCCGCTGCTGAAGGTCGAGGCCGCCTGGATCAATGCGCTGCCCTCCACCGTGCTGGCGCTGGCTGGCCCGCTCCAGGTGCTGGAGGGGCTGCTGGGCCGTGCGCTTGGCGTCGACCTCGCGCCGGAGGGGTTGGGACTGCTCTACGAAAGCTTCCGCTGCGCCCAGGCGGAGGAGGCCTGGGCGACGCTGGGCAGCTGGGTCAGCGCCACCGCGCCGAGCTTCGGCCCCGGGGTGAGGGAGCGATTCGACGCCGCCCGCACCATGTCAGCGGAACAGGCCGCCGCCGGCCGGGCCTTCCGCCGCGTTTTCCAGGCGCGCATGAAGGCGCTCCTGGCAGGCGGCGCGGTGCTGGTCTACCCGACCAGCCCAGCGCCCGCGCCGAAGCTGACCTCGAGCCAGGCGGACCAGAATGCGGTGCGGGAACTGACCATGGGCGTCACTGCGATCTCGGGTCTGGCCGGGCTGTGCGAGGTTTCCATTCCGGCAGGCCGCGACGGCGGTGCGCCGGTTGGGCTTTCGCTGGTTGCCGCACCGGGCCGCGACCGCGCCTTGCTGGCGCTGGCCGTCCGCCTGGCCGAGACGCTCGGACTGCCATGTTGATGCCGGCCTGACCCGGCTTGTCCGGGGCTGGGCCCGCCGCTACAGCACCGAAGGGCCGGGCCAGGACAAGACGAGGGCGTTTGAATGCAGATCCGCGACGCCGTGGAGGCCGACCTGCCGGCCATCACCGCTATCTATGCGCATCATGTGCTGCACGGCACCGGCACCTTCGAGGAGGTGCCGCCGACCGAGGCCGAGATGGCGGCGCGTTTCGCCGAGGCGCAGGCGCGCGGCTGGGCGTGGCTGGTGGCGGAAGGCGAGGGGCTGCCGGGCGAGGCACCGGGGCTGATCGGCTATGCCTATATCGCCCAATTCCGCAACCGCTCGGCCTACCGCTTCGCCGCCGAGAACAGCGTCTATGTCAGGAACGACGTGCGCGGCATGGGGGTCGGCAAGGCCCTCGTCGCGCGGCTGGTCGAGCGGGCCGAGGCGGCCGGCTTCCGGCAGATGTTCGCGGTGATCGGCGACAGCGACAATGTCGGCTCGATCGGCCTGCATCTGTCGCTGGGCTTCCAGCGGGCCGGAGTGCTGAAGGCGGCCGGGGTGAAGTTCGGCCGCTGGCTGGACGTGGTGTTCATGCAGCGCAGCATCGGCGCCGGCGACCGCGACGTGCCGAACTGATGCGGCCAGGCTGATCTAGACGGTCAGCAGCCGGCGCACCGCCTCGTCGTCCAGTTCGCCGACCGGGCCGCCCAGCGCCACCTCGCCGCGCACCATGACGGCGATGCGGTCGGCCAGCTCGCGGGCGAATTCGTAGTACTGCTCGACCAGCACCACGGCGAAATTCTTCTCCCGCGCCAGCAGGCGGATGACCCGTGCGATGTCCTTGATGACGCTTGGCTGGATGCCCTCGGTCGGTTCGTCGAGGATCAGCAGCCGCGGCCGCGCGGTCAGCGCACGGGCGATGGCCAACTGCTGCTGCTGCCCGCCGGAGAGGTCGCCGCCACGCCGCTTGAGGAACTGCTTGAGGATGGGGAAGAGCGCATAGATCTCCTCCTCCGGCACCGAGGCGCCGCGCGGCGCCGCGGCAAGTGCGGTCTCCATGTTCTCCCGGACCGTGAGGAAGGGAAAGATCTCGCGGCCCTGCGGTACGTAGCCGATGCCGGCACGGGCCCGGTCGGCCGGCGCCATGCCGGCGATGTTCTTGCCTTCCCACATGATCCGGCCTGCCTGGACGCGTTCCAGGCCGACGATCGACCGCATCAGGCTGGACTTGCCGACGCCGTTGCGGCCGAGCACGCAGGTGATCTTGCCGGGATCGGCTTCCAGCGAGACGCCGCGCAGGCAGCGCGAGGCGCCGTAGGAAAGGTCAATGGCCTCGACACGCAGCATGGCAGATCCTTGTGTGAAGCGGGCCGATTCAGACCTCCGCGCCCCTTGGGCGCTCCGGTCATCGGACTGCTAGCGTCCCAGGTAGACTTCGATCACCCGTGGGTCGTTCTGCACATGGTCGATGCTGCCCTCGGACAGCATCGAGCCCTCGCACAGCACGGTCACCTTGCTGCCCAGCGCGCGGACGAATTCCAGGTCGTGCTCCACCACCACCACGCTGCGGGCCCCGGCGATGCGGACCAGCAAGGCGGCGGTATGCTCGGTCTCCTGGTCGGTCATGCCGGCCACGGGCTCGTCCACCAGCAGCAATTCGGGATCCTGCATCAGCAGCATGCCGATCTCCAGCCATTGCCGCTGGCCATGGCTCAGCACGCCGGCGCGGTCCTGCGCCCGGGCGGTCAGCCCGACCTCCTCCATCGTCGCCTCGATCTTCCGCCGTGCCGCACCCGACAGCACCCAGCGCAGGCAGGCGAAGGGGCCACGCGGCGCCTTCAGGGCGAGCTCCAGGTTCTCGAACACCGTCAGCGCGTCGAACATCGTCGGCTTCTGGAATTTCCGGCCGATGCCGAGATTGGCGATGGTCGCCTCGTCCAGCTTGGTCAGGTCATGCTGGTGGAAGCGGACCACCCCCTCGTTCGGCCTTGTTTTGCCGGTGATGACGTCCATCATCGTCGTCTTGCCGGCGCCGTTCGGGCCGATGATGGCGCGCAGCTCGCCCGGCTCGACGAAGAGCGAGAGGTTGTTCAGTGCCTTGAAGCCGTCGAAGGTGACCGAGACACCGTCGAGGTAGAGGACGGGGTTGCCGCTGCCACCGCTCATGACTTCGCCTTCGAGAGGAGGCCGATCAGGCCGCGCGGCAGGAACAGCGTGACGGCGACGAAAAGTCCGCCGAGCGCGAAGAGCCAGAGGTCGGGTGCCACGGTGGTCAGCCAGGTCTTCAGAGCATTGACCGAGAAGGCGCCGAGCACCGCGCCCACCAGCGTGCCGCGGCCGCCGACCGCGACCCAGATGACGGCCTCGATCGAGTTGCCCGGGCTGAACTCCCCGGGGTTGATGATGCCGACCTGCGGCACGTAGAGCGCCCCGGCGAGACCTGCGAGGATCGCCGAGAGCACGAAGACGAAGAGCTTGTGCTGGGTCACGTCGTAGCCGAGGAAGCGCACCCGGCTTTCCGCGTCGCGGATCGCCACCAGCACGCGGCCGAGCTTGGACTGGGTGATGCGGGTGCAGAGGAAGAAGGCGGCCACCAGCAGCGCCAGCGAGGCATAGAACAGCATGGCCCGGGCGTTCGCCGTGTTCAGCGGCATGCCCAGCAGCTCCTTGAAGTCGGTGAAGCCGTTGTTGCCGCCAAAGCCCATGTCGTTGCGGAAGAAGGCCAGCATCAGCGCGTAGGTCATCGCCTGGGTGATGATCGAGAGATAGACGCCGGTGATGCGGCTGCGGAAGGCCAGGTACCCCACCACCAGCGCCAGCAGCCCCGGCACCGCCATGGCCATGAACAGCGCATAGGGGAAGAGGTCGAAGCCCAGCCAGTACCAGGGCAGCTCCTTGTAGCCGAGGAAGACCATGAAATCCGGCAGGGTCGGATGGCCGTAGGAGCCGCGCGTGCCGATCAGCCGCATCAGGTGCATGCCGATGGCATAGCCGCCGAGCGTGAAGAAGGCGCCGTGGCCGAGCGACAGGATGCCGGCATAGCCCCAGGCCAGGTCGATCGCCAAGGCCAGGATGGCATAGGTGATCCACTTGCCGGTGATGCTGATGATGAAATCGGACACATGCAGCGCGCTGTCGACCGGCAGCCGGTTCAGCGCCGGCAACGCCGCCAGCAGCAGCACCGCGCCGAGCAGCACCAGCCGCAGGGTCATCCGCCCGGCGCCGCCGGGCGCCGGGGAGGCGAGAGTGGCGCTCACGATTCGGCGGCCCTTCCCTTCAGCGCGAACAGCCCCTTGGGCCGGCGCTGGATGAACAGCATGATGGCGACGAGGACGAAGACCTTGGCCAGCACGGCGCCCGCCCAGGGCTCCAGCATCTTGTTGACCACGCCGAGGGTCAGCGCGCCGACCAGCGTGCCGGCCAGCGAACCGACGCCGCCGAAGACCACCACCATGAAGCTGTCGATGATGTAGCCGGTCCCGAGATTGGGCGAGACGTTGTCGATCTGGCTGAGCGCGACGCCGGCGAGGCCCGCCAGACCGGACCCGAAGGCGAAGGTCATGGCATCCACCCGCCCGGTGCGGATGCCCATGGTGGCGGCGATGCGGCGGTTCTGCACCACCGCCCGCATCTCGAGCCCGAAGCGGGTCAGGCGGATGGCGGCGAAGACCATCGCCAGCACCGCCAGGCCGAAGAAGATGATCCACAGCCGGTTCTGCGTGACCGCCACGCCGCCCGGCAGGGTCAGCGTGCCCTGCATCCAGGACGGCGAGATGACTTCCCGGTTCTGCGCCCCGAAGGCGATGCGGACCGCTTGCTGCAGGATCATGCCGACGCCGAAGGTCATCAGCAGCGTCTCCAGCGGCCGGCCGTAGAGATGCCGGATCAGCCCGCGTTCCAGCAGCGCGCCGGCGGCGGCGGTGACCAGGAAGGCGGCCGGCACCGCCAGCGGCAGCGCCCAGGGCGCCAGCCATGGCGTCCCGCGGCAGAGCTCCTGCACCACGAAGGTGGCATAGGCGCCCAGCATGACGAACTCGCCATGCGCCATGTTGATCACGCCCATGACGCCGAAGGTCACGGCAAGGCCGAGGGCGGCCAGCAGCAGCACCGACCCCAGCGAGAGGCCCTGGAACAGCGTCTCCGCCATCCGGCGGATTTGCAGCTGCTTGTCGATGGTGGCGATCGAGGCGTCGATGGCGGTGAGCAGCCCGGGATTGCCGGCGCGCGCCTCGATCAGCAGGGCGCGGGCCTCGACCGAGCCAGCGGCGCCGAGTCGCGCGATGGCGTCGCGCTTGGCGGATTCATCCGGGGCGACGAGCTGCGCCGCGGCGAGGGCGAGCTCCAGCTTGGCCCGCACTTCGGGGATCTGCTCCCGCGCGATGGCGGCCTGCAGCCGGGGCACGTCCTCGGCGCTGCGGCCGCGGAAGATGGCTTCGGCGGCGGCGCCGCGCTGCGCCGGGTCGGGCGAGACGAGCTGCAGCCGGCCGAGCGCGCCGCGCAGTGCCTGGCGGACGCGGTTGTTGAGCCGCACCGTCTCGGCGCCCACCGCATCGGCCGGCTGGCCGGTCGCGGTATCGAGGAAGCCGGCGCCTTCCGGCAGCAGCAGGCGGCCATCGGCCGTCTTCTGCAGCCTGCCCTCCTGGAGCGCCTGCAGCACTGGCAGGGCGCGCGGGTCGCCGAGCGCGCCGAGCCGGTCCACCGTGGCGGCGATGTCGCTGAACCCGCCGGCCAAGCCGGGAAGCACGGCGGTGAAGGCATCCTGGGCACGGGCCGGCAGGGCCAGCAGCAGCAGGAGGACAATGCGGAGGATGAAAACGGTCATGATGCCCTTCGCAGGATGGCGGCGCCGGGCGAGCCGGCGCCGCCCCCGAGGCGGATTACTTCTTCGCGCGGTTCGCGTTCTCGGGGATGAAGGGCGACCAGTTCTCGGCCTTCACGACGCCAGGGGTCTTCCACACCGTGTTGATCTGGCCGTCGGCCTGGATCTCGCCGATCAGGACCGGCTTCGACAGGTGGTGGTTCGGCAGCATCTCTTCCTCGAAGCCGCAGGGCGCCATGATCTTCTGCCCGATCAGCGCCGGCGTGACGGCGGCGACCGCGGTGGTCTTCGCCTTCTCGACCGCCTGCATCCACATCTTGAAGCCGGTGTAGGTGGCTTCCATCGGGTCGTTGGTGACGCGCTTCGGGTTCTTGATGTAGGCCTGCCACATCGCCTTGAACTCTTCGTTCGGCTTGCCCGGCGTGGACATGAAGTAGTTCCAGGCGGCCAGGTGGCCGACCAGCGGCTTGGTGTCGATCCCGGCCAGCTCCTCCTCGCCGACCGAGAAGGCGACGCAGGGAATATCCTCGGCCTTGATGCCCTGGTTGCCCAGCTCGCGGTAGAAGGGGACGTTCGCGTCGCCGTTGATGGTCGAGACGATCGCGGTCTTCTTGCCCTCGCTGGCGAAGCGCTTCACCCGGGCGACGATGCCCTGCCAGTCGCTGTGCCCGAACGGGGTGTATTCCTCCATGATGTCGGCATTGCCGATCCCCTTGGAGTTCAGGAAGCCGCGCAGGATGCGGTTGGTGGTGCGCGGGTAGACGTAGTCGGTGCCGAGCAGGACGATGCGCTTGGCCTCGCCGCCATCCTTCGACATCAGGTATTCGACCGCCGGGATCGCCTGCTGGTTCGGCGCGGCGCCGGTGTAGAAGATGTTCGGGCTCTCTTCCTCGCCTTCATACTGCACCGGGTAGAAGAGCAGGCCCTTGAGCTCCTCGAAGACCGGCAGCACCGACTTGCGGGAGACCGAGGTCCAGCAGCCGAAGGTCACGTCCACCTTGTGGACCTGCAGCAGCTCGCGCGCCTTCTCGGCGAACAGCGGCCAGTTGGAGGCGGGGTCGACGACGACGGCTTCCAGCTTGCGGCCGAGCAGGCCACCCTTGCTGTTGGCGTACTCGACCATCATCAACACGGTGTCGCGCAGCGCGGTCTCGCTGATCGCCATGGTGCCGGACAGCGAGTGGAGCACGCCGACCTTGATCGGCGCGCCCTGGCCGAAGGCCGGCTGGATCATCGGCGCGGCCAGGCCGGCGCCGAGGCCCGCCAGCGCGGCGCGGCGCGTGAAGCTTGGGGACGTGGTAGTCATTCGGCTGTCGTTCCTCATCAGGCCTTGGCCTGTCCGGCCTTGGCGGCACGCGCCTGACCACCCCCTGTGGGTGCGCGGGCGCCAGAGAGGGTTAGCGAGAGTCGTGCCATTCCCGTCGGCGCTTGCTCAAGAGACCGGGAACACGAAATGCTCAAAATGCAGGCAGAAAACCGATACGGGGCCGTGCCGCTGCAAGCGGGCGGGGCAGACATTGTTCGAACCCGGCCCCCCCCCACCGGCGTGCGGACCAAGTGCACGCTACCCCCGATCTGCTCAGCCCACGGCCAGGCGGATCGCCGCGCCGCGCGGCATGCCCGCCGCTTGCCGGGCGAAGGCTGCCCCCCTACCGTCGCGGTCCGTCAGCCGGGGAGTGAGAATGATGCCGCATGCCGGATACGGGAGACTGGGTGAACGCGTAACCGTGCCGCCGTCGGGCCCGATGGGACGCTGCGCATGACCCTGAAGGCCGCGATTATCCCTGTAACGACCTTCCAGCAAAACTGCTCGCTGTGGTGGGACGAAGCGACCGACGAGGGCGCGGTGGTCGATCCGGGCGGCGATGTCGACCGGATCCTGCAGGCGATCGACGAGCTCAAGGTCAAGGTCTCCAGCATCCTGTTGACCCATGGCCACCTGGACCACGCGGGTGGTGCCGCGGCGCTGCAGGAAGGGTTGCCCGACCGACCGCCGATCATCGGCCCCGACGCACGCGACCGCTTCCTGCTGGAAGGGATCGAGGCGCAGGGCGCGCAATACGGCTTCGCATCCCGCAATGTGACACCCGACCGCTGGCTGACCGAAGGCGAGACGGTCTCGATCGCCGGCGAGGAATTCGCCGTCCTGCACTGCCCCGGCCATACGCCGGGACACCTGGTCTTCGTCAGCGAGGTGCTGCGCATCGCCATCGTCGGCGACGTGCTGTTCCAGGGCTCGGTCGGCCGGACCGACTTCCCCTATGGCGATCCGGGGGCGCTGATCCGCTCCATCCACGACAAGCTGCTGCCGCTGGGCGACGACATCGCCTTCCTCTGCGGCCATGGCCCGGGCTCCAGCTTCGGCCAGGAGCGGCGCAGCAACCCCTTCCTCCGGGGCGGCTGACCCTTCGGCTCAGTAGGCCGCCGCCCAGCCGTCCCGTCGCGGATCGCTGCCGGCCATGCGCACGCCGTTGTCGAGCACGCGGATCGCCTCGACGCTGCAGGGACCTTCCAGCGGCGGCACGACCTTCACGAGATGGCCGAGCCCCCGCAGTCCAGTGGCGGCGCCGGCCAGGCCGGCTTCCAGGGTCAGCACCGCATCGCCGGCATGCGGGTAGTTGGCGGGCTGGCCCGGCTGGTTGCTGGTCCAGCGCGGCATCTCCAGCGCCTGCTGCGGGTCGAGCCCGAAGACCGCCATCGCCACCATGACCTGCAGGTTGACCTGCACCTGGTTATCCGCGCCCGGCGTGCCGAAGACGCCCCAGAGCCGGCCATCCTTGAACACCATCGGCGCGTTCATCGTGTGCCGCACCCGCATCCCCGGCCGCAGTCGGTTCGGGTGGCCGTCCTCCAGGTGCCAATAGGCCATGCGGTTGTTCAGCAGCACGCCGGTATCGCCCGCCGTCACGCCGCTGCCGAAGGCGGAATTGATCGACTGGATGGCCGAGACCGCATTGCCCGCCGCATCGACCACGCAGAAATAGGTGGTGTCGCTAGGTTTGTCCGGCCGCACCGGCAGGTCGGCCGCGCGATGCGGGTCGATCCGCGCCGCCTGTTTCGCCGCGTATTCCGCCGAGAGCAGGCGGGCAAGCGGGATATCGAGCCCGCGTGGATCGGCTCCCCAGCGCTCGCGGTCGAGGAAGGCACGCTTCTTCGCTTCCACCATCACGTGGATCAGTGCCGCGCTGTCCAGGTCATGCGCCGCCAAATCGAAGCGGTCGAGGATCGCCAACATCTGCAGGAAGGTGAAGCCGGTCGAATTCGGCGGCGTCTGCCGCACCTCGAAGCCGCGGAAGGGGATGGCGATGGGGGCCTGGACCTCGGCGGTGCAGGCGGCGAGGTCGGCGGCGGAGACCATGCCGCCCGCCGCGGCGATGGCGGCGGCCAGGCGTGCGGCCAGCCGGCCGCGGTAGAAGCCTTCCGCCCCCTCCGTGGCGATCGTCTCCAGCGTCTCCGCCAGTTCCGGCTGCACCACCAGCGCGCCGGGCGCCGGGGCCGCGCCATCCGTCAGGAAGCGCGCCGCGCTGGGGGCGCTGGCCCGCAGCTTCGCCAGGCAGTCGCCGGCGAAATGCGCGTAGGCGTGAGTTGCCGCGAAGCCGTCGCGCGCCGCCTCGATCGCCGGCGCCACCAGCCGCGGCCAGGGCAGGGTGCCGTGCCGCGCATGCAGCAGCGCCAGCCCTGCCAGCAACCCGGGTGTCGAAGTGCTGCGCGGCCCGGCGACCGGGATGCCGTCCCGATAGGCTTCGGACGTCGCCGACTGCGGCGCGGCGCCGGTGGCGTTGACGCAGAAGCCTGCCCGCCCGGCGAGATGGATGTTGAAGAACCCGTCGCCGCCGAGCCCGGACATGGCCGGCTCCACCACGCCCAGCAGCAGCGACACGGCGATGGTGGCATCTACCGCCGTCCCGCCCGCCCGCAACACGTCGAGGCCGGCCTGCGTCGCCACGGGATGGTTGGTGGCGACCGCGCCGCGGCGTCCCATGATCAACGGCCGGTGGCTGCGCAGGGCCGGATGCATGGCGGGGCTCCCTCGATGAACGGCGGCATGCCAGCACGCCCGGCGCCGCGGCGAAAGCCCGCCGCCGCGGCTTGACGCGCCCGGCCCGGGATCGGATCGTCTTGCCGAACGCCGCGGCGCCGGAACGGCGACCGCGCAGGAGGAAACGATGCGGACAGGAAGCGGCCTCTCGGCCGGGACGCGCCCGGGGCGCCGGGCGCTGCTGGCGGCCAGCCTCGCCGCACCCTTAGCCGCGAGGGCGCAGGCGCCCTGGCCGGACAAGCCGGTCCGCCTGCTGATCGGCTATCCCGCGGGCGGCCCGACCGACTTCGCCGCCCGCCTGCTGCAGCCGCATCTCCAGGCGCTCTGGGGCCAGCCGCTGGTGATCGAGAACCGCCCCGGCGCGAGCGGCATCATCGCCTCGGAGGCCACGGTGCGCAGCCCGGCGGATGGCTATACCCTCCTCCTCGGCAACAGCCCGAACACCATCAACCCGGCAATCATGCCTCGCATGCCCTACGACCCGGCCGAGCTGGCGCCAGTGGTGCTGATCTATATCTCGCCCACCGTGCTGTTCGTCGGTGCCGATTCGCCCTGGCACAGCGTGGCGGATGTCGTGGCGGCGGCGAAGTCCAGGCCGGGGCTTGCCTATGCCGTTTCCGGCACCGGCTCGCCGGGCCAGTTCGCCGGCGAGTCCTTCGCCCGCGCCGCCGGCATCGAGCTGACCGCCATTGCCTATCGCGGCGCGCCACCGGCGCTGACCGACGTCGTCGGCGGCCGGGTGCCGCTGACCTTCAGCACCCTGGCCGGCGCTTTCCCTCTGCTGCGCGACGGCAAGCTGCGCGCCCTGGCGGTCGCCGGCGACAGCCGTGTGGCGGCGCTGCCGGACCTGCCGACGCTGAAAGAATTGGGTTTCGACATCCCCGATTGCGGCGTCTGGTACGGGCTGATGGCGCCGGCGGCGACGCCACGGACGGTGCAGGAGAAGATCGCCGGCGATGTCATCGGCCTGCTGCGCCAGCCGGAGATCCAAGCCCGCTTCGTCGAACAGGCGGCGATCCCGGTGGGCGAGGGACCGGCCGCCTTCACCGCCCGCTACAATGCCGAGATCCCGCGCTGGAGCGCCATCGCCCGCGCCGCCGGCATCAAGGCCGAATAGGGAGACGACCATGCGCATCCCCCGCCGTTCGCTGGCCGCGTTGCCGCTGTTGCCGGCGATGGCGCGCGCCCAGGCGCCCTGGCCGGACAAGCCGGTGCGGCTGGTCGTCGGCTATACCGCCGGCGGGCCGACCGATTTCGTCGCCCGGTTGTTCCAGGAACCCCTGCAGCAGGTATGGGGCCAGCCGCTGGTGATCGAGAATCGCCCTGGCGCCAGCGCGGTGCTGGGGACCGAGATCGTCGCCCGCAGCGCACCGGATGGCTATACCCTGCTGCTGGCGACCAGCGTGCAGGCCAGCAATCCGGCGATCTATGCCCGGCTGCCCTATGACAGCATCGCTGATTTCACCGCGATCGCGCTGCTCTACGGCTCTCCCACCGTGCTCTTCGTGCCGAAGGATTCGCCGCTGCGGACGGCACGGGACGTGGTGGCGCGGGCACGGAAGGACGGCACGCTGGCCTATGCGACTTCCGGCAACGGCTCCTCCGGGCACTTCGCCGGCGGCATGTTAGCGCGCAAGGCCGGCATCGACCTGACGCATATCGCCTATCGGGGCGCGGCGCCGGCGTTGCAGGACGTGGCCGGCGGGCGGGTGCCCATCACCTTCTCCACGCTGTCCGGGGCGCTGACCCTGGCGCGGGGCGGCGCCATCCGCGCCATCGCCATCTGTGCGCCGCAGCGGGTAGAGGTATTGCCGGATGTGCCGACCCTGGCCGAGAGCGACCTCGACATCCCCGATACCAGCCCCTGGTTCGGCCTGATCGGCCCGGCCGGCCTGCCGCCGGCGGTGGTGCAGCGGATCGCGGCCGATGCGCGCACGATCATTCGTCGCCCGGAGATCCGCCGGCGTATCCTCGACCAGGGCGGCGTGGTGCTGGACGAAGGGCCGGCGGAATTCGCCGCACGCATCAGGCGCGAGATGGAGGAGAGCATCGAGGTGGCCAAAGCCATCGGGATCCGCGCGGAATGAGCGCGACCCGGCGCGCGCTGCTCGCCCTGCCGGCGCTGCTGGCCGCGCGTCCGGCCTGGGCGGCCTGGCCGGAGCGGCCGGTGCGGCTCTTCGTCGGCTTCCCGCCGGGCGGGCCGACCGATTTCATCGCCCGCGCCGTGGCGCCCGGCCTGCAGGCGGCCTGGGGCCAGCCGGTGGTGATCGAGAACCGCGGCGGCGCCAATGCGACGATCGCCACAGAGGCCGTCGCGCGCTCGGCGCCCGATGGCTACACGCTGCTGTTGGCGGCGAACAACCACGTCATGAACCCGCCGCTCTATGCCAAGCTGCCCTACGACCCGATCGGCGACTTCGCGCCGGTGCATTCGATCGCCGCATCGCCGAACGTGCTGTGGTGCGGCACGCAGCAGCCTTTCCGCAGCGTTGCGGACCTAGTCGCGGCGGCGAAGGCGCAGCCGGGTGCCGTCAGCTTCGCCACCACCGGCATCGGCGGCAACGGCCATTATGGCGGGGAAATGCTGCAGCGGGCGCTCGGTATCCAGCTTACGCACGTGCCCTACAAGGGCACCGCGCCCGCCATGCAGGATGTCGTGGCGGGGCTGGTGCCGGTGACGGTCGGCACGCTGGTCGGCACCATCGGCGGCTTCCGCAACGGGCAGATCCGGCCGCTGGCGGTGCTCTCGCCGCAGCGGGCGCCGGAACTGCCGGAGGTGCCGACGCTGGCCGAGCTCGGCCATCCGCTGGTCGATACCGGCGTCTGGTACGGGCTGCTGGCGCCGGCCGGCACGCCGACGCCGCTGGTCCGCCGCATGGCCGAGGACATGGCGGCGCTGCTGAAGACGCGCGAGGTGCAGGACCGCCTGGCCAGCCAGGCCTCCGTCGTGCTGGCGCTCGGGCCGGAAGAATTCGCCCGCCGCATCCGGGCCGACCTCGGCGCCTGGGCGACGGTCGCCCGCGAAGCGGACATGAAAGCTGAATAGGGAACGTCACCGATGCGCATGCAGGCCGCGATCATGTTCGAGCAGGGGAAGCCGCGCCCCTATGCCACCTCCAATGCCCTGGTCATCGAGGACGTGGAACTGGAAGGCCCCGGCCCGGGCGAGGTGCTGATCGAGGTCGCCGCCGCCGGCCTCTGCCATTCCGACCTGTCGGCCATCGAGGGCATAAGGCCGCGGCCGCTGCCGGTGGTCATCGGCCATGAGGGCGCCGGGATCGTCCGCGAATGCGGCGAGGGCGTCACCGACCTGAAGCCGGGCGACCATGTGGTCACGGTCTTCGTCGCCTCCTGCGGCGTCTGCCGCAACTGCGTGCGCGGCCGGTCGAACATCTGCAACGCCGGCAATGCGGCCCGCGCCGCGGGTACGTTGCTCTCGGGCGCCAAGCGCATCAAGCGGCTGAACGGGGAGGCGATCAACCACGGCAGCGGGCTGTCGCTGTTTGCCCAATATGCCGTGGTCGGGCGGCGCTCGGCGGTGAAGATCGATCCGTCCGTGCCGCTGGAGGATGCGGCGATCTTCGGCTGCGCGGTGATGACCGGCGCCGGCGCGGTACTCAATACGGCGAAGATGCAGGCGGGCGACACCATCGCCGTTGTCGGCCTCGGCGGCGTCGGGATGAATGCGCTGTTCGCCGCCGTGGCGGGCGGGGCGGAGCGGATCATCGCCATCGACACCAGCGCCGAGAAGCTGGGCCTGGCGCGGCAATGGGGGGCGACTGACACCTTCCTGGCGACGGATGCGGATTGCGTCGAACAGGTGAAGGCGGCGACCGATGGCGGCGTCGACACGGTGATCGAGACGGCGGGGAATATCCGTGCGATGGAACTGGCCTATGCCATCACCGCGCGCGGCGGCAGCGTGGTCAGCGCCGGGCTACCGGCGCAAGGGGCGAACTTCTCCTACATGCATTCGGGGCTGGTCTCGGACGAGAAGAGCATCCTCGGCAGTTACATGGGGTCCTGCATCGCCGAGCGGGACATCCCCCGTTTCCTCGGCCTCTACAAGCGCGGCAAGCTGCCGGTGGGGTCGCTGAAAAGCGGCTTCCTGCCGCTGTCCGAGATCAATGCCGGCTTCGACCGGCTGTCGGACGGCAGCGTGCTGCGGCAGGTGTTGCGGCCGAACATGTAGGCAGCCGGCGCGACTCCCCCCGATCGTGATGTAGGGGGATGGCGCAGCCAGCCGGCCCGAACGATTACCCCGGCAGGACCTGCTGCGAGGGGGAGGTTGCGATGCTGGCGATGCGGCTGCACCGTCCGGGCCGGCTGGTGGCCGAGGCGGTGCCGGATCCGGTGCCCGGACCGGGCCAACTGCTACTGAAGGTCGCGGCCTGCGCGGTCTGCCGGACCGACCTGCATGTGGTGGATGGCGAGTTGGCGGCGCCGAAGCCCTGCGTGATCCCGGGGCATGAGGTTGTCGGGCGCGTGGTGACGACGGGGCCAGGCGTCGAGCGATTCGCCGCTGGCGACCGGGTCGGCGTGCCCTGGCTCGGCCAAGCTTGCGGCACCTGCCGGTTCTGCCGCTCGGGGCGGGAGAATCTGTGCGGGCAAGCGTGCTTCACCGGCTACCAGATCGATGGCGGCTATGCGGAGTACATGGTGGCGGATGCGCGGTTCTGTCTCGCCATTCCGGAATCCTATGGCGATGCCGCGGCGGCGCCGCTGCTCTGCGCCGGTCTGATCGGGCATCGGGCCTTGCGCATGGCGGGTGATCCGCGGCGGCTGGGCCTGTATGGTTTCGGGGCGGCGGCGCATATCGTGGCACAGGTGGCGCGGCACGAGGGGCGGCAGGTCTATGCCTTCACCCGCAGCGGCGACTGGGCGGCGCAGGATTTCTCGCGCGGGCTTGGTGCGGTGTGGGCCGGCGGATCCGAGGAGGCGCCGCCCGAGCCGCTCGATGCCGCGATCATCTTCGCGCCGGTCGGGGCTCTCGTGCCCGCCGCGCTGCGGGCGGTGGACCGCGGCGGCGTGGTGGTCTGCGCCGGCATCCATATGAGCGACATCCCGAGCTTCCCGTATTCCATCTTGTGGGAGGAGCGGAGCGTGCGGTCGGTGGCGAACCTGACCCGCGCCGACGGAGAGGCCTTCATGGCCCTTGCGCCCCAGGTGCCCGTACGTACCGAAGTCGAAACCCTGCCGCTATCCTCGGCCGTTCTGGCGCTCGACCGCCTGCGCGCCGGCGAGGTGACAGGCGCCCTGGTCTTGGCGCCTTGACCGAGAAGAATCGGAGGCGTGGCGGGAATACCTCCCCCCACGCCGTTTTTGTTCACACTACACGGATGTTGCTGAACTGCCAGGGATCGCCCTCGTCCAGCGCCTCGGGGAACAACGCCGCGCGGTCCTGCAGCGGCGTCCAGTCGGAATAGACGCCGACGACATCGCCCAGATAGGGCGCGCAGATCTCCAGGATCCGGGCGTGGTCGATCTCGTCCGACTCGACCAGCCCCTCGCGCGGATTCTCCATCGCCCAGACCACGCCGGCCAGCACCGCCGCCGTCACCTGCAGCGAGGTGGCGTTGTTGTGCGGCGCCACGCGCCGCGCCTGCTCGATCGTCAGGCGGGAGCCGTACCAGTAGGCCCCCCTGGCATGGCCCATCAGCAGCACGCCGAGCTCGTCCATGCCACGGATGATCTCGTCAGTCATGAGCCGCTTCTCCGGCTGCAACTGCCAGTTCTTGCCGGCGAATTCATGCACCGACAGCACCGCATCGTCGCAGGGGTGGTAGGCGTAATGCGCGGTCGGCCGGTAGACGGCATTCCCCGCCGCGTCGCGCACCGTGTAGTAGTCGGCGATCGAGATGCTCTCGTTGTGGGTGATCAGGAACCCGTGGAACGGGCCCTCCAGCGGCGTCCAGGTGCGCACGCGGGTGCTCGCACCCGGCCGCAGCAAATAGATCGCCGCATCGCAGCCGGTTTCATGCCGGCAGCCGTCGGCCGGCAGCGCTTTCTCATGCGTGCCCCAGCCCAGTTCGGCCGGCTGGCAGCCTTCGCCGACGAAGCCATCGACCGACCAGGTATTGACGAACTCGCCCGGCTTCTTCGGCCGATCGGCCACCTGGGTATCGCGTTCGGCAATATGGATCACCTTCACGCCCAGGCCCTGCGCGATCTTCGCCCAGGCCGCACGGTCGGAAGCGGGCGGTGGGTTCGCCACCGGCGCGCCGGTGTCGCGGGCGATGTCCAGCATCGCCTGCTTGACGAAATGGCTGACCAGTCCGGGATTGGCACCATGCGCGGTGACCGCGGTCGGGCCGCCGCGCGACGCCTCGCGCAGCGCCAGCGCGCTCTCGCGCATCGCGTAGTTCGACCGCTCGGAGGGGCTCAGCGAGGGGTCGGTATAGCCGCCCAGCCAGGGCTCGACGACGGTGTCGAGGTAGAGCACGTCGAGCTCCTGGCACAGCCGCATCAGCGCGACGGAAGAAACGTCGACCGACAGGTTCAACAGGAAGTCACCCTTCGCCAGCAGCGGCGTCAGCAGGTCGCGGTAGTTCTCCCGCGTTGCTGCCTCGACCACGAAACGGATGCCGTATTCGGCCGCGACCTCCTGGCCCCGCTGCTCGGCGGTGACGATCGTGATGCGGTCCTTCGGCAGGTCGATATGCCGCAGGATGAGGGGCAGCAGGCCCTGGCCGATGCTGCCGAAGCCGAGCATCACCAAGCGGCCGGGGAAGGAAGCGTGGATCACGGTAAGGATACTCCTGGGCACGCGGTCGGGCGGGCCCGACGGCATAGGCCGGCAAGCCCGCCCCTGTAAAAAGGCAATCCGATGTCAGGCCGCGAGAGCAGCTTCGTCACCCAGCATCGGGTGGTCGCGGACCTCGACCAGGCGGGCCCGGTCGAAGCCGTTGAAGGCGGTGCGCAGGCAGGCACCATAGGCGCCGAGCTGGCCGATCTCAATCCAGTCGCCCTCCCGCACATCCTCGGGCAGCCAGAAGGGGCCGGCCATGCGGTCGGCGCTGTCGCAGGTCGGGCCATACAGCGCGAAGCCCTGCAGCGTGTCGGCGGCCACGCCGTCCGGCCGGATCAGCCGGCAGGGGAAGACGAAACCCGGCGCGCCGGCATCCGACAGCGCGCCATAAACGCCGTCATTCACGTACAGGTCGCCGCCGCGGCGCTGCTGCACCTGCACCACCACGCTGCCGCCGCCCGCCACCAGCGCCCGGCCCGGCTCGGCCCAAAGCACGGCGCCCGGCAGGTCCAGCGTCTCGAAGGCCGCCTCGATCTCGGCGAAGAAAGCGCCGAGCGGCGGCGGGGTCACGTCCGGATAGGCGACGGGAAAGCCGCCGCCGACATCGACCACCTCGACCGGCACGCCGGCGGCGCGGATCACCTGACCGGCGAGCTCCATCGCACGGCGCCAAGCCAGCGGCTCCAGGCACTGCGAGCCGACATGGAAGTGCAGGCCGAGCCGCGCCGCATGCGGCCGGGCGGCGCGCAGCAGCGCCACGGCCTCCGCCGCCTCGGCGCCGAATTTGCCGGACAGGTCATGACGGGCAACGCCCTTCGGCAGCGCCAGCCGCACGAACAGCCCGAGGCCCTGCGCCGCGTCGCCGCCGGTCTCGGCCAGGATCTTTGCCAGTTCCTCCGCCGTGTCGAGGACGAAATCCTGCACGCCGTGGCGCGTCCAGGCCTCGCGGATCGCGCCGCGGGCCTTCACCGGATGCATGAAGTGGATGCCGGCCTCCGGGAACATGGTGCGGACCAGCGCCACCTCGGCGGCCGAGGCGCAATCGAAATGGCGCACCCCGCCATCCCAGACCGCGCGCAGCACGGCGGGTTCCGGGTTGCACTTCACGGCATACAGAGTCTTGCCCGGGAAGCCCTGCACGAAGCAGGCGGCGGCCGCGGCTATGGCGGCCGGGCGCAGGCAGTGCATCGGCTCCTCCGGCCGGGCGACGGCGACCAGGGCGTCGACGCTGGGCAGGGCAGTGCCGGCGTCGAGGTCGCGGCGCAGCGGGGCGACGGCGGCACGGGCGCGAATCAGGTCCATCGGGCGGGTCCTCACGGCATCACGCCACGCGCGGCGGCGCAGCGGATCGGCAAAGGGGAATGGAGCGGCGACCGGCAGGGCCGGGGCGGGCTTCAGACGATGCGGTGCGGACTGCAGACCGCCGCGGAGCGTTCGAGCGACATAGACAATCCCTTACGGCCCCGGCCCCGTAGGGACCGGCATGGACGAAAAGGACGCGTCCCGTCGTTACTGTGCCCCCGGGAGGGCTCGCGGCACGTGCGATGGCGTCAGCGCCATCCCTCACGGGCGGCGCGACCGGAGAAATAGTGGGTCCGTGCGGGAATTGCCATGCTTTTTTCAGGTTGGTCGCTGCATGGCGGGCATGTCCGGCCGAATGGCCGGCGGGTGACCGGAAACTTACCGGCCAGGATTCAGCCCTTGGCCAGCAGCGCGAGGTACTCCCAGGCCATGGTCGCCCCGGCCAGGGCGGTGATCTCGGCCTGGTCGTAGGCCGGCGCCACCTCCACGATATCCATGCCGCGCCAGTCGAGCCCGCCCAGCCGCCGCAGGATGCCCTGCGCCTGCCAGGTGGCGAGGCCGCCGATCTCCGGCGTGCCGGTGCCCGGGGCGAAGGCGGGGTCGAGCGCATCGATGTCGAAGGACAGGTAGCTCGGCGCGTCGCCCAGCACGGTGCGGATGTGTGCCGCCAGTGCCGCCGGTGTCGATTCCAGCGCTTCCTGCGCCGGGACGATGGTCACGCCCTGCGCCACGGTCCAGTCCCAGGTCGCCCGGTCGATGGGGGAGCGGATGCCGACCTGGATCATCCGCCGTGGGTCGATCAGGCCCTCGTTGATGGCGTGGAAGAAGACCGAGCCGTGCGCGAGGGTCTGCCCCCAGCTGTCCGCCCAGGTGTCGAGATGCGCATCCATGTGCAGCAGGCCGAGCGGCCCGCCGACCCGTCCGGCGAGTGCCCGCAGCAGCGGCAGGGTGATGCCGTGCTCGCCGCCGAGGGTGACCAGGTGCCGGCAGGCCGCCGCCTGGCGCTCGATCAGCGCCAGGCTGGCCGCCAGGTCGCCGAGGGCGATCTCGAACTCGCCGAGATCGGCGATGTCCATCTCGCGCGGGTCGACCCAGTGCTGCGGATGGCCGCCATCCACCAGCATGCGGCTGGCGCGGCGGATCGCGCCGGGCCCGTCGCGGGCGCCGGCGCGGTTGGTGGTGCCGATATCGAGCGGCACGCCGGCGATGCAGAGGGCCGCACCCCCGTCCTGCCGCGTGATGCCGAGGAAACCCGGCGGCGTGGCGAAGGTCGGGTGGTGCGGCTGCATCAGATCACTTCACCGAGGAGAAGGCGGTCGGCTGCAGGAACATGTTCTCGACCCGCTCCAGGATTGGCCCGTCGGCTTCCGACGCGGTGCGGGCGGCCACCCAGTCCGGATCCACCGCGAAGCGGTTCCACTTGTCCTCGCGCTCGGCCAGGCTTTCCCATTCGACCAGATAGTACAGCGCGTGGTTGGACGGGCCGACCAGCGTGGTCCAGAAGCCGGCCTGACGGATGCCGTACTTGTCCCACAGCTTCAGCGTCACCGTGTTGAATCGGTTCAGCAGCGCCGGCAGGCGGTTCGGCAGGCAGTGGTAGATGCGCAATTCGTGGATCATGGTGGGTCCCTCCCTTGTGGGTGGGCGATGCTAGCCCGCTATCGGGGCCGGCTGGAAGCCGGACGCCGGCCGGTGCAGGATGGGCCGAAAGGGGAAACGCGCATGTCGATCGCCACCGCCGTCGAGGCCGGCACCGATCTTGTCGAATACCACTATGCCGCCGGCTGGACCGATGGGCTGCCGGTGGTGCCACCGACGCCGGCCAAGGTGGCGGCCTTCGTCGCCGCGTTGGGTGGCGAGCCGGACCTGGTGGAATGCAAGGTGGCGCCGCGCTGGGGCCTGCTGACGCGGGAGGTGCTGGCGATCAACGCGGTCATGGCCGGCTGCCTGCCGGACTATGCCCCGGTGCTGCGGGCGGCGATGCAGGCGCTGTGCGATCCCGCCTTCAACCTGAACGGGGTGCAGGCAACGACGCATATGGCCGCGCCCCTGGTCATCGTGAACGGGCCGGCGGCGCGGGCGATCGGCATGAATGGCGGTGCCAATGCCTTCGGCCCCGGCAATCGCGCCAATGCCACCATCGGCCGCGCCATCCGCCTGGTCATGCTGAACGTCGGCGGGGCGCATCCGCCCGACCTCGACAAATGCACGCTCGGCAACCCAGCCAAGTACAACTACGCGATCAGCGAGAACGAGGCCGAGAGCCCCTTCGCCCCCTACCATGTCGAACACGGCTGGAAGCCCGGGGACAGCACGGTCTTCGCCATGGCCGCCGAGGCGCCGCACAGCGTCACCGACCACCAGTGCAACGACCCCGAGGGCATCCTCGACACCGTCTGCTCGGCGATGAGCACCATCGCGTCGAACAACGCGGTGCTGTCCGGGCATTGCGCCGTGGCGCTGGGGCTGGAGCATGCGCGGGACATCGCCCGGCACGGCTGGACCCGGCACGACATCCGCCATTACCTCTGGATGCATAGCGGCAATGCCTTCCGGCTGATCAGCCGAGATCATCGCTACGGCCGCGTCTACAACCGCAACCTGCCGAAATGGTACAAGCGGGACCCGGACAGCCGCATCCCGCTCGTGCCAAGCCCGGACAACATCCATGTGTTCGTCGTCGGCGGGCATGCCGGGCGGTTCTCCGCCTTCATCCCGGGTTGGGGCCATATGAACACGCCGGTGGTCAAGCCAGTGGGCGATGCGGCGGCGCCGGACGGTCCGGACTGCGCCGACGGCGTCTGTGCGATCTGAGGGGGGAACAGCATGCTCACCACGCTTGATGCCGGCAGCCGCTTCGTCTTCGACCCGCGTGGCCGGGTGGAGAGCACCGATACCCCGGTCGCACGGCGCCCCGCCGCGCTGGACGGGCTGCGGCTCGGCATCCTCGACAACAGCAAGTGGAACGCCAACAAGCTGTTGCGCGGTGCCCAGGCGGCGCTGGAAGGCACGCTGCGATTCGCCGCGGTGACCTACGCCGTGAAGCACAGCTTCTCCAAGGATGCCGCGCCGGACCTGATCGCCCGGCTGGCCGCCGAATGCGACATCGTGCTGACCGCGATCGGCGATTGCGGGTCCTGCTGTTCCTGCTGCGTGCGGGACAGCATCGCGCTGGAACGGCTGGGCGTGCCGACCGCCTGCATCATCACCACCGAATTCGTCCAGGAGACGGCGCTGACCCGTACCGCGCTCGGCATGCAGGGTTTGCTGCCGGTGGTGATCGACCATCCGGTCAGCTCCATCACGGCGGAGGAAGTGGCGGCCCGCGTCGCGCAGATCGCGCTGCAGGCCCAGGCGGTGTGGCTGGGGCGCTGACCGCGCGGTGAGCTACGAATTCTGGAAGCTGATCCACCTGTCCGGCATGGTGCTGCTGGTCGGCAACGTCACCGTCACCGCCATCTGGAAGCTCTATGCCGACCGCACGCGTGATCCGCGTATCATCGGCTTCGCCCAGCGGTTGGTGACCATCACCGACTGGTTCTTCACCTTCTGGGGCATCGTGCTGCTGGTGGTGGGCGGCTTCGCCGCTGCATGGATGGCGGGCATGGATCCCTTGCGCGACGACTGGCTGGTCTGGTCCGAGGTGCAATTCGTGATTGCCGGGATGATCTGGCTGTTCCTGCTGGTGCCGATCCAGGTCCGCCAGGCGCGCATGGCGCGCGGCTTCGCCGATGGCGGTGCGATTCCGGATGTCTATTTCCGGCTCGGCCGGCGCTGGATCGTCTGGGGCCTGGTCGCCACGGTCCCGCTGGTCGGCGCCATGTGGAGCATGATAGCCAAGTCCTGAAGCAAGGGGGCAAACGACAATGCTGCTGTATGATTCGATCGGGCCCAATCCGCGCGTGGTCCGCATGTTCATGGCCGAGCGCGGGATCGAATTGCCGAAGGCCACCATCGACCTGCGTGGCGGGGAGAACCGCCAGCCGGCCTACCTGGCGAAGAACCCGGCCGGGCAGATGCCCTGCCTCGAGCTCGACGACGGCTCGATCCTCGCCGAGATCACCGCGATCTGCGAATACCTCGACGAGATCACGCCGGGTGAGAGCCTGATCGGCGCTACGCCGCAGCAGCGCGCGGAGTGCCGCATGTGGTGCCGCCGCATCGACCTCAACATTCTCGAGCCGATGACCAACGGCTTCCGCTTCAGCCAGGGCCTCAAGCTGTTCCAGAACCGTATCCGCTGCATCCCGCAGGCGGCGGACGAGCTGAAGCTGACGGCGCAGGAGAAGCTGGCCTGGCTGGACGGGCTGATCCAGGGGCGCGAGTTCGTCTGCGGCGACCGCCTGACGCTGGCCGACATCCTGCTGTTCTGTTTCCTCGACTTCGGCGCGCAGGTCGGCCAGCCGGTGAACCCAGCGCTGACGGCGGTGACCGGGCTGGTCGAGCGGATGAAGGCGCGGCCCTCCGCCGCGTCCTGAAGGAGAAGAAACGCCGGGGAGAAGGTATTCTCCCCGGACCCCTCATCCATGTCTGCGGCTTGGCATTCGCCGCGCGGCAGGTCCCGACTCGCAAAAAGAAAGGTTAGGGGGAATGATTTCCTCCCCCAACCTTCCTGCCTACACCACCTTGCCAGCACGCAGCGCAGCGATCTCGGCAGCCGAGTAGCCGAGCTCGCCGAGCACCGCGTCGGTATGCTCGCCGACCATCGGTGGCGGGCTGTCCACCCGTGGCCCGCCATGCGCCAGGGTGAAGGCGGCGACCGGCACGCCGAAGGCCTGCGGCACGCCCGGGGCGCCACCTTCGAAGCGGTGGACCACCCCGCGCGCGGCAAGGTGCGGGTCGGCCAGCGCCTCTTCCATCCGCCGGACGCGGGCCGCCGGCACGTGCTGCGATTGCAGGTAGGCCTCCCACTCATCCGCCGTGCGGGTCAGCATGATCTCGTTCAGCACCGCTTCCTCGGCGCCACGCGCGGCCAGCCGTTCCTCGTTGTTGGCCTTGGCCAGTTCCGGCCGGCCGAGCGCGGCCCAGAGGCGCTTCTGCTGCCGCAGGTTGCTCGCCCCCAGCATCACCATGCCGTCCTTGGTCGGGTAGGCGCTGTTGGTCGCCTGCGGGTGCTTGTTGCCGCTCGGCTTCGCCGCCTTGCCGGAGGCGAGGTAGGCGGTGACGTGGCTGGCCTGCATCATCAGCGCGACGTCGAGCATCGCCAGGTCGATCCGCTGGCCGCGGCCGGTCCGTTCCCGCTGGAACAGCGCGGCCGACAGCGCGAAGGCGCCCATGGTGCCGGTGGCGTAATCGATCGCCGGGGCGCCGTACTTGATCGGGTTCACCTCCGGCGTCCCCGTGGCGGCCATGATGCCGGAGGTTGCCTGGATCACATGGTCGTAGGCGGTCTGCACGCCGCGCGGGCCGTTTTGCCCGAAGGCGGACATGGAACAGTAGATTAGCCGCGGGTTGATGGCGCTCAACGCCTCCCAGCCCAGGCCAAGCGCTTCGAAGGCGCCGGGGCGGAAATTCTCCACCAGCACGTCGGCGCCGGCGACCAGCTTCTTCAGGACCTCCTGGCCGGCCCTCTGCTTCAGGTCGAGCGTGATGGCGCGCTTGTTGGACCCCTGGGTCAGGAAGTAACTGCCCATGCCGGCCCGGTTCAGCGCCAGGTCGGGGCCGCTGTCGCGGCTCTGGTCCGGCTCGTCCGGCGGTTCCACCTTGATTACCTCGGCGCCCAACAGCGCCAGCTGGTAGGCCGCGAAGGGTCCTGCCAGCACATGCGTGATGTCGATGATGCGGATGCCTTCAAAGGGCCGCATGGCTGCTATTCCCTGAACGTTCCTGAGCGGGAGTATGGCGCCCCTGGTGGCGCCCGCCAATCGGCGTCACCATGCGCGGCATGGAGGGAACGACCAGCCTGACCGCGCCGGCGGAAGCCTCGCCGCGCCCTTTTGCCTTCGGCGATTTCCGCCGGCTCTGGGGCATCGGGCTGATCATCTTCATGGTCCGCTGGCTGGAGATGCTGGCGGTCTCGATCTTCGTCTGGCAGGCCACCGGCTCCGCCTTCCTGGTCGCCATGATGGGCATGCTGCGCATCCTGCCGATGGGCCTGTTCGGCGCGCCGCTCGGCGTGCTGGCGGAACGGGTGCAGCCGCGCACCGCCCTCGTCGCCATCGTGCTGGTCAGCCTGCTGACCTCCTTCGTGCTGGCGGTACTGGCCATGACCGGCGCGCTGGCCGTCTGGCACCTGGCCACCGCCAGCTTCATCAACGGCATCGCCTGGGCGGCGGACAACCCGGTGCGGCGGATGCTGATCGGTCAGGTGGTCGGCCCCGCCCGCATGGGGGAGGCAATGTCCTTCGACGTCGGCAGCAACAATGCCAGCCGCATGCTGGGCCCGACCGTCTCCGGGTTGTTGTTCGCCGCCTTCGGCATCGAGGGCAGCTTCGTCGTCTCGGTCGGGCTCTATTTCCTCGCGCTGATGGCGGCGGTGACGCTGCGCTACCGCAGCGCACCGGTGGCGGCGGGCGGGGAAGGCGTGCTAGCGCGGATGGGGGAGGGGCTGCAGGCGGTGCGCCGGTCGCCCCGGCTGCGCGGCACGCTGGTGGTCACCATCCTGTTCAACATCTTCGGCTGGCCCTTCACCAGCCTAGTGCCGGTGGTCGCGCAGGACCGCTACGGGCTGGGGCCGGAAGCGACCGGCCTGCTGGCCAGCATGGACGGGGTCGGCGCCTTCGCCGGCGCGTTGCTGATGGCGGCACTCGCCCGGCCGGCCTGGTATGCGCGGCTCTATCTCGGCGGGCTGGCGCTGTACCTGGCGATGGTCACCGGCTTTGCCGTGGCGCCGAACGCGACGGTCGCCGGCGCCGCGCTGCTGCTGGTCGGCTTCGGGCAGTCCGGCTTCAGCATCATGCAGGCGACGCTGGTGTACCTGCTGGCGCCGGCGGAGGTGCGGATGCGGGTGCTCGGCCTGCTCTCGGTCTGCATCGGGCTCGGGCCGATCGGCTTCCTGGCTCTGGGCTTGGCCGCCGATGCGCTGGGGGCGACCCTGGCCTGCGCGCTGACCGGCGGGCTGGGGCTGCTGGCGCTGGCGCTGTGCTGGCCGCTCTGGCGTGCCATCCTGGCCAAGGGAGATGAAACACCATGACCGACCTGACGATCCGTGAGATCCGCACCACGCTGCTGCAGCTGCCCTGGGCGGACGACCCCTGGCTGTTCGGCCATGCGCTCGGGGCGCAGCGCGACCTGGTGGTGGTGGAGGTCGTCACCGCCTCCGGCCTCACCGGCATGGGCTACCTGCATCTGCTGAACCTGCCCTTGCAGCGCACCATCGGCGCTTGCATCGCCGAGGCGCTGGCGCCCTGCATCATCGGCCGCAGCGCGACCGAGGTGGAGGGCATCTGGCAGTCGCTATGGCGCACGACTCTGACCGGCGGGCGTGGCGGCGTGACCATGATGGCGCAGTCGGCGATCGACATCGCGTTGTGGGACGTGGTCGGCAAGGCGGCGGGCCTGCCGCTGCACCGGCTGTGGGGGCATGTCCGCAGCCGCATCCCGGCCTATGGCAGCGGCTGCTTCCGCGGCGCGCTGGGCGAGGGCATGGCGGCCAAGGCGAAGCACTACGCGGCGCAGGGCTATACCGCCATCAAGATGCAGGCGGCGCATATCGGCGACTGGCGGCAGGATGTGCGGAACCTTCGGATGGTGCGCGACGCGGTCGGCCCGGATGTCGAGATCATGATCGACATCAACATGGGCTGGACCGCCGACCAGGCGATCATCGCCGGCCGCGCCTTCCAGGACTACGACCCCTACTGGATCGAGGAGCCGGTGCTGCCGGACGATTTCTCGGGCTATCTCCGCTGCGCCGAGGCGCTGACCACGCGGGTGGTCGGCGGGGAGACGCATTTCGGTCGGGCCGACCTGAAGCCGGTGCTGCAGAACCCGCGCCTGCCGATCCTGCAGCCCGATCCGATGCGCGGCGGGCTGACCGAGCTGCGCAAGATCGCCACGGTCGCCGACACCTGGGGCATGACCATGGCGCCGCATCTCTTCCCCGAGCTCAACGTGCATCTGCTGGCCAGCATCCCGAACGGGATCTGGGCGGAGAACATGGGCCTGCTGGACGATGTCTGGGTCGACCCGCCGGCCTACGAGGCCGGCCACATCATCGCCCCCGAGCGCCCCGGCCACGGCCTGGCCTTCAAGCCGGAGGTGCTGCGCGGCTTCGTCCTGAAGTAGCGCGGGCGCGGGGCGGCGCAGGGCCGCCCCGGCCGTTTCGCCTCAGGCCAGCGCGGCGATCGCCGCATCCACCCCGCCCGGGGTATGCGGCACGCCGGCGACCTTCATCGCCAGCTCCACCGTCGCCAGCGTGCCGAGGATCATCGGCTCGTTCAGGTCGCCCAGGTGGCCGATGCGGAAGACCTTGCCAGCCAGCGGCCCGAGCCCGCCGCCGAGCGAGAGGTTGAAGCGCTGCATCGCCACCCGGCGGAAGACGTCGCCGTCGATGCCATCCGGCATCAGCACCGCGGTGACGCTGTCCGAGTAGCGGGACGGCGTGGTGCAGAACAGCTGCGGGCCGTTGTTGCCCGACCAGTGCTGCACCGCCGCCCGCACCGCCCGCGCCAACCTTGTATGGCGGGCGAAGACGTTCTCCAGCCCTTCCTCCTGCTCCATCAGCCGCAGCGATTCCTGCAGGCCGAAGAAGAAGCTGGTCGGCACCGTGCCGAGGAAGCTCTTCAGCGGCCGCTTCATCATGGCCGACCAGTTGAAGTAGTGCTTCGGCAACGTCGAGGACTCGTGCGCCTTCAGCGCCTTGTGCGAGACGCCGGTGAAGCTGAGCCCGGTCGGCAGCATCAGCCCCTTCTGGCTGCCGCCGACCGCGGCATCGACGCCCCATTCGTCCATCCGGAAGTCGAGGCTGCCGAGCGACGAGATGGTGTCGGCCAGCAGCAGCGCCGGATGCCCGGTGGCGTCGAGCGCCGCGCGCACCTCGGGGATCGGGATCATCATGCCGGTCGAGGTCTCGTTATGCACCACGCCGACGGCCTTGATGACATGGCCGGTATCGGCGGCGAGCGCCGCCTGCACCGCCGCCATGTCGACGCCGCGGCGCCAGTCGGCCGGCACGGTCTGCACCTCGATGCCGAGGTCGGTCGCCATGCGGCCCCAGGACTGCGAGAAATGGCCGCTCTCCAGCACCAGGATGGTGTCGCCCGGCGAAAGCAGGTTGGCCAGGCAGGCCTCCCAGGCGGCATGGCCCGAGCCGGTATAGAGGAAGACTTCCTGCCTGGTCTTGAGGATGCGCTTCAGCCCCTCCATGCAGGCCCAGTAGACCTCGCCGAAGGCGGGGTCGGCGAAGTCCACCGTGTGGTGCGCAGTCGCCAGCAGCACGCTGTCCGGGATGTTGGTCGGGCCGGGATTGGCGAAGAACAGGCGGCCGCGGGGCTTCCGCGGGGTCTCGCTGGCGGTCATCCTGAAATCCTTTGTGAGATCAAACCGGGAAGGGGTGCTTGCGCAGGTAGGGCATGTAGCTGTCCTCGACATCCACCTCGAGCGAGGCCAGCACGCGCACCACGGCGCAGTAGAAGCTGGCAGTCACCGTCAGGTCGACGATCGCGTCGTTCTCCAGCGCGGCGCGCAGCGCGGCGAAGGTCTCGTAGCCGATGCCGGGGCCGGCGAAGACCTCCCGCGCCGCCCGCAGCACCAGCCGCGCCAGCGGGTCGAGCGTCGTCGCCTCGCCGCGCGTCTCGGCCTTGATCGCCTCGATGTCCTCGTCGGTGACGCCGAAGTCGTAGCCAATCTTGACGTGGTGCGACCATTCATAGGGCGAGCGGGCCAGCCAGCCGACCTGCAGGATCGCCAGCTCGCGCAGCCGCGGGTCGAGCTTGGCGCCGTAGCGGATGTACTGGCCGAGGCCGCTGAAGGCGCGCGCCGCGCCGGGGCTGTTGACCAGCGCCTTGTGCAGGGTGATCTCGCGCTTCAGCAAGTCCTGGTCTTCCGGCTTCAGGTCGGATCTTTCCAGGTAGGGCAGGCGGGCCATGGGCGGTCTCCCGATGTTCTCTTACAGGAACTTGTAGTCGAAGCCGGCGGCGCCGCCGGTGATGCGGCCGGCGGTGGCGCCGGGGAAGTGGATCGGCAGCATCACCGCCGCGGTGTCGGCGACCTCCTCGAAGAATCTGCGGCGGGACGCCGCGGCCATTGCCGGGTCCCAGTCGAAGACGGTGGACCAATCCGGCTCCCGCACCTGCAGCGCGTGGTGCATCAGGTCGCCGGTGACCACCGCGCGCTGGCCGCCCGAGCGGATGTTGATGCAGCAATGGCAGGGCGCGTGGCCGGGCGTCGGCTGCAGGGTGATGGTGTCGTCGAGCGCGAAGTCGTCGTCCACCAGCAGCGCCTGACCGGCGGCGACCACCGGTTCGCAGTTGTAGCGCCAGACATTGCCCGGCGGGTTGGTGCCGCGGGCCGTCGCCTCCTCCCAGGCCGCGTATTCGCGCTTGTGGAAGATGTACTTGGCCTTCGGGAAGGTCGGCACCCAGCGGCCGTTCACCAGCCGGGTGTTCCAGCCGCAATGGTCGATGTGCAGATGGGTGCAGAAGACGTGCGTGACATCCTCGAAGCGCAGCCCCTCCGCCGCGAAGCCGTCCAGCCAGGGTTGCTTCGGGAAATCCATCGGCGCCGGGTAGCCCTTGTCCTCGCCGGTGCAGGTGTCGACCAGGATGGTGTGCTTCGGGGTGCGAACCACGAAGGTCTGGTAGGTGATGACCATCCGGCCGGTGGCGGGGTCGAAGACCACCGGATCGAGCGTAGCCAGGTGCTTCGCCCCGACGGCCTCGTCATAGGCCGGGAACATCTCGGCCGGACGGCGCCAGGGGCCGTCGCGCTCGATGATGCTGGTGATGCTGACGTCGCCGATCCGCAATGTCTGCATGGTGCGTTTCCTCTGTTGGGCCAAAGCCTAGTCCCGGCGCGGGTGGTGGGCCAGCCAGCGGGGGCGGCGGGCAGCGGCCCTGCCGCCGACCGGCCGTGGGCCGCTCAGGCGTCCACATGCTCCGTCGCGCGGACCGAAGGCCGTGCGGCGAAGCTGGCATGCCAGGCTGCCAGGCGCGGATGCGCCGCGCGCCAGCCGGCTTCCGGCCAGCGGAAATCGAGGTAGGAGAGGGCGCAGCCGATCGCCACCCGGCCGATGTCGAAGGCCCCGGCCGCGAGCTCGGCGGCCTCGGCCTCCAGCGCCGCCAGGACTGCCGCCTGCTTGGCGGCGAAACCGTCCAGGATTCGCGGGTCGGGCGCGGCGCGGCCCAGCTCGCCGCGCCAGAGCAGCAGGAAATCCATCGCCCCGTTGCCGAGCGCCTGCCGCCGCAGCGCCTCGATCCGCGCCGGGCCGGCGGCCGGGAACAGCCGCGGCGTGCCGCCCAGCCCGTCGAGGTATTCGCAGATCACCACCGAGTCGTAGAGCGTGCCGCCGTCCTCCAGCAGCAGGGTGGGGATCTTGCCCAGCGGGTTCCGCGCCAGCACGTCCGGGTCCTGCCGGGTCAGTGCCACCACGGTGGGGATGCGCTCGATCCGCCCGACCTGCCCGACCTCATGCGCCACCACCATGACCTTGCGGACGAAGGGGGAGCGGGAGGACCAGTGCAGCCGCATCATGGCGCGGCGCCGCCGCTGGTGGTCGTGATCGTCTGCATCGTCTGTTTCCCCCACATTTCGATGCGAAGGATGCGCCGACGCGGGACGGCGATGAAGCCCCGAAAAAGCGAAGCCGCGGTCCACGGGTCATCCCCGTGCCGCGGCCGCTTCGGTCGGTCTGTGCCCGCCGGGAACCGGCGGGCGGTATGGGCTTAGAAGCCCTCGCGCTCGAGGCGCTTGCGCTCGACCTTGCGGGCGCGGCGGACAGCCTCGGCGGCTTCGCGGGCCCGGCGCTCGGACGGCTTCTCGTAATGGCGACGAAGCTTCATCTCGCGGAACACACCCTCCCGCTGCAGCTTCTTCTTGAGCGCCTTCAGCGCCTGGTCGATGTTGTTGTCACGGACGACGACTTGCACGCGGCCCAGCCTCCTATCGCTGTTGGGACAAAAGCAAACGGCCGCAAGCGGCAGATGGTTCCGGCAGGCCCCGATGATCCGGGACCCCGCGCGGTACCCCCTACCGAATTGCGGAGACGCGCCGTCTAGCATGGTTCCAACCCCGACTGGAAGCCCTCGCCGGACCCGAAGCGGCATCCTATCTGCTCCCCTGGCAAGTGACAGCCGGTGGAGGCCCCCGATGCCCATCCTGAAGATCGCCCGCATGGGCCACCCGGTCCTGCTGCGGGAGGCCGAGCCGGTCGACGACCCGACCCATCCGGAGATCCGCCGGCTGGTCGCCGACATGGCCGAGACCATGCAGGACGCCTCCGGCATCGGCCTGGCGGCACCGCAGGTGCATGTCCCGCTGCGGCTGTTCGTCTGGCGCGGCGCCAGCGGGGTCTCCGTGCTGATGAACCCGGTGCTGGAGCCATTGGGCGAGGAGGTCGAGAGTGCCTGGGAGGGATGCCTGTCCATCCCTGGCCTGCGCGGCTGCGTCACCCGGCCGAAGCGCATCCGCTTCCGCGGCCTGGACGCCGAGGGCAACCCGGTCGAGGGCGAGGCGGAAGGCATGACCGCCCGGGTCATGCAGCATGAGACCGACCACCTGGACGGAGTGATGTACCCGATGCGCATGCAGGACCTGGCATTGTTCGGCTTTACCGAGGAACTGGCCCGCGCCGCCGGGACCGCCGGCCGATGACCGAGCGATCCGAGATCCGCGACCGCACCATCCGGGCGATCCTGCCGATCGCCGCGCGGGATGGCTGGAACTGGGGGGCGATCCGCGCCGGCCTGCGCGCTGCCGGAGAGGACCCGGCCCTGGCCGAGAGCCATTTCCCGACCGGTCCCGTCGGCGCCGTGCTGGCCTGGATCGACCTGCTGAACCGCGAGATGGAGGCCGCCGCCGCGGCCGAGGACATCGCCGCGCTGCGCGTGCCGCACCGGATCCGCCGGGTGGTCGAGCTCCGGCTGATCGCCATGGCCCCGCACAAGGCGGCGCTACGCCGGGCGCTCGCCTTGCTGGCGCTGCCCTGGAACGCGCCGCGCGGGGTCTGCGCGACGGCGGGCGCGGTGGACGCCATGTGGCATGCCGCCGGCGACACTTCGGCGGATTTCTCCTGGTATACCCGCCGGGCGACGCTGGCCGGCGTCTATACCACCACGATCGCCTGGTGGCTGCGGGACGAGGATCCCTCAATCTTCGGCGCCATGCAGTTCCTCGACCGCCGCCTGGCCGACCTGTCCCGGTTGCAGAAGCGTCGCCCGAAGCGGCCTGCCGCCGCCTGAACCCTCGCGTCCTTGGCGCGCTTGGACCGGGACAAAGCGGGGCGGGAAACCATGGCGAGTCGCCGGGCATGGCGTTGGGGGTTGGGTGCGGGGCTGCCTTTGGCGGCGCTCGTGCTGTTTCTCGCGCTGTTTCGCTGGGATTGGCTGATCCCGGTCATCGAGGCGCAGGCCGCCGTAAAGCTCGGCCGGCCGGTGACGCTGCAACACCTGCATGTGAAGCTTGGCCGGACCATCACTGTCACGGCCGAGGGGCTGCGGGTCGGCAATCCGCCGGACTTCGGCGATGCCCCGCCCCTTGCCCATCTGCCGCGGGCTGAGGTCGATGTGGCGCTGGCACCGTTGCTGCGCGGCGCGGTGGTGATCCCCGCGGTCAGGCTGGATCAGCCGCAGGTGGAACTGATCAGCCGCGCCGATGGCAGCACCAATTATGCCTTCGACGTTGCCGGCCCGGCCGGGGAGGAGGCCGATGGCGACGGCCCGCAGATCGGCGCGCTGCGCATCCGCGGGGGCAAGGTGCATGCCGGCCTTGCCGGGCTGAAGGCCGACTTCGCCGTCGACCTGAACACCGAGGACCTGCCCGGAGAGGAGCCCGCCCTGCTAGCCGAGGCGAAGGGCACCTACGCTGCCCAGCCGATCGATGCCCGCTTCCGAGGCGGCGCGGTGTTGAACCTGCGCGAAGCCGAACGGCCTTGGCCGGTCGACCTGCAACTGGCCAACGGCCCGACCCGCGTCAGCCTCAAGGGCACGCTGCGGGACCCGGTCAAGCTGGCTGGCGCCAATCTGCGGCTGGAGGTGCAGACGCCCGACATGGCGCGGCTGACCCCGCTGACCGGCGTGCCGTTTTCCCCCACCCCGCCCTTCCGCGCCAGCGGGCGGCTGGACTATGCCGCCGGCCGTTTCCGCTTCACCGATGTCGAGGGCCGGGTGGGCAACAGCGACATCGCCGGCGCCTATACCGTCTCGACCGGCGCTCGGACCGACTTCACCGCCGACCTGCATTCGAAGCGGGTCGACCTGGCCGACCTGGGCGGCGTGGTCGGCGGCACGCCTGGGCGTGCCGGCACCCCCGGCCAGACCGCCGAGCAGCGCCGGGAGATCGCCCGCGCCGCGGCCAGCCCGCGGCTTTTCCCGACCACGCCGATCAGCATCCCGCGGCTGCAAGCGGCCGATATCCATGTCCGCTACCGGGCCGACAGCATCCGCGGCCAGGGCATCCCATTCGATGGGATGGAGATGGTGCTCGACATCGTCGACGGGGTGATCCGGCTGCATCCTGTCACCTTCAAGGTCGGCCGTGGCGAGCTCTTCGCCGATGCGACCCTGACCCCACAGGAGAACGGCACGCTGCGGGCCAAGGCGGATATCGAGTTGCGCCGCGTCGACATCTCCCGCCTCATGCAGGCGGCCGGCGCCGGCGGGGCGGGCAGCCTGGGCGGGGTCGGGCGGATCGAGACGACCGGCCGGTCCGTGTCGGAGATGCTCGGCAACGGCAATGGCGCGCTGACGGTGGTCTCGGTAGGTGGCAACCTCAGCGCGCTGCTGGCGGATCTTTCGGGCCTGCAATTCGGCAAGGCGCTGCTCTCGGCGCTGGGGGTGCCGGAACGAACGCAGATCGAATGCCTGATCGGCGATTTCGCCCTGCGGCAGGGCGCCTTGTCCGTCCGTACCCTGCTGCTGGATACCGAGAGCCATGTCATCACCGGCAGCGGCATCGCGGGACTGGGCAAGGAGGTGCTGGACCTGCGGCTGCGGACCGACAGCAAGAATTTCAGCATCGGCTCGCTACCCACCAGCATCGGCATCACCGGCAGCTTCAAGTCGCCCGCGATCGCCCCCGACGTCGCGGAACTGGGCGCCCGGGCCGGCGCCGCGGTCGGGCTCGGCGTGCTGTTCGCGCCGCTGGCGCTGTTGCCGACCATCCAGCTCGGCGTCGGCGAGAACAGCCAGTGCGAGCGGTTGACCGAAGCGGGCCGCAACGGGCGGGAGGGGCGTGGGGCGCGCTGACCACGGGTGCATGCAAGGGGGGGCGGCGGACCCCCGTCCGGCGCCCTGCGCCTGCGCCGCCCCCCTTCGGCCCGACCCGCGCCTACCCGGCAGTCTGCTTGGCCAGGCATTCCTTCATGAAGGCCTTGCGTGGGTCGGCATGCAGGCCCCGCGCCTTTGCGGTGGCGTTGCACTGGCGCATCTTCTCGTGCTGTGCCTGCTGCGCGGGGGTGGGTTCCCGCTTCGGCTTGGGCTCGGCGCCCAAGGTCGGGAGGGTGCCGGTGACGAGCAGGGCGAGGGAGAGGACGAGGCGACGCATCCTGAGTTCTCCTGAAGCGATGTAGACAAAATAGTTTGCCACATCGATTCGGTTCAACCTTGGCGTTTGGGCGCGGTTGGGCATGCGGCTTGCTAACCTTTCGCTCGAAGGCACCGCCGGACGGTGCCATGGATGCAGGGGGATGCCATGCCGACCGAACCCGAACTCGTCGTGCCGACGATGGAGGCGATCCGCCGCTGGAGCGGCGTCTCCGTCCCCAATCCCGCGGCCCGCCACGGCCTAGCCGACCACGCCGCACTGATCGCCGAACTGGAAGCGCTGCGCGGCACCATGGCTTTCGAGGACGAGCCGAGCAGCTTCGAAGCCGCGCTGCGCGACTGCAGGGAGGCGGGCCAGTGAGCGACCTCACCACGCTGTCGATGACCGAGTCCGCAGATGCCTTCGCCCGTGGCGAGGTGACGGCGGAAGCCATGGTGCTGGCCAGCCTCGCCCGCATCGAGGCGCAGGATGCCAAGGTCAACTCGGTGATCCGGCTCGACCGCGACGCGGCGCTGGCCGCCGCCGTGGCGCAGGACAAGGCGCGCACCGCCGGTGCGACACCCGGCCCGCTCGCCGGCGCGCCGATGATGCACAAGGACATGTACTACCGTGCCGGAAAGGTGAGCACCTGCGGCTCGAAGATCCGGAAGGACTTCGTGCCGAAGATCACCGCGACCGTGCTGCAGCGACTCGACGCCGCCGGGGCGATCGACATGGGCACGCTGAACATGGCGGAGTTCGCGCAAAACCCGACCGGCCACAACGCGCATTTCGGCGACTGCCACAACCCCTGGAACCTGGCCTATTGCACCGGCGGATCGTCCTCGGGATCCGGCGCCGGGGTCGCGGCGCGGTTCTTCACCGCGGCGCTGGGCAGCGACACGGGGGGCTCCATCCGGCTGCCGGCGACGCTGTGTGGCGTGACCGGGCTGAAGGCGACGCAGACCCGGGTCTCCCGCGCCGGGGTCATGCCGCTGTCCTTCTCGGCCGACAATGTCGGTCCGCTGGTGCGCACGGCGCGCGACGCGGCGCGCTTCCTCAAGGTCATCGCCGGCCATGACCCGAAGGACCCGACCAGCGCGCCGGAGGCGGTGCCGGACTACGAGGCGGCGCTGACCGGCAGCGTGAAGGGCATGAAGATCGCGGTCTGCGAGACCTACTTCCTCGACGGCGCCGATGCGCCGGTGGCCGCCGCCTTCGAGGCGGCGCTGGCGGATCTGAAGGCGGCCGGCGCCGAGATTACCTGGGTCAAGGCGGCGAGCCTGCGGGCCATCTCGGCCTATACCGCGCTGGTCAGCCGGGTGGAGGGCGCGGCGATCCACGCCAACTGGATGCGCGAGCATTCGGGCGACTATTCCATCCACCTGTCGTCGCGGCTGTTCGGCGGCTATGCCATCCCGGCGCATCTTTATGTCGAGGGACTGTCGCGCCGTGGCCCCCTGCTGCGGCAATTCGTCGCCGAGACGCTGACCGGCTACGACCTGGTGGCGACGCCGACGCTGCGGACCCGGGTGCCGACGCTGGCGGAGACCGACATCGACGCCGACCCGGCGAACTGGTCGCGCTTCATGGCGGTCTCTGCCAATACCCGGCCGTTCAACTATCTCGGCCTGCCGACCATCAGCATCCCCTGCGGCTTCGACGACCGCGGTCTGCCGGTGGGCCTGCAACTGGCCGGGCGACCCTTCGCCGAGGCGACCGTGCTGCGCGCGGCGGATGCCTATCAAGGCGTTACCGACTGGCACCGCAAGGCGCCGGTCCTTTAAGCCAAGATTGGGGGGGAAAAGCTATTCCCTCCCCAAACCCCTCCCTTCCTTTTTGATGGCTTGGCATTCGCCGCGCGGCAGGTGCCAACCCACAGAGACAGAGCAGCGGCCTGGAGAGGATACTTCCTCTCCAGCCTTTTCTTCCTAGGGTGTCGCCGTCCCCACCCCATCCCGCCCCGGCAGCCCGATCCGCCCGAGCCCGGGCAGCTTCACCGCCGGCCGCCGCAGGTCGAAGCCGGCCACGGCGCCAAGCAGGTTCACCTCGACCCCTTCGACCCAGGCGAGCGTCATCCCGGCATAGCCGCCGAGCGTCAGGCGTAGGCCGGTGCCGGAGGGCGTCGGCCGCAGCCAGCGGCCGTCATAGGGGAAATCCTTGCCGATCGCGGTCGGCGGCAGTGCCGCCTGGATACCAGGCGCCGCATCCAGCACCGCGGCGACGAAGGTGTTGGAGTTGGGGCCCGGCCAGGGCCGGTAGTCGCCCTGGTTGCGCCAGGCATAGCCGGCGACGGCGGCCTGCATCTGCGGGATCAGAGCCGCGGCGGCCGCGCCGTCGGCGGCGAAGATCACCTCCGGCACCTGGCCGAACCAGCGTCCATCCGGCTCGAACCCGTTCATGCGGATGGGCGCGCCCCAGGCGGTGTAGTCGTAACGGGTGTAGCGCGCGGCGCCTTCGGGTTTCAGGACGATCCAGGAATGCACCGCGAAGATGCCGCGCCACCGGACGGTCCGCGCGGCGAAGACGCGGACGATGGCGGGGCCGTGCTGCGCGGCGGGTGGCAGCAGCCCGGCGCTGGACCGGTCGGCGGCCCACCAGCCATCGCCGGTGCCTTCCCAGCGATAGCGGGCGGCGGAGACGCCCAGGGGCAGGAGGAAGAGGAAGACGAAAAGGAGCAGTGCGAATTTCAGGAAGGACATGGTCCCGCCTGATATTGGGCGTGGCACGTCGCAGCGCCACCGCCTTGCAGGCCGGGCGGGGCGATTCGGGTGCCTCAGTACATCTGCGCCCTGATCCGCGCCTGGTACTCCGCCTCGTACTGCGCCGCATCGATCTGGCCGCCCGCGGTATGCGCCGCGATCATCGCACCGTTGGTCGGCACGCCGGCCGGCCTTTCGCGCCCGGCCCATAGCCCCGAGCGCATGAGCGCCTTGGCGCAATGCGCATAGACCTCGCGCACCGTGACCAGCAGCACCGTCGCGGGGTCCTTGCCGTCCACGGCGAAGCGCGCCCGCAGCGACGGGTCGGCGGTGATCCGCGCGGTGCCGTGCACCCGCAGCGTCTCCCCCACGCCGGGGACCAGGAAGAGCAAAGCGACCTCCGGGTTCTCCAGGATGTCGCGCAGCCCATCCAGCCGGTTGTTGCCGCGCCGGTCAGGCAGAGCGAGCGTCCGCTCGTCCAGCGGCACGACGAAGCCGGGCGCGTCGCCGCGCGGCGTGGCATGCGGGCCGTGCCGCCCCGCCGTCGCCAGGATGCAGAAGGGCGAGGCGGCGATGAAGGCGCGGGACTTCGCCTCCAGCCGGTCCGTCACCTTGGCGAGGAAGCGCGGATGCGGCGCCTCGTAGGCAGCGGCGAGCTGCGCCGGCGTGGTGACGGCGAAAGGGTCGCTCACCCCCGCAACGCCTTGATCTGCGCCGGGTAGCTGCCGGGATCGACCCGGACATCGACCAGAGCCGGGCCGGGCGCCGCCAGCGCCTCGACCAGCGCGGCGCGGTAGCCGGCCGCGTCCGCCGCGCGCAGCCCGATGCCGCCGAGCGAGCGCATGATCCCGGCGAAATCCGCCTGCGGCCAGCCCAGCGCGCCGCCCGGCAGGTCGCGGCCACCCTTCTTGATGTCGATCAGCGAGAGCGTCGCGTCGTTGAATACCACCACGGTCAGCTTGACGCCGAGCGTGGTCGCCGACGCCAGCTCGCCCAGTGCCATCAGCAGGCCACCATCGCCGGTGAAGGCCAAGGCGCCACGCTGCGGATCATGCAGCGCCGCGGCGATGCCGGCGGGCAGGGCGAAGCCCATGGTCGCCAGCCCGTTCGAGATCAGCAGGTCGCCCGGCCGCTCGGCCTGCCAGAAGGTCGTGCAGGGGAACATATGCGCGCCGGCATCGACCGAGACGCGCGGGTCGCGCCCCGCCGCGCGGCATTCCGCCTGGGCGATCTCCACCACCGCCTGCGGCGAGAGGCCCTGGTTGCCGCCCGGTGCATTGGCCAGGCAGGCCAGCCATGCGGCGCGGTGTGCGGCGATCGCCGAACCTTCCCAGGCGCTACGCGGCACGTTCTGCGACAGCGCCGCCAGGGCCGGTGCCAGCGGTCCGTACAGCGCCGCCGCCGGCGCGCAATAGTGCAGCGGTCGCGGCGCGGTGCCGAGGTCGATCACCGGCGCGGCGAAGCGCCAGGGCTGCGGGATGAATTCCACCGGGTCGGCGCCGGCGAGGATGATCAGGTCCGCCTCGCGCAGCAGCGGCGCCTCGGCCTCGCCGCCGGTGAAGACGCCGCCGAACAGTGGATGGGCGTCCGGCAGCGCGCCCTTGGCCTTGTACGTGACCAGCACCGGGCAGCCTAGCCGCACCGCCAGGTCGCGCAGCGCGGCGCAGGCGGCGGGTTCGTTGGCTTCCAGCCCGGCGACCAGCACCGGGCGGTGGGCGCCCTGCAGCAGCGCCCGGGCGGCGTCCACCGCCGGCCCTGCCGGCACCCGGTCCGGCACTGCCAGGGCAATCGCCGGCAGCGGCGCGGCCGGGCCGCGGGCCACGGCGGCGGAGAGTTCCAGCAGCACCGGGCCACGTGGCGCGGCGAGCGACGCCTCCAGCAGGGTCGCCGCCATGGCACCTGGCGCGCCGCCCGGCTCGACAGCCTTGGCCGAGGCCTTGGTCACCGGCGCCAGCATGGCCGCGTGATCGAAGAACTGGTGGTTGGCGAAGGCGCGCTCGGCACCCGAAAAACCGTCGGCGAGCAGCAGCAGCGGGGCCCGGTCCAGCGAGGCCTGGGCCATGCCGTTGGCCGCATTGCCGACGCCGGGACCGCGGGTGACCAGCACGGCGCCGGGGCGGCCGGACAATTCCGCCTCGGTCGCCGCCATGATGATGGCGGCGGTCTCCTGCCGGGCCAGGACGAAGGGAATGCCGCGGGCCGCCGCGGCCTCGATCAGGTCGAGGCTGGACCCGCCGCCGGGCACGCCATAGAGCCGCGGCGCGCCGGCCGCCCGCAATGCCTCGGCCACCGCCTCCGCCCCCGTCCGGGTGCCGGTCTCCTTCCCTGGCAGCGTCATGCCGTTTTCTCCTGCGCGTCTTGGCGGCCAGCATAGGGCGGCTGCCGCGGCTGCCCAGCCCGTCCGCTTGCCTGCCATTTGCCGCATGACGAGGCGGGCTTGGTCAGGTAATGGGCAGGGTACAACACCTCGCCTCGATTCATTGCTCATGCCGGCTTGCGGTCGGGGCATGCTCCGTGCTGCTTTCAGCCGATACGGACCAAGCAACAGGGGACCGCAGCCGAGTGTCGCCAGCGAAGACCGCCGCATTCGATGAGATGCGCGCCGAGGATGGGGTCCGTGCGGCTTATGCCGAGATCGAGCGCTGGCTGCGGGCGACCCCGCGCGAGCTGCTCGACCGCAAGCGCCACGAGGCGGAACTGCTTTTCCGCCGCATTGGCATCACCTTCGCCGTCTACGGCGAAGGCGGCGACCCGGAACGGTTGATCCCCTTCGACATCATCCCGCGGATCATCGCCCGGTCCGAGTGGGACCGGCTTTCGGTCGGCCTGCGCCAGCGGGTGCAGGCGCTGAACGCCTTCCTGGCCGACGTCTACGGCAAGCAGGAGATCCTGAAGGCCGGCAAGATCCCCAGCGCCCTGGTGCTGGAGAACGAGGGCTACCGGCAGGAAATGGTCGGCATCGTGCCGCCCGGCGGCGTCTACACGCATATCTCCGGCATCGACATGGTGCGCACCGGGCCGGACGAGTTCTACGTGCTGGAGGACAATTGCCGCACGCCGTCCGGCGTCTCCTACATGCTGGAGAACCGGGAGGCGATGCTGCGGCTCTTCCCGAAGCTCTGCGCCCGGCACAAGATCCTGCCGGTCGGCCGCTACCCGGAAGAATTGCTGGAGACGCTGAAGGCGGTCGCCCCGGCCCGCGCCGGCGCTCATCCGACGGTCGCGATCCTGACCCCGGGCCCCTACAACAGCGCCTACTACGAACACTGCTTCCTGGCCGACGAGATGGGGGTGGAAGTGGTGGAAGGCGCCGACCTCTTTGTCCATGACAAGGTGGTGTACATGCGCACCACCGCCGGGGCGAAACGGGTGGACGTGATCTACCGCCGGATCGACGACGAATTCCTCGACCCCACGGTGTTCCGCAAGGACAGCCTGGTCGGCGTGCCCGGGCTGATGGAGGCCTATCGCGCCGGCAATGTCGCCCTGGCCAATGCGCCCGGCGGCGGCATCGCCGACGACAAGGCGATCTACCCCTACGTGCCCGAGATGGTGCGCTTCTACCTGGGCGAGGAGCCGCTGCTGGCCAACGTCCCCACCTTCCTCTGCGAGCGCGACGAGGACCGCAAATACGTCCTGTCGAACATCGACAAGCTCGTGGTGAAGCTGGCCAAGGGCTCCGGCGGCTACGGCATGCTGATCGGCCCGCATGCGACCAAGGGCGAGTGCGAGGAATTCCGCGCCCGCATCCTGGCCAGGCCGGGCGACTACATCGCCCAGCCGACGCTGGCGCTGTCCACCTGCCCGACCGTGGTCGAGCAGGGGATCGCGCCGCGCCACGTGGACCTGCGGCCCTTCGTGCTCTCGGGCAAGGAGATCCGCATCGTTCCCGGCGGGCTGACCCGCGTCGCGCTGAAGGATGGGTCGCTGGTGGTGAATTCGTCGCAGGGCGGCGGCACCAAGGATACCTGGATCCTCGACGACGAGGGCCCCGACAGCGCGCCGGCCCAGTCGCAATCCCAGTCCCAGACGGCGTCCGCCTGATGCTCAGCCGGACTGCCGACAACCTCTTCTGGCTCGCCCGCTACACCGAACGTGCCGGCAACGTGGCGCGCGGCCTGGGCGTTGCTTCCCGCATGGCGGCGATCTCCGCCCGGCTGGGCGACGAGGTTGCCGAATGGCGCTCGCTGCTCACCGCCTCCGGCGGCGAGGAGGGGTTCTACAAGAAGTACGAGGCGCCGACCGCCGAATCCGTGGTGCACTGGCTGGTCTTCGACCCGGATAATTCCTCCGGCATCCTGCCCTGCTTCGAGGCGGCGCGGCGCAATGCCCGCGCCATCCGCACCGCGCTGACCGTCGACATGTGGGAAGCGCTGAACGACAGCTGGAACCACCTGCGCAACCTGGCGCCCGACGCGACCGAAGGCGAGCAGCTGCCCAACTTTCTCGGTTGGGTGCAGGAACGCGTGACGCTGTTCAATGGCGCGGCGCATGACACCATGCTGCGCAACGAGCCCTGGCGCTTCGTCCATCTCGGCACCATGCTGGAACGCGCCGACAACACCGCCCGGCTGCTGGACGTGAAGCATGAGCTCTTCAATCCGGGCGAGGAAGGCGCGGTGGATTACGTGCAGTGGCAGGCGGTGTTGCGCTCGGTCTCGGCGCTGCGGTCCTACCAGTGGGTCTACCGCGAGAGGCTCAGCGCCCGGCGGATCGCCGAGCTGATGATCCTGCGGCCGGAATTGCCGCGCAGCCTGGCCGCCTGCTACGCCGAGGTGGCGGATACGCTGGAGGCGATCGCGGTCGGCCAGGGCAGCCGGATGGGCGAATGCCACCGCCAGGCAGGGCTGCTCAAGGCGGAGCTGCGCTACGGCCGGATCGACGACATCTTCGAGGAAGGGCTGCACAGCTTCCTCACCGGGATGATCACCCGCACCGCCGCGCTGGGCGCCGAGATCGACGCCTTCTACATCAAGCCTTGAACTCCTCCCCTGCCTTGTGTGGGTTGGCATTCGCCGCGTGACGAGTGCCGACCACAGAAGGCAGATGAAGGACCTGGGGAGGCTGCCTTCTCCCCAGGACGTCCCTTACCTCCGCCGCGGCGCCGGCACCTCGCGCGGGGCCACCCGAAGCACGCCCCATCCTGCAAGCCCGGCGACCAGGGAGCCGAGCAGGATGCCCACCTTCACCTCGTCCTGCAGCAGCGGCTCTTCGGCGAAGGCCAGCATCCCGATGAAGAGGCTCATGGTGAAGCCGATCCCGCAGAGCAAAGCGATGCCCACCATCTGAAACCAGCCCGCGCCCATCGGCAGGTCGGCCAGGCCGAACCGGATGGTCAGGGCCGCGCTGCCGAAGACGCCGACGAGCTTGCCGAAGACCAGGCCGAGGGCCACGCCGAGCGTCAGGTGGTCGAGCAGCGCGTCGGTGGTGAGCCCGGCGAAGGACAGGCCGGCATTGGCCAGGCCGAATACCGGCACGATCAGGAATGCGACCCAGTTGTGCAGCCCATGTTCCAGCCGGTGCAGCGGCGAGGCTTGCATGTCGTCCGGCCGGCCAGGCTCGGCCCGCAGCGGGATGGTGAGCGCCAGCGCCACGCCGGCGATGGTGGCATGCACGCCGGAGCGCAGCACCAGCGCCCAGAGCACCGTCCCCAGCAGCAGATACGGCCACAACCGCAGCACGCCGGCCCGGTTCATCGCCACCAGGGCGGCGATGACCGCTGCGGCGAGGCCAAGCTCCAGCACCGCGATATCGCCGCTGTAGAAGACGGCGATGATCAGCACGGCGCCGAGATCGTCAATGATCGCCAGCGCCGCGAGGAAGACCTTGAGCGAGCTCGGCACCCTGTCGCCCAGCAGCGACAGCACGCCGAGCGCGAAGGCAATGTCGGTGGCCGAGGGAATGGCCCAGCCGCGCAGCGTTTCCGGGTCATTCCAGTTGAAGGTGGCATAGATCAGCGCCGGCACCGCCATGCCGCCCGCGGCCGCAATGCCGGGCAAGGCGCGGCGTTTCCAGCTGGCAAGCTGGCCGTCCAGGAATTCGCGCTTGATCTCCAGCCCGACGAACAGGAAGAAGATCGCCATTAGCCCGTCATTGATCCAGTGCTGGACGGAGAGCGGGCCGAGATGCACATCCAGCGTGCCGAAATAGGCGTCCGACAGCGGCGAATTCGCCAGCGCCAGGGCCAGCGCGGCGGCACTCATCAGCACCAGGCCGCCGGCGGCCCCGTTGTCCAGCATGTGGCGCAGCATCGATAGCGGGCGGCGTGGTCCTGGCAGGCTGCCATCGAGCATTCCGAAGATCTCCGTAGGTTCGGGGCCGAACGCTTGGCAGCCCGGCGGGATGCAACCCTATCGGCGGCGAACCAGATGGATGGGATGAGGCACCGGGAGGTACCCCGGCGCGGAATGCCCTATACCCGCGGTGGACGAGCAGGAGCGGGCGGCATGACCTATTGCGTCGGACTTTATCTGCGGGAGGGGCTGGTCCTGCTCTCCGACACCCGCACCAACGCGGGCGTCGACAACATCTCCGTCTTCTCGAAGATGCAGGTCGAGGAAGTCGCGGGCGAGCGGGTGCTGGCCATGCTCTCGGCCGGCAACCTGGCGATCACCCAGGCCGTGTGGAACCGGCTGCAGGAGGGCGTCCGGCTCGACGGGGCGCGGCACACGCTGCGTACCGTGCGCAACATGTTCCACGCGGCGCAGCTGGTCGGCCAGGCGGTGCGCGACGTCTTCGAGGCGGACGGTGCGGCGCTGCAGGCGCAGGATGTCCGCTTCGACATCTCCCTGATGCTGGGAGGGCAGATCGCCGGCGAGCCGCCGCGGCTGTTCCTGGTCTACGCCGCCGGCAATTTCATCGAGGCGACGACAGACACCCCCTTCCTGCAGATTGGCGAGCATAAGTACGGCAAGCCGATCCTCGACCGCGTGGTGACCTTCGACACGCCGATCGCCGACGGCGTCAAGCTGGTGATGATCAGCATGGACAGCACGCTGCGGTCCAACCTGACCGTGGGGATGCCGGTCGACCTGCTGGTCTACCGCACCGATGTCTTTGCGGTGACGCTGCGCCGCCGGATCACCGAGGAGGACGCCTATTTCCGCATGATCCGGGAGGGCTGGAGCGCCGCGCTGCGCCAGGCCTACCTGGAGATGCCGCGGCCCGACTGGGTGCCGTGATCCGGCTTGCCTCGCGGCCAGGGACGGGCATGATCCGTCCACCAGGACGCGCCCAGGACCCAACCGCATGAGAATGACCCGCCGCGGCCTCGGCCGCACCGCTGCCGGCAGCGCCGCACTGTCGGCAACGCCGGCGCTGGCCGCCACCGCCACGCAGGCGCCGATCTTCACGGTGCCCGCCACCACCATCCCAATCGCCGGCAGCGAGCAGGCCTTCCCGGTCCGCCGCATCTACTGCATCGGCCGCAATTACGCCGCCCATGCGCGGGAGATGGGGTCCGACCCGACCCGCGAGCCGCCCTTCTTCTTCCAGAAGCCGACCGACGCCATCCAGTTCGTCACTCCCGGCAGCGTCGCCGACCATGCCTATCCGACGCTGACCAGGAACTACCACTACGAGGTCGAGCTGGTCGCGGCGCTGAAGTCCGGTGGGCGGGACATCCCGATGGAGAAGGCGCTGGATCACGTCTACGGCTATGCCGTCGGGCTCGACATGACCCGGCGCGACCTGCAGCGCGGCATGGGCGACCAGAAGAAGCCCTGGGAGATCGGCAAGAGCTTCGACAATTCCGCGCCGATCGGGCCGATCCACCCGGCGGAGAAAGTTGGGCATTTCACCAAGGGCGCGATCTCGCTGGCGGTGAACGGCACGGTGAAGCAGAACGCCACGCTGGAGCACATGATCTGGTCGGTGGCCGAGCAGATCGCCCAGCTTTCCGCGGCCTTCGAGCTGAAGCCGGGCGACATCATCTATTCCGGCACGCCGGAGAATGTCGGGCCGGTGGTGCGCGGCGACGTGCTGCTCTGCCGGATCGCCGGGCTGCCGGACCTCTCGGTGCGGATCGTCTGAGGCCGGGGAGGGCGGCGACGCGCCGCTCCTTTCCACGCGCCGGCCGTCGCAGGCACCGCCGGCATCGCCTCGGCGAATCCCCGGTCGTCCGACCGACCGCGTGCTGCGACCGGCGGGTGGTGCCGGCGCTTCCCCCTTGCGCGAAGCCCGGCATGAGACTTTCTTTCCCACGACAAGCAGGACAGCCATCGCATGCGCCGCCGGCACAGCCTTGCCCTCCCCCTCCTGCTGGCGCTCCGGGGTGCCGCCTCCGCCCAGGCGCCCTGGCCCAGCCGGCCGGTCCGCATCATCGTGCCTTTCGGCCTCGGCGGCTCGGCGGATGTCGCCGCCCGCTTCCTGGCGGAACCGCTGTCCCAGGCGCTCGGCCAGCCGGTGGTGATCGAGAACCGCCCCGGCGCCGGCGCCGTCATCGGCACCGAGGCGGCGGCCAAAGCGGCACCCGATGGCCACACCCTGCTGCTGATGTCGAACACCCATACGGCGAACGAGACCCTGTTGCCGCAGCGCCCCTATGTGCTGATGCGCGACCTCATGCCGGTCGCCGCCATCAATAGCGCCACCCATGTGCTGGCGGTGCATCCCTCGCTCGGCGTGACCTCGGTGGCGGCGCTGATCGCCAAGGCGAAAGCCGCGCCGGGGACGATCGACTTCGCTTCCTCCGGTCCCGGCACGCCCTACCACATCGCCGGCGAGGTCTTCGCCAGCATGGCCGGCATCCAGCTCAACCACATCCCCTTCCGCGGCTCGAACGACGCACGTACCGCGCTGCTTGCCGGCCAGGTGCCGATGATGTTCGACGCCGTCCCGACCATGCGGGACCAGATCGGTGCCGGCCGCGTCGTCGGCCTGGCCACGACGGGGACCCGGCGCAGCCCGCTGCTGCCCGAATTGCCGGTCGTTGCGGATGCGCTGCCGGGCTATGAGGCGGCGATCTGGCTCGGCCTGATGGCGCCGCGCGGCACGCCGGACCCGGTCGTCGCCCGGCTGCATGCCGAGGTCGGCCGCATCCTCGAGGCCGGCGCGGCGCGCGAGGCCATGGCGCGCGGCGGCGCCGCGCCGATGCCGATGTCGGTCGCCGAATTCGACGCCTTCCTGCGGCGCGACATCGACCGCCAGCGGGAGTGGATCCGCATGGCGAAGATCCAGGTCGGCTGAGCGGGAGAGGCGACGGCATACCGACTACTTGGCGGTCGTCGTCCGCAGGGCCACCCTGCGCGCCAGACAAGGGAGGACGCATGGTCGAGTTCAGCCTGAACGGCGTGCCGGTCGCGCTCGACGTGCCGCCCGAAGCCTCGCTGCTGCATGCGCTGCGTGGCCCGGCCGGGCTTTCCAGCCCGCGCTTCGGCTGCGGCAGCGAACAATGCGGGTCCTGCATGGTGCTGCTGGACGGCGTGCCGACCTGTGCCTGCACCCTGGCGGCCGCGGCCTGCGCCGGGCGCGCGGTGGAGACGGTGGAAGGGCTCGGAACGCCCGAGGCGCCGCACCCGCTGCAACTCGCCTTCCTGGCGGAGCAGGCGGGGCAGTGCGGCTATTGCCTCTCCGGCATCCTGGTCTCCGCCGCGGCGCTGCTGGCGCGTGATCGGGCGCCGGAGGAGGACGCGATCCGCGCGGCGCTGGAGCCGCATCTCTGCCGCTGCGGCAGCCACAACCGGATCATCCGCGCGGTGCAGCGCGCGGCGCGGGAGATGCGGGCGCCACCAGCCGCGACTGCCACCGGCGGCACGGTGCGGCGATGAGCGGCTTCGGTGCGGCGCTTCGTGTCGATGACGGCAAGCCGCGGCTGCCGGGCAGCCTGCATGCCAACCGCCGGCTCTCGCAGTGGCTGGCCTTCCATGCCGACGGCCGGGTCACCATCACGCCTGGCAAGGTGGAACTCGGCCAGGGCATCCTGACGACGCTGAGCCAGATCGCCGCCGATGAACTCGACGTCGATTTCTGCCGCGTCACCGCGCGGCCCGCCGCCGCGCCCGGCAGCCCGGACGAAGCGGTGACCAGCGGCAGCCTCTCCACCCAGGACAGCGGCGGCGCCCTGCGCCATGCCTGTGCCGCGGCGCGGGCGATCTTCACCCAGGTGGTGGCGCAGCGCACCGGCGTGCCGGTCGAGAGCATCACCATCGAGGACGGCATCTTCCACGGCCCGGCCGGGCCGATCGGAAGCTATTGGGAGCTTGCCGACCAGGCGCTGCTGGACTGCGAAGCGACGCCGGATGCGGTGCCGAAGCCGGCCGCGGCGCGCCGCATCGCCGGCACCTCGGTCGCCCGCATCGACCTGCCCGACAAGGTCTTCGGCGCGGCGCGCTATGTGCACGACCTGCGGCTGCCGGGGATGCTGCAGGCGCGCATGGTGCGGCCGCCGGCACGCCGCGCGGTGCTGGTGGCGGTGCGTGACGGCGCGCTGCCGGGCGATGCGCAGGTGGTGCGCGACGGCAGCTTCCTCGCGGTGCTGGCGACCGCCGAATGGGATGCCGAGGCCGCCGCGGCGCGCCTCGCCGCCCGCGCCAGCTGGGACGAACGGGACACGCTGCCCGAGCAGGCGTTGCTGGCCGACTGGCTGCGCGATGCCGCGACACGCGGCGAGCGCAGCGACGTCGCCCGCGAGGGAAACGCGGCGCCCGCCGCGCGCACCCTGTCGCGCAGCTTCTTCCGCCCCTATCTCGCGCATGCCTCGGTCGCGCCGTCCTGCGCCGTGGCGCGCTGGGATGGCGAGACGGTCACCGTCTGGACCCATACCCAGGGGCCCTACAACCTGCGCGCCGACCTGGCCAAGGCGCTGCGCTGCGCACCCGACAAGGTCGTCGTCCAGCACCGCGAAGGCGCCGGCTGCTACGGCCACAACGGCGCCGACGACGTGGCGCTGGATGCCGTGCTCGCCGCCCGTGCGGTGCCCGGCATCCCGGTGCGGATGCTCTGGTCGCGCGCCGAGGAGGTGGGCTGGTCGCCCTTCTCACCGGCCATGCTGGTGGATGTCGAGGCTGACCTCGACGCCGCCGGCAACATCGCAGCCTGGCGCAGCCATATCATCAGCAACGGCCATTCCTCCCGCCCTGGGCGGGCGCCGGAGCCGACGCTGCTCTCGGCCGCGATGCTGGCCGAGCCGTTCCCGGTGAAGCCCAGCATCAACCCGCCGATGGCGGCCGGCGGCGGGGCGCCACGCAACGGCGTGCCGCTCTATGCCTTTCTGGCGAAGCAGGTGGAGACGACGCGGCTGCTGGAGATGCCGGTGCGTACCTCGGCGCTCCGCGGGCTCGGCGCCACCATCAATGTCTGGGCGATCGAGAGCCTGCTGGACGAGGCCGCGGCGCTGGCCGGCACCGACCCGCTGGAATACCGCCTGCGGCATCTCGACGACCCGCGCGCCGTCGCCGTGCTGGCGCGCGTCGCGGCGATGTCCAACTGGCGCGAACGGTCGCGGCGGGAGGGCTGGGGCATGGGGCTGGGCTTCGCCCGCTACAAGAACACCGGCGCCTGGGCCGCGGTCGTGGCCGAGGTCGAGGCGCGGGAGCGGGTCTACTGCCGCCGGCTCTGGATCGCCGGCGATGTGGGCGAAGTGGTCAATCCCGACGGCGTGGTGAACCAGTTCGAAGGCGGCGCCATCCACGGCACATCCGTTGCGCTGCGCGAGGAGGTCCGCTTCGACCGCCGCCGCATCCTGAGCGATTCCTGGGAGGAATTCCCGATCCTCCGCTTTTCCGAGGTGCCGAAGGTGGCGGTCGACATCATCGCCCGGCCCGACCAGCCCTTCCTCGGCGCCGGCGAGGCCAGCATGGCGCCGACCATCGCCGCGATCGCCGGCGGCATCCACCAGGCGCTCGGCGTCCGTCCGCGTGCGCTGCCCTTCACGCCGAGCAACCTTGCCAAAGCGGATCCATGATCAAGCTCACACTCGCCTGCGCCGCCACCGACCGCACCCGCCCGCTGATCGACGGCCGCGTCACCGTCCCCGGCTGCGACATCACCTTCCTGCCCGGCGAGCCGGAGGACATCTTCCGCCGGGCGCTGCGCGACCGCGCCTTCGATGTCAGCGAGCTTTCCATGGGCTCGCACATCGTCACCACCGCGCGTGGCGACAGCCCCTATGTCGGCATCCCCGTCTTCCTGTCCCGCGCCTTCCGGCATTCCGCCATCTATGTCCGCACCGATCGCGGCATCACCGCGGCGGCCGACCTCGCCGGCCGCACCATCGGCCTGCCGGAATACCAGCAGACCGCCGCACTTTGGGTGCGCGGCATCCTGCGCGAACACTACGGCGTCGACACGCGCGGCATCGCCTGGCGCACCGGCGGCGAGCGGGTGGCGATCACCTTGCCGGACGGCTTCGACGTGCGTCCGCTCGGCCGCGACCTGGAAGCGGCGCTGGAGGCCGGCGAGATCGACGCGCTGATCGCGCCGCGCCCGCCCGCCTGCCTCGGCCGCGCTCCGGTCGCCCGGCTCTACTCCGACTACCGGGCGGAGGAGATGGCCTGGCACAAGGCCAGCGGCTTCTTCCCGATCATGCACTGCCTCGCCGTCCGCAAGGACATCGCCGCCGCGCATCCCTGGCTGCCGCTGGAACTGCACCGCGCGGCGTGCCGCGCGAAGGCGCTGTCGCTGGCGGAGTTGCAGATGGTCAACGTGCTGCGCGTCTCGCTGCCCTGGATCGCCGCGGCCTACGAGGAACAGGCGGCGGTGATGGGCGGCGATCCCTGGCCCTATGGCTTCGCCCGGAACCGTGACGAGGTGGCGGCGATGATCCGCTATGCCGTTGCGGATGGCCTCGCCGCCGAGGCGATCCAGCCCGAGTCCCTGTTCCACCCCAGCGCGCTGGCCGAGCCGGGCTGAACGGCGCGCCGCGGCCAGGCCGGCGGGGAGGGAAGCGCCGTTTCCTGCCCAACCGGTCTTGACCGCCGAACAGGTCAGGCACCGCTATTGCTGCTGCGCGTGCCGCCGCCGGTGTTGTAGACCGGCGGGCCGCTGGCCGGCTGCAAGGGGCCGCAGGCGGTCAGGGCCAGCGCCGCCACGAGGACGAAAAATCGGATCACGCCGGATGCAGCGCGCCGCTGGCGGTGACGTCGCGATCAGGCCGGCGTGAGGCCGAGCCGCGCATCCCGCCGGCGCAGCCAATGCAGCAGCGGCAGGCTCAGCGCCACCATCCAGAGCTTGCCGAGGACTTGGCCGGGCAGGAATTCCAGGCTGCCGAAGGCGAGTTGCAGGAACACGAGGCTGTCCACCACCAAGCCGGCCAGGCTGCTGACGACCACCGCCCGCACCAGGCCGCGCCGCTGCAGGGGCGTATAGACCAGCAGGTCGGCCAGCTCGCTGAGCAGGAAGGCGAGGGCCGAGGCAAGCACCAGCGCCGGCGGCGCCAGCAGGGCCGAGAGCGCCGCGCCCGCCAGGATCGCCGCCGCCGACCAGGCGAGGCCGAGCCGCCGCTGCACCAGGTCGCGCAGCACCAGGGCGAGCCCGACCATCAGCACGCCGGAGGGCGCCATGATGCCGGGCGCGACCGGGATCAGGCAGGGCCCTTGCGGGATGCACATCGTGCCGGCATGACCGATCAGCCAGTTAGCCGCCGGGATGCAGAGACCGAAAAGGGCGAGGAACACGAAGCCCTCGCCGCGGCGGTGGATGTCGTCAGCCATTCCAGATCTCCCAGCCCCGGCGGCGCAGGTCGCAGGCGGGGCAGGCGCCGCAGCCGAAGCCCCAGGGGTGTTGATGGGTGCGGTCGCCGAGGTAGCAGCTATGCGTGTCAGCGCGGATCGCCTCGACCAGCGCGGCACCGCCGAGCCGTTCGGCCAGCGCCCAGGTCGCCGCCTTGTCGCGCCACATCAGCGGCGTGTGCAGCACGAAGCGCGCCTGCATGCCGAGGTTGATGGCGACCTGCAGCGCCTTCACCGTGTCGTCGCGGCAATCGGGGTAGCCGGAATAGTCGGTCTCGCAGACGCCGGCGACGATGTGTTTGACGCCGCGGCGATAGGCCAGGGCAGCCGCGAAGGTGAGGAAAAGCAGGTTGCGGCCCGGGACGAAGGTGTTGGGCAGCCCGTCCGCCTGCATGGCGATCTCGGTGTCCCGGGTCAGCGCGGTGTCGGACACCGCGCGCAGCGCGTCGAGCGTCAGCACGTGGTCCTCGCCGAGCTTCGCCGCCCAATGCGGGTTCTCCGCCGCCAGCCGGGTGCGGAAGGTGCCGCGCACCTCGAGCTCGACGCGGTGGCGCTGGCCATAGTCGAAGCCGACGGTCTCGACATGGGCGAAGCGGTCGAGCGCCCAGGCGAGGCAGGTGGCGGAATCCTGGCCGCCGCTGAACAGCACCAGGGCGGCGTCGTCGCGCATCATGCCTCCAGTCGCAGCGCGGCCCAGCGCGCCGCCTCGGCCACCACGGGGTCGGGGTCATCGGTGAGGGCTTGTGCCACGGGGCGCAGCGCCGGGTCTGCCGAATTGCCGATTGCGATCATCACGTTGCGCACGAAGCGGTCGCGGCCGATGCGCTTGACCGGGCTGCCGCTGAACAGCGTGCGGAAGCCGGCATCGTCCAGCGCGGCGAGCTCGGCCAGCTTCGGCGCCTGCAAGGCGGCGCGCGGGGCGAAGCCGGGCTCGCTATGGGCGCGGGCGAATTTGTTCCAGGGGCAGACCGCCAGGCAATCGTCGCAGCCGTAGATGCGGTTGCCCATGGGCGCGCGATGCTCCTCGGGGATCGGGCCCTTGTGCTCTATCGTCAGGTAGGAGAGGCAGCGCCGGGCATCGAGCCGATAGGGCGCCGGGAAGGCATCGGTCGGGCAGACCGCGAGGCAGTTGCGGCAGGTGCCGCAATGGTCGCCCTCCGGTGCATCGGGCGCCAGCGCCAGCGTGGTGTAGATCTCGCCCAGGAACAGCCAGGACCCATGGCGGCGGCTGACCAGGTTGCTGTGCTTGCCCTGCCAGCCGAGCCCGGCCTGCTGCGCCAGCGGCTTCTCGGCGACCGGCGCGGTGTCGACGAAGACCTTCAGCGCCGTGCCGAAGCGCTGCCCCATCCAGCGGCCGAGCGCCTTCAGCCGCGACTTCACCACGTCATGGTAGTCGCGCCCCTGGGCATAGACGCTGATCGCGCCGCGGTCGCGCCGCGCCAGCACTGCCAGCGGGTCCTCGCCCGGCGCGTAGGACAGGCCGAGCGAGATGACGCTGACCGCCTCCGGCCACAACGCGCGCGGCTGAGCGCGTTGCGCCGCACGGTCGGCCAGCCAGCCCATCGTGCCGTGCATCCCGGCCTCGAGGAAGGCGTCCAGCCGGGCGCGGACCGCCTCCGGCAGCAGTGCCTCGGTGAAGCCGATCGCGTCGAAGCCGAGCCGCTGCGCCTCGGCCCGGATCAGCTCGCGCGGGTCAGCCGCGGCCGCGATAGGGCTGCACCCCCTGGTCGGGCACCCAGACGCCGGCCGGCGCCGGGCCGGTCTGGTAGAAGACGTCGATCGGGATGCCGCCGCGCGGGTACCAGTAGCCGCCGATCCGCAGCCAGGCCGGCGCCAGCGCCTCCACCAGCCGGCGGGCGATCGAGACCGTGCAGGCCTCGTGGAAGGCGCCGTGGTTGCGGAAGGCGCCGAGATAGAGCTTCAGCGACTTGCTCTCGACCAGCCAGTCCTGCGGCACGTAGTCGATCACCAGATGCGCGAAATCAGGCTGGCCGGTCATCGGGCATAGCGAGGTGAACTCCGGCGCGGCGAAGCGCACGAGGTACTGCACCCCGGGATGCGGATTCGGCACGCGTTCCAGCACCGCGGCCTCGGGCGAAGTCGGCGCGGTCGTATAGTGGCCCAGCAGCGTCAGGCCGGAGGTGTCGGTGATGGCCTCGGTCATCGCAGCGTCTCCCGGTCCTCGGCCAGTTCCGCCTTAGCCGTGTCGTCGGGTGGCTCGTCGCCCGCCGCCCAGGCGGCTTCCAGTTCGGCCGCATGGGCGTCGAGGCGCTTGGCCAATATGGCGTCGCGCAGTCCCCGCGTCAGGTCCTGGTAGTACTGCACGTTGTGCCACGTCAGCAGCATCGGGCCGAGCATCTCCTCCGCCTTGATGAGGTGGTGGAGATAGGCGCGGGAATGCCGCGTGCAGGCCAAGCAGCCGCAATCGGGGTCGATCGGCCGCCGGTCCTCGGCGTGCTTCGCGTTGCGCAGGTTCATCATGCCGCGGCTGGTATAGGCGCGGCCGGTCCGCCCCGACCGGGTCGGGATGACGCAGTCGAACATGTCGATCCCCCGCCTGACTGCGCCAACGATGTCCGACGGCGTCCCCACCCCCATCAGGTAGCGCGGCGCCGCTGTCGGCATCAGCGGCATGGTGCAGTCGAGTACGCCGAACATCGCCGCCTGGCCCTCGCCGACCGCGAGGCCGCCGACCGCATAGCCCTCGAAGCCGATATCGGCCAAGGCGGCGACGCTCTCGGCCCGCAGCGCCGGATAGGTGCTGCCCTGGACGATGCCGAACAGGCCATAGCCCTCGCGCGGCACGAAGGCGTCGCGGCAGCGCTTCGCCCAGCGCATCGACAGGCGCATCGACGTCGCGGCCTGCTCCTCGGTCGCCGGGAAGGGCGTGCACTCGTCGAGGCACATGGTCACGTCCGCATCCAGCAGCCGCTGGATCTCGATGCTGCGCTCCGGCGTCAGGCGATGCCTGCTGCCGTCGAGGTGGCTGCGGAAGGTGACGCCACCCTCGTCCATCTGCCGCAGCTCGTTCAGGCTCATGACCTGGTAGCCGCCGCTGTCGGTCAGGATCGGCCCCTGCCAGTCCATCAGCTTGTGCAATCCGCCGAGCCGGCCGACCCGTTCGGCGCCAGGGCGCAGCATCAGGTGGTAGGTGTTGCCGAGCACCATGCGCGCGCCCGTCGCGCGGACGCTGTCGGCAGTCATCGCCTTGACCGTGCCGGCGGTGCCGACCGGCATGAACACGGGCGTCTCCACCTCGCCATGCGCGGTGTGCAGCACGCCGCGGCGGGCGGCGCCGTCCTGCGCCGTCTTGGTCCAGTGCAGGGTCATGCGGCGTCCTCGGCGCGGGTCAGCAGGCTGCCGTCGCCATAGCTGTAGAAGCGGTAGCCCTGCTCGATCGCGTGCTCGTAGGCCGACCGCATCCGCGCCGTGCCGGCGAAGGCGGAGACCAGCATGAACAGCGTGGACTTCGGCAAGTGGAAATTCGTCATCAGCAGGTCGGCTGCGCGGAACCGGTGGCCCGGCAGCAGGAAGATGTCGGTCAGCCCGCGGAACGGCCGCACCGGCCGCAACGCATCTTCGCCGCCGAGCGCCGCCGTCTCCAGCAGCCGCAGCGCCGTGGTGCCGATGGCGACGATCCGCCCGCCCGCCGGCCGCGCCGCGTTGATCGTCGCCGCCGCCTCCGCAGTCACCTCGCCCCATTCGGCATGCAGCCGGTGCGCCCGCGGGTCCTCGGCGCGCATCGGCAGGAAAGTGCCGGCGCCGACATGCAAGGTGACGGTGGCCCGCCGCACCCCGCGCGCCTCCAGCGCCGCGACCAGCCCTTCGGTGAAATGCAGGCTAGCGGTGGGTGCCGCCACCGCGCCGGGCCGCTGCGCGAACAGGGTCTGGTAGTCCGCCCGGTCCTCCGGCCGCGGGCCGTCCGGCCGGGCGATATAGGGCGGCAGGGGGATTTCCCCGGCCTGGTCCAGCGCCGCCGCCAGCACCGCCGGATCGGGGCCGAAATCGAGCCGCGCGGTGCCGCCGTCGCGTGCCAGCACGCGGCAGGGCAGGCCGGGCGCGCCGTCGATTGCGATGACGTCGCCCGGGCGCAGCCGCCGGGCATTGCGCACCAGCGCCTCCCAGCTGCCGTCCGGGTCGGCGCGGTTCAGCATGATCTCCACCGCCGCCTCGCCGCGCCGGCCATGCAGCCGGGCGGGGATCACCCGGGTGTCGTTCACCACCATGACGTCGCCGCGGCCCAGCAGGCCGGGCAGGTCGCGCATGACCCGGTCCTGCAGCCCGGCGGGATCCACCACCAGCAGCCGGGCCGCGTCGCGCGGCCGCATCGGCGCCTGGGCAACAAGCCGGTCTGGCAGCATGAAATCGAATTCCGCCGTCCGCAGGGCGGGCGCCGAAGGGGCAGGGGGGGCGGGCATCGGCGGGCGGTAGCGCGGACGCCCGTGGAAGGCAACACGAACCCGCCACCCGGCCGCCGCGGCGGATGCCCGCGTTATGAATATCGGCGTATAACGCCCGCCGCACGCCGCGCGCGGACCCCAGGTTGACCGCCCAGCGAAAGGACTGTCATGCACCGCCGCTCCCTCCTCCTCGCCGGCCTCGCCTTCGGTTCGGCCCGGGCGCAGGAGACCGCGCCGCTGACCGTCTTCGCCGCCGCTTCGCTGCAGGACGGGCTGCGCGCGCTGGAACCGCTGTGGCGCGCCGCCGCGGCCGGCAATCCGCCGGTCCGCTTCTCCTTCGCCGCCTCCTCGGCCCTCGCCAGGCAGGTCGAGCAGGGCGCCCCGGCCGACCTCTTCCTGAGCGCCGACGAACCCTGGATGGACTACCTCGCCCAGCGCGGGCTGATCCTGCGGGAAAGCCGGGTCAGCCCGCTCGGCAATGCGCTGGTGCTGATCGCGCCGGCGGATTCGACGCTGTCGCCACCCGCGCCAGGGCCGGGGATGGACCTTGCCGGCCTGCTCGGGCCGCAGGGCAGGCTGGCCACCGGCGATCCGGCGCATGTGCCCGCCGGCCTCTACGCCAAAGCGGCGCTGGAGAATTTCGGCCAATGGGCCGTGATCGCGCCGCGCCTGGCACGGGCCGAGAACGTCCGCGCCGCGCTGCTGCTGGTCGAGCGGGGCGAGGCGCCGCTCGGCATCGTCTATGCGACCGATGCGCGGGCCAGCCAGGGGGTGAAGGTGCTTGGAACCTTCCCGCCGGGCAGCCATCCGCCGGTCACCTATCCTTTCGCGGTGACCCGGCGGGCGGCGGACAGGCCGGCAGCCCGCATGCTGCTGGCCTTCCTGGCCGGCCCGGTCGCGGCGGAGACCTGGCGGCGCTTCGGTTTCACCACCGCCGGGCCGTGACGGTGCGATTGGCGGGGGAGAAGATATGCACCCCGAACCCCGCTTACTCCCGCCGTCCCGAGAATCCGTGGCACCTGGCGAACAGCCGGAGCGGAATACGACCGGCCCGATGATACGGGCCCGCTTCCCTCGCAGAGCTTCCAGGCGCGATGTGATTGCGTGGGCGCGCGCCGGCTCACGGCGGCGCATTGCCTGGCACGTCGAGTCAATGCGCGGGATCCGCCACCCGGCATCGGCCTTACCCGGCGGATGGATCGAGGGCCTGGCGCGTTTCGGCCATGACGGCAGCGCCCGAACATCGACGGTACGACCGGTCTGACGACCGGCAGGACCTGCATGCCGGAAGGCCGATGGCGGACGCCGGCAGCACGGTCGCGCCGCTGGGTGCGGTCGAGGCTGCGTATCCGCGGAAACGCATGCTGCAGGTCTTCCTCGACAATGCCCGCACCCATCACGCCAAGCTGCCGCAGGCTTGACCGGCGCAGCCGGGATGCCGGACAGGCTGCACGTCAACCCGGCCTGCTGCCCGCATCTCGGGGCGATCGGGCGGCCCTGGGGCCAGATGCACGAGCACGGCGCCCACAACCGATGTCACACCACCCGCGCCGATCTCAGCCAGGCGTTCATGCCGTTCCCGCGCGACGAGGTGCCGCGAACACGGCACGTCAACCGCGATGCGGTTTCGGGCAACTTCCGTACATCCGGGTCAGCCCCGATCTTGCTGCCTTAGAGATTCCGCCGTGCCTGCCGTAGCGTCGGCAACCCGATCCCCGCCGCGTCGAACCCGCCATCCACCGCGATCTCCTGCCCCGTCAGGTAGCTGGCGCGGTCGGAGCAGAGGAAGAAGATCGCCTCGGCCAATTCCTCCTCCAGCCCGTAGCGGGCCAGAGGGATGGCGTCGTGGTAGTCACGGCGGATCTCCGGCGTGTGCACCGCCTTGGCCATCGCCGTCTCGACCGGCCCCGGCGCCACCGCATTCACCCGGATGCCGAGCGCGGCCAGTTCCACCGCCTGCTGCTTCGTCAGGTGGGCCAGCGCCGCCTTGCTGGTCCCATAGGCCACCCGCAGCGTTGAGGCGCGCAGGCCGGAGATCGAGGTGACGTTCACCACCGCGCCGCCACCGCCTTCCGCCATGATCGCCGCCGCCGCCTGGGTCGCCAGGAAAGGCCCGCCGAGGTTCACCGCCAGCACGCGGTTCCATTCCTCCGGCGTCGTCTCCAGCAGCGGCTTGAACACCGCGGTCCCGGCATTGTTGACCAGCGCATCCAGCCGCCCGAAGCGCGCCGCGGCGCGCTGCACGGCGGGAAAGACTGCAGCGGCATCGGCCACGTCGCAGTGCAGCGCCAGGGTGCGGTCCGGCGCGGCCAGGCCGGCCATCGCGCCGTCCAGCAGCGCCGCATCGATGTCGAGCAGCGCGACGCGCCAGCCATCGCCCAGGAAGCGCCGCGCGGTGGCCAGGCCGATGCCGCGCCCGGCGCCGGTCACCAGGGCAACCTTGTCCATCTCCGTCTCCCTCCCGCGGTCAGCCGGCGCAGCTATGGCAAAACGGCGCGGCACACAACCAGTGGACACCTGCGCTCCGGCAGGCTGGTCTGCCCGCCTGCCGAACCTTTCCGGCGGTGCCATCGCGCTGTTCTGGCTGGCTTCGGGCGCCCTGATCGGCGCCGGCCTGGCAGGCGAGGCGCAGGCTTCCGCCGCCCTCGTGCTCGGCGCTGGCCTGCACCGCGCGGCACGACATCGAGGCGCGGCAGCAGATGGTGTGCGAGCGGCGCAACGACATCCCGCCGCCGCGCTTCGCCGATGGGCTGGGGCAGCTACCCCTCCCTCGCGCCGTAGTCCGGCCCGAGCGGCACCTTGCCGCCGCCCGCCGGCCGCTCCTGCACATAGGTCGGCCAGGCCAGGCCGGTGACCCGGCCGCGAAGGGTCCGCAGCAGGGCGCGGCCCTCCTCCACCGGCACGGCGAAGCGGGCGGTGCCGGGGGCGGGGTCGAGCTGATGCAGGTAGTAGGGCTTGATGCGGGCACGCAGCATGGCGCGGAACAGCGCCTCCAGCGCCGCGGCGCTGTCGTTGACGCCGCGCAGCAGGACGCTCTGGCCGAGCAGCACCACGCCGGCGCGGGCCAGCCGGGCCAGCGCCTCGCCCGCCTCGGCGGTGAATTCGCGCGCGTGGTTGGCGTGCACGCAAAGGTACAAAGGCTTGGCCGTGTCCAGCGCCGCGGCCAGCGCCGGCGTCACCGACCCCGGGGAGGCGACCGGCACGCGGCTGTGGATGCGCAGGATCTCGATATGCGGCAGCGCCGCCAGCCGGCGCAGGATCTCCCCCAGCCGCCGCGGCGAGAGCATCAGCGGGTCGCCGCCGGTCAGGATCGCCTCCCGCACCTGCGGCGTGCGGTCGAACCAGGCCAGCGCTGCCTCCAGCTCCGCGGCGTCCAGCAGCCCGCCATCCGGCCCCACCGCCTCGCGCCGGAAGCAGAAGCGGCAATAGACCGGGCAGGCCAGCAGCGGCTTCAGCAGGGCGCGGTCGGGGTAGCGGTGCACCACGCCCTTCACCGGGGTGAAGGGGCCGTCGGCGGTCGGGTCGGCCAGCTCGTGCGGGGCGGTCAGCAGCTCCGCCGCGTCGGGGACATATTGCCGGGCAATCGGGTCGGCCGGGTCGGCCGGGTCGATGAGCGCCGCCATCGCCGGGGTGACGGCGATGCTGTAGCGCGCCGCCACCGCCTCGGCCGCCGGCAGCGCCGCGGCCGGCAGCAGCCCGGCCGCGTGCAGCGCGCGCGGCGAGGTCAGGGTGCGGCCAAGGCGGGGCGGAGTGCCGTCGGGCATGGTCGGTGGGGTATAGGGCAAGGGGGCGCGGCCTGGAACGGCCGGGCAGGGGGCAGGTGCCACGCTTCGTGCCATGATGGCCGCATGTCCCCGACCCCGACCTGGCACCCCGAGAGTCTCGCCGCACGGCTGCCCTTCCTCCGCCGCCGCGCCGCACTCACCGCCACCACCCGCGCCTTCTTCACCGCCCGCGGCTATCAGGAGGTCGAGACCCCCTGCCTGGTGCCGGTGCCCGGCATGGAGGTCCACCTCCAGGCCTTCCGCAGCGAATACCTGCCGCATCTCGGCATGGGCGAGGCGCGCACCCTTTGGCTGCGCACCTCGCCGGAACTGGCGCTGAAACGCCTGCTGGTTGCCGGCGCTGGCCCGGTCTTCGAACTCGCCCGGGTCTGGCGCAACGGCGAGGCCAGCCCGCGCCACGCCCCGGAATTCACCATGCTGGAATGGTACCGCCCGGGCCTGCCCTTCGCAGGGATGCTGGCGGAGACCGAGGATTTCGTTCGCGCCGTCTGCCCCGCCGTGGTCGGCCATGCCGGCGTGGTCACCGACCTGACGCGGCCCTTCGAGCGGATCAGCATGGCCGAGGCCTTCGCCCGCTGGTGCGGCGGGCTCGACCTGCTGGCGACGGTGACGCCGGAGGGGGAGGGGGATGCCAACGCCCTTCGTGCCGCGGCCGCGGCCGTCGGCACTCCGCCGCGTGAGGAAGAGGGCTGGGAGGACCTGTTCTTCCGCCTGCTGCTGGAACGGGTGGAACCGCATCTAGGCCGCGACCGCGCCACCTTCCTCACCCATTGGCCGAGCCCCCAGGCCGCGCTCGCCCGGCGCGACCCGACAGACCCCCGCGCCGCGCTGCGCTTCGAACTCTTTGCCGCCGGGATCGAACTGGCCAACGCCTTCGACGAACTGACCGACCCGGCCGAGCAGCGTGTCCGCTTCACCGCCGACGTTGCCGCCCGCCGCGCCATCCATGGCGCCGAGGGCTGGGATGTGGACGAGGATTTCCTCGCCGCGCTGGAACACGGCATGCCGGCGGGCAGCGGCATCGCCCTCGGCTTCGATCGGCTGGCGATGCTGGCTTCCGGCGCGCGCTCGGTCAGCGACGTGTTGTGGCTGCCCTTCGTGCCCTGAGCTACCCGACCGGCGTCTGCTGGTGCTGCACCAGCCGCCAGCCTTCGGCCACGGCACGGTAGCAGGAGGTGCAGAAGGCCTCGTAGGTCGGCCCGCCGTCCCGCCGCCCGCGCGCCCGATAAGCGAGCACCGCCAGCCCCGGTGCGGGATGCGCGGCACGCCGGTCCGTCATGGTGACCGCGGCCCAGCGCGGCGCCGCCGCCAGGCTTGCGCCGAGCGCCGAACCGGACAGCAGCCCGGTCGGCGGCGGGAAGGCCATGATGCAGGCCGGATCAAGGGACTCGGCCGCACCTTCCCGCCAGAAGCGCTCCTCCAGCGCCCAGAGCGCGGCGTCCTCCCCCGGGGTCACGGCAGCGGTCGCCCGGGATGCGGTTCCGGCGCTGCCGTGACCACGGCCGGCTGGCCCGGCCGCGCCGGCGCGCCGCCATCGTCCGGCTGGCCGAATTCCCGCCGCCCATTCGCGTCGAAGATCATCCGCCGCTGCGCCTCGTCCTCGTCCAGCGCTGCCGCATCGGCCTCGGTCGCGGTGACCGCCAAGTGCACCTGGCCGTCATGCAGCGCGCCGACGAGGGCACGGGCGATCCAGCGGTGCCGGCCGCCGGAGGCATCGTCGCTGCGCATCAGCTTGATGAAGGTGCCATCCAGGTGGTCCACCACGCCGAGCGGATGCCCGTCGCTGCCCAGCACCGGCATCCCGCCGCGGATCGCGCCTGCCGTGTCGTTCATAGGTTCCTCCTGCCCCGGCAGGACGGAACGGCCGGCAGGGCCGAGGGTTCAACCGGCGGTTCAGCTGGCCTCGGCCGCCCGCAGCGCCGCCAGCATCGCCGGCGCTGCCTCCCTTGGCAGGAAGTAGAAGACGAAGACATAGGGGTCGGACGCGGCGAAGACCGTCGGGTCGGGGCTCGCGACCTGCATCGTCGCCCGGTCGAAGCCGGACATCGGCCGCCAGTCGCCCCAGTGCTCCCAGAACCCGTCATAGCCGAGCGCATCGAGGAAAGCCGGCACGGCATGGGTGCTGCCGGGCCGGTGCCGCTCCTCGATCTCGACCGACAGCACCGGGCGGCAGCGCCGCAGCGTCGCCGCCGCGCCGCGCAGCACCTCGTACTCCGCTCCCTCGGCGTCGAGCTTCACCGCGGTGAGGTCGGAGAGGCCGAATTCGTCCAGCCGCCGCAGCGGCACCGCGAAGCGCTGCTCGGCGACGCGGGCGCCGTGGCCGGCGTAGCCCTTGGCGGTGCTCGCCCATTGCTCGTTGGCGACGCCGTCCACCACCGGGAGGCTGAGCGTCACCTCGCCCGTCGCATCGCCCAGCGCCGCCTGATGCAGCGTCACATTGGGCAGGGCGCCGGCCGCCGCGTGCAGCCTGGCGAATGCGGCGGGCAGCGGTTCGAAGGCCAGCACGCGGCTGCCGGGAAAGGCGGCGAGGGGCAGGGTGAAGGCGCCGTCATGCGCGCCCACGTCCAGCAGCGTGCCGGGCCGGTGCAGGGTGCGGTGGAAGCCGAGCTCGTCCATCAGACGGAGATGGTGCCGGCGGAGACCGCCACCACCCCACCGCCGACCGCGGCGCGGATCGCCCCCGCCGCATCGCGCCAGGCCCGCAGCGAAAGGCGGGAGGGCCGGCCCATCTCGATGCCCTGCTCGACCTCCAGCGCCAGGCACTCGCCGCCGGCGGATTGCAGCAGCAGCCCGGCCAGGCCGACATTGGCGCTGCCGGTCGCCGGGTCCTCCGGCACGCCGACCAACGGACCGAACATCCGGGCGCGGCGGCGCCGGTCCGGCAGCGCGACATGCAAATGGATGCCGATGCAGGCGCTGGCTGGCAGGTGGGTGCGGAAGGCGGCGGCATCGGGCGCGGCGGCGGCCAGCGCCGCCAGATCGGCCAGCTCCGCGAAGGCCGTGGCATTGCCGCAGCCGCCGATCGCCGGCGCATGGGTCGTGGTCAGCACCGCCGATTCCGGCAGCCCGATGCAGGCGGCGACCGCCGCCGGCGCCAGCGGGGCGCTGGTGGCATAGGGCAGCGGCGCCTCGATCTCGGCCGCGGTCACCAGCCCGGCGGCGTCGCGCGCGAGCCGCGCCACCACCCGCCCGGCCGCCTGGTCGAGCACGATGGCATCGCCGGTCGTGCCCCGCCGCCGCGCCAGCATCACCGCGGTGCCGACATTCGGGTGGCCGGCGAAGGGCAGCTCGGCGCCCGGGGTGAAGATGCGGATGCGGGCATCGGCGCCTTGTGCCTCGGCCGGCAACACGAAGACGGTCTCCGAGAGGTTGAACTCCCGCGCGATGCGCTGCATCGCGGCGCCGTCCAGCGCCGCGCCGCCCTGCACCACCGCCAGCGGGTTGCCGCAGAAGCGGGTCTCGGTGAAGACGTCGCAGGTCTCGAATTCAAGCGCCACCCGGCGCCTCCCGCGGCGTCGCCGCGATCGCCGCGTTCATCGCCCGGACCCCGGCGGCAGGCCCCTCCGGATGGTTCCAGACCGCGCCCACCACCGCGAGGAAATCCGCCCCCGCTGCGACCAGCGGGGCGCAATTCGCCGCGGTGATCCCGCCGATCGCCACCGCCGGCACGGTGAAGACATCCGCCCACCATTCCAGCAGCCCGACCTCCGCCCGGTGCTGCGCCGCCTTGGTGGCGGTCGGGAAGAAGGCGCCGAAGGCGACGTAGTCCGCCCCCATCTCGCCCGCCTTCATCGCCAGGTGCCGGCTGTCATGGCAGGTGATGCCGAGGATCTTGCCGGGCAGCAGCATGCGGGCGCCGGCATGGTCGCCGTCGCCCTGCCCGAGATGCACGCCGTCGCAATCCATCTCGGCCGCCAGCAGGGCGTCGTCGTTCAGGATGAAGGCGACGTCGCGCGCCTGGGCGATCGGCATCAAGGCCTCGATCGCGCGGCGGACCTCGTCCGCCGGCGCGTCCTTGAGCCGCAGCTGCAGGCAGGCGACGTCGCCGGCATCCAGCGCCGCGGCGAGCTGGTCGGCGAAATCGGCCGGCAGGACCGGCGGGGTGATGAGGTAGAGGCGGCAGGGGTCTTCGGACATGGCGGAGTGATGGCGCGGCGACGCGGCTTTGGGAAGCGTTCAGCCCGTCCGGCGCGACCACGCCCACAGGGCCGGCACCACGCCCAGTTCCATCCCGAGCGCCACGACATGCGGCCAGGGCGGCACCCCATCCAGCGCCAGCCCCAGCAGCCGCGCCAGCCCGCCGACCACCACCATGGCCGAGAGCGCGGCGAAGACCCGCCGCCGGGCCCTGAGGTCGCCGGCGCACCACCAGGCAAGGCCGCCCAGGCCCAGCAGCAGGCCGGAGAGGTAGCGCAGGTGGCTGGCCGTCGCCGGCCCCGCCGCCTCGCCGAGGGAGGCCGGGCCGAACAGCGCCCCGGCGCCGCCGGCGAGGATGGGGACCAGGGCGGCGAGGCGGATGGCGAAAGGCAGCATGGGAAGGCTACGCGGCAGAGGCGGCGGCGGATGCAGCCATCAGTCCTGGCGGCCCGGTTCCGCCTCCACCACGCCCGGCGATCCGGGCATGGCGACCCGCACCGTGGATCAGGTCAGGTCGTGGCGCACCGACTTGCAGGCATCCCGGCGGACGTTCCCCGCGTCGGGATATCCCGCCAGGGCTGCAGGTTCGACGGTGCGGGATGCCTCCGAGACGATCTCCCGGCACCGGACGACGGCGGAGCGGATTCGGGCATCGGCGGCGAGATTCTCGATGCTCAGGCAGCCGAGGAACTCCTGCGCGAGCCGGATGTCCTCGCGGCTCTCGAGAAGGGCGCCGCGGTCCACCACGTCGACCCTGCCGGAAAACAACGCCGCCATTCGTTCCTGGACCTCGCCACAGCCCTGGATGTCACGCGGGTTGCCCGGCGCGAATTCCACCAATATGTCGATGTCGCTCCCCCGCCTTGGCTCGTCCCGCGCGACGGAGCCGAATAGCCCGGCATGCAGGATGTCCATCGCCGCCAGGGCCGGCTGGCGGCCCCGCAGGGTGGCGATGACGGCGGCGGCGTCCAGGCCGCCAGCTTACGCCCGCCGGCAGCGCAAAAAAATGGCCGGCGCGAAGGCCGGCCATCCCTCTCCGCGATGCCGTCGCGGCGTCAGTCCGCTGGCGCCTTGTAGATGTCGATGATGCCGTTCAGCAGCTTCAGCGCCTCGGCCTTCGGCCGTTGGAAGGCGTTGCGGCCCATGATCGAGCCGTTGCCGCCGGCGGCATGGATCGAGCGCACCTCGGCCAGGATGTCCTCCATCCCCTTGGCTTCGCCGCCCGAGAACACCACCAGCCGGCGGCCGCCGAAGCAGGCCTGCACCACGTGCTTGAAGCGGGCGACGGGGTCGTTCACCTCGACCGGGTACTTGGCGTAGGTGGACTTGGCCGCATCCAGGCTGATCGCGCTGGTCGGCGGCTTCACCTTGATGATGTGGGCGCCGACAAGGGCCGCCATGTGCGCGGCATAGGCGCAGATGTCGAGCGCGGTCTCGCCGGTCTTGTCCAGCATCGGGCCGCGCGGGTAGGACCAGACGACGACGGCGAGGCCGGCCGCCTTGGCCTCCTCCGCCATCTCCCGCAGTTCCTCGATCATCTCGAACTGGTATTCGGAGGATGGGTAGATGGTGAAGCCGATCGCCGAGCAGCCCAGCCGCAGCGCGTCCGACACGCTGCCGGTGAGGCCCTGGTCCTTGGTGGTCGACAGGCTGTTGCTGCTGTTGACCTTCAGGATGGTCGGGATGGCGCCGGCATAGGTGGCGGCCCCCGCCTCGATCATGCCGAGCGGCGCGGCATAGGCGTTCAGCCCGGCCTCCAGCGCGAGTTCGAACAGGTAACGTGGGTCATAGGCCGCCGGGTTCGGCGCGAAGCTGCGGGCCGGGCCGTGCTCGAACCCCTGGTCGACCGGCAGGATCACCACGCGGCCGGTCCCGCCCAGCTTCCCTTCCATCAGGATGCGGGCGAGGTTCGCCTTGGTCCCGGGATTGTCGCTCTCGTACCAGGAGAGGATCTCTTTGACCTTCGGCGTGAGCTGCATGGCGTTTGCCCCTTCGTGCGACCGGTACGGTGCGGCGGGATTTAGCGCGGGGTTGCCGGGCTGTCACCCGGGCCCGGACAACCAGGCCGCGAGCCTGGCCCGGGCGCCGTCACGTGTGAGGTCGAGTGTCCCGAGATCGAGCGAGGCCGGCCGCGCTCCGCGCACCCGGCCGCCGAGCCCGGCCGCTGCGGCCTGGACCTGGGCGAAGCCCGGACAGGCCGAGTCGAGCACGACATCGCGCAAGCCAGCCCGCAGCGCCGCCAGCGCCTGGCCTGGTGCATCGGCACAGTCGAGCACGGGCTTGTGCACGACGCCCGGCACCGCGGCCACCGCCGCCGCAACCAGGCCGAGGAACCAGGCCGGGCCAAGATACCCGGCGGCGCCCGGGGCCGAAAGCAGCAGCACGCCGCGGTTTCCCGCCAGCGCCAACGCCGCCCGCGCCTCGGCCGCGGCATGCACCGTCACCGCCGGCGGATCGCCGCCCACAGCCGCGGTTTCCACCCCGCGCCGCCGCCGTTGACCCGTCCCGGTCGCCATGCCAAGCCTTGCAGCACGTCCGGAATCCCGCGTCCAGCGCGGCCGGCGCCGGCAATTGCGGGAGCGGCATGAGCGAGGATGTGAGGGACCCGGTGGCGATGGCGGCGGCCAGGCTGGAAACCGCCGTCGAGGCGCTGGTCACCGTGCTGGGCCGGCCGCGGCCCGCGTCGAACCCGGCCGACGAGGCCGAGATGGTCCCCCGGGCCGAGGTCGCCGCGATGGCCGAGCGGCTCGATGCCACCATTGCGCGGCTGCGCCTGGCGCTGGCCGAGGAGCTGCGCGGCGGCGATCACCAAGCTGGCGAAAGCCAAGGGGAATAACGCGTGGGACAGGTCACCGTCCGGGTCAATGGCTACCAGCACACCATCGGCTGCAAGGATGGCGAGGAGCAGCACGTCACCGACCTGATCGGGCAGATCGAGGAGAAGGTGCGGCTGATCCGCGCCATGGGCGGGCAGTTCTCCGAATCCCGCATGCTGTTGCATGTCGCCCTGCTGCTTGCCGACGAGGGCGGCGACCTGCGCTCCGAATTGTCCCGCGCCCGTGCCGGCATCGCCCCGCCGCCCGCCCCGCCCGTCCATATCGCCGACCCGCAGCTGGCCGAGCGGCTGGCGCGGATCGCCGAGCGGATCGAGGGCCTGGCGCAGACCCTCGACCGCGGCTGAGGCGGGCCGAGGTTTTTCCCGACGCCGCTGGTTCCGCCCGCCCCGCGCGCCTATATACCGTTCGCGGGGCTGGCCGGTGCGTCTGGCAATTCATCCCCAGGGCCAATAAGCATCCTCCGGGAGCTGGCTCTGTCCGGATCTTGGTCCGGGTATCTGGTGCCCACCTGCATTAGCAGGCCTTGGGAGGATGATAGGCCGACGGCCATGCTGGCTCCGCACTCTTCCACCGCCCCGTTCTGCGACGTCCTGCTCCGCGAGCTGAAGGCCGAGGCACGGGGCGCCGCCCTGGCGCGGCGCGCCGGCTGCGACCCGGCGCTCGGCGCCCGGCTGGCCGAACGCGTCCTGACCGAGGCCCCGCCGCCCGCCGGCGCCGTGGTGGCCGGATTCTGGCCTATGGGCCAGGAGATCGACATCCGCCCGCTGTTGTTGGCGCTCGCCGAACGCGGCCACGCCATCGCCCTGCCGGTCACCCCGAAGCGCGGCCTGCCGCTCGCCTTCCGCCGTTGGCGGCCTGGCGAGGCGCTGGCCCCTGGCCCGATGGGCACCCGCCAGCCTGCGTCCGGCGAGGCGCTGCGCCCCGACTGGTTGCTGGTTCCGCTGCTGGCCTTCGACCGGGCCGGGCGGCGGCTCGGCTATGGGGGCGGCTACTACGACCGCACCCTGCCGGGCTTGCCGGAGGCGACCGCGATCGGCTGCGGCTATGCCGCGCAGGAATTGCCGGAGGTCCCGGCCGGGCCGGAGGATTGGCGGCTCGACGCCGTCGCGACCGAGGCGGGGGTGATCCGGTTCGACCGGGAGGCGCAAGCCGCCGGATGATTTGACAGGTTGGGGGTTTCCGGGCTTTCCCTTGCCGCCCCGCCGCAAGGGTCTCGCGCGTGATGTTGCCTGGCGCCGGCGGCCGCACCACGCCGCTCTTCCCCCGACCGACCTGGCTGCTCGCCCTGGTCCTGCTGCTTCCCGCCGGCCCGCGAGCCGCGTCGCCCGAGCCGCCGGCCGAGGCGGCGCTGGCCCGGGCGCTCGCCGTGACCCTGCCGGCCACCTGGCGGTTGCTGGAGGCGCGGCTGGAAGCGCAGGCCGATCTCGGCAGCCCCGCCGTGCCCGAGATCCGCAGCCGGCTCGCGGCCACCCTGGCCCTGGCCATGCCGGCCTACGAGGCGGCCGGGACCGAAGGCGCCGTCACCCTGGTCCGCCCGGTGGCACCGGAAGGGCATGTCCGCCGGGTCCAGGTCCGCGCCGTCTCGCTCTGGCAGGATGGCGGCTGGGCGACCCGGGTGGCGGTCGAGCCGCCCGAGGCATTGGAGCCGCCCGGCCTGCTTGCCGATGCCATTCCGGACCGGCTGGTCGAACTCGGCTCGGCGGCCGAGCGGGAATGGCGCGCGGCCCACGAGGCCGAGGCCGCGGCTGCCCAGGCCGCGGCGCTCGCCGAGCAGCGCCGCTTGGCCGCGCTGGAGGCGGCGGAGGCCGAGGCGCGGCATGCCGCGGCCCTCGCCGCGCAGCGCCAGGCCGCCGAGATCGCCGCCGCGACTGCCGCGGCGGAGGCCAAGGCGGCCGAGGCCGCGGCGCTCGCCGCCGCCCGCGCCGAGGCGGCAGCCGGGCTCGCGCGGGCCGAGACGAGCCGGCAGGAAGCTGCGCTGGAGGCTGCCGCCGCAGCCGAACGTGGCAAGGCCGCCGCCGCCCAGGCCGCAGCCGAGCAGATGCTGGCAGAGGCCCGGCGGGCCGAGGCGGCGCGCGACGCTGCGGCCGAGCAGGCGTTGGCGGCGGCCAGGCGGGCCGTGGCCACCGCCGAGGCCCTGGCCCGCCACCAGGCCATGCAGGCCGAAGCACGCGCCGCGGCCGAGGCCCAGGGCGCTGCCGAAGCCCTGCTGGCCGCGGCCCGCCGGGCCGAGGCGGCCCGCGACGCCGAGGCCATCCGGCAGCAAGCCGAGGCCGATGCGCTGGCCGCCGCCCGGCGCGAGGCCGCCGCCCGCGCCGTACGCGACCAGGCCGACCAGGACGCGGCGTTGCGCGCCGCACGGGATGCCGAAGCCCTGGCCGAGGCCCGCCGCGCCGCGGCCGAGGCGCTGGAGGCCGCGACCCTGCGCGAGGCCGCCGCCCGCACCACGGCGCAGCGGGTGGCGATCGAGGAGCGGGCGCGGCAGATCGCCGACCTGCGCGCCCGCTTCGCCGGCGACCGCAATGCCCGGCTGGCGGCGCTCGACCAGGCGATGCGGGCCGAGGACCCGGCGCTTCGCGCGCTCGGCTTCGAGACCGCGCTGGCCTCGCAGGATGCCGCGGCGATCAGCCTCGCCCTGCGGCTGACCCTCCTGCAGAAACGCGCGCTGCAGGTGGCGGTCTTCGCCCCCGCCGTCATCGGCCGCGGGCAGACGGACGCGCAGGAGGTCGCCGCCTCGGTCGCCGGCTTCACCCTGCTGCTGCGCGACATCAACCCGACCACGGGGGATTTCGCCGGCACCGCCCGGCTCGGCGGCAGCGAGGCGGCGATCGCCGGCGCGCTCGGCCGCAGCGAGCTGACGGTGGCGCTGCGGCCGCTGGACAAGGCCATGCCGCTGCTGGTCGGCGGGGTGGCGCAGCAGGCCTGCAGCCTGGTGCTGCGATTGAGCGAGGTGCAGACCCTGGACGGCGTCTTCGGCTGCACCGCCAGGGAAACGCCGCGGCTGGTGGCGCGGGTGGCGCTCGACTGATGCGGCGATCCGCCGCGCTGCTGCTGGCGGCGGGCCTGGTCGCCGCGGCCGCGTCCCGGCCCGAGGCAGCGCAGCCCGCGGCAGGTCAGCCCGCCGCCGGCAAGCCGGCCAGGGCCGCGCCGCGACCGGCCGACAGGCCGCCCCAAGGCAAGGTGTCCCTGGGCAAGGGACCCCCGGGCAAGGCACTTGCGGGCAAGCCAGCGCCGGCCAGGCCGGCGCCGGAGGCGGAGCTGCCCGCGTCGCCGGAGCCGCCGCGGGTCTGGCCGCCGCCGGGCCGTTTCCCGCTGCCGGCCTGCCCGGCGCTGCTGGCCGCGATCGCCGAGGGCGTCCAGGCCTGCCGCTGCGCCCCCGGCGCCACGGCGACCGGTGTGGTGGCCGGCAGCGGCCCCTATGCCGGCACCGCCGCCGCCTGCCGCGCCGGGCTGCATGCCGGGGCGATCGGCCCGCGCGGCGGCGACCTAGTGATCCGCGTGCTGCCGCTGCCCGGGGAGGCGCCGGGCAGCGCCCGCAACGGCGTCGCGGCGCAGCCCGGCCGGCTCGACGGCCGCGGCTACGCGGTGCTGCCGGGGACGCCGGGGCAGCTCGACTGGGCCCGCCGCCTGGCCGCGGCGCTGGCCGCGCCGAACCCGCCGCCGCGGCGCATGCCCGGCCGGGCCGAAACGCTGATCCCGCTGCCGCTGCCGCAGGTGGCCGATCTCGGCCCGCTGCTCGATCCCGCGGCGCGGGACAGGCCGGGCCTCGGCCGGCTGGCACCGCCGGTGCTGATGCCGGCACTCTGGCGCAGCCCGACCCGGCCGGCCGATGCCGGCCCGCCGCCGGGCGCGGCGGTGCCGCCCGCCTTCGCCCCGCTGCCCGTGCCGGCGCCGCCCGGCCCGGTCGCGGGCGCTGCGCAGGTGCTGGGGCCGGTGCGGCTGCTGGTCGCCGGGGTGGCGCTCGACCTGGCCGATGTCATGCCGGGGGAGGGGGCCGAGCCGCGGCTGCTGGGCGATTTCCTGGCGCGGCATGGCGGCAGCGCGGCCTGCGAGCCGGTCGCCGCCGCCGCCCGCTGCAGGACCTTCGACGGCATCGACCTGGCCGAGGCCGCCCTCTACAATGGCCTGGCCCGGGTGACGCTGGAGGCCTCCGACGCCTACCGTTATGCGGAACGGGCCGCGCGCGAGGCGCGCCGGGGCATCTGGAAGGCCGGGAGTCGCTGATCCTGCGTGCCAGGACCACGGGGTCCGGCATGGGAGCGGGCTGGATTGCGCATTCTTTTCCTCGGTGACGTGGTGGGCCGGTCCGGCCGTGACGCGGTCGTCTCCGGCCTGCCGAAGCTGCGGGCGGCGCTGCGGCTCGACCTGGTGGTGGTGAACGGGGAGAATGCCAGCCACGGCTTCGGCCTTGCCCCGGACATGGCGCGGGCGATGCTCGGCGCCGGGGCGGATGTGATCACGCTGGGCAACCACGCCTGGGACCGCAAGGAGATCATCCCTTTCCTCGAACAGGAACCGCGGGTGATCCGGCCGGCGAATTTCCCGCCCGGCACGCCGGGCCGTGGCGCCGTGGTGGTGGACGTCCCGGGCAACCGGCGCGCCCTGGTGGTCAACGTCATGGGCCGGCTGTTCATGGATGCGCTGGACGACCCGTTCCGCGCGGTGCAGGCCGAGGTGCAGAAGCATCGCCTGGGCGCCGGCGGGACCATTCAGGCCAGCGTGATCGACGTGCATGCCGAGGCGAGCTCGGAGAAGCAGGCCTTCGGCCAAAGCTTCGACGGGCTGGTAAGCCTGGTGGTCGGCACCCACACCCACACGCCGACCGCCGACCACCAGGTCCTGGCCGGGGGCACGGCCTACCAGACCGATGCCGGCATGTGCGGCGATTACGACAGCGTCATCGGCATGCAGAAGGGCGGCGCCGCGCTGCGCTTCTGGCGCAAGATGCCGGGCGAGAAGTTGGCCCCGGCCGAGGGGCCGGCGACGCTCTGCGGGGTCTTCGTGGAGACCGACGATGCGACCGGCCTGGCGCTGCGGGTGGAGCCGCTGCGGCAGGGCGGCCGGTTGAGCCAGGCGACGCCCGCGGTTTAGCGGCGGGCGCGGTGACAACCGTGAAGATGTGGATTACAATTTTACACACTCACAGGTTTTTCATCGCAACTTTGCCGCGCGGGTTGGCACACTCCCACCTCGCAGAGTGGAGAGATCACCATGGCACGCCCTGACAGGCTGGCATTCGCACCGGGCGCATCCGTCCTGGGCGGTGCCGCGGGTGGGCTGAGCTACGAGGGCATGATGCGCGACGCGGTGGCGGCGGAGGAACGTTCCCGCCGGCAGGAGGCCGGGCAGAGTCGCGCCGTGCCGCGCGTGCGGGTCCAGCCGGTGCAGCCCGAGGCGCCGCCTGAGCAGGCCCGGCAAGCCGGTCGCTGATGCGCGGTTCGGGTGCCAACCCGGACAAATAGGTGAGGCGTCGGACGCCTGCGTCCAACGGCGGAAGTACCGTCTCCCCGACCTTGCCCGACTCAGTACATCGTATCGATCAGCCGCTGCGGCGCCTCCGCGTCATAGCTGGCGGGCTCGACCAGCCCACCGCTGTGGGCGGCGATCATCTCCCCCATGCTCGGCACCGCCTGCGGCCGGTCCCGCCCGCCCCAGAGCTTCGAGCGCATGATCGCCTTGGCGCATTGCATGTAGATCTCGCCGACGGTGACCAGCACCACGGTGGCGGGGACCTTGCCCTGGACGGCGAAGCGGGCGCGCAACGCCGGGTCGGTGGTGATCCGCGCCGTGCCGTTGACCCGCAATGCCTCCCCGGCGCCGGGCACCAGGAACAGCAGGGCCACGGCCGGGTTGGCGACGATGTCGCGCAGCGCGTCCAGCCGGTTGTTGCCGCGCCGGTCGGGCAGCGCCAGCGTCCGGTCGTCGAGCGCCTCGATGAAGCCGGGATCGTCGCCGCGCGGGGTGGCGTGCACGCCCTGCGGCCCGCAGGTCGCCAGGATGGCGAAGGGGGCGGCGGCGATGAAGGCGAGCGTCCGCGGCTCCAGCCGGTGGGTCACCTTCTTCAGCACCAACTCGCGCGGCGCGTCGTAGAGCGCCAGCAACTGGTCGAGGGTGGTGACGGCGAAGGGGTCGGCGGCCGAGCCGATCGGCGGAGGACCGGAGGGCCCGGAGCCGTGGGCCGGCTCGGCAGCGAGGTTTGCATCCATGTCCGGCAGCCTGGACTGTCCGTGCCCGCGCCCGCAAGGGCCCAGGTGGCGCGGCACCGCGCCGGTGGCTATAAGCCCTGCCTCATCCGCAATCCGCAGAGCTTGGAGACCCGGCGATGGCCGGCCATTCGCACGCCAAGAACATCATGCACCGGAAGGCGGCCCAGGGCGCCAAGAAGGCCCAGGCCTTCGGCAAGCTGATCCGCGAGATCTCGGTCTCCGCCAAGCAGGGGCTGCCCGACCCGGCGATGAACCCGCGGCTGCGCGCCGCGGTGAAGGCCGCGCTCGTCGCCAACATGACGCGCGACACCATCGACCGCGCCATCAAGCGGGCGGCGCTGGCCGGGCAGGGCGAGGACTACCAGGAGGTCCGCTACGAGGGCTACGGCCCCTACGGCGTCGCGGTGATCGTGGAAGCCCTGACCGACAACCGCAACCGCACCGCCGGCGACATCCGCAGCGCCTTCGCCAAGGCGGGCGGCGCGCTGGGCGAGACCAACTCGGTTGCCTTCCAGTTCGAGCGGAAGGGGATCCTCTGGTTCCCCGGCCAGGCCGACAAGGCCGAGGCGATGCTGGAGGCGGCGATCGAGGCCGGCGCGCTCGACGTCGAATCCGACGCGGAAGGCCATGAGGTGACCTGCGCGCCGGAGGATTTCTTCGCCGTCCGCGACAGCCTGGAAGCCGCCTTCGGCAGCCCCGAGAGCGCCAAGGTCGAATGGGTGCCCAATGTCCGCATCGACCTCGACGAGGACAAGGCGCGCGAGATCCTGAAGCTGATCGAGCGGCTGGATGAGAGCGACGACGTGCAGAACGTCTATGCCAATTTCGAGGTCTCGGACGCGGTGTCCGAGCGTCTCTCGGCCTAGGGCCCGCGCAGCGCCGCAGCGAATCGGGGGCGATCGGGTGTATCGGGACGCCATGCACAACAGCGTCCGCCTCCTCGGCCTCGATCCCGGGCTGCAGCACACCGGCTGGGGGCTGGTGGAAAGCGCCGGCAGCCGGCTGCGGCACCTGGGCGACGGGGTGATCTCGACCGACGCGGCGCAGCCCCTGGCCGAGCGGCTCTCGGTGATCTATCGCGGCCTGGTGCTGCTGCTGGAACAGTGGCAGCCGGACGAGGCGGCGGTCGAGCATACCTATGTCAACAAGAACCCCGGGGCGGCGCTGAAGCTCGGCCAGGCGCGCGGCGTGGTGCTGCTGGCGCCCGCCCTGGCGGGCCTGCCGGTCGCCGAATACCAGGCGATGGAGGTGAAGCGCGCCGTGGTCGGCACCGGCCATGCCGAGAAGCCGCAGGTCGAGGCCATGGTGCGCCGCCTGCTGCCCGGCGCCACGATCCGCCGGGCGGACGCGGCCGATGCCCTGGCGGTCGCCATCTGCCACGCGCATCATCGCGGCACCAGGCTGGCCTATGCCAAGGGATACGCGCCGGCATGATCGGGATGCTGACGGGCCGCTTCGCCGGCGAGGAGGAGGGCGGCTGCATCCTCGACGTCAACGGCGTCGGCTACCTGCTGGCCTGTTCCGCCCGCACGCTGGACCGCCTTCGCGCCGCGGAGGGCGCGATCCGGGTGCTGGTCGAGACCCAGGTGCGGCAGGACGCCATCGTGCTGAACGGCTTCGCCGATGCCGCCGAGCGCGAGGCCTTCCGCGCCCTGGTCGAGGTCAAGACGGTCGGGCCGCAGAAGGCGCTGGTGGTGCTCTCGGGCCTGTCGGTCGACGACCTTGCCCAGGCGATCGCCTTCAAGGACCGCAAGCGGCTGGCCACCATCAAGGGGCTCGGCGCGGCGACGGCCAACCGCATCATCGACGAGCCGGCGATGCAGAAATGGGCGGTCGGCAGGCCGACGCCGGAAGCCGATGGCGCCGGCGCGACGGTGGCCGGCATCGCCGCCCTGGCGCCGCCGGGGGCGGAGGCGGACGCGGTCTCCGCCCTGGTGAACCTCGGCTGGAAGCGGCCCGAGGCGCAGGCGGCGGTGAAGCGGGCGCGCGGGCGCGTCGGCGAGGAGGCCGGGCTCGAGGGCCTGATCCGCGACAGCCTGAAGGAGTTGGCGCGTTGAGCGGGCGCAAGGGCAGGACGCCGCCCCCCGAACCGATGGACGACGACGACCGCGTCACCACCCCGGTCCGCACGGAGGAGGACGCCGCCGAGGCGACGCTCCGCCCGCAGGTCCTTGCCGACTTCACCGGCCAGCAGGCGTTGCGGGAGAACCTGGCGGTCTTCATCCAGGCCGCCCGCGGCCGGGCCGAGGCGCTTGACCATGTGTTGCTGCACGGCCCGCCGGGCTTGGGCAAGACGACGCTGGCGCAGATCGTGGCGCGCGAGCTGGGCGTCGGCTTCCGCGCGACCTCCGGCCCGATCCTGCAGCGGGCCGGTGACCTCGCCGCGATTTTGACCAACCTGCAGCCGCGCGACGTGCTGTTCATCGACGAGATCCACCGGCTGCAGCCGGCGCTGGAGGAGACGCTCTATCCGGCGATGGAGGATTTCCAGCTCGACCTGATCATCGGCGAGGGGCCGGCGGCGCGCACCGTGCGGATCGACCTGCCGCCCTTCACTCTGGTCGGGGCCACCACTCGCGCCGGGCTGCTGGCCACGCCGCTGCGCGACCGCTTCGGCATTCCGCTGCGGCTGATGTTCTACACGCCGGAGGAATTGCTGCGGATCGTCACCCGCGGCGCGCAGAAGCTGGGCTTCGCCCTGTCCGAGGACGGCGCCTGGGAGATCGCCAAGCGGTCGCGCGGCACGCCCCGCATCGCCGGCCGCCTGCTGCGCCGGGTGCGCGACTTCGCCAGCGTCGCCGGCATCGCCGCCGACCGCGTGATGGTGGACGGCGCGCTCAATCGGCTGGAGGTCGACGGCAAGGGGCTGGATGCCATGGACCGCCGCTACCTGCGGCGGATCGCCGAGCACCACAACGGCGGCCCGGTCGGCGTCGAGACCCTGGCCGCCGCGCTGGCCGAGGCGCGCGACACGCTGGAGGACGTCATCGAGCCCTACCTGATCCAGGAGGGGCTGATCCTGCGCACCCCGCGCGGCCGGATGCTGGGCCTGCCCGGCTGGACCCATCTCGGCCTCAGCCCGCCGGCGGGGCTGGCGATCCAGCCCGACCTGCTGGCGGGGGGGGAGCCGTGAAGATACCGCCGGATGCCCCGGCGCATCGCTGGCCGCTGCGGGTCTATTTCGAGGATACCGACGCCGGCGGCATGGCCTACCATGCGAATTACCTGCGCTGGGCCGAACGCGCCCGCACGGAATCCTTGCGCGCCATGGGCTTGCCGCATCAGATGCTCATGGAAGATCACCATTCGATACTCGTGGTGCGGCGCATCGAAGTGGAGTATTGGCGCCCGGCCAAGCTGGACGATGCGGTCGTGGTCGAAACCCGGGTCGTCGCCGTCCGCGGCGTCACCATCGTGCTGGACCAGCGCATGGTGCCCGGGGACGCGGGCCTGGGGGAGGGGCCGCTGGCGGCGCTGCGGGTCGAGCTGGCCTGCATCGACCGCCACGGCCTGCGGCCGAAGCGGATACCGGAGCCCTGGCGCTCCGCCTTGGAGGCCCAGGCGGTCAAGCCGTCCGGGGCTTAGATGTGCGGCGGGTCGGCGACCGGCCGCGGGACAGGATGGAGTGAAGCGGTGGATCGCAGCGTGACGGCGACGGATCTGGGCGGGGCGATGCACGACCTGTCGCTCTGGGGCCTGTTCCTGCAGGCGGACTGGGTGGTGAAGCTGGTCATGCTCGGCCTGTTGCTGGCCAGCGTCTGGGTCTGGGCCATCGTCTTCGAGAAGGTCACTAGCATCCGCCGCGCCAACAAGGCGGCCGATGCCTTCGAGGACGCCTTCTGGTCGGGCGGCAGCCTGGACGACCTGTTCCGCAAGGAGGGCGACCGGCCGTCCCATCCGATGGCCGCGGTCTTCGTCTCGGCGATGCGCGAATGGCGCCGCGGCGCCCAGCGCCTGGGCGGCTCCGACCTCGTCGCCGCCGGGCTGAAGGAGCGGATCGACCGCACCATGGCGGTGACCGTGCAGCGGGAGATGGAGCGGCTGGAGCGCTGGATGATCTTCCTCGCCTCGGTCGGCTCGGTCGCGCCCTTCATCGGCCTGTTCGGCACGGTCTGGGGCATCATGAACTCCTTCGCCGCCATCGCCGGCATGCAGAACACCAACCTCGCGGTCGTCGCCCCCGGCATCGCCGAGGCGCTGTTCGCCACCGCGATCGGCCTGGTCGCCGCCATCCCCGCGGTGCTGGCCTACAACAAGATCAGCTCGGACCTCGCCCGCTTCGCCAGCCGGATGGAGGGCTTCGCCTCCGAATTCGGCGCCATCCTGTCGCGGCAGACCGAATCGGCGGTGGCCGAGCCGGGCCGCGCCGCGGCGCCGGTCGCGGAGTAGGCGGGTGGCCGTCTCCCTCAACAACGGCCGCGGCGGTCGCGGCCGCTACCGGCCGATGGCCGAGATCAACGTCACCCCGATGGTGGACGTGATGCTGGTGCTGCTGATCATCTTCATGGTCGCCGCACCCTTGATGACGGTCGGCGTGCCGGTCGACCTGCCGAAGGCCAACGCCACCCAGCTCAACCAGGACAACGAGCCGATCACCATCACGGTGAACCCGGAAGGCAAGATCTTCCTGCAGGAGACCGAGGTGCCGATCGAGGGCCTGGTCGCGCAGCTGCAGGCGATCGGCCGCAACCAGGCCGAGGGCGCGCCGGAGCGCCGCATCTTCGTCCGTGGCGACAAGGCCATCTCCTATGGCCGGGTCATGGAGGTGATGGGCACGATCAGCGCCGGCGGCTTCAGCAAGGTCGCGCTGCTCGCCGAGCAGCCGGCCGGCCGCCCCCCAGCGGCCGTCCCCACCGGCCGGCCCGGCAGCGCCCCCCCCGCTGCAAGGCCGCAGACGCCGGCCCAGCCGCCGCGTGCCCAAGGCGGGCCGCCGGCGCGGAACTGAAGGCGGCGGCCGGCCGGCCGATGACGACGTGACGAACGGGATGGGGCGCCGGGGGGCGCGGTGATGCAGCCGAGGGGAATGCGGTTCTGGGGGCTGGTCTCGGTGGCGGCGCATGTCGCGCTGCTGGTGCTCGGCTTGGTCTTCGGCCTGCCGAAACGGCTGGAGGAGCCTGAGGAGGCGATCGCGGTCGAGATCGTCTCGATGCCGCAGGTGGCGCAGGGCGAGCGCCCGGCCCCGGTCGCCGGCCCGCCCAACGTCACCCAGCCGCCGCGGCCCGAGCCACCCTCGCCCGAGCCGGTGACGGAGAGCATCCCGAGCCCGCCACCGCCGCCGCCACCGCCGCCGGCCCCCACGCCGCCGCCGGCGCCGCAGCAGGCCCAGCCGAAGCCCGCCCCGCCGCCGCCGGAGCCCACCCCGGCCCCGCCGCGCCCGCCGCAGCAGGTGGCCGAGGCCAGGCCGCGCCCGGACCCGCCGCCCGAGATCGCGCCGAGCGCGCTGCCCCTGCCGCCGCTGCGCGTCGCCCCGGCCCAGCCGGCGCCGAAGCTGCCGCAACCGCAGGCCGAGGCGAAGCCGGCGAAGCCCGCGCCGACCGCGGCCCCGGCGCCGCCGGCCCCCCCGGCGCCGCCGCGGCCGCCCGCGCCGGTGCCGCCGACGCCGAGCAAGGAGGCCGGCACCGGCCGCACCCCGCCGGTGCAGAAGCCGCAGGTGGACAGCAAGTCCGTGCTGAACAACCTCGACAAGATGATCGCCGCCGCGCAGCAGAACCGGCCGCCGACCGGCCGGCCGAACCCGGCCGCCGGCAGCCCACAGCAGGGCGGCGGCGCGCCGAACGGCACCGCGGCGCTGAATGCCGGGGAGAAGGCGGGCCTCGCCGACAAGATCAGCGAATGCTGGTCGGTCGATGGCGGCGGCGTCGGCATCCGCGACGTGATCGTCGAGCTGCGGGTCGATGTCGATGCCGGCGGCACGGTGCGCAACGTCCGCGCCAACGGCGCGCCACCCAGCGACCCGCGCGCGCGATCGGTGTATGAGGCCGCGCGCCGCGCGTTGCTCGACCCCAAATGCAACCCGCTGCCGCTGCCGCGGGAACGGCTGGCGGCGCTGCGGGAGACCGTGTTCCGCTTCAACCCGCGCGACCTCGGCCTGCGGTGATGCCGGGGCCCTGGGCTTGACCCAGGCCGGCCCGCCGCCAAGCTGCGCGCCAAATCAGCAGGAGTGATGCCATGACCCCGGACGAGATGGCGATGGAGAGGCGGCTCTCGCGCCGGGCCGCGCTGTTCGGCGGTGTCGCCATGGGCCTGCCGCTGCTGGGCCTGCCGGCCGCCGCCCTGGCGCAGTCCTCGGTGGTCGACATCACCAAGGCGCGGACCGATCCGATCCCGATCGCCATCCCGGATTTCGCCGGCCAGGGCGACGGCCAGCGGGTCGGCCGCGACATCGCCCGCGTGGTGATCAACAACCTGAAGAATTCCGGCCTATTCCGCCCGGTCGAACGCGCCGCCTTCATCCAGACCCCGGAAGCCGCCGCCGCCCTGCCGCGGTTCCAGGACTGGCGCGTCATCGGCGCGCAGGCGCTGACCACCGGAAGGGTCGATGCCGGCGGCGACAAGGTGCGGGTCGAATTCCGGCTGTGGGACGTGCTGCCGGAACAGCAGATCCAGGGCACCGCCTTCACCGCCGCCTCGGCCAACTGGCGCAAGATCGCGCATCTGATCTCGGACGTGATCTACGAGCGCCTGCTGGGCGAGAAGGGCTACTTCGACACCGAGGTGGTCTACATCGCCGAGAGCGGCCCGCGCGACCGGCGCACCCGGCGCCTGGCCATCATGGACCAGGACGGCGAGAACAACCGCTTCCTGACCGATGGCTCCGCCGCCGCGCTGACGCCGCGCTTCCATCCCACCGCGCGGCAGATCGCCTTCATGTCCTATGCTCGCGGCGAACCCAAGGTCTACCTGTTCAACCTGAACGGCGGAAGGCCGGAACCCTTGGGGAATTTCCCCGGCATGACGCTGTCTCCACGCTTCAGCCCGGACGGCCGCAGCGTGGTGCTGTCGGCGACGCGCGGGAACGACAGCAACATCTACCTCGTCGATCTCGGCTCGCGGCGCGAACGCCAGCTCACCTCGGGCGGTGGGCTCGACGTTTCGCCCTGCTTCTCGCCCGACGGCGCGCAGATCGTCTTCAACTCCGACCGCGGCGGCGACCAGCAACTTTATGTGATGGGCGCTGATGGCGGCGGGATCCGCCGCATCTCCTTCGGCCGCGGCCGCTATGCCACGCCGGTCTGGTCGCCGCGTGGCGACCTGATCGCCTTCACCCGCATCTCCGGCGGGCAATTCGGCATCGGCGTGATGCGGCCCGACGGCTCGGGCGAGCGCATCCTGACCGAAGGCTGGGGCATGGAGGGTCCGACCTTCGCGCCGAACGGCCGTGTCATGATGTTCTTCCGCGAGACCCCTTCGCGCGATGCCCGCGGCGGCGGTTATTCGTCCCGCCTGTCGTCGATCGACATTGCCGGCTTCAACGAAAGGCAGATCGTCACGCCGACCGATGCCTCCGATCCCGCTTGGTCGCCGCTGCTGTCTTGAGCAGCGGTTGATCCGCGTGCGACAGGGTTGCGCCGACCGCGCGGCCTCGCCGCATCTTTGCCAAAGATGTGTTCGATATCCTTGACCCCTCCGACCGCCGGTTGTAACGCGGCCGGCGGATGGTTTCGCAGCCGCACGCTGCCCGATCGGAAGGACCTGAGGATGCTCAACACCAAGGTGCTCGGCGCCTTCGCCGCGCTCGCGCTGCTCGCCGCCTGCGAGTCCAAGACCGACACGGCAGCCACCGGCGCTGGCGCCGCGACCAGCGGCAGCAGCATCCGCCCGGGCAGCCAGGAAGACCTGATCGCCACCGCCGGCAGCGACCGCGTCTTCTTCGACACCGATGCCAGCGCGATCCGCGCCGACCAGCGCCCGACGCTGCAGAAGCAGGCGTCCTGGCTCGGCGGCAATGCCGGCGTGACGGTGACGCTGGAAGGCCATGCGGATGAGCGCGGCACGCGCGAGTACAACCTGGCGCTCGGCCAGCGCCGCGCCAATGCGGCGCGCGATGCGCTGGTCGCCGGCGGCGTCGCCGGCGCGCGTATCGCCACCATCTCCTACGGCAAGGACAAGCCGGCGGCGCTTGGCTCGACCGAGGATGCCTGGGCGCAGAACCGCCGCGCCGTGACCGTGGTCCGCTGACACCTAGACTTCGTGTTGCGCGGCGGGCTTCGGTCCGCCGCGCGGCGCCGCTACAAGCCGGGGGACCCCGTGGCCCCCGGTGCCGCGGCCGGGGTGGTCCCGGCCGCCCCGCGATGCGCCCGACCGGAGCCCCTCGATGCGACGCGTGCTCGCCGCCCTGCTCCTCGCCACGCCGCTGATCATGGCCGATGCCGCGCCCGCGCGCGCGCAGGCCGAGAGCCGCGAGGGCATCTACCTGCAGAACCAGATCCTCCAGCTTCGCCAGGAACTCGACCAGGTCCGCCGCGGCGGCGGTGCCGCCGTCGCCCCGGTGCCGCGTGGCGGCGCCGCCCCGGCTGGGCAGGGCGAGCTGGTCGGCGCCTTGCTCGACCGGGTCGCCACGCTGGAGGACGAGACCCGCCGGCTGCGCGGCCGGCTCGAACAGGCCGAATTCCAGACCCGCAACCAGGCCCAGCAACTGGAGAAGCTGCAGGGCGACATCGACTACCGGCTGCAGCAGCTGGAAGGCACCGGGGGCGGGCCGCGGCCAGCCGCCGCGGCTCCCCGCCCGGCCAATCCCGCCCAGTCGCTGCCGCCGGTCGCCGGCCCCGCCGCAGCGCCCGCCGCCGCCCCGCGCCCGCCGGAGAGGGCGCTGTCCGAGGGGCAGGCGGCGCTCGGCCGGCGCGACTTCGCCGCCGCCGAGGCCGCGGCGCGCGAGGTGCTGGCGGTACGTGGCTCGCCGCGCGGCTACGACGCGCGCTTCCTGCTGGCGGATGCGGAATTCGGCCAGCGCAACTGGCAGGACGCCGCGGTCGCCTATGCCGAGGCCTACAAGGCCAACCAGAAGGGCAGCCGGGCAGCCGAGGGCCTGATCGGCTATGGCGCCTCGCTGGCCAACCTCAACCAGAAGCGCGAGGCCTGCGACGCCTTCGCCCTGGTGCAGAGCGAGCACCCGCAGTTGCGCGGGGCGATGAAGGAGCGGCTGGACGCCGGCCGGCAACGCGCCGGCTGCCGCTGACGGCCGCCCCGGTGGGCGCCGCGGCGCCAGTCGGGGAGGATGAATTCGCGGCGATGATGGCGCCGCTGGGGCCCTTCGGCGCCGCGCCGCGGGTCGCCGCCGGAGTGTCCGGCGGGCCGCACAGCCTGGCGCTGGCCCTGCTGGCGGACCGCTGGTCCCGGGCGCGGGGCGGCGCCCTGCTTGCGCTGATCGTCGACCACGGGCTGCGGCCGGACAGCGCCACCGAGGCCGCCGCGGTCGCGGCGATGCTGGCGTCGCGCGGGCTCGCCGCACGGATCCTGCCGCTCGGCCTGCCGGGTGGGCCCGGGCTGCAGGCGCGCGCCCGCGCCGGCCGGCATGCGGCGCTGCTGGCGGCCTGCGCGGCGGCGGGGACGCCCTGGCTGCTGCTCGGCCACCATCGCGCGGACCAGGCGGAGACGCTGCTGTTCCGCGCCCTGCGCGGCAGCGGGGCGGGGGGGCTGGCGGCCATGGCCCCGGTCCGCGCGGCGCCCGCGGCGCTGCTGCTGCGGCCGCTGCTGGGGATTCCGCCGGCCCGGTTGGAGGCGGTGGTGACGGCGGCCGGCCTCACCGCGCAGCGCGACCCGGGCAATGCCGATCCGCGCTTCGCCCGGATCGCCCTGCGCCAGGCGCTGGCCGATCCGGGCGGGGCCGGCCCCGGCACGGCGGCATTGGCCGAGGCGGCGGCGGCCTTCGCTGCCCGCCGCGCCCGCCACGATGCCGCAGTCGCGGCGCGGCTGGCGGCGGCGGCGCGGCTGTTCGACTCGGGCCATGCCACGATCGATGACGTCGCGCTCGGCGATGATGCGGTCGCCGATGCGGCGCTTGGCGCGCTGCTGCGGGCAGTGGGCGGCGGCGGCTTCCCGGCGACGGGCACTGCGGTCGCGGCGCTGCGCCGGCGCGGCGGCGGGACCCTGGCGGGAGCCTGGCTGCGGCCGCGCGGCAAGGCCTGGCTGCTGGTGCGGGAGCCCGGCGCGGTCGCGCCCGCGGTCGCAGCCGCAGCCGGCGCCACCTGGGACGGGCGCTTCCGCCTGGGCCGCGCCGGCCGGCCCGGTCATCTCCTGGGGGCGCTTGGCGCCGAGGCCACCCGGCTGCGGTCGCTGGCGCCGCGCCTGCCCGCCGCGGTTCTTGCGACATTGCCGGCGATCCGGCTGCACACCGTGCTGGTCGCGGTCCCATTCCTCGGCTATCCTGACGAGCAAAGCTGCGGGGCCTTTCCCGTCGTGTTCGCCCCGGGCGCTGGTGACATCGCCGGGGGGGCCGATTGGCGGGGTCATGCCGCCCATTAACTGCCGGGACTCTCTCCCTATATCTAGAGTCGGCAGGATCGCGGGCATGGCGCCCAAGGGTTCATGGCCGGTACGTGGCCGTGGCGGAAACGGGATATGAATCGGTGAACAATTTCGGCCGCAATCTGGCGCTTTGGGTCATCGTGGCGCTGCTGCTGGTGGCGCTCTTCAACCTGTTCCAGCCCAGTGGCTCGGCACAGCGGGGGGCGCAGCAGGTCGCCTACTCCGACTTCCTGAACGAGGTCGGGGCCGGACACGTCCGCGATGTCGTGATCCAGGGGCGCACCGTCAGCGGCCAGCTCTCGGATGGCCGGACCTTCCAGACCTACACCCCGGAAGACCCGGCTCTGGTCAGCAAGCTGACCGAGAAGGGCGTCCGCGTCGTGGCGCGGCCCGAGGAGAGCGACGTCAACCCGCTGTTCCACTACCTGCTCAGCTGGTTCCCGATGCTGCTGCTGATCGGCGTCTGGGTCTTCTTCATGCGGCAGATGCAGTCGGGCGGCGGCCGGGCCATGGGCTTCGGCAAGTCGAAGGCCAAGCTGCTGACGGAGAAGCAGGGCCGCGTCACCTTCGAGGACGTCGCCGGCATCGAGGAAGCCAAGTCCGAGCTCGAGGAGATCGTGGAATTCCTGCGCGACCCGCAGAAGTTCCAGCGGCTCGGCGGCAAGATCCCGAAGGGCTGCCTGCTGGTGGGGCCGCCGGGCACCGGCAAGACGCTGCTGGCGCGGTCCATCGCCGGCGAGGCGAACGTGCCCTTCTTCACCATCTCGGGCTCCGATTTCGTCGAGATGTTCGTCGGCGTCGGCGCCAGCCGCGTCCGCGACATGTTCGAGCAGGGCAAGAAGAACGCCCCCTGCATCATCTTCATCGACGAGATCGACGCGGTCGGCCGGCATCGCGGCGCCGGCCTCGGCGGCGGCAACGACGAGCGCGAGCAGACCCTCAACCAGATGCTGGTCGAGATGGACGGCTTCGAGAGCAACGAAGGCGTCATCATCATCGCGGCGACCAACCGGCCGGACGTGCTGGACCCGGCGCTGCTGCGCCCCGGCCGCTTCGACCGCCAGGTGGTGGTGCCGAACCCCGACGTAATGGGCCGGGAGAAGATCCTCCGCGTCCACATGCGGAAGGTCCCCCTGGCCTCCGACGTCGACCCCAAGGTGATCGCCCGCGGCACCCCGGGCTTCTCCGGCGCCGACCTCGCCAACCTGGTGAACGAGGCGGCGCTGCTGGCGGCCCGGACCGGCCGCCGCACCGTCGGCATGCACGAGTTCGAGGCGGCCAAGGACAAGGTCATGATGGGCGCCGAGCGGCGTTCGCTGGTGATGTCCGAGGACGAGAAGCGGATGACCGCCTACCACGAGGCGGGCCATGCCCTCTGCGCGATGAAGCTGCCGGAATGCGACCCGGTGCATAAGGCCACGATCATTCCGCGAGGCCGGGCGCTGGGCCTGGTGATGTCGCTGCCGGAAGGTGACCGCTATTCCAAGCACAAGTCGAAGTTGCTGGCCGAACTCGCCATGGCGATGGGCGGCCGGGTCGCCGAGGAGCTGATCTTCGGCTCCGACAAGGTCTCGAACGGCGCTTCGGGCGACATCAAGATGGCGACCAACCAGACCCGGATGATGGTCACCGAATGGGGCATGTCCGAAAAGCTCGGCATGATCGCCTATGGCGAGAACAGCCAGGAGGTCTTCCTGGGCCATAGCGTCACGCAGTCGAAGAACCTGTCCGAGGAGACGGCGCGGCAGATCGACAGCGAGATCCGCCGCATCATCGACGAGGCCTATGCCCGCTCGAAGCACCTGCTGAGCGAGAACATCGACGAGCTGCACCTGCTGGCCAAGGGCCTGCTGGAGCACGAGACGCTGTCGGGCGACGAGATCAAGCTGATCATCCGGGGCGAGCCGATCGTCCGCAACCGCCCGGACGAGCCGGTGCCGCAGGGCCGCGGCAGCGTCCCGACCAGCGGCCGGGCGCCGCGCCCGAGCGGCGGCCTGACCCCCGGCCCGGCGCCCGCCACCTAGGCTTCGCCGTGGCCGACAGGTTCATCGAGCCGCTGGGTCTTCTCGAAGGCCCGGCGGCTTTTTTTTCGGCACGCGACGGGCTGGCCCTGCCGCTGCAGGGCGGCCACCTGGCCTTCGCCCTGGCGCGGCTGATCGAGGATGGCGCCGCGCGCGGCATCGTCGCGGTGCGGGACATCCCCGGGGACTGGCAGGACCTGCTGCCGGCGCTGGTCCGCCGGCCGCCGCCCTTCGCCGGGATCGAGGCGGGCCGGCCGCTGGTCATGGGCATCGTCAACGTCACCCCGGACAGCTTCTCGGGCGACGGGCTGGCTGCCGACACCGCCGCCGCCATCGCCCGCGGCCATGCGATGCTGGCGGCCGGGGCCGATATCCTCGACATCGGCGGCGAGAGCACCCGGCCGGGCGCCGCACCCGTCACACCGGCCGAGGAGATCCGCCGCATCCTGCCGGTGGTGCGCGACCTCGCCCGCGCCGCGCCCGTGTCGGTCGATACCCGCCACGCCGCCACCATGGCGGCGGCGCTGGAGGCCGGGGCAGCGATCGTCAACGACGTCACCGCCCTGCGGCACGACGGCGCGGCGCCGGGGGTGGTCGCCGGCGCCGCCGCGCCGGTGGTGCTGATGCACATGCCGGGCACCGACCCGCGCGGCATGCAGGCCGAGGCCCGCTACGCCGACGTGGTCCTTGAGGTCGCCGGCTTCCTGCGCGACCGGGTCGAGGCGCTGGAACGGCTCGGCATCCCGCGCGGGCGGATCGCCCTCGACCCCGGCATCGGCTTCGGCAAGACCATGGCGCACAACCTGGCGCTGCTGGAACGGCTGCCGATCCTGGCCGGGCTCGGCTGCCATATCCTGGTCGGCCTGTCGCGCAAGCGCTTCCTCGGCCGCATCGCCGGCATTCCCGATGCCGGGCAGCGCATGGTGCCGAGCATCGCCGGCGCGGCCTTCGCCGCCAGCCGCGGCGCCGGCATCCTGCGGGTGCACGACGTGGCCGAGACGGTGCAGGCGCTGGCCATCTGGCGCGCCGCGGCGACGGGGGCAGCACCCGATCCCCTCACGGTTTGATGGACCGCGGGCGCGCATTTCGCTACTCCCTGCATCGACCATTCCGCGCATTGGGGCCGCCATGACCACATCTTCCCGCCGTCTCTTCGGCACCGATGGCATCCGCGGCACCGCCAACAAGGCGCCGATGGATGCCGCCACCGCGCTGCGCCTGGGCCAGGCGGCCGGGCGCTACTTCAACCGCGGCACGCACCGCCACCGCGTGGTCATCGGCAAGGACACCCGCATCTCCGGCTACATGCTGGAACCGGCGCTGACCGCCGGCTTCATCGGCGCCGGGATGGACGTGGTCCTCGTCGGGCCGCTGCCGACGCCGGCCATCGCCCTGCTGACCCGCAGCCTCCGTGCCGATCTGGGCGTGATGATCAGCGCCTCCCACAACCCGTACGAGGACAACGGCATCAAGCTGTTCGGCCCGGACGGGCTGAAGCTGTCCGACGCGCAGGAGACGGCGATCGAGGCGCTGATGGAGGGCGACCTGACCAGCGCCCTGGTGGCACCCGCCCGGCTCGGCCGCGCCAGCCGGATGGAGGATGCGCCGGGCCGCTACATCGAGGCCGCCAAGCAGTCCTTCCCGCGCGGCATGACGCTGGAGAAGCTGCGCATCGTGGTCGATTGCGCGCATGGCGCCGCCTACAAGGTGGCGCCCACCGTGCTGTGGGAGCTGGGGGCGGAGGTGGTGCCGGTGGGCGTCGCACCCGACGGCTTCAACATCAACAACGGCGTGGGCTCCACCGCCCCGGCCCGGCTGGCCGAGATCGTGCGGGAGCGCCGGGCCGATATCGGCATCGCGCTCGACGGCGACGCCGACCGGCTGGTGCTGGTGGACGAGGCCGGGTCGATCATCGACGGCGACCAGATCCTCGCGCTGATCGCCAATTTCTGGCACGCCCAGGAAAGGCTGCGCGGCGGCAACGTGGTCGCCACGGTGATGTCGAACATGGGGCTGGAGCGCTACCTGCGGGAGCGGGGCCTCGGCCTGCTGCGGACCAGTGTCGGCGACCGCTATGTCGGGGAGCGGATGCGCGAGGCCGGCTGCAACCTGGGCGGCGAGCAGTCCGGCCATATGATCATGACCGATTTCGGCACCACGGGGGACGGGCTGATCGCCGCCCTGCAGGTGCTGGCGGTCCTCGTCGGCGGCGGCCGCCCGGCCAGCGAACTCTGCCGCTGCTTCCGGCCGCTGCCGCAACGCCTGGTGAATGTCCGCTATGCCGGCGCCTCGCCGCTGAAGCACGCCGATGTGCAGCGCGAGATCGCCGCGCATGAGGCGAAGCTCGGCGAGCGCGGCCGTATCCTGATCCGCGCCAGCGGCACCGAGCCGGTGATCCGCGTCATGGCCGAGGCAGAGGACGAGGCGCTGGTGAACGACACGGTGGAGACCCTGGCGGACGCCATCCGGTCCAAGGCAAAGGTTCCGGCGTGACCGCGTCCGATGACCGCGATGGCGAAGGCCGCGATGGCCAGGATCGGCCGCGCCGCAGGATGGGCCGCGTCCTCATCGTCGCCGGCTCCGATTCCGGCGGCGGCGCGGGCATTCAGGCCGACCTCAAGGCGGTGACGGCGCTGGGCGGCTTCGCCGCCACCGCCATCACGGCGTTGACCGCGCAGAACACCGAGGGCGTGCACGGCGTCCTGCCCATCCCGGTGGATTTCATCCGCCAGCAGATCGAGGTGGTGCTGCGCGACATCGGCGCCGACGCGCTGAAGACCGGCATGCTGCACGACGTGGCGACCATCGAGGCGGTCTGCGACGCGCTCGCCGCCGAGGCGCCGCGCCTGCCCCTGGTCGCCGACCCGGTGATGGTCGCCAAGGGCGGCCACCCGCTGCTGCAGCCGGATGCCGTGCAGACCCTGAAGCGCCGCCTGCTGCCGCTGGCCGCCATCATCACGCCGAACCTGCCGGAGGCCGAGGTGCTGCTCGGCCGGCCCATCCCGGATGCCGCGGCGATGCCCGAGGCGGCCCGGGCGCTTCTCAGCCTGGGCGTCCGCGCCGTGCTGCTGAAGGGCGGCCACCTGGACGGCGACCGGCTGGTCGACATCCTGGCGACGCCGGACGGCATCACCGAATTCGAGGATGCGCGGATCGACACCCGCCACACCCATGGCACCGGCTGCACCCTGGCCTCGGCGATCGCCGCGGGCCTGGCCCAGGGGATGCCGTTGCGGGATGCCGTGGCGCGCGCCCGCGCCTATGTCCGCGCCGCGATCCTCGCCGCCCCCGGCTTGGGCCGCGGCCATGGCCCGCTCGGCCATGGGGTGACGCTGGACCCGGCGCGGCTGGCCGCGCTCTGATGCGGCGTTTCGACTTCGTCACGGTGGACGTCTTCACCGACCGCCAGTTCGGCGGCAACCCGCTGGCCGTCTTCCCCGATGCGCGCGGCTTGACGGATGCCGAGATGCAGGCCCTGGCGGCCGAGCTGAACCTGTCGGAGACCACCTTCGTCCTGCCGCCGGTCGACCCGGCCAATACCGCCCGGGTACGCATCTTCCACCGCACCGCGGAGATGCCCTTCGCCGGCCATCCCAATGTCGGTACCGGCTTCGTCCTGGCCGCCCGCGCCTCGGGCGGGCTGCTGCGCTTCGAGCAGATCGCCGGGATCGTCGAGGTGCGGCTGGACCAGGACGCCGCCGGCCGGGTGACCGGCGCCACCATCGCCGCGCCGCAGCCGCTTTCGGTTGGCGTCGAGATGCCGGTCGACCTCGCCGCCGCCTGCGCCGGGATCGCGCCCGAGAGCATCGTCACCACGCATCATCCGCCGACCGTCGCCGCCGATGGCGGCAACCCGCGCCTGCTGCTGGAGGTGACGGCGGCGGCGATGGCCGCGGCCAGCCCCGACCTGCCGGCCTTCCGCCGCGCGGTGGCAGCGATGCCCTCGCTCGGCGGCAAGCTGTCGCTCTATCTCTATCGCCGCGACGGCGCCGGGCTGCGCGCCCGGATGTTCTCGCCGCTGTCGGGCACCTGGGAGGATGCGGCGACCGGCAGCGCGGCGACGCCGCTGGCCGGCTTCCTGCTGCATCTGTCGGGCGCCGAGCACGGCGCCTGGGACATCGTCCAGGGGGTCGAGATGGGCCGCCCGAGCCTGCTCCGCGCCACCGCCCGCCGCACGGCGGACGGCATCCGCGCCAGCGTCGGCGGCGGCTGCGTGCCGGTGCTGCGGGGCGAGGCGATGCTTCAGGCCGGGGGCGGCTCGCGCTCCAGCCAGCCCTCGACATAGGCCTTTCTCACCACCACCAGCCCCAGCGCCGAGAGCGGCGCCGCCAGCGCGACGCCGAGCAATCCGAACAGTGCCCCGGTCAGCACCTGGACGATCAGCAGCAGCGCCGGCGGCAGGTCCGCAGTGCGGGACTGCACCATCGGCGTCAGGAAATTCCCCTCGACCGTCTGCACCGCGACGATCAGCCCGACCACCCAGAGCCCGAGCATCGGGTCCTCGGTCATCGCCAGCAGTACCGCCGGCACGCCGGCGATCACCGGGCCGAGCACGGGGATGAAGTTCAGCAGCCCGGTGATGGTCGCCAGCAGCCCGGCCAGCGGCACGCCGATCGCCCAGAGCCCCAGATAAGTGAGGCCGCCGGCCACCACCATGGCGAAGGCCTGGCCCATCAGCCAGCCGCGCAGCGTCTGCCCGGCCTCCTCCAGCGTCGCCGTGACGCGGGCGTCGAGGCGCGGGTCGAACAGGCTGCGCAGGCCTGTCAGGTACCCCTGCGGCTGCACCGCCAGGTACAGTGCCAGCAGCACCACCAGCACCAGGTTGCCGAGGCCCCCCAGGGTGCTGCCGGCCGCCATCGCCGCGGCGGCCGCGGCATTCTCCGCCCCGCCGCTGCCCAGCAACTGACCAGGCCTGGCCTGGTGCAGGAGCCAGTCGCCCCAGCCGGTGCCGGCGACGCGGCCGCGCAGCGCCTCCAGGCTCTTCGGCAGGCTCTGGGCGAGCTGCGTCGCCTGTTCCGCCAGCGGGCCCGCCGCGGCCCAGGCGGCCAGGCCGAGCGCCACCATCACCAGAAGGGACACGACCAGCACGGCCGCCCAGTCCGGCAGCCCGGTGCGCCGCGCCAGCGGCTCGCCCCCCGCCCGTAGCGCCAGCGCCAGCAGCACGGCGGCGAAGCCGAGCAGCGGCACCTCCGGCGCCAGCCAGAGAAGCAGGAGGAGCAGCCCGAAGAGGACCAGCACGGAGCCTTGCGCACGCGTCATGATGGGCGAACGGGGCGCGGGCCCGCCGGTTCCGCTGCCGTTCCGGTTTTCCGCGCGCGTGATCCGCGCGCGTGACTGGGCCGGCGCATGGCTCCGGTCTACACCGGCGGCAGCATCGCCCGCCGGCTGCCCGGCATCCTCGGTTTCGGCGCGGCAGGCGGGTACGCCGTCCTGGCCCGCTAGGCCGAGGCCAGGCGGGCCGAGGACGCCGCGCATGTCGCGCAGGCCCGGATCGGAACGCGAAAGGCTGCGCAACGCCTGCGAACAGCGCGACCTGCTGCCGGACTCGCTGGAACAGGGGCCGGCCCTGGTATACCGGGCGCTGGCGGCCGACTCCCAGGCCAGGGAGGTCATGGTGCTGCACTTCCCGTCCGACTTCATGGCGGATGGCGGGCGCAGCATCACCTCGCACAATCCCAACTGGGCGAAGCCGCTCACCGGCTTCGCGGCACGGGCCGGTGCGGCCTTCGAGCGGGAGCTTCAACAGGGGGCGAAGATCGTCGACTTCCCCGGCGGGATGCCGGGGGAGGGGGGCTGTTCCCGTACTGGCAGGCGGCGAGGGCCGGGAGCAGGTATCCCGCCGGACCGCCCTCTAGGGCTTGGGGTGTGCCGGGCGCGGCGGGCCGGATTCCGGGGCTGCGGCGGCGAGCGTCGGGAACCTCGCCTGCTGCTCGGGGCGGCGGAGGTCGACGCCGACGGCGTCGGCCGCCTGCAGCACCACGCGGCGGGCTACGGCGAGATCCTCGGGCGTCGGCAGCAGCGCCTCCAGCCCGGCCAGGGCGCAGTCGCGGTCGGTATGGATCAGCAGCGCCTGCTCGCGCACGGTGCGGCGGAAGGCCTCGTGCGACATCTGCCGCTCCGGCGGCAACTCGGTGTTCAGCGCCCGCAGCGCGCGCCAGGACCGCTCGTCCACCACGCCGGAATCGTCCAGCAGCAGGAGCAGCAGCCGGACGATGCCCTCGGCCGGCGTGCCCTGCGCCGCCCGCGCCCGCAGCCGCTCGGCCTCATGCGCCGCCAGCGCCACCCGCAGCGGGTCGGCGCCGGGCGGCGGCGGCGGCACGGCCCCGGCCAGGCCGACCGCGGCCCGCAGCGCGGGCGCGGTGTAGACCGCCTCGAACTGCGCCTCCGACAGCCGGTCGCGGGCGGCGCCAGCGCGGTCCATCGCCGCCTCGACCGCGGCCGCCGCGCGGCGCTCCAGCAGCCGGAAGGGGTTGTCCGGCGCGCAGGCCCGGCGGTTCTCCCGCACCAGCGGCGCCAGGGCGGCGAAGGGCTGCATCCAGGGATTGCGGTCGGAGAAGGCCCAGCGCTGCGCCCGCAGCGGATGCAGCGCGCGCATGGCGGCGGCCATCGGCTCGCTCGCCATCGCCCGCACCACCGGGGAGACGAACTGGTCGTAGAGCCCGGCATTGATCTCGGAGACGCGCCGCACCGTCTCGAAGGCGGCCTCGCTTTCGCGCGGGCCGATCAGCGCGTCCAGCTGTTCCAGGCTGCGCCGCTCGAAGCGGCTGGCGTAGCGGCCCTCGACGAAGGCGTCGCCGGGCAATTCGGCATGGCGGTCGCTGACCACCATTTCATACAGGCCGGGCGGCAGCAGCTCGATCAGGTCGACCAGGCCGATGAACTCGGCATGCTCCTTCTCCGCCACCTTGGCCGAGACGAAGATGCCGAGGTGCCCGACAGTCGGGTGCACGCAGTAGATGATGGTCTGGCCCTGGGCGGTGATCTCGGCCTCCGAGGCATAGATCTCCCGCACCCAGCCCAGCGCCTGCTGCGGCGGGGTGATGTTGTCGCCCCAGGAGCACAGCACGACGATCGGCGCCTGCACCTTGCGCAGGTCGAGCCGCGTCGTGCCGTCGCGTCCCACGATCTCGCCGCGCGCCAGCTTGTTGCCGACGAACAGCTCCTCGACGATCGGCACGATCTCCTGCTTGTTCATCAGGAAATAGCCGCCCCACCAGCGTTCGAATTCCAGGAAGCGGGCGGCCTCGGTGTCGGCCTTGTCGAGCAGGTTGTAGTACTTGCCGAATTTGGTCTCGCCCGGGCTGAGCGCCTCGAAATTCTCGACCAGCGCGGCCCCGTCGAAGCGGCCGTTGCCGAGGTCGCTGGCGAGATGCGCCATCCAGGAGCCGCCGAGGTTGCCGCCGGCATAGCGCATCGGGTTCAGCCCCCGCTGCCCGCCCCAGTAGGACAGCGGCGAGCCCGCCAGCAGCAGCGGCCCGGGCAATTCGGGGCGCAGCGCCGCGAGCCCCATGATCGCCCAGCCGGCCTGGCAATTGCCGATCACCGCCGGCGCCGGGGCCTGGCGGTGCCGGGCGCGGATCTCCTCCAGGAAGCGGGCCTCGGCCTCGGCCACGGTCAGCAGGGTCTGGCCCGGCATCGGTTCGGGGAAGAAGGTGACGAAATAGACCGGATGGCCGTGGCGCAGGGCGAAGCCGACCTCGCTGTCCGGCTTGAAGCCGCCGATGCCCGGCCCGTGCCCGGCGCGCGGGTCGACGATGACGAAGGGGCGGCGGCCGGGTTCCTCCGCCACGCCGTCCTCCGGCAGGATGCGCAGCAGGGCATAATTGGCGGGGGCCTCGAATTCGCGGGCGTCGAGGATGGTCTCGGTGGCGAATTTCAGCAGCGCCGGCTTGCCCGCCTGGGTGTGTTCGAGGAAAGCGTTGCCGCGCTGGCGCAGCGTGTCCCAGAACAGGATGCCGCGCTGGGTGGCGTCGAGCGCGTAGTCGAGCCAGTCCTTGATCATCGCCGTCGCTCCGCCATCGTCTATTTTTTGTGCGGTGCAGCATAACCGGGCCGGTTCTGCCTGGCCATCCGGTCTCAGTCCACCCGGATACTCGCCTCCCGCACCACTCGCGCATGCAGCGCGAACTGGCCTTCGAGGAAGCCCGCGAATTCTTCCGGCGTGTTCGGCCGCAGCAGGCCGCCGAGCGCCGCCAGCCGCTCCGCCACCGCGGGTTCCGCCGCGGCGGCGTTCAGCCCGGCGTTCAGCCGGCGGCGTGTCGCTTCCGGCGTGCCGGCCGGCAGGAAGATGCCGTTCCATTCATAGGTCTCGAAGCCGGGCAGGGTGGCGCCGATCGCCGGCACCCCGGGCAGCACCGCCACCTCCGCCTGCCCCGAATGGGCCAGGACGCGTGCGGTGCCGGCGCGAAACGGCGTGACGCTGCCGGGGACGTTGCTGAACTGCAGCTGGATGCGCCCGGTCACCATGTCGTTCCGCGCCGCCGGCGCGTCGCGGTAGACCACGTGGTTGATGCGCACCCCGGCCATGGTGTTGAACAGTGCCAGGGTGATGTGCTGGGCCGAGCCGATCCCGGTGGTCCCGGCATCGATCGTCCCCGGCGCCGCCTGCGCCGCGGCGATCAGCGCCGGCACGGTGCGGGGCGCGAACAGGGTGGACCCCAGGATGGTGTTCGGGGTGACGAGGGAGAGGAAGACCGGCAGGAAGTCGCGCTGGGTGTCGTAGGGCAGCCGCGGGCCGAACAGCGCCGGGTTCACCGAATGCGCGGTCGCGTCGTACAGCAACGTATTGCCGTCCGGCGGCGCGCGGGCCACCGCCGCGGCGGCGATGGTGCCGGCGCCGCCCGGCCGGTTCTCCACCACGAAATTCTGCCCGGTGCGTTCCGCCAGCCGGCCGAACAGCAGGCGGCAGACGATGTCCGCCGTGCCGCCGGCGCCATAGGCGTTGACGACGCGGATCGCCCGCGCCTGCGCCCGGGCGATGCCCGGTGCGGCGATGCCCGGTGCGGCGAGGCCCGCTGCCAGCAGCCCACGCCGGCGCATCTCAGCCGCGCGTCGGCATGAAGCGGAAGCCGTCGCCCCAGCGCGTCACGTGGCCGGTGGAGGGCGAGGGGAAATGCGCGGTGCAGACCAGCCGCCCGCTGTCGCACTGGTGTTCCAGGAAGCCCCGCCGGGTCGCCGCCGACTGCGCCGGGTCGACGTCACCGCGGAAGCAGATCTCCGGGTAGCGCATCTGCACCGGAGAATGGATCAGGTCGCCGGTGACCACGCCGATGGTCTCGCCCTTGCCCAGTTCGACCGCATAATGATCGGGCGTGTGGCCCGGCGTCGGGATCAGCCGGATGTGGTCGTTCAGCGCGATGTCGGTCCGCACCATCTCCGCCTGTCCGGCGGCGATGATCGGCAGCACGCTGTCCTCCAGCACCGGGTTCGGCGCGCGGGCGTGCTCCGCCTCCCAGTAGGCGAATTCCTTCTGCCCGAAGACGTACTTCGCCTTCGGGAAGGTCGGCACCCACCGGCCGTTCTCCAGCCGGGTGTTCCAGCCGACATGGTCGACATGCATGTGGGTGCACATGACATAGTCGATGTCGTTCACCGAACAGCCGGTGGCCGCCAGGTTACGCTCCCAGGTGTCCGAATCCTTCATGTTCCAGAAGGGCCGGGCCGGGCGCTGCTTGTGGTTGCCGACGCAGGTGTCGACCAGGATGGTGTGGTGCGGCGTGCGGATCAGGTAGGACTGGATGCAGAGCCGCAGCTTGCCCGTCGCCGGGTCGATGGCATCGGGTTCGAGCCAGGGGCGGTTCTCCTCCAGCATGTCATTCGTCAGCTTGGGGAAGAACTCCTGCGGATCGAAGAGCGGCGTCTCCTCCTCGATCACCCGATGGATCTCGAGGTCGCCCAGCTGGAACTTGGTGCTCATCCTGCGTCTCCCGCGCGGGCGTCCCCCCGCTGCCGGTCGCAGTGTAGCTTTCCGGCGGCAGGCCGCCAGCGGGAAGCCGCGCGGCGCGCCGCGGTGGAATTCGTCGGCGCGTGCGCCCCACGGCGATGCCGCCTGCGCTAGAAGCGTCGCATGCATGCCGCCCCGCCGATGCTGGCGACCCTCGTCCTCGCCCTCGCCCTTGCCCTGGCGTTCGGCGCCGCCGCGCGCTGGCTGCGGCTGCCGCCGCTGTTCGGCTACCTGCTGGCCGGCGTGGTCATCAGCCCGCATACGCCCGGCTTCGTCGGCGATGCCGAGCTGACCAGCACCCTGGCCGAGGTCGGCGTCGCCTTGCTGCTGTTCGGCGTCGGGCTGCATTTCCGCCTGGCCGACCTGCTGGCGGTCTGGCGCGTCGCGCTGCCGGGCGCAGTGCTGCAGGTCGGCTTCGGCATGGCACTGGGCGGGCTGCTGGGGGCCTTCGGCTTCGGCCTGGACTGGGGCCCGGCGCTGGTCTTCGGCCTGGCGCTCGCCATCGCCTCGACCGCGGTCGCCACCCGCATGCTGGCCGAGCAGGGCCAGCTCGCCGGCCCGGCCGGCAGGCTCGCGCTCGGCTGGCTGGTGGTGCAGGACCTGCTGGTGGTCCTCGCCTTGGTCATGGTCCCGGCCGCCGCCGGCGCCGGCACCGCGGGGCTGCCGCAGGCGCTGCTGACCGCCGGGCTGGAACTGGTCGGCTTCGCCGCCTGCGTGCTGCTGATCGGCCGCCGCGGCCTGCCGGCGCTGCTGTCGCGCCTGGCCCGTGGCCCGTCGCGCGAGCTCTTCACCCTCGGCGTCATCGTCGCCGCCCTCGGCACCGCCTATGCGGCGTCGGCGCTGTTCAACGTCTCCTTCGCGCTGGGCGCCTTCTTCGCCGGCGTGCTGCTGGGCGAGAGCGATGTCGGCCACCAGGCGGCGGCCGAATCCATGCCGATGCAGCGGGTCTTCGCCGCGCTGTTCTTCGTCTCGGTCGGCATGCTGCTCGACCCGGCGGCGCTGCTGGCGGCGCCGCTGCTCTCGGCCAGCGCCCTGCTAGCGGTGCTGCTCGGCGTCGGCCTCGCCAGCTTCCTGCTGCTGCTGGCCTTCCGGGTGCCGCCGCCGCTGGCGGCCCGGGTTGCCGGTGCCTTGGCGCAGATCGGCGAGTTCTCCTTCCTGCTGGTGAAGTTCGCCATTGGTCAGGGCGTGCTGCCGGCCTCCGCCAGCGCGCCGATCCTGGCCGCGGCCTTCGGCGGCATCCTGCTGCTGCCGCTGTCGCAGCGCGGCTTCGCCTGGGGCGCGCGGCGGCTGCACGCCTCGGCCCGCTGGCGCGCCTGGCAGGCGGCGGGGCAGGGGCCGCGCTTCACCCTGCCGGAGACCGGCGGGCTTTCCGGCCACGCCATCCTGATCGGCCACGGGCGGGTCGGCCGCGTGGTCTGCGCGGCGCTGCGGCGGCACGGGCTGCCGCTGGTGGTGATCGAGGCCGACCGCCGCAGCGCCGAAGCGGCGCGGGCCGCCGGCGTGCCGGTGATCTGGGGCGATGCCAGCCGGCCGGAGGTGCTGCAGGCCGCCCGGCCCGAGACCGCGGGGCTGGTGGTGCTGGCCCTGCCGGACGCGGCGGAGTCGCGCCGGGTGCTGCAGCTGGTCCGCGCCGCCAACCCGGAGATCCAGGCGGCAGCGCGGGCGCATGACGATGCCGACATGGCGGTGCTGCAGGGCGAGGGCGGCGTGGCGCTGGCGGTGATGGGGGAACGCGAGATCGCCCTCGGCATCGCCGATTTCGCCCTGCGCCGCCTCGGCGTCGAGGTGGCGGCGGCGCAGGCGACGGTGGATGCGCTGCGGGCGGGGCGGCCGGCCTTGGTTTGATCCACGACCGACAAGGCAAGGCCGGGGAGAAGGTATTCTCCCCGGACCCCTCATCTATTTCTGTGGGTTGGTACCTGCCGCGCGGCGAATGCCAAGCCCACAGAAAGGAAGGGAGGGGTTTGGGGAGGGAATGCCTTTCCCTCCCCGACCTTTCCTTCTCACCCCCGCCGGGCCACCACGGCGACCGGGCCGCCGCCATCCGGCCCCTGATGCTCCGCGCCGCCACTGACGAAGATGTCCGTCCTTCCGACCGCGCCGGCGATGACGCCGCCGACCAGGGCGCGGGCGTGGCGGGTGGCGTTGATGTCGCTGTCGTCGGCCATGATGTGCCGCCTGCCGCGGATCAACCCGGTCGAGGAGGGTTCTGCCTTGGCCAGCACCGCCACCAGCCGGTCCCGCGCGGCCTCCGGCACCTGACCGTCCTCGGTCGGCAGGCCGGCGGCGCGGAGCGCGGCATGGACCGCGGGCAGGTCGATGGCGTCGCGCATCACGGCGTGCGCGATGGCCAGGTCGCCGCCCCAGGCCGGGCTGTTGCCCAGCACGATGACCTCGTTGCGCAGCAATTCCACCCCCGCCGAGGTGCTGGCCCGGCCGGAGAACAGCGACCAGTCGGCGCCGATCGCCGCCTCCGGCACCGCGGCCAGCTCGCCCAAGGCCAGCGCCACGCCGAGCGCCGAGGCGCCGCGCGACAGGCCCATGGACTGGTAGGTGTCCTCGGTCGCCACGTCCCGGCCGCGGGCGCGCGCCGCGGCGATGCGCTCGCTGGTCAGCAGCGGGCACTTGACCTGGACGTAGTGGACCTGCGCCGGGTCGGTGATGCCGGCATCGGCCATGGCGGCGCGGACCGCGGCGGCGGTGGCCTGCACCTGGGGCGTGCGGCCCAGCGCCTCCGGCGCGAAGTCCGGCGTGAAGCCGGTGCCGATCGCCAGCGCGCCGGCCGGTTCCGGCGCCGCGGCCTCGCCCACCGCCAGCACCAGGAAATGCGGCGAGAGCCCGCCCTCGGTCCCGCCGGACATCACCATGGCGATGCGTTCGGCGACCGAATCCGCCGGCTCGTCCAACCAGCGCCCCAGCATCAGCGACAGCGCCTGCACCGCATAGGCGCGGGTGAAGTCGTTGACGCAGCCATTGCCCTCGGTCTTGCCCAGCACCGCCACCACCTGGCCCGGGTCGAGCGCGCCGGCCTCGAACAGCGCCTCGATCGACGCGGTGTCGCCGGGATGGCGCATGGGGACGCGGTGCAGGATGGCGCGGCGTGCGGGCATGGGTGGTCCGATCGGCTGGTTCGGTGGCAGCATAGCCGCCACACCCACGGAGGCGAGGCATGTACGAGACGCGCGAACGGCCGGGCGACGGCTACCGCTATATCCCGGCGGTCTTCCAGTATTCGGCGGGCGTCGCGGCGCTGCCGGGCTTCCGGATCGAGCGGGTGCGCTTCGCCGATCCGGTGCCGCTGGCCGCCGGCTTCGCCCGCATCGCCGACCACCTGAAGGGCATCGGCCGGCCGCTGAGCGCCTTCTGCCAATGCGAATTGCGCTCCCCCGGCCAGTTCACCGAACAGGGCTTCCGCGCGTTCAACCTCGGCTATGCCAAGGTGCTGGGCGAGTGGGGAATCCTGTCGGGCACCGACAACCCGGTGGCACGCAGCAATGTCTGCCCCGAATTGTCCCCGCCGGCCGAACCCGGCTTCCATGCCTTCGCCTACACCGTGCCCGATGCCGGCGCGGCGCCGAGCTTCGCCACCGCCGGCAGCGGCGAGAGCACCGAGGGCAAGGGCAGCTACGAGGAGCAGACCATCGCCCTCGGCGACACCTCGGCGGCCGGGATGCTGCGCAAGGCGCAATTCGTGCTGGGCGAGATGGAGGGCCGGATGCAGGCGCTGGGCGGGTCCTGGGCCATGGCGACCGCGGCCCAGGTCTATACCGTGCACGACATCCACCCCTTCCTGGGCGAGGAACTGGCCAGGCGCGGCGCGGCGCGGCATGGCGTCACCTGGCAGTTCTGCCGGCCGCCGGTGCTCGGGCTGGAATACGAGATGGACGTGCGCGGCCTGCCGCTGGAGCGGGTGATCCCGGCCTGAGGGCCGGGATTCCGTTGCCTTTTCGGCCTCCCGGGTATATAGGAATATCGTCAAAGGCACCGCCATGTCCGGCGCGATCCGGCGGGCGGGGTGAGGCGCGGTTGAAATGCTCAAATCCGCAAATCCTCAGGCTGAGACCTCGCGAAGCCAGGCCGCGCACGGGTTTGCGCCGATCGCAGCCGGATCGGCCTCAGGAAGATTGAGCGGTTCTGAAGCGGATTGAGGTTGAAGGATAAAAGCGCCGGCCCGCCCCGGGGAGAGCTGCGTCTCCCCGGCGCCGTCGCCCATGTCGCGGCGAGGGCGATGCGCTTCTCGGTGGTCGCCAGCCCCACCCGCGGCCTGGCCATGATGTCGCGGGCGCGCGGCTTCGGCGCCGGCGCGACGCGGGGCCTGCACGGCGAAACCGCCGGCATGCCGCGCCTGGGATGGCCACTCAGGCCGCCAGGGGCGCCTGCGCCCAGGCATGGCTGCCGCGGCCGACCGCCTCGCCGACCAGCAGCAGGGCCGGGCCGCCCTGCACCCAGGCCTGCGCCTCGGCGGCGACCGTCTCCAGCGTGCCGCGCAGCACCCGCTGCTGCGGGGTGCCGCCGCGCTCCACCACCGCGGCCGGCGTCGCCGGATCGAGACCCTGGCCCACCAGCCCGTCGCGGATCTCCCGCAGCATGGTGATGCCCATGTAGATCGCCAGGGTCTGACCCGGCCGCACCAGGCCGGAGACGTCCACCTTGCCATCGCGCCGGTGACCGGTGACGAAGGTGACGGCGCGGGCGCAGTCGCGGTGGGTCAGCGGGATGCCGGCGCCGGCGGCGCAGGCCAGCGCCGCGGTGACGCCGGGCACCACCTCGCAGGCGATACCGGCTTCGGCCAGGGCTTCGGCCTCCTCGCCGCCGCGGCCGAAGATCAGCGGGTCGCCGCCCTTCAGCCGCACCACGCGCTTGCCCGCGCGGGCGAGGCGCACGAGCAGGGCGTTGATCTCCTCCTGCGCCAGGCAGTGGTTGGCGCGGGACTTGCCGACGAAGATGCGCTCGGCATCGCGCCGGGCGAGTTCCAGCACCGCCTCGGTGCCGAGCCGGTCGTGCACGATGACATCGGCCTCGCCCAGCAGGCGCAGCGCCCGCAGGGTGAGCAGGTCGCCGGCGCCCGGGCCGGCGCCGACCAGGTGGACGATGCCGGGCGGCGCGGCATCGGCGCCGTCCAGCGCGCGGACGAAGGCGCGGTCGGCCTCGGCGTCGCGGCCGGCCATGGCGAGGTCGGCGGCGGGGCCGGACAGCGCCGCATCGAGGAAGCGGCGGCGGGCGACGAGGTCGGGCAGCCGGCGGCGCACCGCGGACTTGAAGCGATCCGCGAGCGCCGCGACGCGGCCGAGGCCCATCGGCAGCACCGCCTCGATCCGCTGCCGCACCTGCCGGGCAAGGACGGGGGCGGCGCCGCCGGTGGAGATGGCGATGGTCATCGGCTCGCGGTCGACGATGGCCGGCATGAGCGCGGTGCAGAGCGTGGGCTTGTCGACGACGTTGACCGGGATGCCGCGCGCGCGGCAGGCCTCGGCCAGGGCCAGCAGTTCGGGCTCGGCCGCATCGGCGCCGATGGCGATGGCGCAGCTTTCCAGCAGGGCGGGCGCGAAGGTCGCGGCGAAGCGAATCTCGGCGCCGGCTTGCCGCAGGAGGGCGGCCTTCCGCTCCGCGACCTCACCGGTGCCGAGGACGAGCGCCACCCGGCCCTTGAGGTCGAGGAAGACGGGGAAATGCAACATGCAAACGGGCTCCGGCGTGGGTGGGGTAGATGGCCGGCCGTGCGGCCGATCGCAACACGGGGCCGGCGGGAAGGAAGGTCGGGGAGGGAAAAGTATTCCCTCCCCGAACCCCACCCTTCCTTTTTGTGGGTTGGCACCAGCCGCGCGGCGAATACCGACTCAGAGAAATAGATGAGGGGGTCTGGGGGAGAATACCTTCTCCCCCAGCCTTCCTTCAGGCCGCCGAAAGCGCCGGATTGGCATGCCGCGCATGCAGGAATTCCAGCACCGCCGTCCGCGCCGCGACGAAGACCGGGTCGGCGGCGAGGGCCAGCCGGTCGCGCGGCCGCGGCAGCCCGACCTTGAGGATCTCGCCCACCGTCGCGTTCGGCCCGTTGGTCAGCATCACGATCCGGTCCGACAGCAGCACCGCCTCGTCCACGTCATGCGTGATCATCACCACGGTGGTGCCGCGGGAGGCATGGATCTCCATCACCTGGTCCTGCAGATGGGCGCGGGTCAGCGCGTCGAGCGCGCCGAAGGGCTCGTCCAGCAGCAGCACCTTGGGCTTCATCGACAGCGCGCGGGCGATGCCGATGCGCTGCTTCATGCCGCCGGAGATCTCGCCCGGGCGCTTGTCCTTCGCGGCCGTCATGTGGACCAGCGCCAGGGTCTCCAGCACCCAGTCGTGCCGTTCGGCGCGGCTCATCCTGCGGCCGACGGTCTGGTCCACCGCGAGCCTGATGTTCTCGTAGCAGGTCAGCCAGGGCAGCAGGCTGTGGTTCTGGAAGACCACGGCGCGGTCGGGACCCGGCCCGTCGATCTCCTTGCCTTCCAGCACCACGCCGCCGGCGGTGGCCGGCAGCAGGCCGGCGATGACGTTCAGCAGCGTCGACTTGCCGCAGCCGGAATGGCCGATGACGGCGACGTATTCGCCGCGGGCGATCTGCAGGTCCACCTGGCGCAGCACGGGCACCGGGCTGCGCGGGAACTGGATGGAGAGCTGCGAGATGTCGAGGTAGCGGTCCATGGTCCGGTCCCCTTTCAAGCCGCTGCCGTGCCGCGGGTGGCCAGCCGCCCGGCCAGCGCCACCACCCGGTCGAGCGCGAAGCCGACCAGGCCGACATAGATCAGCGCGACGATGATGTCGGAGAGGTTGGAGCTGTTCCACGCATCCCAGACGAAGAAGCCGATGCCGACGCCGCCGATCAGCATCTCGGCGGCGACGATCGCCAGCCAGGACAGGCCGATGCCGATGCGCAGGCCGGTGAAGATGTAGGGCGCGGCGGAGGGCAGCACGATCTTCCAGAAGAAGGCCGGGCCGCGCAGCCGGATGACGGCGGCGACGTTGCGGTAGTCCTGCGGCACGTTGCGGACGCCGACGGCGGTGTTGATGATGATCGGCCAGACCGAGGTGATGAAGATCACGAAGATCGCGCTCGGCTGCGCCTCGCGGAAGGCGGCCAGCGACAGCGGCAGCCAGGCCAGGGGCGGCACGGTGCGCAGCACCTGGAAGATCGGGTCGAGCCCGCGCATGGCGAAGGGCGAGGTGCCGATCAGCAGCCCGGTCAGGATACCGACGACGCCGGCGATGGTGAAGCCCAGCGCCACCCGCTGCAGGCTGGCGGCGAGGTGCCAGAACAGCCCCTTGTCCAGCCCGCCGCGGTCGAAGAAGGGATCGACGATCAGGTCGTAGCTGTCGGTCCAGACCTTGGAGGGCGGCGGCAGCGTGGCGGCCGGCCCGCTGGCGAGGAATTCCCAGAGCCCGAGGAAGATCACCAGGATCATCACCGGCGGGATGACATTGGCCAGCACCGGGGCGAGGCGCGACGGCGTCGGCAGCTTGGCCAGCAGCGGGCGCGACATCTGCGCCGGCGCCGGGGCGGGCTTGGTCGATACGGCGGTCATCTCAGGCCCCCGCGAGCTTCTTGATCGACAGCGACGCCAGGTAGGCGGCGGGGTCGGCGGGGTCGAAGACGCGGCCGTCGAAGAAGGTCTCGCGGCCGCGGCTCGGGCCGCGCGGCGTCTCGCCCGGCAGCACGCCGGCGCGTTCCGCCGCCTGGCGCCACAGCGCTTCCCTGTTGACCTGGGCGACCAAAGCCTTGGTGTCGGTGGCCTCCGGCAGCACGCCCCAGCGGATGTCCTCGGTCAGGAACCACAGGTCATGGGACGGGAAGGGGTAGCTGGCATGGTCGCGCCAGAACTTCATGAGCAGCGGCGAGCCTTCCACCTTGCGGCCGTCGCCGTAGTCGATGTTGCCGAGGCTGCGCTGCAGGATGTCGGCGACGGGGACGTTGAACCAGGCGCGCTTGCCGATGATGGCGCACATCTCCGGCTTGTTGGCGGCCTCGTCGCACCAGCGCGCCGCCTCGATCACCGCGGCGGTCAGGGCGACGGCGGCGTTCGGGTGCTTCTCCACCCATGCGGCCCGCATGCCGAGCGACTTCTCCGGGTGGTCCTTCCACAACTCGCCGGTGGTCAGCGCGGAGTAGCCGAGCTTCTGGTTCACCAGCTGGTCGTTCCAGGGCTCGCCGACGCAGAAGGCGTCCATGGTGCCGACCTTCATGTTGGCCACCATCTGAGGCGGCGGCACAACGATGGTCTGCACGTCGCGGTCGGGGTCGATGCCGGCGGCGGCCAGCCAATAGCGCAGCCAAAGGTCGTGGGTGCCGCCGCGGAAGGTCATGGCGACCTTGCTCTCCTGCGTCAGCGCCTTCCTCAGCGGCGCGGCATCCAGCTTCGCGCCGAGCGGCTTGTGCTTCTCGGCCACCGAGATCGCCTGGCCGTTGGTGTTGAGCCGCGCCAGGATCGCCATCGGCACCGGCTGGCCGTTCTGGGTGATCTTCCCCGTGGTCATCAGGTAGGGCATCGGCGTCAGGATATGGGCGCCGTCAATGCCGCCGCGCTCGCCGCCGAGCACCAGGTTGTCGCGGGTCGCGCCCCAGCTCGCCTGCTTCGAGACCTCGACCTCGGGCATGCCATGCTTGGCGAAGAAGCCCTTCTCGCGGGCGATGATCAGCGGCGCGGCATCCGTCAGCGCGATGTAGCCGAGCGTCGCCTTGGTGACCTCGGGCTTGGTCGAGCCTTGGGCGAAGGCACCGCGCGGGGCGGCGGCCCGGGCGGCGGCCAGCAGGGCGGCGGTGCCGGTGAGTGCCTGGCGGCGGGATAGGGTCATCGATGGGTCTCCGGCATGTCGGCAGGGGGTGGGCTGGGGGCGGGGGGTTCGACCTCCCGCAGGCGGGCGGCGGCGGCCCGCCAGATGTCCTGGCGCCAGGGGGCGAGGGCGGTGGCCTCGGCGACATTCGCCGGCACATGGCCCCAGCGGCGCATCTGCCGCAGCCACCAGGCGGCCTGCTCGCGCCGCGGCAGGGTGGCGGTGCGGAAGCGCAAGGGTGCTGCCTGCATGAAGCCTTCCGCGGTGCCGTCGAAGGCGGCGCCGATCGCGGCGGCGGACAGTTCGGGGAAGGCGCGGCGCTGCAGGATATGCACCGCCTCCGCCTTGTTCTCCGGCTCGTCCAGCCAGCGCGTCGCGGCAATGACGGCGGCGGTGCAGGCAGTGGCGCTTTCCGGGTCGCGCAGCGCATAGCCGGCGGCGAAGGCCAGCACCTTTTCCGGGTGGTTCGGCCAGATGTCGCCGGAGGACAGCGCGATGGTGCCGGCGCCGCGCTCCGCCGCATGGCTGCCCCAGGGCTCGCCGGCGCAGAAGCCGTCGATCGCGCCATCGGCCAGCCGCTGGGCGCAGAGCGCCGGCGGCACCACCACCAGCCGCAGGTCGCGGTCGGGGTCGAGCCCGGCCGAGGCCAGCCACCAGCGCAGCAGATAGTTGTGCGAGGAATAGGCGAACACCACGCCGAACGTCACCGGTTTGCCTGCGTCGGCGCGGCGGCGCGCCACGGCGGCGAAGGCGGCGGCCGGCAGCGGTCGGGGGAAGCGGCCGAGCTCCTGCGCCAGGGCGCGGCTGATGGTCAGCGTATTGCCGTTGGCGCCGAGCCCGGCGGCGACCGTGAGCTGCGCACGGACGCCGTCCAGCCCGGCGGCGAGGGCGATCGGCATCGGCCCCAGCAGCTGCGCCGCATCCAGCGCGCCGAAGGCCAGCTTGTCGCGCAGCGCCGCCCAGGCGGTCTCGATCGACAGCGTGACGCGCAGCCCGACCGCATCGAACAGGCCAAGTTCCTCGGCCACCAGCAGCGGCGCGGCATCGGTCAGCTGGACGCAGCCGAGCCGCAGCGTGCGCGCGGCGGTCCGGCGCTGGCTGCGCGGCGCGGCGGGAATTTCGGGGTCCACGGTTTCCGATGGCACGCGGGCGGACCTCCGGCCGGGAAGGCCAGGTGCGGGCCGCCATTGGACCGCGAATACCGGAGCCGCTTCACGCTCGGGGCAGGACCACCGGGCGGCAGGCCCGCGTCGTTGCGGGCCATCGGGTGGTGCGAAGAAAGCCGCAAGGGGCGCGGCGGGTCAAGGGTGATTTGCGCGCTTCCTGAGCAGATTACCGCTCAGAATCAGAAAATGCGCTCAATGGCGGCAAAACGCCTAGATTTTCGACACGATCGAGGCGGCCACGCTGCCCAGCTTCTGCCCGCGATCCATCGCCATCCGCCGCAGTCGCCGGTAAGCCTCCGGCTCGGTCAGCTTGTGCTTCTGCATCAGCACCGCCTTGGCGCGGTCGACCAGGCGGCGCTCCTCCAGGTCCTGCCGCGCCACGGCGAGCTCCTCGCGCAGTGCCTGGTGGGCGCGGAAGCGGCGGATCGCAACCTCGATCACCGGCCGGACGCGCGCCGGCGCCATGCCCTCCACCACATAGGCGGCGACGCCGGCCTCGAGCGCCGCCTCGATCTGCTCCGGCGCCGCCTTCTCGGCGAACAGCACCACCGGGCGCGGCTCGTCGCGGTGCAGCGCGCGCATGCCCTCCAACTCGTCGCGGGAGGGATCGTCGAGGCCGCAGACGATGACCTCGGCGCCGCTGTCGCGCACCGCCCGCGTCAGCTCCGTGGTGCCGCTCACCACGCCGACCACCACGCAGCCGGCAGCGACGAGCCCGGCCTCGACGGCCGCGGCCCGGTCACCATCGCTGTCCACAAGCAAGACTCGCAGAGTCCCGGTCCCCCGACACGCCTGGCCACGCACGGCCCCGACGGTGGCAAGGCACAGATCGTGCCGCGATATGGCGATGGCGGCCGGACGCGGGCTCGGGCAGCATCGCGGCGGAGGAACGCCGATGCGACAAGGCCTTGGACGCCGCGCCCTGCTGGCCGCGGCAGGAACCGGCGGCTTCGCGGCCGCGCCCGCTGCCCAGCCCGAGGGCTGGCCTGCCCGCCCGGTGCGCATCGTGGTGCCCTTCACCCCGGGCGGATCCAACGACGCCATCGCCCGGCCGCTGGCCGAACGGCTGCAGGCCCGCTTCGGCCAGCCCTTCGTGGTGGAGAACCGGCCCGGCGCCGGCAGCGCGGTGGGGGTCGGCATGGTGGCGCAGGGCGCGCCGGATGGCCACACGCTGCTGCTGACCACCTCCTCCATCACCGCGATCGGCCCGGTCCAGGGCACCGGCTTCAACCCGGCGGCCGAGCTGGATGCGGTGGCGCTGCTGGCGAAGGCCCCGCTGATCGTCCTGACCCCGCCCGGCTCGCCGCTCGGCAGCATCGCGGCGCTGGTCGCCGCCGACCGGGCCAGGCCGGGCAGCCTGCACTACGCCTCCTCCGGCCCCGGCAGCACCACCCATATCGCCGCGGAACTGTTCAACCTGCGGGCCGGCACCCGGCTGCAGCACGTGCCCTATCGCGGCACCGCCGGGGCGCTGACCGACCTGGTCGCCGGACGGGTGGACCTGATGTTCACCACCATCGCCAGCGCCGCCGGGCAGATCCGCGGCGGGCTGCTGCGCATCGTTGCCTATACGGACGAGGAGCGGCCGGCCGGCACGCCGCCGGCGCCGACGGTGCGGGCCGCCGGCATCGCCTATGAAGCGGGCATCTGGTGGGGGCTCTTCGCCCCGCGCGGCCTGCCGCCGGAGCTGCGCCGGGTGCTGAACGCCGCGGCCAATGCGGCGCTGGAGGAGCCGGGCTTCGCGCGCCATCTGGCGAGCGAGGGGGCGCTGCCGGCGCCGCTCTCGCCCGCCGGCGTCAGCGCTTTCCTCGAAGCGGAGGTGCGCGCGATGCGCGAGGTGGTGGCTGCGGCGCATATCAGGGCCGATTGACGCTCCGCGTCGGGGTTGATCGACGCTCCGCGTCGGGGCGCTTGCATACTGGGATGGCTTTGGTGGGGGCGGAGCGTGTCGGGCATCCTGTTCATCGGCCGCGGCGGGGGGCGGCCTGAAGGCGTAGGGCGGTTCGGCCTGGCGGCCGCTGCCTTCCCTGCGCCGGCGTGATACTGCGTCCGGGCAGGATGCCGGTCTGCGGCCCTGCCAAGCCATCTCGCGGAGTACCGATCCATGAGTCTCGCCTTCGCCACCGAACGCCGGCTGCTGGCCGAGGACGAGCTGGACCCGATCCGGCAAAGCCATTTCCCGCTGCTCGAGGGCCTGTCGCGCACTGAGCTGCAGGACCTGCTGCGCTGGCTGCGGGCGCGGCGCGACCGGGCGCGCGACCTGATGCGCGACCATCGCCGGTCCAAGCGCGGCAAGGGCGGCGCCGTGCCGCTGGCGGATGCGGATCGCGGCCTCGCCGCCAAGAAGCAGGTCTTCGCCGGCGCGCTGAAGCGGGCGAATGCCCGGCTGGAAGCGTTGCTGGCCGAGGAGCGGCGCACCGAGAACCTGGCGCGGCTGCGGCAGGCACTGGGTCGCCGGCAGGCGCAAGTGCCGCACCACCCATCGGCCGGGGCGACGCCGCAAGATGGGGCACGGTCTTTGCCCAACCGCAAGCGGCGGCCGACCATCCATGGTGCCCGCATCGGCAGCGTGTCCCAGGCCGGCCGCGCTGCGCAGGCCGGGCGCGACGCGCGCGGCTGACGCCGCGCAGGAGCCTTCGGGGCGGGCCGCCGTGCCCGCCCGTGACGCATCCGGCAGCGGGTCCGACCGCAGCCGCAGGGAAAGGACGAGCATGCAGAACACCGAGGAGATCTGGCGCCTGGTCGATGCCAAGAAGTCCGACTTCGAGGCGCTGTCCGACCGGGTCTGGCACATGCCGGAACTGGCCTATACCGAGACGCGGTCCTGCGTCGAGCATACCGCGGCGCTGCGCGAGCAGGGCTTCCGCGTCACCGAGCGCGTCGCCGACATCCCGACCGCGGTGATGGGCGAGGCGGGCGAGGGCGGCCCGGTCATCGCCATCCTCGGCGAGTACGACGCGCTGCCCGGCCTGTCGCAGGAGGCAGGCGTGGCCGAGCAGCGGCCGCTGCCCGGCCCCGGCTTCGGCCATGGCTGCGGCCACAACCTGCTGGGCTCGGCGGCGCTGCTCGCGGCGACGGCGGTGAAGGACTGGCTGGCCGCCAACAAGCTGCCCGGCCGGGTCCGCTACTATGGCTGCCCGGCCGAGGAGGGCGGCGCCGCCAAGGGCTTCATGGTGCGCGACGGCGCCTTCCGCGACGTGGACATCGCCATCTCCTGGCACCCCGCCGCCTTCGCCGCGGTGCAGGAGGCGCTGTCGCTGGCCAATACGCGCATCGACTTCAGCTTCGCCGGCCGCGCCAGCCATGCCGCCGCGGCGCCGCATCTCGGCCGCAGCGCGCTGGATGCGGTGGAGCTGATGAATGTCGGCGTCAACTACATGCGCGAGCACATGCCTTCCGACGCGCGCATCCACTACGCGTATCTCGATGCCGGCGGCGTGGCGCCGAACGTGGTGCAGCCGACCGCCAAGGTCCGCTACCTGATCCGCGCCCGCGACCTGATCGAACTGCGCGCGCTGATCGGCCGGGTGAAGAAGATCGCCGAGGGCGCCGCGCTGATGACCGAGACGAAGGTCGAGTCCAAGGTGGTCAGCGGCGTCTCCAACCTGCTCGGCAACCGGCCGATGGAACAGGCGATGCAGGCCAACCTCGACCGGCTCGGCCCGCCGCCCTTCGACGATGCCGACCGCGCCAAGGCCGCCGAATTCCAGGCGACCCTGAGCGACGAGGACATCGCCGCCGCCTGGCGGAAGATGGGCCTGGCGGTGCGGAAGGGCGTCTCGCTCTGCGACGTCGTGGTACCGCTCGATCTCAAGGGCGCGCCTATGGTGGGCAGCACCGATGTCGGCGACGTCTCCTGGGTGGTGCCGACGGTGCAGGCGCGGGGTGCCACCTATGCGATCGGCACGCCGGGGCATTCCTGGCAGCTCACCGCGCAGGGCATGCTGCCGGCGGCGCACAAGGGCATGGTGCATGTGGCCAAGGTGATGGCCGGCACGGCGGTGGACTGCCTGCGCGACCCGGCGCTGGTGGCAGCCGCCAAGGCCGACCTCGCGGCGCGGACGGCCGATAGCCCCTATGAGCCGGTGCTGTCGCCCGACGTGCAGCCGCCCTTCGGGATGTCGACGGCGGCGTGAAGGAAGGTTGGGGAGGGAAGGGCACTTCCTCCCCAAACGTCCTTGTTGCGGGTCGGCACCTGCCGCGAAGCGAGTGCCAGACTCCCGAAAATGGAGGAGGGTCCAGGGAGGATACCTCCTCCCCGGCCTTGCCTATTCAGCAAACTCCGGCGGGACGTCGTCCAGCCCCGCCGGCACCACCGCCAAGGGATCGCGCGCCAGCAGCCCGGCATCGTTCTCCGCCACCTTGTTGACCCGCGGCGTCACCGGCCAGGCGGCGACCATATCGGGCGGGCAGGGGCGCAGCAGGGCCAGCAGGTCCTCCGCCTCGGCCGGCTCCTCGCCCAGCCAGCGCGCCCAGGCCTCGCGCGGCAGGATCACCGGCATGCGGTGGTGCATCGGCGCCAGCTTCTCGTTCGCCTCGGTGGTGACGATGGTGCAGGTGCGCAGGATGCCGCCGTCCGGCGCGCGCCAGCCCTCCCACAGCCCGGCCAGGGCCATCGGCGCGCCATCGGCCAGGGCCACGGCGAAGGGCTGCTTGGACTTGCCCTCCGTGCGCCATTCGTAGAAGCCGTCGGCGGTGACGATGCAGCGGCGGCGGCGGAAGGCCTCGCGGAAGGCGGGCTTCTCGGCGATGCTCTCGGATCGCGCGTTGATCATCTTGGCGGCGCCCGTGGCATCCTTGGCCCAGCGCGGCACCAGCCCCCAGCGCAGCGGGTCGAGGTGGCGCTGCCCCGTCTCGGGATGCCGGCGCACCGCCATCGCCTCCTGGGTCGGGGCGCGGTTCCAGCTCGCCGCGAAATTCGGCAGCGGGTTCACCGTCTCGAAGTAGCGCGCGACCGAGACGGGGCCGCGCTGCTGGAAATAGCGTCCGCACATGGCCCCAGCCTAGCCGGCCGGCGCCGCCGCAGCCAGGGCGGCGGGCCGCAACCCGCCGCCGGCCGGGATCAGCTCTGGACGATGTTGAATTGCCGGGCGATGCCGGTCCAGGTGGCGATGTCGTCACGCATCACCTTGACGAAGTCGGCGCCGAGCGGCGTCGGCTTGCGCGGCAGGGTCGCCAGCTCCTCGCAGCGCTGCTTCAGCACCGGCGTCTCCAGCAGCGCCGGGATCAGCGCGGTCAGCTTCTCGGCGATCGGCACCGGCAGGTTCTTCGGCGCCGACAGGCCCAGCCACTGGCTGGAGGTCAGCTTGCCGAAGCCCTGCTCGGCGAAGGTCGGCACGTCCGGCAGCTGCGGCAGCCGCTGCGGGGAGGAGATGGCCAGGCAGCGCAGCGTGCCGTCCTTCAGCATCGCCACGTTGGTGGTGACCGGGTCGATCATGCTCTCGATCGTGCCGCCCATGAGGTCCTGCATCGCCGGCGCGCTGCCGCGATAGGGCACGTGGTCGAGGTTGCCGACCTTGGCCTCGGCCCCCAGCATGACGCCGAGCAGATGCGGCGCCGAGCCGATGCCGGAGGAGCCGTAGCGCACCGGCTTGGCCTTCGCCGCCGCCAGGTAGTCGGCCAGGGTCTTGTAGGGCGAGTTGGCCTTGACGATCAGGACATTCGCCGCCTCGACCAGCATGCCCAGATGGGTGAAGTCGGCGACCGGGTCGAAGGGCAGGGTCGGCAGCGTCGCGGTCGAGAAGACCTGCACCGAGGCATGGCTGACCAGGAGGGTGTAGCCATCCGCCGGCGCCTTGGCGACGAAGTCGGTGCCGATGACACCGCCGGCGCCGGCCCGGTTCTCCACCAGCACGGTCTGGCCGAGCGCGGCGGCCATCGGTGGGGCAATGAGGCGGGAGATGGTGTCGACCAGCCCGCCCGGTGGGAATTGCGCGACGAGGCGGATCGACCCGCGGCTCGGCCAGGCGCCCGACTGGGCCCGGGCGATGGCGGGCGTTGCCAGGGCGGCGGCGAGGCCGAGAAGATGGCGGCGTTGCATGCTCTGCGCTCCTTTGCGGCAAGGGGCAAAGCGGCCTGCCTCCGGATTACGCAGCGGCAATCGGAAGGCCGGCGTTCCGCCCCGGATGGAGGCGGAGGTGCAACGGGCGTGCCGCGGGCAGGGAAGCTCAGCCCGCCGCCACCGCCGCGCTCCAGGGGCTGGCGGCGTCGCTGATGCCGACCACGCCCGCCGGCCCGCGCTGGATCAGGTTGGGGCAGGCGAAGTTGATCGGCATGACGCCGTGTTCCAGCAGCTCCACCGTGCCCTCGGCGCGGAGCGCGGCCAGCACCGCCTCCGGCAGCCGCAGGTCGGCGCCGATGCCGGAAGGGCCGGAGACGTCGATCCGTGGGTGGTGTGCCGCGGCTTCCGGCTCCATGCCGAAATCGGCGACGAAGGAGAGCAGCTGGAAGACCGAGGCCATAATCCGCCGGCCGCCCGAGGCGCCGACCGCGATCTCCGGCTGGCCGCCGCTGGCGGCGATCACCGGGCACATGTTGTTCAGCGCCCGCTTGCCCGGGCCGATGGCGTTCGGCGTGCCGGGGATCGGGTCGAACCACATGACGCCGTTGTTCATCATGATGCCGGTCGCCGGCAGCATGACGCGCGAGCCCATGGAAGACAGCAGCGTCGTGGTCATCGCCACCATCATCCCGTCGCGGTCGGAGGCGGTGATGTGGGTGGTGCAGCTGTCGGCGCTGGGGTTCTCCCTGGGGGGCTCCGCGTCGCCCAGGCCGGCGAGGCGTTCGGCATAGGCATCCTGCATGGCGCGGGCGAGGGTCGCATACCAGGCGGCGGAGGGCTCGGGCCCGGCCCAATCCGCATCGGCCATGCCTTCGAGCACCCGACGCAGGGTCGGCGCGGCGGTCAGGCCGTTCACCATCATCAGCTCCCGCCCGCGCCAGGGCACGGCGACCGAGGGCAGGATGCGGGCCTGGCAGGCGGCGAGGTCGGCGGCAGAGAGGAACCCGCCCATCGCCTTCACGTCGGACGCGATCTGCGCGGCGATCTCGCCCTCGTAGAGGTCGCGCAGCCCGGCCTGCTGCAGCCGCTCGAGCGTCGCCGGCAGGTTGCCGAGGGTGAAAGTGCCAGGGCTGCCCTGGTAGGGCGGCACCGGCGGCAGGCCGCCCGGCAGGTAGACCCGGGCGCTTTCCGGATAGAGCCGGAGGACGGCGGCGGAGGAGGCGACCTTCAGCGTGGTGTACCAGTCCTGCGGCAGGCCGCGCTTGGCCAGCGCCACCGCCGGGGCCAGCACCTCGCGGATCGGCAGGCGCCCGTGCTTCTCGTGCAGCAGGGCGTAGCCGGCGACCGCCGAGGGCACGACGAAGGAGAGCGGGCCATGGACGTTACGGTCGCCCTCGACCTCCGGCCAGGGAAACAGGTCGCGCTTCATCCCGCCGGTCAGCGGATAAGCGCTGGGGTCGAGCCCGGCGGGCGAGACCGGGCCGAAGTCGAAGGTCTCGGCCTGGGCCATGCCCGGCTTCATCGCCTGGGCGAAGCCGATGCCGCCCAGGCCGGAATTCCAGGGCTCGAGCGCGGCCAGGGCGAAGGCCGTGGCGACCGCGGCATCGGCCGCGCTGCCGCCGGCCTCCAGCATCAGGGCGCCGGCCTCGGCCGCCGCCTTGACCTGGGAGACGACCATGCCGCCGCCACCGCGGGCAGCGGGCTTCCGCAGCTCCCAGTTCTGGGTCAGATGGGGGCCAAGGGATTCCGGCATGTCGGGCGCTCCGGCGAGGATCATCGCCGGCATGGTCCCGCCGCGCCGGTACGGCGGCAAGCCCCTCTCGCGCCCGCCCGCCTGGCGCCGGCGTCAACCGGCGGGTTGGTTGCGCCGCTCGGCGACCAGCGCCTCGAAGTCGAGCTCGCCATGCTGCTCGATATGGGCGACCAGCAGGGCCAGCGCCCCGGTCTCGTCGCCGCTCTCCAGCGCCTCGACCAGCGTGTAGTGCTCCTCGCTCTGCGGCGCGCTGTCGCGCAACTGCAGCGCCAAGCCCCAGACCACCGCCAGCTGCCGGGCCAGGCTCTGCCACAGCGCCAGCAGTGGCGGATTGCCGGCCGAACGGCACAACTCGGCGTGGAACTCCTGCTCCGCCAGGACATGCAGCGCCGGATCGCTGGCCCGGGTGGCCTCGGCGAAGGCTTCCGCCGCGCGGCGCAGCCGGTCGAAGCGTTCGGCCCCGCCCGGCTGGGCCAGCGCCTCGCGCACCGCGAGGGTCTCGAGCGCCAAGCGCACCCGCATCAGGGCGGCGACCCCCCGGTTGCTGACCTGCATCAGCCGCATGCCCTTGTAGGGCGTGCTGACCACGATCCCCTGGCTTTCCAGCAGGCGCAACGCCTCGCGGACCGGCACCCGGCTGATGCCGAGGTCACGGGCGATCTCCGCCTCGACCAGGCGGTCGTCGGGCAGGAAGATGCCGCGGGCGGCGCCGGCGACGATCGCCTCGGCGGCCTGCTCCACCATCGTGCGCGGCTGGACCGGCACGAGGCGACGCGCATCCGTACCGGCAGAGACCATCCCCACCGTCGCGCCGGTACGCGCGCGGTGGTCTCGAACTGCCACAGACATAGCTCCCGTCCCGCTCGCGAATATGCGAAGTCTAATTTCAACTTACTGGTTTGGGAAGCAATGCCGAGCTGGCACGAGCCCTGTCCCGGACGTGGCGCTGCACGAGCTGGGACGCCTGGAGGCACGCGATCGTCTCAACCCATAGTTGTATAATCGACGCGGGACCCTTCGGCAAGTGCTTTCTCACGGTCTCGCGAGCAGTATCGGATACAATATGTGACGTATTCGGTACAACGCAGGGCTGTACGGCGAGGCCTCCTCCCCCGGGCGAATGGCCGTTGCTGAAAAAACACAGTTCCATCGGAAGCGTGCCAAAGCGGCTGTACATGTCGCGGCCGCCGGCCCGGGATCCGCCTCGGGCCATCCCGCACGCCGGCAATCCCTGGCGCAGGCGTGCCGATCGCCAGCGGGCCGGGCCGCCCGGCCTGTCGCGGGACGACCGACTCGATCAGCGCCGCAGGCAAGGCGGCCATCGGCCGAGCGGGACGCCGCCGCTCATGCCGCGGCGACACGCCTTGGCTGCCATGGCCGATCCGCCGGTCGACGCGCACGCCGCGCGGTCCCGGCGGCGCCGGTCGCCTCTCCAAGGTCTTGCAGGGCGGCGGTGCCGCCGCCGCTGACCCTGCGGCTGCCCCCGGTCAGCCGGCCCGGACCGGCCCGCGCCGCGCTAGTCCTTCCAGGGCCGCCGCGCCCAGAGCCGGCGGAGCGAGTCCAGGTCGGCCGCCATCATCGCCGCATAGTCCTCGCCGATCAGCGGGCGCAGCGGCAGGTTCAGCCTGGCCGCCTCGGCGACGAAGGCGGGATCGGCCAGGGCGCCGCGGAAGGCTTCCCGCAAGGCGTCACGGATCGGCAGCGGGATGCCGGGCGGGCCGGCGATGCCGCGGGCGCTGCCGCCCAGGATGTCGAAGCCCTGTTCGCGGAAGGTCGGGATGTCCGCCGCCGCCTCCCAGCGCCGCGGCCCGGCCTGGCCGAGGCAGCGGATCCGGCCCTCGCGCAGCAGGGTGACGCCCTCGCCCATGTTGAAGCTGCCGATCGGCAGCCGGCCGCCCAGCAGGTCCCGCAGTGTCGGCGCGGTGCCGTTGTAGGGGATGTGGATGAGGCGGGCGCCGGATGCCTCCTCGAAGGTCAGCTGCAGGATGTGGTCGTCCGATCCCACCCCGGCGGTGCCGACGCCGAAGGCCTCCGGCTGTGCCCTGGCCGCGGCGGCAAGGTCGGCCAAGTCTTTCCACGGGCTGTCCGGATGCACCCAGAAGGCCGCCGGGTCGTCCACCACATTGGCGATGTAGGTGAATTCGGCCGGCCGGTAGCGCGGGGTGCGCTCGACGCTGATGGCGTTCATCGCGGTGTTGGTGGCCGCGCCCAGGGTATAGCCGTCGGGGGCGGCGTTGAAATTCGCCTCGAAGCCCAGCTGCCCGCCGGCGCCGGGACGGTTGGTGACGACGAAGCGGGCGCCGGGCAGGCGGGGCGCCACCTGCGCCAGGATGCCGCGCACCATGGTGTCGACCCCGCCGCCGGCCGGGAATGGCACGAAGACCTCGATCGCCCGGGCCGCGGGCCAAGGGGCCTGGGCCAGGGCCGGGGCGGCGAGCAGGGCGGGCAGCGCGGCAAGCGCGCCGCGGCGTGTCGGCATGGGCGGGACGCTCCCTCGGGGTGTGGGATTTTGCCGAAGGGTGCGTTACCCCATGCGCCGGGCGCAAGGGCATGAGGCGGCGATGACACCGGAAGACCGTGCGGCATTCGGCATCGAGGGCGACTGGCCGATCGGGCGGCGCCACCGCGTGCGCTGGTCGGAATGCGACGCGCTGGGCCATGCCAACAACGTCGCCTACCTGACCCTGTGCGAGGACCTCCGCGTCGGCCCCGGCTGGTCGGCGCTGGGCGGCACCTTCGCGCCGGGCTCGGTCAGCCCGGTCGTGGCGCAGATGGAGGCGCGCTACCTGAAGTCGCTGGTCTTCGAGGAGGAGGCGATGGTGACGCTGCGCTTCGCCGCGGTGAAGCGGACCAGCTTCGTCCATGAGTATGCGGTGTGGCGGCAGGGCCTCTGCTTCACCTGCCGCACGGTGCTGGTGGCGGTGAAGCAGGATACCGGGGAGCGCGTGCCGGTGCCGCCGGCGATCCGCGCGGCGATGCTGGCGGCCGGCGCGAAGGACGAGGCGGGCTGACGGTCCCGGCGGCGGCGGGATGCCGGCCATGGTTCACCGGCTGAAGACCTGGGCGCGCGCCATCCGGCGCGACGTCCATGCCCTCTGGCTGGCGGCGCGCGATCCGCGCACGCCCCGGGCGGCGCGGCTGCTGGCATTGGCGATCGCCGCCTATGCGCTGTCGCCGATCGACCTGATCCCCGACTTCATCCCGGTGCTCGGCCTGCTGGACGAGGCGATCCTGCTGCCGCTGGGCATCCTCCTGGCGATCCGGCTGATCCCCGCGCCGTTGCTGGCGGAGTTCCGCGCCGCCGCGGCGGCGGCCGAGACGCGGCCGGGCAGCCGGGCGGGGGCCGTCTTCGTCGTGGCGGTCTGGGTGCTGGTGGCGGGCGGGCTGTGCTGGTGGTTCTGGCCGCGGGGGGCGGTTTAGGTCCGGGTGGGGGAAGTATTCCCTCCCCATCGCCGCGCGGCCGGTGCCAACCCACAGAAATAAATGAGAGGGTCCGGGGGAGAATACTGTCTCCCCCGGCCTTGCTTCCTTATGGCCTTCAAAGCGCCGCCACCAGGTCGATCTCCACCAGCGCACCGACCGCCAGCGCAGTGACGCCGACGCAGGTGCGCGCCGGCAGCCCGCCCGGCGGGAAGCTCGCCTCCCAGATCGCGTTCATCGCGGGGTAGTCGCGGACGAACTCCGTCAGGTAGACCCGGGCGAAGACCGTCCGTGTCCACGCCCCGCCGCTGCCGGCCAGCACCGTCCGCAGGTTCTCGATCACCTGGCCGGTCTGCGCCTCGATCCCGCCCTCGACCAGCTGCATCCCGCCGCCCGGCAGGGTCGGCATCTGGCCTGTGACGAAGAGGAAATCGCCCGCCCGGACCGCATGGCTGAAGGGCGCCACGCGTTGCGGCGCATCGGGCAGCAGGTAACGGGCGAGCTCCAGCATCAGATGCCCCGGTCGGCGCGCGTCGCGGCCAGGTCGTCCTCGATGAAGGCCTGGATGATCTCCTCGAGGCTTTCCTGCTCGGAGAAGCCGTGCAGCCGGCGGGCGCGCTCGGCGGTGAAGCTGGCCGGCCAGGTGCCGACGATCGCCTCGATCGCCGCATCGGGCACATGCTTCACCCGGGCGCGCGCCTCGGGCCCGGCCACCTCCTCCAGCGCCGCCAGCATCTTGCCGACCGTGGCGCTGCGCCCGGGCGGGTTGATGCCGCGGTCGAGGCCGAGCGGGGCGGTGTCCATCGCCATGGCGTGCAGGAACCATTCGACCGCACGCCGGGGCGAGCAGATCCAGAGGGCGAATTCCTCCCCCACCGGCAATTCGGTTTCGAGCCCCAGCAGCGGCTCCCGCAGGATCGCCGAGACGAAGCTCGACGCCGCCTTGTTCGGCCGGCCGGGACGGACGATGACGGTGGGCAGGCGGATACTGACAGCGTCGAGAAAGCCGCGGCGGCTGGCATCCTGCAGCAGCAGCTCGGCCGCCGCCTTCTCCGCGCCGTAGCTGTTGCCGGGCAGCTGGCGGGCATCGTCCTCCAGCCGCGCCTCCTGCCCGCCGCTGAAGCTGGCGACCGAGGAGGTGAAGACCACCCGGGGTGGCTTCGGCAGGGCGCGGCAGGCCTGCAGCACCGCCAGCGTGCCATGGAGGTTCACCATCAGGCCGAGGTCGAAATCCGATTCCGCCTGGGCCGACACCACGGCTGCCAGATGCACCACCACGTCGGTGCCGGGCGGAACCGCCGCCTTCACCGCCTCGGCATCGGCGATGTTGCCGCCGAGGCAGCGGACCGGGAAGGGGGCAGGCACCGGCGACGGCGCCGTCAGGTCGAACAGGGTCAGGCCAGTGATCGCGCGGCCGTCCAGCGCGCCGTCGGCGGCCAGCCGATGCGCCAGCTTGCGCCCGAGGAAGCCCCCGCCGCCCAGGATCGTGATCTGCATGGCGTCCTCCTTTTTCGCGCCGTGGCGCCCAACGCTTGATGTCGCGCCTTGGCAGCATCGGCGCAAGCGGGCCATGGTCCGCCGCCATGACCATACCCCGCCGCTCCTACCGCCTGCTGCTCAACCGCCATCCCGGGACCCCCGGCGTGGTCGTCCTCCCCGAGGGAGGCTTCCGCCGCGCCAAGGCGGAGATCGCCTCCTGGCCCGGCTATGCACCGACGCCGCTGCTTCCGCTGCCGGAGGTAGCAAGCGCGGCCCGGGTGGGTTCGGTCCATTGGAAGGACGAGGGCGGGCGGTTCGGCCTCGGCAGCTTCAAGGCGCTGGGCGGGGCCTACGCGGTGATGAAGCTGCTGCAGGCCGAGCTGTCGCGCCGCGGCGTGGCGAACGCCGCCACCGCCGAGGAACTGGCCGAGGGGAAGTACAAGGATGCGGTCCGCGCCATCACCGTGACCTGCGCCACGGATGGCAACCATGGCCGCAGCGTCGCCTGGGGCGCCGAGCGGTTCGGCGCCCGCTGCGTCATCTTCGTGCATGAGACGGTCAGCCAGGGCCGCCGCGACGCCATCGCCAAATACGGCGCCGAGATCCGGGTGGTCCCCGGCACCTATGACGATGCCGTGCGCGCCGCCCAGCGGACGGCGGAGGCGGAGGCTTGGTTCGTCGTCTCCGACACCTCCTATGCCGGCTATACCGAGGTGCCGCGCGACGTCATGCAGGGCTACCGGCTGATGGCCGACGAGGCCGCCGAGTCGCTGCCGCAGCCGCCCACCCATGTCTTCATCCAGGGCGGGGTGGGGGGCGTCGCGGCCGCCGTCTCGGTCCAGATGCGCGCCCGCTACGGCGCCAACGCGCCGAAGCTGGTGGTGGTGGAGCCCGACAAGGCCGCCTGCCTGCTGGCCAGCGCCGAGGCCGGCCAGCCCACCAGCATCGAGGGCGACCTCGACACCATCATGGCGGGCCTGGCCTGCGGGGAACCCAGCCTGCTGGCCTGGCAGGAATTGGAACGCGCCGCCTTCGCCTGGATGGCGGTGCCGGACGACTCGGCGGTGGACTGCATGAAGCTGCTGGCGAAGCGCGATCCCAAGGTCGTTGCCGGGGAAAGCGCCGTCGCCGGCCTGGCCGGCCTGTTGCTCGCCGCCCGCGACCCGTTCGGCCGCAACGCGCTGGGGCTGGAGGAGGCCAGCCGCATCCTGCTCTTCGGCACCGAGGGGGCGACCGACCCGGAGCTTTATTCCAGGCTGGTGGGCTGACATTTCGACGCTGCCGCTTGCCGCGGGCGCGCCGCTTCACCAATCTGACGCCAGCTTGTCACAGAAGCGCAACGCGCGGCGGCTACCAGCCGCCGCACCAAACGCCGATCGGGGAGATCACGCCATGCAGCGCCGTTCCTTGCTGGCCGGGGCCGCCGCCCTCGGCCTCGCCGCGCCTTCCGTCACCCGCGCCCAGGGCGGCAGTGCATCGCGGACCGAGATCCAGTTCTGGCACGCCATGCCCGGCGTGCTCGGCGAGATCGTCGGCGAGCAGGTCAAGCGCTTCAACGACAGCCAGGCCGGCGTCACCGTCGTGCCCAGCTTCAAGGGCAGCTACACCGATGCCATGACCGGCGCGATCGCCGCTTGGCGCGCCGGCAACCCGCCGCATATCGTCCAGGTCTTCGAGGTCGGCACCGCCACCATGATGTCGGCCGGACCGGCGATCCGCCCGGTGCACGAGCTGCTGGCCCAGTCCGGCGTGGCGCTGGACCCGAAGCGCTACCTCGCCGGCGTCCGCGGCTACTACAGCGACACGCAGGGGCGGCTGATCTCGATGCCGCACAACTCGTCTTCGGCCATCATGTGGATCAACCTCGACGCCTTCGACAAGGCCGGGCTGTCCACCACCGACCTGCCGAAGACCTGGAAGCAGATCCGCGCGGCGGCGGAGAAGATCAAGGCGGCCAATGCGGCGCCGGTCGCCGTCACCACCTCCTGGCCCACCTGGGTGATGTTCGAGCAGATGGCGGCGATGCACGACGTGCCCTTCGCTACCCTGTCGAACGGCTTCGAGGGGCTGGGGGCCGAGCTGCGGCTGACCAGCCCGCTCTTCGTCAAGCAGGTGGAGTACCTGCTGGCGCTGCAGAAGGACGGCATGTTCCGCTACGGCGGCCGCGACAATGCCGCGGACGGCCTGTTCGTCGCCGGCGAGGCGGCGATCAGCTTCATGTCCTCCTCGCTCCGCGCCCGGGTGGCGAAGGAGGCCAGGTTCAAATGGGCCTCCGTCCCGCTGCCCTACCATGACGACGTGATCGCCACGCCGAAGAACGGCGTGCTGGGCGGCGCCAGCCTCTGGACGCTGACGTCCAAGACCCGGACGCCGGCGGAATACAAGGGCGTGGCGGAGTTCTTCCGCTCGATCTCCGACGTCGACCAGGATCTCTGGTGGCACAAGGCGACCGGCTACGTGCCGATCACCCTGGCGGCCTACGAGAAGGCCAAGGCCGAGGGGTACTACACGCAGAACCCCGGCGCCGACGCCGCCATCCTGCAGCTCTCCCGCGCCGAGCCGACGCCGAACAGCGCCGGCTTCCGGCTGGGCGGGATGGTCGAGATCAGGAACATCATCCAGGAGGAACTGGAGAAGGCGCTGCAGGGGCAGCAGCCCGCGACCGCGGCGCTGGAATCCGCCAACCGGCGCGGTAACGTGGTGCTGCGGAACTTCGAACGCGCCAACAAGGCGTGAAGCACCCAAGGAGGGCTCCGCCCTCCCTGGACCCTCCCGCCAAAGGCCGGAAGGCCTCTGGACACCTCTAGTTTAGGGTCGGCCCTTGGACCGCAAGGTTGTCTTCAACCAGAAGCTGTTGCCGTATTTGCTGCTGCTGCCGCAGATGGCAATCACCATCGTCTTCTTCTTCTGGCCGGCGGGGCAGGCGGTGTGGTTCGCCTTCCTGCGGCAGGACGCCTTCGGCATCCGCACCACCTTCGTGGGGTTCGAGAATTTCCAGGACCTCTTCGCCGACCCGCTCTACCTCGACACCATCCGCAACACCGCGGTCTTCTCGACCGGCGTGACCGTCATCGCCCTCGCCGTGGCGCTGCTGCTGGCGGTGCTGGCGGACAAGCAGATCAAGGGCGCCGGCGGCTACCGCACCCTGCTGATCTGGCCCTATGCCATCGCGCCGGCGATCGCCGCGGTGCTGTGGATCTTCCTCTTTCATCCCAGCATCGGGCTGATCGGCCGCGCCCTGAACGACGCCGGCCTGCCCTTCGACTACAAGCTGAACGGCAACCAGGCGATGCTGGTGGTGATCCTGGCCTCAGCCTGGAAGCAGGTCTCCTACAACTTCATCTTCTTCCTGGCCGGGCTGCAATCCATCCCGAAGGCGGTGCTGGAAGCCGCCGCCATCGACGGGGCGCGGGCCACGCGGCGGTTCTGGACCATCATCTTCCCGCTGCTTTCGCCCACCACCTTCTTCCTGCTGGTGGTGAACCTGGTCTACGCCTTCTTCGACACCTTCGGCGTCATCGACGCGCTGACCAAGGGCGGCCCGGCCAAGGCGACCGAGACGCTGATCTACCGCGCCTATGTCGACGGAAGGGTCAACCTCGACCTCGGCTCCTCCTCGGCCCAGTCGGTGGTGCTGATGATCGTCGTCATCCTGCTGACCGCCATCCAGTTCCGCTATGTCGAACGCCGTGTCCACTACTGACGCCCCCCTGGCCGCGGAGGGCCGCGGCGGCGCCTGGGTGACGCATGCGATCCTCGGGATCGGCGTCATCCTCTTCGCTTTGCCGCTGTGGATCGTCCTGATGGGCTCGACCCATGACGCCGCCACCATCGGCCGCGGCGAGGTGCCGCTGCTGCCGGGCCCGCATGCGCTGGAAAACTACCAGGCGGCCTGGACCCGCGGCGGCACCGGCGTCGGCGTCGGCTGGATGCTGTGGAACAGCATGGTCATGGCGCTGTCGATCGCGGTGGGGAAGATCGCCATCTCCATCATCTCGGCCTATGCGGTGGTCTTCTTCCGCTTCCCCGGGCGGCGGCTGGCCTTCTGGGCGATCTTCATCACCCTGATGCTTCCCGTGGAGGTCCGCATCTTCCCGACCTTCAAGGTGGTCTCCGACCTCGGCCTGGTGAACACCTATGCCGGGCTGATCATCCCGGTCATCGCCTCGGCCACCGCGACGCTGCTGTTCCGTCAGTTCTTCCTGACCATCCCGGACGAGTTCGTCGAGGCCGCCAAGATGGACGGCGCCGGGCCGCTGCGCTTCTTCTGGGACGTGGTGCTGCCGCTGTCGCGCACCAACATGGCGGCGCTCTTCGTCATCCTGTTCGTCTATGGCTGGAACCAGTATCTCTGGCCGCTGCTGGTCGCCACCTCGGCGGATGTCGAGACGGTGGTGATCGGCATGGTCAAGATGATCGGCTCCGAGTCCAACACCGAATGGAACATCGTCATGGCGACCTGCGTGCTCGCCATGCTGCCGCCGGTCCTGGTGGTGATGCTGATGCAGCGCTGGTTCGTCAAAGGCCTCACGGATACCGAAAAGTAATGGCCACGCTCGACCTCATGGACGTGCAGAAATCCTTCGGCGCGACGAAGGTGCTGCATGGCGTCGACCTGCATGTGGCGGACGGCGAGATGATCGTCATCGTCGGCGCCTCCGGCTGCGGCAAGTCCACCCTGCTGCGGATCGTGGCGGGTCTGGAGACCGCGACCAGCGGCCATGTCCGGATCGAGGGCAGGGACGTCACCGCGCTCGAGCCCGCCGACCGCGACATCGCCATGGTCTTCCAGAACTACGCGCTCTACCCGCACATGACCGTCGCCCAGAACATGGGCTACGGGCTGAAGATCCGCGGCCTGCCGCGGGACGAGATAGCCCGCCGCGTCGCCGCGACCGCCGAGCTCATCGGCATCGGCCCGCTGCTCGACCGCCGGCCGCGCCAGCTCTCGGGCGGCCAGCGCCAGCGCGTCGCCATGGGCCGCGCCATCATCCGCGAGCCGAAGCTCTTCCTGTTCGACGAGCCGCTGTCCAACCTCGACGCCAAGCTCCGCGTCCAGATGCGGGCCGAGATCCGCCGGCTGCAGAAGCGGCTCGGCGTGACGTCGCTGTTCGTCACGCATGACCAGGTCGAGGCGATGACCCTGGGCGACCGCCTCGTGGTGATGCACCAGGGCCATGCGGCGCAGGTGGCGACGCCGATGGAGATCTTCGAGCGGCCGGCCGATACCTATGTCGCCGGCTTCATCGGCAGCCCCTCGATGAACTTCCTCGGCGGACGCCTGGCGGAGGGCGGGCGGGCCGTGGCGCTCGACGCCGGGCCGGTGATCCGCTTCGCCGATGGCCCGCGCCCCGGCCCGGACGGCATGCCGCTGACCATCGGCCTCCGGCCCGAACATATCCGCGCCGACCCCGCCGGCCTCGCCCTGGCGCTGGAATTGGCCGAGCCGCTGGGCTCGGAGACCGTGCTGCACGGCCGCCTGCCGAACGGCGAGGCGCTGGTGGTGAAGCTCACCGGCCCCGGCCCGCGCGACGGCACGCTGCCCGTCGCATTGCCGGCCGAGGCGCTGCATGTCTTCGCCGCCGAGGGTGGCCGCCGGCTCGACTCCGTCGACGGCTGAACGGCGACTCATGCCGCCACCATCAGCAGCGCCTGCCGCCGGATGTCCTCGATGCGGCTGGTCCAGCCCGCGCCGAACCGGGCGAAGCCGGTCAGTCCGCGGCAGTGCTCCAGCCGCGCCTGGCTGACGGCGCCGACCAGGGCTCGGGCATCGGCCGCGCGCGCCGCCTGCAGGGTGAAGGGGCCGACCGCGCCATCCGGCACGGTGCCGACCGCCCGCTGCAGCGTCTTCACCGCGGTGCCCGGCCCGGCATTCACGCCGAAGTCGAAGATCACCAGGTCGAGCCCGCGCGGCAGGTCCTCGCAGCGCATCAGGTTCCAGTACTGCGCCCGGTAGATCTCCTTCGCCTCCGCCCGGGTCAGGTCGCGCACTTCCTGCGTCGTCACCGGCCGGCCGCGCCAGGCCGCCAAGGTGCGCTGGGTGATGCCCATCTGCGTCGCGCCGCCCGGATCGGCCGGGTCGTCGGCGAAGCCGCCTTCCTTGGCGAGCACGATCGGCAGGCAGAGGTCGAACCGGCTGGGCTGCCCAGGCTGCGGGCCGGCTGCCGGCGGGACGGGCGCCGCAGGGGCAGGCTCGGCGACGGCCTTTCCCGCCCCGGCCTGCCCCTGCCGCAGCGCCGCCGCCGCGCGATCCTTGTCGCGCGAGCCCTGGCTGGAGCCGAGCCAGAAATTGACCACTGCGGTGAAGCCGGCGACCAGCGAGCCCACCACAACGTTCAGCAGCGTCAGCGTGGTCGCATCCGCCCCGGCCGGCGGGTCGCGCACCAGCCAGCCGGTGAAGACGAAGAAGCCGAGCATGACGATCACCGAGACCGCCGCCGGCCCGAGCGCCACGGCCCGGGCCGTCCAGCCCTCGGCGCCGAGCGCGCCGACCATCGCCCCGCTGGCCCGCCGGCGGTCGTCGAGCTCGATCCGCAAGGCCTCCACTATCGACTGCCGCTCGGCCTGGCGGTCCTTCGCCTGCAGGTCGAGGTATTCGCGGCGGACCTCTTCCAGCCGCAGCGTCAGCTCACTGGCCTTGGCGGCATCCGCACGGACCGCCTTGGCGGCCGCGTCGATGTCATCGGTGCCGGCGACCGACTGCACCACCGCGGCGACCCGGCCGGCCAACTCGCCGGCGCGCCGACCGCCAAACAGCCCGACCAAGTCGGGTACCAGGCTGCTGGCAAGGGAGATCAGGGGGACCAGGGGAAGCATGGCGGAACTCCTCCAGCGAGGGTCGGCCAGGCGCTTCCCTCGGACGGGAATATAAGCCTATTTCAGGGCGGCAATTGCAAGGAAAATATTTCTATCTCTGGTTGGGAAGGGCTTTCTCACCCCACGGCTGCCGGCGCTGGCGCCCGTGCCGCCTCCGCCTGGCCACCTGATGGCGGTTCCGCCAGCGCCAGCGCGGTCGGCAGCGCAGGCGGGTGCATCAACCGGGAGGCCGGCGCCGCGATCAGGCAGCGCAGTCCGCCGGGTGCCCAGTCGAAGCTCGAAGTCATGTTCGCTGAGTCATTGGCCACGCCCCGTGACCATGACGGTGACGGTGCGCAAGGCCAGCGACGTATCCATGACGAACCAGGCGCGCAGGCCACGCAGCGCCAGCGCATAGGCATGGTCGAAGGCCGCCTTGTTGCGGACGTCGTCCAGACAGGTGTCGTAGCCCTGGTTCACCTGCGCCAGCCCGGTGATGCCCGGGCGGATGCCAGCGGTACGGTCGGCAAAGAAGGGGATGGAGCGTTCCAGCTTCTGGTAGAAGCCCGGCCGCTCCGGCCGCGGACCGATGATCGCCATGTCGCCCCGCAGCACGTTCAGCAGCTGCGGCAACTCGTCCAGCCGGGTCTTGCGCAGGAACAGCCCGACCCGGGTGATGCGCGGGTCGCGCTTCTGCGCCCAGACCGCGCCGGCCTTCTCGGCATCCGTCCGCATGCTGCGGAATTTCAGCATCATGAAGACTTCGGTCCGGTCCGGCAGCATCCGGCCGATGCGCATCTGGCGGTAGACGATGGGGCCGGGGCTGTCCAACCGAATGGCCAGGGCGATCAGCGGCCAGAGCGGCAGGGTCAGCAGCAGGCCCAGCAGCGCGACGACGATGTCGAAGACCCGCTTGGCGATGGCCACGTGGGGCGGCAAATGAAGGGTCTCGGTCATCGCGGCGGCTCCGGTCCTGGCCCCGCTGTTCGGCGGGCGGCGCGCCTCCGCTGGCGAGGCCAGGTTTCGGCGAACCGCCCTCAGGCCGGCGCGGTATCCGCCGCGCGACGCCAGGGCTGTCGGGGGCGAAACAGCAGGTAGCGTGCCACGCCGATCGCACTGGCGAGGTGGCCGGTCACCAGATAATTGAGGATTGCCAAGGGTTTCGGCGCCCGGCTGCCGAGCAGCCAGCCGCACGCGGCCAGCAGGACGCAAAAAGCCTCGCAAATTGCGAGGAAAAGGAAGAAATTGGAGACGGGGACCAAAGCCAGGGTCCCCAGTGCCGCCGCCAGCAACAGGAAGGGCATCACCACCCGCAGCGCCTTGCCCGACAGGAAGGCCAGCGCGATGCCGCCATGCCGCGGATGCAGCAAACCACGGGCCCGCCAGAGTTGCTGCGCATTGCCCGCCGCGATCCGCCGGCGCCGCCGGGCATCCAGCCCGGCATCGGCTACCTCCGCCTCCCGCGTCCGGATCGTCTCGTCGTAGGCGATGCGCCAGCCCCGTTCGGCCATATGGGCGGGCCAGAGGAAGTCGTCGTTGATGGTGTCGGGTGGCAGCGGCGACCAGGCCTCCCGGCGGAAGGCCCAGAAGGCGCCGTGCAGTCCGAGCGGTGCGCCGAGCGCGGCCTCCCCACGCTTCACCGCCACTTGGTATTGCCAGTACTTGGCCTCGCCCGCCGATCCCGCCCGTTCCAGCACATAGGTGCCGCCCACCGCGCCAAGCCGCGGGTCGGCGAAATGCGCCGCCGCCCGGCGCAGCGCATCGGGCGGCAGCATGGCCGAGATGTCGGACAGCGCGACGATCCCCGGCGGCAGCGCGCCGATCAGCTCGTTCAGCACGCCGAGCTTGCCGCGGTTCGGCCGCAGGTCGCGGATTTCGGCGCGCAGCCCGGCGCAATCCGGCTCCTGCAAGGTGGCCTCGGCAATGGCAACGGTGCCGTCGGTGCAGCCGTCGCAGGCCAGGATCACCAGCAGCCGGTCCTTCGGGTAATCCAGCGCCGCCAGGTTGCGCAGCTTGCGGGCGATGAAGGCGGCCTCGTTATAGGCCGGCATCACCAGCGTGATGGCCGGCAGTGCCGATTCCACCAGCGGAACAGGCGACGGCGCTTGCCGGCGGGCGATGCGCGACAGCAGCAGCGGCCAGGCGGCATGGTGCCAGGCGGCCAGCGCCAGCGCGCCGAGGGTGAGCGCCGCGAGCAGGGTCTGCATGGCGCTCAGCCCAACCCGGCGAGGGCGAGGTATTCGCGCGCCGCGACCGCCAGGCTGCCCTGCCGCAGCACGAAGCCGCGCGGGTCGCCGCCACGCCCGGCCAGGCCGGCGCCGAGCGCCGCGGCCAGCGCCGCCGGGTCCTCGGCCGGCACCAGGGTGCCGCTGGCCGGGTCGACCGCCGCGGGCACGCCGCCGACCGCGGTCGCCACCACCGGCAGGCCGCAGGCCTGGGCCTCGAGCAGGGCGAGCGGCAAGCCTTCGTTCCGCGAGGGCAGGCAATAGAGGTCGAGTGCCGCGTAGAAGCCCGGCATGTCGCCGAGCAGGCCGAGGAAGCGGACCCGGTCGCCGAGGCCGGCGGCCTGGGCGCGCAGCGCAGCGGCCTCCCCGCCCGCGCCGGCGATGGCCAGGATCGCGTCGCCCGGCAGCCGCGCCATGGCGGCGACGGCCAGGTCGACGCCCTTCACCGGCTCCAGCCGCGCCGCGATGCCGATGACGGCGCGGTCCAGGGGCAGGCCGAGCGCGGCGCGGGCCGCCGCCTTCGCCGCCGCATCGGCCGGCAGGAAGCGGTCGGTATCGACGCCGTTCAGCACCACCTGCGGCCGGGCGCCGATCGCCGCCTCGACCGCCGCGGCAACATGCGGCGCATCGGCGATCAGCACCGGCCGGGCCAGGGCGAGCGCGGCGCGGACCAGCCGGGCGCGCTTCGGGTCGGCCAGGTGCCAGGCGTCGTGTTCGGTGTGCAGCCGCGCCCGGATGCCGGCCAGCCTAGCGGCCGGCCCGGCATAGAGCAGCGGCCCGACATGGTGGGTATGGACGGCAGCCGGCCGCAGCCGGCGGAACAGTGCGGCGAGGCGGAAGGGCAGCAGCGGGTCGAGCCCCGGGCCCTTCGCCCCGAACAGCAGGCGGCCGCGGTGCTCGGCCAGCCGCGGCCAGGCGGCGACGGCTTCGGCCTCATCGCCCTCCAGGCTCAGGACCAGGGTCGGGTGGCGCGCCGCCTGGGCGTGGGCCAGTTCCAGCGCCATCACCTCCAGCCCCCCCGGGGCGAGGTGCTGCACCACATGGACGACCGCGCCGGTCGCCGCGGCGGCGGCCGCCAGCGGCAGGGTGGCTGCCGAGCTCATGCCGGGCGCCGGACCGAGGGGATGCGGGCCAGGACCTTCACCCCGGTGGTCTTCTCGACGTCACGGACGCGGCGGAAGGTGCCGTCTACCAGTTCCAGCAGGAAGGCAAGGGCGATGCCGAGGCCGATGCCGGCGGCGACGCCGGCGCCGGCGAAGATCACCGTCATCGGCTTCATCGGCGCCGAGGGCCGGTAGGGGCGGTCGATGATCTTGATGCGCTCCGGCGCCTGCTGGGTCGCCAGCTCGCTGGTCACCCGGGCGCGCTCGAACCGGGTGCGCAGCTGCTGGGTCAGTTCGGCCTTCACCTGGGCCTCGCGCTCCAGGCCCTTGAGCTCGCGCTCCACCTCGCCGTTGCCGGCGATCTTGGTGGCGAGTTCGGCGATGCTGGCGCGCATGTTGGCGGTCTCGCCGCGCAGCTGCTCCAGCCGGTCGCGCGCCGCGGCCATGCCGGCGATCTGCGAGATCAGCAGCGGCTGCGCCCCCTCGGTCTTCGGCTGCAGGGTGGCGGCGAGGTTCCACAGCCGGTCCATGTCGACCGCCGGCGCCTGCTCGGCCGCCTTCAGCATGGCCTGCCGCTCGTTCTCCAGCCGCTTGAGCCGGCCCTCGGCGGCCTGCACCGCGGAGTGTTCCTCGGTATAGCGGGCCCGCAGCAGGGCCAGCTCGCCGAGGATGGCGACGATGTCCTGCTCCATCCGGCCGAGCACCGGATTGGTCTGCACCAGCCGGTCCTTCATCGCCGCGACCTCGCCCTCGGCCCCGGCCAGCTTGACCTCGCGGTCGGCGAGCTGTTCCCGCAGCGTCGCCATGCGCTGGAGGTTGGCGGTGCGCAGTTCGGGCAATTGGGCGGCGTGCCGCGCCTTGAACTCGGCCAGTGCCTGCTCGCTCCGTTGCAGCTGCGCCTGGCTGTCGTTCCACTGGCCTTCCAGGAAGCGGAAGCTGTCCCGCATGCTGCTGTCCTCGGGCCCGCGCACCTTCTCGATGAAGCGGGTGCCGATCTGCGCGAGCGTGCGGTCCATGCCTTCCGGCGTGCGGGCGCGGTAGCGCATCTCCACCATCTCCTGCCCCAGGAGGGTGACGGAAAGACCGGCCGCGAGCTCGGCGACCGCGCCGGATTGCTGCGCCTCGGTGGCGTTGGGCGGGACCATCTGCAGGTCCTCGGCGACCTGGCCGAGCACGTGGCGGCTCATCAGCAGGGCGCGCAGCCCCTCCATCCGCTCCTTCAGATTGGTCTTGACCGAGAGGTCTTCCAGGAACGGGTTGAACTTGGCCGGGTCCTGGATGAGCACGCTCATCCGCGTCTCGTAGCTGCGCGGCGCCATGCTGCCGAGGAAGAAGCCGACCGGCGGCAGGACGATGATGGGCAGCAGGATGACGTAGCGCCGGCGCCAGGCTGCCGCGAGAACGGCATGGATCACCTCCGCGATGGGCGGGGGGGCCGGCGGTGCTATCGCAGCGGCGTTGGCGGGGATGTCGGACATCGATGGCTCCGCGCCCGCCGGCTGCCGCCCCGGGCAGGGGCCGGCGCTCCGGCTGGCGCTTGACCTCTTTTAGCGCAAGATCGCTTTGTAAGGGGATATCAACTTAACGGCGTGCCTCTCCGGCCGATGGCAGGCTGCCCAGCAGCACCAGCACCTCGCCGGCCGGAATGGCCGCCTCGAAGCGCAGTTCCACGTTCGGCACTTCCGGCCGGATCAGCCGGGCAACCGCCAGAGCGCGTCGTTCACCAATAAGTGAGGCATCGCCGCCTTCGAACCCGGCCGGGCGGCTGGCCACGGTTACCAGGGCGGCCCCGCGCATCGCGGCGGCGAAGGCTGCCACGTCGCGGCGCTGGGCATCGTCCGGCTGCACCTGCGTGGCGGTGAAGCGCAGCACCAGCCCGGTCTGCGCCGCCGGCCCCTGCGGCGCGACGGATTCGGCGCGAGCCTTGGCGAGCAGTTCGGCAACCGTGATGCGGCCGCCCGGCTGCCGCGTCGCGCCGCTCTCGCCGAGCCGCGCCTGGGCTTCCAGCAGAGTGCGGTCGGTCGGCGGGATGAAGCGCATCGGGTCCGGGTTGCAGGCCGCCAGCAAAGCCAGCGACAGCAGGAGCGAAACGCATCGGAGCGAGGCTGCCATGGCGATGGGGTTAGGCTGGCCGCAGAACGACGGCAAGCCGGCCTGCCGCGGCCCTCATCCCGGCACCGGCCGGGCCGGGTGGGGCGCCGCGCCGGGCAGCCGGCGGGCCAGGGTCATGGAGGGCTGCTCCACCCAGCGGTTCATCGCCTCGGCCGCCGGCAAGGCGAGCAGGATGGCGAGCAGCAGCATCGCCTCCAGCGGCAGCCACCCGTGCAGCCCATGCACCACCACCAGCAGCACCGGCACGTGGACCAGATAGAGGCTATAGGACACCTTGCCGAGCCAGAGCAGCGGCGGCACCTCCAGCAGCCGCTGGGCTGTGGGCGAGCCGATGGCGAGCGCCATCAGCAGCGCGGCGCCGAGCGTGCAGGTGTAGTCGATCGACGGGCCGAGCAGCAGCATCGCGGCCAGCCAGAGCCCGGCGCGGGTCCAGCCCGGCAGCCGGGCGAGCGCGGCCTGCACCGCCTCCCCACGCAAGGCCAGCAGGGCGCCGACCAGGAAGCAGTTGACGAAATGCAGCGTGGTCAGGGTCGCCCCCACCCAGCCATCGCCGAAGAAGGGCGCCAGCGGCAGGCCGAGCCAGCGCATCGTCGCATCGGTGCCGACCTGCAGCGCCAGCATGCCGGGCAGCAGGACCCGCAGCGGCAGCCGCTGCACCGCCAGCAGCAGCAGCGGGAAGACCAGGGAGATGCGCAGCTCATAGGTCAGGCTCCACATCACCACGTTCAGATGGGCCGAATGGGTGTCGCCCAGCATGGCGAGGTGCCGCCAGATCGTCTCGGCATCCGGGGCGGCGGACCAGGGATCGGCGTTGAACCAGGGATGCACGCCGGCCAGGGCGGTGGGGCGCATCAGCCAGTAAAGCCCGGCCGAGAGCAGGATGGAGACGGCAAAGGGCAGCCAGACCCGGCAGATCCGCCGCAGCACGAAGCCGCCCCACCCCGTGCCAGGACCGTGGGTGAGCGCCAAAGCCAGGACATAGCCGGACAGAACGAAGAACAGGATCACCGCCGGCCGGGCGCCCACCGCAGACTTGAACGGGGTGAACAGCAGGGCCTGGCGGATGCCGTCGGCAAGCGGGCCGGGCGGCAGGGTCTGCCAGGCATGATAGAGCACCACCATGAAGGCGGCCAGGCCACGCAAGCTGTCGAGGACCCGGACCCGCATCAGGCGGCATTCCGAGTGGGCAGAGGGGGCGGCGCCCCCTCTGCACTCCCCTGCCAGGATCCGGTGGGATCCTGCGCAGGCCCGAGCGGCAGCACGGTTGGTTCCAACAAGGCCGCGGAAGGAGAACGCGGATTTGCCAGACGTGCCTGGGCCAGTCGGGGGAAAAGGACGCGGCCTTGGGTAGCCGCGGGATTCCGGCGGAGCCAATCTGCCAGCATTCGATCCGCGAATAAAGGCAGCCCAGCAAAATTGGCGGAATAGAGACACTCCTTCAGCGCGGCATCCTCGAACCGGCCACGCGCCTGCTGGATGCGGCGGTTCCACAGGCGGTGCAGGTCGCGCGGCCGGAAGGGGGATAGCGTGGCCACCTTCCAGGTCGCGTCCTCGGCCAGGGCGATCCGGTCGGTATCCCAGGGATTCGCCAGGGCATCGAGGTCGTGCACCACCAGGCTGCCGATCAGCCCGTCGCCGCGGTAGAGGCCGACCGGCAGGCGGATACCGGCGGCGCGGACCCGGTCCAGGAAATCGCCGCGCAAGGCATGCAGCGACCCGTGCAGGGACGGTGCGCGGCGCATCTGCTGGCGCTGCGCCGGGGCGCTGCGGCCGCAGGAGGGCAGGGCAGCCGCGGCCAACGCCCGCGGCTGCTCCGCCAGCGCCGCCGCCAGGGCGCGAATCGCCCCTGGCGTAACCGTGGCATAGGCATCGACGAAGACATGCATCCCGGCCTCAGGCGCCAGGGCATGGACATACTGGTTCCAGGCATTGGACTTGTCGGCGAAGGGGATGTCGAACAGCCGCAGCGAATGCCGGGCTGCCGCGGCGAAACGGCGGACGGCACCGCCGCTGTCGTCGGTGGTGCCGTTGAGCACCACGGTGAGGCTGGCATCCAGCCCGTCGAGCGCCACATCCAGCGCCCGCAGGCAATCCTGCAGGCCGGCGGCTTCGTTGCGGGCGAATACGGCGACGCTGATGGCGACGGGCATGGCAGGCTCCTGCGGTCCTAGGGAACCGCGCGATGCCTTCTACCGCAAGTTGCGTGCCGGGTGGGGTCGCATTTTGCGATGCCGGCTGCACCTGGGCTGGCGGCACCCTATGTTGGGGCAAACCGAAGGAGACAAGGCATGAGTGGGACGGAAATCCGGAACACGGCGCCAGGGCTGGAGACCGCCACCCTGGGTGGCGGCTGCTTCTGGTGCCTGGACGCGGTGTTCCGCGACCTGCACGGCGTGGCGCAGGTGCATTCCGGCTATGCCGGTGGCCATGCCGCCAACCCGACCTACGAGCAGGTCTGCGGCAAGCGCACCGGGCATGCCGAGGTGGTGCAGGTAACCTTCGACCCGGCAGTGGTGAGCTATGCCGACCTGCTGCGGGTCTTCTTCACCATCCACGACCCGACCACCAAGGACCGTCAGGGCAATGATGTCGGGCCGCAGTACCGCTCCGTCATCCTGTTCCATTCGCCGGAACAGCGGGAAACGGCCGAGGCGGTGATGGCGGAGATCAAGGCGGCCGGCGTCTGGGCGGCGCCGCTGGTCACCGAACTGGTGCCCTTCGAGCACTACTGGCCCGGCGAGCCGGAGCACCAGGACTACTTCGCGCGGAACCCCTGGAGCGGCTATTGCCAGGTTGTGGTCGGCCCGAAGGTCGCCAAATTCCGCAAGCTCTACGCCGACCGGCTGAAGCGCCCCGCGGCCTGACGCCCTGATCGAGGATCGACCCATGTCCCTGTTCCGCAAGGAAACCCCGACCGAGCACTACCCGGTCGAGAAGCCCGAGGCCGAATGGCGGCGCGAGCTGCCGCCCGAGGCCTTCCGCGTGCTGCGTGAGCACGGCACCGAACGCGCCGGCACCAGCCCGCTGAATGCCGAGAAGCGCCCGGGCACCTTCGTCTGCGCGGGCTGCGGCCATCCGCTGTTCGACGCCGACACCAAATTCGAGAGCGGCACCGGCTGGCCGAGCTTCTGGGCGCCGAAGGAGGCAGGCGTCGGCACCACCACCGACCGCAGCTTCTTCATGACCCGGACCGAGGTGCACTGCGCCCGGTGCGGCGGCCATCTCGGCCACGTCTTCCCGGACGGGCCGCCGCCGACCGGCCAGCGCTTCTGCATGAATGGCGTGGCGATGCGCTTCCAACCCAAGGCGGGTTGATCAACCGCAAAGCGTTGAACGCAACGTCGCTTGCCTTTATGCGCCGGGCGAGGAATTTTCCCGCCCCAGTTTGAAGGTCCCAGTACCATGCGGCGCGCCCGACTCGCGCTTTTTTTCGGCCTGGCGGGCCTGCTACCGGGCACTGCCAAGGCCGATCTGGTCTATGTGCTGAACAGCGCCGATGCCTCCATCAGCGTGCTGGAAAGCACGACGCGGGAGGAGGTGCGCCGCATCCCGGTGCTGCGGGAGGCGCACCACCTCATCCTGACGCCCGAGCGGGGCGAGCTGATGGTGGGGGATGCCGGCGGCAACGAGCTGATCTTCATCGACCCGGCGACCGCGGAGGTCACCAGGCGGGAGAAGTTCAGCAACCCCTACCACATGGAGCTCAGCCCGGACGGGAGGCTGCTGGTGGTCACCAGCCTGCGCCGCGACCAGGTCGACATCTACGAGGCCGCGACCCGCACCCTGCTGGCCCGGCTGAAGGTGCCCGACAAGCCGAGCCACCTGGCCTACACGCCCGACAGCCGGATCGCCTTCATCACCCTGCAGGGCGCGCGGCGGCTGATGGCGATCGACCTGGCGACCTACAAGCCGCTCTGGTCGGCCGAGGTCGGACCGCAGCCGGCCGGCGTCACCTGGCACAACGGCAAGCTGCTGGTCGGCATCATGGGGTCGGACCATGTCGCCGTGGTGAACCCCATCGACGGCAAGGTGGAGCGCACCATCTTCGCCGGGCGCGGGGCGCATACCGTGTTCCGCTCGCCGGATGGCAAGTCGCTGTACGTGAACAGCCGGGTGGACAGCCGCATCACCGTGCTGGACAGCGAGACGCTGGAGCCCCGGACCCGCTGGGAACTGCCGGGCGGGCCGGACTGCATCGCCTTCGACCGCCAGGGGCGGCTCTGGGTGACCATGCGCTGGACCGGGCGGCTGGCGATCGTCGATCCGGCGACCGGGGAGGCGGAGACCGTGCCGGTCGGCCGCTCGCCGCACGGCGTGTACGTGCAGCCGCGTGCCACGCCGCTGCCGCCGCTGGCGGTGTCCGAAGCCGCGCCGCCGCCCGAGGTCACGCCGGCCAAGGCCGAGGCGACGCCTCCGGCGCAACAGCCCGCGGTCTGGCAGCGCATGCTCGGCCGATGAGGCGGCGTGGGCTGCTCGGCGCCCTGGCCGCCACGCCGGTGGCCGTGCGGGCGCAGCCGGCCTGCCGCGGCACCGTCTACCTGACCATCGACACCGGCTGGTCGCGGGAGGCCGAGCAGATCGCCGCCATCCTGCGCCGGCGTGGGGTGCGGGCGACGCTGTTCGTGGCGGACGAGCCGACCTATCGGGGCGACCGGACGCTGGACGACAGCTGGGCGCCGTTCTGGCGGGCCCGCGCGGCCGAGGGCCATGCCTTCGCCAGCCATACCTGGCGGCACTGGTATTTCCGGGGGGACCCGGCACCGGGCAAGGTCCGCTACGTCTCCAGCCAGAAGGCGGGGGAGGAGGTGCTTGACCTCGCGGCACTCTGCGCCGAGCTGCGCCGGCCGACGGACCGGCTGAAGCAGTTGGCGCCCGAGGCCAGGATCCTGCCGCTGTGGCGCGCACCGGGCGGCATCGTCACGCCGAACGCCATCGCGCTCGCCGGCGCCTGCGGGCTGCGGCACCAGGGCTGGACCGCCAACGGCTTCTGGGGCGACGAGCTGGACAGCGCAAAGCACCCCAATGCAGCGCTCGCCAGCCGCGCCATCGAACGCACCCGGGACGGCGAGGTGGTGGTGCTGCACTGGGGCATCCGCAGCCGGCGGGATCCCTTCGCCGGGGTGCTGGACGAGGTGATCGGCGGCCTGCAGGCGCGCGGCCTCTGCTTCGCCCCGCTGCCGGCGGAGGGGCGCGCGTGACCGGCATCAGCGATCTTTATACCGACCTCACCGGCTGGATCTTCGAGCATGCGCTGCAGCCGCTGCTCTATGCGCTCGGCCTGATGGACTGGGCGGAGGATGCCTATGCCTGGCTGGACTTCGCGCTGTTCGGCCTGCTCGGCATCGTCGTCGCCTGGGCGCTCTGCCGGCCGCTGGAGGCCTGGCGGCCGGTCGAGCCGCTGGCCGACCGCGGCGCAGTGCGGACCGACATGCTCTATACCTTCCTCAGCCGGCTCGGGCTGCTGCCGCTGCTGGCCTTCGTGCTGCTGGCTTCCGCCCAGGCGGCCTGGGAAGGCTGGCTGACCGAGGCCGGGCTGCTGCCGCCGACGCTGGAGGAAATGCTGCCGCCGCTGCGGGACCACCCGGTCGCCGCCTTCGCCGCCTATGTCGTGATCCTGGATTTCGCCGAATACTGGCGGCACCGGGCGCAGCACACCTTCCGCTGGTGGTGGGCGCTGCACGCCATCCACCATGCGCAGCGGCAGATGACCTTCTGGACCGACGACCGCAACCATGTGCTGGACGACGTGCTGGCGGCGGTCTGGTTCGGCGTGATCGCCCTGCTGATCGGCGTGCCGCCGGGGCAGTTCCCGGTGATCGTGCTGATCCTGCGCCTGGCCGAGAGCCTTTCCCACGCCAATGTCCGGCTGGACTATGGCCGGGTAGGAGAGCGGTTGCTGGTCTCGCCGCGCTTCCACCGGCAACATCATGCGCCTCTCTCAGCCGGGGCGCATGGGCAGAATTACGCGGTGCTGCTGCCGGTCTGGGACTGGGCCTTCGGCACCGCGAATTTCCGCCGCGGCGTATTCCCGCCGACCGGGACGCCGGAGGAGCCGGAATCCCTGGCGAGCGGTGGCTGGCTGCGACAGCAGGCGGTCGGGCTGCGGCGGATGGTGGGGGCGATCGCCGGGCGGTAGGCTCGCTCGCGCTACTGGCTGAAGGCGCCGCCGCATGAGGACCGCTGCATGAAAGCCCTGGGCATCCTGCTGTTGCTGGCGACAGTGGCGCTCGGCGTGCTGGTCGGCTTCCAGTACCTCGCCCGCCGGCGGCGGCCCTGGATCGTGACCCTGCACCTCGCCTGCGGCGCGATCGGCGTCTGGCTGTTCTTCCTCTTGTTGCATGCCCCGCCCGAAGGCAGCATCGCCCCGCCGGGCCTCATCGCCGGCAGCCTGTTGGGCGCCGCCGTGCTGGGCGGGCTGCTGCCCCGGCTGCTCGCCCGCCCGGCCCGCCGGGCCGCCGAATGGCTGTTGGTCGTCCATGTCTTCACCGGCCTTGCGGGCTTCCTGGTTTTCCTGTCCTGGGCTTCGCGGCTGTAGCGCGCCCGGGCCACACCGCCGACCGGCCCGTTTTTCTCGATGCGTCGTGGCACTTTACCCCGGGTCGTCGCGTTCCGCGCACGATCCACAGATTGCGGCGCGTGCCGCAAACTGCGGCACCGTTGCCAAGGATGCCACCCTGCACGATGACGCCGAGCCCCAACGGGGCCTGACCGACGCTTGGCAACGCGCGCTGCGGATCGCGGTTGGAAGCGGTCTTGCCCTCGTCGCCGGGGTGGGGGGTGAGCTACTCCCTGCGCTCGGAGCGGCGGAGCGGCAGGCCCTGTTGCTCGCCGCGGTGGCGGTGGCGGCGCTCGGCGTCGGCCTTGCCGGAGGGCTCGCCGCGGCGGCGGCCGGCTTCGTCTGGCTGCTCTGGCCTGCCGCCGAGGCCGGGACGCTGGGCATTCCGACGCTGTTGCGGGCTTTGCTCTGGTTCGCCTTGGCCAAGGGCGTTGCCGCGGCGATCGCGCTGCCGCGCGGTCACCTTGCGCGGCTCGCTGCCCGGCTGCGCGGCACGGAGGCGGTGTCCCGCGAGCGCGGCCTGCTGCTGGAGGAAATGTCTCACCGGATCCGGAACGACATGCAAAGGCTCGTCGGCCTGCTGCAGGCCCAGGCCGGCACTGAGCCGGCGGTCTCCGGTGCCCTGCTCCAGGCCGCCGGCCGCATCCAGATCCTTGGTCGGGTCCACCGCCGGCTGGCTAGCCGGGGCGGTGCCGGCATGGTGGATAGCCAAACCTTCCTGGAAGGCCTGGCCGACGATCTCCGCGCCGCCTTGCTGCCCGACAGCGGCATGGCGCTGACTGCGGAGGCCGAGGCGCATGGCCTGCCGGTCTCCGTCGCCGGCGATCTTGGGCTGGTGGTGAACGAGCTTGTCACCAATGCCCTGAAATACGCCTTCCCGCGGGCGCAGGGTGGGATCGTCCGGATCTGCTTCCTACGACACCACGACACCTACCAGCTTACCGTCTCCGACAACGGCATCGGCCTCGGCAAGGCTCGGCTGGCGGCGATGGGCAGCGGCAGCGGCATGCGCCTGGTGCGGGCGCTTGCGGGGCAGCTCGGCGGGCGGCTGGACGTGCGCGCCGGCGAGGTGGGCGGGACGCTCTGCACGTTGCGCTTCCCCGCCGCGGGTCTCGCACGCGTCCCGGCGGCCGAGGCCTTGCCCGATGCGCCGATGGAGGAAGGACGCCGCGCCGGTATGCGGTAGGACGGCGCGCCGGAGGGCGTGAGCGCCCCGGATGGGTGAATCCGCCCTGCAGACGACAGGCTGCAGCGGAGCAGTGCTCATGCACGAACGCAATCCGCTGTAGGAAGGCCGGCGCGGGGGCTGTATGGCCCCCGCAGTCATCGTCCCTGTCCCCCGGATCCCTTCGCTGACCAATCCGCCGTTCTTCGATGTGATCATCCTCGGCGCCGGCGCCGCGGGCCTGATGGCTGCGATCAGCGCCGGCCAGCGTGGCCGCCGCGTGCTGCTGCTCGACCATGCCGAGGCGGCGGGGAAGAAGATCCTCATCTCCGGTGGTGGCCGCTGCAATTTCACCAACAGCGACTGCCGGTCCGACCGCTTCCTCTCGGCCAACCCGCATTTCGCCAAGTCGGCGTTGGCCCGCTACACCCAGCACGACTTCATCGCCCTGGTGCGCAAGCACGGCATCGCCTTCCACGAGAAGACGCTGGGCCAGTTGTTCTGCGACGGCTCGGCCCGGCAGGTGGTGGCAATGCTGCTGGCGGAGGCCGCGGCCGCCGGGGTCGACCTCCGCCTGTCGCACCGCGTCACCGGCGTCACCCGGGCGGACCACTTCCGGGTCGAGACCGACCGCGGCGCCTTCGAGGCGCCGTCCCTCGTGCTGGCCACCGGTGGGCTATCCATCCCGAAGATGGGCGCCACCGGCCTGGCGCACGACATCGCCCGCCGCTTCGGCCTGCCTTTGGTCGCGCCGCGCCCCGGCCTGGTGCCGCTGACCTTCGAGGGCACCTTGCTCGACCTGATGCGGCCACTGTCCGGCGTCGCGCTCGACAGCATCGCTCGCTGCGGCAAGGTGGCGTTCCGGGAGGCGATGCTGTTCACCCATCGTGGCCTGTCCGGCCCGGCCATCCTGCAGGCCAGTTCGTACTGGGCGCCGGGGGAGCCGTTGCTGGTTGACCTGCTGCCCGGCCAGGACCCGACGGCCTTGCTGCGGGTCGCCCGCCGCGCCCGGCCGCGGGCGGAGCCGCGCACCATCCTCGGCGAGTGGCTGCCGCAGCGCCTGGCCCAGGCGCTGGCCGGGCTGCATCTGCCGGGGCCGCGGATGGCCGACCTGCCGGACCGCGCCATCGATGCCGCAGCCGGGCAGATCAAGGCCTGGCGCCTGCTGCCGGCCGGAACGGAGGGCTACGCCAAGGCCGAGGTGACTTTGGGCGGCGTGGATACCGCGGCGTTGTCGTCCCGTGACTGCCAAGCCAAGGCGGTGCCGGGGCTGTTCGTGGTGGGGGAGGCGGTGGATGTCACCGGCTGGCTCGGCGGCTATAATTTCCAATGGGCCTGGAGCAGCGGTTGGGTGGCCGGGCAGGCCGCCTGAGCAAGCCTCTGGAGGTTCGCGCACATGAAGAAGCTCAAGCAGCCTTTCCCGCCGGGGGCCAGTGCCGATTGCGGCGCGAAAGGCTGCTTAGAGTGTGATCGTCTGAGGTGGACGCACCGAAGGACGTGAATCAGACGACAGAACAAGGGCCTGGAGTCTGTCCGGCGCTTCTATCAGCGCCTGACAGACTCTAGCCAAGCAGCCAGCCGAAGGCGGTGTGCAGCACGAGACCGGCCAGGGCGGCGATGCCCAGGGTCTTCACCACACCCATCTTCATGCGGAACAGGCAGATCGCCGCCAGCATGGCCAGCAGCGCCGCGACCGGATCGATACTGGCCATGATCGGCACCTCCAGCGTCGCCGGGCCGAGCGGAATCTCCCGCATGGCGCCGAACAGCACGCGTAGGCCGAACCACACCGCCAGGTTGGCAATGACACCGACCACCGCGGCCGTCACTCCGGCCAGCGCGCCCTTGAGCCGCGGCGCGTCGTGCAGCCGCTCCACATAGGGGGCCCCGAGAAAGATCCAGGCGAAGCAGGGGGCGAAGGTGACCCAGAGGGTCAACAGCGCGCCGAGCACCCCGCCCCAGACGCCGCCTTGCGCATGGCCCGCCAGGTAGCCGACGAATTGCAGCACCAGGATCAGCGGCCCCGGCGTGGTCTCCGCGAGACCGAGGCCGGCCAGCATCTGCCCGGCCGAAAGCCAGCGGTAATGCTCCACCGCCTCCTGCGCCACATAGGCCAGCACGGCATAGGCGCCGCCGAAGGTGACGATGGCCATCTTCGAGAAGAACCAGGCGATATCGCCCCATACCGCTGTGCCGAGCAGCAGCACCACCGGCCAGACCCACAGGACAACCGCCAGCAGCCCGGCCCGCCGCGCTGCACCGGTCAGCCGGGCGATGCGGTCCGGTTCGGCAGCCAGCAGCGCATCGAGCAGCGCCGGCGGGCCGTCCTTCGGCTCGGCATGGCCGCCGCCGGCGAAGGCCGCGGGGGCAAGATAGCCGGCCAGGCCCGCCGCAAGGACCACCACCGGGAAGGGCAGGTTGAGCAGGAACAGCGCAGCGAAGGCCAGCCCGGCGGCCGCCCAGGGCACGCGGCCCCGCAGCGCGCGCTTCGCCACCCGCAGCAGCGCCTCCACCACCAGCACCAGCACGGCGCATTTCAGGCCATAGAACAGCCCGGCGATGATCGGCATCTCGCCGAAGGCGACATAGATCGCCGACAGCGCCAGCATCACCACGGCGCCGGGGAGGACGAAGAGCAGCCCTGCCGCCAGCCCGCCCTTCACCCCATGCATCAGCCAGCCGAGATAGGTGGCAAGTTGCTGCGCCTCCGGACCCGGCAGCAGGGTGCAGAAGTTCAGCGCATGCAGGAAGCGCGCGTCGGAAACCCAGCGGCGCTCGTCCACCACTTCGCGGTGCATCAGCGCGATCTGCCCCGCCGGGCCGCCGAAGGACAGGCAGCCGATGCGGAACCAGACGCGGGTCGCATCGGCGAAGCTGGGGAAGCCTGGCGTCCCGCTCACCGCGGCACCACCTGGCTGGCGGCGGCCGACCACGGGTCGATGAACCGGGCTCCGGCGACGTGGATGTCGCGCGCCTCGTTCTGCGGCAACTCGTCCATCCGCGCCATGAAATGGTCCCCGTCAAGCCGACGCCCGACGATATGCCATGCGACCGTCACGATGGGCAGACCGTCCGGTTCGTCCGTGGGCGATTACGCAGGACATGGCCGCCACCGGGAAGTGCCGCCGGGCGGCAGGCAGCGGCGGAGATGCTCCGCCGCTGCCCTAAGCCTCAGGCGGCGCCGCGCTTGCCCTTGCGGTCGTTCGCCGGCTCGGTCTGCTGCATGCCCTCGATCGCCGCCGGGTTCACCTCGCTCTCGGCGAGCCTGGAGAGCGTCTCGTCGGTCTGCTTCTCCTCCGCCAGCGTCTCGGCCAGCAGGTCGGCGAGCTTGGTCTGCCCGGCCGCCTTGGCCAGCGCGACCATGGTGCCGTAGGCGGCGATCTCGTAGTGCTCGACGCGCTGGATGCCGGCGACCACCAGCATGTCGAGGACAGGGCCCTTCTCCTGCTCCTCGATCTCCTGCTGCGCCTCCTCGAGGATTCCGCGCATGCCCTCGCAGACCTTGCGGCCGGCCTTGCCGCCCAGCATCTCCAGCGCCTGGTCCAGCCGCTCGACCTGGGTCTCGGTCTGTTCGGCGTGCAGCTGCAGCGCCTCCTTCAGCGCCGGCGAGCTGACCTTCTTGGCCATCCGCGGCATCACGCGCAGCGCCTGCTTCTCTGCGCTGTAGGCGTCGCGCAGTTGCTCGATCATCAGCTTGTTCAGGTCGTCCATTGGCCGTTTCCCTCCGCGTCGTGGCCGGGGTGGCCACGGCAGGGCGGGAACGGGGAGGAAGGGGCAGGGTTGCCGCGCACTCCTGAACGGCAACCCTGCCCGATTCAGGCGCTGGCGGCGTCCAGCTTCGCCACGGCCGCCGGCGAAAGCGTCAACGATGCCGCCTTCACCAAATCGTCGATCTGCGCATCGTTGGTCGCGCTGGCGATCGGCGCGCTGACCACGGGCTTGGCCAGCAGCCAGGCAAGCGCCACCTGCGCCGGCGTCGCCCTGGCCTCCTGCGCCACCGCATCCAGCGCGTCGAGCACCGCATGGCCGCGTGGCGTCAGGTACTTCGCCATGCCGCCGCCGCGCGGGCTTTTGCCATAATCCGCCGCCGAGCGGTACTTGCCGGACAGGAAGCCGGAGGCGAGCGCATAGTAATTGATGACGCCGACACCCTCGCGGGCGCAGAGCGGGCCGAGCTCGGCCTCGAAGCCCTCGCGCTCCATCAGGTTGTACTGCGGCTGCATGGTCTCGTAGCGCGGCAGGTCGAGCTTCGCGCTGGTCTCCAACGCCTCCTGCAGCCGTGGCGCGGAATAGTTGGAGGCACCGATGGCGCGCACCTTGCCAGCCTTGATGAGGTCGGCGAAGGCCGAAAGCGTTTCCTCCAGCGGCGTCTCGGGGTCGTCCTTGTGCGCCTGGTACAGGTCGATGACGTCGGTCCGCAGCCGCTTGAGCGAGGCATCGACGCTGGCCATGATCCAGCGGCGCGACAGGCCGACGGCGTGCTTCGGGCCGTTCCCCTCGGCGTCGCGCGGGCCCACCTGCATGCCGACCTTGGTCAGGATCGTCAGCTTCGCGCGGTTGCCGCGGGCGGCCAGCCACTCGCCGATGATCGCTTCTGACTCGCCGCCCTGGTTGCCCGGCACCCAGGCGGAATAGACGTCGGCGGTGTCGATCGCGGTCAGCCCGACCTCGGACAGCCGGTCGAGGATGCGGAAGGACGCCGCCTTGTCCAAGGTCCAGCCGAAAACATTGCCACCGAAGACGATGGGCGGGACGGTGATGCCGCTGCGCCCCAGGTTGCGGTGCCGCATGACGTTTCTCCTCGTGCTCGGCGGTGAGGATGCCGCCGGCGCGGTCAGCGGTCCAGCAGGCGGGCGGCACGCAGCGCGCGGCGGAGGATCGGGCCCGGGGCGATGCGGCCGATGCGGGCAGGGGCTGCCGGCGCCTCGTCCGGCTGCGGCCGGGCCTTCGACGGCTCAGGCTCGTTCGCCAGCAGTTGCCCGAGCCAGCCGCGCGGTCCCGCCAGTGGTGTCGCGGATTGCGACCGGGCGGCAGCGGCGGCGGTCTGGGCGCTGCTGTCGCGCCCGATGGCGATGATCCGGTTGAGCCACCCTGGTGACCCTGCATCCGCCGGCACGGGCGTCGGCGGCGCCACGGTCTCCGGCGTCCCGGGCCGCGTCCGCCCGGTCTGCGGCGCGGGGGCCCGCTGCGTGGCGGCGCCCAGGCCGAAGAAGCCGGCGATCGCCGTGGTGGAGGAGACCCCGACGTCGAGGATGAAGGGCGCCGCCTCGCCGAGCGGCGCCCCCCCGGTGCTGATCGGCACACCATGGCCCATGCCGGCGATGGCATGGTGTTCCAGCAGCGGCATACCGTCCCGCCCGTGCCACACCTCGACGCGATGCGCCCGGCCGAGCGATGCGCCGGCCTCGGGGGCGGCGTCCAGCCCGTGCAGCGCCTGCCACTGCTTGACGATCTCCGCCGCATTCGGCGGCCGGACGGTGGTGTCGGCATCGCCGTGCCAGACCGCCACGCGCGGCCAGGGACCGGGATGCGACGAGGCGGCGCGCACCGCCGCGGCGCGCTCGGCCGCCGGGCGTGGCCGGCCGGTCGCCATGGCCTCGAAGGCCGCCGCCGTCGATTGCGCCGCGCCATGCGGCAGGCCGGCCAGGATGGCGCCGGCGGCGAAGACCTCCGGATACGTGGCCAGCAGGGTCGAGGTCATCGCGCCGCCGGCCGAGAGGCCGGTGACGAAGACCCGCGTCGGGTCCAGCCGGTGCTGGCTGATCATATGCGCCACCATCTGCCGGATCGAGGCGACCTCGCCCCGGTCGCGCTGGCTGTCGCCCGGCTCGAACCAATTGAAGCAGCGGTTTGCGTTGTTCGCGGCGCGCTGTTCCGGCAGCAGCAGGGCGAAGCCCTGGCGCGCCGCCAGCACCGACCAGCCGCAGCCGCGGTCATAGCCGCTGGCGGATTGGGTGCAGCCATGCAGGGCGACGACCAGCGGCGCCCTGGCGGGCAGCGCATCGGGGACGAATTCCAGCATGCGGAGCTCGCCGGGATTGCTGCCGAAACCACTTACCTCCGCCAGCGCGCCGTCGCCGGACGGCACGCCGCCGAGGCTGCCAACGGAAAAGCCGGCGCCCTGTGCCATGGCCTGGCTGCGGCGGACGAGATCGGCGATGGCGATGCGGCGGGGGAACAAAATGCGGGTCCTTCAGGGACGCCGCGTGGTGCGGCTTCATGACCAGCGTGAAGCGTGGAGGTGAGTTTCGCTGCGTCGCAGCATATAAATTTGCTGCAACGCAACATGCACATCGAATGCGGCGGCAGGCAACGCGATGCCAGAGTGAACGTTAAGCGAACACCCAATCGGCAAAGGAAGCCCGACCCATGGCGAAACACCCTGCCCCGGCCCATGACGCGCCCGAGAATCCCAAGCTCGACCCGGAGCCCGGGTCCAACACCATCAAGGACCCGGACGACTGGACCACGGGTGACGAAAAGATGACCGGTGCCCAGGCCAGCTACTTGAAGACGCTCAGCGAGGAGGCCGGCGAGGCCTTCGACCCGGGACTCAGCAAGGCCGATGCTTCGAAGCGGATCGACGAATTGCAGTCCAGGACCGGGCGTGGGCGGTAGCCCCACCCGGCGCCGGCAGCCAGGGCCATGGTGGCCCTGGCTGCCGTGCCGCTACTTGAGCGGGAAGCCCAGCGCCCGTAGCGCCGCCGCCAGCATGTCCCGGCCGCGTAGCGCCTTGATGGTGCCGTTGCGGGCAATGACGCGTGCGGTCCAGGTATCCGCCGCCATCTCGTTCCGCTGCGAGAAGGCGCTCATCTCGGCGTCATAGGCGGCGCGCGCCGCCGTCTCGCCGGAGGCATCGTAGCGGCCGCGGTGCAGGATTGTGGATTGCGGCAGGCGCGGCTTCACCTCGCCCTCCGCCCCGGCCTTCGGATAGCCGACGCAGAGGCCGAAGACTCCGGCAGTGCCCGGCGGCAGGCCGAGCGTCGCCGCCACCCGCTGGGTGTCGTTACGCAACGCGCCGATATAGACAGTCGAGAGGCCCAGGCTTTCGGCGGCCACGACGGCATTCTGCGCCGCCAGCGCTGCGTCGATCGAGGCGACCAGGAAAGCTTCGAGGAAAGGCGTGCCCTCCAGCGGCTTGCCCTCGGCGATGCCCATTCGCTCGTTGCGTCCGACATCGGCCAGGAACACCAGGAACAGCGGACATTCCAGGATGTGCTGCTGGTTGCCGGCGACCTCGGTCATCACTGCGCGGGCCGCCGAGTCGGCCACCTCGACCACCGACCAGGTCTGCAGGTTCGAGGAGGTAGCGGCGGATTGCGCCGCGGCGACCAGTGTCTCCAGCGTGCCGGGCGGCAGCGGGTCGGGCCGGTAGCCGCGGACCGAGCGGTGCTCGACCATGCCGGCAATGGTGGCGTTCCAGGGGCCGGCGGGTGGCGTGGCGGCGCCGTAGCGCGCCGCCAGCGCCGCCTGCTGGGTGGTGGGGGAAGTCATGCCGTCCATCGAACCGCTCCTCGCGTTGCAGCGAGGCTAGCGGGAACGCTGCCGGTGGCAAGGGCTGCCGGCGCCAGGCCGGAGTGGTTGGTCACGGCCGGTCAGGGTCGCATCTCCAGCAGGGTGATCGGTGGGACGCTGGGCGCGAAATCGCGCAGCGCCGCCTGGATGCGCGGCACATCGGCTTCGGTCACCGCATAGAGGGTGATGCCGAAATTGGTCTCCCCGGCACCGATCCGCCGCGCCGCCAGCCGCGCCACCGGGCGCCAGGACGGCGGTTCCACCGTGCCGCCGCCGTCGAAGAGGAGGGCGAGGCCGATCCCGCGCCGGGCCGCCTCGGCCTCGGCCTGGGCGATCTGCACCGATTCCGGGATGGCCCGGGAGGGTGCCGGCATCGGCGCCACGACATAAGGATTGTGCCAGTTGATCCGGCCCCAGCGCGTCACCATCACCGGCCCGCGCCAGTATTCGGTGACGAAGCGGGCCATCTGGTCGTCGGTCGCGTGCAGCGCCTGGGCCGATTTTACCGCGTCGATGCTGCGCAGCGTGTAGCCGGCGCCACCGATCAGGAAAGAGGCGCAAACCGCAGCACAGGCCCAGGGTCCCAAACGGCTGAACAGCGCCTCCGCCGGGCGGTCGAAGACCACGAGCATGGCACCGAGGCCGAGAAAGATGACGTAGATCTCGTAGCGCGAGATCGAGACCAGGCTGCCGGCCAGGAGATGCGCGAAGCCGGCGCAGCTGAACAGTATCACCGCAGCGATCCGCGCGCGGTCGCGGGCGTCGAAGCCCGCCAGGGGTCGGGTCCAGCGGAAGGGCGCGACCGGCGCGCCGAGACCGATCACCGTGCCCCAGCCCGCCACCAGCACGCCGAGCAGGATATGCGCGCCGCCATGGCTCAGCAGGTTCACCCGCAGGTTGGTGTAGAAGATCCAGACCAATCGACCCGGCAGACGCCGCCAGTCGGTTTCCGCACCGGTGCCGGCGACCATCGACCGGTCGAGCACCGATTGCGGCAAGGCGGGCAGGCCGAGCGCATGCATCGTGCCGAAGAAGCTGCCCAGCACCAGGACCGTCAGCCCCATTATCCCGGCAGCCAGCCGCCAGCGACCGAGCGCCATGAGCACCAGCACGCAGCTGAGGGTTACCGACCCCGTCTCGAACCGCAGCAACGGCAGCAGGACCAGGGCGGCGATCCACCAGGCATCCGCCCGCTCGCGATGGCAAACGCGCACCAGGCCAAGCAGGGCAGCGAGGCTGAAGGTGACCTGCGGCGCGTGTTCCAACCCGCCCATGGCCAAGCCGACCAGGTTGAGGCCGAGCGAGAGCGCTGCCGCCATGGCAGCGAGGTAGCCGGGCGCCACGGCCCGCAGCCGGATGCCGCATTCCGTTGCGATCAGACAGAGCAGCACCGCCGAGCCGGCATTGGCGGCGAGGCAGAAGACCAGGCTGGTTGCCGCGCCGAAGGGCAGCGGGGTGAGCAGCGCGAGCAGGAAGGGATAGAGAATCGAAGAGCTGGGCGAGGCTGGTTCCCCGGGATTGAGGCCATAATTGCCCTGCCGGATCTGGTCCGCCATCGCCATGTGGATGTAAGGCCCGTCCATCCCATAGGCGAAGTCGCCGCCATTGGCCATGATCACCAGGGCAACTGCGACCAGGCTGGGCAGGGTGACGCCGAGCACGACGGCCAGCAGCGGTCCGATTCCGGTGCGCGGCGCTGCATCAGGCCAAGGCAATGCGCGTTGGATGCGGTGCAAGAGAGGACTCCGGCCTGCGGTTGTGCGCGTGCAGCACCCATCGGCGTCTGCCCGGTGCAGGCCACGCCGACCCGCAACCCGTCCCTAGTGGCGCGAACGCGGCTCAAATGCCTTTCACGTTCCCAAGTGCCGCAGCAGCCAGGCAACGATGTGACCCGGTGGACACAGGCCACCCACGGCGCTTGCTGCCGCTATGAAGCCGCCTCAGAGCAGCCCAAGCCGGCGGCCGAGATCCCGGTATAACGCTACTTGGCCGCGCAGATAGGCGCGGGTCTCCTCGGGTCCGAGCAGACGCGGGACACCGCCGGCAGCGCGGACACCGTCCTGCCATGACTTGTCGTCGCGCAATGCGGCAAGCGCGATGGTCCAGGCCCGCATCGGCACGTCCTCGAGCGCCGCCGGGCCGAATACCGCGCTCCACCCGGTCACGTCGGCCAAGCCAGGTACTTCGGCCTCCCGCGCCGTCGGCACCGCGGGCAGGATCCGCAGCCGCTCGTGGGTGCCGATCGCCAGGCCGCGCAACCGTCCATCCCGCAGCGGCGGCAGGGCATCGCTGAGATTGGTCCCGAGGAATTGCACTCGTCCGTCCAGCAACGCGGCCACCGCGTCACCGCCGCCGCGGAACGGTATGGCAAGGGCGGCGTCGATCGGCAGGCCGGCTGTAGCGAACAGGTGACGGACGCCAAGGTCGAGCAGCGTTGCCGTTCCGGTGGTGGCGAATCTGATGCGCCCTGGCTGTTCGCGTAGCACGGCGAGCAGGTCGCGGAGTGAGTCCCAGGGCGAGTCCGCCCTGACGCAAAGCACGAACGGAGTCTCTTCGAGCAGACCCAGCATGGTGAAATCGTCCCAGGCGTAGCCGGTGCGCGGGTCGATGGCCGGCAGGATGGCGGAGGACGCGACGCGGGCAAGCAGCAACGTCTGGCCATCCGGCTTGGCGCTGGCGACGAACTGCGTGCCGACCGCGCCGGACGCGCCGGGCCGGTTCTCCACCAGCAGCGCGCCTTGTGGGTTGGGCAGATGCCGCCGGACATGGCCGACGAGCAGCCGCGCGGCGATGTCGGCGGCGCCGCCAGCCGAGAAGGGCACGACCAGCGTCACCGGCACGGCGGGATAGCTGGCGGCGGCCTGGGCACGCGCAGTCCCTGGCCCGGCCAGCATGGGCAGGGCGGCGATCAGCGCACGACGGGACAGGCGGCGCATGGGACGTCTCACTCCCGGGTTCGGCACCATCCTGCTGCTGCATCTGGTCCGCATTGCGGCGGCGTCGCGCAAAAAATGCCGGGACCGGTACCGGCCAAGCGGGGCCCGTTCTGCCCCATGCGGTTGCCGTAGCGCTTCCGGCATGATACCGGCTTCGCGATGACGTCCGCGAACGGCCAGCCGGTGGGTGACCCCCGGCTACCCTCAGCGGCGTTCCCGCGCGAGTTGCGGGGCGCCCTGCCTCCGGGGCCAGGACCTCGAGCCGCGACAGCGGCCCGGGTGTTGAGCCTTGCCCTTCTCGCCGCAGCCCTGGCGACCGCCTCGGCCATGGCGGCTCCGCACGATTCGTCCCCGGCTGTTCAGTCCACGGTAAAGCCTTTCACCGGCCGGGGCGGCAAGCCTGCCGCCTATCGCGCCAAGCCAAAGCGGCTTCATGCCCGCCCAGCCCTGCGGCATGGCGGTCCACGGCTGCCAGATTCGTCGGACGACCTGTTGCCGGCGCCGCGCCTGGCGCATGCCGTCCAGATGGAGCCGGTGCAGGCCTCGCCGCGTGCGGCCTGTCTGGCCGCGGCCCGGCGTGCGGAACACATCCACGGCCTGCCGGACGGCCTGATGGTGGCCATTGCCCTGTCCGAGAGCGGCCTGCACGCCCATGCGCTGAACATCGGTGGCCGCGCTTTGTTTCCCGAGAGCCCGGCCGAGGCCCGCGCCCTGTTGGCCGCTGCGCGTGGCGGTGCCTCGGTCATGGCGGGCTGCGTCCAGGTGAATGCAGGAGTGCATGCGCGCAACAGCGATTGGCCGTTGGATGCTGAGCGTGCGGCCGATTGGGCTGGCGGGCTGTTGCACCGCTGGCATTCCGAAACGGGCAGTTGGACTGCCGCGCTGGCGCGCTGGCATGGCGGCTCCCCGGCCAGTACCCGGCGCGTGCTGTGCCGGGTCCGGGCCAAGCTGGAGGTCACGGCGCCCGGCTCCCCAGTGCTGGCTGACCAGGGCTGCGCCGGGTCCATGGCAGCGCGCGATCGCCAGAATGGCGCCACGCTGCTGAACGTGGCCGAGGCCTGGACACAATAACACGACGCTGCCGCTTGGTGACGGCCGATCACGTTCATCGCAGCCCGACGATCGTATCGCTCCTGTCGCAATGCCGGGCGATCCCGGCTCAGGGCAAAGGCATGTCTGCCGATTCATGAGACCCACACAGGAAACTCGCATGCAGGGTGCATGCTGCGTGGACCGGTACGCTTGCGATCAGCGCGGACCTGATCTGGAAGTCACGCGCTCGTCACATAGGATGGCAGCAACGGAGCCGACCATCCGCGCTTGCCTAATGCGAGGCAGGGAACTCAGGTAATGCAGGTCGACTCACCCGTACTGCTCGTTGTGGAAGATGACTTCCTGGTGCGCCTCACCTTGGTGGATGCGCTGAGCGATGGCGGATTCGAGGTTCTCGAAGCGGCCGATGCAAAAGAGGCGCTGACCTTGGTCTGCGACCGCGACGACATCTCCGCCATGCTGACCGATATCAACCTGCCCGGCGGCTCGGATGGTTTTGCGCTGGCGCGTGCTGCACGGGTGATCCGGCCGCAACTGCCTGTGGTCTACGCCTCAGGCCGTTACGGTGGCGCCGAGAATGGCCAGGCGGTCGATGGGTCTCGTTTTCTGGCCAAACCCTTCACGCCATCGCTCGCTGCGGCGGTGCTGCACGACATGATCGGCCTAGGCGAGAGGCACGAGCCCCTCTCGGATCACGCCGGGCCTGAACGGCACATCTGACGCCGTTCAGTTCACTGCGCGATCGACCGAGCGACCAAGCCGCTCGACCGGCCCGCGCGGGGGATCCACGGTGTCGCGCACGCTCTGGCCGGCGCGATCGAGGCTGCGGCCGGCGCGTTCGGCAGGACCCTCCTGCTGGCACGCGGCGAGGCCAAGCAACAGCAGCGCAGGCGCGGCCCGGCGGATCATTCGCTTCATCGTGGTCTCCATGTGATTGTTGTCGCGCTGCAGCGCATGAGACGCATTCTGGTTCACGCCGCACTGCAGCATTGTGCGCCGCACAGGCGGTCGTCCGGACACCGGCAGTAAATCTGCCATCTTGACGGATGGACAGCCATGCGAGGTCCAGCAGCCGTCGGTCCAACCGGTGTCGTCAGCCGCGCAAGCTCATGCTCCGCAGCGGCGGCTGCTCCGCACGACGGCGGCGGCTTGGCCGTCATCCGATGCGATGCCCTACGGGCGGCGCAGCTTTGCGTCACGCTCCGCGCTTGGCCGATGGCATCTACAGTAGCGGGCAGGTGATCAGGCCACATGCATTGGCAATGCCCGTAGACAGCAGATGGCGCTTCACGCCGGAGGCTGATGTCGAAACCGGCGTGGCTGCTTTCGTCCATCCGGCCTGTTGACTTGTGCCAGCGAACGCGTCTTCGCCGTCCTCGGCATCGAGACCAAGGGCTGCTCGATCAACGCGATGGACCGCGAGTGCATGCGGGGGACACAGCGGCGCGACCGGCGGTGGCGCCAGCCAGATGACGGGTGGCTTGCGGGAGAGCGCCATGTGCGCTCCCATCCGCCACCCGAACCCGGAGGCCACCCATGCTGCAATTCTACTACAACGCCGCACCGAACCCGATGAAGGTCGCGCTCTTCCTTGAGGAGAGCGGCCTGCCCTACGAGGCGATCCCGGTCGATACCCGCAAGGGCGACCAGTTCAGCCCGGACTATGTGGCGATCAACCCGAATTCCAAGGCGCCGTCGATCGTCGACGACGGCAAGCCAGTCTTCGATTCGAACGCCATCCTGCTGTACTTGGCGGAGAAGACCGGCCAATTCCTGCCGAAGCCGGACTTCGCCGGGGAGACGTTGTCCTGGCTGATGTTCATCGCCTCCGGCATCGGCCCGTATTCGGGCCAGTATGTCCACTTCAAGAATTTCGCGCCCGCCGGCAACGATTATGGCGTGACGCGCTACGCCTTCGAGGCGAAGCGCCACTGGGGCATCCTGAACGACAGGCTGGAAGGCCGCGAGTGGCTTGTCGGCGACAGCTACTCCTTTGTCGACATGGCGGCCTGGGGCTGGGAACGGCTCGGCGGCTTCGTCCTCGGTGCCGAGGAATTCGACAGGCTGGGCAACGTCAAGCGGCACCTAGCGACGATCAATGCAAGGCCGGCCGCGGCGCGGGCCGAGGCTATCAAGACGCGACATGCCTTCAAGGCGGAGATGGACGAGGAAGCGCGAAAGATCATGTTCCGCCATACGGCTGCCTGAGGTAAGGCCGGGGAGGAGGCGTGCTCCCCGGACCCTGCATCCGTTTTTCCGGGTCAGGCAATCGCCGCACCGCAAGTGCCAGACCCAGAAAATGCATAGGTGGGGTTTGGAAAGGAAAGACTTGTTCCTTCCACAACCTTGCCTTGCCATCCCGCAAGAAGAAACCACGGAGGACGATCGTGTTCAGGCTCGATGGCAAGGTGGCGCTGGTCACCGGCGCCGGCTCGGTGGGACCGGGCTGGGGCAACGGCAAGGCAACTGCGGTGCTGCTGGCCCGCGCCGGCGCCAAGGTCTACGGCATCGACATCACTGAACCCGCCGCTGCCGAAACGCGCGACCTGATCGCGGCCGAGGGCGGCACCGCCGTCGCGCATCGCTGCGACATGCTGGTGGCGGAGCAGGTCGAGGCTGCGGTCGCCGACTGCATCGCCCGCTTCGGCCGCATCGACATCCTGGTGAACAATGTCGGCGGCTCCGCCCCCGGAGGCCCCGTCGACATGACGGAGGAGGCCTGGGACGCGCAGATCGACCTCAACCTGAAATCCGCTTTCCTTGGCTGCAAGCACGTCCTGCCGCAGATGGAGGCGCAAGGGCGCGGCGCGGTGGTGAATCTGTCGTCCGTCGCCGGGCTGCGCATGGGGACGGGCCGCGTGCACAGCGCTTATTCCGCCAGCAAGGCCGGCATCATCGCCTTCAGCAAGTCGGTGGCGATGGGCTATGCGAAGAAGGGTATCCGCTGCAACACCGTGGTGCCGGGGCTGATGCACACCCCGTTGGTTGAACACCGCTTGGTGCGCCAGCTCGGCGCCAACGACGCGGAGGCGCTGATCGCCCGTCGCAATGCCAGCGTGCCGATGGGGCATATGGGCACCGGCTGGGACATCGCCCATGCCGTGCTGTTCCTGGTGAGCGACGAGGCCAAGTACATCACCGCGACCGAGATCGTGGTCGATGGCGGCTTCACCGCGGCGGGGCCGGTCTGATGCGGCGGCGTGGCCTGCTGGCGGCGCCTGCCTTGCTGCTGGCGCCGGCGGCGCGGGCGCAGGCTTGGCCGTCGCGCCCCATCACGCTGCTCGTCGCCGCCCCCGCCGGCGGCGGCACCGACTTCGCCGCGCGCCTGCTGACGGAACCGCTCGGCCAGCGGCTCGGCCAGTCGGTGGTCGTCGAGAACCGGCCGGGCGGCAACGGCGCGATCGGCATGCTGGCCGGCATCCGCGCGCGGCCAGATGGCCATACGTTGCTGGTCGGCTATTCCGGCACGCTGACCGGCAAGCCGGCGGTGGAGGGCGTCACCGACTACGATCCGGCGAAGGACCTACTGCCGGTGGCACAGATCACCAACTCACCGCAGGTGATGATGGTGCACCCTTCGGTCCCGTCCGCCACGCTGGTCGAGTTCGTCGCCCATGCGAAGGCCAATCCGGGCAAGCTGAACTATGGCTCCGCCGGCAACGGCTCGCTCCATCATCTCGGCTGCGAATTGCTGAAGCTGCAGACCGGCATCGACATCGTGCACGTGCCCTATCGCGGCACCGGCGAGACCATCTCCGATCTGCTGGCCGGGCGGATCCAGTTCTACATGAACAGCCCGCCGCCGGTGCTGGCCTTTTTCAAGGACGGCAGGCTGCGCCCGGTCGCCACCACCGGGGCCGAACGCCATCGCGCCCTGCCCGAGGTGCCAACGATGATAGAGCAGGGCTTCGCGCCGATTCCGATCGACAGCTGGTTCCCGCTGCTGGCGCCGCTGCGGACGCCGGAGCCGATCATCGCCCGGTTGCAGGACGCGTTGCGCAGCGTGCTGGCCGACCCAGTGGTGCAGCGACGGGCGGCTGAGGCGGGGACCTTCGCGGCCTTCGCCGACGCCGATTTCGTCGCCACGCGCATGGCGCGCGAAACCGCGGCCTGGACCGACGTGGTGAAGCGGGTCGGCATCAAGCCGGACTGATCGCCTGCCATTCCTCCAGCGTCAGCCGCGGCGTGATGTGCTGCGGGCAATTCCAATCGTGGCCGGCGACCTCGATCACCACCGCGCTCTCGGCGAGGCTTTCGGCACCGGGCGGCGTCAGCCGCGCCAGCAGGTCGGGATCATCCCGCACCACCCGGGCATGGCCCAGCAGCTTCAGCCGGCGGCGGTTGGCATAGTCCATGAAGAACAGCGACACGCGGTCGTTGTTCGCCAGGTTGCCGACCGAGATGTGCTGCCGGTTGCCATGGAGGTCGGCGAAGCCGATGGTACGCGCATCCAGCACCCGCACGAATCCAGGCGGTCCGCCACGATGCTGCATGTAGGGCCAGCCGGTCTCCGAGACCGTGGCCAGATAGACGCTGTCGCGTGCCTGGATTAAGCCGATCTCGCGCGCGGTCAGCACGCTGTCGTCCCGGCCCTGCGCCGCGACCTGGGCATAATGCGCCTGCGAGCCCAACGCCTGCTGCTCCGCCTGCACCGCCGGCGTGAAGGCGATCTCCGCGAAATGCCTGCCCATGACGGCAAACTCCTCGATGGTCGTGACAGGTGGGTGATTCAGCGGACGACGTGCTTCGCCAGGAAGCCGTCGATCAGCGGGGCGATCTCGGCCGCATGCGTCTCGAGCGCGAAGTGGCCGGTGTCGAACATATGGAACCCTTCGACCGGCAAATCGCGGCGATAGGGCTCGGCGCCGGCGGGCGGGAAGATCACGTCGTTCTGTCCCCAGGTGATCAGCGTCGGCCAGCGATGCTGGCGGAAGGCTGCCTGCCAGGCCGGGTAGAGCGGCGGGTTGCTGCGGTAATCGAGGAACAGGTCGAGCTGGATCTCGGCGTTGCCCGGCCGGTCGAGCCGCGCCTGGTCATGCGTCCAGGCATCAGGCGAGACCAGGGAGGTGTCCGGCACGCCGTTGGTGTACTGCCAGATCGTCGCATCGCGTTGCGTGATGGGCCGCAGCGCCTCCCGCCGCGCCGGGTCGCCCGGCGCGGCCCAATAGGCACGGATCGGGTCCCAGAAGGCCTGCAGCCCTTCCTCGTAGGCATTGCCGTTCTGCACGACCAGGCCGGTCACGCGCTCCGGATGCGCCACCGCCAGGCGGAAGCCGACCGGGGCGCCGTAGTCGATGACGTACAGCGCGTAGCGGGCCAGGTTCACCGCGCCGGTGAAGCCCTCGATGACCCGCGCCAGCCGGTCGAAGGTGTAGGCGAACCCGGCGCGGTCGGGGCTGGAGGAGAAGCCGAAGCCCGGAAAGTCCGGCGCCACCACGCGCCAGCGATGCGCCAGGCGGGGCATCAGATCGCGGAACATGTGCGAGCTGGTCGGGTAGCCGTGCAACAGCAACAGCGCCGGCGCGTCGGCCGGGCCGGCCTCACGGTAGAAGATGTCGAGACCCTCGACCTTCACCGTACGGTACCGGGTCGGGCCGACAGGCTGCGGCTGTGCTGCCGCGGGCAGTGCAAGGCCGGCGGGAAGCGCGGCGGCGCCGGCGAAGAGCATCCTGCGGTTCATGGCTCTGTCTCCTGCCGGGCCATCCGGCTGGGCCGAAGAATGGTCGTTGCCTGGCGGAACAAGAATGCGTTCTGCTAGCAAGTGACTGTTGTGAGGGCTGGAAGAATGGACCGCCTGGAGGAGATGCGGCTCTTCGTCGCGGCGGTGGAGGCGGGCAGCCTCGCCGCGGCCGGCCGCAAATTCGGCCGCTCGCCACCGGCGATGACGCGGATGGTCGCGGTGCTGGAGGAACGGTTGGGCGTGCGGCTGCTGGAACGCAGCACCCGGCGCCTGGCACCGACCGAGGCGGGGCGGCGGCTGGCCGAACATGCAAGGCGGCTGCTGGCCGACTATGCCGACGCCATGGCGGAAGCCGCCGGAGAGGGAACGGCACCGCGCGGGCTGCTGCGCGTCGCGGCGCCGCTGGTCTTCGGCCGGCTTCACGTTGCTCCGGTCGTCACGGCCTTCCTCGCGGCGCAGCCGCAGGTGAGGGCGGAACTGCTGCTCTCCGACCACAATGCCGACCTGCTGGAGGAGTCGATCGACGTGGCGCTGCGGATCGGCACGCTGCGCGAAAGCGGGCTCGTGGCGCGGCGCGTCGGCAGCGTGCGGCGTCTGGTGGTGGCGAGCCCGGGCTACCTCGCCGCCCGCGGCATGCCGGCGGCGCCAGAAGATCTGGCCGGGCACGACATCGTGGTCTTCCGCGGCCGCGCCATCCCGCCGGACTGGCGCTTCACCGGCCCGGACGGGCGCGAGGTCGCCCAGCGCGTGGCGCCGCGCTTCGCGGTGAACGAGGCACGGGCGGCCGTGGCGGCCGCAGTCGCCGGCCAGGGCATCCTTGGCGCGCTGTCCTACCAGATGGCAGAGGAACTGGAGAGTGGCGCACTGGTGCGGCTGCTGCGCGGCTGGGAGACGCCGGCGCTGCCGGTCTCCCTGGTCTTTCCCTCGGCGCGGCTGCTGCCGCCGCGGGTACGTGCGTTTCTCGATTTCGCCGTACCGCGCCTGGGGGCGCTGGCGGTGCTGCGCGACGAGGCTTCAGAACACCGTACCGTCGCTGACGATGCGTAGCGGCGGCCCGCCATCGGCGCGGCGCTCCTGCGCCAGGCGCCGCCCGGCCCACCAGGTGCCGCCTTCCAGCACGCGGGCCAGCGGGAAGTCCTCCGCCGTCAGCGCGAGCCGCGCCCGCACCATCGGCGCGATGGCATCCAGCAAGGCGACGGTCAGCGCCCGCCATTCGACGACGAGGATGTCGCCTGGCGCATGCTCCGCCGCGAACACCGCCGGGTCGCGCGGGCGGATCACGCCCATGTCGAGGAAGAGGCCACCATTGCGGTATTCCGGCAGGCCGGTGAGGGCATCGATCCCCGTCACCGGGATGCCTGCCGCTTCCAGCGGCTCGACCAGCGAATAGGTCAGCCATTGCGACAGCTTGTGGAAGGGGATCAGCCCGGCACTGGCGTCGGCGCGGTGGATGCCGTGATGCCGCCAGCAATCGCCGAGATTGACGCCGTCCAGCGTCTCCCGCCCCGGCCAGATCGGCCCGAGATGGCGTAGCAGGGCGATGAGGATGGCGCGGGCGGGCAGCGCGCCGTCCACCAGTTGTCCGGCCAGCGCGTCGACCAGCCCGCTCGGCCGCGGCGGCTGGACCCGGGCGAAGACCGCCGGCGTGGCGGCCAAGGTCTCGCCCAGCCGGCGCAGCAGCGCGGCGCGGCCCTCGAGGCCGGTCAGCGGATTGTCCGGCCCGACCTGCAGGCCGCGGCCCAATTCCTCCGCCGTCATGCCGCGCAGCCGCGCGGCATCGGCGCGGGGGGAGGTGCCGTCATCGGCGAAGGCGCCATCGGCGAACATCGCCAGGCTGGCCATGGCCAGGCCCTCGGACCGTGCATAGGCCTTGCCGGTCGCGGCATCGCGGTAGCGCCAGGCCATGCCGGCGCCGGCATCGAGCAGGACGGAAACGACGGTCAGGTCGATCTGCGCCCGCAGCAGCGCCGCCGGGTCGTCGCTGGTCGCGGCCGCGATCAGCGCCAGGGTTTCCGCGCCGTCCGGCATGAAGTGCCGCGTGCGGGCATGGTAGGGCACCTTCAGGTCCGGGTGGTTGGTGCGCACCACCTCGGCCACCAAGTCGGCGGTGGCGGCCATCGCCTCCGGCTGCACCACCCAGGCCTGCAGGCGGTTGTCGAGGCCGAGGTCGAAGAGCTCGTGCGACCGCTCGCGCACCGCCTCCGGCGTCAGCAGCGCCGCGGTGGGCGAGTCCTCCGCCATCGTTACATCTCGCCCAGGGCGCGGCCGATGGTGCGCTTGAGGTCCTCGGCGCTCGGTGTCTCGGCCGCGAAGTAGCCGGCGGCTTTCTTCGCCTCCATCTCGACCGAGGCGTCGGGCGGGATGCGGTCGGCCGGGATGGGCACGCGCTCGCCGATCTCGATGCCCTGCGCGACCATGGCGTCGTGCTTCATGTTGGACATCGAGACGAGGCGGTGGATCTTGGTGATGCCGAGCCAGTGCAGCACGTCCGGCATCAGTTGCTGGAAGCGGGCGTCCTGCACGCCGGCGACGCATTCGGTGCGCTCGAAATAGGTCGCCGCCTGGTCGCCGCCCTCCTGCCGTTTGCGGGCGTTGTAGACGAGGAATTTGGTCACCTCGCCCAGCGCGCGGCCTTCCTTGCGGTTGTACACCACCAGCCCGACGCCGCCCTGCTGCGCCTGCCGCACGCTCTCCTCGATCCCCTGGATGAGGTAGGGGCGGCAGGTGCAGATGTCGGAGCCGAAGACGTCGGAGCCGTTGCATTCATCGTGCACCCGGCAAGTCAGCGGCACCCGGCGGTCGGCCAGGTGGGCGGGGTTGCCGAAGATGTAGACCGTGATGCCGCCGATCGGCGGCAGGAAGACTGCGAGGTCGGGGCGGGTGACGAGTTCCGGGTACATGCCGCCGGTCTGCTCGAACAGGGTGCGGCGCAGGCCGTGTTCCGCCACGCCGAAGCGCTCGGCGATGCCCGGCAGCCACCAGACGGGATCGATGGCGGCCTTGGTGACGGAGACGTCGCCGCCGGGATGCAGCACCTCGCCGTCCGGCGTCAGCTCGCCGGTCCCGATCAGCGCGTTCAGCTCGGCCATGTTCAGCCGCGCCTTGGTGACGGCGATGGTCGGGCGGATATCGATGCCCTCGCCGATCGCGTCGCCGAAGACCTCGCCGACCACGGCGCCCCAGGGGTCGAGCGAGACGATCCTGCCGGGTTCCGACCACTGCGGATGCGGCCCGATCGGCGTCACCGGATGGGTATTGGCCAGGTCCGGCCGCTGCAGCGGGGAGAGCGTGCCGGCCGAGACCGCCAGCGCCCGGTAGAGCGAGTAGGACCCGCCATGGGTGCCGACCACGTTGCGGTCGCCCGGCCGGGTGACCGAGCCGATCACCGGGCCGCGTTCCAGTGGCGTCGCCGCGGCCCATTGGATCGGCCAGCGATGCGCCAGCGGCTCCGGATGCGAGGTCAGCCGGATATGGCGGGGCTGGTTGATGCTCATGGGTGGAATGTCGGGCGGATGCTGCGGCGCGGCAAGTGCCACGCCGCTAAGTGTTCCCTTCCAGCAGGCGCCGTAGCCGGTCGAAACGCGCATCCGGGTCACCGCCGAAGCGGAAGGTCCCGCTGGCCCGCAGCACGGGGGTGCCGTCCGCGGTGACCAGGCACTGGCCGAACAGGGTGCTGCGGGTCACGGTCAGCACCTCCGGTCGGGCTTCGACCCAGGCGCCTAGTGCCGCCGGGGCCAGGAAATCGGTAGTCAGCGACACCGTTACAAGGAAGCGGCTGAGCCGCGCCACGTAGTTGCAGCCGCCGGCCAGGACGATGTCGGCGAAGCCCGCCAGCATCCCGCCGTGGCACTGGCCGGCCGGATTGCTGTGCCGCGCTTCGACCCGGAATCCGATGGCGACCGTCTCGCCTTCCGGCCTGGCCCAGAAGGGGCCGATCAGGCTGTTGTAGATGCCGGGGTCGTGCCCCGGCATCCGCACGAACCCGGCGGGTGACTGCATCAACAGCCGAGCTTCGCCGCGAGGTCCTGGAAATCCCGCCCCACCGCGTCCCAGGCCTCGCTCGGCGCCAGGTCACCGGACTGGCCCGGCCCGTGCTCGGTCGGCCGCGGCACGAAGGCGGTGGCGAGGCCGACGGCGCGCGCCGCCTTCAGGTCGCCGTTGTGGGCGGCCACAAGGCAAAGCTCCGACGGGCGGATGCCCAGCACCTCGGCGGTGCGGGTATAGGCCTCCGGCTGCGGCTTGTAGGCCTGCACCACCTCGGCGCCGAGGATGGCGTCCCAGGGGATGCCGGCGCGCTTCGCCATGTTGGTCATCAGCGCGATGTTGCCGTTCGACAGCGGCGCGATGATGAACTTGCGCTTGAGCCGGGTCAGTCCCGCCACCGCCTCCGGCCAGGGGTCCAGCCGGTGCCAGGCGCGGTTGAGGTCGTCGAGCGCGGCTTCGCCAAGCTGGGCCGGGTCGATGCCATGGTCCTGCAGCACGCCGTCCAGGTTCTCCCGGTGCAGGACGTCGAGCCGCGTCCAGGCGCGGCGGCCGCTGCGGCATTCCTCCATCGCCGGCTGGTAGCGCTTGCGCCAGGCATCGGCGAAGGCGCGGGGGTCGATGTCGCGCCTGCCGAGCTGCGCCAGGACCGGCGCGGCGTCGCGGGCGATGCCCTCGCGCCAGTCGACCACGGTGCCGAAGACGTCGAAGACCAGGGCCTTGACGGTATCGAAGCGGGTCATGCCTTGTTCTCCTGGGCCCAGCGCGCGTCGAAGTCCCAAACTTCTGGGAAGCCCATCAGGTCGGTCATGCGCTTGAAGCCGTAGCTCTCGCCGATCGCCGCGCTGTCGCCGGTGGCCTTCAGATGGGCGAAGGCCTTTTCCAGCGCCGCGGCGGCGGCGAGGAAACCGATGGCCGGGTAGATCGCCATGGCGTAGCCGATCTCGGCCAACCGTGCCGCGGGCAGGATCGGCGTGCGGCCGCCCTCCACCATGTTGGCCAGCAGCGGCTTGGTGATCGCCTTGCCGATCGCCTGCATCTCCGCCTCGGTCTCCGGGCTCTCGACGAAGATGACGTCGGCGCCGGCCTCCTCGAACATCCTGCCGCGGCGGATCGCCTCATCCAGCCCGAGCGTGGTGCGCGCATCGGTGCGGGCGACTATCAGAAAATTGGGGTCCTTGCGGGCCTCCACGGCGACGCGGATCTTCAGCGCCATCTCCTCGGCCGGGATCACGCGGCGGCCCGGCGTATGGCCGCATTTCTTCGGCATCTCCTGGTCCTCCAGCTGGATGCCGGAGACGCCCGCGGCCTCGTAACCCATCACGGTGTGGCGGACGTTCAGCAGTCCGCCATAGCCGGTATCGGCATCGGCGATCACCGGCGTGCGGCAGCCGCGCGCCATGGTGCCGACGCGGCCGACCATATCCGTGTAGGTGGCGATGCCGGCATCGGCGACGCCGAGATGCGAGGCAACGGTGCCGAAGCCGGTGACGTAGAGGCAATCGAACCCCATTCCATCCGCCACCTTGGCGGAAATCATTTCGAAGATGCCGGGAGCGACGATGAAGCGGTGCGCGGCGAAGGCGGCCTTGAGGCGCGGATCGGCCATGTGTGTCTTCCTACTGCTCTTTCTTGATGTGTCCCGCGGCGGCGGCGGCGGCCCAGAGCCGGTCCTCCCGCTGCGCCGCCTGGACCAGGCCGGCGGCGGGGCGGAGGTCGGGCTCGATCCCCATCGTGGTGAAGCGTTGCTTCAGGGTCTCGTCGGCAAAGGCGCGGGCCAGGGCCTCCTGCAGCCGGGCTACCACCGCCTCCGGCAGCCCGGCGGGACCATAGAGCCCGACCCATCCCGAGAAGTCGAAATCCGCCACCCCCTGTTCCTGCACGGTCGGGACGTCGGGGAAGAAGGGCGTGCGGGTGGCGGTGGAGACGGCGAGGACCCGCACCCGCCCGGTCTGCATATGCGGCATGGCGCTGGCGGTGCTGGTCCAGCCGACCGGCAGGTGGCCGGCGACGATGTCGTTCATCAGCTGGCCGCCGGAGCGGTACTGCACATCCGCCATCTCGACCTTGGCGCGCCGCGCCAACTCCTGGCCGATGAAGGAGGAGAGCGATTCCGTGCTGCCGGTGCCGACCTTGCCCGGATTGCGCCGGGCATGGTCCAGCATCGCGCGCAGGTCGGCATAGGGCTGTGCCGCCCCGGTCGCCAGCACCATGGTGTTGCGCGACAGCAGGGCGACCGGGGTAAAATCCTTGATCGGATCATAGGGCAGCGAGGGCAGGAAGTAGCGGTTGGCGACATGGGTGGAGACCACGGCCATCAGCGTATGCCCGTCCGGCTCCGCCCGGGCCACGAGCTCCGAGCCGATGACGCCGGCGCCGCCGGCCCGGTTCTCCACCACCACGGGATGCGGCAGGGCCGGGCGCAGCGCCTCGGCGATCGCCCGGCCGAGCAGGTCGGTCCCGCCGCCGGTGGCATAGGGGACGATCAGCCGGATCGGCCGGCTCGGCCAGGCCTGAGCCCAGGCATCGACAGGCGTCTTTCCGGCCAGCAGGGCAGGGACGGCCAGCAGCGTGCGGCGGCCGAAGGGCATGGATCGTTCTCTCCCGGTTCGGCGGCGAGTATCGGGCTGCGCGGGATGGATGCAAGGCCCCGGCTTCCATGCCAGGATGGCCTGGGAGAAACCAGGAGAGACCCATGCCCGATGCCAGCGGCCGCCCCATGGCGGCCAGCGCCGTCGCCGAGATCGAGGCGGTTATCCAGACCTATTTCGATGGCCTCTATGAAGGCAACGTCGACAAGCTCGCCGCCGCCTTCCATCCGGTCAGCCACCTGTATTGCGAGAAGGATGGCGGCGTGGTGGACGTGCCGCGCGAGGACTGGTTCGCCGCGGTTCGCACGCGGGAGAGCGCGGCGAGCAAGGGCCTGAAGCGCGACGACCGCATCCTGCTGCTGGACATCAGTGGGCCGGAGACCGCCTTCGTGAAGGTCGCCTGCCAGCTGCCGCCGCGCTACTTCACCGACTACCTGGTGCTGAACCGCACCCGCGAGGGCTGGCGGATCGTCAGCAAGGTCTACCGCGCCGATATCCGCGAGTAGGGATCAACCCCGCCGGTCCACCAGGCCGGCGGGGGTGGCGCAGAGATGCGTCAGCGTCCGGTCGGCATGCCGCATGCGCCAGGACAGCATGCGCGCTTGCGCTTCCGACAGCAGCCCGGCATGCGCCGGGTCGGCCGCCAGGTTGCGCGTCTCCCGCGGGTCCGCCCGCAGATCGTACAGCACCGGCGGCAGCGCGGCGAAATGGACATATTTCCAGTCCGCCGTGCGCATGGCGCACATCGCCGCCTCATCCACGGCGAGGCCGAAGGGCGGCCGGCGCGGGTCGGGCCAGCCGCCGCGCAGGTCGTATTCGAAATGCACTGCGTCGCGCCATGCCCTTGGCGTCTCGCCGCGCAGCCAGGGCGTCAGCGGGAGGCCGTCGCAGGCCCGCGGCACCGGGGTGCCGAGCCAGTCGAGGATCGTCGGCATCAGGTCGACCGCCTCGGTGAAGGCCTCCACCCGGGCGTCCTGCGGCACGTCGGGACCGGCGACGATCAGCGGCAGATGGTAGCTCTGGTCGAACCAGCCGAGCTTGCCGAGCAGCCCGTGGTCGCCGAGCTGTTCGCCGTGGTCGGCGGTGAAAACCACCAGCGTGTCCTCGGCCTGGCCGGTCTCCTCCAGCGCCGCCAGCACCCGGCCGATGGCGTCGTCCACCTCGGCGATCAGGCCGTAATAGGCGCGGCGGGTCAGAGCCAGTTCTTCGGCCGAGAGCGGCTGCACCTTGCCGGTGGCGCCCTGGAAGTAGCTCGACCGCTTCTGGTGCTGGAGCCAATGCGCCACCAGCGGGTGCTGCGCCGCCTCCGCCGCCAGATCGGCGCAGCCGATCGCGGGCGGGATCTCGCCCACCGCCGCATGCCAGGGCGCCGGCGCGGCGAAGGGCGGGTGGGGGCGGAAGAAGCCGCAATGCAGCACCCAAGGCCGGTCTTTCCGGCTGGCACGGAGGAAGTCGATGGTCTTCTCCGCCGACCAGGCGGTGTCGGAGGCATGTGCCGGGATGCGCGCCGGTGCCGCGGTCGGGCCGGGCGGGCCTTCGGCCGCCATCAGCGCCATCGGGTTGGGCGGCAGCGCCACGCCCTTGGCGCGGACCCAGGCGAAGTAGTTGCGCCATTCCACCTCGTCGAAATGCGCGGCAACGCGCCAGCCTTCCTGCACGTCGCCCCATTCGGCGAAGCGGGCATCCTGGGCTGTGGTGGCGCGCGGGTCCGGCACCGTGGTGGTATAGCCGACCAGGCTTGGGTCGTGGCCGGCGCGGCGCAGTTCCAGCGCCAGGTTCGGGTGCCGCGCATCCAGCGGCACGCCGTTCGCGACCACGCGATGGTTCATGACGTAGAGGCCGGTCAGCATCGAGGCCCGGGCCGGGCCGCAGGGCGCGCTCTGGCCGAAATGCCGGGTGAAGCTGGTGCCGCGCCGGGCCAGGGCATCGAGCTGCGGCGTGCGCACGCCGGGATGGCCAAGCCGGCCGAGGCAATCGCCCCGCCACTGGTCGGCTATGATCAGCAGCACGTTCCTGCGGCGGGCCATGCGCTCTGCCTTTTCGTTGTTTGATGGGCTCCGCGCGCTGGAAGCGCCGGCAGCGGGCCAGAGAACGGCCGATCCGTGATCGTTGCGCATCACTGATCGGACTTGCCTGAAGCCGGTTCCTGCCATCGCGGCCGACAGGCCGCAACTGACCCCTTGCTGCACCCGTCGTGGCTTTCTCCGCGTTTTGGGTCCCGTCGGCGCCTTCATCATCGGCATCCGCGCGCCAACGGCGCAAACTGCGGCGGCGCACATCGCAGTCCCTGCCGGCACCTCGCCCGAAGTCGATCTCCGGGTCGTCGTCACCCATCGCGCGGTCCAACATGGGGCAGGGCACGCCGACTGGCCTTGCCCGATTCGCCACCGAGGAATTCGGCCAAGGTCACCACCGGATACCCTTTTCTAGGGTGGGCCTAGGCGCGGTCGGGTCTGGGGCGATTTCTCCACCGGCGGCAGCCGCGGCTGCCGCGAATCCAACCCCTGGTGCCCGACGCAAGACGGCGAAGCCTGATTCGCCGCCTGCGCTTGCGGACTTGTGGTGAAGACGCCCGAAGCCCGACGTCAGCTGTTCGGCCGCAGCAGATAGGGCGCGCCGGACCGCTGACAGATGCCGCGGATCAAATCGTCCAGCGTGTCCGGTACCGGCACGCCTTCGGCCAGACGCTTGGCGCGCATGATGTCCTCGGGCTCGCCCGGCACCAGCACCGGCTCGGCCGGATCAGCCGGCGGCGTCGCGTGCAGCACGTCGAGGATATCGTCCAGGTCGCTCTCGAAGGCGTTCTCCTCGCGGAAGGCCTTGGGGTCGAGAGCAAGGAAGAAATGGCCGATATTCTGCCCCTGGTCCGGTGTCCAGGTCCGCTTGTGGATCGGCGAGAAGGCCGCGCCCACCAGCGTGCCGCCGAGGATATGCACCAGCATCGCCAGGCCGTAGCCCTTGGCGCTGCCCTGGTTCTCGATGCCGCCGAGCGGGGTGATGCCGCCTTCCTTGCGCTCGAAGACATAGGCATTGCCCTCGTGCGGATCGGTGATGCCCTGGCCAGTGCCGTCCACCACCCAGCCGGGCGGCAGGGGCGCGTCGTTCAGGTGGTGCACCTTCACCTTGCCGGCGGCGACCGTCGTCGTCGCCATGTCCAGCACGAAGGGCGGGTTGCGCTTGGCCGGTGCGGCGAAGGCCAGCGGGTTGGTGCCCAGCACCGGCATGGCGGCCCGCGTCGGCACCATGGTGATGCCCTGCGCCGAACTGGTCACCATGCCGATCACGCCGCGCGCCGATGCGATGCGGGCATAGGCGCCGGCCGCGCCGAAATGGTGGCTGTTCACCACGCCGACCACGCCGATACCGTGCGCCAGCGCCTTGTCGACCGCCATGTTCATCGCCAGCGCCGAGACCGGATGGCCGAGCCCGTTGCCGGCATCCAGCAGCGCGGTCGGGCCGGTGTCGCGCGCCACGCGGGGCTGCGCCTGCAGCTTCAGGCGCCCGGCCTGCACGCCCTGCTCGTAGGTCATGAGCATCGACAGGCCGTGGCTGTCGACGCCCATCAGGTCGGTCTCGACCATGACGTCGGCAGTCGTTTTCGCGTGGTTGTCCGGCATGCCCCAGGCGGTGAGGATGGCGTGGATCTGCGCCCGGATGGCATCCGCCGGCACCGGCCGGCCGGAGGTGACGTTCTTGGCCATTGTCTTGGTGTCTTCCCTTGGAAGCGTTCAGTCGACGCGGGCGCCGGTGGCGCGGACGATCGGCACCCAGCGGTCGATCTCGCTGGCGATGAAGGCGCGCGTCTTCTCGGGCGTCATGCCTTCAGGGATGGTGTTGCCGAGCTGGAGCAGCCGGTCGCGCACCGCCGGCACGCGCAGCGCCTCGGCGATCTGCTCGTAGAGGAACTGCCGGATCGGCAATGGCGTGCCGAGCGTCGTGCTCCATGGCGTCCAGGTGGTTGCCTGGTACTCCGGCAGCCCGGCCTCGGCACTGGTCGGCAGGTCGGGCGACATCGGCGACCGTTCGGGCGTGGCGATGACGATGCCACGGACCGTGCCGGCCTTGAAGTGGTCCGAGAGGAAGGAGATCGTATCCGCCTGGAAGGCGGTGCGGCCCGCCACCAGGTCGGTGAAGGCGGCGGCCGAGCCACGATAGGGCACGTGCTGCGCCTGCACGCCGAGCAGTTGCACCAGCATCGCTCCGGCGATGTGCCCGGTGGTGCCGTTGCCGGAGGAGCCGTAGTCGTACTTGCCCGGATTGGCCGCCAGCAGGGCGCGGAATTCGGCCAGCGTCTTCACGCCGAGGCTGGGCTGCACCGCGACCGCGATGGCCGAATGGCTGGAGATCGTCACATGGTCCACGCCGGTCAGCGGGTGCACCCGCAGCCGTTCGCCATAGAGGCCGACATTCAGCGTGTGCGACCCCAGCGCACCGACCAGCAGCGTGTAGCCGTCGGGCGGCGTCGCCGCGACCGTCTCGAAAGCGACGGTGCCGCCGCCGCTCGGCCGGTTCTCCACCACGAATTGCTGGCCGGTCTGGGCCGAAAGCTGCGACGCCACCAACCGCGCGTTCAGGTCGGCATTGCCGCCCGGGGCGAGCGCCACGACGATCCGGACCGGCCGGTTCGGGTAGTCCGTGCCGGGCGCGCGGGGCTGCGCATTCGATGCCCCTGGGGCGGTGCCGGCCAGCGCCAGCAGCAAGGCAAGAGCGCGGCCGATCATGCCGGGCCTCCCATGGAATGTTCGAGCACGCCGACCTTCTCCACTTCCAGCCGCAACCGGTCGCCGGGCCTGAGATAGACCGGCGGGCTGCGGAAATGTCCGACGCCGGCCGGGGTCCCGGTGGCAATGACGTCGCCCGGCTGCAGCGCGACGAAACGCGACAGCCAGGCGATCAAGGTGGCGACCGGGAAGATCAGGTCACGCGTATTGCCGTGCTGCACCTCTTCCCCGTTCAGGTGGCAGGTCAGGCCGAGTGCCCAGGGCTCCCCCACCTCCTCCGCCGTGGCGATCCAGGGCCCCATCGGGCAGAAGCCGTCGAGCCCCTTGCCGAAGCTGGTCATGCCGATCGGATGGTCGAATTGCAGGGCGCGGTCGGTCAGGTCGTTCAGCACCGTATAGCCGGCGACGTGATCGAGCGCCTGGCCCTCGCTGACCTGCCAGGCGGCGCGGCCGATGACCACGGCCAGTTCCACTTCCCAGTCCGGCTTCAGTGCCGCTGCGGGGATACGCACCACGTCGTCCGGTCCGCTGACGGAGGAGGTAGGCTTGAGGAAGATGCGCGGCGCCGCCAGCTTCGGCCCGCCGACCTCCATCGCATGGTCAGCATAGTTGCGCCCGACGCCGAGGATCTTGCCGGGCGACAGCGGGGCGCGCAGCCGCACGCCGGACAAGGGGCGGCGCAACGCGGCATTCTCCGGCCGGGCGGCGAAGGCCAGCGCGCGGGCGGCCTGCACCATCGCCGCCCCGCCGGCCGCCAGCAATGCCCGCATGTCAGTGGGAAAGGCCATCGGCGTCTCGCCGGCCGCGGCGCGGGCGGCGTCGAGCGCCGGCTGGAATTCCACCACGTTCTCGCCGAGCACGGCGCCGATGCGCCCGGCGCCGTCGGCCTCGAAGCTGACCAGCTTCATCTTAGGCGGCCAACGCGGCGTAGTCACGCGTCGCCATCACCTGCACACGCAGGATGTAGCGCGGCTCCTCAGGGCCGTAATCCGCAGCGGCGTTGTGCACCGTGCCGATGTTGTCCCACATCAGCAGATCGCCCGGCGCCCATGCGTGGCTGTAGAGGTACTTGTCCTGCGCCTGGTGGCGGAAGAGGTATTCCAGCATCGCGTCGCTCTCGGCCGGCGCCAATCCCTCGATCCGCATGGCGTAGCCGGGGTTGCAATACAGCACGCGGCGGCCGGTGATCGGGTGGGTGCGGAAGATCGGCTGCGGCACTGGCGGCTTCTTCGCCTTCTGTTCCGGCGTCAGCGGCTTGCGGATGCTGCCTGGGCGGGTGCGCATCACCTCCCAGAATTTCTCGAAGTCGTGGATCGCGACGCGGCCTTCCAGCCGTTGGACCACCTCGGCCGGCAGGTCGTCATAGGCCGCGTGCATGTTGCGGAACTGCGTGTCGCCCAACGGCCTGCCGTCGCGGACGGGGATGGTCTTGGCATGCAGCGCATTCGCAAGTGCGATGTCGTGCGAATAGGACATGTCGGTGTGCCAGCCCTGGCCGGCATCGTGCAGCCCCACCGGCTTACCCTCGGCGTCCTTCATGTTCGAGAGGATCATCACCTCCGGACGGCCGGGCGCATGGAACAGGTTGGCGACATTCACCTCGAGCTCGCCGAACCGGCTGCCGAAGGCGGAAAGCTGCGCCGCTTCCATGTCCTGGCCGGGGAAGCACAGCACGCCGTATTGGCCCAGCGCCCGCAGCACGGTGCGGAAATCGGGCTGGGTCAGCGGCACCGCCAGGTCGATGTCCTCGACCCGCGCGCCCAGCCCGGCATTGTTCGGCGTGATGCGCATGGTTGTTTCCTCCAGGCCGCGAGGGTCGGGCAGCGCCCGCCCGCGGTCAAGCTTGCGCGCCGCGCGACGGCGCCGCAGCATCGGTGAAACCGGGGAGGCGGCGATGGCAGGGTTCGGGCGGCGGGCCGTTCTGGGGGCGATGCTGGCAACACCGGCACTGGCCACGACCGACTATCCCAGCCGCGCGGTGCGCCTGATCGTCGGCTACCCGGCTGGCGGCAGCACCGATCTCGTCGCGCGGCTGCTTGCGGAACGCCTGTTCCGCGCCTGGGGGCAGCCGGTCACGGTGGAGAACCGTGGCGGTGCGGCGGGGACCCTCGGCGCTGACCTGGTCGCCAAATCCGCGCCCGACGGCTACACGCTGCTGATCGGCGCCTCGGCCGAAATGGCCATCGCCCGCGCGGTGATGCGCACCATCCCCTACCAGCCCGAGGATTTCGCCCCGGTCGCCCTGCTGACCGAACAGCCCTTCCTGGTGCTGGTCAACGCCGCCCTGCCGGTGCGCAGCCTGGCCGAACTGGTGGCGCTGGCGCGGGAGCAGCCAGGCAGGCTGAACTACGCGTCCCACGGCACCGGCACGGCCAACCACCTGCTGACCGAATTGCTGCGGGTCGAGACCGGCACCGCCGTCACCCATGTCCCCTATCGCGGCGGCGGGCCGGCGATGACCGACCTGGTCTCGGGCCAGGTGCAGATGCTGCTGGATGTCATCCCCTCCGCCTTGCCGCACATCCTCTCGGGCCGCGTCCGTGCCCTGGCGTTGTGCCGCGCCACGCGTTCCGCCACCCTGGCCGAGGTGCCGACGACGGTGGAGGCCGGCTTCCCCTTCCTCGCCGGCAGCACCTGGTCGACCCTGGTCGCGCCGGCGCGGACGCCGGAGCCGGTCCTGGCCCGCATCGGCGGATCCGTGCAGGCGGCGGTGCGGGAAACCCTGACCGGTGCCTTCCGCGAGCGCGGCCTGGAACCACTGGGCGGCGATGCCGCCGCGGCGCGGGCCTTCATCGCGGCGGAACAGGCCAAGTGGCAGCGCATCGCCGCCCGCACGGGCGTGCAGCCGGAATGAGCCAGCGGATCATCGTCATCGGCGCCGGCATCGTCGGGCTTTGCGTCGCCTGGCACTTGGCGCGGTCCGGCGCCGCGGTCACGGTGCTGGACGGGGAGGCACCGGGCAGCGGTGCCTCGTCCGGCAATGCGGGGGCGATCAGCGCCGGCTCGGTCGCGCCGCTGGCCATGCCGGGCGTGCTGAAGCAGGTGCCGGGCATGCTGCTCGACCCGGCCGGCGCGCTGCACATCCCGCCCGGCTACGCCTTGCGCGCCGCGCCCTGGCTGCTGCGCTTCGTCGCCTGCGCCCGGCCGGCCCGCGTCGCCGCCATCGCCGAGGCGCTGTCCGGCCTGCTCGGCAACGCGATGGAGGAGCATCGGCGGATCATGGCCGAGGAAGGCGCGCTCGACCTGATCCGCGAGACCGGGCAGCTCTATCTGTACCGGGACCGGGCGCAATATGCGAAGGATGCCGGCGGCTGGGCGCTGCGCCAGCAGCACGGCATGCGGATCGAGTTTCTCGAAGGTCGCGAGGCGATCCGGGAGGTCGAGCCGGACATGTGGGGCGACTATGCGCTCGGCCTGCTGATCCGCGAGCAGGGCAGCAGCGTGAACCCGCGGCGCCAGGCACAGGTGGTGGCCCGCGGCGTGGAACGGCTGGGCGGCAGCATACGGCGGGAGGCGGTGCGGGCGCTGCTGACCGAGGCCGGCCGGGTGATCGGCGTGGCGACCGCCGCCGGCCCGGTCGTGGCGGACCAGGTGGTGCTGGCGGCCGGCGCATGGTCGGCCCGGCTGCTGGCGCCGCTCGGCCTCCGCGTGCCGCTGGAGACCCAGCGCGGCTACCACGTGATGCTCGCGGATGCCGGCATCGCCCTGCAGCGGCCGGTGGTGCCGGCCGACCGCAAGGCCTTCATCTCCCCCATGGAGGACGGGTTGCGCGTCGCCGGCACGGTGGAATTCGGCGGGCTGGAAGCACCGCCGACACCGCGCCGCGCGGCGCTGCTGCTGGAGGACCTGAAAAAGGCCTTCCCGCAGGCGAGGACCGAGGGTGCGGCGGGCCATTGGATGGGCCACCGGCCCTGCCTGCCGGACAGCCTGCCGGTGCTGGGGCCGGTGAAGTTCTGGCCGGGGCTATGGTGTGCCTTCGGCCATGGTCATCTGGGCCTGACCGGCTCGGCGCCGACCGGGGCGCTGCTGGCGCGGGCCATGCTGGGGCCGGCGCCGAACATGGATCTGGCGCCTTTCGCGGTGGAGCGCTTCGCCTAACGGCTCGGCGTCGTCAGGTAGCCCTGCTGCCGCGACCAGACCGTGCCGCCGGTGCTGATGGTCCCGGTCGCCATATTCTTCTGGGGGTCGCCCGTGATGGTATCCGGCATACCGGAATACCGTGCGCCCGGCCGGAGGCCGCCCGGTCCGCAGGCCCCGAGCAGCAGCAGCAGGCAAAGGCAGGTCACGCGCATCATCGTTTTCCCGGCATGGTATGCCAGCGACAACGCGATCGGCCGCGGCGGGATCGCCGTCGCGGCCAATAATCCCGGACGCTACTGCGCCGCCGCCAGCGCCGCCACCGGCGCCTTTGGCACCAAGTGCTTCACCCGCGGCATCACCTCTTCCTGGATCAGCCGCAGCGAGTTGCGCCAAGCGCCGGGGTTGTCGAGATAGTCGAAGCCGAAGACGCAAAGCTGGCCGAAGCCGCCGACATCCTCGTAGATCTGCTCCAGCTTCTCGGCGACCGTCTTGGGCGACCCGATCAACCAGTTCCGCTTGGCGCAGTAATCCACCGTCACGTCGCTGTCGGGCACGTCCGGATGGTGCTTGAGGTATTCCTTGAAGCCGAAATTCGACAGCAGCGGCAGGAAATACTCGCCCATCATGCGGCCCATCATGCCGCCGACCGAAAGCCGCCAGGCCTCTTCATCCGTGTCGGCGACGAAGATCTCCCGCACCAGCCGCCAGTCGTTGCGATTCGCCGTGCGGCCGCCCTTGCGCGCGCCGGCCTCGACGCTGTCCCAATGGCTTTTCACGTAGCCGGGGTTGAGATTGAGACTCATCGGCAGGAAGCCGTGCTCGCCCGCCATCTTCAAGGTGTCGGAATTCTTCGACAGCCCGGCCACGCCGATCGGCGGATGCGGCGCCTGCAGGGGCTTCAGGTGCGGCTTGAGGAAGCCGAACATCTCGGCCGGCCGGTCCACCTTCCAGAACTTGCCCTCGTAATGGAAGGGCTCGGTCGCCGACCACATCTTGAGGATGATATCCAACGCCTCGCGAGTCATGTCGCGGTTGGTGCCGGACATGCCGTCGACGTTGAACATCGCCCAGTCGCTCGGCAGGCCGCTGGCGGCGATGCCGAAATTCAACCTGCCATTCGACATGTGGTCGAGCATGGCGACACGGTTCGCAAGTTCCGCCGGGTGGTGGTAGGGCAGCAGGAAGCCGCCGGGTCCGAGCCGGATGCGGCTGGTCTGCAGCATCGCCTGGGCCAACAGCAGGTCGGGCGCCGGATGCGGCTCCCACGGCGCGGTGTGGTGCTCGCCGATCCAGACCTCCGAGAAGCCGAGCTCGTCGAGCCAGCGGATGGTCTGCAGGTCCCAGTCATGGCCTTCCTTCAGGCCGCGCTCGGGGGGATGGGAAGGCATGGAGAAATAGCCGAATTCCATCGTGGTCGTCCTCCTCGGCCCGGGGTGCGGCCCCGGTTGCGAGCGGATGCTCGCGCCGGTTGCGGGGAGGAGGCAAGCAGGAAAGACGGGGGAGGAAATTCCCCCGCTCCCCCTCCTATTTCTGTGAGTCTGCCGCTACGCCATCAGGCGCAGGATTTCCGCGACATCCGCCGGGCTGCGGACGGGGCGGGGGTTGGTGGCGATCGGCGGGCCGCCATCCCAGCGGGCGGCGAGGCCATCGATCTCCTCCGCGCCAATACCCACCTCGGCCAGCATGGTCGGCAGGCCGAGGCCACGGATGAAGGACCGCAGCGCCTCGTGCCCCGTCGCGCCGCCGAGGATGCGGGCGATCTCCGCCTGCGCTTCGCCGTTCACCGACGCATTCCATTGCATCACCGCCGGCAGGCCGAGGCAGGAGGTGATGCCATGCGGCACCCCGCGCGCCCCGCCCAGGATATAGCCGATGCCGTGGCTCGCCCCGACCGCGACGCCGGACCAGCCGCCCATCACCGAAAGCCACATCGCCTGCTGCGCCGCTGCCCGCGCCGCCAGGTTGCCGGGGTCGCGGTGGATGGTGGGCAGCGCCTCCGCCAGCATCGTCAGCGCCTGGCGGGAGACGGCGTCGGAGAAGGCCGCGCGCTCGTTCGCGCACAGGCGCTCCGCCGCATGGTCCACCGCGCGGATGCCGGAGGAGAGCAGCAATTCCGCCGGCGTCTCCAGGATCGCCGCCGGGTCGAGGATCACCGCCCGCGGCACCTGGCTGGCCTGCACCGCTCGCATCTTCCGCCCGGCATCGAGATCGGTGTAGCCGGCATGCGGCGCGAATTCGGCGGCCGAGAGGGTGGTCGGCACCGCGACGATCCGCGGCGTCGGCTCCACCCTGTCCCAGGCATCCGTCTCCGCCCCGCGCGAGACGGCCAAGCCCAGCAGCCCCGGCTTGTCCACCGCGCCGGCCCAGACCGCGCGGCAGGCCACCTTGGCGCCGTCGATGACGCTGCCGCCGCCGAGCGCCACGACGCGCTCCGCGCCGCTCTCGCGCAGCATCTGGGCAAGGGCCAGCACGTCCTCCACCGGCGAATGCGCGCGCATGGTGGCGTGCTCGCCGGCCAGGCGCGACCCGATGGCGGCGCGGGTCGCCGCGGCGATCGCGCTTCCGGCCAGCGACCGCGTGGTGGCCAGCAGCACCCGGCTGCAATCGGCGAGCTCCGGCGGCAGGGCCTCGGCGACGGTGCCGATGCGAACGCGTTGCTGCGCCGGCCAGCGATGGATCTGCGTGCTCATTCGGCTGTCGCTCCCGCGTCCTTCACCACTTGCGCCCAGAAGGGAATCTCCCGGGCGATGAAGCCGGCGAACTCCGCCGGGCTGTCGCTCGGCCAGGCGCGCAGGCCCTCGCCGGCGAAGCGGCCCTGCACGCCGCGGTCGCCGAGCGCCGTGGCCAGCGCAGCGAAGCAGCGGTCACGCATCGCTGCCGGCATGCGGGCAGGGCCCCAAAGCCCATACCAGCCGGCAATATCCAAACCCGGCAGCCCGGCTTCCGCCGCGCCCGGCACGCCGTCGATGACCGGCGAGGCCTTGGCCGTGGTGAGCGAGAGCGGGATGACCTTCCCACCGCGAATCTGCGGCAGCACCACCGGCGGCGTGGCGATGATCACTTCGATGTCGCCCGACAGCAGCGCGGTCAGCGACGGCGCGCCGCCGCGAAAGGGTACATGGGTCCAGTCGAGGCCGGTGACCCGGCTGAACATCGCGCCCGCCAGGTGGCTCGGCGTGCCGATGCCGGGCGTGCCGTAATTCCAGGCGCCGGGCTTCGCCCGCATCCGGGCGAGCAGGTCGGCCAGGCTGGTGATGCCGCTGGCGGCGCTGACCGCGATGATGGTTGGCAGGTCGCAGACCCGGCCGATCGGGGTGAAATCGGCCACCGGGTCGAAGCCGACCCGGCGATACATCACCGGGTTCACCGCATGGCTGAAATTGCCGCCGAGCAGCAAGGTCGTGCCGTCGGGTTCGGCATGCGCGACATGTTCGGTGGCGATGTTCGACCCCGCCCCCGGCCGGTTGTCGATGACGATGGTGGCGCCCAGCCCCTGGCCCAGCCGTTCCGCCATCGCACGGCCGAGGAAATCCGCCGAGCCGCCGGGCGGGAAGCCGAGCACCAAGCGGACGATCCGCGTCTGCGCCCGCGCGACGGCGGGTGCGGCCAGCAGCGCGGCCAAAGCCGCGCGACGCCCGGGGCTAACCACGCCGCGGCCGATCCGGCGCACCATGCGCCTCGGCCGAGTCCGCCTGGAACATCGCTCCCTCCGTCTTCTTCTGCGGGGTATGCTGCCCGGAAAGCGAGGGGAAGGGGAGGGCCATGGCCGAGAGGAAGGTGCTGCTGGTGACCGGCGGCGGGCGCGGGATCGGCGCCGCCGTGGTGCGGCTGGCCGCGGCGCGCGGCTGGGATGTCGCCTTCACCTATGCCGGCAATGCGACGCGGGCGGCGGAGACCGAGGCCGCGGCGAAGGCCGCCGGCGCAGAGGTGCTGGCGCTGCAGGCCGATGTCGGCGACCCCAGGGCGGTCGCCGCCAGCTTCGCCGCGGTGCGGGACCGCTTCGGGCGGCTGGATGCGCTGGTCAACAATGCCGGCATCACCGGCCCCAAGGCGACGCTGCGCGAAAGCACCGATGCGATCTGGGAGAGGGTGCTACGGACCAACGTCATCGGCCTGGCTTGCTGTTGCCGGGAGGCCTTGGCGATGCTGCCGCAGGGCGGCGCCATCGTGAACGTCTCCTCCCGCGCCTCCGAGCTCGGCGGCGCCGGGGAGTGGGTGCACTACGCCGCCAGCAAGGGCGCGGTGGATACCCTGACCGTCGGCCTTGCCAAGGAGGCGGCCCTGCAGGGCGTCCGCGTCAATGCGGTGAACCCGGGGCTGATCGAGACCGAACTGCACGCCAATGCGGGCATGCCGGACCGGGTCGCGCGAATGTCGGCCGGCGTGCCGATGGCGCGCGGCGGCAGCGCGGAGGAGGTGGCGGAAGCCATCCTCTGGCTGCTCTCCGACGCCGCCAGCTATGTCGCCGGGGCCCGGCTGCCGGTGGGCGGCGGCCGGTAAGGGCGAGCCGCGCCCAGCCTAGACGTGCTGGCCGCCATTCACGTGGATCTCCGCCCCGTTCACATAGGAGGAGGCGTCGGAGCAGAGGAAGTAGATCGCCTTGGCCACCTCGGCCGGCTTGCCGAGGCGGCGCAGCGGGATCTGCTCCTCGACGATCTTCTCCGTCCCGGGCGACAGGATCGAGGTATCGATCTCGCCCGGGCTCAGCGCATTCACCCGGATGCCGAGCGGGCCGAAATCATGCGCCATCTCCCGCGTCAACGCCATCAGCGCCGCCTTGGATGTGGAATAGGCCGCGCCGGCGAAGGGATGCACCCGGCTGCCGGCGATGCTGGTGACGTTCACGACCGCGCCGCGGGTGCGCTGCAATTCCTCGATCAGCCCGCGGGCGAGCATGATGGAGGAGAAGAAATTCACCTGGAACACCCATTTCCAGTCGTCGAGCTGGGTCTGGATGGTGCCCAGCCGGCTGCCGCCCGGGCCCTTCGGGGAAATGCCGGCATTGTTCACCAGCGCATCGAGCCGGCCGCCCTCCGGTTCCAGCCGCTGGCGGATCTCCTCGATCGCCCGGATCGTGTCGTCGGCGTTGGACAGGTCGGCCTGGATATGGTCCTCGGGCCCGGCCTCCCAGGGGCATTCCTCCGGGAAGGGGTGGCGGGAGACGGTGATGACCCGCCAGCCGGCCGCCGAGAAGACCTTCACCGTGGCATGGCCGATCCCGCGCGAGGCGCCCGTCAGCAGCATGACGCGGCGCGCCTGGTTGGGCGAGCGGCGGTCCGCGGCAAAGGTCGTCTGCATGCTGGTCTCCTGGGGCCGGCCAGGACGGCGGGTGCCCCAGGCTAGCCCCGACCGGCCGCCCCCGCCAGCAGGGGGCGCCGCGCGGCGATGAACTCCTCGACGGCGGCGAGGTAGCGGGCGCAGTCCGCATCGGCCACCGGCAGGGACAGCGCCGCCATGCCGCGCCGGGCCAGGTAGATGCCGGTGGCCAGCATGTCGAAGAAGAACAGCTCGCGCAGCCGGTCCTCGGCCGGGCTCGCCGCATAGGGGCGGTCGATCGTGCCGGCGCGGAAATGCACGGTCAGCATCGACCCGCGGCCGGTGAACTGCATGGCCGCGCCGGCCCGGGCGCAGGCGGCGTTCAGGGCATCGCGCAGCGCCTCGCCGCGGGCGAACAGCGCCTCGGCGGTCGCGGCGTCGAAGATCTCGCCCATGGCGACGCAGCCGGCGGCCATCGACCAGACATTGTTGTTGAAGGTGCCGGCATGCGGCAGCGTGCCCGGCTTGTGGCCGTCGAACACCGCCATGATCTCGGCCCGGCCGCCGAAGGCGCCGAAGCTCATCCCGCCGGCCATGTACTTGCCCAGCGTGGTCATGTCGGGGATCACCCCGGTGCGTTGCTGCAGCCCGCCGGCGCCGTGCCGGCTGGTCATCACCTCGTCGAAGATGAGCACCGCGCCGGTCTGCCGCGTCGCCTCGCGCAGCGCGGTGAGGAATTCGAGCGTCGCCGGGATGCAGCCGCCGGAGCCCAGCATCGGCTCGACCAGCACCGCCGCCAGCGAATCGCCCTCGGCCAGGATGTCGCGTCGCACGGCCTCCGGGTCGTTGTAGTCGGAGAAGGCGAGCGGGATGGGCACGTTCACCGCATTTTTTTCGCTGGCGAAGGTCAGCACGCTGCCATGGTAGCCGCCGCGCATCACCATGGTCTTCACCCGGCCGGTGAAGCCGCGCGCCGCGGCCAGCGCCAGCAGGTTCGCCTCGGTGCCGCTGTTGGTGAAGCGGACCTGCTCGATCGAGGGGAAGCGGCCGACGATCAGCCCGGCCAGCTCGGCCTCCTTCTCGCCGACCGAGGCCAGGTTGATCCCGCCGTCGAGCGCCGCCTTCACCGCATCGATGATGCGCGTCTCGGAATGGCCGAACAGGCCGGCGGTGTATTCGCCCAGCAGGTCGAGGTACTCGTTCCCGTCGGCGTCCCACAGCCGGCAGCCCTCGCCGCGGGTCATGGCGGTGGGGAAGGGGGTGTAGAACAGCACGCTGCGGGTATTGCCGCCCGGCATCACCTCCCGCGCCCGGGCATGGATCGCGGCGCTGCGCGGGCGGGCCGCGGCATAGGCCTCGCGCGCCTCGGCCAGCGCGGAGTCGAGGTCGCTGTTGCGCGGCGGTGCGGCGGCGGTATCCAGCGGGCTCATGCAACGGTCCTCCCCGGGGCCGGGGCAGGCTCGCGCGGCCCCGGGGGTGGGGTCAACAGGCTTGGTGCGGGGAAGGATGACGGGCGATGAGCCGGACACTCCCGGGGCCGGATGGCCGGCCGCGTTGCCACTGGTGCATGGCGACGCCGGACTACCTGGCCTATCACGACACCGAATGGGGCTTTCCGGTCGCCGACGACACGCGGCTGTTCGAGAAGCTCTGCCTGGAAGGCTTCCAGTCGGGCCTGAGCTGGCGGACCATCCTGGCCAAGCGTGAGAATTTCCGGGCCGCCTTCCACGGCTTCGCCATCGACCGCGTCGCCGCTTTCGACGCGGCCGACGTGCAGCGCCTGCTCGGCAATGCCGGAATCGTCCGCCACCGCGGCAAGATCGAGGCGTCGATCGGCAATGCCCGGCGCGCACAGGAGCTGGTGCGGCAGGAAGGCTCGCTCGCCGCCTATATCTGGCGGTTCGAGCCGGCCATGCCGCCGCCGGCGGGCGCCGCGACCTGCGAGATCTCCATCGCGCTGTCGAAGGACCTGAAGCGGCGCGGCTGGGCCTTCGTCGGCCCGACCACGGTGCATGCCTTCCTGCAGGCGATGGGGGTGCTCCAGGACCATGCCGAGGACTGCGCCATCCGCCCCGCGGCCGCGGCGGCGCGCGCCGCCTTCCGCCGGCCGGGCTGATACCCCCGCCCGCATGGCGTGACCTGCGGTGGGCGCAGCCCGCCGCGCGTGCGGCGAGCCAGGGCCGCGGCTGCGGCCGCCCGGCCCCTGAGGGCTTGGGACCCCATACCGACGGTCATCGAAAATGACCGTCGGTATGGGGGCGCATTGACGGCCGCGCCGCGCCGCCCTCCCATGCCGCCATGCGGGACGAGTCCTTCGATGCGATCGTGGTGGGCGGCGGCCTGGTCGGCGCCGCCATCGCCTGGGGGCTGGTCGGCCAGGGGCTGCGCACCGTGCTGCTGGACGAGGGCGACGTTGCCTACCGCGCCAGCCGCGGCAATTTCGGCCTGGTCTGGGTGCAGTCGAAGGGACTCGGCGCGCCCTGGTACCAGCGCTGGACCCGCGCCTCGGCAGGCGTTTGGCCGGCGCTGGCGGCGGAGCTCGGCGCCCGCACCGGCACCGATGTCGGGCTGCGGCAGCCGGGTGGCGTGCATCTGTGCCTGTCCGATGCCGAGATGGCCGAGCGCGCCACGCGCATGGCGCGGATGCAGGCCGAGGCCGGCAACACGGGCTACGAATACCGGATGATCGAGGCCCCGGAATTGCGCGAGATGCTGCCGGGCCTCGGCCCCGATGTCGTCGGCGCCTCCTGGACCCCCTATGACGGCCATGCCAATCCGCTCCGCCTGCTGCACGCGCTGCATACTGCCTTCGTCGCGGCGGGAGGCGCCTATGTGCCGGATGCCAGGGTCGAGGAGGGCCATGCCGCGCCGCACGACTTTGCCGTCATCGCCGGCGGCCGGCGCTTCGGCGCGCCACGCATCGTACTGGCCGCCGGGCTCGGCAATGCCGGGCTCGCACCGCGCTTCGGCCTGGTCGCGCCGGTCCGTCCACAGCGCGGCCAGGTGCTGGTGACGGAGCGCGCGGCGGAGCTGCTGCCGATGCCGACCACCACGGTGCGGCAGACCCAGGAAGGCTCGCTGATGATGGGCGACAGCATGGAGGAGGTGGGCTTCGACCTCCGCCAGTCGCCGGATGTGATGCGCCAGATCGCCGACCGCGCCGTGCTGAGCTTCCCCTGGATCGGCCGGCTCAACATCGTCCGCGCCTGGTCGGCGCTGCGGGTCATGGCGCCGGACGGGCTGCCGATCTACGACCAGTCCGACCGCTTCCCCGGCGCTTTCACCGCCAACTGCCATTCCGGCGTGACCCTGGCCGGCGCGCATGCGCGGCTGTTGGCACCGATGATCGCCGCCGGTGCGCTGGACCCCATGCTCGACCCCTTCACCGCAGGACGCTTCGATGTTCGTGCCGCGTCCTGAACGCCCCGCCAGCGTCGAGGTCTTCGTCGATGGCACCGCGGTACGGGTGCCGGAGGGCGCCTCGGCCGCGGCGGCGGTGCTGCTGGCCGGCCTGCCGCTGATCCGTGAGACGCCGATCTCCGGCACGCCGCGGCTCCCCTATTGCATGATGGGCGCCTGCTTCGACTGCCTGGCGGACATTGACGGGATCGCCAACCGCCAGGCCTGCATGGTCCCAGTGGCGCCCGGCATGCGCATCGCCCCGCAGCGCGGCGCCCGCCGGGCCTTCCCGGCATGAGCTGCGACCTCGCCATCATCGGGGCCGGCCCGGCCGGCATGGCCGCGGCGGTGGAGGCGGCCGACCTCGGCCTGTCGGTCGCGGTGATCGACGAGAACCCGGCGCCCGGCGGACAGGTCTTCCGCAGCCTCGAACGCGCCGGCGGCGATCCGGCCCTGCGCGGCGACTTCGCGGCCGGCCGGCCGCTGATCCGTGCCTTCCGTGCCGCGCGGATCGATTACCGCCCGGCGACCACCCTCTGGCACCTGGACCCGGAGGCCGGGCTGCTTTCGGTGGTTGCGGCCGGCGCCAGCATGACGATCGCGGCGAACCGCGTGCTGCTGGCGACCGGGGCGCAGGAACGCCCAGTGCCGATCCCCGGCTGGACCCTGCCCGGCGTGATGACCGCCGGCGCGGCGCAGACCCTGCTGAAGACCGCCGGCGCGGTGCCGGCCGGCCGCACGGTGCTGGCCGGGCAGGGGCCGCTGCTGTTGTTGCTGGCCGCGCAACTGAGCCGCGCCGGGGCGCCGCCGGCCTTGATCCTGGAGACCACGCCGAAGGGCCGCCTTCGCGCTGCGATCAGGGCGAGTGGCCTGCTGGCCGGCGCGCCGTTGCTGGCAAAGGGGCTGGGCCTGCTGGCCGCGACCCGGCGCATCCCCCGCCTCCGCGCCGTCACCGGCCTGCGCGCCGAAGGCGATGGCCGGGTCGGGCGGGTATCCTGGGATGGCGGCAGCGCCGCGTGCGACACGCTGTTGCTGCATGAGGGGGTCGTGCCCGCCACGCATATTCCGCTCGCCCTCGGCCTTGACCATGACTGGGACCCGGCGCAGCGCTGCTGGCGGCCGCGGATCGATGATTACGGCGCGACCTCTGACGCACGGGTCGCCATTGCCGGTGACGGCGCGGGCATCGGCGGTTGGCAAGCCGCCATCAGCGCCGGGCGGCTGGCCGCGGTGGACGCCGCGCGTCGGGTAGGCCGGCTGACCGCGGAAGGCTTCGCCCGGCGCGCCGGCCTGCTGCTCGCCCAACGCCGCTCGGCGCTGGCGCTGCGGCCCTTCCTCGATGCGCTCTACGGCCCGCCCGACTGGGTCCTCGCCCCGCCGGACGACGAGGTCCTGGTTTGCCGCTGCGAGGAAGTGACCGCCGGCCAGGTCCGCGCCGCCGCCCGGCTCGGCGCCAGCGGGCCGAACCAGCTCAAGGCCTATCTCCGCGCCGGCATGGGCCCCTGCCAGGGAAGGCTCTGCGGCACGACCCTGGCAGCACTGATCGCCGCGTCCCGCGGCACCACGCCCGAGGCGGCCGGCACGCTCCGCCCCCGCGCGCCTTACAAACCACTGACCGTCGCCGAATTGGCCGGTCGCTGAGCCGCTCGCGCTAGCAGGCTTGGCGCGCGGCACCGCGGACATGTATCACTGCAACGTGCGCACCTTCCTGGCCATGACCCTGCTCGCCGCTGCCGCCCTGGCCGCGCCCCCTGCCCATGCCGCCCCGCCGGCCCAGGGCGTCGCGCAGGCGATGCAGGGGACGGAGGCGTTGCACCGCCTTGCCGACCGGCTGCGCCGCCTGGGCGAGGACGGCCTCGACCCGCGCGACTATGCCATCCCCGCCGACGCGCTGGCCCATGCCGACCCGGGCGGCTTCGCGGCCGCGCTGCGGCACTCCGCCGCCGCGGCGCTAGCCGACCTGCTGCATGGCCGGGTCCGCGACCTGCCGGGTCGGATCGATATCCGCCGCGACACGGCGGCCCTGCCGCTTGGCCCCTGGATGACAGAACTCGGCACCGCCGCCGAGCCGGCCGCGGTGATCGAGCGCGCCGCCCTGCTGCCACCCGAAGCCGCCGCCCTGAAACGGGCCCTGGCCATCGCCCGGGCCCGCGTCCTGGCCGGCGGTTTCCCCCCGGTGCCGCCGATGCCAGGCATCGAGGCGCTGGAACCCGGCGCCACCGATGCGGTCCGGGTGCCGGCGCTCCGCGCCCGCATGGCGGCGACCGACCCGGTCGCCGCGGCGCTGCGGCCGGCCGACCCGGCGCTGTATGACGAGGACCTCGTCGCTGCGGTCCGCCGCTTCCAAGTGGCCGAGGGGCTGGAGCCGGACGGCCGTGCAGGCCGCATGACCTTCCTCGCACTGAACCGCCCGGCCGAGGTGGCGGTCCGCCAGCTCCGCGTCGCCCTCGACATGCGCCGGGCCGCGGCGAGCGTCGGGCCGGAACGGCGCATCGAGGTGAACATCGCGCACCAGCGCCTGCAACTGATCGAGAATGGCCGCGTCAGGCTCGAGATGGCGGTGATCGTCGGCAAGCCGGCGCGGGCCACGCCGATGCTGCGGGTCCGGCTGACCAACGTGGTCTTCAACCCGCCCTGGGGCGTGCCGGAGCGCAACGCGAAGGAAGACCTGCTGCCGAAATTCCGCACCAACCCGCGGGCGATGATGGAGAAGGGCTTCCGGGTCTACGGCTTCGCCGAGGGCCAGCGGGTCGAGATCGATCCCACCACCATCGACTGGCGCTCGGTGAACCCCGAGCGCTTTCCCTATATCATCCGACAGGATGCGGGCGACGCGAACGCGCTCGGCCGGATCAAATTCGTCATCCCGAATACCGAGGACATTTACATGCACGACACGCCCGATCGCGGCCTGTTCCGCCGCGCCGAGCGTGCCCTGTCCTCCGGCTGCATCCGGCTGGAGAAGCCGATGGAATTGCTGGACATCGCGCTGCAGGGCGCCGCCGGCTGGGACCGGGCGCGGGTGGACCAGGTGCTGGCGGGCCGGCAGACCTCGGGCGTCGGGGTGCCGCGACCGATCCCGGTGCGGCTGCATTATACCACCGTGACGCTGGAAGGCGCCGAGCTCCGCATGCGCCAGGACATCTATGGGCATGACGCGGCCTATGCCCGCGCCCTCGACGCGCCGCGGCTGCCGCGTGTCGCCGAGCTACGGATCCGCTGAGATGGTGACCGCCGCCTGCCCCTGCTGCCCCGCATCCGGCCGCCGCACCCTGCTGCGTGGTGCGGCCGGCCTGCTTTGCGGTGCGATCGGCGGCGGCGCCGCCGTCGCGCAGGTCACCGCCGGTGCGGCGCGCAGCCTCCGCATCCACCGCATGCAGACCGAGGAAAGCTTCGCGGGCATTTACTGGCGCGATGGCCGCTATGACCGTGAGGCGTTGAAGCAGCTCGATTGGCTGTTCCGCGACCCTGCGCGGGAGGAAGCCACGCCGATGGACCCGCGGCTGTTCGACGTGATGTATATCCTGGCGCGCGAGTTGGAGGCCGAGGAGGGGTTCCAGGTGATCAGCGGCTACCGCTCGCCCGAGACCAATGCCGCAAGGGCACGCGAATCCGGCCGGGTGTCGCGCGCCTCCCTGCATATGTCGGGCATGGCCGCGGATGTCCGGCTGGCGGGACGGGACAGCTTCGGCCTGGCCCGGCTGGCGGCGGCGATGCAGATCGGCGGCGTCGGCCTCTATCGGCGCGACGGATTCGTGCATCTCGACTGCGGCCCGGCGCGGCGCTGGTAGCGGGAGGCGACCCGACGATGCTGCGCGGCCTGCTGCCGCTTCTCCTGCTTTTCGGCTGCGCGCCCGCGGCCGAGCCACCCATGGTCGACGAGGCGCCGCAGCCGCCCGCGCTCACATTGGCGCCGCGGGTGGAATGGCGCCCGATCGCCATCGACAGGCGAGGCGGGATCGCTGCGGCGTTTGAGGCGTCCGAGGCGGCGCACTGGACCCCCGGGCTGCGCCGGGTCTGGATCGTGCTGAACCTGGGGGAACCGATCCGCCTGCCGGAGACCGGTGGCCGCGCCCGCAGCGTCGCCTTCCTGGCGGATTACCGCTGCACCGAGCAGTCCTGGCGGCCGCTGGAGGGCAGTTGGTACCGCGCGCCGGACGCGCAGGGCCTCGAGTTCGAGGAGCGGCCCCGGCTGAGCGAGGAACGCGGCGTGCAGCCCGGCACGCTCGTCGCCGTCTTCTTCGAGGCCGCCTGCCGCCTGTAATCGGGGCAGCGACGCCACCCGGAAGTTGAACGCCGATCCGACGGGAATCGGCTCTCCGCCATCCCACCTTACGGGCTTGTGTCGCATAGACGACGCGGGAATAGGGAGGCTGTGCCGCAATGCGGGTCCTGCTGATCGAGGACGATGAACTCGTCCGGAGCGCCCTGTCGGAGACGCTGGACGGCCACGGCTTCGAGGTGGACGGCCTGGCCAATGCCGAGGATGCGTTGATCCTGCTCGGCGCCGGCCAGGTGCCGGATGTGCTCGTCACCGACGTCAACCTCGGCCCCGGTCTCGATGGCTTCGACTTGGCGGAACTGGCCCGGGCGCGGCATCCGAAGGTCGAGGTGATCCTGATCAGCGGCACCACGCCCGACTTGGCGGGCCGTGCCGCCGGCCGGCACGAGCGCTTCCTGCAAAAGCCCTTCGCGCCGGAGCAACTGGCCGCGAAGATCCGCGAGGCCGGCGCGGAACGCCTCGGCTGACCCTATTGGTCCAGGGTGATGTTGTGCTCCCGGATTACCTTGCCGAGGCTGGCGGTATCGGCGCGAAGCTGCTCGCGGAAGGCCCTGGCGCCATCGGTGCGCGGCTCGCCGCCCAATTCGGCGACGCGCTGGCGCACCGCGGGCTCCTGCATCACCTGGCGCAGCGCCTCCTCCAGCTTCGCCACCACGGCTGGCGGGGTATTGCCCTGCACCAGCACGCCCTGCCAGGTGCCGGCATTGGGGTGCGGCCAGCCGAGTTCGGCGAAGGTCGGTAAGTCCGGCAGCGTCGCCAGCCGTCGCGGGCCGGAGACGGCGATGCCGCGCATCTGGCCCTGGGTGACATAGGGCATCGACTGGGTGGCGCCGGCCATGGTCAGGTCTGCCTCGCCGCTCACCACCGCAAGCAGCGCCGGGGCGCCGCCGCGATAGGGCACCTGGGTCATCCCGCCGCCCCAGGATGCGGCGAGCGCGACGGAGACCAGGTGGGTCAGCGTCCCGGCCCCGGCATTGCCGAAATTCAGCTTGCCCGGATTGGCCTTCACATAGGCCGCCAGCGCGGCCGCATCCGGCACCGCCAGCGTGTTGCGCGCGGCGAGGATGTAGGGCGCGTAGATCAGCATGTTCACCGTCGCCAGGTCCTTCTCGACATCGAAGGGCAGCCTGGTGAACAGGAAGGGGTTGGTCGCCAGCACGCTGACATCGAGCAGCAGCATGGCGGTGCCGTCGGGTGGGCTTTTGGCCACGTGGTCGGCGCCGATATTGCCGCCGGCACCGGTGCGGTTCTCGACGACCACGCTCTGGCCGACCAGCTTGCCGAGCGGCGTGGCGATCAGCCGCGCCAGGATGTCGCTGGTGCCGCCCGGGGCATTGGGGACGATGATGCGCAGCGGCCGGTCGAAGGTCTGGGCATGGGCGATGGATGGTGCGGCCAATGTGGCGGCGAGCAAATGGCGTCTCAGCATGGTCTCTCTCCCCTCTGCTTCGTTCAGCCGCCGGGCCGCAGCGGCGTGCCGTATTCGCGGATGGTCGCGTCCTCGCGCTTCCTTACGGCTGGCAGCAGGCCGGTGCCAAGGCCAGGCGCGGTCGGTGCCTGGGCCAGGCCGCCCGTGATCAGCGGCAGGTCGGTGACGAGGTCGCGGTACCAGGTGGCGAGGGTCGCCCGGACCACTTCCTGGAAGATCGCGGTCGGCGCGTGGATCGCCAGCTGCAGCCCGGCCATCAGGGTCACCGGTCCAGTGCAGTCGTGCGGCGCCAGCGGTTTGGCGAAGGCTTCGGCCAGACCGGCGATCTTGCGCCCCTCGGTCAGCCCGCCGCACCAGGCAAGGTCGAGCATGGCGAAATCGACTGCGTGGGCTTCCAGCATCTGGCGGTAGGCGACAGCACCGCCCAGTGTCTCGCTGCCGCAGATCGGCACCCGGGTCTGCCGACGCAGATCGGCCAGGGCCTTGAAGTCGCCCATCTTGGCGATCGGGTCCTCGGCCCAGAAGATGCCGAGATCCTCCAGCCCCTGGCAGATGCGGATCGCGGCCTGGGCGGACCAGAGACTGTGCAACTCGGCCATCACCTCGATTCGGTCGCCGACCGCGGCGCGGATCTTCCGGAAGGGCTCCAGCCCAACCTTCAACTCGGCCAGGGTGATCATCTGCCCGCCCGAGGCTGCGGCCTGGATGTCGAGCGGCCAGATCTTCATCGCCGTGTAGCCCTCCGCCAGCAGGCTCTCGGCCAGCGCGCCGGCGTCGCGCATGAAGGCGAGCTGGTCGTCATAGGGCCCGGTGGCGACATCGCCGGCGTCGATGTCGCGCCGCCCGGCGGCTACCCCCTTGGCGGTGCCGCTGTTGTAGGCGTAGCCGGCGCAGGTGTTGTAGGTGCGGATCTCGGTCCGGCTGGCACCGCCCAGCGCCTCATGCACCGGGATGCCGTGCCGCTTGCCCATGAGGTCCCAGAGGGCGAGGTCGACGGCGCTCGCTGCCCGTACCTCGGCGCTGGCGCTGGCGAAGCCGAGATAGGGCGTCATCAGGTGGCGCGAGACCGCCTCGATCCGCCGGCTGTCGCGGCCAATCAGCCAGGGGGCGATGGTCTCATGCAGTACCGCCTCGACCGCCTGGGCGCCGCGGAAGCTCTCGCCCAAGCCTACCAGGCCCTCGTCGGTCTCGATCTCGACCCAGATCAGGTTGGGCCGCTCGGCGATGCGGATGGTGCGAAGGCATTGGATCCTGGACATGTGGCTCACTTGGCTCGGAAGGTGCTTATCCGGCGACGGACGTCCTGGCGTCCATGGTCGAGTGGACTGCAAGACGTCCCTGTAGAGAAGAGAGGCGGGACCGCGGAGCAAGAAGCATTGCCTCTCCCAGCCCACATCCTTTTCTTCTGTGGCTGGCACTGGCCGCGCGGCAGGTACCAAGCCACAAACTCGAGAAAGGTGCGACCGACGTCATCCCTGATCCTACGTACCCTACCGACCCCCCTTCGATCCAACACGGCTTAGGCGCGACAGGATGGGGGAGGGGACCGCCAAACAAGAGAGACCATCCATGCTCCAACTGATCAGCGCCACGCCCAGCCCCTATGCGCGGAAGGTCCGCATCACCCTTGCCGAGAAGGGCATTCCCTTCGAACTGGTGACCGAAGTGCCATGGGACAGCACCACCCAGACACCGAGACACAACCCGCTGGAGAAGCTGCCGGTCCTGATCCTGGAGGACGGCAGCAGCGTCTACGAGAGTCGCTACATCCTGGAAGTGATCGAGGCGAAGTGGCCGGAGCCACCCCTTGTCCCGGCCGATGTCTGGGCGCGCCTGGCCGCCCGCAAGGTCGAGGTCATCGCCGACGGCGTCTGCGACGCCTGCGTCCTGCTGTTCTGGGAACGCCACCGTGCGCCCGCGCAACAGAGCGCCGAATGGATCGCCCGGCAGCGCCGCAAGGTCGACGGCGGGCTGCGTGCCCTAGCGGAAACCGCCGGCGATCGCGAATGGGTGGTTGGCGAAAGCTTCGGCCTGGCCGATATCGCCACCGGCACGGTGCTGCGCTACCTCGACGTGCGCTTCCCCGAGCACCCCTGGCGCAGCCAGTATCCCAACCTCGTCGCCCTTTCGGCCCGGCTGGAGGCCCGTCCCTCCTTCGCCGCGACTGTGCCGGTGCCGCAGGTCATCAGCGACAAGGTGGTCTGACCCCACGCCGAAGCTGTTCGACCCCTCCGCACTGACGGAGGTGACGCTGCGCAACCGCATCGCGATCTCGCCCGTGACGCAATATTCCTGCAGCCCGGACGGGGTGGTGACGGATTGGCACCTGGCGCATCTCGGCGCCGGTGCAATGGGCGGCGCCGGGCTGGTACGAGTGGAACAGTTGGCGGTCTCGCCCGAGGGCCGCATGACGCCGGGCGGCGCCGCTCTCTGGAACGACGACCAAGCCGAGGCGCTGGCGCGGGTCACCCGCTTCCTCAAGGCGCGGTGCCCGGCGTCCAGCTCGGCCATTCCTGCCGCAAAGGCGGCCTTCACAAGCTGTGGGATGGCTACACCAAGCTCGAGGCCGACGACCCGGAGGGCTGGGAGTCCATCGCCCCCTTCGGCCTCTCCTTTGGTGGCCGCCTCCCGCGCGCCGCGCGGGCACGACGCCGGCTTCGTGTGGCTGGAGATCCGCTATGCGCAGGGTTTCCTCGGCGCGTCGTTCCTCTCGCCCATCGCCGATGGCCGCGTCGACGAGCATGGTGGCACTGCCGAGAATCGCGCCCGATTCCTGGTCGCTGCTTTCCGGGCGGTGCGGGCGGCATGGCCGGAACGCCTGCTGCTGATCGTTCGCATGGGCGCCATCGACTTCCACTCCGACACCCACACGGTCCAGGACAGCATCGCGCTCGTCGAGGCGCTGGCGGTGCGTGGCCTCGACCGGGTCGACATCAGCCTCGGCATGAACATCAACGCGGCCGAGGTCCCCTGGACCGAGTGCGGCTTCATGGTGCCGACCGCGTCGCGTATCCAGCGGGAGACGGGGATGCCGGTCGCGGTGTCCTGGAACCTTGGCGCCCCGGTGGCGGCGGACCGGCTGATCCGCGACGAGGGCGCCGGCCTGTTGATGGTGGGACGGCCGGCGCTGGCCAATCCGCCTTGACCGCTGCTGGCGGCGATGACTTGGGGCAAGGCCTACCCTCGAGGCTGCTGCCGCCGCAGTACCGGAGCTTCCTGGAGAAGGCGAAGGACAACCCGCATCTGGGCGGGTTCGGCCCCGGCGCTGCAAAGGGGCCACTGTCCCCTCTGCACTCCCCCGCCAGGGGACGCGGTGACCCCTGGACCGAACTGGGTTCAGGCTGCCTCGGAGAGAGCCTCGCGGCCGCGGATGAAATCCGCTGCCTTCTCGGCGATCATCAGCGTGGTCGCATAGGTGTTGGCGCTCGGCATGCCGGGCATGATCGAGGCATCGACCACCCGCAGCGCCTGCATCCCATGCACCAGCAACCGGTCGCTCACCACCGCGCTCGCGTCGGTCTCCGGCCCCATCCGCGCCGTGCCGATCAGGTGGTAGGTCGTGCTGCCGTTCTTCTTGGCGAAGTCCAGCAGTTCGTCGTCGGTCTGCACGTCGGGGCCGGGCAGCGTCTCGGCATCGACGTATTGGCCGAGCTCAGGCGTGCCCAGCATCCGCCGCAGCAGCCGCATGCCTCCGAGATGCACGCGGATATCCATCGGGTCCGAGAGGTAGTTGGGGTTGATCTCCGGATCCTCGAAGACATTGGTGCTGCGGGCGCGCACCCAGCCGGTACTCTCCGGCCGGTGCTGCCAGGCGCCGGCGGTCACGCCGGGCACCTCGTCCAGCACGTAGACCTTGCCCTCGGCATAGCTGCCGGGGGTGAAGACGCATTGCAGGTCGGGCTCGTCCAGCCCCTCGAAGCTCTTCCAGAAGACATGCACGTGGCTCGGCGCGGTCGCCAGGATGCTCGGCTTGCCCATCGCCCAGCGGGCGATCTGCCCGCCGAGCTTAAGGCCGCGCGCCAGCTCGTTCAGTGTCTCCACCCCCGGTCGCGCCCGCATGACGAAGCGGGACGCGTAGTGATCGCGGAAATTGGACCCCACGCCGCGCAGCGCGTGGACCACCGGCACGCCGAGCCTGCCCAGCAGATCGGCCGGGCCGACGCCGGATACCTGCAGCAGCCGCGCCGTGTTCACAGTGCCGGAGGACAGGATCACCTCCCGCCGCGCGCGCACCTCCTGCGCTGGCGCGGAGGGTGCCGCGACATACCGGACGCCGACCGCCCGCTTGCCCTCGAACAGGATGTGGCTGGCGCGCGCATTGGTGCGGACTTCCAGGTTGGGCCGCGCCAACGCCGGCTTCAGGAAGGCGACCGCGGCCGAGACGCGTCGCCCCTTGCGGATGGCCCGCTGGAAATAGCCGACGCCGGCTTGGTTGCCGGAATTGTAGTCGACGCAGCGGGGAATCCCGATGCCCTCGCAGCCCTTGATGAAGGCTTCCGACAGCGGATGGATCCAGTCCATGTCGGTGATCGGGATGCCGTCCTCGTTCCGGCCGCGGCTGTCGTCGCTGACGCCGATGCGGTTCTCGGACCGGCGGTAATAGGGCAGGCAATCCGCATAGCCCCAGCCGCGGTTGCCGCGCTGCGCCCAGTTGTCGAGGTCGGCCGGCTGGCCGCGGTTGTAGATCATGCCGTTGACCGACGAGGAGCCGCCCAGCGTCCGCCCCTGCACCGTGCTGATCCGCCGGCCGCCGGTCATCTCCAGCGGCTCGGTCTTGAACTGCCAGGTGACGCCGGGATCCGCCAGCGTCTTGATGAAGCCGGCCGGGATGTGGATGAAGGGGTTGCGGTCGGGCGGACCGGCCTCCAGCACGCAGACGGTGAGGTTCGGGTCGGCGCTCAGCCGGTTGGCGAGAACCGACCCTGCGGCGCCGGAGCCGACAATGACATAGTCGAAGGTATCGGCGTCGCTCATGCCGTGGATCTTTCCTGGTTCGCGCTCATTCTACGAAGCGGACCGAGACCGTGCCAAGCCGGCCGAAATCGACACGCACGGCATCGCCTGGCTCGATCGCCAGCGGCGTCGCGCAGGTGCCGGTGGTGACGAACTGCCCAGCCCGCAGCGTGGTGCCCAGCCGCGTCATCTCGTTGACCATCCAGGTAAGCGCGATGCGCGGGTCGCCCAGCACGTTGGCGCCGACGCCCTCGCGCTCGTATCGCGTGCCGACATGGGCGAGGCAGGTCGCCGCCGCCAGGTCCAGCCCGCGCCAATCCTCGGCGGCCGGGCCCAGCACATGCAGCAGCGCGCAGGCATTGTCGGCGATCAGCTGCGGCCCGCCGGCGGCGGTGAAATCGGCGAAGCGGCTGTCCGGCACCTCGATGCCGATGCGCAAATCCCCGACGGCGTCCATAACCTCGTCCCGGATGTATGCGGCCTCCCGCGGCGCCAGGTCGCGGGCGAGGGTGAAGGCGAATTCCGGCTCCGCCACCAGCATCGCATTCCCCCGCAGCGAGATCTCGGCGCCATCCTCCAGCACCATTCCGGCGACGTAGCGCCCGACCAGTGGGCCATCGACATTGATATGCCGCTGCCCCGCGACATTGGTCGCGGCGATCTTCCAGCCGAGGATCTCGCCCGGTACCACCCTCGCCTGCACCGCATAGCCCTCGGTGCGGGTCTTCGGCCGGATGGTCGGCGGCAGCGCCGCCATCCGCGTGCGCGCCGCCACGTGCCGGCGCAACGGCGCGGCAGCGGCCTCGATGGCCAACCCATCGAGGCTCATGCCGGGCTCCGCAACGCGCGGAAGAAGGCCTGCACCTCGGCCGCCAGCGCCGCCGGGTGTTCCATCGCGGCGAAATGCCCGCCTTTCTCCATCACCGTCCAGCGGCGGATATCGGTGTAGGCGCGCGCCGCCAGGCTGCGCGGCGGCCGCATGATCTCGCGCGGGAATTGGGCGTAGCCGGTGGGCACGTCCACCGTCCGGCCGTCCGGGATCGGCCAGGGCCCGTGCATCCGCGCGTAGTAGGGCCAGAAGGACGCGCCAATGCCGCCGGTGAACCAGTAGAGCGCGATGTTGCCGAGCATCCGCTCGCGGTCGATGGCGCTCTCGATCCGGCCGTCGTTGTCGCTCCAGGCATGGAATTTCTCGGCGATCCAGGCGGCGAGGCCGGCCGGGCTGTCGACCAGCGCCGCGGCCAGGGTCTGCGGCCTGGTGCCCTGGATCCACTGGTAGCCGGTCTCCTCTTTCATCCAGTGCTCCAGTTCGGCCCGATAGGCCGTCTCCTCCGGCGTCGGCGTCCCGGTGAAGATCGAGGCGTCGCGGCGGATCGCCAGCAGGTTGACGTGGATTCCGATCAGCGCCTCCCGTTGCGTCGCGCCGAGGGCGGCGGCGATCATGCCGCCCCAGTCGCCGCCCTGCGCCGCATAGCGCTTGTAGCCGAGCACCCCGGTCATGAGGTCGTTCAGGCAGGCGGCGATGTCGTGCACGCCGAACCGCTTCTGTCCCGGTGCGAAGGAGAGGCCGTAGCCCGGCAAGGATGGCGCGATGACGGTGAAGGCGTCTGCCGGGTCTCCGCCGAAGGCCGCCGGATCGGTCAGCCGGGGGATGATGTCGAGGAATTCGAAGACCGAGCCGGGCCAGCCATGCATCAGCAGCAGCGGCGTCGGGTTCGGCCCCTTGCCCGGCACCTGCAGGTAATGCAGGTCGATCCCGTGCAGCGGCACGGTGTACTGCGGGAAGGCGTTGAGCGCGGCCTCCTGCGCCCGCCAGTCGAAGCCGTCCCGCCAATGCGCGACGAGCTCGGCCAGGTAGGCGGCGCTGGTGCCGTAGGTCCAAGGGTCGCCGCCGGGCGGGATCGGCGCCTGGTCCGGCAGCCGGGTGCGGGCCAGCCGGTCGCGCAGCTCGGCGATGGCCTGCTCCGGGACGGCCAGCGTGTAGGGCTGGGGCTTGGAAGCCATGGGCGCATTCCTCCTGGCCGCCGAGGATGCGCCGGGCTCGGGCCATGGGGAAGCCTCGATGCCGGTCGGGCAAGGCTGGACAGGGAAGCGGTTTTCTCGTGCCGGGCCCCGGCCATGGGTTCTTTCTGGGTCGGCAGTCGCCGCGCGGCAGGCGCCCGACCGACAGAAATGGGCATGGGGTTCAGGGGGTACTTTCCCCCGACCCACCCGTCCCCCAGGATCAAACCAAAGCTTCCTGGGAGGAAAAGACGATGCGCCGAAGCGATGACCGCATCCTGTGCACCCACACCGGCAGCCTGCCCCGCCCGCCGGCGCTGACCAAACTCTATGCGAGGCGCGCCGCCGGTGAAACAGTGGACGAAGCCGCCATCGACACCGCCGGCCGCGCCGCGACACGCCATGTCGTCCGCCGGCAGATCGAAGCCGGCATCGATGTCGGCAACAACGGCGAGCAGATGCGGGAGGCCTTCTTCCTCTATGTCCGGCACCGCATGTCCGGCTTCGGCGGCGGCTGGACCCGCAAGACCTTCGCCGACGTGGCGCGCTATCCCGGTTTCCAGGCCTGGGGCGACGCTACCGCCTCAGGACGCCCCAATGTCAGCAACCGCGACGGTGTGCCCGAGGCGGTGGGTGAGGTCCGCTATCTCGATCCCGCCCTGGTGCAGGCGGAATGCGACGAGTTCCTGACGACGCTGACGGAGGTCGCGCCGCAGGGTTTCGCCGAGGCCTTCATGACAGCGCCCTCGCCCGGGATCATCGCCGCCGCCATGCGCAACCGGCACTACGACACCGAGGATGCCTACTTGGCTGCCCTCGGGAAGGCGCTGCAGGTGGAGTATGAAGCGATCGTCGGTGCTGGCTTCGTGCTGCAGATCGACGCGCCCGATCTGGCGATGGAGCGGCATCTGTCCTACCAGGACCGCCCGCTCTCGGCCTTCATCGACTTCGCCGACCGCGTGGTGGCGGTGATCAACGCCGCGCTGGCGAATATCCCGCGCGACCGGGTGCGCATCCATGCCTGCTGGGGCAATTACGAGGGCCCGCACGACTGCGACGTGGCGATGCACGACATCCTGCCGGCGATCGGCCGTGCCAGGGTCGGCGGCTGGGTGCTGCCCATCGCCAATCCGCGCCACGCACACGAGTACCGCTGCCTGAACGAGTTGCCGCTGGACGACGGCCAGGTGGTGGTCGCCGGTGTCATCGACCCGCTGACCAATTTCGTCGAGCACCCGGAGGTAGTGGCCGACCGGCTGGAGCAGGTGGCGCGGGTGATCGGCGACCCGACCCGGGTGCTGGCCGGCACCGATTGCGGCTTCGACACCTCGGCCGGGCGCGGCCGGGTGGCGGAGGACATCGTCTGGGCAAAGCTGGCCGCGATGGCCGAGGGCGCGCGGATTGCCTCGCGCCGACTCGGCCTGAAGGGCTGAGCCTCAGGACGCCGCCATCGACCCCACCGTCGCCAGCAGCCCCATCTCCAGGCTGGTCTTCGCCCGCACCCCCAGCACCGCCGTGGCGGCCGCCGGATTGCCGAGCGAGGCACGGATGTCCCCGGCCCGGGCCGGGCCGAAGGTGATCGCCAGCGGCCGGCCGTCCAGCCGCGCCAGGGTCTGCGCCAGTTCCAGCACCGAGGTCGCCCGCCCGGTGCAGACGTTGAAGACGGTGGCCTGCGGCGCCGCATGCAGCACCTCCATCCCCGCCATTAGGTGGCGCACTACGTCCTCGACATAGACGAAATCACGGGTTTGCAGCCCGTCGCCATGCAGGGTCAGCGCCTGGCCGGCGCCGATGCGGGCGGCGAAGATCGAGATCACCCCGGAATAGGGCGAGGCCGGGTCCTGCCGCGGGCCGAAGACGTTGAAGAAGCGGAAGCCCATGGTCGGCACGCGGTGCACCGTGAAGGCGACCCGGGCATGCAGTTCCGAGCCCAGCTTGTCGGCGCCATAGGCGGTGTTGGGGGCGGGGACCGCGCCCTCGTCGATCGCGCCGTCGCCCTGGTCGCCGTAGATAGCGGCCGAGGAGGCGTAGACCACCGGGATACGTCCCGCCTGCCGGGCGGCGTCGAGCACGGTGACGGTGCCGGTCTGGTTGGCCCGGTGGGTGCCGAGCCAGTCCTCGTTAGACCGCGCCACGCTGGCGATGGCGGCCAGGTGGAAGACGCCGGCCGCGCCGGCCAGGACCTGGCCCATCAGCGCCGCATCGGCGACGTCGCCGACGATCAGTTCGGCCCGCGCATCGAGGTTGCGGCGATGCCCGGTCGAGAGGTCATCGACCACCCGGACCTGGTGGCCGCCCGCCAGCAGCGCATCGGCCAGGTGGGACCCGATGAAGCCGGCGCCGCCGGTAACGACATAAAGGGACATGGGTGCACTCCGCCTTGACCCGACCATCCCTGCGAATGGCGGGCCAGTCCAGTTTCGCAGTTTGCCGTCAGTTCCGGCGGAATCGCGCAAGGTCGGCGCCGCGTCCCGCGGCATGCGTGGCTGCCGCTGCCCGGCCGCGGGCCGGAAAAGGGATCGCCGCGGCCGGGGCAGGGGCCCGGTCGCGGCGAGGAATATGCTCTGGTCTCAAGGGCCGCCCTTTGCCCCGCAAGACCGGGCCAAGGTGGGCGGCAAGCTGCAATGCCAAGCGGGAGGCAGAGGGGAACTTCGCCTCTCCCCACCTGTATGGCGCAGCCCGGCGGTTTGCGATGTGCGCTGGCGCACACTCCTCACGCCTTCGCGTTAACGCTGCCGCCGCGGCGCGGCAGGCGTGGCGCCGGCAGCAGGCCGAGCCGGATGGCCAGCAGCCCAAGGAGGACGAAAGCTGGCGCCGCGGCGGCGGCGGCTGGCCAGGGCGCCAGAAATTGCGGGATCGCTGCCGCCCCGGCGATCGCCAGCGCCAGCAGGGCGACGGCGCCATGCGGGTAGTCCGCCCGCGCCCTGCGCTGCGACAGGATGGCGAAGACCACCAGCCGCACGCCCTGCGCCAATACCGTCGCGGCGATCGCGCCGGCGATGCCGAAGCGGGGGATCAGCAGCGCGTAGGCGGCGATCGCCACCGCCCCGGCCAGCGAGTTCACCAGAAAGGGCATCCGCCCGGTGCGGCCGATATAGGCGCCGATATTGAACAGGCTGCCGAAGCTCTGCAGCACCAGCGAGATGACCACGAAGGGCACCATCGCCGCCGCCGGGTGGTAGGCGGGCGGCGTCGCCGCCAGGATCAGCACCGGCCCAGCCAGCGTCGCCACCGCGGCGGCCAGCAGCGTCACCGCCGCCCCGGTGCCGGCCAGGCGGGCCGAGTGTCGCGGCCCGTCCGCCCCGGCCCAGACCCCGAGCCGGCGCGGATACCACCACAGTTCGAAGGGCTGCATCAGGAAGGCCATGGCGAGCGCCAGCTTCGAGGCCAGCGCGTAGTGCCCCAGTGCCTCGGCCGGCACCGAGCCGGCGAGGAACCAGCGATCGGCGGTGCCGAGCGCGAAGGAGGCGAGGCCACTGCCGATCAGCGGCACGCCATAGGCCAGCAGCGGCCGCCAGGCCGCCGGCTGCATCCGGATGCCGGTGTCCCGCGCCTGGCCGGCCAGCAGCACCACCGCCGCCATGAGGGACGCCGCGGCGCCGGCGCCGAGCATCCCGGCGATCCCGAACCCCTGCCAGAGCAGCAGGCCGAGCAGGACGGTGTGCAGCGTGCCGCGCAGGATGACGATGAAGGCATAGGCCGCCGCGCGGTTCTGCATCCGTAGCCAGGCAAGCGGCACGCCGATCGCCGCCTCCAGCGCCACGGAAATCCCGAGCAGGATGACCTCGATGGGCAGCGCCGGCAGCGGCAAAAGGGCGCCCAGCGGCGCCGCGGCGAAGGCGCCGGCCAGGCCGATCAGGGTGACGACGATGGCCAGGCCAGTGACCCGGGCGGCGCCGAGCTTTCCCTCCGCCCCGGGCAGGCTGGCGAAGCGGTAGAGCGTGTCGACCAGCCCGGCGCCGGCCAGCACCGCGGCGATCTCGGCGGCGGAGGAGAGCAATTCCAGCCGGCCGAATTCGGCCGCCGGCAGCAGGCCGGTGATCAGCGGCAGCAGCAGCAGGCCGATCCCCTTGGTCCAGCCGGTTGCCCCGGCATAGAGCAGGGTGGCGCGAAGCCCGTCCGGCAGGGCCGCCCAGCGGGCACGGAACATGGTCAGGCCCTCCGGCAGCCGGCGAAGACCTGGCCCAGGCGCTCGGCCTGGTAATCCAGGGTGAAGCGGTCCAGCAGCCGCTGCCGCCCGGCGGCGCCGAGGCGTCGACGTTCCTCCGGTGCCAAGCCGGCCAGCCAACGCAGCCCCTCGGCCAGGGCGTCGGCATCGGCGGGCGGGATTAGCCGCCCGGTCTCCGCCGTCACCATCTCCTTGTTGCCGGTCACCGTGCTGGCCAGGACCGGCAGTTCCATCCCCATGGCCTCCTTGACCGAGACCGGGGAGGTGTCGCGGTCGCCATTGGCGCAGATCACGTAGGGCGCAACGAAGCCGGCATAGGCCGGGCCGTGCTCGGCGATCCAGGTGGACGGCCTGGGGCCGAGGAAGCGCATCCGGTCGGCGACGCCGCGCGCCGCGGCCAGGGCCTGGAGCTCGTCCAGCAGCACGCCGGCGCCGACCGCCTCGACCACCGGGCGCTCGGCTTCCGGCAGTCTGGCCAGCGCCTCGATCAGCACCGGATAGCCCTTCTGCTCGGACAGCCGGCCGATCGCCAGGATGCGGCCGTTGCTCGGCGGCGGCGTGGCAGGGCGGCGGAAGCGGGCGGGATCGACGCCGCAGGGGATGACATGCACCGGGGCGCCGGAAGTCATGGCCAGGAAATCGGCCCTCATGTCCTCGCAGGTGGCGATCACCGCATCGGCGGCGGCCAGCTTCACCGGGATATCGGCCGGGGCGCCATAGACATCGTAGCCATGCGACATGAAGCTGCAGGGCAGCCCGGCCAGCCGGGCGGCGACGATGGCGATCGCCCCGGCGCCATGCGCGTAATGGGCATGGACATGCTCCACCCCCTCGCGCCGGGCGACCAGGGCGGCGCGCGCGCCGGCCAGCAGCAGTGACGGGACCGACAGCGCCTTCTGCGCCCGACAGAAGGCCAGCGCCCGGGCCAGGCCGGCCGGGTTGGCCAAGGCACCAAGCATCGCGCCGAACAGGGCCGCGCCCCGCGGCTGGGCGCCGAGCACTACCGTCTCGCCGCGGAACACCTCGTCCTCCGGCTGGCAAGGGCCGTCATAGGGGGCGATCGCCAGCGGCACGACGCGGTGGCCGCGCGCCCGCAGCGCCCGGATCTCGTTGCTGATGAAGGTCTCCGACAGCACCGGGAAGGCCGCCAGCACATGCAGGGTGGCGACGGGAGCGTTGCGGGCACCATCGGGCATGGCGGGCGGAATCCTCTGGCCTCGCCAGGATGGGCTTGCCGAAATCGGTCCAGCGGCCGTGCGGGGCCTTTGGCCGGCGCTGAACCGCAACCTGTGAGTGATTCTACTTATTTCGCAACCCTATTTCCAGGACATTGCCAGTCCCGCATTTTGCGACGCAAGCGGCAGGCGGAACCGGCATAAGATTTGCTCCACTTTTCGTGATCTGGCCCGATGACCAATACGGGTCGAGAGGAAAAGACCGCGCGATGCCGAATCTGCCCAGCGCCTGCATCATCGTTCCGATGCGCGACGTCGCGCCCTTCCTGCACAACGCCCTCGCCTCGATCGGCGCGGACCCGCGGCTGGAGATCCTGCTGGTCGACGACGGCTCGCGCGACGGTACCGCCGAGCTCGCGGCCGGGCTGGCCCGGCAGGACCGCCGCATCCAGCTGCTGCCCGGCCAGGGCCGCGGCCCTTCCGCCGCCCGCAACCTTGCGATCGGCGCGGCCCGCGCACCGCTGGTCGCCTTCCTCGACGCCGACGACTGCTGGCGGCCCGGCAAGCTGGACCGCCAATTGGCGCTGCACCGGCGGCATCCGCAGCTCGGCTTCTCCTTCACCGACTACCGGCACGTGACGCCGGAGGGCGAGGACCGCGGCAGCTGCTTCGGCTACTGGCCGCATTTCGCCGCGCGGCATGCGCCCACCGCCGGCGGCCCGGCCTTCGAGCTCGGCGCCGATGCGCTCGCGCAGATCTATGCCGAGAACGTGGTCGGCACCTCGACCGTCGTCGCCCGCACCGACCTACTGCGCCAGGTGGGCGGCTTCGGCACCGCTTGGGGCTCGGCCGAGGACTGGGACCTTTGGCTGCGGCTAGCGGCGCTGGCCCCGGTCGGCTGCGTGCCAGCGATGCTGACCGACTACCTGATGCACCGGCCCGGCGCGGTATCGCGCAATGCCGGCAAGCGGGCCCGGGCGATCGCGGCGATCGCCGCCGAACACCGCGCCGCCGCGGCACGGCTGAACCCGGCCCTGGCCCGGGCCGGCGAGGCCGGGCTGCTTGTGGCGGCTGCCGAGGCGGCGGGGCGCCGGCGTGCGGCGCTGCTGCTGCGGCTGCGCGCCCTGGCGATCGCGCCGAGCCGGCGCGTGGTGCGGGAGGCGATCCGTGGGGTCTTCAGCGGGCCGGCGGGCGCCCCGGCGTGATGCCAGGGGCGGGTGGGACCTGGCCTGCCGCGCCGCAATTCGCCATGCACGACCCTTCGGTGCATATCAGGACACTGGTTGCACCCAGAGGATACCGGGCGATGCCGCAGGGCCCCGAATGCAGCGTGGTGATCCCGGCCCGCAACGCGGCGCCTTGGCTGGGAGGCAGCATCGCCTCGATCGGGGCGAAGGCCGCGGTCGAGATCCTGGTGGTCGATGACGGCTCGACTGACGGAACCGGCGAGCTCCTCGGCGGGCTGGCCGCGGCGGATGCGCGGATCGTGCCCCTGACGGGGCCGCGCCGCGGCGCCGCGGCGGCGCGCAACGCGGCGCTGGCGGTGGCCGCGGCGCCGCTCGTCGCCTTCCTCGACGCGGACGACCGTTGGCGCCCAGGCAAGCTCGCGGCCCAGCTGGCGCTGCATGCGGCGCGGCCGGAACTCGGCTTCTCCTTCACCGACTACCGCCACGTGACCGAAGCCGGGGAGGACCGCGGCACCTGCTTCGGCTATTGGCCGGGCTTCCGGACGCGGCACGGCGCCTGGCTGGAAGCCTTCCTGCTGGGCCCGGATGCGCTGGCCCAGTTGTTCGCCGAGAATGTGGTCGGCACCTCCACCGTCATGGTCCGCACCGCCTTGCTGCGCGAAACGGGCGGGTTCGACGAGTCGCTGCGCCAGGCGGAGGACTGGGACCTGTGGCTGCGGCTGGCGGCCCGCGCGCCGGTCGGCTGCGTGCCGCTGGTCGGCACCGACTACCTGATGCACCGGCCGGGCAACCTGTCGCAGGACACGGCCGCACGGGCGGCGGCGCTGCGGCTGGTGGCCGCGCGGCACCGGGCGGCGGCGGCGGGGCTGGACCCTGGCGCGGCGCGGCGCTGTGCCGCACGGCTGCTGGTCGCGGAGGCCGAGGCGGCGGCGGCGGCCGGGCAGGGCTGGCGGGCGGCGGGCAAGCAGGTTCAGGCATTGCTGCAGGCGCCGGACCGTCGCGCGGCGCGGTCGGCCGCGGCGGCGGTGCTGCGGGCGGCGACCGGGCGTGGCCTGCGCCCGGCGTGACGCGACGGCGGGTTTGCGGAATCCTGCCGGTCCGACCATCGGGGATTCGGCATGACCGGCGTCACCATCTGGCACAACCCATCCTGCGGCACCTCTCGCACCGTCCTCGCGCTGCTGCGGGCGGCCGGGATCGAGCCGACCGTGCTGCACTACCTGAAGACGCCGCCGGACCGCGCGACCCTGGCGGCGACCATCGCCGCGGCCGGGCTGACCCCGCGCCAGGTGCTGCGGCCGAAAGAGCAGGCCTATGCCGCGCTCGGCCTCGACGATCCCGGGCTGGACGATGCGGCGCTGCTGGACGCGATGCTGGCGTACCCAATCCTGATCCAGCGGCCCTTCGTCGTCGCCCCCGACGGCACGCGGCTGTGCCGGCCGGTCGAGCGGCTGCGGGAAATCCTCCCCGCCGTGGCTATAACGGCAGGCTGACCACGATCGCCGCGCTGGCGATCACCGCCGGGTCGTCCTTCGCCGGGTCCGGGATGTCGAGGCCGCCCTTCACCGCCCTGGCCGTCACTTTACCATAGGGCAGGGAGGCCACGACCCGGTCGAGATCGACCCGGTCCGGCCGCTGCACGCCGATGGTGACGGCGACCATCATGTCGGCCGGGGGCACCTTGAGCGCCCGCAGCATGGAGAGGGAGGAGTGGTGCAGCGCGTCCTGCACCGCCCGAAGCGCCGCCTTGGTGTAGTCGCCGCCGTGCAGGTCGTTGCCGCTGCCCATCTCCAGGATGACGCGACGGAGGGTCTTGCCGGTCATGCCGCGGCTCCTTCGGGGAGGTCGAGGAAGACCTCGGCCGCCGCCTGGGCCAGCAGGGTCACGCCGCTGCCGTCCTCGGTGGGGATAGCGAGCCCGCCCTCGACCACCTCGACCGTCCCCGTGCCGTGCGGCAGCACCGCGAGGACCTGGGCCTTGTCCACCCGCTCGGGGTGCGGCACGCCGATCGTCACCTTCACCCGCATGCTGTCGACATCGACGCCCAGCGCATGGGTGATGGTCAGCGAGTTGTGCCAGAGCGCATCGCGCAGCGCCCGGACCGCGGCCTTGGTCGGCTCGCCTCCGCGGATATCGGTGCCCATGCCGATCTGCAGCACCATGCGCGCCTCGGCCATGCCTCGCCTCCTGCCGTTTCCCGGCCGGGAGTGTCCCGCGCCGGCAGGCGGGCGTCCATGCCTTGCCCCTTGGCCTCCGGCTACAGGTCGGCCCCGGCGCGGCGGTAGACCGCCAGCAGCCGCGTCACTCCGGCCTCCCGGCCGAAGCGCGCGGCGATGGTGACCCGCGCCGCGGCACCGATCGCGGCCCGGGCCGGGGCGTCCAGCGCCGCCCAGGCGGCGAGCCTGGCGGCCAGCGCCGGCAGGTCGTCCGGCGGCGCCAGCCAGCCGTCGACGCCGTCGGTGACCAATTCGGGCAGCCCGCCGAGGCCGAAGGCGGCCACCGGCACGCCGGCTGCCATGGCCTCCAGCGCCGCCAGCGGCAGGCCCTCCGCCCGGCTGGTGATGGCCAGCAGCCCGACCTCGGCCCAATGCCCGGCCATGCCCGGGACGGCGCCGCGGAATTCCACCCGGCCGGCGGCGGCGGCCTCGACCGCGGCGCGCTCCGGCCCGTCGCCGAAGGCGAGGTAGTGCGGCCCGGGAACAAGGTCGGCCAGGGCGGCGAAGCGGTCCGGCCCCTTCTCCGGCACCATCCGGCCGACGAAGGCGATGGTCAGCGGCCGCGGGCCGGGCGCGGCGTCCGGCAGGGCGACGAAATTGGGGACCACCTCGGCCCGCCAGGGCAGTCGCCGGGCGATCTGCCGGCTGACCGCGACGCGGGCCGCCAACCCCGCGGTCCAGCGATCGGCCAGGTCATAGAGCCCGACCGCACCGGCCGGCCGTTCCCCGGCATGGAAGCTGCTGGCCACCGGGATGCCGGCCAGCCGCGCGGCGATGCGGCCCAGCAGGTTGGCCTTGTAGCCATGGGTATGCAGCAGGGCAGGGCGGCCCTGGCGCAGCCGGCGACGCAGGGCAGCGAGGCCACCCGGCAGCGCCTCCCACGGCACGCCCGCGGCATCCAGCCGGTCGCGCAGCGGGTGCGGGCCGAAATCGGTCAGGAAGACCACCCGCGGGGCCTGGCCGGCGGCGGTCAGGCCGGCGGCGAGTTCGGCCACATGGCTCTCGATGCCGCCCAGGCCGGAACTGTCCAGCAGCAGCCAGATCTCACGGGTCATCGCTTCTCGCATTTTGCAACGCAGCTTGCGGCATTGCGTCCAGCAGGGGGGGCGGACTCGCAGGGTGCAGCCGGCAATGCTGGCATAGAGGTTGCGATTAACCCCTTCGAAACTGCTTTCACAAGGACTGCCGCCATGACCGCCTCCCTCTCGAACGACCGCTCTGGCCTCCGTCTCCAGGTCTCCGGTGCGCTCGATGGCGAAGGCGCCCTGGCGCTGCGGCCGATGCTGGAGCAGGTGGTCACCGGGACCATCGGCGACGTGGTGCTGGACATGTCCGCGGTCGGCTTCATGGATGGCTGCGGCTTCGGCGCGGTCGCCTTCCTGTTCAAGCGGCTGGCAGCGCAGGGCCGCTGCATGACGGTTGAAGGCGCCACGACCCAGCCGCTGGCGATGTTCCGCAAGCTCGGGCTGGGTGAGGTGCTCGGCCTGCCAGTCCCGCCGCGCCGTAGCTTCGGCTTCGCCGCCGCGCTTGGCCTCGCGCGCGCCGCCTGAGCTTTCCCTGGCCTGCATTCTTTCGCAGCGACCGGTTTTTCCTCTACTCTGACGCGATGCGCCTGGCGTCCATTTTCCTGTTGCTGCCCCTCCTGCTCGGCGGCTGCGGCTTCCCGCGCGCCGGCGCCGGCGGCATGGCCGAAGTCCGCGCCCCCAAGGCGGAGGACAGGGACGGCGTTGCCGGGCTGCATCTCCGGCTCGCCTGCGAGGTGGACCGCACCGACGTGCTGCGCGAGGCGCTGGGCGCCCGCGGCGTGCTGACCGGGCGGATCGGCCCGGCGCATGACCTGGCGATCCGCGCCCAACGCGAATTCTATGGCGGTCTGCATGGGGATTCGGCGAGAACGCTGGATCGGCTGCAAGCCGAGCTCGTCGCGCTCGCCCCCCTGCTGCCCCCCGGTGTCCCGCTGCCATCCGAGTGCCCCCCCGCATGATCCGCCGCATCGGTCACGCCCTGCTGCTCCTGCTGCTGTTGCTGGCCGGCCCGCTGGTGGCCTCGGGGACTGCCTTGGCGCAGACGACCGGCACCGCGCCGGCGGGCGACCAAGCCACCGCCGCACCGGGTCCCGTGGTCCGGCTGGCGGTCGGCGACGTGCTCCAGGTCGTGCTGCCCGGCGAGGACAGCTTCGCCAACACCGTCCAAATCGACCGGGAGGGCCGGATCGAGTTGCCCGAGGTCGGCCCGGTCGCGGTCGCCGGCCTGACCCTGCGGGAGGCGCGCGAGCAGGTGCGGGGTATCCTGTCGCAGCGCTTCCGCGATTTGTCCCGCTTCAACCTGCTGCTGCGCGAGCGCAAGCTGCTGATCACGGTGGGCGGCTACGTCCGCACCCCGGGGCCAGTGGAACTGCCGCGCGGCGCCAACGTGCAGCAGGCCATCACGTCGGCCGGCGGGCTGCAGCCCGGCGCGCAGCTCGACCGCATGCAGGTGCGGCGGGACGGCCGCACCATCACCTTCGACTACAAGCGCTATCTCGATACCGGCGATTCCAGCCTGTTGCCGACGCTGCGGACCCTGGACGAGGTCTTCGTTCCGGTCTCTCCCTTGACCGGCAATGTCGAGGTGCCCTTCGATTCCGCCGCGCTGAACCGTCAGGGCGATGCCGGCACCGACGCGCCGTCGATCCGGGTGTTCGGCGAGGTGAACGCGGCCGGCACTTTCGCCTGGAAGGAGGGCATGACGGTGATGGATGCCCTGATGCGGGCCGGTGGCGTCAGCCGCTTCGCCGGCACCGAGCAGGTCCGCATCATCGCCGGCAACGAGCCAAAGCTGTTCAACCTGAAGACCTTTCTCGACACCGGCGACCAGCGGCTGAACCCGCGCATCGCCGGCGGCACCACCATCTTCGTGCCCGTGCTGACCGAGGAGGTGAAGGTCGGCCCGCGCGTGGTTTACATGATGGGCGAGGTGCAACGCGCCGGCGCCTACGAGGTCCGCCAGGGCACCGGCTTCTTCGATATCCTGGCCAATGCCGGCGGCCCGACCCGCTTCGCCGAGACCCGTCAGGTCCGCATCATCCGGGCCGACGGTAAGACCATCGACTTCTTCGACCTCGGCGGATTCATCGAGAAGGGCGGCGGCCGGCCGCCGGAGATCAGGCCGGGTGATGCCGTCTTCATCCCGGAGAAGACCCAGGGCGAGCAGACCGCGGCCTGGCTGCGGGTGCCGACCACCCGTGCGGTGCGGGTGATGGGCGCGGTGCGGCAGCCCGGCCGGTTCGAATGGTCGGACGAGATGTCGCTGCTCGACCTGCTGGCCCAGGCCGGCGGGCCGAACGAGCGGGCCGATACCTCCGCCGTGCAGATCCTGCCCGGCGACCGGGCATCGCCGGTGCGGTTCGACCTGCAGAAATTCCTCGAACAGGGCGGCCGCTTCGCCGCGCTGCCGGTGATCCGCGGCGGCTATACCATCACGGTGCCGGAGCAGCTTTCGGCGCCGAACGACACCCGCGGCACCTGGCTGCGGCAGGAGGCCGAACGCAGCATCTACGTCATGGGTTCGGTCGGCGCGCCCGGCCGCTACGCCTTCGATGCCAAGCTGTCCTTCCTCGACATCCTGTCGGCGGCGAACGGGCCGACCACCGCGGCCGACCTGCAGAACATCCGCATCACCCATCGCGGCGAGGGGCGGGACCGCGTCTCCCGGGTCAACCTGGCCAATTACTTCGAGACCGGTGACGATCTGCTGATGCCGCGGATCCGGCCGGGCGACGTGATCTACGTGCCCGACCGGAATCGCAACTGGTTGGAGACGCCGGCCAGCAACGTGGTCCGGGTCCTCGGCGCCGTCGGCAAGCCCGGCCGCTATCCGATCACCGAAGGCATGACGATCCTCGACCTGCTGGCCGAGGCCGGCGGCACCGGTGGCACGGCGCTTGATACGCGGATCGTCGTGGTCAACCTCTCCTGCTGCGCCAACGAGGCGCGAACCTTCGATCTGCAGAAATTCGCCCGCACGGGCGATTTCGCGATGCTGCCCGTGGTCCGCCCGGGCGACACCGTCTACGTGCCGAGCACGGCGCAGAGCGAATGGCGTATCTTCTTCGAGGGGTTCCGCGACGTCATCAGCCTGCTCTCCGTCGTCGCCCTGCTGAAGGTGCTCTGACCATGCCGAAGGACCTGCCGCCCGAGGCGCTGTCGGAAGAGATCGAGACGGTCTGGCGCAGCCTGGTCGCCAGCGGGCTGCAATGCGTGGCGGTCACCGCGGCGAACAACGGGGAGGGCACCTCGACCATCGCCGCCGCGCTGGCCCGCCGCGCCGAGCATGCCGGAAAGACCGTGCTGCTGGCCGAGATCTTCGCCGACAAGCCGACGCTCGCCACGCGCTGCGGAATGCATTTGCCGCCTGGCGAGCCGGTGCGGATCGGCGCCGAGGGCTTCAGCGTATTGTCGGTGCCCGCCCATGCGCCGGCGAACTGGCAGCAGCGCGACTTCTTTGCCTGGCAGATGGCGGCCTGGCAGCGCGACTACGACATGGTGGTGCTCGACCTCTCGCCGGTGCTGGCCTCGCCCGCCCCGGGGGAGGCGATGGGGAGCCTCTCGGTCGCCGCCTCCGCGGCCTGCACGCTGATGGTGGTGCTGGCCGGCAAGACCAAGGCGGAGGCGGTGAAGCGGGCGCAGGACCGGCTCGGTCGCGCCGGCGCCAACCTGCTCGGCATCGTGCTGAACGATCGGGAGAATCCCTCGCTCCGGGAGGAGATGGAGCGCGAGGTTGGCCGCATTGCCGGCTTCCTGCCTGGCCTGGCGCGGCGGCTGCTGGCGCGCGTGCGGCGGCTGCCGGTGCTGGGCGTGGAGATCTGACGCAGGCCAGCCGGCGCGCCGCAGGTCCCAAGCGCCATTCGCATGCTGCGACGCCACCTGCGAGTCGGCGGCGCCAGCCCCCCGTCACCCAGCCCGCGGAGTTCCCGGATGACCAGCTTCGCCGCCCTCAAGCGCAGCATCAAGGCGCAGGAGACCCCGGCGGCGCGCACAGCCTGGGCCACCATCCAGACGGTGCGCGGGGCGCGGGTGCCGCTGGTCCGGCCGCTGCACCGGTTGCTTTATGCGGCGCACCGGACGTTTGGTGGCCTGGCCTCGCAGTTCATGCGGGCGGCCTGGTGGACGCCGATGTTCCTCTCCCGCGTCGAGACGCCGTCGCCCGGCCTGCGGCTGGAGGGCGGGATGCCGCTGGTGCTCGGCCCGCTGCGGCTGCGGCTTGGCCGTGACGTGCGGCTGTCCGGCGCGTCCACCCTCTCGGGCCGGCCGGGCAGCGACCCGGCGCCGCTGCTCGAGGTGGGCGACAACATCGATATAGGCTGGCAGACCACGATCGCCGTCGGCAGCGTGGTGCGATTCGGCAACAATGTCCGGCTGGCCGGGCGCAATTTCCTGGCCGGCTATCCCGGGCATCCGCTGGACCCGGTGACGCGCGCCGCCGGCGCCCCCTGCACCACGGCGCAGATCGGCGCCATCGTGCTGGAAGACGATGTCTGGCTCGGCACCGGGGTGACCGTACTGGGCGGCGTCACCATCGGCCGCGGCACGGTGGTCGGCGCCAACAGCGTCGTCACCAAGGACCTGCCGCCGATGGTACTGGCCGCGGGCAACCCCTGCCGCGTCATCCGAAGCATCCCGGATGCGTGACGGCGTGCTGCGCGACCTCATCGTCTTCGGCGAGGACTGGGGCGCGCACCCCTCCTCGACCCAGCACCTGATCCGGCATTTGGCGCCGGGCCGCCGGGTGGTCTGGGTGAACTCGATCGGCTTGCGGCGGCCGAAGTTGTCGGTCGCCGATCTCGGCCGGGTCGCCACCAAGCTGAAGCGCGCGGTGGCCGGCGGCGGCGCGCCGGAAGCGACGCGGGAGCCGGCACCGTTTCCGCTGGTGAATGCTCTGGCCATCCCGATGGCTGAAGGCGCGCTGGGCCGCGCCGCCAATCGGTGGCTGATCGGCCGCGCGGTCCGCGCCGCGGCAGCGGCGGCGGGCTTGCGGCGGCCTGTGGTCTGGGCCTCGCTGCCCTCCGCCGTGCAGGCGCTGGGAGCACTGGGGGAAAGCGCGGTGGTCTACTACTGCTGTGACGATTTCGGTGCGCTGGCCGGGGTGGACCATGTGCCGGCGCTACGGATGGAGGAGGAGCTTGCCGGGCGGGCCGACCTGATCCTGGCTTCCAGCCCGCTGCTGGCGGCAAAATTCGACACAGCCAGGACACATCTGCTGCCGCATGGCGTCGACTACGATCGATTCGCCACGCCGGTGCCGCGCGCCGCCGATATGCCGGAAGGCGGGCCGGTGGCCGGCTTCTACGGCACGCTGGCGCCCTGGCTGGACCTTGGCTTGGTCGCCGAGGTGGCGCGGCGGTTGCCGCAGTGGCGCTTCGTGCTGATCGGCCATCCGGCGACCGACCTGTCACCGCTGCAGGGTTTGGCGAACGTCGTGCTGTTGGGTCCGCGGCCACATGCCGCGCTGCCATCCTATTCGCAGCACTGGACCGCCGGGATCATCCCCTTTGTCGACAATGCCCAGATCCGCGCCAGCAACCCGCTCAAGCTGAGGGAATACTTGGCCGCGGGCCGGCCGGTGGTGAGCACGCCGTTTCCGGCGCTGCAGCCCTACATGGCGCTGGTGGCGGAGGTGGAGGGGCCGGCGGCCTTCGCTGCGGCGCTGGAAGCCGCACTGGCCGACCCGCCGGGGGCGGCGGCGATGCGGCAGGCGGCGGTGGCAGCGGAAAGCTGGGCGGCGCGGGCGGCCGACGCAGCGGTATTGATCGATGCGCTGCCTTGAGAGCAAGTCTATGGTGGGAAAAGCGTCCCTTCCCCAAACCTCGCCCTTCCTTTTTGTGAGTCTGGCATCCGCCGTGCGGCAGGTGCCACCCCACATAGACAGATGAGAAGTTCGGGGAGAATATCTTCTCCCCGAACTTGCTTTCTTTTACCCCACCACCCCCATCCGCGCCCGGAGCGGTGCCACCGCCGCATCCCCGGGCGCCACCGCCATCTGCCGGCCGCCCTGCCATTGCAGCAGCATCGGCCGAGCCCGCTGGTTCTGCCCCTTGTCGTCGAAACGGATGCCCCAGCCGTTCGCTGTCGCACCTTCCGCCACGTCGGTCGCCGCCAGTGCCGTGCGGATGCGCTCGCGGTCCGGCTGTGCCGCGCGCTGGATGGCATCGAAGGCGGCCCGGGCGCCGACCGCGTTGGACAGGCTGTGCCCCGAGCGCGGGTCGCTGCCGTAGCGCTTGCGATAGGCTTCGACGAAGGGCCTCACCCCCGGGGCCAAGCGGTCGTTGACCTCGAATTGCGGGACATCGACGTTCAGCGTGCCCTCAAAATCCGGGCCGACAGCATGCGCCGTGTCGGTCAGGCTGTAACCGGCGCCGGCGCCGACCACCATACGCGGCATCCAGCCGGCTTCCCGCAACCCGCGGTACAGCAGCAGGATGTCGTTCTGGTAGCCGGCATGCAGCAGCACCTCGACGCCGATGCCGCGCATCCGCTGGATCACCGGCGCCCATTCGACGCCGCGCGCCGCATAGCCCAGCTTTTCCGCCACGGTCAGGCCGCGGGCCTTGAGCGCCGCCTCCTGTGCCGCGGCGATGGACTGGCCGAACAGGCTGTCCTCATGCAGGACGGCGACCTTCAGCGCCGCGGCCGGCTGCCCCCAGGCGGGGGCGAGCATGTTGGCGATGGCGTCCACCCCGAGCTGGCCGATCTCGGCGGCACGCGGGCAGGTGCGGAACAGGAAGCGGAAGCCACGATCGGTGATTGGGTCGGCGACCGCGCCGAACTCGACATAGGGCACGCCGTGCAATTCGGCAGCCTGGGTCGCGGCGAAGGACAGCGGGGAGGCGCAGGTGCCGAAGACCGCCAGGGCTCGTTCCGGCCCGATCAGGCGCTTGAGCTCGGCCTGGGCCTGGGCGGCATCCACCGCATCGCCGCGGATCAGGCGAATCGGCTTGCCCAGCAGCCCGCCGGCAGCGTTGCGCTCCTCGGCTGCCAGTTCGAGGCCGCGGAAATGCTCGTCCCCAAGCAAGGCGAGCGACCCGGTGAAGGGGAAGAGGGCGCCAATGCGGGTGGTCTCGCCGGCCGGCTGCGCGGCGGCCCGGCCGGCCATGGCCGCCAGGGCGGCGAGGCCACCGAGCAGCGGGCGGCGGGCGGTCGTGGCCATGCCAATGCTTTCGGGGCGGGGTGGAGCGCCATGATTGTCCCCGCGCTGCGGCTTGCGCGCAACCCCACCCGCTGCTTGACGGGGCCGGGTCGCGCGGGGAACCTCCGCCCCCGCCGAACAACGAGGAACGCCATGCTGCCCCAGACCATGACCTACATCGATCACGGCACCGGCGGCGCGCCGGAGGTCCTGGTGCCGAAGACCGGGCCGCTGCCGGTGGCCAAGCCGGACGAGGTGCTGATCCGGGTCATGGCGACCGGGGTGAACCGCCCCGACGTGGCGCAGCGCAAGGGCGAGTACCCGCCGCCGCCTGGCGCCAGCCCGCTGATCGGCCTCGAGACCGCAGGCGAGGTCGTCGCCGTCGGCGCCGAGGCCGGTGCCTGGAAGCTGGGCGACAAGGTCTGCGCCCTGACCAATGGCGGCGCCTATGCCGAATACTGCACCGCCCCGGCGGCGCAGTGCCTGCCCTGGCCGAAAGGCTATGACGCGTTGAAGGCCGCCGCCCTGCCGGAGACCTTCTTCACCGTCTGGGCCAACCTGTTCGGTCATGGCCGGCTGCAGGCCGGCGAGACGGTGCTGATCCATGGCGGCACCAGCGGCATCGGCGTGACCGCGATCCAGCTGGCCAAGGCCTTCGGCGCCCGGGTCATCGCCACCGCCGGCAGCGCCGACAAATGCGTGGCGATGACCAAGCTCGGCGCCGATGTCGCGGTGGACTACAAGGAACAGGATTTTGTCGAGGCGGTGAAGGCGGCGACCGGCGGCAAGCTGGCCGATGTCGTGCTCGACATGGTCGGCGCCGACTACTTCAACCGTAACCTCAAGTGCCTGGCGATGGATGGCCGTTTGGTGATCATCGCCTTCCTCGGCGGATTCGAGGTGGCCAAGGCCGACCTGCGTCCGGTGATGACCCGTCGGCTGACGGTAACCGGCTCCACCATGCGGCCCCGCACCACGGCGCAGAAGGGCGCGCTGGCCGCCGAGCTGCGCGCCAAGGTCTGGCCGCTGCTGGAAGCCGGCACGGTGGCGCCGCCGATCTGGAAGGTCTTCCCGTTCCGCGAGGCCGCCGCGGCGCATGCGCTGATGGAGAGCAGCGCGCATATCGGCAAGATCATGCTGCAGGTGGCGGATTAGGTTGAGCGCAACCACCGCCGCTGCACCACGTGGCGGCCTGGCGGCGGGCCTGCCCTACCTGGCGGTCTCCGTCTGCCTGTTCGGCGGGGTGTGGCCGGTGACCAAGGCGGGACTGGCGCATGCCACGCCGCTCTGGTTCGCGTTCAACCGTGCGGCGATGGCGACGGTGGCGGCGGCGTTGCTGCTGGCCGTGCTCGGCCGGCTGCGCTGGCCAGACCGGCGCGACCTGCCCTGCATCCTCGGGATTGGCCTGTTCCAGCTGGGCGGCTTCTTCGCGCTGGCGCATCTGGCGCTGGAATTTGTCCCCGCCGGGCGGACCGCGATCCTGGCGAACGTAACGATCTTCTGGCTGATCCCGCTGTCGGTCTGGGTGCTGGGGGAGCGCGTCTCGCGCCTGCAATGGTGGGCGGTGGCGGTGGGGCTGGTCGGCGTCGTCGCGCTGATGAAGCCCTGGGATCTGGCGGGGCAGGGGCCGGGGGTGCTGCCGGGCTATGCCATGCTGCTGCTCGCCAGCCTGTTCTGGAGCCTGGCGATCCTGGTGACGCGCCGCTACCCGCCGAGCCGGCCGGTGCTGGACCTGTTGCCCTGGTGCTTCGCGCTGGGGTCGCTGCTGCTGCTGCCGCTGGCGCTGTGGCGTGAGCCGGCGGGCGGCATCGGGCCGGCTGCCTGGCCGCACGCCGTCTTCATCGGCGCCGTCGCTGCGCCGATCGGCACCTGGGCGACGATCGAGGCGGGGCGGAAGCTCTCGGGCATCGTCGCCTCGGTCGGCTTCCTGATGGTGCCGGCGCTCGGCGTCGCCATCTCGAGCCTCTGGCTCGGCGAGACGCTGGGCTGGGACGTGCTGGCGGGTGGGCTCCTCATCGGGGCGAGCGTCGTGCTGGCAGCACGCGGATAGGAGATCTGGCGATGCGGCTGAACGCGGTCGATCTGGGCGAGGGCGCGCCGCTGGTGCTGCTGCACGGGCTGTTCGGCGCGGCGGGGAACTGGGGCGCAGTCCAGAAGTGGCTGGCGGGGGGGCGGCGGGTAATCGCGCTGGACCTGCGCAACCACGGGTCATCCGGTCGCGACGCGGCCATGGACTACCCGGCGATGGCGGCCGACGTCGCGGAGACGCTTTCAGCGCTGGGCGCCGCGCCGGCGGCGGTGCTCGGCCATTCCATGGGCGGCAAGGTGGCTATGGCGTTGGCGCTGACCCGGCCGGCCCTGGTCGAGCGCCTGGTCGTCGCCGACATCGCCCCCGTCACCTACCCGCCGGCGCTGCGTGGGTATGTCGCCGCGATGCAGGCGGTGCCGCTGTCCGCCGGCCTGACCCGGCGGGAGGCCGATGCGGCCCTTACCGAGGCGATCCCGGAGCCCGGCATCCGCGCCTTCCTGCTGCAGAACCTGCGGTTCGGGGAGGAGACGCCGAGCTGGCGTCTCGGCCTCGCGGAGATCGCCGCGGCGATGCCGGTGATCGAGGCCTTCCCCGAATTCGCCGGGCGCTACGACGGCCCGGTGCTGGTCATGAACGGCGAGCGGTCGAACTACATCCGCCCGGCGCACCACGAGCGCATCCTGGCGCTCTTCCCTCGCGCGGAATTCGGCACCGTGCCGGGCGCCGGCCATTGGGTCCATGCGGAGAACCCGCAGGCATTCCTCGGCCTTTTGGAACCCTTCCTCGCGGCCTGAGCCGCGGGTTCAGGCCGCCGCGCGCCGCGGCGCCGCGACCATCGGAGTGTCCCGGTCGGCCGTGCCGCCCAGCCGCACAATGGTCAATTCCGGGGGCATGCCGAACCGCACGGGCAGCATCGAGTTGCCGATTCCACCGGAAACCACTAGGTGCCGCCCGGCTTCCTCGATTGCGCCATAAGCATAGCGGTTGCCGTAGCGGCTGGGGACCACCGGCGAATAGCCGCCGATCCGCACCTGCCCGCCATGGGTATGGCCCGATAGCGTCACCGCCACCCGGCCTGGTACATCGGGGAAGATGTCCGGCTCATGCGCAAGAAGGATCGCCGGTGCGTCGTCGGTGAAGGCGTCGAGTGTCGCCGCCAGATCGTCGGCGCCGCGATAGGCGCCACGCCGCTCGCGGTAGGCCCATTGGCTGCCGAGCCCGCCCAGCCAGACGGGGCGGCCCTGATGCACCAGCCGCCGCGCCGAATTATGCATGATCGGCAGGCCGGCCGCGGCGAAATCCGCCGCCGCCTCGGGCAACCCCTCGCCGCCGCGCTGGGTGGCACGGTCCTCCCACCAGTCGTGGTTGCCGAGGATGGCATGCACGCCGAGCGGCGCCTTCAACCCCGCCAGCACCTCCGCCACCCCACGGAAACTCGGCCTGCTGGTGGTGAAGCGGTGGTCGGCCAGATAGTCGCCCAGCAGCACCACGAGGTCCGGCTGCAGCGCGTTGCACATCCGGACCGCACGCGCGAGCCGTGGCAGCGTGGTATGCGGCCCGCCGCAATGCGGATCGGCGATCAGGGCGATGTTCAGCGGCAGGTCGACCGGCCAGGTGGCCGGCGCCAGGTGGTGCTCGACCACGCGGAGCGCGACGCCCGGTTCGTAGCCGAAGGCGTAGCCACCAAGGCCAAGGCCCAGCGCGCCGGCGCCGCCGGCCGAGCGCAGCAGGGTCCGCCGCTGCAGCCGTGCCCGCCAGCCTCGCCGCCCCGTCTCCCCGGGGGCGTCCGCCCCCCGAGCAAAGGCCGCCACATCACCGTCCATGCCCAACCCCGTCTGGCCCCGGCCGCCTTGCCGGCCTGGTTCGGCTGGCAAGCTTCGCGCCACCCAAAGAAGGGGCGCCGTCTGCGGAGGGCGGAATGAAGATCCCCAGGCCTGGGCGGCGTCGTGCCGCCTGCGACCGGTCGCCCCATCTGCACCGATGCTGGCTGCTGGATTCCGAATCGGGCGGAAGCCGCGCGAGCCTGACATCGCGACCGGAGGGACGCGGGGCATCTCATACAGGAGGCGCCCGGCCAGGGCCAGGACAACGGCAGGGCGGCCCTGCGGGCGGTGGTGTGGCTGGGATGCCGCTGCCGCATGGCTGTGCCCGTCCAGGAAAAAGCATGTCCTCCCAAATCCCTCTGGGGCAGCCCCCGCCCGGCGGCGACTGCCGACCCACAGAAATGGCGGAGGGGCCAGGCAGCGTCCTTCCTCCCTGGCCGCGCCTTAGGCCAGTACGCAGCCACCCTCGGCCAGCGGCCGGAAGGCCTCCTCCGCCGGGGTGGTGGCGACCAGCCTGTAGTAGTCGAAGGGCGCCTTCGATTCCTCCGGCCGTTTCACCTCGAACAGGTAGGCCGGGTGCATCTTGCGCCCGTCGGCACGGATGCTGCCCGGCCCGAAGCAGTCGTCGTCGGTCGGCATCGCCTTCATCCGCGCCACCGTGTCCCGGCCGCTGAGCTTGGCCTGGGCCATTCCCATATCGGCGCAGGCCTTCAGGTAGTGCAGGGTCGCGGCATAGCCGCCGGCATTCATCTGATTCGGGCAGAAGGCGCCGGTCTTGCCCTTCATGCGGCCCCAGAAGGCCCGGGTACGGTCGTTGAGGTCCCAGTAGAAGCTCTCGGTCAGCCGCAGCCCCTGCGCCACCGGCAGGCCCATGGTGTGGATGTCGGTGAGGTAGGCCAGCATCAGGGCGATCTTCATGCCCCGCTTGGTCAGGCCGAATTCCTGGGCCTGCTTGACCGAGTTCACCGTATCCGTCCCGGCATTCGCCAGGCCCAGCACCTTCGCGCCGCTGGAGGAAGCCTGCAGCAACTGGGCGGAGAAGTCGGTGGTCTGCGGAAAGGGGTAGCGGACGGCGCCGAGCACCTTGCCACCCGCCTGGGCGATGAACTGCGTCGCCTGGCTTTCGATCATGTGGCCGAAGGCATAGTCGGCGGTGATGAAGAACCAGCTGTCACCCCCGTCCTTCACCATGGCCTGGCTGGTCGCCTTGGCCAGCATGTAGGTGTCGTAGGTCCAGTGCACCGTGTTCGGCGTGCACTGCGCCCCGGTGAGTGCCGCGGTCGAGGCGCCGGAGGCCAGGAAGACCTTGTCCTTCTCCTTCGCCACCCCGGCGACGGCGAGGCCGACGGCTGAGTTGTTGGCATCCACGACGGCATCGACGCCGCGCTGATCGAACCATTGGCGGACGGTATTGGCCCCGACATCGGTCTTGTTCTGGTGGTCGGCCTGGACGATCTCGACCCGCAGGCCGGGATGGGCCGCCATCGCCTCCGCCACCGCCTGCTGCACACAGGCCAGCGTGGTCGGGCCCGACCAGTCGCGATAGGGGCCTGAGAAGTCGGACAGCACGCCGAGCCGGATCACCGGGCCGCCCTGGGCGCGGCCCGGGGCGAAGGGCAGGGCGGCGAGCCCGGCGCCGGCGACCAGACCGCGACGGGTGAGGGATGGCTGCATGGATGGTCCTCCGGATGGCTTGTTGTTCTGCCGCGGAGCATGCGGGAGCGGCCTGGAATTGGGAACGGGTCCGGCGCAGCATCGGTGAAGGGGAGACCAAGCATGCAACTTGCCTGGACCGCGCTGGCGACGGGGCATGGCTTGCCCACCGCGGGGGAGATGGTTGAAATCGATGGCGCCGCCTTCACCGTTGAGGCGATGCCGCCCGGCTATGCCTTGCTGCTGCCGGAGGCCGCCTGCTGCGCCGGCTGCCGGCCCGAGCCGGCGACGACGATTGAGCTGCTCTTCGCCGGTGCTGCGCCCCACGGCCCCGGCCCGCACCGCATCGCCGGCACCTGGCAGCCGCTGCCGGCCGGAGATCCGACCGGCTGGCGCTGGCAGATCCGCGACGCCCGGGTGCAGGCCAGCGCCGCCGCCGGTCCCTGGCTGCGGCGCCGCGCGCTGCTGGGTGCGGCGCCGCTGCTCGGCGTCGCCGCCACCTCCGGCTGCGCCGAGCCGGCGCCGCCCTCCGCCGCGGCCCGGGCGCTGGTGGCCGAGGCCGCGCCGATGGACCTGCACAGCCATGCCGGCCGGGTTATCCTGCCCCGCGGTACGCCGCGCCCCTTGGAGCCGGTGGGGGCGCCAATGCGCGAGGGCGGGATGCGGCTGATCGCCCTGGCCATGGTCGCCGACACGCCGACCAGCACCATCACCGCAGACCGCCGGATCGAGGCCTACCGCGACCCCTCGCCAGGCGAATTGTATGCCCATGCGCAGGCGGCCTTCGCCCGGCTGGGATCGCTAGTCTCGACCCAGTGCCTGGCGGTGGTCGCCGACCAGGCCGGGCTGCGCGCGGCGCTGGCACCGGGTGCCGGCCCTTCGGTGGTGGTTGCATCGGAGGGCGCCGACTGGCTGGAGGGCCGGCTGGAGCGGCTGGAGGAGGCCTGCCGGCTGCACCGGCTGCGCCACCTGCAGCTGGTGCACTACCGGGTGAACGAGCTGGGCGACATCCAGACCGCGGCGCCGGTGCATGAGGGGCTGACCGATTTCGGTGCCGCGGTGGTGCGTGACTGCAACCGCCGCGGCGTGGTGGTTGATGTCGCGCACGGCACCTTCTGGCTGGTGCGGCGCGCGGCGGCGGTGACGACCCGGCCGCTCGTGCTCTCGCATACCGGCCTTTCCGGCCGGCCCTCGCTGCACAGCCGCTGGGTCACGCCGGAGCATGCGCGGCTGGTGGCGGGGACCGGCGGGGTGATCGGCGTCTGGCCGCTGCTGGGATCCGAGGCGCCGACGCTCGGCAACTATGCGCTGGCCATCGCGCGCATGGTGGATGCGGTCGGCATCGACCATGTCGGCATCGGCAGCGACATGCTGGGACTACTCGGCACGCCTGCCTTTGGCGATTACCGGGAGACGCCGGCGTTGGCCGAGGCGCTGCTGGCGCGAGGGTTCTCGTCGGGAGAGGCGGCGAAGATCCTGGGCGGGAATTATGCGCGGGTGCTGGCCGCGGTGCTGCCGGCGTGAAAAGGTCGCGGAGGGAATAGCATTCCCTCCCCGAACCCCTCCCTCCCTTTTTCTAAGTTGGCACCTGCCGCGCGGCGAGTGCCAACCCAGGAAAATAGATGAGGGGGTCTGGGGAAGAATCCTTTCTTCCCAGCCTTACTGCGGCTTGAACGCACTCCGCTTCGCCGCATCAGCCGCCCGCCACAGGTACCAGGCGGCGATGCTGCGCCAGGGCGCCCAGGCCTCACCGATTGCCGCCAGCGCCTTGGGCTTTGGCTGTTCCTCGAGGCCCGTCGCGACTTTCCAGCCTTCCCGCACGCCGAAGTCGTCGACCGGCAGGATGTCCGGCCGACCGAGGGTGAAGATCAGCAGCATCTCCACCGTCCAGCGCCCGACGCCGCGGATGGCGACGAGTCGCTCGATCAGCGCCGCATCGTCGAGCTTCGCGCAGCCTGCCCGGGTCGGCACCAAGCCGCCCGCGGCCTTCTCGGCGATGTCGCGGATGGCGGCGACCTTGGATCCCGAGAAGCCGCAGGCCCGCATCACCTCCACCTCCATCGCCAGCACGGCTTCGGGGGCCGGGAAGGCCTGGCCGGGATGGTGGGCGAGGAAGCGGCCGAGGATCGCCTCCGCCGCGCGGCCGTGCACCTGCTGGTGGGCGATGGCGCGGACCAGCGCCTCGTAGGGTTCGCGCTCCACCGCTTCCAGCGTGCAGGGGCCGATCCGCCTGATGACCGCCTTCAACACCGGGTCGCGGCGGAGATGGCGTTCCGCCTTGGCCCAGGGTCCCGTCTTGGCCGGCGGGGCGCCGGTGCCGACCAGTTCGACCATCAGTCCACCGAGATCCCGGCATCGCGCGACATGCGCAGCCAAGTGGATTGCTCGCGCTCCAGCCAGGCCTCCAGCCCGGCCGGCGGCACCAGCAGCGGGTCGACATAGGCGGCGCGCAGCTTGGCCTGGGTTGTGGCGTCCATCGCCTCCGAAAAAGCCTGGCGCAGCCGTGCCAGCACCGGCTCGGGTGCGCGGCGGTGCACCAGCAGGGTGTTCCAGACCGAGACCGCATAGCCGGCGACGCCGGCCTCGGCGATGGTCGGCACCTCGGGCAGCGCCGAGGCGCGGGTCGCGGTGCTGACGCCCAGGCCCCGGAAGTTCCCGGCGCGGATCTGCTGGGTCGAAGTGGCGGTGGTGTCAAAGAGGAAATCGACCTCGGCCGCCAGCAGCGCCGCGACCGCGGGGGCGGAGCCGCGATAGGGCACGTGCGTCGCTTCGAACCCCGCCATGCGCTGCAGCAGCGTGGCGCAAAGGTGGGAGGAACTGCCGTTGCCGACCGAGGCGAAGACCAGTCCGCCCCGCTTGCCGCGCGCCACCAACTCGGCGACCGAGCCGACGTCGAGCCGCTTCGGGTTGACCGAGAGCACGTTGGCCATGTCGTTGATGGTGCCGAGTGGGAGGAAGTCGCGCTGCAGGTCGACGCCCGACTTGGCGTAGAGCAGCGGATTGACCCCGTACATCGCCGCGGTGCCGACCAGCAGGGTATAGCCGTCCGGCTCCGCCGCGCTGGCCGCCTGGGCGCCGATGTTGCCGCCGGCGCCGGCGCGGTTCTCGACGATCACCGGCTGGCCGAGGCGCTGGCCCAAGGGCTCGGCCAGGATGCGGCCGACGATGTCGGTGACGCCGCCGGGCGGGTAACTGATGATCAGCCGCGGCGGCCGGTCGGGGAAGGCCGCCTGGGCCAGGGCCGGGGCGGCGAGCAGCGCGGCGGCGGCGCCGAGCGTGGCGCGGCGGGTATGCATCGGGTTGTTTCCTGCCTGGACGTCGGCGGGGGCGTAACAGGCGGCGCCTAGCGCAGCAACAGCCAGGTCCCCGCCCAGCCGAGGACGAGCACCGCCAGCATCGACGGCAGCAACAACCGCCAGAGCTGCGCCGGCCGGGTGCCGTCGGCCAGCAGCCCGCAGACCAGGGCGGTGACGCCGAGGCTGGCCTGCACGCTGGCGGCACCGGCGAAATTCTGGATCGCCGGGGCGAGGATCGGCGGCAGGCCGGCGGCCGCGCCCAGCGCCGCCTGCACCGGCATCAGCGCGGCGTTGGAGCCGACATTGCTGCCCGTCACCACACCCGACAGCAGGGCGATCGGCGCCACGGCGAGCGGCGCCAGCGGGCCGAGCGCCGCTGCCGCGGCCTCGGCCAGGCCGGCCGCGGCGCCACTGCCGGCCAGCAGCCGGCCGAGCATGACATACAGCAGCAGCGCCACGGCCGGCTGCCTTGCCTTGACCAGCGCAGCGCGGACGCGCGCCGCGCCGTCCGGCCGCGCCAGCAGCAGCCCGCCGGCGACCAGCCAGAGCACCACGGCGACATGGGTGACCGGCAGGCCGGGATAGTCGGGGAAGGGGTGCCAAGCCGGCGCGCCCGGCCAGAGCCGCGCCGCCAGCAGGCAGGCCAACAGCACCAGATAGGGCGCCGCCCGCCCGAGCGCGGCGCGCAGGTCGCGCGGCGGGTCGGCCCGCCACAGCGCCCAGAGCATCACCGGGCCGGAGGCGAGGATCCCCGCCAGCTCGAAGGGCAGCCAGGCGGCGGCGGCCAGCAGCAGCCCTGCCAGCGCCGCCAGCATCGCCAGTTGCGCCAGCCGCTCCCGCACCGGCACCGGCACCCCGGCGCGGGCTTGCAGCGACCAGAGCAGCGGCGCCAGCAGCAGCAGCCAGGCCGCGGTCAGCCAGGCGGCGGCCATGGACAGCGCCTGGGCCGGCAGGCCGGTGAGCGCGGCGCCAAGCGCGGTGCCCGGCCCCAGCCCGCCCCAGGGCACCATCACCAGCGCCTGCAGGGCGAGCGCGCCGGCCGCGGCGCCGCCGATGCCCATCCGCCGCAGTGCCGACAAGGCGAAGACGGTGCCCACCGCGAATCCGGTGCAGCTTTCCAGGAAGACTCCCATCGGCAGGGTCGCCGCGAAGACCCGCGCCGGGCTGGGCGGGAGCGGCGCCTCGGCCGCTCCACGCGTTGCAACGGCATGGAACAGCAGCCCTCCGGCAACGACGGCCACCGGCTGCAGGCCGAGGAAGAGGCCGCGCCGGGCCTGCTCCGCGAGGAAGCCTGGCAGCGCCGCCGCATCGGGCAGCGAGACCAGCACCGCCGGCAGCGCCGCCAGCAGCGCCGCAAGGCAGGCGCCGACCGGCCCGGCGCGGCCGCTGCCGAGCAGCCCCAGCAGCAGAACCAGCGGCATAGCCTGGAACAGCAGCGTCACCGGCTTGCACCGCCCGCGCCGGCGGGCAAGTTTCGCCGATGACCAACCTTTATGCCGCTTATGGCAGCAATCTCTGGCATGCGCAGATGCAACTGCGCTGCCCCGGTGCCACCGTCGATGCGGCGATCCTGCTGCCGGGCTGGCGGCTGGCGGTGCGCAAATTCGCCCTCATCGAAGCCGACCCGGCGGCGGTCTGCCTGGTCGGGCTCTGGCAGGTGACGCCGACGCATCTCAAGGCGCTCGACCGCTACGAAGGGCCGCACACCTATGCGCGGCGGCAGATCGACCTGCCGGACGGCAGGCGCGCCTGGATCTACCTGGAACTGGTCCACCGCCCCGGCCCGCCCGCACCCGAATACGTCGAGCGGCTGCGGCGTGGCTACGCCGATTTCGGCTTCGATGACGCCCCGCTGCAGGCGGCGTTGGCCGGCGGTTGATCCACGCCCCGCTTGTCCCGGTATTGTCGCTTCCCGACCCATCCCGGCACCCTGCGGTACCTCCTCACCTGCAACAAGCAGGGGCCAGGCGCGCCAGCCACGACTCGGGCGCATGGCCTAAGGGTGATTTGCCTTCATCGCGCCCAGCGGGACATAGCGGGGCCGGATGCGCCGCTGCCGGGCGGGGCCGCAAGGAACCGCATGCACGACGAGGCCGCGCCGCTGATCCTGACGCTCGGGCTGGATGCCGAGACCCAGTCCTGGCTGGAATCCATGCGCCGGGCGCATTTTCCACCTGCCCGCAACCTGGTGCCGGCCCATGTCACGCTGTTCCACGCCTTGCCGGGAGAACATCTGGTGGAGACCGTCTCGGTGCTGGCGGCCGAGGCCAGCAGCCTGCCGCCTTCCCGCGTCCGGGTCGGGCCGGCCCGCTCGCTCGGCCGCGGCGTGGCGCTCGAGATCGGCGCGCCGGTGGTCGCTGCGCTGCGCGATCGGCTGGCCGAACGCTGGCGGCCCCGGCTCACCGCCCAGGATCGCCAGCGCTGGCGGCCGCATGCAACGGTGCAGAACAAGGTCTCGCCGGAACGGGCGCAGGCCCTGTTGCTCAGCCTCGACGCGCTGCTGCCGGCACCGCGCGAGGCGCAGGCCGAGGCCTTGCTGCTCTGGCGCTACCGCGGCGGGCCGTGGGAGGCGCTGGAACGCATCCCCTTCACCGCCGAGGCCTATCCACGCGCGAGCATCGTCTAGCGCTTCGTATCAAGCCACCTGCAGCAGCCCGGCGATCAGCTTCGCCCGGGGGACCAGGCTGTCGAGCAGCAGATGCTCCTCGAGCGTATGCCCGCCGGCGCCCTGCACGCCGAGCCCGTCGAGCGTGGGCACGCCCATCGCTCCGGTGAAGTTGCCGTCCGAGCCGCCGCCGGCACTCTGGTGGTTGATGTCGAAGCCGATCGCCTGCGCCACCCGCCGCGCGGTGCCGTAGAGCGCCATGCCGTGCTCGTCCGGCTCCCAGACCGGCCGGGTCACGCCGCGCGTCACGCTCAGCTGGACGTCGTTGCCCGTGGGGCGGAGCGACAGCATGTGCTCGACCGCGGCGTCGAGGTCCGCCTGCCGCTTGGCCATCGACAGGCTCTCGGCGTCGCAATGGGTCGCCACGCAATTCACCCATTGCCCGCCATGGATGACGCCGATCGAGTAGGTGACGTCGTCGTTGGTCAGTGCCTCGATCGCCACCACCTGGCGGCACATCTCGCGGATCGCGCTGCGGCCATCCGCCAGGCGGGCGCCGGCATGGCTCGGCTTGCCGGTGGTGCGCAGGTTGAAGCGGGCGATGGCGTAGCGGCCGGTGACCACGCCGCCATCCGGCCGCGCGGGTTCCGGCACCAGCACCACCGCGTGGCGTGCCGCCTCGGCCTCGATCAGATCGCGGGTGGAGGGACTGCCGATCTCCTCGTCGCTGGTCAGCAGCACGGTGACCGGACGGCTGGTGGCGATGCCTGCCTTGATGAGCTGGCGGATCGCCTCGACGGCGATGTAGTTACCCCCCTTCATGTCGTAGACGCCGGGGCCGTACAGCCGGTTGCCCTCGCGGCGGAAGGGCAGGGGCTCCAGCGTGCCGACCGGGTGGACGGTGTCGAGGTGACCCATCACCAGGATGCCCGGCTCGCCTGCCCGCGGGTGCGGGAAGGTCGCACGCACGCAGTCGCCGTAGCCCATGCGGCCGGGGATGGTCTCCACCCGGGCGCCGAGCAGCGCCAGGTCGCGCGCGGCGATCGCCATCATGCGGTTCACCGCGGGGGCATCGAAGGTCGGGCTTTCGCATTCGACCCAGGCCCTGAGGCCCGGGATCATCGCCTCGGCATCGAAGGGCAGGTCGAGGGCGGGGGCATTCATGAGTCTCTCCCGGATGGGTAGGCCGAGCCTCCCCCGCGCCGAGTATCCCGGCAAGAGGGCGGCTTCCCTTCGCAGCCTCCGCGACTGCTAGACTACGGACCATGAACCCACCCCCCCGTCTCGTTCCCCAGGCCGGTCCCTCCGTCTGGACCGGTGCCGCGCTGACCCCCGCCGATTGGATGGTGCCGGTCGGCGCCGAGGCGGCCACGGAACTGGAGGCGGTGCTGGTGGCGCTGGCCGGCCGCATCCCGGCCGGGCCAGGCGATGCGGCGTTGCCGGCCCTTGCCCCGGTGCTGCGCAGCGTGGCGGAGCGGCTGGAGCATGGCCGTGGCTTCGTCCTGCTGCGTGGCCTCGACCTCGGCCGGCTCGACGGGCCGGCGACCGAGGCGGCGCTGCTGGTGCTCGGCGCCCATCTCGGCACCGCCCTGCCACAGGATGCGGTCGGAATGCTCGTCGGCCGGCTGGCAGGGCCGGGCGCGGGGGTGGATGCGCCGGTGCGTTTCCATGCCGACCCGGCGGATTGCGTCGCCCTGCTCTGCCTGCAGCAGTCCAGCGCCGGCGGGCGGGTGACCCTGTTTTCGGCCGCGGCGTTGCACAATGCGTTGCTGAAATCCGACCGCACCGCGCTGGCCACGCTGCATGGCGGCCTGCCGCACCGCAATGGCAGCGGCGAGCCGCTGCACCTGCCGGTCTTCAGCACGACCAGCGGCAGCTTCGTCGGCCGCTACGACCGGGACGCCATGCTGGACGATGCGCTGGAAGATGCGCAGCAGGCGGCCTTGGCGGCGCTGGACGCCGCCGCGGCGCTGCCAGGCCAGGCGCTGTCGCTGGCGCTGCATGCCGGTGATATCCTGTTCCTCAACCCGCAGCTGGTCTGGAAGCAGGTGGTGGCGGGGGAAGCACCGGCGACGGACGAGGCGTCGCGCGAATTGCTGCGGCTTTGGCTCTCGATGCCCGGTTCGCGCGCTCTGCCGGAGAGCTTCGGCGCGGTCTTCGGCACGACGGCGGCCGGCGCGCCACGCGGCGGGGTGCCGTTGGCGAACGGCTTGGTGGGGGGATGAGGCGGATGCGGCTGCTGGTGGCGAATGCGAACACGACCGAGGCGATCACCGAGCTCTGCGCCGCCTCGGCACGCGCCGCCGCCGGCCCGGGCACCGAGATCGTCCCCGCCACGCCGCGTTTCGGCCCGGCGGTGATTGCGACGCGCGCCGAGGGCGCCATCGCCGCGCATGGCCTGCTCTCGCTGCTGGCGGAACATGCGGGCCGGGTCGACGGCATCCTGCTCGCGGTCTCGCACGACACCGCGCTGGAGGCGGCGCGGCAGTTGCTGCCCTGCCCGGTGGTGGGGATGACCGAGGCCGCCTGCTTCGCCGCCTGCTTGCTCGGCGGCCGGTTTGGGCTGGTGACCATGGGCGCGGTCGATGTCTACCGCGAGCGCATCGCCCAGCATGGCCTGGCCAGCCGCCTGGCCGGGCTGCGCGGCATCGCGCTGACCCCGCAGGATGCGGTGCGCGACCCGGAAGCGGTCGCCCTGCAGATGGATGCCGCCATCGCCGAGGTGGTGGCCGAGGGCGCCGATGCCGTGGTGCTGGGCGGCGCCGCGCTGGCCGGTATGGGGCCGCGGCTGCAGCGCAACGCCAGCGTGCCGCTGTTGGACGGCATCGCCTGCGGCGTGAAGCTGCTGGAGATGCTGGTGGCGCTGAACCCGCCGAAGCCGACCACCGGCAGCTACGCCGCGCCGCGCGGGCGGGAGATGCTGGGGATCGACCCGGGCCTGACGGCGCTGCTGCGCGGCGGCTGACCGCCACAGCCCGCAGCATTCCTGACGCCGGGTGGCGCGCAAAGCGGCAGCGCCATGCCCCAGGCGGCAACTCCGGCCATGGCCGCCGCTTGCGCCGGGGCCGGCGCCCGGCATGCTGGAGTCGGGACGTGCTGCGGGCCGCGCCGGGTGGCCTGCCTCCTCCCCGGGGCAAGACGATGCTCAAGCGATCGATCGCCGCTGCGCTGCTCGCGCTCGGCCTGGGCAGCACGGCCGGGGCGCAGACCGCGCCGGCCTTCACCTTCCGCCTGCACTCCTTCTCCTCGCCGACCGCGCTCGACCACACCATGCATCTGGACCGCTGGGCGGAACGCATCGGCACCGCGAGCGGCGGCCGCATCAAGGTCGAGGTCTATCCGGCGATGCAGCTCGGCGGCCAGCCGCGCGACCTGGTGCAGCAGCTTGAGGACGGCGTCGTCGACCTGATCTGGACCGTGCCGGGCTTCACCCCCGGCCGCTTCATGGGGACCGAGGGGCTGGAGCTGCCCTTCATGAACACCGGGCGGTCCACCACCCAGTCGCCGGCATCCTACGCCTTCGTCCAGAAGCACCTGGCCACGACCGAGTATCGCGGCATCAAGGTCATTGCCATCAACGCCACCGACCGGGCGCTGGTCCACACCACCCGCAAGCCGATCCGCACGATCGAGGACTTCAAGGGCCTGAAGCTGCGCGTCGCCGGCCGCTGGATCGGCGAGGCGGTGACGGCGCTGGGTGCGACGCCGGTCGGCATCGCTTTGCCCGGCGTCTACGAGGCGCTGGCGCGCGGCCAGGTGGACGGCATGCTGATCAACTGGGCCATCACCCAGCCCTACCGCTTCTACGAGGTGGCGAAGTTCCACACCGAGCCGGCGACCGGGCTGTTCCAGGGCATGATCCTGACCCTGATGAACCAGAAATCCTATGAGCGCCTGCCGCCCGAGCTGCGCGCCGTGATCGACGCCGACAGCGGCGCCCCGCTGTCCCGCAGGCTGGGCGAGATCTGGGACAGCCAGACCCAGGGTGCCGTCGACGCCACCAAGGCCGCCGGCAACGAGATCGTCGAGATCAACGAGGCCGAGAAGGCACGCTGGCAGCAGGCGGTGCAACCGGTCTACGACGCCTGGATTGCCGAGATGACCCGCCGCGGCCGCGACGGACGCGCGATGTTCCAGGACATCGCCGCGATCGCCAAGCCGCGGTGAGCGCGATGCGCGCGCGGCTGACGCGGCTGTCCGAGATCGCCGCGCTGGTCGGCGGCGCGCTGCTGATGCTGGCGGTCGGCGTCACCTGCGCCTCCGTCCTGCGTGGGGTGGTCGGGCAGCCGATCCTCGGCGACTCGGAGGTGGTAGAGATGAGCCTCGGCGTGGCCGTCGCGCTCTGCCTGCCCTGGGGCGAGATGCGCGGCGCGCATGTCATCGTCGACGTCTTCACCGCACGGCTGCCGCGGCGCGGCATCGCCGGGCTGGATGCGGCGATGCGGGCGGCAGTGGCGCTGATCGCCGCCGTGCTCGCGGTGCAGCTGGCGACTGGCGCGCACGGGCAGTGGGACCGCGAGCGGGAGACGATGTTCCTGCAGATCCCCTATTGGTGGGGCTATGCGATGGCGGCGCTCGGCCTGCTGCTCTGGACCGTCACCGCCGGCTTCGTCGCTGTCGAACGGATGGGCGAGGCGCGCCGCGCATGACCGGCTTCGAGATCGGCATCGCGATGTTCGTTGGCGCCCTGCTGCTGATCGGGCTGCGCATGCCGGTCGGCCCGGCGATGCTGCTGGTCGGCGGGCTCGGCTATGCGGCGATCGCCGGCTGGTCGCCGTTGCTGGCCAGCCTGAAGACGCTGACCTTCTCCCGCTTCTCCTCCTACACATTGTCGGTCATCCCGCTGTTCCTGCTGATGGGCGATTTCGCCACCAAGGGCGGGCTGAACCGGGCGCTGTTCCGCGCCGCGCGGGCCTGGATGGGGCATTGGCGCGGCGGGCTGGCGGTGGCGACGGTGGGCGGCTGCGCCGCCTTCGGCGCGATCTGCGGGTCCTCGCTGGCGACGGCGGCCACCATGTCGCAGGTCGCCGGGCCGGAGATGCGGCGGCACGGATATTCGGCGGCGCTCAGCACCGGGACGCTGGCGGCCGGCGGTACGCTCGGGATCCTCATCCCACCCTCGGTCATCCTGGTCATCTACGCGATCTATACCGAGCAGAGCATCGGCGTGCTGTTCGTCGCCGCCGTCATCCCCGGGCTGATCGCCACCGCCGGCTACATGCTGGTGGTCAACCTCTATGCAAGGCTGCATCCGCGATCCGCCCCGCCGGCCGAGCGGCTGCCCTATGCCGAACGCTTCCGCGCGACCGCTGAGGTCTGGCCGGTGCTGCTGGTCTTCATCCTCGTCGTCACCGGCATCTATGCCGGCTGGTTCAGCGCGACCGAGGGCGCCGCGGTCGGCGCCGCCGCCACCTTCGTCATCGCCGTCGGCCTCGGCGGCATGCGCTGGCCGGGGTTGAAGGAGGCGCTGCTGTCGACCGCCGAGACCACCGGGCTGATCTTCCTGGTTCTGCTGGGGGCGGAGCTGTTCAGCGCCGCGCTGGCGCTGTCGCGGGTGCCGGCGGAGCTTTCGGCGGCGGTGGCGGGCATGGATCTGCCGCCGCTGGTCGTCCTCGGCGCCATCCTGGTGATCTACTTCATCCTCGGCTGCTTCATGGAAAGCATGGCGATGGTGCTGCTGACGCTGCCCATCTTCGTGCCGCTGATGCTCGGCCTCGATTTCGGGCTGAACCCGCAGCAGGTGCTGGTCTGGTTCGGCATCCTGGTGCTGGTCAGCGTCGAGGTCGGGATGATCTCGCCACCCTTCGGGATGAACCTCTTCGTCATCAATGCCATGGCGAAAGACGTGCCGATGGGCGAGACCTACCGGGGCGTCGCCGGCTTCGTCGTCTCCGACGTCGTCCGGATCGCGCTGCTGACCCTGCTGCCCTGGCTGTCGCTCTGGCTGCCGGGGTTGTGGTAGGCGGGACGCCGGGCGGCGTTCGGCCGACGGGGGAATCGGTGTGCTGCGACGGGTTGGTTTCGGACTCGGAATTCTCGTCGTGCTGCTGGTGGTCCTCGCCGGGGCCGGGCTGCTGCTGCTCGGACGGCTCGACCTCGCCGGCTTCGCCGCGGGACGGGCCGAGGCCGCGCTGGGCCGCAAGGTGGCGATCGGCTCGCTGCATGTGACACCCGGCCGCTGGCTGCGGATCGAGGTGGAGGGCCTTCGCATCGGCAACATCGAGGGCGGCACACGGCCGGAGATGGTGGAACTCGGCCGCGCCGGCGCCGAGGTCGAGCTGGTTTCCCTGCTGCGCGGCCCGCCGGTGCTGCGCGGCGTCGAGCTCGAGAAACTCTCGGTCCTGCTGGAACGCACCGCGGACCGCACCCGCAACTGGCGCTTCGGCGCACCGCGGCCGAAGCACGAGGGACCCGAGGATCGTTCCGCTATCCCGACCCTGCTGGATGCGGCGATCCGGGACAGCGAACTGCTTTTCCGCACCAGCAGCGGGCACGTGCTGCGGACGCAGCTGCGCGACGCGACGATCCACACCGAGAGCGACCAGGCGCCGCTGCTGCTGCGCGCCGCCGGCAGCTACAACGACGTGCCCGTCGCCCTTGAGGGGAGGCTCGAATCCATCGCCATGCTGCGCGACGCGAAGCGTCCCTTCGGCACCAAGCTGCATCTGGCCTCGGGCGAGACCACGCTGCGCTTCGACGGGACTATGGCCGACCCGCTGGATGTCGATGGCGCCGAGGGCCATGCCGTGCTGCGCGTGCCGCGGCCGGAGGCGATCCTGGCGCTGGCCGGCGCCTCCGATGCCGAGCTGGATGCGTCGCTCGACCTCGAAGGCCGGCTCGAGCACCACGGCGATGTCTGGCGGCTCTCGGCGGCCAAGGGGCAGCTGGCAGGGGAGGCGGTGACGGTGCGCCTGGCCGAGTTCACCGAAGGGGAGACCGGCAGGCCGGATGCGGTCGCCATCGATCTCGGTTTCGGCCGGCTCGACCTCAACAAGCGGCTCGCGGCCGGAAGGCAGGCGGGCAGGGCGGAAGCCGACCTGCCGCTGACCGTCAGCGCCGCGCCCGACCCCTTGCTGGCGGCCAGGATCACGGTCGAGGAACTGGTCTATTCCAAGCTGCGGGCGCGCGATGTGGCCTTCGAGGGCTCGCTCATGCCGGGCCGCATCGCGGTGGAGAGCTTCGCCCTGACCACCAGCGGTGCCCGGGTGGTCGCCTCCGGCCAGGTGGAGCGCCGCGGCGAGGGCGGCGCGGTGACGGCCGAGGTGCAGCTGCAGGATGGCGATCTCGACGCCCTGCGCCGCGCTTTCGGGCTGCGCGACCTGCCGCTGTCGGGCCGCCTGAACGGCTGGGTGGCGGTGGCGGCGGAGGGCCTGACGCTGAACGCCGCGGCGGCCGGTGCGAGGGTCTCGGCGGTCGTCGCGATGCAGGGCGGCCGCATCGCGCGGGAGGTGATCGAGACGGCCTCGATCGATCTGCGCCTGCTGTTCCGCAGCGCCCAGGGCACTACGCCGGTCTCCTGCCTGCTGGGGATGCTGGAGATGCGTGCCGGGGTAGGGGAGGTGGCGCCGCTGCGCATCCGCTCGGCCGAGGGCACCCTCGCCGGGACCGCCAGCTTCGACCTGAACCGCCGGCAGGTCGACCTGGTCGCCGGCAGCGTCCGCAGCACCACGGATTTCTGGGCGCTCGACATCCCGGTGCGGGTGGCCGGCAGCTTCGCCTCGCCCAGCATCCGCCCGGCGCGCTGGTCGGCGGATGGACGGGCCCGGCTGGCGGCGGCCGACGAGGTCGCGCCGCTGCCGGTCCGGCTGCGCGACTTCGCCCGGCGCAACCCCTGCTACCAGGCGGCAGCTATTCCAGCTTCGCCCCGGACAGCTTCACCACCTCCGACCACTTCGCGTTCTCGGCCGCGATGAAACCGGCGAAGGCCTCCGGCCCCAGCGGCCGTGGGGCGCTGCCGATATCCTTCAGCTTGGCCTGGACCGAGGCCTCTGACAGGGCCTGAAGCGTGGCACGGGCGATGCTCTCGACAACCGGCTGCGGCGTCCTGGCGGGGACCTGGAGACCGAACCAGGCTACTGCCTCGAACCCCTTGAGGCCTAGGGTGGCGCCGGCCTCGGCTACCGTCGGCACCTCGGGCGCGGTGAACCAGCGGTCCTTGGAGGTGACAGCCAGCAGCCGCAGCGCGCCCGACTTCAGATGCGGCAGGTAGGCCGGCAGGTTGTCCACCGCGAGCTGCAGCCGGCCGGCCAGGATCTCCGGGATGACGCCGCCGGTGCCGCGATAGGGCACGTGCTGCAGGTCGATGCCGGCCTTGTACTTCAGCAACTCCCCGCACAGGTGCCCGGAGGTGCCGTTGCCCGGCGTGCCGTAGTTCAGCCCGCCCGGGTCACCCTTGGCGAGCGCGATCAGCTCGGCCAGGCTCTGCGCCGGGACGCGGGCATCGACGATGACGCCGTTCGCCACCTCGTTCACCAGGGCGACCGGCGCCAGGTCCTTCTGCGGATCGAACGGCATCCGCGCATAGAGGTACTGGTTGATGCTGGCGGTGCCGATCGTGCCCATCAGCAGCGTGTGGCCGTCCGGCTCGGCCTTGGCAACGAAGTCGGCGCCGATATTGCCGCCGGCGCCTGCCCGGTTGTCCACGACCATGGGCTGGCCGAGCAACTCGCCCAGGCGCTCGGCCATCACGCGGGCAGTGACGTCGGTCGCGCCGCCGGCCTGAAAGGGAACGATCAGCCGGATCGGCCGGTTGGGCCAGGGGGCCTGGGCACGCGACGGGGTCGGCGTGGCGAGAAGGACGGGCGCGGCGGCTAGCAGGGTGCGGCGGGTGATGCTCATGGGGCGGGCGGGTTACTCCCCGCCCGCCGTCGCCGCAAGCCGGTCCTCAGTCAACAGTCGCACCCGAAATGCGTACGACCTCGGCCCATTTGGCGATCTCGGCCCGGACGAACGCGGCGAAGGCTTCGGTCGTAGTGCCGCCATCCGGCGCCAGGTTGGGTGGATCGGCGCCAAGCTCCACGAGCCGCGCGCGATAGGACGGGTCCTTCGTCCCGACATCGATCGCCCTGCCGAGCTGCGCGACGATCGCCGGCGGCAGCCGGGCCGGCGCCTGGACGCCGAACCAGGATGTCGCCTCGAAGCCTGGCAGGCCGCTCTCGGCCACCGTCGGCACATCGGGCAGCGCCGGCGACCGCTGCGCCCCGGTGACCGCCAGCGCCCGCAGCCGCCCGTCGCGGACATGGCCGATGCAGGAGGGGATGTTGTCACAGCCCGCTTCCAGCCGTCCGGCCACCGCCTCCACCAGCATCGGCCCGGCGCCGCGGAAGGGGACGTGGGACAGCGCGATTCCGGTGCGGAACCTGAACAGCTCCATGGTCAGGTGCGGGCTGCCGCCGCTGCCGGCGGAGCCGTAATTCAACATGCCCGGCTTGGCGTTCGCCAGGGCGATGAACTCGGCCAGCGTCCGTGCCGGGACCGAGGGATGCACGAAGAGCACGTTGGGCACCCGCATCAGCAGGCCGAGCTCGGTGAAGTCCCCGGGCTTCACCGGCATGCGCGAGCCGAACAACGTGTAGTTGATGCTTCCGGTGCCGACATTCGTCGCGTGCAGCGTGTAGCCGTCGGGCTCGGCCCGGGCGACCTGTTCGGCGGCGATGTTGCCGGTGGCGCCGGGGCGGTTCTCCACCGCCACGGGCTGGCCGAGCCCCGATGCCAGCCGCTCGGCAATCAGCCGGGCGGCGATGTCGGTGGTGCCGGCGGGCGGGAAGCCGCAGACCAGCCGGATCGGCCGGCTGGGCCAGGGCGATTGCGCGCGCGCCAGGCCGGGCAGCAGTGCGGGCGCGGCGAGCAGGACGCGGCGGTGCATCGGCCTCATTCCACCTTGGCGCTGCTGCGGCGGACGACATCCGCCCAGCGGCCGCGTTCGGCCGCGAGGAAGGCCTCGAAGGCCTCCGGCGTGCTGCCGCCATCCGGCGTCAGCCCGGGCAGGTCGGCGCCGAGCTCCGTCATCCGGGCGCGGAAGGCCGGATCGCGGGCGACCGCGTCCACCTCCCGGCCCAGCCGGGCGAGAATCGGCTTCGGCAGCCCGGCCGGGGCGAGCAGGCCGAACCAGGCGGTTGCCTCGAAGCCCGTTATGCCTGCCTCTCGCATCGTCGGCACCTCCGGCAGCACGGCGCTGCGCGTGGCCCCCGTGGTGGCCAGGGCCCGCAGCTGGCCGTCGCGGCAGAAGGCGAGGGAGGAGGGGATGTTGTCCATCCCGGCATCGACCCGCCCGGCCATCAGTTCGGTCAGCATCGGCGCGCTGCCGCGATAGGGCACATGGATCAGCGGCGCCCTCGTCTCCAGCCCGAAGAGCTCCATGCAGACATGCGGGGAAGAGCCGATGCCGGCGGTGCCGTAGTTGATCCCGCCCGGCCGCGCCTTCGCCAGCGCGACCAGATCGGCCACCGAGCGCGCTGCCGAGCCGGGCGGCACCATCAGCACGTTCGGCACACGGGTCAGCAGCCCGACCGCGGCCAGGTCGCCCGGCCGGTAGGGCATCCGGTCGCCATAGACGGCGAAGTTGATGGCGCCGGTCCCGATGGTGGTCAGCAGCAGAGTGTAACCGTCTGGTTCCGCCTTGGCGACGAAATCGGCGCCGACATTGCCGCCGGCGCCGGGCCGGTTCTCCACCACCACTGGCTGGCCGAGCCGGGCGCCGAGCCGTTCGGCGGCCAGCCGCCCGGTCAGGTCGGTGGTGCCGGCCGGGGTGAAGGGGATGACGATGCGGATCGGGCGGGACGGCCAAGCCTCCTGCGCCCGCGCCACCGCCGGCAACGCCAGCAAGGGGGCTGCGAGAAGCCAGCGGCGCGGGGTGGTCATTCCGCGGTCGCCCCGGACTGCTTCACCACCTTCGCCCACTTGGTGATCTCGCTGCGGACGAAGGCGTGGAAGGCGGCCGGCGTGGTGCCGCCATCCGGTGTCAGACCCGGCGGCAGTCCGCCGAGGTCGGCGACCCGGGCGCGGGTCTCCGACTCCTTCATCACCGCGTCGATCTCGGCGCCGAGCCGATCGATGATCGGCTGGGGCGTCTTGAGCGGCGCCTGGACGCCGAACCAGGCCGTGGCCTGGACGCCAGGGAAGCCGGCTTCCGCCGTGGTCGGCACCTCGGGCAGCGCCGTGCTACGGGCCGCGGCGGTCAGGGCCAGCGGCCGCAGCCGGCCGTCCCGAATATGGCCGATGACGGAGGGCAAGTTGTCCACCGCGACCTCGATCCGGCCGGCGATCACCTCCTGCAGCATTGGGCCGGCGCCGCGGAAGGGCACGTGCAGCATGTCGATGCCGGCAACGGCCTTCAGCAACTCCCCGGTCATGTGCAGCGAGGTGCCGATGCCCGAGCTGCCGAAGTTCAGCTTGCCCGGATTCTTCTTCGCATAGGCCACCAGCTCGGCCAGGGTCTTCACCGGCAGGGCATTATTGACGAAGATCAGGTTGGGTACCTGGGTCATCAACCCGACATCGATGAAGTCGTCGGGCTTGTAGGGCATCCGGCTGCCATAGAGGCTGTAGTTGATGGCGCCGGAGGAGATGGTGCACATCAGGAAGGTGTAGCCGTCCGGGTCGACCTTCGCGACGTAGTCGGACCCGACATTGCCGCCAGCGCCCGGGCGGTTCTCGATGATCACCGTCTGGCCGAGCTTCTCGCTGAGCCGCTGGGCCAGGATGCGGGCGACGATGTCGGTGGTGCCGGCCGGCGTGAAGGGGACGATCAGGCGGATGGAGCGCGACGGCCAGACGGCGGTCTGTGCGGTGGCGGGGGCGGCGAGCAGGCCGGCGGTGGCGGCAAGCGTGGCGCGGCGGGTGAGCATGGCTTGGTGTTTCTCCCGGGGATTCTCAGGCAACTAGGTGGGCGAGGCGGTTCAATCCACCTTCGCGCCGGAGCGGCGGATCACCGCCGCCCATTTCTCGCTCTCCGCCACCGTATAGGCGGTAAACTCGGCAACGCTGCCGCCGCGCATCCGGGCGCCGAGCTGCTCCACTCGCTCGCGCGCCTGCGGCTCGGCGCAGATGGCGTTCACCTCGGCGTTCAGTTGCTCGATGATCGTGGCCGGCGTGCCCCGCGGCACCTGCAGGCCGAACCAAGCGGTGGCGGCATAGCCGGGGATGCCGCTTTCGGCCACGGTCGGCACCCCGGGCAAGGCCGGGGAGCGGTCCGGGCTGGTCACCGCCAGCGCCCGCAGCTGGCCGCCGCGCAGCAGGGTGATGACCGAGGGCAGGTTGTTGAAGCCGATATCGATCCGCCCGCCCATCAGCTGGTTGGCGGTGTCGGCGCCGCCGCGGAAGGGGACGTGCAGGATGTCGACCCCCGCATCCGACTTCAGCATCTCCCCCGACAGATGCAGGCTGCTGCCGCTGCCTGAGGAGGAATAGGCCAGCGCCCCCGGCCGGGCCCGGGCTTCCGCCAGCATGTCGGCCAGCGTCCGCCAGGAATTGTCGCCGCGCACCACGATCACGTTCGGAACATCGGCGAACAGCACCACCGGCAGCAGGTCCTCCGGCCGGTAGCTGAGCTTGGCATGCAGGTTGGGGTTGATCGAGGCGGTGCCGATCGAGGCGAAGAACAGCGTATGGCCGTCCGGCTCGGCGCGCGAGGCGAGCTCGGCGGCGATCACGCCGGCGGCGCCGCCGCGGTTCTCCACCACCACGCCCTGGCCAAGTCGGGCGCCGAGCCGTTCCGCCAGCACCCGGGCCAGCAGATCCGTGGCGCCGCCGGGCGGGAAGGGGACGATCAGGCGCAGCGGTCGCACCGGCCAGGCGGGCTGAGCGTGGGCGTGAGGGGCCAGCCCGGCGGCTAGCAAGCCGCCCAACATCGTGCGCCGGCTACACATCCGCGCCACTGGCAGCTGTCCCGGCATTGCGCCCGTCTCCCTGCAACCGCGGGGAACTCCTGCCCCCGTCGGCCGATCACCTGCAGTTCCTGCCGCACCGACTCCTGCATGGCAAGGCTTGCCCGGGGGCGCCTGCGGCCTGTACGCAACGCGCGACGAGCCCTCGCTGCGCGGAGCCTGGTCCGCAGGGCATAAACCGGGGGCTACGGGGGCACCGCTCTATGCAACTTGTCAGGCTCTATGGCCGGGTCCTGGGGCTGCTGAAGCCGGACAAATGGGTTGCGGTCGGGATGACCGCGGCGAATGTCGCCATGGCCGGCCTCGTTTTCCTTGAACCGGTCCTGTTCGGCCGGGTGATCGATGTGCTGACCCGGTCGGTCTTCATGACCCGTGACGCGGTCTGGGCGGAGGCATTGGCCCTGCTGGCTCTTTGGGCCGCGGTCGGGCTGTCCGGCATCGGCGCCAATGTCGCGGTCTCCTTGCTTGCGGACCGGATGGCGCACCGCAACCGGCTGCTGGCGATGGGCCGGTTCTTCCAGCATGTGCTGTCACTGCCGCTGTCCTTCCATGGCGACGTGCAGTCCGGCCGGCTGATGAAGGTGATGCTGTCGGGGTCCGACAACCTGTTCAGCATGTGGCTCAGCTTCTTCCGCGACCACATGGCGACCTTCATCGCCGCCATCGTGCTGATGCCGCTGACCCTGGCGATGAACTGGCGGCTCGGCCTGCTGCTGGTCGGCCTAGTGGTGCTGTTCTCCGTCCTGACCGGGCTGATCATCCAGAAGACGGAAACCGCCCAGGGCCAGGTCGAGCGCTTCCAGTCGCAGCTTGCCGGCAATGCGCAGGATGCGCTGTACAACGTGGTGGTGGTGCAGTCCTTCACCCGGCTGAACAGCGAGGCCCGCATGTTCGGCGATATCGTCCGCCAAGTGCTTGACCACCAATTCCCGGTACTGAACTGGTGGGCGCTGGTCTCTGTGATGACGCGCGCCGCCAGCACCATCACCACCATCTCGATCTTCATGCTCGGCACCCTGCTGCACCTGGACGGCAAGGCCTCGGTCGGCGAGATCGTCAGCTTCATGGGCTTTGCCAACCTGCTGATCGGCAAGCTGGAAGCCGCGGTCGCCTTCGTTTCACGCCTCGTGTTCCAGGCCCCCGCCATCGCCCAGTTCTTCGAGGTGATGGACGCCGAGACCAGCGTGCCGGAAAAGCCGGGCGCCGTGCCGCTCGGCCGCGTCGAGGGCGAGGTTGCCTTCGAGGATGTCTCCTTCGCCTATCCCGGCGGTCCGCGCATCCTGTCTGACGTCGCCTTTCGGGCCGCGCCGGGCCGAACCCTCGCGCTGGTCGGCCAGACCGGCGCCGGCAAGTCCACCGCGATGGCGTTGCTGCAGCGGATGTGGGACCCGGTCGGCGGGCGGGTGACGATCGACGGCCACGACCTGCGTGACATCACCATCGACAGCCTGCGGCTGAATATCGGCGTCGTGTTCCAGGAGAGCATGCTCTTCAACCGCACCATCAGGGACAACCTGCTGGTCGGCCGCCCGGAAGCGAAGCAGGAGGAGATCGAACGTGCCTGCCGCATGGCCGAGGCGCATGAGTTCATTGTCCGCCAGCCGCGCGGCTACGACACCATGGTGGGCGAACGGGGGGTGAGCCTTTCGGGCGGGCAGCGGCAGCGATTGGCGATCGCCCGGGCGCTGCTGAAGGACCCGCCGATCCTGATCCTCGACGAGGCGACCAGCGCGCTGGATGCGGCGACCGAGGCGCGGGTGCAAAAGGCGCTGAAGGCGTTGATGGCCGGCCGCACCACCTTCATCATTGCCCACCGGCTGTCCACCGTGCGCGACGCCGACGAGATCATGGTCTTCGACGGCGGGCAGATCGTCGAGCGTGGCACCTTCGACGCACTCGTGCAGCTGGGCGGCCGTTTTGCCGAACTGGTGAAGACTCAGTTGACCAGCGCGGCACCGATGGCGGCTGCGGTGAAAGCGGCGGAGTAGGGAGGGCCGAGGAGGAAGTATTCCCGCCCATCCTTTTTCCAAAAATGTCACCCGTCGTGCGACGGGTGACGGAGTTCGGAGAATCGAGCAGGTTAAGCGAGCACGCTTTCCTTTTTGGTCTATTTTCCCCGCTGCCGTTCAACCTTGACGCACATGATCGCAGCGCGTGATTTGCTTGCAACCGTGCAGCCATGTGGCGCAGCCTCCGTTAGGGTCCAGGTACGGCGGCGGCAGGACGCGCTGCCGCACCTGGACGCCAGGGAGGGCAGCGCATGATCATTGGCTCGATCCTCAAGGGGAAGGGCGCCGAGGTCGTCTCGGTCCGTCCCGACGACACCGTGCTCACGGTGGCCCGCAGGCTGGGCGAGCACCGGATCGGCGCGGCGCTGGTGACGGATACGGCAGGGGCGATGCTCGGTATCATTTCGGAGCGCGACATAGTCCGAGGCATGGCGGCGCATGGTCCAGGCACCACGGGGCTGAAGGCGGAACAATTCATGACCCGCGACCTGGTGACGGTGACGCCACAGACTCTGGTGATCCAGGCGCTTGCCTTGATGACCCAGAAGCGCATCCGGCATTTGCCGGTCATTGTCGACGGCAGGCTGGCCGGCATGATCTCGATCGGCGACTTGGTGAAGGCGCGGATCGAGGAAGCGGAGCAGGAGGCTGAGGAGCTCAAGGCCTATGTGACGGCGGCGGGCTGAGCGGCGATTGACCTGTCGCAAGGACGCGAACCTGCGGGCGTGGTGGGATTGTCTGGAACTGCTCCCGGGGGAATCCACATGAGCCACCATCATCGCAAGACCTTGCATGCGCTGTTTGCCCATCCGGTGAGCGCGAACATCGACCCGAAGCATGTCTTCTCGGCGCTGGAGGAAATTGGTGCGGAGGTCAGCCATGGTGGCTATGGCCAGGTCGTGGTGAAGTTAAATGGCCATAGCCATGGGTTCCACGACACCCGCCACAGTCTGTCCAAGGACGAGGTGGGCGCGCTGAAGAAGTTCCTGACTGGCGCCGGGGTCGACCCGGCACGCGACTGGCCCCTGTAAGGTCCGCGGCACGGGGCTTGCCCGGTTGCGTCAGGCCGCGCATCTGGCACGGTGAATAGCGACCGGGGGCCCCCGCCATGACCATCACCCGCCGCGCCGCGCTCGCGGCGCCCGTGCTAATGCTTGCCGTCGGCGCTGCCCGCGCCCAGGGCGCGCAGATCAAGTGGCAGATGGCCACGCCCTATCCGGACGGAAATTTCCACACCCGGAATATCAAGGAATTCGCCGCCGACCTGGAACAGGCGACCGCTGGACGTCTCTCGCTCACCGTGCACAGCAATGCCTCCCTGCTGCCGATGCCGCAGATCAAGCGCGGCGTGCAGACCGGCCAGGTGCAGTTGGGCGAAATCCTACTGACCGCCTATTCGAACGAGGATCCCTTCTTCGACGCCGATGCGGTGCCATTCCTGGTGTCCGACCTGGCCGGCGCGCGGAAGCTGGCCGAGTTGCAGCGCCAGTATATCGAGTCGCGTTTCGCCCGGCAGGGCGTGTCTTTGCTGTATACCGTCGGCTGGCCTGCGGCGGGCTTCTACACCCAGGTGCCGGTCGGCAGCCTCGATGTATTCAAGGGGAGCCGCTTCCGCACCTTCAGCCCGATGACCAACCGCTTCGCCGGGCTGATCCAGGCCAATCCGGTGCTGGTGCAGCAGGCGGAACTGGCACAGGCCTTCGCCACCGGAATTGCAACCGCCATGGTGACCAGCGCCCAGACCGGCGTCGACACCTCAGCCTGGGATTATTGCAAGATCTTCACCCCGGTGAATTTCTCCATGACAAAGAATGCCGTGCTGGTTTCCCGCCGCGCGATGGAGAGCGTGCCGGCGGAGATCCAGGCGGCGGTCGTCGCTGCTGCCAAGCGGGCCGAGGACCGTGGCTGGGGCTATGCCAAGGAGGCGCAGGAGTCCACCCAGGCGCGGCTGGCGGAGAAGGGCATCACCATCGGCACCGTGCCGCCGGCGGTGACGGCCGAGCTCAAGGCGATCGGCGCCACCATGGCCGAGGAGTGGATCACCAAGGCCGGCGAGGACGGCCGCAAGCTGGTGGACGCGCTGCGAGCCGCCTGAAGCCGTGATCGTCATGGGTGCTGGCCACTCGTGGCGTGACGCACTGGGCGTCGCCTTAACGTATGGCAACACCTGCCCAAAGCCGCGGCAGGTGCTGCCGCATCCCGGCTGAAGGCCGGGGTGGAGGCCTTGCGTCGGCGGAAGCCCACGGCGCATCGTCCGGGGAGCCAACCTCGCCAAGGGGATTTCCCGCATGCCACCGACCGACCGGGGCGATTGACCGGATGCGCCGCCTCCTCGATTCGCTTTATGCCCTCGGCGCCGGCCTGGCCGCCTTGTCCCTTTTCGGCATCTTCCTCGTCATGATGGCCCAGGTGGTGATGCGCGAGCTGTCGCGGCAACTGCCGGCGGCCGACGACATCAGCGCCTATCTCTGCGTCGCCACAACATTCTTTGCCCTGGCTGCCACCTTCAAGCGGGGCGAACTGATCCGCGTCGGCATGGGGATCGAGCGGCTATCGCCGGCGGCACGCCGTATCGCCGAATTGCTGGTGCTGGGGCTCGCCGCCGCGGTCATGGCCTACGTCACCCGATGGACCTTCTCCGATATGCTCTTTTCCTGGGAGATCGAGGAAGTGGCGCAGGGGACCGTCGCCATCCCGCTATGGGTACCGAAGCTGGCCATGCCGCTCGGCGCCGGGTTGCTGGTGGTCGCCATCCTCGATGAATTCGTTAGCGTGCTGCGCGGCTCCAAGCCGGGCTACGTGATGGCGGCCGAGGAACGCGCTGCGGCCGGCGACTTCTCGGCGGAGGTCTGAGCTATGGATCTGCTCACCTTCGCGCTGCTGCTTCTCGTCCTGCTCTGCATGCTGCTGGGTGCGGGGTTGTGGATCTCGATGTCGCTCGCCGCGGTCGGCTGGGTGGCGATGACCTTCGTGCATCCGCAGCCCGGTCTGTTCCTCGCTTCGGCCTTCTGGGAATCGACAGGATCCTGGACCCTGGCGGCACTGCCGATGTTCGTCTGGATGGGCGAGATCCTGTTCCGCACCAAGCTGTCCGAGGAACTGTTCAACGGTCTTGCCCCCTGGGTGCGGCGCATCCCGGGCGGCCTGCTGCACGTCAACATCCTGGCCTGCGGCATCTTCGGCAGTGTCTCGGGGTCGTCGGCCGCGACCTGCGCCACCGTCTCGAAGATCGCGCTGCCCGAGCTGAAGCGCCGCGGCTATGACGAGAATGTCGCGATCGGCTCGCTCGCCACCTCGGGCACACTCGGCATCCTCATTCCACCCTCCATCATCATGGTGGTCTATGCGGTGGCGGCGGAAGTCTCGATCATCCGCGTCTTCATCGCCGGCTGCATCCCCGGCCTGCTCGTTATGCTGCTGTTCAGCGGCTACATCGTTGTCTGGGCGCTGCTCAATCCGGACAAGCAGCCGGCACGCGACGCCCGCATGTCCTTCACCGCCAAGCTGAAGCAGAGCGCGCAGCTCATCCCCTGCACCATCCTCATCATCGTGGTCATCGGCACCATGTTCGCCGGCTGGGCCACGGCGACCGAGGCGGCGGCCTTCGGCGTGCTGGGGTCGCTGCTCATGGCGCTTGGCCGCCGGGTCGGCTTCGGCGTGCTGGCGCTGGGCGCCGTGCTGTGGCTCACCGGCCTGATCGTGGCGTACCAGGCGATGGCCTTCGTCTTCTTCGCCCTGCTCGGCATCGCCGCCGGCGAGCGAATCCTGAACTGGCAGAACTTCCTCGACAGCCTGAAGGGCGCGACCCGGCTGTCCTGCATGATCATGTTCATCCTGGCGGGAGCGGCCTTCCTGACCAAGGCGATGGCCTTAACCGGCATCCCGGCGGCGCTGGCGCAGGGCGCCGCCGCACTCGATCTCGGCCCCTATGGACTGATCGCCATCCTGACGGTGGTCTACGTGGTCCTCGGCACCGCGCTCGACGGCGTCTCGATGATCGTGCTCACGACGTCGATCGTCATCCCGCTGGTGCAGCAGGCCGGCTTCGACCTGGTGTGGTTCGGCATCTTCATCGTACTGCTGGTGGAGATCGCCGAGATTACCCCGCCTGTCGGCTTCAACCTTTTCGTCATGCAGACCATGACCGGAAAAGAGCAGACAGAGGTGGCGATGGCCTCTCTGCCCTTCTTCCTGATGCTGGTGGTCACCGTCGTGCTCTGCACGGTCTTCCCGGTGACCCTGGTGACCGGCCTGCCGGAGTGGCTGCTGGCCCGCTGATGGCCGGGCGCCGACGCCCGGCCATCAGCGCAGCCGAATCAGCGGATCGGCGCCGAGGGCATCGAGGAGCCCGAAGGCGTCGTGCTGCCCGACCCGGTGGTGGCCGGACCGCCGCTGGCGGAGGGCGAACCCATGACCCCCGTGCCAGCAGTGGAGCCGACATTGCCGACGCCGCTGGCGCCCGTGGCGGCCGCGCTGCCGGTGCCGCCGGCGGCCGGAGCGGTCATGGTGCCGGTGCCCGTCGCGTTGCTGCCGCTCACCATGCCGCCCCCCATATAGGCGCGATCGCTCTCGTTCCGCGGCTCCCGTCGCTGTGCTGCCTGGCTCCGGCCGGCGCTCCGCTTGCCGCGTTCGTCGAGCGGCGTGCGGACCTCCGGGTTACTCCAGACCGGCTTGCCGAGATTGATGTCGCTGGGCGAGGTCGTGGCGCCGGCGATGGCGCCCGCCCCGCCGCCGATCGCCGCTCCGGCCAAGGCGCCGACCGGCCCACCAAGGGCGCCGACGCCAGCCCCGGTCGCCGCGCCTGCTGCGGCCCCGCCGGTCGTCCGGTCCGTGCTGTTGGTGCCGCAACCCGCCAGCGTCAACGCCAGCGCCGCAGCCCCGGCCAGTGTGCGAATCATGTCGCGCTCCTCATGCTGTTGGAGGGCGGGTCGCGCCAGGGTGGCACCTTCGCCCGCCCACGGAAGCCGGAACGTGCCTGACCCGGCCAGGTTGCGCCCTGGCCAGCGGCGGCAGTGCGGTGGACCGCGATATGAACGGAACGGTGCGCGGGTCGAGGTAACGGCACCCGGCCGTGGCGCGGCATCCAGCCGCCCATCCCCTCCACAAGCCGGCTTGATCGCGAGTACTGCCTTTCAGCATTATCGTCGTAGTACGGAACGGCAGGTATCGTCGGCGGCGACACGAGAGGGTGACACGGCGGTGCTGGCGGTCGGCGGCTTTCACAACACGACCGTCAAATCCCTGATCGTGCCCCTCGTCTACTTCTGATGAGTGCCGTCGCTGTCGACGGTGCGGCTGCACCAGATCGGCAAGGCGACATCGACAAGAAGCAACTCACCGAGATTCGTAGCGCGGGAGGGCGTCGCAGCGTCCACCGAGGCGCGTCAGGCCCGGTTCTGCGGGGTCGCATCGGTGATCCGGTCGTCGACCCGCACCACCCCCGGCACGCCGGCGGCGATCGCCTCCATCCCCTTCCGTACTGCGGCGGAATGGCAGAAGCCGTACAGCGTGACCACGGCGTTGGCGACGTCGAAGAACACGTAGGGCGCATCCGCCCAGGGCAGTCGAGCGATCTCGGCAGCCACCGCGGCGCGGATCGCCTCGTCCGAGGTTTCGGTTGGCGTCACCAGGAGCGCCCGCAGCAGGTCAGCGCGGGACAGGATGCCCACCAGCACCCCGTCCTGCACGACCGGCAGGCGGCGGACCTTGTGCTGCTCGATCAGGTGCGCGGCGTGCTCGACCGTCACCTCCTCAGTCACCGTGATGACGTTCCGGACCATGATGTCGGCGGCAGACGAGCTATGCACCGCAGCGTAGCGCGCGGCGGCCTTCTCGCGGTTGTAGAACAGCGCGCGGAGGAAGCCCGGCTCCGGCTTGTCGCTGCTCGCTAGCCGGCGAATCAGGTCGGCTTCCGAGACGATGCCGAGCAGCATGCCCCAGCTGTCGGTGATGGGCACCGCGGAGATGCCACGATCGGCCAGCAACCGGGCGATGGCCATCGCAGGGGTATCGGCGGGGACCGAGATGACCTTGCGAGTCATGACGTCGCGGACCTTCATGGGACTTTCCTTTCGCGCGATGGCGGGGTCGCCGCCCATTCAGGTTGGCAGAATGCTCCCGATGCCGGCAGGCTGCCTTGCGCCGCCTCAAGTCGGTTGTATTGCACCCGGCCGGTCCCGGTGAGCCCGGACCGCTGCCTGCTCGGCCTCGTTCCGCTCGTCGCCGAGCATTGCGCCAACCCGCAGCGCCGGCAGATCCAGTCCTGCCTCCAGGCCCTCCTCATGCAGGCGGCCGTTCATGGCATGGGCGACGAAGCGTTCCCGGGCCGCGTCGCCCAGGCGCTCGGCGTCGAGCCGGCAACCAGGCCAGCGGCCATCGCGGTCCTGCCGGATGCGCGGCAGAAGGCGCCGGGATCAAGCCCGGCAATGGTCTCCTGGCCATCGACGGGCAATCCGTCACCTGCGCCGCTGCGATCCCCATCGCCTTCGCGTGGTCCCGATGGAGTGCGACTGACCCGTCAGGCGAATCCCCGGTAGAGTGTGCCCGTATCCGGGGGGAGGCTGGCTGGTGTCGGACGCGTCCGGGGAGGTACCGCAGGTCCTGCGGCACCGCCCTTTTGTGTTGTTCTGGACGTCGCGCGTCCTTTCCACCCTCTGCATGCAGATGCTGGCCGTGGCGGTGGGCTGGCAGTTGTATGCGCTGACCGGGCGGGCGCTGGACCTCGGCCTGGTCGGGCTTGTGCAGTTCATCCCCGTGCTGGTGCTGACCCTGCCGGCCGGCTGGCTCGCCGATCGCGGCGACCGCCGGCTGATCGTCGCCATCTGCCAGGGCACGGTTGCGATCTTCGCCGCGCTGCTCGCGCTGGGCACGCTGCAGGGCTGGCTGGGGCGGGAGGCGATGTTCCTGCTGATCGGCCTGATCGGCTGCGCCCGCGCGGTGGAGGCACCGAACATGGCCTCGCTGCTGCCCGGCCTGGTGCCGCGGGCACTGTTTCCCCGTGCGGCGGCCTGGTCGGCCTCGGCGACGCAGACGGCGCAGATCCTCGGCCCGGCGCTGGGCGGATTGCTGTATGCGCTGGGGCCGCAGGCGGCCTATGGCACGGCGGCAGTGCTGCTGCTGGTCGGCTGCGCGGCTGCGGCCGCCATCCGCACGCCGCGCCGCATCCCGGGCGCCGAGCGGCCCGGCCTGGCCGGGCTGCTGTCCGGCTTCCGCTTCGTTATGCGACACCGGCTCGTGCTCGGCGCCATTTCGCTCGACCTGTTCGCCGTGCTGCTGGGCGGGGCGGTGGCTCTGATGCCGATCTTCGCCCGCGACATCCTCGGCACCGGGCCGGAGGGGCTCGGGATGCTGCGGGCGGCGCCGGCCGTCGGCGCCCTGGCGACCTCGGTCTGGCTGGCCAACCGGCCACTACGGGCGCCGGTCGGGCCGCGGATGTTCGCAGCGCTGGCCGCCTTCGGGGTGGCGACGATGGTCTTCGCGCTCTCGGCCAATTTGGCGCTGTCCTGCCTGGCGCTGGCGGTGGTGGGTGCGGCCGACGTGGTCAGCGTGGTGGTGCGGTCGTCCCTGGTGCAACTGCGCACGCCGGACGAGATGCGCGGGCGGGTCTCGGCGGTGAATTCGCTGTTCGTCGGGGCGTCCAACCAGCTTGGCGATTTCCGCGCCGGGTCGGTCGCGGCGCTGCTGGGAGCGGTGCCCGCGGCAGTGCTGGGCGGGGTTGGAACGCTGGTGGTTGCCGCGCTTTGGATGCGACTGTTCCCGGAACTGCGCAAGCTGGAGCGGCTGGAGGGCTAGCCGCGACACGCGCAATGACTCCGGTTAAGTGATGACGGGCCATGCTATAGAACGTTTACGACAGAGATCGGCCTACGGCGCTATTGTCCTGATGATCGCTCCTGCGCCAGCCAGAACAAAAGCCGGGCGCTGCTGCGGCAGCAGTCGGCGCTGGCGCCATTCGGCCAGTTCGCGCCGAAATCCGAAAACCTGGACGAGATCCTGACCGAAGCCTGTCGCCTGTTCGGCGACACGCTCGGCACCGACCTGGCCAAGGTCATGGAGCTGCAGAATGGCGGCCGGACCGTCTTCGTCCGGGCTGGTGTCGGCTGAAAGCCCGGCGCGGTCGGCGTGGCCCGGATCGAGGTCGAGCAAGATCGCTCGGAGAGCTACGCCCTGAAGACCGGGGAGTTGGCGATCTCGCCCCACATCGAGACCGAGCAGCGCTTCAGGTATGCCGGCTTCCTGCGCGACAACGGCGTCAAGGCCATCGTCAACGTTATCATCCTCGGCGGCCGGGACCGGCCGCCCGATGGGCTGCTGCAGGTGGCCAGCCGGGTGCCACGCGGCTCCGCGACGACGCCGACACCGCCTTCCTGTGGGGCTTCGCCAATTTGCTGGCCGCGGCAGTGGAGCGGTTGAGGGTGATGGGCGAGGCGCGCGACGACACCCAAGAGTTCGAGCGCCGGGTCGCGGAGCGGACCTGCGAGCTGACCGCAGCCAATGCTCGCCTGCACGCCATGGCTGCGGAACGCGCCCGCGTCCAGGTTGCGTTGCGGCACGTGGGCAAGCTGGAGACGGTGCTTGAGCACCTGCCGGTCGGCGCCGGGTTGGTCGCGCCCTCCAGCAGGGTGATCTTCGCCAACCCGGAGTTCCGCCGGCTGCCGCCGCATCCCATCATGCCCGCCGTGGACGATACGCCGGGAAGCGACTGGATCGCGCACGGCGGCAACGGGGCAGTATCGCGGCAACCTGGCGCTCAACCTGACTTCCTCGACCATAGTGGAGGCGGGACCAGCCTGTCGCGGCGGGCCAGCGGGATCCCGGTACGCGACGAGACCGGCGACGTCGTCGCGGCGCTGCTGGTCATGGTCGACGTCGATGCCGAGAAGTGCGCGGCGGCGCGTCAGCGGCTGCTGATCCGCGAAATGGACCACGGCGCCAAGAACATGCTGGCGGTGGTGCAGGTGGCGGTGTGGCTGACGCGCGCCGGCGACATGCCGAGCTTCGTCCGCGCGATCAAGGGGCGCCTGAAGGCCCTGGCCCGCGTCCAGACGCTGCTGGCTGACGATCATTGGGTCGGCGCCGACCTGCGCAGCCTGCTGCGCGGCGACCTCGCGGCATTTCTCGACGGGGCGGCGGCCGGCCCGCAGATGGTGCTGCGGGGCCCGCCGATCGGGCTGCCGGCCCGGGCGGCGCAGCCCTTCTCGATGGCGGTCCACGAACCGGCGACGATCGCCATCAAGCATGGCGCCCCGTCCATGCCAGCCGGCTGGCCATCGACTGGCATGCGGACCCCACCCCCGGCGGCATGCTGCGGCTGCGCCGGAGCGAGACCGGTGGGCCGGCGCTGTCGCCGGCGCCCGTGGTCCAGGGTTTAGGGTCGCGCGTGCTGAACGGCACGCTGCTCGACCAGCTTGGCGGCAAGGTCGGCATGACATGGGCGCCGACCGGGCTGGTTTGCGAGATCGCGGTGCCGCTGACCCGGAGCCGGAACATCGGCTTTGAGACTCCGCTGCCGGAACCTTTGCCCAACCCCAAGCCAGGCCCGGTCGCTGCCGCTTCGCCGGGGCCGGCGCTGGGCCGGTAGGGCTTACGGCCGGGAGCCGGTGCCGCGTTCGTGCTGCGGCGGCTTGCGTGCGAAAGTGAACGCAGCGCCTCTGCAGCCTGCTGCTCTCGATGCAAATTCACGCGTCCCGGCGTTCACGTCTTCCCACGACTTGCCCTAACGCCCCCGCCGCCAGCCGAGGAACACCATCGCCCCGACCACCGCGGCGATCAGCGCAATGCCGACCATGCCCTCGACCACGTCGAAATTCGGTGCGTCACGGGCGACGAACAGCGCGGTGATCGCCCCTGCGGCCGCCAGCACAAGCCTTGCCCACATGGTCCGGTCCTCCTCTGCCGGCGCAAGCCTGGGTCCATGTGGCTCTCACGCGCCTTGCCGCAGCGCAAGCCAGGCAAGCTTGGGAAGAAAAAAGCACTTGCTCCTCCAACCCGGCTTTTGCGTTCTGTGAGTCGGGACGGGCCGCGCGGCGGGTGCCGGCTCCCAAGAATACAGGAGGGGGCCGGGGAGGATACGTCTTTCCCAGCCACTGCATGCCCGCCGGCTAGTTCGCCGCCCGGTTCAGCAGCGTCTGCACCGGCTCGAAGCCCTCGAATTCCGGCGGGCCGAGATAGAGCGGCTTGGTGGTCCCGGCATTGCGGTGTGCCATGCGGAAGGCCTCCGACTTGGTCCAGGCGTCGAAATCCGCCTTCGAGGCCCAGGTGGTGTGCGAGGCGTAGAGCACATGCCCCTCCCGCGCCGGACCCCTCAGCAGATGGAATTCGACAAAGCCCGGCACACTGTGCAGTTGGCTGTCGCGGGACTTCCACAGGGTCTCGAAATCCGCCTCGGCGCCCGGCGCGACCTTGAAGCGGTTCATGGCGATGAACATTGGCGGTCTCCTCAACTACTGGAACGGCGTGCGCCGCCGTCCACGTGGATCACCTGCCCGGTGATGTAGCGTGCTAGCGGCGAGGCGAGCCAGACCACCAGCACCGCCAGGTCCTCGGGCTGGCCGATGTAGCCTGCCGGCACTTCCTTCTCCGCCCAGGCGCGGCGGCTCGCCTCGGTCGGCATGACCCTCGTGTCGATCTGCTCGGAGCGGATGCGGCCGGGTGGGATGGAGTTCACCGTGATGCCGGCCCGTCCCAGTTCGCGCGACAGCGCCTTGGCCCAGATGTGTGTGGCGCCGTTCGGCGCGTTGGCCGGATCCATGCCGAGCGGCTCGTCCGGCCCGGTGACGTTGACGATGCGGCCGAAGCCCTGGGTCTGCATCGCCGGCACCAGCGCATGGGTCAGCCGGCGGGCGGCGTGGAAGTTCAGCTCCATCGCCTCCTGCCACACCGCCTCGGGGCCGAGTTCGCCGGGCGGCTGGCCACGGCTGCCGCCGGCATTGTTGACAAGGATGTCGCAGCGGCCGAAGCGGCCGAGCACGGCATCGCGGATGCGCGCCGCGGCGGCCGGGTCGGTCAGGTCCTCGGCGAGGATCAGGGGCTCGCTCTCGGCGGGCAACTCGGCCGCCAGCGTTTCCAGCAAGGGCCGGCGGCGGGCGAGGAGGACCAGGCGGCAGCCCTCGGCCGCCAGCATCCGGGCGATGGTGCGGCCGATCCCGGCCGAGGCGCCGGTGACCAGCGCCACCTTGCCGGCGAGTTGCAGATCCATCGCGTGCCCTTTCCGCTGACCGCCGCCAGCCTGCGTTCGCCCCGGACAAAAGAAAAGCCGCCCCGGTTGCCCGGGGCGGCTTGCCGTCGTCTGGCAGTGGCGGCGGCGGTCAGCCCGCCATCGCCGCGTCCTTGCCCTTGCGCAGGTTCGGCAGCAGCATCGCCGCCAGCGCGATGGCGCCGATGGCCAGCATCGTCGCGCTGATCGGGCGCTGCACGAAAACCATCGGATCGCCGCGCGACAGCAGCATGGCGCGCCGCAGATGCTCCTCCATCATCGGGCCGAGCACGAAGCCGATCAGCAGCGGCGCCGGCTCCAGCCGCAACTTGTTGAAGAGGTAGCCGAGCACCGCGAACATCGCCGTCGAGTAGACGTCGAAGACGTTGTTGTTCACGCTGTAGGCACCGATGGCGCAGAATACCAGGATAGCAGGATACAGGAATTTGTAGGGCACCTGCAGCAGCTTCACCCACATGCCGATCATTGGCAGGTTGATGACCAGAAGCATGACATTGCCGATCCACATGGAGGCGATGAGCCCCCAGAAAAGATCCGGCTGGGCTTCCACCATGCGTGGCCCCGGCTGGATGCCCTGGATGATCAGCGCGCCGACCATCAACGCCATGACCGCGTTGGACGGGATGCCGAGCGTCAGCAGGGGGATGAAGCTGGTCTGGGCTGCTGCGTTGTTGGCCGCTTCCGGACCGGCCACGCCTTCGATCGCACCGGTGCCGAACAGGTGCCGGCCCTTCGAGACCTTCCGCTCCAGCATGTAGGAGCCGAAGGAGGACAGCGCCGCGCCGCCGCCCGGCAGGATGCCGAGCACCGAGCCGAGTGCCGTGCCGCGGAGGACGGAGGGGGTGGCGCGCTTCCATTCCTCCTTGGTCAGCCAGAGGCTGCCGACCTTGGTCTTGAGCACCGAGCGGGATTCGGGCCGCTCGAGGTTCAGGATGATCTCGGCGATGCCGAACATGCCCATGGCCAGTGCCACGAAGCTGATGCCGTCCGACAGTTCCGGGATGCCGAAGGTGAAGCGCTGCTGGCCGGTCTGCACGTCGGTGCCGACCAGGCCGAGCGCGACGCCCAGCGCCACCATGCTGATCGCCTTCACCACCGAGCCCTGCGCGAGGACGGCCGATATGATGAGACCCAATAGCATGAGCGAGAAGTAGTCGGCCGGTCCGAAGGACAACGCGACCTGGGTCAACAGCGGGCCCGAGCCGGCGACGAAAAGCGTGGCGACCGAGCCGGCGAAGAAGGACCCTATCGCCGAGGTGGCCAGCGCTGCTCCGGCCCGACCGTTGCGGGCCATCTTGTAGCCTTCGAGCGTGGTGACGACCGAGCTGATCTCACCCGGCAGGTTCAGCAGGATGGCGGTGGTCGAGCCGCCATACTGGGCGCCGTAGTAGATGCCGGCGAGCATGATGATCGCCGTCGTCGCCGGCTGGCCGAAGGTGATCGGCAGCAGCAGGGAGATGGTGGCGACCGGCCCGATGCCCGGCAGCACGCCGATCGCCGTGCCGATCAGCGCGCCGATCAACGCGAAGAGGACGTTCTGGAAGCTCAGCGCGACGCCGAACCCGAACGCCAGATTGCTTATGATATCCATTATCCGTCGGTCCCTTGGCTGGCGCTGGGATTAAAACTGCGGCCAGACGGCCACGCGGATGTCGAGCTGCAGGATGAAGACCCACCAGCAGAGCGCGAGGAGGAAGATCGTCACGCCCAGGATGCCGAGCGGCCGCTGCCGGTGTTCCGGTTCGGCCATGCTGGCGACCAGGATGGTCGCGGTGAGGGCGAGCAACAGGCCGCCCTTTTCCAGCAGCAGGCAGAAGATGCAGAGACTGGCGCAGATAAAGCCGATCAGCCGCCAGCGCAGGGACCAGCAGATCACCAGGAAGCCGACCAGCATGCCGAGCCCGAGATTGCCGTAACCGGTGGCGAAGTAGGAACTGATCTGCGGCGCCACCAGGAAGGTGCCGTAGCCGGCGACGATGGCGAGCCCAAGCGAGGCGCTGTCGATACCCGACCACCTCTGCATCGGGTCGGGCCCACTGAAGAAGGCGGTGGCCAGGATGATGACGGCGAGGCCCATCAGGATCCAGAACACCAGCATGGGCATGTAGCCCGGGCCCATCCGCCGGGCGGAGCCGAGGGAGTGGTCCTGATTGAGCCACAAGGCGACTGCGGCAAACAGGATGAGGATAACGCCGGACGCGATGTCCTTGGCATTCAGTTTCATGCAGCGACCTTTCTCGGCTCCCAGCACCCCGTGACTGCGCCACGGAGCTTTGCACCCAACGACGAATTTGCCGGACCTTGCGGGCCGGATCTTCGGTTGGACCGTCGCAGGCCCGACACCTGAGCCAGTCTGAGACGGTCCATTCTTCCCTGCCGGCAGGCAGCGCTTCTGGCGCTGCCTGCCTAGTCAACCTGTGCGCCGGAGGCCTGCACCACCGGCGCCCAGCGGGCGACCTCAGCCCGCACGAAATCCGTATACCCAGCTGGCCCCAGCGCCCCGACCGTCCCGCCGATTTCGGCGAAGCGGGCGCGCAACGCGGGTTCCGCCAGCACCGCGGCGGCCGCGGCGGCCAAGCGCTCCGTCGCCCCTGGCGGCAGCCCGGCCGGCCCGGACAGGCCAAACCAGGATGTGCTGACGAGATCGACTCCCTGTTCCCGGAAGGTCGGCACCGCTGGGAATGCGGGGTGCCGCGTATCCGATGAAAGCGCAAGGGCACGCACCATGCCGGCGCGGATATGCGTCGCCGCCGAAGGCAGGCTGTCGGACATCATCGGCACTATGCCGGCGATGGTGTCCGTCATCGCTGGGCCGGCGCCGCGATAGGGGATGTGCTTCACATGCGCGCCCGTCGCCTGACCGAATTGCAGGATCAGGAGGTGGTTGGTCGAGCCGGAGCCGGAGGAGGCAATGTCGATGCCGCGCGACTCTTCCCGCGACAGCCGCACAACTTCTGCGAGTGTCGTGGCCGGGAAGCGCGGGGTGGCGACGAAGACCAACGGATTCTGCACCACCAGGGCAATATGAGTGAAGTCGCGCACCGCGTCGTAGCGAAGGCTGCGATAGAGCGACGGCGCAGCACCATGGCTGGCGATGTTCGACACCAGCAGCGTATGACCGTCGGGGGTGGCCTGGGCGACCATTTGGCTACCCAAGGTTGCCGCGGCGCCGGCACGGTTCTCGATGATCACTGGCTGACCGAGTTCGTCCTGCAGCCCTTGCGCCAGCAGCCGGGCGACCAGATCCGTGGTGCCGCCGGGCGCGAAAGGGACGATCAGACGGATCGGCTGGCGCGGCCAGGGCGCCGCTGGGTTTTGGGCACGCGTAGCGAAGGGCACCGCCAAAGCGGCACCCCCGACGAGCAGCGCTCGGCGTGGCGGAAACCCGGACATTCTCCTCCCCAGACAGGCGCCTTGCGTATCGCATGCTAGGCCGAGAGGGGGCAAGCCGCCCCACCTCGTTGTTGCGCCGCAGTATTCTGCCGAAGTGGGCGCTGGACAGGTCGTTGGCTTGCGTCGATCCTCGGCCACTCGCAAGTGCGTGGAATCAAAGCATGCCGACCACCATTTCGAGCCGCATTAGCAACGACCCGGAGGCGCGCATCCGCGATGCCGTGACGGCGATCGAGCCTGGGCTGGTGGCGATGCGTCGCGACATCCACGCGCACCCGGAACTTGCCTTCGAGGAAGTGCGCACCGCCGGAATCGTCGCGGCGGAACTTGCCCGCCTCGGCATTCCGCACCACACCGGCATCGGCCGCACCGGCGTGGTAGGCATTATCGAGGGCGGCCGGCCCGGGCTCACCCTGGCGATCCGCGCCGACATGGACGCGCTGCCGATCCATGAGGAGACCGGCCAGGAATTCGCCAGCACCACGCCCGGAAAGATGCATGCCTGCGGCCATGACATCCATACCAGCACGCTGCTCGGCGTGGCCGAGGTACTGCGCGACTTGGCGCCGCAGCTCGCCGGGCGCGTCGTGCTGGTGTTTCAGCCGGCCGAGGAGGCGCTGGGCGGCGCCGCCGCCATGGTCGCCGACGGGGTGCTGGACGGAGTCGACATGGCGCTCGGCTTCCACAACCAGCCGGACATGCCAGTCGGCCGCTTCGGCTATGTCCGTGGCTCGACCCTGGCGGCGGCCGATCGCTTCGACCTGATGATCCGCGGGAAAAGTGGCCATGCGGCGCACCCGGAGCTGGCGGTGGACCCCATCGTCGCCGCCGGTGCCTTCATCGGCTCGGCCCAAACGGTGGTGAGCCGAGAGATCGATCCATTGCTGCCGGCGGTGGTCACCATCGGCATGGTGCATGGCGGCACGGCGCCGAACATCATCCCCGAAACCGTAGAGCTTCGCGGCACGGTGCGTACGCTGCATCGTGAATCCCGCGATGCGGCGGAAGCGGCGCTGAAGCGCCTCGTGGCCGGGCTGGACGCGATGCATCGCACCACCTCCACGCTCACCTATCGCCGCGGCGTGCCGCCCCTTATCAACGCCGACAGCGTGCTCGACCCCGCCATCGCCGCCGTGGCGCGCCAGCTGGGCGATGTCATCGCCGCCGGCAAGCCGAGCATGGGTGCGGAGGATTTCGCCGAGTTCGCCGAGCGGGTGCCGGCCTTCCAACTGCGCATCGGCAGCGGCGCGCCCGGCCGGCACGACCACCTGCACAACGACCGCTACCAGCCGGACGAGCGCTGCATCGGGCTCGGCGTGCAGGTGCTGAGCCGTATCGCGCTGGACATGCTGGCGTGACGCCGCCGGATGGCCGGCCCGGCAATTGCCGTCAAGGCCTGAATTCGCCGGCCAGCCCGCGCCGCATCGCCGAGCTCACCGCGTCCGAGGTCGCCGCGCGGCTCGCCGCCGGCGCGGCGGTGATCTTCCCGATGGGCAGCCTGGAGACGCATGGGCCGCAGGCGCCGATGGGCGACTTCCTGCTGGCCGAGGCACTGGCCGACCGCATGGCGGACGCGGCCGCGGCGGGAGGCATCGATGCGCTGGTGCTGCCCGCCATTCCCTTCGGCGGTGTCGATTACTTTTCATGCGTCCCGGGCGGGATCGTGCTCTCGCCGGAAACGCTTCGGGCCGTGGTCGAGGAGACCTGCGACAACCTCGTGCGCACCGGGGTTCGCCGCATCCTGATCCTCAATGGCCATGCCGGCTCGATCGCCCCGGTTGACGCCGCGGCGCGCGGGCTGCGCCACCGGCACGATCTCCTCATTCCCGCCATGCATCTCTGGCGCATCGCCGGCGGTCTGCATGCCGAACTCGGCGGCAGTCCCGCCAGCTTCGGCCATGGCGGCGACCCGGTCTGGTCGGTGGCCCTCGCCTTGCGACCAGACCTCTGCAAGCCGGAGGCGGCGCGCGAGAAACAGGCAGTGCCGCCGATCCTCGGCTTGCCGGTAGCCAATTTCGGCACGCTCCGCGTCGCCGGCGTGGAGATCAACATTCCGATGGAGGTCGAGGAAGTGGCACCCGGCGGCGTCGCCTGCGCCGACAACCGCCCCGGCAACGCCGAACATGGCGCGAGGATCGTCGCCCGCCTAGTCGAGGCCGGCGCCGCGATGCTGGCGCATCTGCCGTGAGGATCTGCGTCTACGGCGCCGGCGCCATCGGCGGCCACCTTACCGCTCGCCTGGCGAAGAGCGGCGTCGAGGTCTCGGTCGTCGCCCGCGGCCCGCATCTCCGCGCCATGCAGGAGAACGGCCTCCACGTTGCCGCCGAGGATGGCACGCTGTATTGCCGGCCGAAGGCCAGCGACGACCCGGCCACGCTCGGGATGCAGGATGCAGTGATCGTCACGACCAAGGTGACCGCTCTGCCGCAGGTTGCCGCCGGCATCGGCCCGCTGCTGGGCCCGGAGACCGCCGTCGCCCTCGTCACCAACGGCATTCCCTGGTGGTATTTCGACCGCACCGCACGCGATGGGCGGCGGTTGCCGCTGCTCGATCCCGGCGAGGCGGTGCGTACCGCGGTCGGCATCCGCCGCACCCTCGGCGGCATTGTCTATTCCGCCGCCACCGTGACCCGGCCCGGTCATGTCGAGGCTCTGGCGCCCGACAACCGGGTGGTGCTCGGCGAAGTCGATGGCGCCATGACGCCGCGGCTGCTGGCGCTGGCCGATGCCATCGCTGCCGGCGGCATGGGTGGCGTCGCCACACCTGATATCCGTGGCGCGGTCTGGGCCAAACTGCTCGGCAACATGATGAACGGGCCGCTCTGCCTGCTGGCGCGGTCCTCGATGCAGGACACGCTGGCCGACCCGGTGATCCGTGCCGCCGCCATCGCCGCGGCGCGGGAGGTGATGGCGATCGCCGCCGCCTATGGCCACCCGATCACCGGACAGACGCCGGAGGACCGCATCGCACGCTCCTCGAAGATCGCCCACCGTCCCTCGATCCTGCAGGACCTGGATGCCGGGCGGGCTATGGAGATCGATGCGATGTTCACCGTGCCGCTGCAGTTGGCGCGGGAGGCCGGGGTGCCGACGCCAATCCTCGATCTCTCGGTCGCGCTGGTGACGCGTGCCGCCGTGGCGGCCGGGTTGCACCGCGCGTCAGCGTGACAGAAAGGAAGAATGGGGGAGGGGAAAGTATCCCCTTCCCAAACCCCACGCTTGCCTTTTGTGAGTCGGGACCGACCGCGCGGCGAGTGCCGAGCCACAGAACGAGAGGAGGGATCCGGGGAGGATACTTCCTCTCTTCCGGCCTTCCTGCCTCCCAGTATAAGGAAATCCCCGCATGAAGGTCTGCATCTTCGGCGCCGGCGCGATCGGCGGCCATCTTGCCGGGCGGCTCGCCAAGGGCGGCGCCGATCTTTCCATCGTCGCGCGCGGCGCCAACTTGGCCGCCATGCAGGCCGACGGCCTCATCGTCCGCGCCCCGGACGGCGACATGCAGGTGCGGCCGCGGCTGGCCGCCGACCCGGCAGAGCTTGGCCCGCAGGATGCTGTGGTGGTCTGCACCAAGGTGCCGGCACTCGGCAGCGTGGCGCGGGCCATCGGGCCGCTACTCGGCGCGGACACGCCGGTGGTCTTCGTCACCAATGGCGTCCCCTGGTGGTACTACGCCAGCCATGGCGGGCCGGACGAAGGCCGGCGGGTGCCCGAGGCAGATCCGGGCGACGTCGTCTGGAACACCATCGGCCCGGCCCGCGCCATCGGCGGGGCGATCTATTCCGCCTGCACCCAGCCGGAGCCCGGCGTGGCGCAGGTGGTCAGCGCCAGCAGCAAGCTGATTCTCGGCGAGCCGGACAACAGCCGCTCCGACCGTGCCGTGGCGCTGGCGGCGCTGTTCAAGGCAGGCGGGCTGCCCTGCAGCGTGTCCGAGAAGATCCGCGTCGAGGTCTGGGCTAAGCTGCTGAACAACCTGCTCAGCGGCCCGCTTTGCGTGCTGAACCGCCGTACCATGCGGGACAGCCTGGCCGACCCCGCGGTGCGTGCCGCGGCAACGCAACTGGTCGAGGAAGGCATCGCCATCGCCCGCGCCATGGGCCAGCCGGTCCCCGGTGGCGCGGCCGAACGGATTGAGCAGGCGAGCGGCATCAACCACAAGCCCTCGATCCTGCAGGACCTGGAAGCCGGCCGGCCGATGGAGGTGGAGGCGCTGTTCCAGGTGCCGCTGCGACTGGCGAACGAGAACGGCGTCCCCGCACCGATGCTGGCGCTGACGGTGGCGCTGATGGCGCAAGCCGCCGAAGGGGCCGGCCTATTGCGGCCGGCGGCCTGACGCGATGGCCCCCGTCCTCGACCACCTGGTCTTCGACGTGCGCGACCGGATGGCCGAAGGTGCGGCGCGCCTGGCCATGCTCGGCTTCCAGTTGACGCCGATGGGGAAGCACAGCCTGGGCTCGGCCAACCACCTTTCGGTCTTCGCCGAGGACTACCTGGAACTGCTCGGCACCGACATTCCCGGCGGGGCGCTGCGGCCCGACATCGCCAGCTATCCGGTCGGGCTGAACGGGCTGGTCTTCAAGACCGAAGATGCCGCGGCGCTGGCTGCCCGGCTGCTTGCCGCCGGCGTCCCCGCCTTGCCAGCGCAGTCCTTCCACCGCCCGGTCGAACTGCCCGACGGCGGCCGCGACGATGCCCGCTTCCGCACCGTCCGGCTCGACCGCGCCGCCGCTTTCGACGGCCGCGTCTACTGGTGCGAGCACCTGACGCCGCAGCATGTCTGGCGACCGGAATGGCAGGCCCAGCCGAATGGCGCCACCTCGGTCGCCCGCGTGCTGCTCGCGGTGCGCGACCCGGAACGCCAGGCGGCGATGTTTCGCCGGAGTTTTGGCGAGGCCGCGGTCACCGCAGGGTCCGATGGCCGCGTTCTGCTGCCCTGCGGCCCGGTCATCATCGAGGTCGCGCCGCATGCGCTGGTGGCAGCCGAACTCGGCACCGCGGCGCCCGATCCGGCGGGACGGGGCGACCACATGGCCTTGGTCGGTTTGCGGGTCAGTAATCTGTCGGCCACCGCGGCGCTGCTGCGGACACGTGGGGTCGCCGCGGCACCTCGGCCTGATGCATTGCGGGTGGCTGCCGAGCCGGCGCTGAATGCGGTCATCGACTTCCTCGGCTGAGCACCCGGGGCAGGGAGGCCGATACGGGTTCAGCCGAAGGTGAAACTTGGTCGGCTCTGCGGTCTGTCCTGCTGGCAGCCACATGGCCGCGCAGCCAACCGGCCAGCTTTCGAGACCCTTTTGATGCGCCGCCTCGTCCAGGCTGCGGCCGATCCGCAGCGCCGGGTCAGGCTGACTGCTGCGCGCCGATCCGATCCGGACGGCGAGTTGGCACCGCTACGTCGGTGGTGCCGATCACGCGACCGATATCGTTGCGGGTCAGGCCAATATCGGCCAGGTCGCGGTCGGTCAGCGAATCCAGTTGTGCCTTGACGCGGGCGCGCTCGACCCAGCCGAAGAGGGCGTTGCCGAGGCGCGCCAAGCCGCGGATTGCGCCATGCAGCAGGCTGGCCTCATAGGCCTTGCCGGCTGCCAGCCGTTGCGCGACGGCGCGGTCCCGCGCCGGCGAGGCGCCGACGGAGGTGAAGTAGGCGGCTTCCGCCTGAGTGAGACGGGCGTCCATGGTATCGGTGTCCTGTAAAATCCTGCCGGGCAGGCCCGGCGCCGTGGGCAGCCTCTCGCCGCCTTCGCAAGTGCAACATAGGTGTGCGGCAGCAGTGGAACGCGTGCCAAAGCGGCAGCAGAGCCATGTTCCCAGAGCATGATGATCTGTGGATGCGTGCAATTTCGGTTCATCCTTCCCGGCCTTCCGTCTGCCGGCGATTCCGGCGAGACTCCCCGGGCCGATCCAGGAGCAGCCCATGACCGCCGCCGACCGCCTTGCCGCGCTGCGCGCCGCCCTCCGGCAGGCCGGGGTCGACGGCTTCCTCGTCCCCCGTGCGGATGAGCATCTGGGCGAGTATGTCCCGCCGTCCGGCGAGCGCCTGTCCTGGTTGTGCGGCTTCACCGGCAGCGCCGGCATGGCCGTGGTGCTGGACGACAACGCTGCGCTGTTCACCGACGGCCGCTACACCACCCAGGCGCAGCAGCAGCTCGACCCCACGCTCTGGGAGTTGCGGCACATCATCGAACAACCGGCCGTGGACTGGCTGAAGCAGCATGCCAGGGGCCGCCGCATCGGCTACGATCCATGGCTGCACCCGGACGCTGCGTTGAAGCGGCTGGAGCCGGCCGGCGTAACCCTGGTGCCGTTGCCGACCAACCCGCTGGATGCGGTCTGGGCCGATCGTCCCGCGCCGCCGATGGCCGCCGCGATCCCCCACCCGCTGCAATACGCCGGCACCACGGCGGCCGAAAAGCGCGCCGCCGCCGCCCAGGCATTGCGCGAGGCCGGCGAGGACGCCGCCATCCTGGCCGACAGCCATTCGCTCGCCTGGCTATTCAATATCCGTGGCGGAGACCTGCCCCATACTCCGTTGGTGCTGGGCTTCGGGCTGCTGCGCGCCGATGCCTCGGCCGAGCTTTTCCTGGACCCCGGCAAGGTCCCAGCGGAGACCCGCGCGCATCTCGGCAACCAGGTCACCGTGCGGCCACGCGAGGCCCTGGCGGCGGCGCTGCAAAGCCTGGCCGGCAAGACCGTGCGGGTGGACCCGGAGGCGACCCCGGCGTGGTTCGCCGAGACCCTGCGCGCCGCCGGCGCCCATATCGCCGCTGGCGACGATCCGGTCCGTCTGCCGCGCGCCTGCAAGAACCAAGTGGAACAAGATGGTGCGCGGGCCGCGCATCGGCGCGACGCGGTGGCGCTGGCCCGCTTCCTCGCCTGGTTCGCCAAAGCCGCGCCGGCGGCGCGGGAGACCGAGATGAGCGCCGCCGACCGCCTGCTTGCCTTCCGGCGCGAGGTGCCGCTGTTCCAGGCCGAAAGCTTCCCCGCCATCAGCGGCGCCGGCGAGCATGGCGCGATTATCCACTACCGCGCGACGGAGGAAAGCGACCGGCTGATCCGCCCGGATGAATGCTACCTGATCGACAGCGGCGGGCAGTTCCTCGACGGTACGACGGATGTGACCCGGACCCTCTGGACCGGCCCCGGCCCGGCCCCGGCCGGACTGCGGGCGCGCTACACGCGGGTGCTGCAGGGGCATATCGCCCTGGCGACGCTGCGCTTCCCGCAGGGCGTCGCCGGGCCGCACCTCGATGCCTTCGCCCGGCGGGCGTTGTGGGAAGTCGGGCTCGATTACGACCACGGCACCGGTCACGGCGTCGGCAGCTTCCTGTCCGTCCACGAGGGGCCGGCGGCCTTCAGCCGAGCCGCCAAGCCGGTGCCTCTGGCGCCGGGGATGATCCTGTCGGACGAGCCGGGCTACTACCTGCCCGGCCAGTACGGCATCCGGATCGAGAACCTGCTGCTGGTCCGCGAGGCGGCGCAGCGGCCCGACCAGGTGAAGCCGTTCCTGGAATTCGAGACGTTGACGCTGGCCCCCTATGAACGGGCGCTGATCGATCCCGCGTTGCTCGCGCCGGCCGAGCGCGGCTGGATCGATGCCTACCAAGCCCGGGTGCTGGCCGAGGTGGCACCGGCCTGCGACCCGGCGACGGCGGCTTGGCTACGGGTGGCCTGCGCGCCGCTCGGCGACCCCGCCTAACTGAAGGCCCAGCGCAGCGTCCGCGCCACACCGAGCGTCCCGGCCCGCAGCAGCGGCCGCGCCGGCGGCGGCGGCATCCCGTGCATGCGCCGCGCCCAGTCCGGCAGGAGGTCCAGCCCGGCCTGCTGGGTCAGTTGCTGCAAGGGGTCCTGCCAGCGCGTATCGGCCCGGCGGGTGAGCAGGATGCGGGAGACCTCCCGCGTCCTGGCATCCACCCGCAGCTTCGGCCGCATGGCGGCGAGCACCGCTCGTGCCTCGGCCCGGCTGCGTGGCACCGGATCGGCGCCGAGCATCGCGCCCACCTCCGCCATCTCGGCGAAGTAGCGGTCGCGGTCGGCGCCGTTCATGCCTGGCTCGGCATAGCGGATCCAGGCTTCGAGGAAGGTCGTCGCCTCCGCCACATGCACCCAGGCCAGCAATTCGGGGTCGTTGGCAGCATAGGGGGTGCCATCCGGCAGGGTGCCGCGGACATGTCCATGGATGCGCCGCACCCGGTCGATCACCGCCTCTGCCTCCGCCCGGCTGCCATAGGTGGTGAGCGCGATGAAGCGGGCGGTGCGGCGCAACCGGCCGGGCAGGTCGTCACGGAAGCGGGAGTGGTCCCAGACGCCTGCCAGCACCGCAGGGTACAGCATCTGCAGCATAAGCCCGGTGATGCCGCCGACCATCATCGAGGCGACATCGCCATGCACCCGCCAGGCGACGGACCGCGGCCCGAACAACCCGTTCGGGCGGCGCGTGACGGGTCGCTCGCCCTTGCTGCCGTCGTTGAACAGGCTGACGACCTGCCCGGCAATCATCCGCTTCAGCGGCCGCGCGACCAGGGCGCCGAGTGTCGGCGCAGCGGTGAGGTCGGGATAGGCCATCAGGCGGGACCGCGACTGTGGCGGGCGATGACGGAAGGCAGTTTGGGAATGCGATGCTGCTGGCTCACGCAAGTTACGTGGCATCGTCTCCGCCAGGGTCAACGGCGGGCCCGCGGGACGTGATCCCGGGACGCCGCGGCGACCCGAGATGCAGGGCTCAGGCGGCGATGTTCAGCAGCTTTGCCGCGGTCCGGCCGAGCACGTCGAGCTTCTGGTCGTCGGTCAGCGACTCGCAGGCGAAGATATGGTCGACCGGCGCCATCTGCCACGGATAGGGGTAGTCGCTGCCCAGGACGATCTGCGAGGCGCCGACCTGGGCCTGCAGGTGGCGGATCGCCTCAGGCGAGAAGATAAGCGAATCGAACCAGATCTGTTTCAAGTACTCGGTCGGCCGCTTCTTCAGTGTGATGTTGGGGTCGCAGCCGGCCGGCCCGACCGTGCAGGAATGGTCCGAGCGGTCGGCATAGGAGGGTAGGAAGCCGCCGCCATGCGCAGCAAGGATCTTCAGGCCTGGGAAGCGGTCGAGCGTGCCGTTGAAGATCAGCTGCGACAGGGCGATCGTGGTGTCGAGCGGGTTGCCGATGGTGTTGCCCAGCCAGCCATTGCCGGCGAACCGCTTGGCGAGTTCCGGCGTGCCTTGCGGATGGATGAAAAGCACGGCGCCCAGTTCCTCGGCCTTCTGCCAGACCGGATGGAAGGCGGGGTCGGAGAATTCCTTGTCGGCGACGCTGCCGCCGATTGCCGCACCCTTCAGCCCCTGCTTCTTCATCGCCACTTCCAGCTCCTGCACCGCGAGCTGCGGGTCCTGCAGGGTGAGCGAGGCGAAGCCGGCGAAGCGGTCCGGGTAGGCGGCGCAGAGCTCCGCCATCTTCTCGTTGTTGACCTTGACGATCTGCGCCGCATTGTCGCGTGGCCGGCGGTACCAGAAGGGATTCACGGAGAGCACCTCCATGTCCACCTTCTGCTTGTCCATCGCGGCGAAGCGCTGCTGCACCTCGATCAGCGCCTCCTCGGCGCCGCGGACCCTGGGGAGCAATATGGCGCGGTTGTTGTCCACCAGCGGCAACGTCTCGGCGAAGACGCAATGCGCGTGGGTGTCGATAACCTTGACCGTCTTGCCGTTCACCGCGACGGCGGTGCGGCGGCCGGACCCTTGGGCGTGCGCGGCGTCGAGCAACCCGCAGCCGCAGAACATCACGCCGCTGGCCGCGGCACCGCGAAGGAAATCCCTGCGTGACGACATTGGTCGCGTCCTCCCCTGATGGACATGTCGGCAGGCTCGCCCGGATACGCGGCCGATGTCATGCGGAAAAGGTGCTGCGCTGCGGTGGGGCTGCACGCGCCTTACCAGAGCCCGGGCCAGCGCCGCGTCCGGTTCGCCTCCTGCGCCGCGGTGAGCCCCGGGCGACCATCCGCCACCCCGCGCGGCCGGGGCAGGGCCAACGGCGGCTGCCGCCAGCAATCAACGCTGCCGATCGAGCGGGTGCAGTAGGCCATCGGCGGCGGCGGCGCTTCCTCCGGCCGGCAATATTCCAGCCCGCGGTCGAGCCGCACCGCCGAGCAGTCCCGCCCGGCGACCGCGGAGATCACCGCATCCGGCAGCGTCCGCCCGATCACCATCACGCTGCCGAGATTCGCCGCCGCCAGGTTGCCGACCACCGGCACTGCGGCCTCGCAGCCAGGGAGCAGCATCAGGGCCAGCAGCGTCGCGGGGCGGAAGGGCATCCGCCCGTCCTAGGCCGGCCGGGCTTAACGCCCCGCCAAGGGACTGCTATGCACCCCGGCCTGCCGCACACCCTTTGCTGCGGCCTCGCCGCAAGGATCACCGCGTGCCCGATATCTTCGACGAGGTCGAGGAGGACCTCCGCGCCGAGCGGACGAAGCGTGTGCTGGCACGCTATGGCGGGCTGCTGATCGGTGCCGCGCTGCTGGTGGTCGCCGGCGTCGCCGGGCTGCAGGGCTGGCGCTGGTACGAAGCGCGGGGTGCCGGCCAAGCGGCCGAGTCCTACCTTGCCGCAGGCCGAGCCGCGACCGAGCCGAATGCCGACCTCAAGGCCATCGCCGGCCGCTACGAGACCGTGGCTGCCGAGGCGCCGGGCGGCTACCGAACCCTGGCCCGGCTGCGCGCCGCGGCCCTGAAGGCCGAGGCAGGTGATACCGCCGGCGCCCTCGGCGATTGGGATGCCATCGCCCGCGACAGCGGGACGGACCCGCTGTACCGCGACCTGGCGACCCTGCTCTGGGGCCTGCATTCGGTCGATGCCGGCGATCCTGCGGCGGTCGAGGCCCGGCTCGCGCCGCTCCTTCAGGGCCCCTGGCGGGCCTCGGCCGAGGAAGTGCGGGCGCTGGCCGCGATGAAGCAAAACGACACCGATACCGCGAAGCGGATCCTCACGGCTCTCTCGACCGATCCCATGGCGCCGCAGGGCGTGCGGGACCGGGCCGGGCGGCTGCTCGCGGGTCTCGGCGGCTGATGCGAGGAGAGTCCATGCGGCGCTTCACCCGAAGGGCCACCCTGCTGGGCGGGGCCGGTCTGCTTGCCGGCTGCGAGTCCATCACCGATACCTTCGACAACTGGTTCGGCGAGCGAAAGATCCCGCTCAAGGGCGACCGCACGCCGGTGCTGACAGCGGACCGGGCGCTCGGGCTCGACCCGGGCAACACCCGGCCGGTGACCCTGCCCCCCGCCACCCTCATGGCGGACTGGCCGCAGGCGGGCGGCACGATCAACCATGCGCCGGGCCATCCGGCGCTCGGCGCCGGGCTGCGGCAGATCTGGAGCAGCTCGATCGGCACCGGTGCGGGCTATCGCCGCCGCCTGGTCTCGCCGCCGGTGGTCGCCAACGGGATGGTCTTCGCTGCCGACGCCTATGGCGAGGTCACGGCGCTGGATGCCGCGACCGGGCGGCAGCGCTGGACCTTCGATACCCGACCGAAGCAGGAACGTGATGGCGCGCTCGGTGCCGGTTTGGCCCTCGAAGGTGGTGTCCTCTACGTCGTCACCGGATTGTCCGAGGCCATTGCCCTGGACGCCACGACCGGGCAGCCCGGCTGGCGGGTGGCCTTGCCGGCCCCGGCGCGTGGCGCGCCGACGGTGGCCGGCGGGCGGATCTTCGTGCTGACCACGGAAAACCAGTTGATTGCCTTGGCGGCTACCGATGGCGCGCGCCAATGGACCTACAAGGCCCAGCCGACCACCACTATGGTGCTCGGCCTGCCTGCCCCGGCGGTCGAGGGCGAGACGGTGGTGGCCGGCTTCGCCTCCGGCGAGTTGACGGCAGTCCGGGCCCAGGACGGGCGGGTGATCTGGAGCGAGGCGCTCTCCTCGGCCCGTGGCGGCGGCCTGGCCGACATAGCCGCGATCACCGCCATGCCGGTGATCGACCGCAACCGGGTCTTCGCTGCCGGACTGGGCGGCTTGGCGATTGCCATCGATCTGCGGTCCGGGCGTAGGCTGTGGGAACGGGACGTCGCGGTGGGCGAGACGCCCTGGGCGGCCGGTGACTGGGTCTTCCTGGTGACCACCGGTGGCGACCTGGCTTGCCTCGGCCGGGACGATGGCCGGGTTCGCTGGATCACCCCGCTCGGTCGCTACCAGAATCCGGAGAAGCGGCGCGACCCGATCAACTGGGGCCCGCCGACCCTGGCGGGTGGGCGGCTGCTGATCGCCAACAGCATCGCTCGCATGGTCGAGGTGGACCCGGCGACCGGCGAGAAGATCGGGGAGAGCAAGCTGCCGACCAGCGTCACCCTGGCGCCGGCGGTGGCCGATGGGGTGCTCTATCTGCTGACCGATGGCGGCGACGTGGTGGCGATGCGGGGCAGCACGCCGGCGACCTGAGCCGGACCGGGCGGCCGAGGCTGTCGGGACCTGTGGGGGCTCCCCATACGGGATGCGACCCGTGGATCCTGCCCGTTCGGTGTCTCTGACGCGGCGCGGACGTTGGCCGCGCCGTATCTGCGCCGTGGCCCGAGGAGGCGGGCAGCGAAGCGACCCATGGCGTGAGAACTTCATCGGCCTGCGCTGCATGGCGAGGGCCGCTGCGCCCTGGCGTCGTCCGCCCGATGACCTGTCGCGCCGGGAGTTTGCCTGCCGGCAGACCCACAGCCTGCTGGCGGCAGTTTGCTTCGGCGCCCTGGCGCACGACCTGCGCGTGTTGCTGCGGCTCGCGCGGGGCCGCGACGCCGGGCCGGCCGGGGGCGTGATCGACGGCCGCACGCTGCAGCCCATGGCCGGAAGCGGCCATCGCGCCGATCGGGACGGCGCCAGGGGGCGGAACGGCTCAAGCGGACAGACGGTGCTGGATGCGCTCGGCCACCTGCCGGCGCCGCCGAAACCATGCAGGACATCGTCGCCAAGGCCATCGAACTGGCCTTCGTCGACCAGGACTATCCTGCGCGAGCCGCCGCAGAAGCAGCGTCCGAGCACACCATCGGCATGGACATCATCGAGCCGCCCGCAGCCCGAGCTATCCTTCGGCCGGACCAAGCGCTGCCGTCGCGCGCCCACGGTCATGGGCATCGCTCGGGACCGTCCGCGGCAGCCAATGCGTCGCCTTCGTCTGCCTATGCTCGAGCAAGGCCGCTGCGGCCCTTGGTCCCTGACAGATTCCAGCGATCCCATCGCTGCAGGACTCGGGCGGCGAAGGTGACAGACACACCAAGCGCGAATGGCCTGGATCGGCATTTTGCCGAGAAGAGCATGGCTTTTTCCGGCCGAACCAAAATCCTTCCGTTCCCAAGCGTTGCGAGGGCGATTAAGCTCTTGTCATGGATGAGATCGACCGGAACCTGACCGTCGCGCTGCAACTCGACGGCAGCGCGGGGTTGGCGGAACTGGCCAAGGTCGCCGGGCTGTCCGTGTCTGCAACCGCGGAGCGGGTGAAGCGGCTGGAGGAGCGCGGCGTCATCCGCGGCTGGCGCGCCGATCTCGACCCAAACCAGGCCGGCTGCCCGCTGTTGGCGCATGTGCTGGCTGTGGTCGTACCTGGGCGCGACGATACCGCCTTCCGCAAGGCGGTGCGGCGGGAGGAAGCGGTGCTGGAATGTCACGCCGTCACTGGCGCGTGGACCTACCTGCTGAAGTTGCGCCTGCCGGATATGGCGGCGCTCGACAGCTTTCTAAACGAGGAACTGCGCACCCTGCCGGGGGTGCAGCGGGTGGAGACGCTGCTGGCGATCGCCACAGTCAAGGAGACCTCGATCCTGCCGGTGTCGCCGGCCGATCCGGAGGAGTGAAGGACGGCTCGGGCAACAGGAATGTCGTCCGAGGCATATGCGGCGTCGGACGAGGTGGCGAAAAGCGGGTGCCGGAATTGGCCGGGAGGCTTGTCAGCACGCTTAATGCACCGTATCGGCCGGTTTCCGGCTGCCGCGGCAAGTTTCGGGCAGAGGCCGGGCGCCATGCCGTCACCGCGCAAAGCTTCCGCCAGCAACTCTGTTTGTCGGCCACCATAGCGAGGATCCACTGCCAGTCGACCTCGGGCAGCGCGGGGTGGTGCGTGGCATGGCCGCCGACCCCCGTCCAATGACACTCTGCGCGACAGGCTAAGTGGTGTGTTCTCAGTTTGGGCGGCTCTGGGATTTGGTGCACAAGCGCATCACCCACGACCGATGCCGCGCGACCTTCGCCATCGTCACACGGGCGATCCTGATATTGCGACGCGTTCGGGTGAATGGGGTATGTCGGTCCTAACCCCACCCTTACCCGAACCCACCCGCGCGGATGAAAGCTTCCTGCTCCAACGTCTCGATCGCTCCAGGACGGGCGGCACGGACCGCGGCGATCGCCGCCTGCGGTTCCAGCCCGTAGCCCACCAGCAGGCAGGCGGCGAAGGTCCCGCTGCGGCCGAGGCCGGCGGCGCAATGCACCACCACGCGGCCACCGCCGGCCCAGACGGCGGCCAAGTGTGGCGCGATGCCGGTCCAGGCGGTCCGCGCGGCAGTGCCGGGCACCTGCATGTCGGGGATCGGCATCACGTGCCAGGCGAGGTCTGCTGCGGCGACCGCCACGGCCATCCCGGGCGGCTGCTCCGACAATATCTGCAAGGTCAACAGATCGGTGGCGCCCCAGGCGCGGATGGCGGCGAGGTCGGTCGCCAAACCGCTGCCATGACGGCCGGGAGCATGGGTGATGCCGAGGATACCGCCGCCCGGAAGCGGCAGAGGGTCGATCTTCACAGAAGGCGTCTAGGCAGCTTGAGGAGAGACCAAACCGAGCAGCAGGCTGCCGAGGTCGCCCTCGTCCACCGCTGCGGCGGCATCTTCCAGCGTGAACCAGCGGCGCTCGCGTTCGCCCATCTCGGGCCAGCGGTCGAGCAGCGTCTCGACCTCAAGCCGGTAGATCACGACCTCGCAGGGAACGCTGACGCCATTGTCGAGCCGTTTGGCATAGGCATAGGTGCCGATCGGCGCCTTGCCGATGCGGCCGCGAATGCCTGCTTCCTCATAGGCCTCTTGTGCCGCCTGGGCTGCCGCGCTGATGCGCTTCTCGATCCAGCCTTTGGGCAAGACCCAGCGGCGGGTTTCCCGGCTGGTGACGAGCATGACGAGGGTCTCGCCGTCCTGCTGGGAAAGCGGGAGGGCGGCACACTGGCGGCAACGAGTCGAGGCGCTGCGTCTGGAAATCTTGCTCGGCATTGTTCAACACCACCATAACAGGGTGCGGAGCCGGGTCATACGGATGACTTCACCTATCGTTGCCATCCGGTTGGTCCGCAATGGCGACTTGGTGCCCAAGCCATGATCGGTGGCGTCATGTTGCGCCGTTCTAATCCGTGTACCCCTTGCCATCCCATGGTTTGGCCTTCGCTAGGGCCGTTTCGTCCCTCTTGTGGCCTTTTTCCTGGTTTTCTCAACTTAAGGGGATTGGCCTAACCAATGACCCTGCCATCCCGCCGTACGATGGCGATCACCGAAGGTCGCGGCGGCGCGCCCTCCCTGAAGTCGGGCCATCGGGTCGAGGGACGGTCGAAGCTGCTGCCCGGATCCTCCCCAGGATGCTGGACCGCCAAGAATATCGTACGTTCGTCGGGCGTGAAACGCGGGCCACATACCTCGGCCCCGGTGGGTGCTTGGTAGAACAGCCGGGTGAGGGCGCGGCCGGGTCCGGCGGTGTCGGCGGCATAGAGCCCGTCAGCGACGCCAGCGGTGAACGGAGAGCCATCGGTGGCTATCCAGATCCGCCCGCGGCTGTCGAATGCGCAGTTGTCAGGACACGAGAGCCAGCCTTGATCGCTAGTGGCGCGATGGTATTGGGCCCCGGCATCGATGCCGGGCTTGCCGGCGGCCAGGAAGACACTCCAGCGCGCCTCCTCGGCGGCGTGCTCGACCTTCGCGGTGCCGGCGCCGGGCGGGATGATCTCGACCACATGGCCATGGTGGTTTTCGGCGCGCGGATTGGCTGCGTCCACCTGTGCGGCCTTGCGGCGGCTGTTGTTGGTCAGCATGACATAAACCCGGCCATTGACCGGGTGGATTTCCACGTCTTCAGGCCGGTCCATCGGCGTGGCACCCAGCAGGTCGGCGGCGCGGCGCGCCTCGATCACCACGTCGCCCTGGGTGGCGAAGCCGTTGGCCGGTGTCAGCGGGCCCTGGCCCTGGACCAGCGGCAGCCAGCGCAGCGTGCCGTCGTGGTGGAACTTCGCCACATACAGCGTGCCGTCATCTAGCAGGTCGCGATTGGCGGCGCGGTCGGTCGGGTTCCAGCGCCGGCTAGTGACGAATTTGTAGACATAGTCGAATCGCTCGTCGTCGCCGGAATAGAAGACCACCCGGCCGTCGGGGTTGACCGCATGGGTGCAGCCCTCATGCTTGAAGCGGCCCAATGCGGTGCGCTTCACCGGCACGCTGTTCGGGTCGTAGGGGTCGAATTCGACCACCCAGCCGAAGCGGTTCGGCTCGTTCGGCGTGGCGTCCAGGTCGAAGCGGGCATCGAAGCGGCGCCACCCATAGACCGGGTCCTTCAGGATGCCATAGCGCTTGTAGGCGGCAGCCTGGGCGCCGGTCGTGGCGGCGTCGCCGCCAAAGGGGAGGTTGAAGTTCTCCTCACATGTCAGGACCGTACCCCAAGGCGTGTTGCCGCCCGCACAGTTGTTCATGGTGCCGCGCACCCGGGTGCCGGTCGGGTCCTCGGCGGTCTGCAACCGGGCATGGCCCGCCGCAGGGCCGCTGATCCGCATCGGCGTCTCCAGCGTGATGCGGCGGTTCCAGCGGCTGTCCCGGGCATAGGACCAGCGGCCGGCCTCGCGCCGCAGCTCGACCACCGAAAGCCCATGCGCGGCGCGTTCCACCGCGCCCTGCTCGGCGCTGGTGCGGCTGCCGGCCTGACGGCCGGCGCCGAGGTCGGGAAACATCAGGCTGGTGCTGGTGTATTCGTGGTTCACCACGAGCAGCCCGCGGTCGCTGGCTTGGCTGCCATGCGGTAGGGGGAAGAAGTCCAGGTAGTCGTTATTGTAACCGAACTGACGTGCCTGGGCCTCGGCGGTCTGCTGCAGCGGATCGTGCTCCGGCGCATCGGGCAGGATCGGGTCGCCCCAGCGAATCACCACTTGGATCTCGTGCCCCTCGGCCACCGCGTCGCGCTGCGCCATCTGGTGGCGCAACTCGGTGAAGCCGAGCGAGGAGGGCCCACCGTTCGGGGTGTTGCCGCTGTCCTGCGCCATGGCCGGCAAGCCGGGCAGCAGCGCCGCCGCTCCGAGCAGGTCGCGGCGCGACAGCCGCGCCGCGATCAGCTCGCCGATCGGCCGGTGGGGGGCGGGGTTGCTGCCGATATCCTCGATCTCGATCGGGTCTTCGGCGCCATCGGTCTGGGTCATGCTGGTACGCGCGCCTTCACTGAGCGTCTGGGGCACGACTGAGCCATCGGCGGGGCCGTGTTGTCCAGCGACACTGGGATGACATCGGCCCGCCGTCGCATTCTGCGACGCGGCTTGCGCGGTACGCCGCGTGCGATGGCGGACCGGACATCCCGGGAGGCCCCGCCATATCTAACGTCCCCTTCCATCTCGCCAAGGCCCGCCAGCGCGGCTCCAGCCCGGCGCGTCGCCGTGCTGATTCGCCGCTACAACGAAGCGATGGCGATCCCCCGGGTGGTCGAGGCCCTCTGCTGCGCCCTGCCGAACGCCGCCATGCATATCCACGACAACTCGACCGACAAAACGGCGCCGGCGGCCCGCGCCGCCGGCGCCACGGTCCGCACCGAGCGGCAGCATGGCTTGGGCCGTGTCGTCCGTCGGAGGTTTGCCGGCATCGAGGCCGATCTATAGTCCTGGTCGATGGCGACGACACCCACGCCGCCGCGGCCCCGGCCATGGTGGCGCTGCTGCTGGACGACCAGCTCGACATGGTCACCGGCGCCCGGGTAACCGGGATCTAGGCCGCCTGGCGGCCCGGCCATGGCAATCGGCTGCTGACCGGCATGGTCGTCTATGTCTTCGGCGACCGGATCACCGACATGCTGTCGGGCTACCGGGTCCTCTCCCGCCATTCCGTCAAGTCCTTCCCGGCACTCTCGGCCAGTTCCGAGACCGATTTCACTATCCATGCGCTGGAACTCAACCTGTCGGTCAGCGAGGTGCGGACCGCCTACAGGAACTGCCCCGCGGGCAGCGCCTCGAAGCTGTCGACCTTTGCCAACGGCTTCCGCCTCCTGCGGACCAGCCTGCTCTGGTGAAGGAGGAGAGACCGCTGCAATTCTTCTCGAGGGGTGCACTTGGCCTGCTGCTGTTCGGGCTCGGCCTGGCGCACCGGTGGTGCAGGAATTCCTCGAAACCGGCCGCGTCTTCCTGCCGCCGACGGCGGTACTGGCCACTGCGCTCGTTTTGCTGGCGTTCCTGCCGCAGGTCTGCGGCCTGGCGCTGGACAACGTCCCCTCGGCCAGAAGGAAGCGAAGCGGCTGGCCTTGCCTCGCCTACAAGGCGCCGGCCTGCCGACCATGAGTTGCTGGCATGGCCGATGAGAAGGACCAATCGCGGCGACAGACTACCGCATTGATCGAGCGCGGCATCGCACTGCGGCTGGTGCTCGGCCTGCTGCTCGGTGTGTTCGCCATCCTGAAGCCCTGGCTGATCGGCTATGGCGTGCATCTGCCGATGGCGCTGATCGTACTCGGCGTCTTCGGGAGGGTCCTCAGCTTCGGCTTTCTCGGCCTGTTCATCGGCCCGGCGCTGATCGCGGTGGCAATGACCCTGCTGCAGGCCTGGCGGGCCGTGGCAGTGGCGCCGGACGCGGCGGCGCCTCCGGCCTGAGCCGCGGCGTCAGGCGGGCTTCGCCCGCAGGCCAAGCAGCACCATCCAGCCGCCCGCCTTCACCTGTTCCGGCGTCCGCCCGTCCACGTCGATGCCGAGCGTCGTCGCATAATGCGCGACCGCCACGGTCAGCGCCACGTTGATATAAAGCGGCCAGGTGAAGGCCTGGGTGAGGAAGCTGCCGGAGGCGATGAAGCTGACCATCCCGGCCGGCATGGCGGCGGCGATGGCGAAGGCCGCCGGCGGCACCGCCATGCCGCCGGCCAGCGCCATGTCCATCCGCTTCAGCACCTTGAAGCTGGCCTTCAGGGTGCCGACCGTCACCATCATGAACAGCCAGAAGCCGATGAAGCCGCTTTCCGACAAAGCGGCGAACCAAGTGCTGTGCACTGCCTTGGCGATGCCCTCGAAGGTACCGAGCATCGAGGAGTAGGTGTAGTAGTTGAGCCGGTAGTTCTCGAGCCCGACGCCGAAGATCGGGTGGTCCACCGCCATCCAGAAGGCGGCTTCCCAGGCGTTGAAGCGGCCCTGCGCGCTCTCGTCCACCATGCCGGCTTCCCCGGCGCCGCCCGAGGAGCGTCCCGAAATCCCCGCCGCGGCGAACAGCCCGATTGCCCCGACGCCGCCGATGGTCAGCAGCACCACCTTCGACTTGATCACGCGCAGGCCGAACAGCCCCATGATCGACAGGATGCCGAGCAAGCCGCCGCGGCTCTGGGTACAGAGGATGGCCCAGACGATCACGCCGAAGCCGACGACGCCGAGCGCGCGGTTGAGGAAGCCGACGCCCTTGGTGACCAGGAGCGTGACGGCGAAGGCGAGGGGGAAGAGCAACACCAGCGAGAGGTCGTTCGGGTCGCCGAGCACCGAGCCGTTGGCCCGGCCGATGGTGACCCGCGTGCCCTCCACCATCCCGATGCCTTGCAGCGCGTTGCTGATGGCGACGACGGAGGTGGCGATGCCGGCCAGGGTGAAGCCAGCGGCGGCGATGATGAAGCGCTTCGGCGTGGTGGTCAGCCAGGCGATGGCGAAGACCATGATGAAGATCTTGACGAAGGTGTCGGTCCAGTAGGCGATCGCCTGCGGCCGCCCGGCCGAGAAGAACATCCCCACCGTGACATGGGCAAAGAACCAGCACAGCCATTTCAGCTCCGGCCGCCAGTAGGGCTTGATGCGGCGGAAGAAGAAATGCACCGCCAGCACCGAGATTGTGCCGAGCGCCAGCATCTTCGGGATCTTGAAGGGTTCGAGGAACGGGTAGGCCTCGTGGATCCGGAAGAAGCTGAAGATGATGAAGCCGAGGCAGAGCGGGAAGGGGTCGCGCAGCGCGATCATCGCCGCGATGGGTGCCAGGCAGAGGCCGACGACGATGATCGGGTCCTTGACCGCCCACCACAGCCCGGCGATGGCCAAGGTCATCGCCAAGGCGAAGACCACCTGGCCGACCGGGTGGGTGATGGCCTCGGCCAGCTTCATCGCGGGGTGGGGGACGCCAGGCGTTGCGCCAGGGCCGCGAGCCGCAGCCGCCAGCCGGGCAGGTCGAGCGCCGGTGCCTCGCCGCGCCGCCAGCCGGCCGGGATCTCCTGGCGCAGCTCGGCCAGTAGCGTGCGGGCGCCGGCGTCGCGCGCCGCGGCCGCCTCCAGCCACAGCATCCAGCGCAGGTCGGCGACGCCGCGGCCGATCTGCAGCAGCCGCAGGTCGAGGTCGGGCACCGCGGCGCAGGGTTCCGGCTGCATCGGGTAGAGCTGCACGTCGGCCTCCCCGCTATCCGTCGGGTCGAAGGGATCGGCCCCGATCGCCCGACCATGCCATTGCAGGTAGCCGGCCGCGCCGGTCCGCCACAGGTGGAATCCCGCTGCGACCTCGACATCCGGCATATTGTACAACCAGGGCGTGGGGCCCGTCTTGCGCCAGCGCGCGATTTCCTGCGCGTCGATGCCGAAGCCAGCGTTGAGCAGCACCACGTCGAACAGCCCCAGCAGCTGCCGGTCGGCTGGACGGTTGAGCTGCCCGGCGACCCGTGCCTTCGGGTCACCGAGCCGGATGGCGCCGCGCAGCCGTTCCAGGTCGGCGGGCAGCGAGCCGGGGTTGCCCGGCTCGTCGGCGATGCTCCAGACCGGCGCCACCAGGCCGCGCGCGGCGAAGGCGCCGGCGATCTGCTGCATCAGCTCCGGCAGCAAAGCGATGCCGCGCGCCTCGACCATCCGCTTGATCGGCGTATAGGCCAGCAGGTCCATGGCGAACCCGGCCTCCCGCGCCAGGCCGAGGTCGGCGGCGATGCCGCGCGCATCGCCCGGCCAGGGGGTAGCCAGCGCAGGAGACAGCCCGGTCAGGCCGAGGCCGCGCATCGTCCGCAACTCGCACACCATGCCCAGCCGGGTCAGCTGGGTCAGCTCGGGGAACCAAGCCGCGTAGGGCGCCCAGTCGTGGTAGATGCCGACCGGCCGGTCGGCCGCGGGCAGGGTGACGGCGGGGACGTCCACCACCAGCGGCACCGCGGCGGCGCGGCCGCGGCTTTGGACCAGCAGGGTACCGGTATAGCGGCCGGGTGCTGCGTCCTCCGGCACCCGGAACAACATGTTCAGCCGGCGCGGCACGCCGGGCCGCAAGGTCAGCCGCGCCAGCTCGCCGCGGAGCTGCTCGGCTTCCAGGGTCACTTGCCCGGCCGAGGGGTTGTGCCGGGTGTAGCGCCAATGGCCCCAGCGCAGCTCTGCCGGCAGGGCGCGGCCGTTGTGTGTGGGCGGGATCAGCGTGACTCGCGGCGCGTCGTCGGCCTCAGGCGCCGCCACCATGGCGTCGAGCCAACCGATGGTGCCGCGGGCAATGGCGGGCGGCGGCGGGACAGTAGGGCCGGGCTGCCAGTCCGCCTGGGCCGGGTTGCCCTGCGGCAACAGGCCGAGCGCCAGGGTCTTCGCCGGCGGGCCGACCCTCGGTCCCACGACCGGCCAAGCCTCCAGGACCCGCTCGCGCCGCGCCGCCTCGACCAACCGCAGCGCCGCCTGGCCAGTGTCGGCGGGCTCAACCAGCAGGGCCGAGAGATAGGTCGCCTCGATGGTGTTGCCGGCGAGCTCGACCACGATGCGGCCGTCCTTGACCTCGACCGTCTGGGTCAGCAGGCCGCCGCGGCGGGCATAGAAGGCGGTCCAGGGGTCGGTGACGTCCTCCGCCTCGCGGCCGGCGTAATAGACCTCGCGCAGCCATTGCTCCGGCGTCTTGAGGTACCAGACCGGGGCGGCGCCGTTGACCAGGACGCGGCGCTGCAGGGGATGCGGGAGGTATTCCCAGTCGCCCGGGTCCTCGGTCCAGAGCGAGACGTCCCAGCGCCCGTTCGGCCAGGGCAGCACGAAGCGCTCGACCCCGCGCAGCCCGGTGCCGATCAGCGGTTGCTGCGACGACCGGCGGATCGGCACGCGCGGGCTGGCGCCGTTCTCGATGCGTGGGTCCTCGACCGGGACGCGGGTGAAGCCGGGGAAGACCGGCGCATCGTTCGGCCCAAAGGACAGGGCGGCGACATCGGCCGGCAAGATTACCGGGGTTTCCGCCCGCAGGGCGGTGATGCGGACCGGGGCGGCGCCGTAGCCGGTGTTGACGATGATCCGGCGGATCGTCCTGGCATTGAGGAAGCGGCCGGAGGGCGTCCGCCAGGCGCCGGGTGCGGTGCGGATGCGGAAGGCGCCGGGCAGGACGGTGCGTTCCAGTTCGAACCGGCTGGCGTAATTCGCCGATTGCGCATCATCGATGCGCAGCACCAGAACGACCGGGCCGGACTGCAGGTTGTCCCCCTCCAGCACGATTTCCTGCGCCGCGGCGAGGTCGCCGGGGCCGTCGAGCGCGAGCTGGGTCGGGCCGGGCCGGAAGCCGGCCAAGGGTTGGGCAGGGGCGGGAGAGCCGGCCAGAAGAATGCCCAGCAGGACCAGGACCGTTCCGGCACATGTGGCGATGCGTGTCATGCCCCGCAGATCGCAACCGCCATGCCGTGCCATGCGTCCCTCCCGGCCTCACCTTTCTCGCGAAGCGATGCAAGATGCAATTCGCCTTTGGCGCGTTGCGTGCAACAAGTGTCCGGCATCGAGCCCTTGACCGCCGACGCCAGGAACCCGCTGCCATGCGCCAAGCCGCCAGCCTGCCCGCCCTGACCCCGGCCGAAGTCGTCGCCCTTTCGGTCGAGCGGATCGCCATCGTCCTGGTGCTGCTGTTCTTCCTCGGCGGCATCCTTGTCTCCGCCATGAACGGCTACCAGGGCTCGGACGACGCCCGCTACATCGCCGGCGCCGAGGCCTGGATCGCCGAAGGCGTGCATGTCGCCCGCAACCATTGGGAGACCCGGCTACCCTACGTGCTGCTGATCGCCGCTACGGGGACGACGGCGACTTCGGTCCTTGCACTGCACATCGTGCTGGGGATGGCGCTGATCCTGATGTCCTGGCGGCTGTCGCGGCCGGTGATCGGGCCGCGCGCCGCGGTGGCCTTCGCCGCCGTCCTGGCCATGGCGGCCTTCATTCAGCAGATCGCCGGCCGGCTGCAGATCGAGGTGCTGGAACTGCTGCTGGCCGGTGCCGCCTTCTGGCTGGTCCGGCAGCGGATCGGCGGCGCCGGGCTGGCGCAGCTGGTCACCGCCGGCTTGCTGCTGGGGTTGGCCATCGTCACCCGGCAGACCTCGGCGGCGGTGGCGATCGGGCTCGGGCTGGCGCTGCTGCTGAACCGGCGGCTGGCGGATGGCGTGTCGCTGGCCGCGATGGCCGCGTTGCCGCTGGTCGCGGAGGCGGCCTTCTACTGGGCCATGACGGGCGACCCGCTGGCCCGGCTTAGGATCGACATGGGCCATGTGCTGGTCGAGGGCCAGCCGCTACCGGGCGGCGTCTCAACCATGGGCAACCCACTGTTCAACCCGGCGCTGGGCGCTGCCTGGCAGAACTCGACCCAGGGCATCCTGCATGTGCACTGGACGGTGGATGCTTTCCTGCGGCTGGTAACCTACCCGACCGGGCTGCTGACCTGGGTCCCCGCCCTGGTCCTGCTGGCCGTCCCGCGCTTCACCTTCGCCGGGCAGCAGCCGGGGCTGCGGCGCGACGTGCTGGTGATGATGGCCTGCGTCTACCTGGTCGTGGTCTTCGTCCTGACCCTGGCGCCGGAGCCGCGCTACTTCTCCATGGCGACCTACCTGGCGGCGATGGTGCTGGCGCTCGGCCTGACCCGGCTGGCGGAGCGGCGGCCGGGGCTGGCGATCCTCGGCATCCTCGGTCTGGCGGTGGCCGGGCCGCTCGCCGCCGACCTGAACCCGGCGCCGCGGCCGGTGGTGCCGCAGGTGGTCGCGCTGCTGCAAAGCGGGGCGGCGGGGACGGTGCTGCATGTCTCGGGACCGATCGAGGCGACCTCGCGGCTGGCCTTGCGGGAGGCCGGGCTATCGGGTCGGGTGAGCGGGGCGCCGCCGACGGCGGGGAGCTACTTCCTCGGATTTCCCGGCAACGACGCGCTGGATCTGGAGGCGACCTGCCCCGGCGGGGTGCCGCGGCTGCTGGAGGTGGCGCGGGGCACGACGTCGTCCAGCCTGGCCTGGGATATGGTGGAGATCCTCCGGCTGGAACCGCTGGTGCCGGCCGAGGCCGCGGCCTACCTGCGGCGGGAACGGTATGTGCCGGCGCTCTACAAGGTGGGATGCTGAGATGGGACAGGGCCGGGAAGGGAGTATTCCCCTTTCTGGCCTTGTCGATCCATGGGACGGAGCCTACGCGTCCAGGCTTGCGAGCGCCTGGGCGAGGTCGGCGATCAGGTCGTCCGGATGCTCGATGCCGATGCTGAGGCGGACCAGGCCTGCGGTCACCCCGATCCGCGCCCGGACCGCCTCCGGCACCCCGGAATGGGTGGTCGAGGCCGGGTGGCTGGCGAGCGATTCGGTGCCGCCCAGGCTGACCGCCAGTTTGAAGACCCGCAGCGCATTGAGCACCCGGAAGGCCGTCGCCTGACCGCCGGCGATCTCGATGCTGAAGGTCGAGCCCGGCCCGCTGCATTGCACGTCGTAGATCCGGCGGGCCGGGCTGCCCTCGGCCAGGTGGTTCAGGGCATGCACTGCCGTGATCCGAGGATGCCGCTCGAGAAACTCGGCCACCGCCTCGGCATTCCGCGCCGCGGCCCGCATCCGCAGCGACAATGTTTCCAACGACCGTCCCAGCATCCAGCAGGAATGCGGGTCGAGCTGGGTGCCGATGGCGCCGCGCAGCAGCCGGATGGGCCGCAGCATCGCCTTGCTGCCGACCGCGGCGCCGGCGACCAGGTCGCTGTGCCCGCCGACATACTTGGTCAGGGAATAGAGCACCACGTCGACACCATGTCGCAATGGCTGCTGGAAGACCGGGCCCAGCATCGTGTTGTCGCAGGCGATCACCGGGCGGTGGCCCTGCGCCTCGCCGATCCGGTCGGCCACGGCGCGGATCGCCGCTAGGTCCACCAGTGTGTTCAGCGGATTGGAAGGGCTCTCCACCAGCACCAGGCTGACCCGGCCGCGATTCATGGCGCGGGTCGCCGCGGCCTCGATCGCGGCGGGGCCGGTGCCGTCCGGGAAGCCTTCGGAGGCGATGCCGAATTCCGCCATGCTGCGCGCCAGCAGGGTCTCGGTCCCGCCGTAGAGCGGCTGGCTGTGCAGGATGGCGTCGCCCGGCCGGGCATAGGCCAGGATGGTGGTGGCGATCGCCGCCATGCCGGAGCCGAAGACCAGCGCCGTCTCTGCGCCGTCCCAGACCGATAGACGGTCCTCGACGATCTCGCTGTTCGGATGGTTGAAGCGGGAATAGACGAGGCCGGCGCCGCCCGCCGGCGCCTCCTTCCGCCCGGCCACCACGTCGAAGTAAGCTTGGCCTTCTTCCGCCGAGCGGAAGGCAAAGGTCGAGGTGAGGAAGACCGGCGGCTTGACCGAGCCCTCCGACAAAGCGGGGTCATAGCCATAGCCAAGCATGAGCGTCTCGGGGCTCAGCCGGTGGTTGCCGATCATCGTCTGGTGGCTGCGGTCCTCGGCCATGGAAGCCTCCTGTCCACCTCCTCAACGCGGCCCGGGCGCGGGCGTTAGCGCCATGCCCGCAGGATCTCCTCCGCCGTCGCCGCTTCCACCTGCTGCCCGTAGCGCTCGTGGTAGAGGCTCAGCAGCGCGTCATGGGTGTGGTCGGAGGAACTGCAGATCGCATCCGTCGCCACCACCACGCGGTAGCCGCGGTCGACCGCGCCCAGCACGGCGGCGAGGACGCAGACGTCGGTCTCGGCACCGCTGACCACCAGCGTGTCGGTGCCGCGTGCCTGCAGCAGCTCGTGCAGGCCGCTATCCACCCAGGGGCTGTAGACCCGCTTGTCCACCACCGCGGCCGGCGGCGCGAAGCGGGCCAGGGACGGGATCAGTTCGACCGCTTCGGGCGGCAGCGCCGCCAGCGTCATCGACGACCAGCGTTCCCAGTAGCGGCGCCAAGTGCCACGGCCCTCGCCGGGCCGACCGGCGGGGACGAAGCGGGTGAAGACGGTGCGGTCGGGATGAGCGGCGACCAGGCGCTCTACCAAGGGCAGCACGCGCGTCATCCAGGGCGTGTGCCATTCCGTCTGGCCGGCGAACAAATTCTGCATGTCGATGCAGAGATGGGCGCAGCGCGGACTCAGTGGCCCGTGCGGCAGGGCGTCCTGCGGCATGATATGTCTCCCAGTCCGCCCGCTAACGGGCGGGCGGGGCGGGGGATGCCACGGCTTACGCCTCCGGGACGTTCTTGCGCAGTTCCTCCAGCCATATCCGCGCATTGCCATCGGACGGGGCGCGCCAGTCGCCGCGCGGCGACAGTGAGCCGCCGGCGGCGACCTTCGGGCCGTTCGGCATGGCGCTGCGCTTGAACTGGCTGAAGCCGAAGAAGCGCTGCACGAAGACCTCCAGCCACCGGCGGATGTCGGCCAGCGGGTAGGCGAAACGCTTTTCCGCCGGAAAATGCGGCGGCCAACTGCCGCGCGCCGCGTCGCCCCAGGCCCGCAATGCAAGGAAGGCGATCTTCGACGGGCGGAAACCGTAGCGCAGCGTGTAGTACAGGTTGAAATCCTGCAGTGCATAAGGCCCGACCTTGGCCTCGGTGCTCTGGATCGTCTGGCCTTCGGTCGCCGGAATCAGCTCTGGCGAAATCTCGGTGTCGAGGATATCCGCCAATACGGCAGCGACCTCGGCATCGAAGTCCCCCGACGCCCCGACCCAGCGGATCAAATGCTGGATCAGCGTCTTCGGCACCCCCGCATTGACGTTGTAGTGCGACATCTGGTCGCCGACACCATAGGTGCACCAACCCAAGGCGAGCTCCGAGAGGTCGCCTGTGCCGAGGACGATGCCGTCGACGAAATTGGCAGCGCGGAACAGGTAGTCGGTGCGCAGGCCGGCCTGCACATTCTCAAAGGTGATGTCGTAGACCGGCTCGCCGCGTGAATAGGGGTGGCCCAGGTCGGCCAGCATCTGCCGCGCCGCCGGGCGGATATCCAGCTCATGCGCGGTGACGCCGAGCGCGGCCATCAGCCGGTGCGCATTGCCCTTGGTGCCGTCCGAGGTGGCGAAGCCGGGCATCGTGTAGGCGACGATGTCGGTGCGCGGTTTGCCCAGCAGGTCCATCGCCTTGGCGGCGACGATCAACGCATGGGTGCTGTCGAGGCCGCCGGAGACGCCGATCACCAGCCGCTTGATGCGTGCCGCCTCCAGCCGCTGGGTCAGGCCGGCGACCTGGATGTTGTAGGCCTCGTAGCAGTCCTGGGCGAGGCGCTCGGGGTTGGCGGGGACGAAGGGGAAGCGCTCGATCGGCCGCTCGAAGCCGATATCGTCCTCCGGCGGATCGAGCCGGAAGGGGATCGTGCGGAAGCCGGCCGCGGCCGGTGTGTTGCGGCGGTTGTCGTCGAAGGTACCCTGGCGCATGCGCTCCTGCCGGAGCAGGTCGAGATCCACGTCGGCCAGGGCGTACTGCGCGCCGCGCGGGAAGCGGGCGGTCTCCGCCAGCAGGGTGCCGTTCTCCCAGATCTCGGCCTGGCCGTCCCAGGCGACCTCAGTGGTCGATTCGCCGGCGCCGGCGGCGGTATAGGCATAGGCCGCGAGGCAGCGGGCCGATTGCGACTGGCAGAGCATCCGCCGGGTCTCCGCCTTGCCGATGGTGATCGGGCTGCCGGAGATGTTCAGCAACACGGTCGCGCCGGCCAGGGCGGCGGGACCGCTGGGTGGGATCGGCACCCAGAAATCCTCGCAGATTTCGGTGTGCAGGATCAGGCCGGGAACATCTTCCGCGGCGAAGAGCAGGGCGGCGGCGAAGGGGGCGACTTCCCCGGCAAAGCGGATCTCGCCGGTCGGCGCGGCGTCGCCCGGAGCGACCTGGCGCTTTTCGTAGAACTCGCGGTAGTTCGGCAGATAGCTTTTCGGCACCACGCCTAGCAGCCGGCCGCGATGGATCACCAGGGCGGTGTTGTAGATCCGGCCGGCATGCTGCACCGGCGCTCCCACCACCAGCACTGGCCGCAAGGTGCGGGACGCCTCCAGCAGCCTGGCTGCCGCCGCTTCCACCGCCTCCAGCAGGGCGTCCTGCAGCAGCAGATCCTCGATCGAGTAGCCGGACAAGGCGAGTTCCGGGAAGGCTGAGACCGCCACGCCGCGGGCGTCGCACTCGCGCGCCACCTCCAGGATGGCCGCCGCATTCGTTGCCGGGTCGGCAAGCGCGGTGCGGATGGTACAGGCGGCGACCCGGGCAAAGCCGTGGCCATAGAGGGACTCGAAGCGCATCGGGGACCCAGGGCTGGAGTTACGGAAATGGGGTGGATTGGGGGAGCCGAGTGTAACGCCTTAGCCTTGTACAGTCGTCATCCTCGACTGCGGTTCACCCCCACCCGGGAGGCGGCCCTGGCCGAAAAGCGGACACAGGGGCGTGGAGTCCCGTTGCGAATCCCGATGGGTGCGCTGATCGTGCGCTGCAGCAACGTGGATTTCCGCGCGCTGATTTCTCGGACATTTCCTCCTAAACTCGGCGGCGGCTCAGGGTGCCGCCTTCTTTGCCGGCGGCAGGACTCCCGATGCCGGAATCTCACAGACTTCCCAGTCTGCCGTCCAAGATGCCCCAAGGGGTGGTGGTGCCACCATGCGACATCGCGCGTCGGAACGCTGCGGGTCGCCTAGCCGGACCCGCACGTCCCGGGGCCACGGTCAGGCGGATCCACGAATATTCGATCCGTGCCGAAAATATAATACTGCCGTGAGTGTAGTTCCGGAAGCCTAGTGCTGCCTGGACACGGGCAACCCGCCCTGCGTACAGCAAAGATGCGGTCGGCTTCGCAGGCGCAGCAAAATACTCACTGAGTTGTGAGGCAGACGCGTGCAGGACTGTCCCTCGGTAGCGGCCGAGGACTCAACCGGGCGTTGGGCGGATGCAGGGAATAGGCATGGCGATTATTGGCCAGCGGCGAGACCGGCCGGGACTGCACGCCGGCGCCGACCTGTGACGGCTGCGCAATATCGCCGACCGGACCGGTGCATCCATGCACCGGGGCCGGACAGGCCACCCATGACTGACCGGCAGGCGGAGACAGCGCGATGGACATGAACCTCCCGGCCCGTGCCCGCCATGAATTCGCCCTCGGCGGCATCGGCATCGGCCCGGAGGTCGATTGGACGCCGGAGCCGCAGGCGCCAAGCCCCTGGCACGAGCATGTCCCCTTCGCGCTATGGCTGGTGAAGGCCCTGCGCCCCCGCAGCATTGTCGAACTCGGCCCGGCCGGTGGCGTCGCCTACGCCGCCTTCTGTCTGGCGGTCGAACGCCTCGGCCTGGCGACCCGCTGCTTCGCGGTGGAACGCGGCGCGGAGTTGGCTGGCCGGCCGCGCGAATCGGTGACCCGCATTGGCAGTGGCCGGCCGGATGGCCGCGGCCGCGCCTTCTCGACCCTGCTGCGGATGCGGCAGGAGGAGGCGCGGACGCATTTCGAACCTGGCGAGGTCGATCTGCTGCACATCGACGGTACCCAGGACCATGAGGCGGTGGCCAATGCCTTTCGGCTCTGGCGGGAAACCCTGTCGGACCGTGGCGTCGTCCTGTTCCATGACACCAACCTGCGCGATCGCCGCCAGGGCGTCTGGAAGCTCTGGCGAGAGTTGCAGGCGGCGCATCCGCATTTCGAGTTCCTGCACGGCAACGGGCTCGGCGTCCTCGGTCTGGGGGCCGCGCCGCCGGCGCCGGTCGCCGCGCTGTTCGCCGCAGGCGCCGAACCGGAAGAGGCCTTCGCCATCCGCCGCTTCTTCGCGGCGCGGGGCGAGGCGGTGCATGACCGCGTCCTGGTGCATGCGCTGGAAACCCGCATGGCCGGGGCGGAGGAGACCGCCTTCGCTGAACGCGACGTTGCACTGGCCGAACGCGATGAGGCCCGCGCCCGGGCGCAACAGGCCATCGCCGAGCGCGACCGCCTGGCCGCAGAATGCGCCGCGGCTCGGGCGGAACGTGACGCTACCCTGGCCGACGCACAGCATGCCCGCACCTTGCGGGAGGCGATGATCCGCTCGACCTCCTGGCGGATCACCCGGCCGATGCGCGTGGCGATCAATCTGGCACGGCGGGAGCCTAGCTATGTCGCCCAGGTGAAGCGGATCTTCGGCCGCGCCTCGCCCGCCCCGGGCGGCCAGTCGGCTCCGTCGATGCCATTGCTGGAAGCGTTGCTGCCCTCCGTCGTGCCGGGCGCGACCGACGCGCATGCCTATGTCGCCGCCCGGCTGCCGGCACTCATGGCCACCTTCCCGGAAACCGCGGCGCCGCGCCGGCTGACCCTGGTGACCGACAGCATCAATGCCGGTCACTTGTTTGGCGGCGTCGGCACGGCGGTGGTGCTGGCAGCCCTGCTGGCCAAGCGGATGGACGTACCGCTGCGCGTGGTGACGCGGCACGAACCGCCGGAGCCACGCAATTTCGGTACGGTGCTGAACGCGCACGGCATTCGCTACGACGGCAATGTCGAATTCCTGCATTCAGGCAACGATCGCAACGTGCCGATGGGGCCGGACGACCTGCTGCTCACGACATCCTGGTGGAGCACCTGGGCGGCGCTGCGGGCGGTGCGGCCGGACCGGATTCTCTACCTCCTGCAGGAGGATGAGCGGATGTTCTACCCCGCCGGCGACGAGCAATTGCGCTGCCGCGAAGTAATGGACGACACGCGTATCAGCTTCATCATCAATACTGCTGCGTTGCGCGACCACTTGTTGGGCGATGACGTGCGCGGGGTGGCGGCGAACAGCGTGGCCTTCGAGCCGGCTTTTCCAAAGGGAATCTATTACCGGGAACCGCGGCCGGTGCGCGAGAAGCGTCGCTTCTTCTTTTATGCACGACCCAATAACGACCGGAACCTCTTTCTGCGCGGGCTCGAAGCAGTCGCTGCAGCGATCGAGCAGGGTGTGTTGCCGGCGCAGGACTGGACCTACCATTTCGTCGGCAAAGACATCCCCCGCATCATGCTGCCCGGTGGAATCCAGCCGGAGATCGCACAGAACCTGCCCTGGGCCAGCTATGCCACGCTGATCCGAAGCATCGATGTCGGATTGTCGCTGATGTTCACGCCGCATCCCAGCTACCCGCCGCTCGACCTCGCGGCCAGTGGGGCGGTGGTGGTGACCAACCGCTTCGGACCGAAGGTCTCGCTTGAGCATTATTGCCGCAACATTCTCTGCGCGGAGCCATCGGTCGAGACGCTCGTTGCGGCACTGGGCGAGGCTGCGGCATTGGCGCAGGACGAGCCGCGGCGCGAGACGAACTATCGGGAAGCCCGCATCGGCCGGGACTGGGAAGCGGCGTTCGCCCCCGTGCTGGACCATGTCGCGCAAACCCACGGCGCCGGCTGAGCGATGTTCCCGAACGGTCCCGCGCCGGTCCGCTACAGCGATCCCTGGGCGCAAAGCTTGGCCTCACGGCTCGCCGCACTGTCCCGCGGGGCGCCGCGCGTCGCTTATTTTTACGAGCGGCCGGATACCAGCACCTTCCGCTACCGCTGCTTCAACATGATCGAATCGCTGGGCCTGGCCGAACCCGGCATCGGCGCTGCTTGGTTTAGCGCCGAGGACCTGGAATGGGCCGACCGGATCATTGATCGGGCCGACACCATCGTCATCTGCCGTGCCCGCTACACCCCGGCCTTCGGCCGGTTGATCGCCACCGCGAAGTCGCGCGGCCGCCGCGTGCTCTTCGACGTGGACGACCTGATCTTCGACACTCGCTTCACCCACATGGTCATGGACACGCTGGACCAGAACACCGGGGAAGCCGACCTCGATTTCTGGTTCGGCGTCATGGCCCGCATCGGGGAGACGATGCGGCTCTGCGATGGTGTCATCCTGACCAACGACTACCTGGCGCGGCGGGCGACCGATTTCTGCGGCCTGCCGTGCTGGGTGGTGCCGAATTTCTTGAACGGTGCGCAACTCGATGTCTCCGCCAGCATCGTCGAACGCAAACGCGCGTCCGGTTGGCGCCGGGATGGCCGCATCCATCTCGGGTATTTTTCCGGCACGCCCTCGCACAACCGGGACTTCGCCATCATCGCCGATACCATGGCCGAGCTGCTGCAGCGCGACCGGCGGCTGGTGCTGCGCATCGTCGGGTTCCTGGAACCCAAGGGCCGGCTGGCCGCCATGACGGACCGCATCGAACGCTTTCCGTTGCAGGATTTCATGAACCTGCAGCGGCTGATCGGCGAGGTGGAGCTGAACCTGGTGCCCTTGCAGGACAACACCTTCACCAACTGCAAGTCGGAGCTGAAGGTCTTCGAGGCTGCAATCACCGGCACCATCAGTATCGCATCCCCAGGCTTCACCCTGAAGCAAGCGATCGAGGAGGGTGAGACCGGCTACCTCGCCCCTGCTTACCGATGGGAGGAAGTGGTGCTGCGGGCGATCGAGCGGTTGGACGATTATCCGCGCATGGCGGAGGCTGCGCTCGCGGCAGCCGAGGAGCGCTACGGACCAGCGCGACAGGCCAAGGCGATCACCGCAGCGATCTTCGGCGGCTGAAACGGGGGAGGGGGCATGTCGGAGCGCAACGCCAAGCTGTTGGAGGGCGTGGCGCGCGACGCCCCGCTGATCGAGATCGGGCCCAGCTTCAATCCGGTTGCGCCGAAAGCCGAGGGCTGGCGGGTAACCATCGTCGACCACGCCAGCCAGGCGGAACTTGTGACGAAATATGCCGGCGGCGCGGTGGACACCGACCGGATCGAGCCGGTCGACGTCGTCTGGGCCGGGGGGCCGCTGCATGAAGCCGTCCCGGTAACACAGCACGGCAGCTATGCCGCGCTGATAGCCTGCCATGTGGTGGAACATCTGCCGGATCTGATCGGCTTCCTGCGCTCGGCCCAGCGGTTGCTAGACCCGGACCATGGCGCGTTGCTGCTGGCAGTGCCGGACAAGCGGCTCTGCTTCGACTTCTTCCGACCGCCGTCGACGACCGGGCAGTTCGTTGCGGCGCATCGGGCGGGACAGGCCCGGCACACGCCGCGGGCAATGTTCGACCATGTTGCCTACAGCGCCACCGACGGCGGTCGGGCCGGCTGGGGCCAGCAGCATTTGATGGAACTGCGGCTGGAACATACGCTGGAACAGGCCGCGGAGCAGATGGACCGCGCCGAGGCCGGGGATGGGTACACCGATTGCCACGGCTGGCAATTCACCCCGGCAAGCTTCGAGTTGCTGGTGCTGGAATTCGGTGCGCTCGGCCTGACCGATTGGCGCGTGGAATGGCTGGAGCCGCGTCCGGCGGTGGAGTTCCTGGCTCGACTGGTGCGGGGGCGGGAGGCGTTCTCCTCAGCCGCGGCAAGGGAAACGCGCCGCCTGGACCTGTTGAAGCGCATGGTGCTTGAGCAGCGGGACCAAGCAGACCGGTTGCTGGCCGAACCGGCCGAGCCGATCGTCCTGGCTGCGAAAGATGATGCACGGCTCGATGCCATGGACGCGATGCTGCGCGACATGCATCAAGCGCAGCGCGACCTGCTACAAACCCAACTTCCCACCATTACCGCCGAACTCGGCGCGGTTCGTGCGGCGCTGGACGGGTTGCGCCCGGTCGGTGCGGCGATGGAGGCGATTTTGCCGGTCCGCCGTACCATCGCCCGGATGCGCGGTCGGCTCTGATTTACTGGGGCCGCGGGGCCCCGCATGGACATCCGGCCTGGATCGCGCTTGGCTAGTGCCAAAGCGCGACAGAGTCATCCTCGCGCGAGACGGAGGAAGTCCATGCGCCATTACGCCGCCTCGGGCCGGCCCCGCTTGTCGCAGGTGTCCCGGTGACGGCAACCGCGCTCACCAGCCTTTTCCGCGCGCGTTCCGTTGCGTTGGTGGGCGCCACCGACCGGTCCATCTGGTCGACCGCGGCTTTTGCCAATTTCGAACGTATCGGCTTCACCGGCCAAGTTTATCCAGTGAACCGCAAGGGCGGCGTGGTGCATGGCCTGCCCTCGGCGACCTCTTGCGCCGCGATCGGCGAGCCGGTGGATGCCGCGCTGCTAATGGTGCCGGAAGGCGCCATCGCCGAGGCCTTCGCCGACCTGAACGCCGCCGGCATCCGCAATGCCGTGGTGCTGACCTCGGGCTTCGCCGAGGTCGGCGCGGAGGGCGCGGCGAAACAGGATGCGCTGCTGGCGGCGGCGCGGGCCGAGGGGGTGACGTTGCTCGGCCCGAACTGCCTCGGCTTCATCAACTACGCCGACCGCGTACCGATCTGGACCACGCAGCCGCCCATGCCGGTGATCCAGGGCGGGTCGATCGGCGTGGTCTCGCAGAGCGGCGCCACCGCCGGCTTCATCGCCGCCTTCGCCCAGCGCCAGGGCATCGGCCTGTCCTACCAGGTTTCCACTGGCAACGAGGCCGACGTGAGCGTCGCCCGGGTGGTGGATTTCCTGGTAGACGACCCGGCGACGACCGTCATCGGCCTGTTCCTGGAAACCGTGCACGATGCCGCGCTGCTCGCCGCCGCGGCGCGCCGGGCACTGCTGGCCGACAAGCCGATCGTCGCCATCAAGATCGGCGCCAGCGAGACGGCGGCGCGTGCGGCAGAGGCGCATACCGGATCTTTGGTCGGCGATGACCGTGTCTTCGATGCGGTCTGCCGCCAGCTTGGCATCATCCGCGTCGCATCGATCGAGGATCTGGTCTTCACTGCCGCATTGCTGGCGCGACTCGGCCATGTGCGCGACCGGCGGGCCGGCTTGGTTTCCATCTCCGGCGGGGTCTGCGAGATGGCCGCCGATCAGGCGGAGGCCGCCGGCGTCGCGGTGCCGTCACTGGCGCCGACGACGCAGGATGCGCTGCGTCAGGTCCTGCCGGCCTTCGGCACGCCGAACAACCCGCTGGACGTGACCGGCGGGGCGATGCTCGATGCCTCGATCTTCGCCCGCAGCCTGCCGGCTTTCGGCGCCGACCCGTCCATAGGCCTGGTCGCCTGCTTCATGGACGTGCCCGACACGCCGGAGGAGATCGCGGGCTACCGCGGCGGCATCGTACGGCAGATCGGCGCAGGTTTTGCAGCCTCGGCCTGTCCCACGCTCATGCTCAGCGTGCTGTCGCGGCCTGTGACCGAAGCGGGCCGGGCGCTGCTGGCGGAGACCGGGATCACCTATCTCGGCAGCGGCGTGCAGCACGGGCTCGGCGCCATCGGCCGTGCCTTCACCTGGGCCGAGCGGCAGGAGCGCGGCGTGCCGGCACCGCCTGCCGTACCGGCACGAGCGACCGAGCGGCCGACCAGCGAGCACGCGACGCTGGCTTTCCTCGGCGCGCGGGGCGTGCCGGTGGTGCCGCTGACCCTGGCATGCAGCGCGGCGGAAGCGGTGGCGGCGGCGCAGGCGCTGGGCGGGCCGGTGGTGCTGAAGATTGCCTCTCCCGACATCGCGCATAAATCCGATATCGGCGGCGTGCTGCTGAACCTGGAGGGTGCGGAGGTAGTGGCCGCTGGATACGACCGTATCCTGGCCAGCGTCCGCGCCGCAAAGCCCGACGCCGCGATAGACGGCGTACTCGTCGGGCCGATGCGGGCGGGCGGTAGCGTCGAGCTGTTTGTCGGCACGCTGCGCGACCCGCTCTGGGGCCCGGCCATAGCGGTCGGCCTCGGCGGCATCTGGGTGGAGGCGCTGCGCGACACCGCCATCCGCCTGCTACCGGTCACGCCCGACGAGGTGTTGGATATGTTTGCCGAATTGCGCGGTACCAAGCTGCTGGACGGCTACCGCGGCACGCCGGGCATCGACCGGCGGGCGGCGGCGGAGGCGGTGGCGCGCATCGGCGATGCGGCGCTTGCCCTTGGGCCCGCGCTCGCCTCGCTGGAGGTGAACCCGCTGCGCGCCACGGCGGCGGGTGCCGAGGCGCTCGATGCGCTGGCCATCTGGAACGAGGAGGCCTGAGATGGACGCCGACCGCATCCCCGTCATCGTCGGCGCCGGCGAGGTCGCCGAACGCCCGGCCGATGTGCTGCAGGCGCGCGAACCCGCTGACCTGATGGCCGAGGCGCTGCGCCGCGCCGCGGACGATGCCGGCGCGCCGGACCTGCTGGCGGCGCTCGACAGCCTAGACATCGTCAACTCCGTCTCCTGGCCCTACGGCGACCTGCCGGCAGCGCTGGTGCGCTTCCTGGGCGTGCAGCCGCGGCGCCTGGTCTATGGCCCGGTCGGCGGCGAGAGCCCGGTGCGGCACATGCACGAAGCGGCCAACCGCATCGCCCGCTGCGAGAGCGCGGTCGCGGCGGTGGTGGGTGGTGAGGCGACGCATGCGGTCGGCCAAGCGCAGAAGCAGGGCGTGACGCTGCCCTGGACCACGCCCGACCCGAACTGGACGCGGACGCGCGGGCGCGACTTCCTGCACCCGATGGCGGTGCGGTTGGGCGTCGCCGATCCTGTCTCGGTCTATCCCTTCTACGAGAATGCGGTGGAGGCCTTCCTCGGCCAGACCCCGGCGGAGGGCCAGGCGGAATCGGCCGCGCTGTGGTCCGCCTTCTCCGGCGTCGCCGCACGCAACCCGGCGGCCTGGCTGAAGCGCGAATACACGCCGGAGGAGATCGGCACGCCGGGGCCCGCCAACCGTCCGATCGCCTATCCCTATACCAAGCTGCAGGTCGCCAACCCGATGGTGAACCAGGGCGGCGCCATCCTGCTCTGCAGCCTGGCCAAGGCGCGCGCGGCGGGGGTGCCGGAGGATCGGATGATCCATCTCTGGGCCGGCGCCGCGGCGGTGGAGCCGCGCGACTACCTGGCGCGCGACAACTACCACGAAAGCCACGCGCAGAACGCCGTGCTGGATGCGTGCCGAGTGATCGCCGAGGCCGAGGGCGCCAGCTTCGAGAGCTGCGAGCTGTACAGCTGCTTCCCCTGCGTGCCGAAGATGGCGGCCCGACGGCTGGGCCTGCCGCGTGGCATGGCGCCGACCACGACCGGTGGCCTGACCTTCTTCGGCGCGCCGCTGAACAACTACATGACGCATGCCGCGGCCGGCATGGTGCGGGCGCTGCGGGAGAAGCCGGGCAGCGCCGCGCTGCTCTACGGCCAGGGCGAGTTCGTCACCAAGCACCACGCAGTGGTGCTGGCCAGCCGCCCGCCGCAGGCGTTCCGCCTGCCGCAGGACTATTCCGTGCAGGCGAAAGCCGACGGCCGCCGCGGCCCGGTGCCCGCCTTCGCGGTGGAGGCGGCAGGCGAGGCGACGATCGAGACCTTCACCGTGCTGCACGACCGCGACGGCGCGCCGCACCATGGCGTGGTGATCCTGCGCACCGCCGATGGCGGCCGGACCTTCGGCCGCGTGCCGGGTCGGGAGGCGGACACCATCGCCCTGCTGAAGCGCCTCGACCGCACGCCGATCGGCACGCCCGGCACGCTGCGCCGTGCCACGGATGGATTGCAGGATTGGAGCCCCAACTGATGACCGAGGCTGTCCTTTTCGAGGTGGTCGAGGCGCATATCGCCCTCGTCACCATCAACCGGCCGGAGGCGCGCAACGCCGTCAACGCCGCCGTCGCCGCCGGGATCGAGGCGGCGGTCGAGCGGGCGGAGCAGGACCCCGACCTCTGGGCGGTGATCCTCACCGGTGCCGGGCCGCACGCCTTTTGCGCCGGTGCCGACCTGAAGGAAGTTTCGAAGGGCACGGCGGCCGGCCTCTCGACCGAGAAGGGCGGCTTCGGCGGCTTCGTCCGGGCGCAGCGCACCAAGCTGTGGATCGCTGCGGCGCAGGGCCATGCGCTGGCAGGCGGGCTGGAGTTGCTGCTGGCCTGCGACCTGGCGGTGGCGGCGGAGACGGCCAATCTCGGCCTGCCAGAAGTGAAGCGCAGCCTGGTCGCCGGCGCCGGCGGCGTCTTCCGCCTGCCGCGGGCGTTGCCCAAGGCGATCGCGCTGCAGATGATCGCCACCGGCGAGCCCATCCCGGCCGCGCGTGCGGCGCAATTCGGGCTGATCAACGCCGCGGTGCCGGCCGACCAAGTGGTGGCGACCGCGCTTGATCTCGCGCGCCGGGTCTGCGCGAATGCGCCGATCGCGGTCAAGGAAAGCCTCGGCATCGCCCGCCGCGCCGCCGACCTGCCCGAGGCCGAGCTGTGGACGCTGTGCCGCGAGGCCGGTCTGCGCGTGCGCGCCACCGAGGATTTCCAGGAAGGCCCGCGCGCCTTCGTCGAGAAGCGCGCGCCGAATTGGGTTGGCAGGTAGGAGCAGGACGATGGCTGGTAAATTGGACGGCAAGGTCGCGCTGGTCTCGGGCTCCGGGCGCGGCATCGGGCGGCAGATCGCGCTGAAGCTGGCGAGCGAGGGCGCCCGCGTGGTGGTCAACGACCTCGACGACGGTCCCGGCAACGAGACGGTGGCGGAGCTCCGCGCGATGGGCGCCGAGGCAATCGCCTGCAACGGCGACGTGACGCAGGAGGGCTTCGCCGAACGCTTCGTCGCGGCCGGGATCGACACCTGGGGCGGGCTCGACATCATCGTCAACAATGCCGGCTATACCTGGGACAACGTCATCCAGAAGATGACGGACGAGCAGTGGCACGCCATCCTCAACGTCCACCTGACCGCGCCCTTCCGCATCATGCGCGCGGCGCAGCGCTTCATCCGCGAAGCCGCGCGGCAGGAAGCAAGCGAGGGCCGCGAGGTCTTCCGCAAGGTGGTGAACATCTCCTCCACCTCGGGCGTCTTCGGCAATGCCGGACAGGCCAACTACTCCACCGCCAAGGCCGGCATCCAGGGCCTGACGCGGGCGATGGCGAAGGAGTGGGGCCGCTACAAGGTCAACGTGAACGCCGTCGCCTTCGGTCTGATCATGACGCGGCTGACCGAGGCGCCGGCGCATGGCGGTGCCACCATCGACATCTCCGGGCGGGAGATCGCGGTCGGCGTGCGGCCGGAAGTGTTGCAGACCGCGGAGAAGCTGATTCCGCTGGGACGCGGCGGCCGGCCGGAGGAAGCGGCGGGGTCGGTCTACCTGTTCTGCATTCCGGAATCGAACTACGTCACCGGCCAGACGCTGGTCGTCGCCGGCGGGCGTCCGTGACAGGGACGGTCCTCATCGCCGGCGCGCTCGGCTTGGTCGGCCGGGCGGCGCTGGCGGAGTACCAGGCCGCCGGGTGGGACATCGTCGCGCTCGCCCGGCGCAAGCCGGAATTCGACAGCACGGCGCGGTTCCTCTCGGTCGACCTGACGGACGCGGCAGCCTGCCGCGCGGCGCTGTCGCCGCTGCGCGGCGTCACCCGCATCGTCTACGGCGCGCTGTTCGAGAAGCCGGAACTAGGCAAGGGCTGGCTGGAGGCCGACCAGATCGCCACCAATGCGGCGATGCTGCGGAACCTGATGGAGGCGGTGGAGCCGGGCAATCCGGGCCTGCGGCATGTCTCGCTGCTGCAGGGGACAAAGGCCTATGGCGTGCATCTCGGCCAGATGCCGATCCCCGGCAAGGAAAGCGCACCGCGCCATATCCACCCGAATTTCTATTGGGCTCAGGAGGACCTTATCCGTGAGCACCAGGCGCGTGCGGGCTGGGCCTTCACCATCTTCCGGCCGCAGGCACTGGTCGGCTTCGCGCTCGGCAGCGCCATGAACATGCTGTCGGCGATCGGCGCCTATGCCGCGATCAGCCGCGAGCTCGGCGTGCCGCTGGTCTGGCCTGGTGCCGGCGCGCGCTACACGGAAGCGACCGATGTCCGCATCCTCGCCCGCGCCATGCGCTGGGCGGCCGAGACGGAGGCCGCGGCGAACCGCACCTTCAACGTCACCAATGGCGACGTCTTCCTCTGGCAGGACCTGTTCCCGCTGGTGGCGAAGCGCTTCGGGATGGAACTGGGCGCGCCGCACCCGATGTTACTCGCCGTGCTGATGGCGGACAAGGGCCCGGTCTGGCAGCGCATCGCCGAAAGAAACCAGCTGGCGCCCTGGTCGCTGGACCAGCTCATCGGCGGGTCCTGGCAATTCGCCGATTTCGCCTTCGCCCGGCCGGGTCAGGCGGCCTCGATCCTCTCGACCATCGCCATCCGCCAAGCCGGCTTCGCCGACTGCATCGACAGCGCGGAGATGCTGGACTGGTGGCTGGCCGACCTGCAGCGCCGCCGCATCCTGCCCGCATAGGATCCCGATCGTGGCCACACCGCGTCCGCTCTACCGTGCCGCCGACCTCGCCCGGCTGCTGAACCCGCGGAGCATCGCGATCATCGGCGCTTCGGAGCGCGCCGGGTCCTTCGGCGAGCGCACACAGCAGAACCTGTCGCAGTTCCAGGGCCGGGTGCATCTGGTGAATGCGCGATACCAGACGCTGGGCAGTTTGCCCTGTCATCCCTCCATCGCCGCGCTGCCGGAGGTGCCGGACATCGCCGTGATTGCGGCGCCGTTGGAGGCGGTGGAGGGGCTCGTGCGGGACTGTGTCGCCACCGGCGTCGGCGCTGCGATCCTCTATGCCGCCGGCTTCGCCGAGACCGGCCGGGAGGACCGCATCGCCCTGCAGGCGCGCATCGCCGCGGTCGCGCGGGAAGGCGGGGTGCGGCTGGTCGGGCCGAACTGCATCGGCATGCTGGACTATGCCTGCGGCGCCACCATCAGCTTCGCGGCGGTGCCGCGGCCGGCGGTGACGCCGGGCCGCGCCGCGGTCGGCGTCGCGGGAAGCCGTGCCGTCGCGGTCGTCAGCCAGTCCGGCAATCTCGGCTTCGCCTTGGCGCAAGGCGTGGAGCGTGGCATCGCCATCAGCCGCGTGCTGGCCTGCGGCAACTCGGCGGATGTCGATGTGGCGGATGGCGTCGCCGCCCTGGCCGAGGACCCGGCCTGCGCCGCCATCGCCTGCGTCTTCGAGGGCATGGCCGACCCGATGCGGCTGGTGCAGGCGGCGGAGATCGCCTGGGCCGCCGACAAGCCGCTGGTGGTCTACAAGCTCGCCACCGGCGAACAGGGCGCGGCCGCGGCGCTGTCGCATACCGGCTCGCTTGCCGGGTCGGATGCGGCCTACCGCGCCGCGTTCGGCCGCGCCGGCGTGGTGCTGGTCGAGAATTTCGACGCGCTGCTGGAAACGGCGGCCTTCCTCGCCAAAGCGCCGGCCTGCCGCGCGCCCGGCATCGCGGTCGTCTCCACTTCCGGCGGCGCGGCGATCATGGCGGCCGACAAGGCGGAGGTGCATGGCGTGCTGCTGCCGCAGCCGGGCCCGGCGGCGAAGGCCGTGCTGGATGCGCGCATCCCGGAATTTGGTTCCGCCCGCAACCCCGTCGACATCACCGCGCAGGTGCTGAACGACCCGGAATCGCTGCGCGCCTGCGCCGACGCGCTCTGCGCCGACCCGGCCTATGGCGCGGTGGTGCTGCCGAACGGCTATGCCTATGACTTCGCCACGCCGCGATTCGCCCTGCTGGGGGAGTTGGCGGCGCAGCACGGCAAGGCTGCGGCGGTGGTCTGGCTGACCGAATGGCTGGAAGGCCCGGGTGCGAAGGCGGCGGAGGCCAATCCGCAGGTGGGCGTGTTCCGCTCGATGGACCGCTGCTTCGCGGCGTTGGCCGCATGGCAGGCGCGCGCGGCGCGGCGCGCGGCGGGGCCGGGCAATACTACGCACTTGGCGGCACCGGAAGCTGCGGCGCGGGCGGCAGCGCTGCTGGATGCTGCCGGCAGCACCACGCTGACGGAGCGTGAGGCCAAGGCCGTGTTCGCCGCCTATGGCGTACCAGTGGTGGGTGAGACGCTGGTCCTCGATGCCGAGGCCGCGGTGGCCGCCGCCGAGGCGTCCGGCTTTCCCGTGGTGCTGAAGGTCGAATCGCCCGACATCCCGCACAAGACCGAAGCCGGCGCCATCCGCCTTGGCCTGCGCGACGCCGCTGCGGTGCGGGATGGCTTCGCCATCATCATGGCGAATGCCGCCGGCGCGGTGCCTGGCGCGCGCATCAGCGGCGTGCTGGTGCAGCCGATGGTGCCGCAGGGTCTCGAGATCGTTGTCGGCGCGCGGCGCGACCCGTTGTTCGGACCGATGGTGGTGGTCGGCCTCGGCGGCATCTTCGTCGAGTTGCTGCGCGACAGCGCCACGGCGCTCGCCCCGGTCGGCGAGGATGACGCCCGTGCCATGCTGCGACGCCTGCGGGGCCAGCGGCTGCTGGAGGGGTTTCGCGGGATGCCGGCCGTCGACCAGGAGGCCCTGGTGGAGGTCATCCGGCGCGTCTCCGAACTCGCCGCGGACCAGCGCGACCGCATCGTGGAGATCGACGTGAACCCGCTGATCTGCGCCGGCGACCGCATCCTCGCGGTGGATGGGCTGATCGTCAGGGGCTAGGTCGTGAGGATGATCTTGCCTGTCACCTGCCTCGCCAGCAGCAGGTCCAGCGCCTCCGCCGCCCGGTGCAGCGGCCAGACATGGGCGATCGCCGGCTTCAGCGCGCCGGTGGCGATCCAGTCGAACAACTGCGCCATCAGCGCGCGGTTGGCCTCCGGCTCGCGCTTCACATGTGTGCCGTAGAGCACGCCGAGGATGCCGCAGCCTTTGAGCAGAGCGAGGTTCAGCGGGATGCGTGGGATGTCACCGGCAGCGAATCCCACCACCAGATAGCGCCCGCCCCAGGCGATGGAGCGCAGGGCAGGTTCGGCATAGGGGCCGCCGACCGCGTCGAACACCACCTCCATGCCGGTGGGCGCCAGCGCCTTGATCCGGTCCCGCCAATTATCAGCCGTGTAGTCCACAACAGCCTCCGCACCGGCCGCCAGGCAGGCGGCGTGCTTGGACGGAGAGGCTGCGGCGATCACTCTGGCGCCCATGATGCGCGCGACCTGCAGTGCCGCCATGCCCGCGCCGCCGGCGGCGCCCAGCACCAGCACCATCTCGTCCGACTGCAAGGCAGCGCGGTCGCGCAGCGCATGCAGCACTGTGCCATAGGCATAGGATAGCGAGGCGGCTGTCACCACATCGACATGGTCCGGCAGCACGACGACATTCTCGGTCGGCGCGCAGGCCAGTTCGGCGAAGCCGCCATGGCCGCACATCGCCAATACGCGGGTGCCGGGGTCGGGGCCGGTGACGCCCTCGCCCAGCGCCTCGATCGTCCCGGCCACCTCGCCGCCGGGGGCGAAGGGGAAGGGTGGCCTGGCTTGGTAGCGGCCCTGGATGATCAGCGTGTCAGGGAAGTTCACCGCTGCCGCTGCGACGCGGATCAGCACCTCGCCCCGGCCGGGAAGCGGCGCAGGGGCCTCGCTCAGGGCAAGTATGGAGGGCGGTCCGAACTCCCGGCACAGCACAGCCTTCATGCGCATCTCCTCCGTCCCGCAGGCAGCTTGCCGCGCCGGACGCGCTGAGTCACGCTGGTCGCCGAATACGACCGGCCCAAGGGAAGAACGCCATGGACTTCGCCTATACCGAAAAGGTCGAGCAGCTGCGCGCCCGCCTACTGGCCTTTTTCGATGACCACATCCACCCGAACGAGCATCTCTACCACCACCAGATCGATGCCGCGGCGGACCGCTGGCAGCCGGTGCCGATCATTGAGGAGCTGAAGCCCAAGGCGCGCGCCGCCGGGCTGTGGAACCTCTTCCTGCCGGAAAGCGACCTCGGCGCCGGTCTGACCAACCTGGAATACGCCCCGCTGGCGGAGATCATGGGCCGTGTGCCCTGGTCGTCGGAAGTCTTCAATTGCTCCGCGCCCGATACCGGCAACATGGAGACCATCCACCGCTACGGCTCTGAAGCGCACAAGCAGCGCTGGCTGACGCCGTTGCTGGAAGGCGAGATCCGCTCCTGCTTCAGCATGACGGAACCTGATGTCGCGTCGTCCGACGCCACAAACATCCAGACCCGCATCACCCGCGACGGCGGCCACTATGTGATCAACGGCCGCAAGTGGTGGTCCTCGGGCGCCGGGGACCCGCGCTGCGCGATCTTCATCGTCATGGGCAAGACCGCGCCGGACAGCCCGGACAAGTACCGCCAGCAATCGATGATCCTGGTGCCGCGCGAGACGCCCGGCCTCAACATCAAGCGCATGCTGCCGGTCTTCGGCTTCGACGACGCGCCACACGGTCATGCCGAGATCGTCTTCGACAATGTCCGCGTGCCAGTCGAGAACATCCTGCTCGGCGAGGGCCGCGGCTTCGAGATCGCCCAAGGCCGCCTGGGCCCGGGACGCATCCATCATTGCATGCGCGCCATCGGCCTGGCGGAACGCTCGCTGGAATTCATGTGCAAGCGCTCGCTCGAGCGCAAGCCCTTCGGCAAGCCGCTGGCCGAGCAGGGCGTGACGATCGAACGTATCGCCAAGTCGCGCATCCTGATCGACCAGGCCCGGCTGCTGACGCTGCATGCCGCCTGGCGCATGGACACGGTGGGCAACAAGGAAGCCCGCAAGGAGATCGCCGAGATCAAGGTGGCCGCACCTGAGATGGCCTGCCAGGTGGTGGACTGGGCGATCCAGGCGCATGGCGCCGGCGGCGTGACCGAGGACTTCCAGCTCGCCTATTTCTACAAGATCGCCCGTACCTTGCGCATCGTTGACGGGCCAGACGAGGTGCATCGCTTCCAGCTCGGCCGGATGGAGCTGGCGAAGTACAAGCCGGCGCGGGGCGAGGCGGTACGGGCGGCGGAGTAGCCATGTCCGGCATCCCCGAATTGGTGCCGGTCCTCGACCGGCACCGCTTCGACGAGGCGGCGCTGGCGCGGCATCTCGGGCCGCATCTGCCGGGCTTCGACGATCCGATCGAGGTCCGGCAGTTCCAGGGCGGCCAGTCCAACCCCACTTTCCACATCGCCACCAGCGCCGGCGACTACGTTCTGCGCAAGAAGCCGCCCGGTAAGCTGCTGCCGCGGGCGCATGCGGTGGAGCGGGAATACCGCATCATCCGCGCGCTGCAGGGCAGCGACGTCCCCGTGCCGCGCGCCCGCATCCTGGTCGAGGATGCGGCGGTCATCGGCACGCCCTTCTTCGTCATGGACCATGTCCCGGGCCGCATCTTCTTCGACCGTGTGCCGCTCGCAGCGCCGCCGGCCGACCGGGCCACGATCTATGCCGACATGGCCCGCGTGCTGGCGGCGCTGCACAAGGTCGATTGGCGCGCCGCGGGGCTGGAGGGCTTCGGCCGGCCGGAAGGCTATATGCCGCGGCAGATCGACCTCTGGATCCGCCAATGGGAGGCGGTGAAGGTCGAGGAGATGCCGGTGATGGACCGGCTCGGCGCCTGGCTCGCAGGCCATGTCCCGCCGGATGAGCCCGCGACCATCGCACACGGCGACTTCCGGCTTGGCAACCTCATCATCCATCCGACCGAGCCGCGTATCGTCGCGGTGCTGGACTGGGAATTGGCGACGATCGGGCATCCGCTGGCCGATCTCGGCTATTGCTGCCTGACCTATGATTTTGCGCCGGGACCTGATGGGGTGACCGGCGTCGCCGGGATGGACCTCACCGGCACCGGCATCCCGGATGAGACGGATTTCGTCGCCCGGTACAGCGCGCTGATAGGACGGCCGGTGCCGCTGGCGCTGGATGTCTTCAAGGCCTTCTCGATGTTCCGCCTTGCCTCGATCGTCGCCGGCGTCTGGCGGCGGGCGCTGGACGGGAATGCCTCCGATCCGCGGGCGATCGGCTATCGTCACCGCTACCACGACATGGCGGAGCGGGCCTGGGCGATCGTGCAGCGGATCGACCCCGCGGCCTGAGGCCGCTGGACCGCGGGGCGCCGGCAGGCGAGGTTGCGGCCGATCAAGGCAACCGGACGGGCGCATGGACCAGGCAGCGACACCCACCCAAGACATACCGGCCGGCTTCGTGCCGGCGACCCATGGCGGCCCCTATGCGCAGGAGCTGGGGCCCTTCTGGTCGCACCGTGCCGCGGACCACACCGCGCTCGGCGTCCGGGTGGCGCATCGGCATAGCAATTCGATGGGCGGCGCGCATGGCGGCTTCGTCGCCACGCTGGCCGATCTGGCGCTGGTGCATGCGGTGGCGGTGGCGCGGGAGAAAGCCGGGCTGCCGCGCGCCGGGCTGGCAACGGTGAACCTCTCGATCGACTTCATCGGCCCGCCGAAGGAAGGCTGCTGGCTGGAAGTGCGGGCGGAGGTGACGCGTATGGGTCGCAGCCTGGCCTTCACCGAGGGCACCATGCTGGCAGACGGAAAGCGCGTGGCCCGCGTCAGCGGCGTCTTCGCCATGAAGGAACGGAAATAAGGGGGGCAGTGGTGGGCGCTGTAGGGCTCGAACCTACGACCCGCTGATTAAGAGTCAGCTGCTCTACCAACTGAGCTAAGCGCCCGCCGTGACGTCGACCGCGGTCTCCGTCCGGGAGGCGCCTTTTAACGCCCGCCAGCGCTTTGTCCACCCCCTATTTTGCGGCCGGGCCGCCGTGCTACCCCGGTGGCCTCACCGGAAGCAGGCAGGTCGGCGGCATGAACGCGATTCCGAATTTCTCCGACCTCGCCTTCCCGCAGCCGACGCGCGAAAGCCTGGCCGATGATTACGCCGCCATTGGCGCATTGCTGGATGCCGGCGACCTCGCCGCGGCCCTTGCCGCCTGGGATGGCCAGCGGCGCGCCTATGACAGCTGGGCGTCGCTGGTGCATCTGCGCTTCTCGCAGGACACTACCAGCGCGGCGGCCAAGGCGGCGCGGGAATATGCCGACGTGCTCTCCCCGGTGGCGACGGCGCACGAGACCACGCTGAAGCGCCGGCTGCTGGCCCTGCCGGACCGCGCCGCGCTGGAAGCCGCGACCGGCGGCTTCGCGCTGCGGCTCTGGGAGATGGACATTACCACCTTTGAGCCGGCGATCGCGACCGACCTCGAGGAGGAATCGCGCCTCGGCGCCCGCTACACCGAAATCCTGGCATCGGCGAAGCTGGAGATCGGCGGGCAGGTGGTGAACCTCTCGGGCCTCGCCCCTTATGCCGAGGACCCGGACCGCGCTGTCCGCCATCAGGCGGAGGCGCTGCGCTGGGGCTTCTTCGCCGACCATGGCGCCGAGCTCGACGCGATCTATGACGATCTGGTCCGGCTGCGGCACGGCATGGCGCGCAAGCTGGGCTTCGAAAGCTACATTCCGCTTGGCTACCGCCGCATGCGCCGCACCGACTATGACGACGCCGATGTGGCGCGCTATCGTGACGAAGTGGCGACACATGTCGTGCCGCTGGTGGCGAGGCTGCTAGAACGGCGCCGGCGTGAGCAGGGCTGGGACGTGCTGCGCTATTGGGACGAGGCGCTGGTCGATCCGGCCGGCAACCCCAAGCCGATCGGCGACCACGATACGCTCTGCGTCCAAGCGCGCACCATGTTCGACCGGATGGACCCGCGCCTCGGCGCCTTCTGGCGCTTCATGGAGGAGGGCGGCTTCACCGACCTGAAAAACCGCCCCGGTAAGGCGGGCGGCGGCTTCTGCACCAGCTTCCCGAGCCTCGGCGCGCCCTTCATCTTCGCCAATTTCAACGGCACGCACCATGATATCGGCGTCTTCACGCATGAGATGGGGCATGCTTTCCAGAATTGGGAAAGCCGCTTCCAGCCCGGCATCGACTACCTCTGGCCAACCATGGAAGCTGCCGAGATCCACTCCATGTCGCTGGAATTCCTGACCCACCCGCATATGGGCCGATTGGTCGGGGAAAGCGCGGCGGAGCGTTTCCGGCGGATGCACCTGGAGACCTCGCTCGCCTTCCTGCCTTATGGCGTCTGCGTCGACCATTTCCAGCATGAGGTCTATGCGAAGCCGGAGGCGACCCCGGCCGAGCGGCATGCCATCTGGCAGCGGCTGGAGCGGCGCTACATGCCCTGGACCGATTACGGCGACCTCGCCTACCCCGCGATTGGCGGCCGCTGGCAGGCCAAGGCGCATATCTACCGTTCGCCCTTCTACTACATCGACTACACCCTGGCGCTCTGCTGCGCCCTGCAGTTCTGGGTGCGGTCGCGGCAAGATCCCGCGGGGGCACTGGCCGATTACGTCGCGCTGTGCGGCCGTGGTGGCTCGGCACCCTTCACGGGCCTGGTCGCCTCGGCAGGGCTGGCCTCGCCCTTCGCGCCGGGAGCGCTGGAGGCGGTGGTGCGGGAGGCAGAGGCGGTGCTTGCGTCGTAGCCAAACACCGCCGCGCGCAATTCCGCGGCGCGCGCGAGGCGTGGCGGACAGGCGGCAAATTCCGCCGCGGAGCAGGCAGGCTTGCCGCAACTCAGGCACATGTCCATCGCGTCCGGCACGGTGTCGATGACATTGCGGCGGATGAAGTCGCGGATCCGGTCGAGGCCCATACTGCGCATCCCGTCGTACAGCCGGCATCGTCGCGGTCGCGCTGACTGACCACCTTGCGGCGGCGCAAAGCACTGGTCACGTCACAGCGAGGCGTCAAATGGCCAAAAAGAAGCCCGCTAAGCCGTTGGCCTAGCGGGCGAAAGTCAACAGGGAGGCTTCACGTCTGGGAGACGAAGGGGTTCGAGGCACAGCCCCGAGTTACCCTGACCGGCCAAGTGAGCCGGACGAAGGGGAGCCTATCCTTCCTATTGCCATGCCGGTTTGGTCAAACCGGCCATCACCCATGCGCAGCTTGCATATCAGTTGTTCCCGGTCAGTTCCGCGATCAGGAAGTCGCGGAAGACCGAAACCCGCTTCGAATGGCGCATTTCCTCCGGATAGACGAAATACGCGTCCAGCCGCGGTGCTTTCAGCTCCGGCAGCACCTGCAGCAGCCCGTCCAGTTCCGCGCCCATGTAGTCAGGCAGGGCCGCCAGGCCGAGCCCACTCTGCACCGCCCGGAGCATCCCCGTCAGGCTGTTGACCTCGACCGCGGCGCGACGCGGCGCGCCGGGACGCCGGCCGGCCTCGCTCAGCCAGTTTACCTCATCGATTGGCGGCCGGTGGTCGCCCCAGACGATCAGCCGATGGGCGTCGAGATCCTCTGCCCGTTGCGGCATGCCGGCGGACTTCAGATAGGCCGGCGCGCCGCAGACCCGCCAGCCGAAGCTGGCCAGGTGCCGCTGGATGAGATCGGGCTGCCGCGGCGGATGCATGCGGATGGCCACGTCGGCCTCCCGCATCGCCAGATCCAGGTCGCTATCGTCCAGCAGCACCGTGACGCTGACATCGGGGTAAATCTGCAGGAAGCGCGACAGGCGGGGCGCCAGCCAGGTGCTGCCGAAGCCTGTGGTGCTGGTGATCTTCAGCCGCCCAGCAGGGCGCTCGCGGCTTTCGGTCAGCAGCGCCTCGGTCATCGCCAACTTGGCGAAGACCTCGCGCACCGTCCGGTTCAGCGTCTCGCCCGGCTCGGTCAGGATCAGGCCGCGGGCATGCCGGTGGAACAGCGGTACCTGCAGCGCTTCCTCCAGCGCCTGGATCTGGCGCGACACGGCGGATTGGCTGAGGTTCAGCGTCTCCCCCGCATGGGTGAAGGAGCCAGCCTCGGCAACCGCGTGGAAGACCCGCAGCTTGTCCCAGTCGAGCGGCATCTCAGGCTCAGGTCCAGGCTTCGATGGCGGCGGCGTCGTCCGGCATGTGGGCCAACCACTTCTCCGCCTCCAGCGCCGCCATGCAGCCGGTGCCGGCAGCGGTAACCGCCTGGCGGTAGATGCGGTCCTGCACGTCGCCGGCGGCGAAGACGCCGGGGATATTGGTGCGGGTGCTGCCAGGCTCGGTCACCACATAGCCCTCCGCATCCATGCCGACCTGGCCACGGAACAGCGCGGTGGCGGGGTCGTGGCCGATGGCGACGAAGACCCCGTCGAAAGGCAGTTCCGTAACCTCGGCGGTCTTGCTGTTGCGGGTGCGGATGCCGCGGAGTGCACGGAAGCGTCCCTCGGTCGCCAGCATCTCCTCGACCACCGTGTCCCAGAGCACGGTGACGTTCGGCTTGGCGAAGAGCCGGTCCTGCAGGATGCGTTCGGCGCGGAAGCCGTCCCGGCGGTGGATCACGGTGACGCTCTTCGCCAGGTTCGAGAGGTACAGCGCCTCCTCCACCGCGGTGTTGCCGCCGCCGATGACGGCGACGTCCTTGCCGCGGAAGAAGAAGCCGTCGCAGGTAGCGCAGGCGGAGACGCCGAAGCCCGAAAGCTCTTTCTCCCCCGGAATGCCGAGCCAACGGGCCTGGGCGCCGGTGGCGATGACTAGGCTCTCGGCCAGGTAGATGTCGCCCGAGTCGCCCTCCGCCCGGACCGGCTTGGCGGCGAGGTCGATGCTGGTCACCACGTCCTGGATGATCGTGGTGCCACAATGCTCGGCCTGGGTCTTGAACTGATCCATCAGCCAGGGGCCTTGGATCGGCTCGGCGAAGCCGGGATAGTTCTCGACCTCGGTGGTGATGGTTAGCTGCCCGCCGGGCTGCATGCCGGCAACCAGCAAGGGCTTCAGCCCGGCGCGTGCGGCATAGATCGCCGCGGTATAGCCGGCGGGGCCGGCGCCGAGGATGAGAAGGCGCGTACGGTGGGTCTTGGGCAAGGCTCGATTCCCGGCAATCAGGGCGAAACGACCATATTTGTCGCTGGTGGGGCAGCCACAAGCACAAGCCTTGCGGCGCGGCCAGTCAGCAATGATATTGCGCCCAGAGCCAGTTCACGGCAACGAATCATGAAAGCATGACTGCGGAACCCGACGCATCCCTCGACGAGGTGGACCGCCAGATCCTGGCGGAACTGCAATCCGATGGCCGGATGACCAATGTGGAGCTGGCCCGCCGGGTCGGCCTCTCGGCGCCACCCTGTCTTCGCCGTGTCCGCCGGCTGGAGGAGGAGCGCATCATCCGCGGCTACCACGCCGATCTCGACCCGGTGGCCCTGGGCTACGAGATCACATTCTTCGCCCTGGTCGGGCTGGAAAGCCAGAAGGAGGCGATGTTGAGCGCCTTCGAGCATCGGGTGCGCGGCTGGCCGGAGGTGCGGGAGTGCCACATGATCCGTGGCGGCGGCGACTTCCTGCTGCGCCTGGTTGCGCGGGACACGGCACATGAGAATGTGCTGACCTCCCGGCTGACGGCGGCCGACGAGGTGGCGCGGGTGCAGACCCTGCAGACCATCCGCACCTCGAAGGACGAGGCCGGGGTACCGATCGCCCTGTAGTGCCGGGAAGGATTCCAGCGATATTCCTGCGGCAGGCTGCCCGGCCGCCGCGGGGCGTGTCCCGCTGGCGCCGATGATGCCGGAAGCCTCCATGCCCGACTTGCCCGCCCGATCGCCGACCGAGGCACGGCTCGACGCCGCAGCTCGCCACGCCGGCGATCTATGGCTGCCCGACCATCCCTATTTCGACGCGGCCGAGGCTGGGTTCGCGCCGCTCTGGCCGATCATCGAGCCCTTCCTGCAAGAGGCGGATTTCACCAGCGTGCTCGACCTCGCCACCGGTCGGGGGCGGAATGCGCAGAAGCTGCTGCCGCTGGCCGGGCGGCTGACGCTGGTCGACATCCGGCCGGAAAACATCGCCTTCTGCCGTCGGCGCTTCGCCAACGACCCGCGCATCACCTACATCGCCAACACCGGCTACGACCTGCGCGACGTGCCGGATGCCAGCGTGACACTGTTCTACAGTTTCGACGCCATGGTGCATTTCGACAGCGACGTGGTGCGTGCCTACCTGGCCGAGGCCCGCCGGGTCATGGTGCCGGGCGCGCGGGCCTTCCTGCACCATTCCAACCACACCGGCGGCGAGGACTGGATGCTGGCACCGCACTGCCGCAACTTCATGTCGAAGGCGCTGTTCGCGCACTATGCCCGGAAGGAAGGCCTGACGGTGCTGCGGCAGGACGTGCTGGATTGGGGCGGGGTGGCCGCCCTCGACTGCCTCAGCCTGCTGCGGCGGGACTGACCCGGGCACCTACCCGCGGCGCACCACGTATTGCCCGGCTTCGAGCGCCGCGACGATCGCATTGCCCTGGATTATGTCGCGCACCTCAACCATCAGCTCCAGCTCGGCGCTCTGCACCGAGGGCGCCGCGAACAGCCGCTGGTGGCTGACCTCGATGACGTTGCCGCCGGCCGCCGCCACCCGCGTGGCGATGTCCGCCAGCACGCCGGGGCGGTCGGGGATGTCGAGGTGCAGGCGCAGGATGCGGCCATCCCGCAGCAGGTTGCGCAGCAGCACATTGGCCAGGATGCGGGCATCGATATTGCCGCCGCAGACCACGGTGCCGACCGACTTGCCGGCGAAGCGGTCCGGGAAGGTCAGGATCGCCGCCAGGCCGGCCGCACCCGCGCCTTCGGCCACGACCTTGGCGCCTTCGGCCAGCAGCGCGATGGCCTGCTCCACCGCGCGTTCCGGCACCACCAGCACCTCGACCCCCATCTGCCGCAGCAATGCCAGCGGCAACTCGCCCACGTCGCGCACCGCGATGCCCTCGGCGATGGTCGGGCCGCCGACGGCGACCGGCCGGCCGGCCAGGCGCTGCGCCATGGCGGGATAGCCCTCGACCTCGACGCCATAGACCGGCAGGCCGGGGCGCAACTCCCGCGCCGCCGCGGCGCAGCCGGTCAGCAGCCCGCCGCCGCCGACGGGGAAGACCAGCGCGTCGAGGGCCGGCGCATCCTCGAGCATCTCCAGCACCATGGTGCCCTGGCCGGCGATGACGCCGGGATCATCGTAGGGGTGAATGAATGTCAGGCCGTCGCGCAATGCCAGTTCATGTGCATGAGCCGCCGATTCGGCCAGGGTCTCGCCGTGAAGCACCACCCGGGCGCCCCAGCCCTCGGTGCGGACCACCTTGGTCACCGGGGTGAATTTCGGCATGACGATGGTCGCCGCGATCCCGGCCAGCGCGGCATGCCGCGCCACCGCCTGGGCATGGTTGCCGGCCGACATTGCGACGACGCCGGCCGCGCGTTCGCGCGCCGTCAGCAGGGCGATGCGGTTCGCTGCCCCGCGTTCCTTGAAGGCGCCGGTTGCCTGCAGGTTGTCGAGCTTGAGGAAGACCCGGGCCCCGCTCGCCTGGGAAACGGCATGGGAGGGCAGGGTCGGGGTGCGTAGGATGGCGCCTTCGATGCGCGCCGCCGCGGCCCTGACATCGGCAAGGGTGACGGAGATGGGCGCAATGGTGCCGTCCTTGGCCAGGGCGCGCAGGGGCAAGAATAGAGTCCTCAGCGACGGTTCAACGTGGAACGCCGCCTATAGACCCATTCTGCCGCCCGGGCGAAGCGCCTTGCTGCGTCGCAGCAAAAAGGCCTAGCGGAAGGCCACCGCGGTGATCTCGTAGGCCCGGGCGCCGCCCGGGGCAGGGACCTCGACGCTATCGCCCACTTTCTTGCCGATCAACGCCTTGGCAAGCGGCGAAGAGATCGAGATCGAATTGACTTTCATGTCGGCCTCATGCGCGCCGACGATGCGGTAGGTCTTCTCCTCTTCCGTCTCCTCGTCGAGCACGGTGACACGGGCGCCGAACTTCACTTGGTCGCCGGACAGCTTGGAGACGTCGATCACCTCCGCCGCCGGGATGATGGTCTCCAACTCCATGATGCGGCCCTCGATGAAGGACTGCTTCTCCCGCGCCGCATGGTATTCGGCATTCTCGGAGAGGTCGCCATGCGCCCGCGCCTCGGCGATCGCACGAATTACCGCCGGGCGTTCCTCGACGCGCAGCAGCTTCAGTTCCTCTTCAAGCCTCGCCAGACCTTCCGCGGTCATGGGGAACTTCTGCACGGCAAGCCCTTCCTTCGAGCAACGTCAGGCGAAGTCTGCGCGGTTCGCCCACCTGAATGCGACCAAAACTTTTTTCGCCCATCCGGCACCTTTACCAGCCGGCACTTGCCGTCGGGCGGTGGCGGCGAGATCCGGACGGCCGAGGGAAACCAAGCGGGCAGAGCCTTGGTTCCGTGCCAACGGACGCTGCCGTAGAATTGCAGACCCGGCGGATCGCGCCGAAATCCACCGCCGTCCGATCAGAAAGCGCGTGTAAAATAAGACTGCAACGGCGCCACATCAAGGGTGCCGGCCCGGAGCGCGGCAATCGCGTGCACCGCCGCCCGGGCGCCGGCTGCCGTGGTGTAATGCGGCACGCCCTGGGTCAGGGCGGAGCGGCGGATATCGAAGCTATCCGAGACCGACTGCCCGCCGCCGGTGGTGTTGATCACCAGCTGGATCTCGCCCGACTTGATGGCATCGACGCAGTGTGGCCGGCCTTCCAGCACCTTGTTGATGATCTCGCAGGCGAGCCCTGCATCGCGGATGCGCGCCGCAGTGCCGCGAGTTGCGAGTACCGTGAAGCCCATGTCGATCAGCCGCCGCGCCAGCACCGCTGCCGCCGGCTTGTCGCTTTCCTTGACCGAGATGAAGGCGGTGCCCGCCAGGGGCAGCTTCACCCCGGCGCCGAGCTGGGCCTTGGCGAAGGCGCGCTCGAAACTGGTGTCGAGGCCCATGACCTCACCGGTCGACTTCATCTCCGGGCCGAGGATGACATCGACATTGGGGAAACGGTTGAAGGGGAAGACGGCTTCCTTGACCGCGACATGCCGATAGACCGCCTCGTCATCCAGGCCGAATTCGGAAAGCTTTGCACCAGCCATAACCTGGGCGCCGATCTTGGCCACCGGCACGCCGGTCGCCTTGGCGACGAAGGGCGCGGTACGGGAGGCGCGGGGATTGACCTCCAGCACATAGATCTCGCCGTCCTTCACCGCATACTGCACGTTCATCAGGCCGACGACCTTGAGCGCCCGGGCCATCGCCTCGGTCTCCGCCTTCAGCTCGGTGACGATGGCGGGCGGCAACGAATAGGGCGGCAGGGAGCAGGCGCTGTCGCCGGAATGGATGCCGGCTTCCTCGATATGCTCCATGACCCCGGCGACATAGACCTGGCCATCGGCATCGGCGATGCAGTCCACATCGACCTCGATCGCATCGGCCAGGTACTGGTCGATCAGGATCGGGTTCTCGCCGGAGACCTTCACCGCCTCGATGCCGAAACGGCGGAGCTGCTCGGCGTTGTAGGCGATCTCCATGGCGCGGCCGCCGAGGACGTAGGACGGTCGCACGACCACCGGGTAGCCGATGCGCGCGGCCTCAATCACGGCCTCGTCGAGGTTGCGGGCGGTGCCGTTCTGCGGCTGCTTCAGGCCGAGCCCCTTCAGCAGGTGCTGGAAGCGCTCGCGGTCCTCGGCGATGTCGATCGCCTCCGCGCTGGTGCCGAGGATGGGGATGCCCGCCCGGTGCAGCGCCTGGGAGAGCTTGAGGGGGGTCTGCCCGCCATACTGCACGATGCAGCCGAGCAGCGTGCCGTTCTCCTGTTCCTTCCGCAGCAGCGCCAGCACGTCCTCGCCGGTCAGCGGCTCGAAATAGAGGCGGTCGGAGGTGTCGTAGTCGGTGCTCACCGTCTCCGGATTGCAGTTGACCATGATGGTCTCGAAGCCGGCATCCTTCAGCGCGTAGCAGGCATGAACGCAGCAATAGTCGAATTCGATGCCCTGGCCGATGCGGTTGGGCCCGCCGCCGAGGATGACGATCTTCCGCTTGTCCGTGGGCCGTGATTCGCAATCCGGCGTGCCAAAGCCGCCTTCGTAGGTCGAGTACATGTAGGGGGTGTCCGAGGCGAACTCGCCGGCGCAGGTGTCGATGCGCTTGTAGACCGGCACCACGCCGAGCTTCAGGCGCGTCGCCTCGACCGCCGTCTCCGCCTGGCCGGAAAGCTGCCCGAGCCGCTTGTCGGAGAAGCCGAGCGCCTTCAGCCGGCGCAACCCGGTCGCGGTCCTCGGCAGGCCTTCGGCCTGCACCGCGCGTTCGGCGGCGACGATCTTCTCGACCTCGCGCAGGAACCAGGGATCGAATTTGCAGGCCTCGTGGATCTCCTCGACCGAGACACCGGCGCGCATCGCCTGGGCCGCCATCAGGATGCGGTCGGGCGTCGGCGTCGCCAGCGCGGCGTGGAAGGCCTGGGCGCTGCCGTCCCCGGGGGCCGCGACCTCGTCGAGGCCGGAATAGCCGGTCTCCAGGGAGCGCAGGCCCTTCTGCAAGGCTTCCGCGAAGGAGCGGCCGATCGCCATCGCCTCACCGACCGACTTCATGCTGGTGGTCAGCGTCGCCGGGGTGCCGGGGAATTTCTCGAAGGTGAAGCGCGGGATCTTGACGACGACATAATCGATCGTCGGCTCGAAGCTGGCCGGCGTCACCATGGTGATGTCGTTCTTCAGCTCGTCCAGCGTATAGCCGACCGCCAGCTTGGCCGCGATCTTGGCGATCGGGAAACCGGTCGCCTTGGAGGCCAGCGCCGAGGAGCGGCTGACCCGCGGGTTCATCTCGATCACCACCATGCGGCCGTCCGCCGGGTTGATGCCGAACTGCACGTTCGACCCGCCGGTATCGACGCCGATCTCGCGGAGGCAGGCGATGCTGGCATCGCGCATCCGCTGGTATTCCTTGTCCGTCAGGGTCAAGGCCGGGGCGATGGTCACGCTGTCGCCGGTGTGGACGCCCATCGCATCCAGGTTCTCGATCGAGCAGATGATGATGCAGTTGTCCGCGCTGTCGCGGACCACCTCCATCTCGTACTCCTTCCAGCCCAGCACGCTCTCCTCGACCAGCACCTCATTGGTCATCGAGGCGTCGAGGCCGGCGGTGACGATCTGCTCGAATTCCTCCCGGTTATAGGCGATGCCGCCGCCCGTGCCGCCGAGGGTGAAGCTTGGCCGGATGACGCAGGGCAGCTTGACGAGGTCGAGCGCGGCGCGGGCCTCCTCCATGGTATGGGCGATGGCGCTGCGCGGGCTCTCGATGCCGATCTTGGTCATCGCATCACGGAATTTCAGCCGGTCCTCGGCCTTGTCGATCACCTCGGCCTTGGCGCCGATCAGTTCGCAACCGTATTTCGCCAGCACCCCGGCCTCGGCCAGCTTCAGCGAGGTGTTCAGCGCGGTTTGCCCGCCCATGGTCGGCAGCAGCGCGTCGGGGCGTTCCTTGGCGATGATCTTCTCGACCATCTCCACCGTGATCGGCTCGATATAGGTGGCATCCGCAAGGCCCGGGTCGGTCATGATCGTCGCGGGGTTGGAGTTCACCAGGATGACCCGGTAGCCCTCCGCCCGCAGCGCCTTGCAGGCCTGGGCGCCGGAATAGTCGAACTCGCAGGCCTGGCCGATGACGATCGGGCCGGCGCCGATGATGAGGATGGACTTGATGTCGGTGCGCTTCGGCATGGGGGCATTCCGGTCGTCAGCGTGAAACAGGGGCGCAGTCGGGCGACTGGCAGGATTCTGGCGTCGCGGCGGCGACGTGGGCTGCCGGCAGGGCAGGGCGCATCATCCCCGCTGCTCCTCCCGCCGCGCCGCCAGCAGCAGCGGCGGCAGCAGCGCATGGCTGGCCAGGATGAGCAGGACGGAGGGGAGCGGCTCCCCCGGCGAGGCATAGGCGGCGCTGATCGTGTTAAAGACGAGGCTGAGGCCGAAGGCACGCCAGGCCGCCTGGCGCGGCGGTGCCATCCGTTTCATCAGCATGGCCAGCAGGGCCAGCGAAAGCCCGGTCCAGGACAGCGCCAGCAGCGCGATGAAGACCAGCGTCATGCCGTGCGTCCTTGCATCGCCAATTTCATCGCCAGCAGCCCGAGCGCGGCACCCAGCACCCATCGCTGTGCCGCCAGCCAGGCGGGGCGGGTACCGAGGAAGCGGGCGGTGGCCGCCGCACCCCAGACCAGGATCGCATCGAAGGCCGTGCAGACGACGATTTGGATGGCGCCGAGCAGTGCCGCCTGCAGGAAGACGTGGCCGGCCGTGGCATCGATGAACGGCGGCAGCACTGCCATGTAGAACAGCGCGACCTTGGGGTTCAGCGCCGCCGTGGCGAAGCCGACTGCGAAGAGCCGCGCCGCTGGTTCCCGCGGCATCGGCCGGGGCGCGAACAGCGGCTGGCCGCCCGGCCGCAGGCATTGCCAGGCGAGGAACAGCAGATAGGCCGCGCCGCCGAGACGCAGCACGTCCCAGGCATAGGGCACCGCCATCAGCGCCGCGGTGATGCCGGCCGCGGCCGCCAGCATGATCGCCAGCGACCCCGCCTGGCAGCCAACGAGCGAGACCATGCCTGCCCCCGTGCCCTGCGCCAGCGAGCGGGAGACGAGGTAGAGCATGTTCGGCCCCGGCGTCAGCGCGAGGCCGAGCGACAGGGCGGCGAAGACCAGCAGCGTCTCGGCGGCAGGCATGGCTCAGCCGTTGACGGAAAATCCGCCATCCACCGGAATGGCGACGCCGGTGATAAAGGCGCTGGCGTCCGAGCCGAGGAAGGCGGCGATGCCCTCGAAATCGGCCGGGTCGCCCCAGCGGCCCTTCGGCGTACGGGCCATGACGTTGTCGTTCAGCCCGGCCATGTCGCTACGCGCCTTGCGGGTCAGGTCGGTGTCGATCCAGCCCGGCAGCAGACAGTTCACCGTGATGCCGTCCGGGCCCCAGGCCACCGCCATCGACTTGGTCATCTGCACCACGCCGCCCTTGGAGGCGCCATAGGCCGCATGGAAGGGCAGGCCGAAGATCGACAGCATCGAGCCGTTGTTGATCACTCGCCCATGGCCACCCGCCTTCAGGTGCGGATGCGCCGCCTTGCTGGCCAGCATCGCGCTGGTCAGGTTCGTCGCGATTACCTTGTGCCAGTCTGCCAGGTCATAGACTTCCGGCCGGTTGCGAATGTTGATCCCGGCATTGTTGAGCAGGATGTCCAGCCGGCCGAAGCGGGCGACGCAGGCGGCCACCATGGCGTTGACGCTGGCCTCGTCGGTCACGTCGACCAGCGTGCTATCCGCCTCGGCGCCCAGCGCACGAAGCTCGGCCACCGCCGCCGCGTTCTTCTCCGGATTGCGGCCGGCGACCATCACCGCCGCGCCGGCCTTGGCCAGGCCTCGTGCCAGGCCGAGCCCGATGCCGCCGTTGCCGCCGGTGACGAGCCCGATGCGCCCCTTCAGATCGAACATGTTTCTCAGCTCCCCTTGTGCTTATCGATCAGCTCGACGAACCGGTGGAACAGGTAATGGCTGTCCGTCGGACCCGGATTGGCTTCCGGGTGGTACTGCACCGAGAAGGCCGGTCGGTCGGTCGCGGCCAGCCCCTCGTTCGAGCCGTCGAAGAGCGAGACATGGGTCACCCGCACATTGGCGGGCAGGCTGCGCTCATCGACCGCGAAGCCGTGATTCTGGCTGGTGATCTCCACCTTGCCGGTAGTCAGGTCCTTGACGGGCTGGTTGGCGCCGCGGTGGCCGCGGTCCAGCTTGTAGGTCGTGCCGCCCAGCGCCAGGCCCAGCAACTGGTGGCCGAGGCAGATGCCGAAGACCGGCACATTCTGCTCCATCACCGCGCGGATGGCCGGCACCGCATAGGCCGCCGTCGCGGCCGGATCGCCCGGGCCGTTCGACAGGAATACGCCGTCCGGCGCGTGCCGCAGGATCTCCTCGGCGGTCGCCGTCGCCGGCACCACGGTCACCTCGAGCCCGGCGGCGGCCAGGCAGCGCAGGATGTTGCGCTTGGCGCCGTAATCCACCGCGACCACCTTGTGCTTCGGCGCTGCCTGGGTGCCGAAGCCGGCCGGCCAGGCCCATTCGGTCTCGGACCAGGCATAGGCCTGGCGGCAGGAGACCTCCTTGGCCAGGTCCATGCCTTCCAGCCCCGGCCAACCCGCGGCCTGGGCGCGCAGCGCCGTCAGGTCGAAGCGGCCATTGGCCGGGAAGCACAGCACCCCGTTCGGCGCCCCGCCATCCCGGATGCGCAGCGTCAGCGCGCGGGTGTCGAGCCCGGCGATGCCCGGCACGTCGTGGCTCTTCAGCCAAGCATCGAGGTGCCGGGTGGAGCGGTAATTCGCCGGCTCGGTCAGGTCCTGCTTGACCACCAGACCGCGGGCGACCGGGGTCGTCGCCTCCAGGTCCTCTGGGTTGGTGCCGACATTGCCGATATGCGGGAAGGTGAAGGTGATGATCTGCCCGGCATAGGAGGGGTCGGTCAGCGTCTCCTGGTAGCCGGTCATGCCGGTGTTGAAGCATACTTCCGCCACCGCGGTGGCGCCGGCAGGGGTATGGGCGCCGAAACCGGCTCCCCAGAAGACGCTGCCATCGCCGAGGACCAGGCAAGCCGTCGCACCCTCGGGGACGGTATCGGGGGCGTTGTCTGGTTGGGGCATCGTGGTCTCCGCACGGGTCTCGGGGGCGCCGGGAAGCTCGGCGAGGGACAGGCCGGTGGCCGCCAGGATGGCAGGCCAATGCCGGGGCGGGATGACGCGGGCCTGGCGCCACTTGCGCACCGCCTCGGTCCCGATGCTGCAACGCTGCGCCGCGGCCTCCAGGCCACCGAGCAAGGTGATGATGTCTTCGACCGTCCGCATGGGACCGATATGTGGGAAAGCGTTTCCCAGATCAATCCAATTTCGTCACTTGGGAAATGCTTTCCCGCCCCATGGCGATGCCGCCGGGCCATGCTACAGCCCGCAGCCAAGCCGAACACCTGACAAGGACTGCCCCATGGCCGAAGATCTCCGCACTCGTTTCAACGCGGCGCTCAAGACCGCCATGCTGGGGCGCGACGCCGCCGCCACCTCCACCCTGCGGATGATCATCGCGAAGCTGAAGGACACCGACATCGCCGCCCGGCCCTCCGGCGTCACAGCGGTGCCGGATGAGCAGATCGTCGCCATGCTGCGCGGCATGGCCAAGTCCCGCCGCGAGAGCGTCGAGCTCTACCGCCAGGGCGGCCGCGAGGAACTGGCGCGGAAGGAGGAGGCGGAGATCGTGGTGATCGAGGCGTTCCTGCCACAGCAGATGGATGCCGCCGCCACCGAGGCGGCGATCCGTGACGCCATCGCCGAATCGGGCGCCTCGGGGATCAAGGAGATGGGCAAGGTCATGGCGGTGTTGCGGGCGAAGCACGCGGCGACCATGGATCTCGGCAAGGCTGGCCCCCTGGTGAAAGCGGCCCTCGGCGGTTGATGCAGAGGCGGTGGCGGGCCGCTAGACTGGGCTGACCGCCATGGCCCTGCCCCCGCAATTCCTCGACGAACTCCGCGCCCGCACCCCGCTGCACGGGCTGATCGGCCGCAAGGCGCGCCTCGCCCGCAACGGCCGGCAGTGGAAGGGATGCTGCCCCTTCCACAACGAGAAGTCGCCGAGCTTCTACGTCTACGACGACCATTTCCACTGCTTCGGCTGCGGCGCGCATGGCGACGCCATCACCTTCCTGATGCGGGCCGAGGGTGCTTCCTTCCCGGAAGCGGTGGAGCGCCTGGCGGCCGAGGCCGGGCTGGAAGTGCCGAAGCCCACCCCGCAGGCGGCGGCGCGGGAGAAGCGGGCGCGCGATCTTCACGGCGTGCTGGCCTTGGCCGAGGCAGCCTATCGCCGCCGGCTCTTCCTGCCGGAAGGGCGCGCCGCACTCGACTATCTGCGCCGCCGCGGCCTGACCGACGAGACCATCGCCCGCTTCGGCCTCGGCTGGTCCGGCGAGGGCCGCGGGGCCTTGGCCGCGGAACTGAAGCCGGAGGGGATCGAGACCGGCCAGCTGGTCGCCTCCGGGCTGATGAAGCCGCGCGACCCGGACGACCCCGCCGCGGGCCTGTCCGACATGTTCTTCGGCCGGGTGATGTTCCCGATCCGCGACCGCCGCGGCCGCACCATCTCCTTCGGCGGCCGAACCTTGGGCGACGGCCAGCCGAAATACGTCAACGGGCCGGAAACCGAGCTGTTTTCCAAACGGCGCGGTCTCTATGGCCTCGACCTGGCGCGGGAAGGGGCCTTCCGCGGCGCCCCGGTGCTGGTGGTCGAGGGCTATATGGACGTCATCGCCCTGCACCAGGCCGGCTTCGGCGGTGCGGTCGCCCCGCTCGGCACCGCCCTGGGGGCCGAGCAGCTGGAACTGCTCTGGCAGATCTCGCCCGAGCCCATCCTGTGCTTCGACGGCGATGGCGCCGGCGCCCGGGCCGCGGCGCGCTCGGCCGAGTTGGCGCTGCCGCTGCTGAGCCCGGAGCGCAGCCTGAAGCTGGCGACGCTGACCGGCGGGGAGGACCCCGATACGCTGATCCGCAAGGGCGGCCCCCACGCCTTCCAGCCGGTGCTGGATGCGGCCCGGCCGCTGTCGGTCGCGCTCTATGACCTGGTGACCGCCGGCAAGCCGCGCGAGACGCCCGAGCAGCGCGCCGCGCTGAGGGCCCGGCTGGAGGAGGTGGCCCGGCTCATCCCGGACCGGATGCTAGCCGGCGAGTATCGCCGCAGCCTGCTCGACCGGTTCTTTGAGGCGGGGCGACGGCCGGCGCTGGCCGCCGGCGCCCGGCGTGCGCCCTGGACGGGCGGTGGTTCGGGCGGCCAGGGTGGCGGGAAATGGCGGCGCGACCCGCCGATGGGCGTCCCCGGCCTGCACCGCCCATCGATCGATGCACCCAATATCCGTCTCGACCGGGCCCGCAACCTGCTCGCCATCCTGCTGCGCCATCCGCTGCTGCTGCCGGAGGTGGAAGAGTCGTTGATGGCGCTCGACCTGCCGGACGGGGATTGCCAGGCGTTACGAACCTCCCTCCTCGCATGGCTCGGCAAGGCGGAACTCCTTGACTCGGCAGCCCTGGCGCGCCACCTCGCCCAGGACGGTATGGAGAATGCCGCCATCTGGGCCACCCGGGCCCCTGGGCTCTGCGCCGCGGCGCACCCCGCGGCCCAGCCCAAGGAGGCGCTGGACGGCTGGTGGCATTTCTTCGGGCTGCTGCGAGGCGAGGCGGAACTGGTCGAGGATCGGGCCGAAGCGCAAAGGCTGCTGGTGGAGACCAATGACCCGGCGGCGCAGCAGCGTCTGATCCGCCTGTCGGAGGCACTTGCTGTCCTGCGGGGGGGCGAAGCCGACGCCTTGCCGGAAGAGGCGACCATCCGGGGGTCTCCTGGGGCACCGCGTGCGGACACCATAGGGTAGAGGGCATCGCCCAGCACCCCGTCACATGGGGCGCAGGGCGCGTCGATGGAGCGGACGGGATGGCGAGCAAGGTCACCGGCGGCACGGATACGGTCGAGACCCGCGACGACGTGGTGGAGGGCGTGCTGCTCGACATCATGACCGCCGCGGTCAAGAAGCTGATCACCCGCGGCAAGGAGCGCGGCTACGTCACCTACGACGAGATCAATGCCGCGCTGCCACAGGACCAGGTCTCCTCCGAACTGATCGAGGACACCCTCGCCAACCTCAGCGAGATCGGCATCAACGTCGTCGACAGCGAGGAGAGCGAGGACGGCGAGGCCACGCCGGTCGCCAAGCCCGCCAGCGAGGACAAGGAAGAGAAGGACGAGGAGGAGGCGGGCGGCAACGTCGACGAGGAGAGCCTCGGCCGCACCGACGACCCTGTTCGGATGTACCTGCGCGAGATGGGCAGTGTCGAACTGCTGTCGCGCGAGGGCGAGATCGCCATCGCCAAGCGGATCGAGGCGGGGCGGGACATGATGATCGGCGGGCTCTGCGAGAGCCCGCAGACCTTCAAGGCGATCATTGCTTGGCACGAGGCGGTCAAGGAAGGCCGCATGCTGCTGCGCGACGTGATCGACCTGGAGGCAACGAATTCGGCCGACGCGCCGGACGTCCCGCCGCCCGATGCGAACGAGGAATTCGAGGAAGGCGAGGAGGGCGAGGGGCTCGGCCTGTCGCTCTCGGCGCTGGAGGAGAAGCTGAAGCCCGAGGCACTGCTCGCCTTCGAGGCTATCGAGGGCGCCTATTCCCGCCTGCAGAAGCTGCAGAACAAGCGGATGGAGGCGTATACCGCCGGAGAGGACCTGCAGGCCCGCTCCGAAAAGACCTACGAGAAGACCCGGACCGAGCTCGTGGCGCTGGTGCAGAAGGTGCACCTGCACAACAACCGTATTGAGGAACTGGTCGAGCAGCTCAAGCATCTCAACCGAAAGCTGACAGCGCTGGAGGGGCAGGTGCTCCGCATGGCCGAGGGCAGCAAGGTGAAGCGGGAAGAATTCCTGCAGAACTGGCGCGGCAGCGAGTTGGACCCCGCCTGGTTCGAGCGGCTGGCCAAGCAGACCCACAAGTCTTGGAAGACCTTCATCCTGCGGTCCCGCGACGACGTCGAATCGGTGCGCGCGCAGATGGCGACCATCGCCAACGATACCAACCTGCCGATCGCCGAATTCCGCCGGGTCTACGCCACCGTCTCGCGCGGCGAGCGCGACATGACCCAGGCGAAGAAGGAGATGATCGAGGCCAACCTGCGGCTGGTGATCTCGATCGCCAAGAAATACACCAACCGCGGACTGCAGTTCCTGGATCTCATTCAAGAAGGCAATATCGGCCTGATGAAGGCGGTCGATAAGTTTGAGTATCGCCGCGGCTACAAGTTCAGCACTTATGCGACATGGTGGATCCGCCAGGCGATCACCCGGTCCATCGCCGATCAGGCCCGCACGATCCGTATTCCCGTGCACATGATCGAGACGATCAACAAGCTGGTCCGCACCTCGCGCCAAATGCTGCACGAGATCGGTCGCGAGCCCACGCCGGAGGAACTTGCTGAGAAGCTCGGCATGCCACTGGAGAAGGTCCGCAAGGTCCTCAAGATCGCCAAGGAGCCGATCAGCCTCGAGACGCCAATCGGCGACGAGGAAGACAGCCATCTTGGCGACTTCATCGAGGACAAGGCGGCGATCATCCCGCTCGACGCCGCCATCCAATCGAACCTGCGCGAGGCCACGACCCGGGTCCTTTCCAGTCTGACCCCGCGCGAGGAACGCGTGCTGCGCATGCGCTTCGGGATCGGGATGAACACCGACCACACGCTGGAGGAGGTCGGCCAGCAGTTCAACGTGACCCGCGAGCGCATCCGCCAGATCGAGGCCAAGGCGCTGCGCAAGCTCAAGCACCCGAGCCGCAGCCGTAAGCTGCGCAGCTTCCTGGACAACTAGTCATAATGCTTCCAGGGGATTGGCTGCCGGGCGGCCAGCGACGGTGCGCCTGATGGCCGAGCCCATTACCCCGGTCGCGGTCGACGTGACCTTCCTGCGCATGGACCATGCGCCAGACGAGCGCGGGCCGAAGCTGCCGCCGGCGGCCAATGTGGTGCATGCGCGGCGCTGCAGCGTGGCCTTCTACCGCTACCTCTATCATACGGTCGGGCACGATTATGTCTGGTGGCTGCGGCGGACCCTGCCGGATGCCGAGCTCGCCGGCATCCTCAAGGACCCGGCGGTCTCCATCCATGTGCTCTATCAGGATGGCGAGCCGGCCGGCTTCTACGAGCTGGACCGGCGCAACCGGCCCTTCACCAATCTCGGCTATTTCGGCCTGTTGCCGCATGCCATCGGGCATGGGCTTGGCCAGGCCTTCCTGCGCCATGCCATCGACACCGCCTGGGCCGAGCATCCGCGCGGCCTGACGGTCAACACCTGCACCGCGGACCACCCGCGGGCACTGCCCAACTATCTCGCCAGTGGATTCGCCCGCCTGCGTACGGTGCGGGAGGTCTGGCAGGTCCCGGCCCGGCTCGGCCTGCCGATCCCGGAGCGGCTACGCCACCGCTAGCCTTGGTGCCGTCGGCTGACTGCTGCCGGTGGCAGGTGCGTGATCGATTTGGATTCGCCGCTGTCTTGCGCCGGAGCCTCGCATTGGCACCGGGCGACGCGCAGCCGGCAGGCCCGGCGCGAAACGGACCTCGAACGACCCACCGCCGGCTGCAATGCCTATCGCGCCGTCTGGTGCGGATGGGCGAGGGAAGGCGCGGTTGCTTGAGCGCGGTTCGTATCTATCTCCTGCGGATATCGCGCGGTGGCTGCGGGCGTAGGAGTCGGCACTGCGGCGGGCCGCAGCGCTCTTGCACGGAGCGGCTGAGACGGCCTGCAGCGCCCCCGCGCATCGCATCAGCGCGATCCAGAGCGATTGAAGTTGTGCCCCGCGCCATTCGGGCGCATGGTATCGCTGTCAACCCGTCTGGTTCGGCCCGTTTCGTCAGCTCTGCTAGAGCGCCGAGCCTGGTTTCCGTCCCTCATTGGCAGATTGGCCTGCCCTGCGACGTGCGTGGGGCGGAACGCATGCTTGATGGAAATGCGACAATGACTACCGGCACTGTTAAGTGGTTCAATGCCACCAAGGGCTATGGCTTCATTCAGCCCGAGGATGGGACCGCTGACGTTTTCGTGCACATCTCCGATGTCCAGCGCGCCGGGCTCCAGGGCCTGAACGACGGCCAACGCGTCAGCTTCGACGTGCAGCGTGGCAAGGAAGGCAAGCTCTCCGCCGGCAACCTCAAGCTCGACTGAGTCTGCCTGCTCGTCCGGGGGCCGGCTGCGGCCCCGGGCGCCTCCCACCTGCCCATCCCGCAGCCGAAAGGCAGGAGGATCCAATGTCACCTCACCGCTTCAACGTCGGGCAGAAGGTGGAATTCGTTCCGCATCGCTTCGACGGCAATGTCCCCCGCGGACTTTATACGGTGGTGCGGCAACTCCCCGGTCCGGACAATGACCGCGAATACCGGGTGAAGCATCAGCAGGATGGGCATGAGCGCGTGGTGCTGGAAAGCCAGCTCCGCAGCGGCGCCACCGGCGTTTTTTCCTGATAAGGCGGCCAGCGTGGCGAGACGACCGAATTACGGCCAGCAACGGGCCGAAATCAATCGCGGCAAGCTGACCAAGCAGGCCGAAAAGCAACGCGAGCGCGAGGAAGCGGTCGCACGTCGGAAGCAGGAACGTGAGGGCGGACCACTGCCTGAAGAACCGGCTGTCGACGACGCGAAGACCGAAGCCTGACGCCACCACCACGCCATCCGGTGTGGTCGATATCCCGGGATGACCGGTCCGGCCAGATTTGCCGCGGTCTTCCCGTCCGGTTCGGCCCGATGCCGAGCCAGGTGATTGCCCCCTACGGGAGGGCAGTTAGGCCCGTTCCACGAAGGGCGTGGGGCGGAATACAAGATGATGGAATACGACAATGGCTACCGGCACCGTTAAGTGGTTCAACGCGACCAAGGGCTTCGGCTTCATCCAGCCCGACACCGGCAGCGCCGATGTGTTCGTGCATATCAGCGCGCTCGAGAAGGCCGGCATCCGCGGTCTCAATGAAGGCCAGAAGGTCTCCTTTGACCTCGAGAACGACCCGCGCAAGGGCAAGGTCTCGGCCGCGAACCTGAAGCTGGCCTGATCGGCGGATTCCCTCCGGGATGGCCCCTCGAGGCCGTCCCGGCTGCGGACCCACTGTGGACCGGAGCCCGGCGTCGCTTGCGGCGTCGGGCTTCCTCGTATGAGGATTTCCCATGGCCAAGCGCCGCGATGACGGGAAGTGGGCTTTCTTCGACGTCCACTATGCCGATGGTAGCCGCACCTCGAACCGGAAGGTGCCGACCGAGATCCTCGGTGGCCTTGATGGCGACGAGCCGGCCCGCACCGAGATCGAGGCGCAGGACCAGCGGATCGCCGATGCCTCGGGCAAGCCGCGGCGGGTGATCTCGACGCTGCGCCGGGCCGTCATGGCCTGACGCATTCCGGCCAGCGGACGTGCAAGCGGCCGGCGAGGCGGGGAAAGACCAGCAACCAAACGGACCGTTCCGCGCATCGCGCGGGATGGGCCGCCTACAGAATGGATCTACGACAATGGCGACCGGTACAGTGAAATGGTTCAACGCCACCAAGGGCTTCGGCTTCATCCAGCCGGATGACAACGGCGCCGACGTGTTCGTGCATATCAGCGCCGTCGAGAAGGCCGGCATCCGCCAGCTGAACGAGGGCGACAAGGTCAGCTTCGAACTCGAGCACGACCCGCGGAAGGGCAAGTCCTCGGCCGGCAGCCTGCGGATGGTCTGACGGGCCGCGGCGGGGGCCGCATCCCCGCCGCACCCGGTAAGGCCTGACGGCCCGGTATGAAGACGGCCGGCGGGGTGACCCGCCGGCCGTCTCCCGTTCGGGGCTGCTGATCAGCCCACGGCGTCAGCCGCTATGGGCGAGTATCGCCAGCAGCAGCAGCGCCACGATGTTGGTGATCTTGATCATCGGGTTCACCGCGGGTCCCGCGGTATCCTTGTAGGGATCGCCCACCGTGTCGCCGGTCACCGCGGCCTTGTGGGCTTCCGAACCCTTGCCGCCATGGTGGCCTTCCTCGATGTATTTCTTGGCATTGTCCCAGGCGCCGCCGCCGGTGGTCATCGACACCGCGACGAAGAAGCCGTTGACGATGACACCCAGAAGCATGGCGCCCAGTGCCTCGAACCCCGCCGCCTTGCCGGCGATGGCGCTGATGCCGAAATAGATCACCAGCGGCGACAGCACCGGCAGCAGGGACGGGATCATCATCTCCTTGATCGCCGCCTTGGTCAGGATGTCGACGGCCCGGCCGTAATCCGGGCGGTCGCGGCCTTCCATGATGCCCGGCTTCTCCTTGAACTGCCGCCGCACCTCCTCGACCACGCTCATCGCCGCGCGGCCGACCGCCGTCATTGCCATGCCGCCGAACAGATAGGGCAGGGCGCCGCCAAATAGCAGGCCCACGACGACATAGGGCGAGGAGAGGCTGAAGGTGAGCGCGCCGACGCCCGCGAAATAGGGGTAGGTAGCGCTGTTGGCCGCGAAGAAGGCTAGGTCCTGGGTGTAGGCGGCGAACAGCACCAGCGCGCCGAGGCCGGCCGAGCCGATCGCGTAGCCCTTGGTGACCGCTTTCGTGGTATTGCCGACCGCGTCGAGCGCATCCGTGGTGACCCGGATCTCCTTCGGCAGTCCGGCCATCTCGGCGATGCCGCCGGCATTGTCGGTGACCGGGCCGAAGGCATCCAGCGCCACCACGACGCCGGCCAGCGCCAGCATGGTGGTGACCGCGATGGCGATGCCATAGAGGCCGGCCAGGTTGTAGCTGAACAGCACGCCGCCGATGATGATCAGAGCCGGGATGGCGGTGCTTTCCATGGAGACGGCGATGCCACGGATCACGTTGGTGCCGTGGCCGGTCACCGAACTCTCGGCGATCGCCTGCACCGGACGATAGTTGGTGCCGGTGTAGTATTCGGTCACCACGATGATCAGCCCGGTCACCGCCAGCCCGACCACGCCGCAGAGGAACAGCGAGAAAGCGTTGAAGGTGGCGCCGGCCGCGGTGATGCTGCCGGTGCCGAAGACCAGGTAGGTCAGCGGCAGCAGCGCCACCAGCGACAGCACGCCGGTGACGATGAAGCCGCGGTACATCGCGCCCATGATCGACTGGTTGGCCGGCAGCTTGACGAAATAGGTGCCGACGATGGAGGTCACGACGCAGACCGCGCCGATCGCCAGCGGATACAGCATGCCGAGCGCGAGCGACCCGGCCGGGAAGGCGATGGCCGCCAGCACCATGGTGGCGACCATGGTCACCGCATAGGTCTCGAAGAGGTCGGCTGCCATGCCGGCGCAGTCGCCGACATTGTCGCCCACGTTGTCGGCGATGGTGGCGGGGTTGCGGGGGTCGTCCTCGGGGATGCCGGCTTCGACCTTGCCGACCATGTCGCCGCCGACATCGGCGCCCTTGGTGAAGATGCCGCCGCCGAGCCGGGCAAAGATCGAGATCAGCGAGGCGCCGAAGCCGAGCGCGACCAGGCTGTCGATGACCACGCGGTCGTTCGGCGCAAGGCCCATCAACTGGGTCAGGATGAAGAAATAGACTGCGACGCCGAGCAGCGCGAGGCCGGCGACCAGCAGGCCGGTGATGGCGCCCGACTTGAAGGCAACGTCGAGGCCGGCGGCCAGAGACTGGGTGGAGGCCTGGGCGGTGCGGACATTGGCGCGCACCGACACGTTCATGCCGATGAAGCCGGCCGCGCCCGACAGGATCGCGCCGATCAGGAAGCCGATCGAGACCGGGATGCCGAGCGTGGCGACCACCAGGACGAACAGCACCACGCCGACGATGGCGATCGTGATGTATTGCCGCTTGAGATAGGCCGAGGCGCCTTCCTGGATCGCCGCGGCGATCTCCTGCATCCGGGCGCTGCCCGCATCCAGCGCCATGACCTGTTTGGCGGTGACCACGCCGTAGGCGATCGAGAGCGCCCCCAGCACGATCACCAGCAACAGTGAAATCGTCATCAAAGTCGCAACCCCCCTTTGTTGTCCCCCGCCGACCGCCGCGCCGTGCCGGCGCATGGGCCGGGCGGTGCGCCCTTCGCCGGCGCAAGCGGGACAAGGCTAGGCTGGGCTTCGGCAAGGGCGCAACGGTGGCGCTGCGGCTGCACTGGCCGGACGTCTTGCCGTCGCCACGATCCGTGGACAGGATACCGCCTTCCACAGGGGAGAGTGCCGGGTATGACGAGACGGCGAGGCCTTCTGGCCGCGACGGGGCTGCTGGGCGCGCTTGCGGCATGGCCGGGCATGGCACAGCAAGCCGCGGCGCCCGAGGTGCTGGAGAAGCGCGTCTTCGATGCGGGGGCCTTCCAGACCCGCGGCGGCGCCACCATCCCGAACACCCGCATCGGCTATCAGACCATGGGCCGGCTGAATGCGGCGGGGGACAATGCGGTCCTGATCTGCCACTTCTTCAGCGGCAACAGCCACGCATTCGGGCGCCTGTCGGCCGGTGGCCCGGCCGGCTACTGGGACGCCATCATCGGCCCCGGCAAGGCGATCGACACCGACAAGTATTTCGTCGTCTCGGCCGACACGCTGGTCAACGTCAACGTCCCGGATGCCAATACCGTCACCACCGGCCCGGCCAACATCAACCCGGATACCGGCCGGCCCTGGGGCATGGCCTTTCCCGTCATCGCCATGCGCGACTTCGTCGAGGTGCAGAAGAAACTGCTCGACAGCCTGGGCGTGAAGCGCCTGGCCCTGGTTGCCGGCCCGTCGAATGGCGGGCTGCAGACCATCGAATGGGCCGCCGCCTATCCCGACTTCGTGCAGCGCGCCATGCCCGTGATCGCCGCCGAGATCGATGCCTGGATGCAAGGCTGGCTGGACATCTGGGAAGCCCCGATTCGGCTGGACCCGGCCTGGCGGGACGGCGACTACTACGGCCAGGGGCGGGAGCCGCCGCTGCGTGGCCTGGCGGAGGCCTGGAAGATCGTCACGCTGCATGCCCGCGACCGTCCCTGGGCGAAGCAGTTCGACCGGAAGATCCCCGAAGGCCAGGACCCGGCACGCCGCATCGGCGACCGCTTCGGCATCGAGAAATGGCTGGACGACGCGGCGACGGCACGAGCCAAGACCTCGGACGCCAACTCGTTCCTGTACATGGTCCGCGCCAACCAACTGTTCCTGAACGACTACCCGAACCTTGCCGCGGCGATGGAGGGGGCGGCGAAGCGTTGGCTGGTCATCCCCTCGCCGACCGACCGGGTCTTCCTGCACGAGGGCGCGCGCGAGTTCATCGAGGTGTTGCGCAAAGGCGGCAAGCAGGTGGCGACGGCGGAGGTCACGGGACCGCTCGGCCATCTCAACGGCGTGGTCGGCATGGCACCGCTTGCCGACCGGATCCGCGGCTTCCTCGCGGAATAATGCGCCTTCTGCGGTCACGCCCTCGGCGTGGCCGCGCCGAGGTGCAGGCAACTCCGGGGGCAAGGCGTGGCCCGGCCTCACGGTCCTCCAGCCCGGGACGAGGCGCGACCCTGGCCACCGTCTCGTTCTTGGCCAACCGGATACGCAGGCCTTCGCACCGAACCGCCATGCGATGGCTCTCACGCGGTCATTTGGGCCGATGGCCCCACTGCATGATTGGGCCGGAATAAGGTGAACCCGAACGCTTCGCCCACCGAGTTGGCCCAGAGCTTTCGCAAGGGTCGATCTGGCGTGTTGGAAGCCACGCGTGCGCGACGGGTGGCGGTTGCGATATTCCGCCGCTCAGTCCCGGTCCGTGTCCCAGGCGGCGAGCGCTTCCAGATAGGCCGCGGCCGAGGCTTCCAGGCTGTTCGCCCGCCGGATATGCGCCCGTCCTGCCGCGGCGCGGGCCGCCAGGCCGGCCGGGTCGCGGAGCAGGCCGGCGACCAAGTCGGCCAGCCGCGCCGCCGGCGCCGGTCCGGGCGGCAGCTTCGCCACCACGGCATCGGGGTATTCGGCTGCCGGCCCGACCGCATCCACCACCGCCGGCAGGCCCATGCCCAGCGCCCGCACCAGCGCCCCGGAATTCTCGCCCGCCTGCGGATGGCGCAGGTTCACCAGCAGGTTGGCGGCGCGGGCATAGGGCAGGAAGGCGTCCTCCGGCAGCCAGCCGGTGACCCGGACCCGGCCCTGCAGCCCGAGCTGGCCGATCATGCCCGCCAGGTCGAGCCCGGCATCCGGCGCCCCGGCGATCACATGCAGCAGGTCAGGGAATGCCGCCGCCAGCCGCGCCACCGCCGCCAGCACCAAGTCGATCCGCTTGGCCGGCGTGGCATGGCCGAGGGAAAGCAGGATCGGCCCCCGCACCGGCAGGCCGAGGCTGCGGCGTGCCGTGGCCTGGTCCAGCCCATCCAGCGCGGCAACCTCCGGCGAAAGGTGGTGCGGGATGACCCGCAGCGGCGGCCCGCCGGGGCGCTGCACCCGCCCGGCGGCGAAGCGGCTATGCAGGATCACGCCTTGGGCGCCGTCGGTGACCTGGCGATGCAACGGCAACAGGAAGCGAAGGCCCGGGTCGAACATCCCCTGCGCCCGCAGCCGAGCCACCCGCAGCCCGGCCGCGCCATGCTCGGCGAGGAGGGCCGCCGCATATCCCGCCGGGTTGCCGCGGCCGAGGGTCAGCGCCTCCACCAGATGGTGCAGCACCGGGTCGTGCAGGGTGACGATCCCCGGCCGCCGCAGCGCCGCAAGATAGGCATGCGCATGATCGAGGCTGTTGCCGAGTTGGTGCAGATGCGTCCAGTCGCGCCACTCCGGCCGCGCCCGGTAATCCAGCACGGCGACCACCTCGATCCCCGGCAGCGGCACCACATCCTGCCGCCGTGCCACCACGGCGACGACCGGCAAGGCCCGCGCCAGCGCCGGCAGCAGTTCGGCGGCGTAGCTGGCGATGCCCGACCGGGTGGGCGGCAGCGGGGTGAAGACGACGAGGCCTCGGGGCCGGCCCGGGATCACGCCGCGGACCGCGCCTCGAGAGCGAGGAGCCTTGCTTCCAGCGTCTGCAGCCGGTGCTCCAGCTTTGCCTCGGCCGCCGCGACCAGTCCGGCGGCGTGGTCGGCAACCAAGCGGGAGATTGCCTGCACCGCCGCGTCCCGTGCCGCCGCGGCATCGCCGCCGACCGGGCCGAGCAACCCGTCCAGCCGATCCGTCACCTCCCGCCGCAGCGCGTTGAGCTCGAAATGCAGACCGGCATCGCGGGACTCGATGAGGTCGGCGGTGAAGCCGGCACCGCCCAGAAGGCCGACCGCCTCCTGCAGCCGCGCGACCTCGGCCTGCAGCCAGTCGGTCCGCAACGCCAGGGTGATCCCCAGCACCCGGGTCGGGCCGGGCGGCACGGCGGGGCCGCTGCCGAAGCCGATCCGGGCGCCGTGGCGGGCCGCTTCATCGGACCCGGCCACCTCGCGCAAGGCCTCCAGCCGCCGTTCCGGCCGGCCGGCGATGGCGTCCAGGTAGCGGCGATAGCCTGCCGCATCCGGCCAGCGGCCGAGGACGGCGAGGTAGAGGTTGACGACGAAGTCGTGGTCCTCGCCGCCGATCAGGTCGGCCGCGTCATAGGCGCGGCCGGCAGGGCCCTGGATGTCCATGGGAAAGTCCTTCACCGGGCGAGGCGGCCCTACTCGGCCGCGAGGCGCGGCGCCTCCGGGGCGGCGGCCCGGCCGATCGGCAGGACGCCGAGCCGGGCATAGAGCGCCTCCAGCCGCGCCGCATAGCGGTCCGGGCTGAACAGGGCGGCCCGACGCGGCCCGGCCTCGGCCAGCCGGGCGCGCAGCGCCGGGTCGCGGTCGACCGACTGGATCGCCTGGACCAGCGCGGAAATGTCGTAGGGGTCCACCTGGATCGCGGCATCGCCCACCACCTCGGGCATCGAGGCGGTGTTGGAGGTGATGACCGGGGTGCCGAGCAGCATCGCCTCCAGCGCCGGCAGGCCGAAGCCCTCATAGAGCGAGGGGAACAGTACCGCGCGCGCGCCGCGGATCAGGTTCACCAGCAGCCGGAAAGGGACATAGTCCAGCATCATGATGCGGTGCCGGGTGCGCAGGATCGAGCCTTCCTGCACCAGGTACTTCACGTGGTCGTCGTAGAGCAGGCGGAGTTCGTCCTCGGACTTCCAGGCCCGCTTGCCGACGATCACCAGCGGGCCCTCGACGCCGCTGGCGAGATAGGCCTGGATCATCCGGCCGACATTCTTCTTCGGTTCGATGGCGCCGAAGAAAAGCCAGTAGTTCCCGGACTGCAGCCCGAAGCTGCCGTCGATCTCGGCCCGCACCTGCTCCATCGGCAGCTCGCGCAGGCGGCGCGGGATGTCGACCGCCTGGTAGGTGTTGGTCACCCGCTCCTCGGGCACGCCGAGCAGCGAGATGATGTCCCGCCGCGAGGCTTCGGAGACCGTCACGATATGGTCGGCCCGCCGGCCGAGCATGCGGTTCAGCCGGAAATAGCGCCGCTTGTTGTCGAGGGTCGTGTAGGGCAGCCGCAGCGGCACCAGGTCATGCATGGTGTAGATGTTGCGGGCGCCGCGCAGGCGGAGCGCCAAAGGATAGGTCCAGTGCATCAGCTTCGGCTGGGCCGGGACCGTCACCGCCAAGCGGCCGCTGAAGAAGCGCTGGTGGGCCGCGGCCTGCTGGAACAGGTCCTGGGTGTTCCAGATCTCATCGAAATGCGGCAGCCGGTCGCGGAAGGTCGCGGTGACCACCTTGCCGGTGATCGGCACCGGTACCGCCAGCTCGCCAAAGGGCGCGCGCAGCATCCGCTTGGCCCGGCGGAGCGCCACGAGCCATTTCGGCGGATCGCCGACCCTTTCGTCGAAGAAGGCGATCTCCCGGATCAGCGACAACGCCGAGGGGGATGCCCGCGTCCCGTAGAGCACCCCGACCTGATGCCCCAGGCGCTCCATGGCGAAGCTTAGGTTCCGGGCATAGGTAGCAACGCCAGTTCCTTGATTCAACGCCAGATTGTAGCCGTCGAGGAAGATGCGTGACGGCCTGGTCATGCCTGGACCTCCCCGTCCTTGGCGGCGCCGGCGGGATGGCCGGTCGCCAGGACGTGACTCCCCGTAAGATAGTCGTTCACGACTTGGCAAGGTGTGCTATGCGGATATCGCTTGTCACGCGATGAACAAGGTATCTTTATCGCGTTCCTGCTGCAGGATCCCAACGTGGCCCAGACCACCGAACCGCTATCCGCCCTGGCCGCCGAGGGCGCGACCCTGGCCCTGCCGCTGCGCGGCCAGATTGCACTACGGCTGGTGGACATTTCCATGGTCATGCTGCGGGTCGCCGCCATCGTGGTGCTCCTGTCGCCCCTCCTGGGCGTTGCCATCCTGCTCGGGTGATATTCATGGAGGGTTAAGCGCTCGCCGCCCCCGGCAGCGGCACATGGTCCCCAGCCGGGGCGTTTTGCGGCAGAATGCCATCCGATATGACGAACCCTCAGGATTCGCGGATGGACATGCAACCCGACGAGATCGACCCGGCTGGCGGCCCATCCGAGGCGGATCGTCTGCTTGGCGAAGGTGATCGGTTGCGCGACCGCCGCGCCTGGGCCGACGCCGCCGAGGCCTACGGCCAATATCTCCGCCTGCGCGGTGAGGACGGCCCGATCTGGGTCCAGTACGGCCACTGCCTGAAGGAATCCGGCGACCCCAAGGGCGCGTTGCTCTGTTACCGGGAGGCGGAAAAGCTGCTGCCCGACGACAGCGACCTGTGCTTGCAGATTGGCCACGCGCTCAAGCTGCTCGGTCGGACCGAGGAGGCGCTTGGCGCCTATGCCATGGCGCTCAACCTCGACCCCGGCAACGTCGATGCCCAGCGCGAACTGCTGGGCGACGCCGCCGTCCTACCCCCTGCACCCCTGCCGGCGGCCGCCCTAGCGCCCATCCCGGCGACGCCGCCGGTCGCGGCGGTTCCATACGGTGCGGCAGCGGTCGCCGCGACCGGCGCGCCGCTGGTCTTCGACGCCTCGGACCTGTTCGACTATTTCCGCCACAACCGCGCGCCGACCGGCATCCAGCGCGTGCAGCTCAACGTCATCCGCGCGGCCTTGCAGGACGCCACCGACCTGCCGGTCTCGGTGGCCGCCTTCGACCCGGCCAGCGGCGCCTGGAAACCGGTACCTACGGCGCTGTTCCTCGACCTCGCGCGGCTCTCCGCCACGGCGACCGACACCGCCGAGCCGGACTGGGCCGCCGCGGTCGCCGCGATGGGCCAGGTCCTGCGGAGCAGCCAGGCGCTCGACTTCGGCGCAGGCAGTACGCTGGTCAACCTTGGCACCTCCTGGTGGATCCCGGACTACCTCCGCCAGGTGCGGGAGGCCAAGGCACGGCATGGCATCCGCTACGTTCCCTTCCTGCACGACTGCATCCCGCTGCTGGTGCCTGAGCATTGTGCCGAGGGGCTGGTGGATGAGTTCGCCCGCTGGTTTGCCGGGCTCTGCCTGCATGCCGATGCGGTGCTGGCCAATTCCGACTGCACCAGGGGCGATTTCGAGCGGCTGCGAGAGGCCGTCTTGCCCGGGACCGCGATCCCCTGCCGCACCGTCCCGCTGGACGGCAGGCCGGACCCGGTCGAGCCCGGCTCGCTCCCGGCCGTCCTGCGCGACGGCCGTCGCTTCGTGCTTTCGGTCGGCACCATCGAATCGCGCAAGAACCACCTTCTGGTCTTCCAGGCCTGGCTGACCCTGGTGCGGCGTCATGGCGCTGAGGCGGTGCCCGACCTGGTCTGCGTCGGCAAGCTGGGCTGGCTGGCGGAGGAAGCGCTGCGGCTGCATGCCCGCTCCGCGATCCTGCGGACCAAGGTCCATCTGCTGCAGGACGTGCCGGACACCGGACTGGCGGCGCTGTACCGCGACTGCCTCTTCACGCTCTACAACAGCTTCTACGAGGGCTGGGGCCTGCCGGTCACCGAGAGCCTCTCGCATGGCAAGGTGCCGCTGGTGCCGGAGCATTCGGGCCTGCGCGAATCGGGCGCCGCCGGCGCCGTCTTCTTCGCCCCGAACAGCGAGCCCGACCTGGTCGCGCAGCTCTGGCGATTGAGCAGCGACGCCAACCACCGGGCGGCCTTGGAGGCCCGGATCGCCGAGCGCCTGCGGCTGAGGAGCTGGGCCGAGATCGCGACGCAGGTGGTGCGCGACGCGGCCGCGGCTGATTCGCCGGGCCTGCCGGCGCCGCTTGTCCGGCTGCCCCTTCCGCTCGGCCAGGCGCATCCGATCGGCCTCCTGCCGGGGCCCGAGCCGGTGCTGGCCATGGCGGTCGCCGATGCGCTGCGGGAAGGCCCAGGCTGGTCGCCCGCCGAGCCTTGGGGGGCCTGGGCCCGGCCCGGCGAGAGCCGGCTCCGCCTGCCGTTGCCGGTCGAGGCCACCGGGACGGCGTTGCGGGTCTATCTCGAGATCCAGGCGCCTGGCGAGCCGGCGGTCTTCGTGCTGCGCGCCGGGCGCGCGGGGGGCGCGGCGCCAGTGGCGCTGCGGCAGGAAACCGGCGCTGCGGAGCGACTGTTTGCGATGCTCACCGTGCCGGAGGGTGGGGCCGACGAGCTGGTCGTATCGATCGACGGTGCCTATGCGGCGGCGATCGGTGCGACGCGGGTCGGCATCTGCAGCCTGATGGTCTGCCGGGCCGACGATCACGCGGCGCGGCTCGACTACCTCGAAAGCCGGGCGCTGGCACGGCTGCCGGGATAGGGCCGGGGCAGCGCGCCCGCCGCCCCGCCACGCCTACAGGAAGATCCGCGTCGCCACCGCGATCTGGTAGATCAGCCCGAGCAGGTCGCTGCCGATCTGGAAGACCTTGGGATCGAGCTTCGGCAGCACGATCAGCTCGTCGCCCGGCCGCGGCATTTCCGCCGGGTCGAGCACCAGCTCGCCGCTCGCCCGCCGGATCATCAGCGAGCTGTCGTTGCCGCGCGGCGCGTAACCCCCGGCCGCCTTGACGTAATCGGCCAGCTTCATCTCCGGCCGCCAGACCACGGCGCGCGGCGCCGTCACCTCGCCGGCGACGAGCACGGTCTGCGACTTCTCCGGGATGACGATGACGTCGCCATCCTCCAGCCGCACCGGGGCGCAGTGGCCCTGGTTGTCCACCACCACCAGCCGGCCTTCCGGCTGGGTGCGGCGGGCTCGCTGGATGTAGGAGGAGACCAGGTTGGCCTCCGAGGCGCGGATCGCCGCGACCCCGGTGGTCGGGGACACGGCGAGGAACAACTGCCGTTCCAGCCGGTCCAGCGCCTCATCGATCGCCCGGCGCTGCTGCTGCGCGACCGAGGGCCGCAGCAGGAAGACCGACCGCGTGTCGGCCAGGACCGGGTCCACCGCCACATAGTCGAGCAACTGGCAAAGCTGCGCGTCACGGTCGGCGACCAGGACGGAGGGGCCGATCCGGCTGCCCTCGATGGTCACGCGGACGGTGCGGGCCGGGCTGTCGGTGATGAAGCTGACGGTATCCTGGTCCTGCAGGGTCAGGCCCTGCAGCTCCGCCAGGGTTGCGTAGCGTGAGAAGGGCTGGCCGCCGCGGGTGCCCTTCACCACCGCATTGGTGGCGGAGGGCAGGGGGCGGGCGTAGTCGACCAGCTCGCGGCCGGTCATGGCACGGCCGGGCACCTCGAACATATAGTTGTTGCGCACCGCGCCATCGGCGCCCACCACGGCGCGCTGCCGGGCGACCACCACCGTGTCGCCTTCCTGCAGGCGGATCTGCGGCAGCCGGCCCTCGATCAGGAAGCGGTAGAGATCGACATTGGCCACCGTGCGGCCGCCGCGCTGCACGGCGATCTCGCGGTAGGAGCCGCGGCCAGGATCGACGCCGCCCGAGCGCACCAGGAAGTCCACCACGCTGTCGGCGGCCGAGCCTGCATAACGGCCCGGCGTGCGGACGAAGCCGGTGACGAAGACGCCGATCCGCTGGGTCGACAGCAGCACGGCATAGACCTGCACCTGGTTGGTGTAGACCTTCTGCACCTCGGCCTCGACCGTCCGCTGCAGGTCGCCGGCGCGGGTGCCGGCGACGCGGATCGGGCCGATATTCGGCAGGAAGAGCATCCCCGAAGGGTCGACCTGGCCGACCACCTCGGCCTCCACCGCCCCCCAGACGCGGACCGAGACGCGGTCGCCGGGGACGATGACGTAATTGGGGTTTGGCGCATCGCTGACCGCGGAGGCTTCGCGGGTAAAGAGCGAGGCGCCGAAGACCGCGGTGGCGCCGGCCACCCGGCTGCCGTCGCCGAGCGGGCCGACCGCGACCGGGCCGCCTTCCGACTGCGTCTCGCTGCCGGTGCGGTTCAGCACGCGGTCCGGCCCGACCAGGTTGGGCAGCGACTGGGTCACGCCCTGCGAAGGGGCGAGGGCCCCGCCGGGCCTCGGCCCGAGCAGGGAGTTGGTCTGCATCTGCTGCAACGACTGGAAGGGGGTCTGTGCCCCGGCGCCGGCCGCGGCCAGCAGTCCCGCAGCGACCAGGAAACCAAGCTTACGATGCATGTTCGCGCATTCCCGCGATGAGCAGCCAGGCCAGGCCGTAGGCCACGGAAAGGCAGGCGAAGACATACAGGACGGACAGGATGGCCTTCGGGTAGCGCGCATACTCGGCCATGTTCGGCTCGACGACCCGCAGCAGGAAGATCTGCTGCCGCAGCGCGTCGCCGCGCGCCCGCTCCAGCGAGGCGGTGGCGGAGGCGAGCTGCGCCCGGGCCAGTTCCTGCTCGACGCCGAGCCGCTCGTATTCCCCGACCTGCTGCGAGACGCCGTCGGTGCTGTCGCCCAGGCGGCGGCGCTCCTCAGCGATTTGGCCGATCAGACCCTCGGCGCGGTTGCGCAGCTGCAGCAGCCGCGGGTTGTCGGCCCGGGCGAAGCGCTGCGCTTCGGCCAGCTCGGCCCGGGCCTGGGCCAGCGCGCCTTCCAGCTTGCCGATGGTTTCCAGCGAATAGCCGGCGGACCGGGTCGGGTCGACGGCGCGGGCGCGCTCGCGGAACGTGCCGACCGCGAGCTGGGCGGCGGTGAGCCGGCCCTCGGCCCGCGTCACCTCATCCCGCGCCACGCGTAGCCCGTCCTCCTGCAGCCGGCGGTTCAGCATGTTCACCAGCTCCTCCGATAGGGTGAGGAGATGCCGGGCAATGATCTGGCTATCCTCCGGCCGGAAACTGCGGACCCGCAGCGCGGTGATGCCGCTGGTGGTGTCGTATTCGGCCGAGGTCATGCGACGGAAATAATCGAGTAGCCGCTCGGCCGTCGGGGCCTCCCACCACAGTCGGGCTATGGGGTCGGCCTCCGGCCGGCGGAAGATGTCGACCAGCGGCAGGCGCTGGCGCAGCGCGGCGACGGCGTCGTGCGACTGCAGATAGTCGCGCACGCCCATAGCCTCCTCGGAGGCCGGCTTGAAGCCGGCGCTTTGCGCCATCTCCGCCATGGCGCCGCCGCCGCCGCCACCGCCGGAGCGGCCGCGGACGATGAAGCGGGCTTCCGATTCAAACTGCGGCGCGGCGATGCCGAACAGATAGAGGGCCGCCAATGCGGTCGGCAACAGCACCGTCACCGAGAAGGCGTTGCGCTTCACGAACCGGCGCAGCCGCGCCGTGAGGCCCGGCATCGCCACCGGCCCCGACCAGCCGGCCGGGTCGATTGCTGCGTCAGGCAGCCTTGTAGACGGCGATTGCTTCGTCCAGATCGTCATAGCGGGTCAACCTACCATCCTGGAGGATTGCTGCGGTCTTGCAGAAGGCCCGCACGGTTTCAGCCTGGTGGGACACCAGCAGCAGGGCGCTGCGGGCATTGAGGTCGGCGAGCGCGGCACGCGCCCGTTCGCCGAATTTGCTGTCGCCGACGGCGATCGCCTCATCGACGAGGTAACAGTCGAAATGCACCGCGAGCGAGAGCGAGAAGCCGAGCCGCATGATCATGCCGGACGAATAGGTCCGCACCGGCATGCGGAAGTAGTTGCCGAGATCGGCGAAATCCTCGACGAAGTCGACGACCTCCTGGATCGGCTTGTCGTAGATCCGGGCGATGAAGCGGGCATTGTCCGCGCCGGAGATGCTGTAGTGCATGGCGCCGGCGAAGCCGAGTGGCCAGGAGACGCTCATCCGCCGCTCGATCCGGCCGCTGTTTGGGTATTCCACCCCGGCGATCAGCCGCAAGAGCGTGGTCTTGCCGGCGCCGTTGCGGCCGAGGATGCCGACCTTCTCGCCGGGCGCGAAGGTAATGTTGACGCCACGCAGCACTTCCTTGGCGCCGAAATGCGTCTTGTAGCTTTTGTGGACGTCCTGCATGCGGATCATGGCGGCTCACACGACCAGGTGCCGGCGGGCCTTCCGGATGGCCGCCATGCCGAGCAGGTTGAGCACCACGATCGAGGCCAGGACGTAGGCGATATCAAACGTCGTCGGTACCAAGGTGCCGTACAGGCCGTAGCGTACCATCTCGAAGCAATGGACGGTGGGGATCAGCAAGGCCGCCGCCTGCAGGTCGGAAGGTAGCCAGAACACCATGAAGAAGGCGCCGGTCAGCGGCATGCACAGGTATACGGCCAGATGCGTCACGCGCTCGAACAGCTCGGTGTAGACGCTGCCGGCGGCGATCAGGAAGGCAAGGCCCTGAGCCAAGCCGAGCATCAGCAGCATGCCAAGCACGATCAGCCCCGGCTCCCGCGGCCAGTCGCCAAGCACCGCGCCGAACAAAACGAGATATGCCATCAAGGCGATGCCGACCGCCGCGAACTCCAGCAGGTGACGCGACAGCATGATATCGAGGATGGTGACGTGCCGATGGTACAGCAGCGACTGGTTGCCAGCGATGCCGACCGGGGCGCGGTTCACGATGCCGCGGAACAGGTAGAAGGGGATGTAGCCAACCACCCAGAAGACGAAGGGGTTGAGCCCGCCCGGCATGCTGTGGCCGGAGGCCAGGTGCAGCGCCCCGATCACCCCGCCGAGCATCATCGGTTCGAGGAAAAGCCAGACATAGCCGAGATTGTCGCGGCCGAACCGGGTGCCCATCTCGCGCAGCGTGAGCGCGCCGATCACCCGCGTCTGGATCCGGAAGCAGGACCAGAGGCTGGCCTGCGGGCCGACGACGCTGCTCACGGCCGCGCCGCGCCGCTTCCCAGCAGCAGCGGCCGCGCCGCAACCCACTGGCCATCGGCCTGGCAGAGCAGACTGGCTTGGCCGCCATATCCGGCACCCAGGATCACTTCCCGGCATTCCCGGCCGCTGGCGGCGGCATAGGCCCGCACCACGCGAGCCTGGGTGCTGCGCCCATCGGCCAACACCACGGTCCCGGACTGGCCAGGCGCCGCGCCGGCGATGAAGGCACCGAGCGGGTCTTGCTGCACCGCGGCCACCGAGGGAGGGGACGCCGCAAGCGTCGACGATGGCCCGCCGACACTGCAGCCAGCGAGGAAGAACAGCGCTCCGAGTAGCGCAAGCCGGGTGGAAGTCGCCATGGTTGGACGCCCAGAGGCGCCCGAGACAAAAATCATGTGTTCGCAGCCTCCGCTGCTTCCTCTACCAAATAGTGTGTGAGGAGCAACCCAATTCCTTTGAACGTTAGTGAACCTTCCCGATCGGCGTGGCCTGGATGACGCGGATCGGATCGCGCGCGCTTGGCTGGTTCCGTCCCGGCCGGCATCCCCTGCGGCCGCTCCAGCTTAACCGGCCGAAGCTTGACGCTTTCTTCCCGGAAAATGGATGGGAGGGGTCGTGCGACGAGGGACCCTTCCGCGCCCCCCACTTCGGTGCGGCCTGGGCGCCGGTCGCGCTGCTTGCCAAGCCACTCATGGGAGCGATCGAGACGGGGCTGGCGGGCGCCGGGCCGGATGCCGAGGCCCGGGCGGCGGCGCGGGCCGTGATGACGCAGTTGCGGCTGGCGCGGGTCGGCGGTGCGCCCGGGCTGCCCGACCCGGGGCCGGCCCGACTCGGCCAGTCCGCGGGGCGGGCCGTGCTGTTGCTGGACCCTGGCGATCCGGCCTGGGCCGCCGCCGCGCAGGCGATGCTGGCAGCGTTGATCGGACGCCCGGTGCTGGTCGCGCTCGACCCGGATGCACCGCCCGGCGCCCGCCCAGTGCTGGCCGCGGCCGGGGTGCCGGTGCTGCCCGGGAGGCTGGCGCCCTGGACGCTGCTCGACCTGGCAATCGAGTTGCACACGTTTTCGCCGCAGATGGCGCTGCTGGCCGGGGCGGCCGGCGTGCCGGCGTGGCTCGGTGGTGCCGTGCCCTGGGGCGGCGCCGCTCCGGAGGCTGCCTTCGCCGCCGTGCTGGCGGCGACGCGCTGGGCCGACCCGTTCCGCGACCGGCCCTCGACGCCGGCCGCGGGGATTGCCCAGCTGGCGGCCTGGCGGCAGGCCGAGGCGGCGAACCGCCGCATCGTCGCCTGCACCGGGATCGAGTGGTTCAAGCACCGCGCCATGCTGGCGGCGCTCGCCAGCATGGCCGGCCCGCCGCGGATCGTCATGCGCGGCTCCACCGCGCTGCGGCTGGCGCGGCAGGAGGGGGGTGATGCGGCGGTCTGGGCCGCGGTGATGCCGGAGGATTTGCCGGCCCGGGCGGCGGCGGCCGGAGTCGGGCTGGTGCGGATCGAGGACGGCTTCCTGCGCTCCGCCGGGCTTGGCGTGCAGGGCGCGCGCGCGGCTTCCCTCGTACTGGACGGCAGCGGCATCCATTACGACCCTGCGGCGGAAAGCGACCTCGAGCGGCTCTTGGCGAATACGGATTTCGACGCGGCGCTGCTGACGCGCGCGGCGCAGCTTCGCGCCGCGATCATCGCGGCCGGGGTCACCAAGTACAACCTGCAGGGCGCGGCGCGGCTGCCGCACCTGCCAGCCGGACGCCGGGTGATCCTGGTGCCCGGCCAGGTGGAGGACGATGCGGCGGTGCGCCACGGCGGCAGCCGGCTGCGGACCAATCTCGACCTGCTGCGGGCGGTGCGGGCGGAGAACCCGGATGCCATCATCCTGTACAAGCCGCATCCGGATGTGGAGGCCGGCATGCGGCGCGGCGCAGTGCCGCAGGCGGCCGCGATCGCAGACCACGTGCTGCGCGAGGTGCCGATCGGCCCACTCTACGGGCTGGCGCAGGAGGTGCACTGCCTGTCGAGCCTGTCGGGCTTCGAGGCGCTGCTGCGCGGCCTCAAGGTCGTCACCTGGGGGCGGCCCTTCTATGCCGGCTGGGGGCTGACCGAGGACCGCGACCCGCCGCCGCGGCGCGGACGCCCGCTGTCGCTCGACGCGCTGGTGGCCGGCGCGCTGATCCTGCACCTGCGTTGCATCGACCCGGTCACCGGGCTGCCCTGCCCGCCGGAGCTGCTGGTGGAGCGGCTGGCGATGCGGCGCGGCGCGCCGCCGCCGATCCCGCTGACGCCGGCGCCGCTACGCGCGCTGATCGCGCGCTGCTCGCGGGCCATGGCGGGCTGGTGGACGGCGCGATAGATGCCACTGTCCTCGTACCGATCCTGAGCAACTGTGCCGCGGGCTTGGGCAGAACCGCCCGGCGCCGGAACTGCTCCGCGAATCGGGAGCTTTCCGGCCGCTGGCAGGCCCCTTTGCAGGGTGCTAGCGTCGGCGTGCTGAGGCTTCCGGAGAAGAACATGGGCTGGTGCATTCGCGCGGCGCAGGGCGCTGCGGTCGTGGCTTTGTCGTTGGCGACCGCACCGGCCAGTCACGCGCAGACGCTGACGATGGCCGTCGGCGCGCCGGTCACCTCGATCGATCCGCACTACCATCAGCTATCGCCGAACACCGCCGTCGCCCACATGATCTTCAGCGGGCTGACGGCGACGGACGGGCGCGCCCGCATCGTCCCCGACCTGGCCGAAAGCTGGAAGGCGATCGACGCCACCACCTGGGAGTTCAAGCTGCGGCCCGGCGTGCGCTTCCACAACGGCAGCGAATTCACCGCCGAGGACGTTGCCTTCACCTTCGCCCGCGTGCCGAACGTGCCGAACTCGCCGTCCTCCTACGCCATCTATACGCGGCCGATCCGCGAGGTGCAGGTGGTCGATGCCCATACGCTGCGGCTGAAGACCGCGGTGCCCTACCCTCTGATGCCGACCGACCTGGCCAGCATCATGATCCTCGACAAGGAAACCCACGCGCAGGCGACGACCGAGGGTTTCAATGCCGGGCCGATGGCGGTCGGCACCGGGCCGTTCCGCATGGTCAGCCACCGCAACGGCGACCGCATCGAGTTCGAGCGCAACGACGGCTATTTCGGCGCCAAGCCGGCCTGGCAGCGCGTCAACTACCGCATGATCACCAACGACGCCGGCCGCACCGCGGCGCTGCTGGCCGGCGACGTGGAGTTCATCGACCAGGTGCCGACCAGCGACCTGGCCAAGCTGCGCAACGATCAGCGGCTGGCGCTGTCCGAGATCACCGGCCTCCGGCTGATCTACCTCGCCTTCGACCATGCGCGGGCCGAGGCCTCGCCCTTCGTTACCGACAGCGACGGCAAGCCGCTCCCGGCCAATCCGCTGCGCGACCCGCGCGTGCGCCGTGCACTGTCGATGGCGATCGACCGCAACGCGATCGTCGAGCGGGTGATGGAAGGGGCGGCGATCCCGGCCGGTCAGTTCCTGCCGGAGGGCTCCTTCTCCTACGTCCCGGACCTGGCGGCGACGAAGTACGACACCGAGGGCGCGAAGCGGCTGCTGGCCGAGGCCGGCTTCCCGCAGGGCTTCCGCATCACACTGCACGGGCCGAACGACCGCTACCCGAACGACAGCCGCATCATCCAGGCGATCGGCCAGATGTGGACCCGCGCCGGGATACGCACCGCGGTCGAGGCGCAGCCCTGGACCACCTTCATCAGCCGCGCCGGGCGGCAGGAATTCTCCACCTTCCTGCAGGGCTGGGGGACGTCTTCGGGGGAGGGGTCCAACCCGCTGCGCAACCTCACCGCCACGCCCGACCGGGACAAGGGCTACGGCGCCTCCAACCGCGGCCGCTATTCCAACCCGGAGGTGGACCGCGTGCTGGACCAGGCGATGCGCGAGCTGGACGACGCCAAGCGCGAGGCGCTGCTGCAGCAGGCGACGCGGCTGGTCTTCGAGGATACCGGCATCCTGCCGATGCATATCCAGAAGAACACCTGGGCCATGCGGAAGGGCCTGGCGCATGACGCCCGTGCCGACGAACTGACCCGGGCGCAGGATGTCCGCCCGGCAGGCGCGGCGAAATGACCGCCTTCCTGCTGCGCCGGCTGATCCAGGCGGCGGGCGTCGTGCTGGTGATGTCGCTGCTGGTCTTCCTCGGCGTCTACTGCATCGGCGACCCGATCGAGATCCTGATCAGCCCCGAGGCCGACCAGATCGAGCGGGAGCGTGCGGTCCGCGCGCTCGGCCTCGACCTGCCGCTGTGGCAGCAGTACCTGGTCTTCCTCGGCAATGCGCTGCAGGGCGATCTGGGCCGCAGCTTCGTCTTCAACGAGCCGGCGCTGCGGCTGATCCTGGACCGCATGCCGGCGACGCTGGAACTGGCGGTCGGTGCCACCATCGCGGCGCTGATCATCGGCCTGCCGCTCGGCCTCTATGCCGGGCTGCGGCCGCACTCGCCGCTGTCGAAGGGCATCCTGGCGGGCAGCATCCTCGGCTTCTCGCTGCCGACCTTCTGGGTCGGGCTGATGCTGATCATGGTCTTTGCCGTGCAGCTCGGCTGGCTGCCGAGCACCGGGCGGGGCGAGACGGTCACGATCCTCGGCGCCCGCTGGTCGTTCCTCACGCGCGACGGCCTCGCGCACATGATCATGCCGGCGCTCAACCTCGCACTGTTCAAGATCAGCCTGGTCATCCGCCTGACCCGCGCCGGGGTACGGGAGACGATGCTGATGGACTACGTGAAATTCGCCCGCGCCAAGGGCCTCTCGCCGGCGCGGATCACCTTCGTCCACGTCTTCAAGAACATCCTGATCCCGGTGGTCACGGTGGTGGGGCTGGAATTCGGCGGCACCATCGCCTTCTCGGTAGTCACCGAAAGCGTCTTCGCCTGGCCGGGCATGGGCAAGCTGATCATCGACAGCATCAACGTGCTCGATCGGCCGGTGATGGTCGCCTACCTGATGATCATCGTGCTGATGTTCATCACCATCAACCTGGTGGTCGACATCACCTATTCCCTGCTTGACCCGCGAGTCCGGCTGGAGGGCAAGTCATGAGCACCACCACCGCCCGCGCACCGCTTGCCACCCTTCCGCCCGTGCCGCGGGTGGAGACGCCGTTCCGCCGCTTCGTCTCGGAATTCGCCGCCTCGCGCCTCGCGCTGTTCGGCCTGGTGGTGTTCGGCATCATCGTGCTGGTCGCCGTATTCGCCTCCTGGCTCGCGCCGCAGAATCCCTACGACCTGGCGCAGCTCGACATCATGGACGGGCGGCTGGAGCCGGGCAGCGTCGGCGGCTCGGGCATCACCCACTGGCTCGGCACCGACGACCAGGGCCGCGACATGCTGTCGGGCATCATGTACGGGCTGCGGATCTCGCTGATCGTCGGTGCGGGGTCGGCGATCATCGCCTGCCTGGTCGGCGCCTCGCTCGGCATGCTGGCGGCCTATGCCGGAGGGCGGACCGACGGTCTGATCATGCGGCTGGTGGACCTGCAGCTGTCCTTCCCGGCAATCCTCGCGGCGCTGATGATCCTGGCCTTCCTCGGCAAGGGGATCTTCAACGTCGTCATCGCGCTGGTGGTGGTGGAATGGGCCTACTATGCCCGCACCGTGCGTGGCTCGGCGCTGGTCGAGCGGCGGCGCGAGTATATCGAGGCGGCGCAGTGCCTCGCCCTGCCGACGCGCCGCATCATCTTCCGTCACCTGCTGCCGAACTGCCTGCCGCCGCTGATCGTCGTCGGCACCATGCAGGTGGCGCGCGCCATTGCGCTGGAGGCGACGCTGTCCTTCCTCGGCCTCGGCGTGCCGATCACCGAGCCGTCGCTCGGCCTGCTGATCGCCAACGGCTACGAATACATGCTCAGCGGGAAATACTGGATCAGCTTCTACCCGGGGATCGCGCTGCTGGTGACCATCGTCTCGATCAACCTCGTCGGCGATCAGTTGCGCGACGTGCTGAACCCGAGGCTGAAGAAGTGAGCGCGCCGACTCTCGAAGTCCGCAACCTGCGCACCCATTTCTTCACCCGCGCCGGCGTGGTGAAGGCGGTCGACGACGTCTCCTTCACCGTGCGCAGCGGCAAGGTGCTCGGCCTGGTCGGCGAGAGCGGCTCGGGCAAGTCGGTCACCGGCTTCTCCATCCTCGGCCTGGTCGACCCACCCGGTCGCATCGTCGGCGGCAGCATCCTGTTCAAGGGGCAGGACCTGGCGACCTTGTCCGAGGAAGCGATGCGGCAGCTCCGCGGCAACCGCATCGCGATGATCTTCCAGGACCCAATGATGACGCTGAACCCGGTCCTGCGCATCGACACCCAGATGATCGAGACGGTGCAGGCGCATGCGAAGGTGAGCCGTGAGGAGGCCCGGCAACGTTCACGCGACGCGCTCGGCCAGGTCGGCATCGCCTCCCCGGATGAACGCCTGCGCTCCTACCCGCACCAGTTCTCCGGCGGCATGCGCCAGCGCGTCGCCATCGCCATCGCCCTGCTGCACAAGCCCGACGTCATCGTGGCGGACGAGCCGACCACCGCACTCGACGTCACCATCCAGGGGCAGATCCTGGCCGAGGCGCAGAAGCTCTGCGCCCAGACCGGCACCGCGCTGGTCTGGATCACCCACGACCTGTCCGTCGTCGCCGGCCTCGCCGACGACATCGCGGTGATGTATGCCGGCAAGGTGGTGGAGAACGGCCCGGTCGAGCAGGTGCTCGACGCCCCGCTGCATCCCTACACGCTTGGCCTGATCGGCAGCGTGCCCAGCCGCAACCGGCGCGGCGAGCCGCTGCGGCAGATTCCCGGCATGACCCCCTCGATGCTCAACCTGCCGGCCGGCTGCGCCTTCCGCGCCCGCTGCCCGCGTGCCGAGGCGCGCTGCGCCGAGCCGCCGCCGATGGCGGAGTACCGGCCCGGCCGCTTCGCCCGCTGCATCCACCCGCATGACGAGGTGCTGGCCGCATGAGCGCCGTGCTGGAAGCGCCCCGCGCCGCGGCGCAGGACGGCGTGCCGATCATCGAGTTGCGCGGCGTTTCCAAGCGCTTCTCCAACCCGCTCGACTTCGCCGGCCGGCTGATCAAGCGGCTGGGCGTCAAAATGCGGGAGGACGTGGTGCATGCCGTCGACGGCGTCGACCTCAGCGTCCACAAGGGCGAGGTGGTCGGCCTGGTCGGTGAGAGCGGCTGCGGCAAGTCCACCCTCGGCCGCATGGTCGCCGGCATCATGCCGCCTTCCGACGGCCAGGTCATCTGGCGCGGCCAGGACCTGACGATGCTGTCCGGGGCCGATGCCAAGCGCGCCAAGCTGCGCACCCAGATGATCTTCCAGGATCCCTATGCCTCGCTCAACCCGCGGCTGAAGGTCGCCGAGATCGTCGGCGAGGCACCGCAATACCACGGCCTGGTACCGCGCGGCGGGCTAGAGACCTATGTCGACGACCAGCTCCGCCGGGCCGGGCTCGATCCCGCACTCAAGCGCCGCTACCCGCATCAGTTCAGCGGCGGCCAGCGGCAGCGCATCGGCATCGCCCGCGCCCTGGCCGTGCAGCCCGACTTCCTGGTCTGCGACGAGGCAGTGGCGGCGCTCGACGTCTCGATCCAGGCGCAGATCCTCAATCTCTTCATGAAGCTGCGGCGGGAACTCGACCTCACCTACCTCTTCATCAGCCACGACCTTGGGGTGGTCGAACACCTGAGCGACCGGGTGGTGATCATGTATCTCGGCCGGGTGGTCGAGGAGGCGCCCTCCGAGGAGGTCTTCGCCCGGCCGAACCACCCCTACACGCGGGCGCTGCTGGCCGAGGTGCCGCGGATCGAGGCGCGCAAGCGTGCCTTTGCCGGGGTGCAGGGGGAGATCCCGTCGCCGCTGAGCCCGCCCAGCGGCTGCCACTTCCACCCGCGCTGCCCGCATGCCTTCGACCGCTGCAAGGTCGAGCGACCGGCGCTGCGGCAGGTGGCGCCCGGGCATCGCAGCGCCTGCCACCTGAACGACGCGGCGTGAGGCGCGCCGTCGCCCTGCTGTTGCTGCTGGCACTCGGCGCCTGCGCCGCCGGCGGGGCGAGCGGGCCCTATCTCGGCGGCTCGGTCGGCGGCAATCTGCGGGCGGATACCCGCGGCCGCTGAAGCGTCAGCGTGCCCGGGCGGCCAGCGCGAAGGAGGCGGCGCCAAGTCCGGCCAGCGCCATCAGCAGCCAGGGCACCGGCCCATAGCCGCCGGCGCTTTCCCAGATCAGCGCGATCAGCACGGGGGCGGCGGTGCGCGGCACCACGGTGGCCACGCTCAGCGCCCCGGTGATGGCGCCGTAGCCTTCACGTCCCAGGATCTCCGCCACGCCGGCGGCGCGGACGATGGTCATCAGCCCGTCGGCCACGGCCCAGCACAGCGCAAACAGCACCAGCCAGGCGAGCTCTGGCGGCGCCAGCGCCAGGACCAGCATGCCGACGGGCGTCAGCAAGGTCGCCAGCAGCCCGACGCCACGCATGGTGACGCGCCGGCCGAGCGCGAACAGCGCCAGCCGCGCCGCCACCTGGAAGGGCCCATGCAGCGCGACGATCAGCAATACGGAAGCCTCCGGCAGGCCGCGCTCGCGCAGCAGGGGGATGGCATGCGCGCCGAGGCCGATGCCGATGAAGGCATGCGCCGCGAAGCAGCCGGCCAGGCCGAGGAAGGCCGGCCGCCGAATGGCCTCGCGCAGGCTGAAGCCGCTGCGCGGGGCGAAGGCCGGGCGGGGCGACGGTCGCGGCAGCAGCCATAGCGCGAGCAGGCCGGGGATCACCTGCAGCGCCGCCAGCACCAGCAAGGCATGCCGCCAGCCGAACGCCTCGATCAGCACCGCGCCCAGCGGGACGAAGATCGTCCCGGTGAAGCCGGTGATGAAGGTGATGCCGGTGATGGTGCGGCTCGGGTCGCGCGCCGAGGTCACCACCACCGCCATGGCCGGGCCCCAGAGCGCGGCCGCCTGGGCCAGCCCCATGGCGGCCCAGGTCGCCCAGTAGGCCGCTAGGCTGTCGGCGAAGGACCAGGCCAGCAGCAGCGCCGCGCCGAGCCAGCCGCCCCAGGCCAGCATCGACCGCCCGCCGTGGCGGTCGACGTGCTGGCCGATCGGCACCGCAGCGAAGCCGGAGACCAGCATGGCCAGGGTCAGCCCGGCATTGATCGCCGCGCGCGACCAGCCGAGTTCGGCCTCCATCGGTGCGCCGAACAGCGCGAAGGTGGAGAACAGGGTGCCCCAGCCGATGGTCTGGCCGATGGCGATGCAGAGGAGGAGGCGGGCGTCGCTGGCGCGGGCCGTGCCGACGCTTTCCTCAGGTGCCGGCACGGCCATGCGGTCAGCCCCGGTCCCGGCGTCAGACGGTGAACTGTTCCGCGATGATCCGCTCGGACAGCCCATGGTCCGGGTCGAACAGCAGGGTCAGGCTGACCGTGCGGTCCTCCCGCACCTCGACCCGGCGGACGTCGCGCACCTCGGTGTAGTCGGCCACCGCCGCCACCGGGCGCTTGTCGGCTTCGAGGATCTCGAACACCACCGCGGCATCGCCCGGCAGCAGGGCGCCGCGCCAGCGCCGCGGCCGGAAGGCGGAAATCGGCGTCAAGGGCAGCAGGTTGGCGCCGAGCGGCACGATCGGGCCATGCGCCGAGAGGTTGTAGGCGGTGCTGCCCGCCGGCGTCGCCACCAGCACGCCGTCGCAGATCAGCTCCGGCAGGCGGACCTTGCCGTCCACCAGAATGCGGACCTTGGCGGCCTGGCGGGTCTCGCGCAGCAGGGAGACTTCGTTGATCGCCAGGGCCTCGGCCACCTGGCCATCCGCCGCGGTGGTACGCATCCGCAATGGGTGCAGCACGGCCGCCTGCGCCTCGGCCAGGCGTTGCTCCAGCCCGTCCTCGCGGTAGTCGTTCATCAGGAAGCCGACGCTGCCGCAATTCATCCCATAGATGGGGATGTTGCGGCCGAGCCAACGGTGCTGCGTCTCCAGCATGCAGCCGTCGCCGCCGAGCGAGACGATCGCCGCAGCCTCCTCGGTCGCCACCTCACCGTACAGGGCCACCAGCCGGTCCCGGGCGGCTCCCGCGACTTCGGTCGCGGCGGCATGGAAGGCGATGCGGCCGCGGAAATCCTCCGGCTGCAGCGCCGTCGGCTGCGGGAAGGGCAGTGGCGACACCTCGTTCACGCCGCGGTCACAGCGTGATCGGCCGGGCAGCCCGATGTTCGAGCACCGGCATGTCCCGCCGCACCCGCGCCGTCACCGTCGGGTCGATCCGCGCCGTGGCCCAGCCGATCCCGTCCGAGACCTTGGCGACCACATGCCCCCAGGGGTCGGCCACCAGCGAATGCCCGTAGACCGAGCGCTGCGCGCCGCGCTCCTCGTACTGCCCGGTTGAGGCGGCGGCGAGGATCCAGCACTGGCTCTCGATCGCGCGCGCCTTCAGCAGGACCTCCCAATGGTCCTTGCCGGTCTGCAGGGTGAAGTTCGAAGGCACGAGAATCGCCTCCACCCCCAGCTTCCGCAGCGCCAGATATTGTTCGGCGAAGCGGATGTCGTAGCAGATGGTGCAGCCGAAGGTGATGCCGCCGGCCTCGAAGGTGACCAGCTGGTCGCCAGCGCCGTACAAGGCGCTTTCCTTGTACCCGGTGCCGTCCGGCCCGGTGATGTCGAACAGGTGGACCTTGCGGTAGCGGGCGATCTCGGCACCCGAGGGGTCGAAGACGAGCGTGGTGTTGAACAGCTTTTCCGCACCGTCCTCAATCATGGAGCCGCCATGGACATGAATTCCATGGGTCCGCGCCAGATCGCGCAGCATCTCGTAAGCCGCGCCACCCGGCTCACCCGAGCCTGCGGGCGGCAGGATCTCCGCGGCCGCCTTCCGGCTGTCGCGGCCACCGCCGAGATTGGTCCAGGTCTCCGGCAGGGTGACCAGGCAGGGCCGGTCGGCCTCGACCGCGGCTTCGATCAGCCGGCGCGCCTGGGCCAGGTTCGCCGCCTTGTCGCTGCCCTGGTTCATTTGGATGACGCTGACGCGCATGCCTTCCCGTCCTCCTGCTGCCGCGCACTAAGCCGCTTTGCCGCACGGCCGGCAAGTCGACCTAGCGCCCGCGCTCGCCCGGCCAGTCCACCTTTGGCTCGGACCGGCCGCCGCGGCTTTCCGGCCAAGCGGCCGGTGGCGGCACCGGGGGGGAGATTCGCGGATCCTCCGCCACGGCGCGCGGGGCGCGGCTCGGCAACTCGACCCAATCCTCGGTGGCCGCACGGCGGGGCGTGCCCGACAGTTGCAGCGACAGGCTGCGGATCTCGGCCTGCAACTCGTCAAGCTGCGCCTCGATCGAGTCGAGCCGGCCCTTCACCCCGAAAACGCTGAACGGCATCAGCAGATAAGCCAGCCCCGCCAGCAGCAGCAGGAGCAGGGCAACCAGCCCTGTCCAGTCCGGCAGGCCGGGGATGGCGAGCCGTGATGCGAGATCCTGCAGCAGGCCCATGCGCGCTTCACCTATGCCATGCGGGGCCGGGACAGGGCGCCCCGGCGCTGATCAGCCGCCGGTGACGCTCATGTGCCGCCCGACGGAAGGCCGGTTATGACGCCGGTCGATGATGAAGTCATGCCCTTTGGGCTTGCGGGCGATCGCCGCCTCGACCGCTGCCTTCAGCGCCGCGTCATCGACCGAGGGATCGCGCAGCATGGCACGGAAATCCGCCGAATCCTCCTGGCCGAGGCACATGTACAGCGTGCCGGTGCAGGTCAGCCGGACCCGGTTGCAGCTTTCGCAGAAGTTATGGGTCATCGGCGTGATGAAGCCGATCCGCCGCCCCGTCTCCTTCACCGTGTAGTACCGGGCGGGGCCGCCGGTCTTGTAGTCGGTGTCCTCCAGCGTCCAATGCTCGCGCAGCCGGGATCGCACCAGGGACAGTGGCAGATACTGGTCGGTGCGGTCGCCGCTGATGTCGCCCATTGGCATGGTCTCGATCAGGCACAGGTCGAAGCCGTGCTCGCCGCACCAGGCCAGCAGGCGGTCGTATTCGTCCTCGTTCACGCCCTTGAGCGCGACGGCGTTGATCTTCACCGCCAGGCCGGCCGCCTTGGCGGCGAAGATGCCGTCCAGCACCTTCTCGATATCGCCCCAGCGGGTCGCCGCCTTGAAGGCGGCCGGGTCCAGCGTGTCGAGCGAGACATTGATCCGCCGCACACCGGCGCCGTAGAGGTCCTCGGCCATGTGGGCGAGCTGGGTGCCGTTGGTGGTGACCGTCAGCTCCTTGAGGCCGCCGTCGCCCAGCCGCGCGCCCAGGCTGCGGAACAGCGAGATGACGTTCTTCCGCACCAGCGGCTCGCCCCCGGTGAGCCGCAACTTCTGCACGCCCATGCCGATGAACACGCCGCACAGCCGGTCGAGTTCCTCGAGCGTCAGCACCTCCCGCTTCGGCAGGAAGGTCATGTCCTCGGCCATGCAGTAGACGCAGCGCAGGTCGCAGCGGTCGGTGACCGAGACGCGGAGATAGGAGATCCGTCGGCCGAACGGATCGATCATGGACGACATTCCCGGATGCTGGTGTTGACTGTTGTGACCATTTGGTCCGCAACCCCCATGCGCCGCAAGCCCCCGGGCGGTGTGGCCGGCGCGGGGCAGACCTGTCCCCGCCTCAGCCCCGGCTGTCGACGATCTCCAGCTCGACCAGGGCGGCGTTGATCAGCAGCTTGCCCATATTCTCGAAATTCACCGTGATCCGGTCGCCGATGACCGACTGCACCTGGCCCTTGCCCCAGTCGGGCCGGTCCGGGTGGCGCACGCGCATGCCGGGTTCGATCAGGCTGGGCACGAAATTCCTTGTCCTTCGCAGGGCTGAAACGGTTCGTTAACGTCGGGCATTCTAGCCCGAACGCCTGCCCGACAGGATGCGGCCGATGCGCATGGACGCCCAGCTTGCCCGAACCCTTGCCGCCCGGATCTGCCACGACCTGGGCGGCGCGGCCGGAACGCTCTCCGGCACGCTCGACCTGGTGGGGGAGGGTGATGCCGGGATGCTCGACCTGGCGCGCGACACCGCAACCGAATTGCGCCAGCGGCTTCGCCTGTTCGCTGCCGCCTGGGGCGGCGGGGCGGCTGCCACCGACGCCGCCGGCCTGGCGCAACTCCTGGCCGCCGCCCCTGCCGCGCCACGGGTCGGTTTTCGGCTCGACCACTTGGCGCCGGGCGCCGAACTGCCGGCGGCGCTGGTGCCGCTGGCGCTGAACGCCGCCCTGCTGGGGGCGGAGTCGCTGCCGCGCGGCGGCACCGTCACGCTTGCCGGCGCTGCGGCGGAAGGGCTGGTGGTCTGCCTCGATGGGCGCGATGCCGCCTGGCCGGCCGGGCTGCTGGCGCTGCTCGGCGGCGCCCGGCCGGACACGGTGCTGCGGGAAGGACCACGCCGGGTCCTGGCGCCGCTGCTGCTCGCCCTGGCGGCGGAGGCGGGCTGGGCGCTCTCGCTGGCGCAGGGGGCGGGGGCGCCGCCCCTGCTGCTCGGCCCCGGCTGAGGGCCGCGCGCCGCTTTACCGATTCTTCGTCCCCCGCCGGCATCCTGGCGTGACGCCCTGCGCCCGTCCGGGCGCCGACACGGGGGACGAGAATGGACGACTTGCTCGCCGATTTCCTGACCGAGACCAACGAGGGCCTGGTCGCACTCGATGCCGCGCTGGTGCGGCTGGAGCGCGCGCCGGAAGACGCCGCGACCCTCTCCGAGGTGTTCCGCATCGTCCATACCATCAAGGGAACCTGCGGCTTCCTTGGGCTGCCGCGGCTGGAATACGTCGCGCATGCGGCGGAGAACGTCCTCGGCCGCTACCGCGACGGCACCCGCCCGGTCACCCAGCAGGGCATCTCGTTGATCCTCGCCGCGCTCGACCGCATCCGCGGCATCGTCGCCGGGCTGGAGGCGACCGGCGCCGAGCCGGCCGGCGACGATGCGTCGCTGACCGCCCAGCTGGACGCCGAGGCGGAAGGGCGCGGCGCGGCGGCGCCGGCCACCGCGGCGCCGCCCGCCGCGCCGGAGCCGGAGGCCGAGGCGCCCACCGGCATGGGCGGCGGCGCCCCGCCGCAGACGATCCGCGTCTCGGTCGAAGTCCTCGAAGGCCTGATGATGCTGGTCTCCGAGCTGGTGCTGACCCGCAACCAGCTGCTCCAGCTGGCCCGCACCCAGGGCGACAATGCCTTCGCGGTGCCGCTGCAGCGGCTGTCGCACATCACCAGCGATCTGCAGGAAGGGGTGATGAAGACCCGGATGCAGCCGATCGGCAATGCCTGGGCCAAGCTGCCGCGGCTGGTGCGTGACCTGGGCGTCGAACTCGGCAAGCGCATCACGCTCGACATGCGCGGCGCCGAGACCGAGCTGGACCGCCAGGTGCTCGAGCTCATCAAGGACCCGCTCACCCATATGGTCCGCAATTCGGGCGACCATGGGCTGGAACGGCCGGAGGACCGGATCGCGGCCGGCAAGCCGGAGACCGGCCGGATCATGCTCGACGCCCGGCATGAGGGCGGCCATATCCTGATCGAGATCGGCGACGACGGCCGCGGCCTGAATGCCGAGAAGATCCGCCAGAAGGTGCTGGCCCAGGGCCTGGCGACCGAGGCCGAGCTGGCCGGCATGGCGGAACGCGACATTCACCGCTTCATCTTCCGGCCGGGCTTCTCCACCGCGGCCGCGGTCACCGCCGTCTCCGGCCGCGGGGTCGGGATGGATGTGGTCAAGACCAACATGGAACGCATCGGCGGGACCATCGACATCCGCTCGCGCGAGGGCCACGGCACCACCTTCGTCATCAAGATCCCGCTGACCCTGGCCATCGTCTCCGCCCTGATCGTCGAAGCCGGCGGCGAGCGCTTCGCCATCCCGCAGATCGGCGTGGTGGAGCTGGTGCGGGTCGGCGGCGAGGGCACCGCGCAGCTCGAGCGCATCAAGGACGCGCCGGTGCTGCGGCTGCGCGACCGGCTGCTGCCGCTGGTCAACCTCGCCGGCCTGCTGCAGCTGGACAGCACGGCCGCGGATGCCAGCGGCTTCGTCGTGGTGACCCAGGTCGGCAGCCATGTCTTCGGCATCATCGTCGACCGCGTCTTCGATACCGAGGAGATCGTTGTCAAGCCGGTGGCGCCGATCCTGCGCCACGTGACGATGTTCGGCGGCAACACCATCCTCGGCGACGGCAGCGTCATCATGATCCTCGACGCCAATGGCATCGCCCGCGCCACTGGCCTCGGCACCGAAGGCGGCGAGGTGGAGCCGGAACGCGATGCCGGGCGCCCGGCGCATCTCCTGCGCTCGGACGCGACCACCGCGCTGCTGCTGTTCCGCGCCGGGGAAGGCGCGCCGAAGGCGGTTCCCCTCGGCCTCGTCGCGCGGCTGGAAGATGTCGAGCGCGAGCGGATCGAGGTCGCCGGCGGCCGGCCGCTGGTGCAGTACCGCGGCCAGCTGATGCCGCTGGTGCCGCTGTCCGGTCATTGGGACGCCGAGACCACGCCGGCGCGGCAGCCGGTACTCGTGTTCAGCGACGGCGACCGGACCATGGGGTTGATGGTCGACAACATCCTCGACGTGGTCGAGGAGCGGCTGGTGGTGGACGGCGCCGGCGAGCGGCCGGGCTATCTCGGAAGCATCGTCGTCGCCGGCAAGGTGACCGAGCTGCTGGACACCGCCTGGTGGCTGCGCCAGGCCGGAGAGGACTGGTTCGGCCCCGCCGCCTCCAAGGCGGTCGGTGAGGCGCGCCGCGTCCTGCTGGTCGAGGATAGCGCCTTCTTCCGCAACCTGGTCGTCCCGGCGCTCGGCGCCGCGGGCTATGTCGTCACCGCCGTCGCCGATGCCGCCGAGGCGCTGCGGCTGCGCGAAGCCGGTGCCGGCTTCGACGCGGTGCTGTCCGACATCACCATGCCGGGCATGGACGGTTTCGGTCTCGCCCGGGCGCTGCGGGCTGAGGGCCCATGGCGCGACCTGCCGCTGATCGCGCTCACCGGCCGCGCGGGACCGGAGGATATCGAGCGTGGCCGCGAGGCCGGCTTCACCGATTACGTGGCGAAATTCGACCGTGCCGCGCTGCTCGACAGCCTGGCGCAATGCCTCGTCGCCCCCCTGGCGGCACAGGTCGGCGGCTGAGCGGAAAGGATCGGAACAATGCATCAGGCCATGACCGCATCGGCCCAGGCGCCGAAGCCAGCCCTGTCCCGCCACGAGGAGGCGGCTGAGGTCTTCCTCACGCTGACCGTCGCCGGTCAGCTTTGTGGCGTCCCGGTGCTCTCGGTCCGCGATGTGCTCGGCGTGCAGGCCATCACCCGCATCCCGCTGGCGCCGCAGGAGGTGGCGGGCAGCCTCAACCTGCGTGGCCGGATCGTCACCGCGATCGACCTGCGGCGCCGGCTCGGCCTGCCGCCGCGTGATGGCACCGACGCCATGAGCGTGGTGGTGGACCGCGACGGCGAGCTTTACTCGCTGCTGGCCGACGCGGTGGGAGAGGTGCTGCCGCTGCCATCGCGCGACCGCGCGCCCAACCCGCCGACCCTGGACCCGCTGTGGCACGACGTCTCACGCGGGGTGCACCGCTTGGGCGAGCAGTTGCTGATCCTGCTCGATGTCGAGCAGGTCTTGGCGATAGGCGCATGAGCGGGACGGCAGACGGGGCGGCGTGCTGCCTCGTAGTCGATGACAGCCGGGTGGTGCGCAAGGCAGCCCGCCGTATCGTCGAGACGCTGGGCTTCACGGTGCGGGAGGCCGAGGACGGCGCCCAGGCGCTGGCCGCCTGCCGCGAGGCGATGCCGGATGTCGTGCTGCTCGATTGGAACATGCCGGTGATGGACGGCATCAGCTTCCTGCGCGCCGCGCGGGCCGAGTTCGGCCCCGACCGGCCGGTGGTGGTGCTCTGCACCACCGAGGCGGCAGCGGAGCGCATCGTCGAGGCGCTGGAGGCCGGGGCGCAGGAATACATCATGAAGCCCTTCGATGCGGCGCTGCTGCAGGACAAGTTTGTCCAGGCCGGGCTGCTGCCGGACCAGGCCGCATGACGGCGCCGGACAGTCCTGCACGGGTGATGCTGTGCGACGACAGCGCCACGGTGCGCGCCGCCATGGCGCGCGTGCTGGACGCCGATCCGGCCATCCGCATCGTCGCCCGCGTGGCGAACGGGCAGGAGGCGGTGGCGGCCATGGCCCGGCTGCCGGCGGCGCAGCGACCGCAGGTGGTGCTGCTCGACCTCGAAATGCCGGTGATGGACGGCATGACGGCGCTCCCGCTGCTGCTCCAGGAACGACCGCGGCCGGCGGTGATCGTCGCCAGCGCCTTGACCCAGCGCGGTGCGGCGGCTGCCATGGCGGCACTGCGGGCGGGGGCGGCGGACTATATCCCGAAGCCCGGCGCCGCCTGCGGCGGGCTGGCCGACCCGGCCTTCCGGGCGGAGGTCCTGGCCAAGGTGAAGGGTTGGGCCCGCATGGGCGCCGGCGCCCCGGCGCCGCGCCCCGCCGCCGCACCGCCGCGCATGGCGCCGATGCTGCCGATGCGGGGGCTGCGAGCGATCGGGCTCGGCTGCTCGACCGGCGGGCCGCAGGCGCTGGCCGGCTTCGTCCAGGGCTTGGTCCGGCCGCTGCCGGTACCGCTGCTAGTGGTGCAGCACATGCCGGCCGGCTTTACCGCCATGCTGGCCGACCATCTGGACCGGCTCGGCCGGCTGCCCTGCGCCGAGGCGCGGGATGGCGAAGCGCTGCGGCCCGGCCGGCTCTATCTCGCACCCGGCGACCGGCATCTGGTGGTGGCGGCCGGCGCGGGCGGCCTTGTGGCGCGGCTGGCCGACACGCCGCCCGAGAATTTCTGCCGCCCCGCGGTGGATCCCCTGCTGCGCAGCCTGTCGGCGGCCTGCAGCGGGGCGATGCTGGCGGTGATCCTGACTGGCATGGGGCACGATGGCCTGGCCGGCTGCCGCGCCGTCGCCGCCGCCGGCGGCACGGTGCTGGCGCAGGATGAGGCGAGCTCGGTGGTCTGGGGGATGCCGGGGGCGGTGGCCAAGGCGGGCCTGGCCCAGGCACTGCTGCCGCCGGCGGCGCTGGCGGAACAGGTACTGGCCGCCTGCGCCGGCCGGGCAAGCATCGGGGCAGGGGTGGTGGCATGAACCGGGAAAGCTTCGCCTTCATCGCTGGCCTAGTGAAGGGCCGCTCCGGCCTCGTCCTCACCGCCGACCAGGGCTACATGCTTGAAACCCGGCTCGGCCCGCTGTTGAAGCGGGAGCGTCTGGCGGACATCGACGCGCTGGCGCTGCGGCTGAAGGACCCGCGCGCCGCGGGCCTGGCCGAGCAGGTGACCGAGGCGCTGACCACCAATGAGAGCAGCTTCTTCCGCGACGGCCGGCCCTTCGAACACCTGCGCCGGGTACTGCCTGCGCTGGCCGGGGCCCGCGCGACGGGCGTGCGGCTGCGAATCTGGTCGGCCGCATGCTCGACGGGTCAGGAGGCCTATTCGATCGGCATGATCCTCGCCGAGCTGGCGCTCGACCGGCGTGCGGAGATCATCGGCACCGATATCGCGCAGGAGGTGCTGGCCCGCGCTCGCGACGGCAGCTTCACCCAATTCGAGGTGCAGCGCGGCCTGCCGGCGAGGCTGCTGGTAAAGCATTTCCGCCAGGAGACGGGGCGCTGGCGCGTCGCGCCGGAGTTGCGGGCGATGGCGCGGTTCGAACGCTTCAACCTGCTGTCCGACCTGCGCTCGCTTGGCAAGTTCGACGTGATCTTCTGCCGCAATGTGCTGATCTATTTCGACACCCCGACCAAGGCCCGGGTGCTGGACGCGATGGCGGCGCAGCTTGCCCCCGATGGCGTGCTCTACCTCGGCGGGGCGGAGACGGTGCTCGGCCTGACCGGCCGCCTGGTCCCCGTCCCCGGCGAGCGGGGCGTCTATGCCAAGGCCACCGCCACGGCACTGGCCGGCTGATCCGCCCGGCGTGAGGCCGGGCGGCCCCGCATCAGGCCGCCTGGGCGGCCAACTCGCCCAGCGGCACCCGGCCGGCGACCGGGTTCGGCTCCCGCAGCACGTAGCCGCGGCCCCAGACGGTGGCGATCAGGTTGTCGGCGCCGGCCTGGGCCAGCTTCTTGCGCAGCTTGCAGATGAAGACGTCGATGATCTTCACCTCCGGCTCGTCCATTCCGCCATAGAGGTGGTTGAGGAAGGCCTCCTTGGTCATCACCACGCCCTTGCGCAGCGTGAGCAGTTCGAGGATCGCATATTCCTTGCCGGTCAGGTGCACCGGCGTGCCAGCCACCATCACCTCGCGCGAGCCGAGGTTCAGCACCAGCGGCCCGACCACCAGGTTCGACTGGGCGAAGCCTTTGGTCCGGCGGACCACGGCCTGGATGCGGGCGATCAGCTCCTCGCGGTCGAAGGGCTTGGTGATGAAGTCGTCGGCGCCGACGCCGAAGCCTTTCACCTTGGCCTGCGGCCGGGCAAGGCCCGAGAGGATGAGGATCGGCGTCTCCACCCGGGCGGCGCGCAGCCGGCGGACCACCTCGTAGCCCTCCATGTCCGGCAGGACGAGGTCGAGCACGACCACGTCGTAGTCGTAGAGGCGAGCGAGTTCCAGCGCCTCCTCGCCCGTGTCGACGGCATCGACGATCATCGCCGCCGATTTCAGCATCGCCACGATGCCGCGGGATGCAGTCAGGTCGTCCTCAACCAAAAGGGTACGCATACTTGGTGTCTCCACACGTCTTGCGTGCAAAAACTAGCACCTTAACGCGCGTTGTGAAGGAGAAATTCACGTCCTGCGTGTATCATTTTCCGAGACAAATCGCTTGGGAATGATGACCAGCCGAGTGCCCAGCATCCGATCCAACGAAAAGCAGGTGGTTGAGCGTCTCGATGCAGCGCGTGCGGCGCTGGGCCGGGTTCTGCCGAAAGGTCTGCACGGAAAGGTTGTGTCGGCCAGTAGCGTCGCATTTTCCGTCGAAGGTCTCGCGCCCTGGCTCCGGCTCGGCGCGACCCTTACGCTGCCGGGTGCCGACGACGTTCCCATATCGGGGGAGGTGGTGGCACTGCGTGACGGTATCGCCACCGCGCTTGCCTTTGCCCCGCTGGAGAGCATCGGTGCCGGCACCCCGGCGAGCCTGGCCTCGCCCAGCGTGCTTGCGGTCGACGATTCCTGGCTTGGCCGGGTGCTCGACCCGCTCGGCCGGCCGCTCGACGGGCAGGGGCCGTTGCGGCCCGGGGCCAACCCGCGCCCGCTGCGCGCCGCGCCGCCACCGGCCGGGCAGAGAGCCCGGCTCGGGCCGCGGCTCGACCTCGGGGTCCGGGTGCTGGACGCCTTCGCCACCTGCCGGCGCGGCCAGCGGCTCGGCCTCTTCGCCGCCTCGGGGGTCGGCAAGTCCACCCTGCTGGCCATGCTGGCCGCCGATGCGGATTGCGACGTGGTGGTGCTGGGCCTGGTGGGGGAGCGGGGGCGGGAGCTGCGCGAATTCCTTGAGGACGACCTCGGCCCCGCGGGCCTGGCGCGGTCGGTGATCATCTGCGCCACCTCGGACAGCCCGGCGCTGCTGCGGCGCGAAGCCGCCTATGCCGCCATGGCGGTCGCCGAGCATTTCGCCGAAGCGGGACAGCGGGTGCTGCTGCTGATGGACAGCGTCACCCGCTTCGCCATGGCGCTGCGCGAGATCGGCCTGGCGGCGGGCGAGCCGCCGGCGACCCGCGGCTATACCCCCGGCGTCTTCGCCGAGCTGCCCCGCTTGCTGGAACGCGCCGGGCCGCGGACGGAGGGCAATCCGGGTAGCATCACCGGCCTGTTCACCGTGCTGGTCGAGGGCGACGACCATGACGAGCCGGTCGCCGATGCGGTGCGCGGTATCCTCGACGGTCATGTCGTGCTCGACCGCCGGATCGGCGAGGCCGGGCGCTACCCGGCGGTCGACGTGCTGCGCAGCCTGTCGCGCACCGTGCCGGGCTGCCTGGCACCGGAGGAGCGCGACCTGATGCTGCGCGCCCGCCGCATCCTGTCGCTGCATGCCGAGATGGCCGACCTGGTCCGGCTCGGCGCCTACCGCGCTGGCACCGACCCGGCGGTGGACGAGGCGATCCGCCTGGCCCCGCGGATCGAGGCGATGCTGAGCCAGGGCAAGGGCGAGGCGGGGACGGTGGAGGCGGCCTTCGCCGCGCTCGCCGCGGCGCTGGATGGCGCGTGACCCGCTTGCCGCGCTGGTGCGGCTGCGTCGGTTGGAAACGATGGAGGCCAAGCGCCGCCTGGCGGTGCAGGTCGGGCAGGAGGCTGCGGCGGCGGAACGCCTGGCCGCTGCCGCCGCAGCGCTGCCGGCCGAGCATGCCGCAGGCGAGGCTGCCTGGCGGCTCTGGCTGTCGCGCGGCCTGGCGGCGCGCGATCGTGCCGCGCTAGCGCAGGACCAGGCCGCCATCCGCCGCAGCAACGCCCAGGCGGTGGTGGCGGAATGCCGCGCGGCCGAGCGCGCCGTCGACCTGCTGCGGGACCGCCGCGCGGCCGAGGCGCGGCGGCAGGCGCTGCGCCGCGCCCAGGCGCTGCTGGACGAAGCGGCGCGGCGGACTCGCCCGGCCGGGTGAACTGGCCATGCCACAGCCGATGGGTATCGCGCGTTATCCCTGGCAAGCAAGGGAGACGATTGCGATGCGAGAGGGAAACAACGGCGGGCGATGGGTCCTGTTGGCGGCGGTCCTGCTCGGCCCGCCGGCCTGGGCGCAACCGTCCCCCCAGGGCACCCAGCAGGCTGCCCCTGCCGGGCGGAATGCCGAGGTCTGGGACTATCGCACCCACCAGCCGAACCCCGCCGAGATCGAGGCGCGCGAGCGCGCCCGTGGCCTGCCGCAGGCGGCGCGGCCCGGCGAGACGCAGGAGGTCGACAGGCTCTACCGGGAGCTCACCGGCAGCGACCCGCAGGCGGCGCCCCGCGCGACCCCGCGCGACACCGACCGGCGATAAGCCGCCGACCGGGATGGTCCTGACCGGGGCGGGGCGACATGGCCGAGCCGGCCACCCGGCCCTGAATCCCCCGTCGGGCTGTGACGGGCTGGCGACTACTGCGCCGTCAGCACGCCGCGGCGGATCTGGTCGAGCTCGATGCTCTCAAACAGGGCGCGGAAATTGCCCTCGCCGAAGCCCTGGTCGCCCTTCCGCTGGATCAGCTCGAAGAAGATCGGCCCGATGACGGTGCCGGTGAAGATCTGCAATAGCCGGCCGCCCTCCGGCGTCGGCGCGCCGTCGGTCAGGATGCGGTTGCGGGCGAGCCGCGCGACCTCGTCGGCGCCAAGGTCCGGCATGCGCTTTGGCAGCAACTCGTAGTAGGTGTCGGGCGTGTCCATGAATTCGATGCCGGCCGCCCGCATGCCCTCGACACTCCGGAAGATGTCGGTGGTGCCAAGGGCGATGTGCTGGATGCCCTCGCCGCCATAGGCGCGCAGGTATTCCTCGATCTGCGACTTGTCGTCGCTGCTTTCGTTGATCGGGATGCGGATCTGGCCGCAAGGAGAGGTGAGGGCCCGCGACTTCAGACCGGTCAGCTTGCCCTCGATGTCGAAGTAGCGGATTTCGCGGAAATTGAAGAGGCGGGCGTAGAAGTCCCACCAAACATCCATCCGGCCGCGATGCACGTTGTGGGTCAGATGGTCGATCACGGTCAGGCCATTCCCTGCCGGTCGGGCGTCGATGCCGTCCACCCAGCGGAAATCCACGTCGTAGATGCTGCCGCGCGGGCCGTAGCGGTCGACGAAGTACAGTAGGCTGCCGCCGATTCCCTCGATCGCCGGGATGTTCAGCTCCATCGGCCCGACCCGGCCGAGCACCGGCCTGGCGCCGAGCTCGATCGCCCGGGTGTAGGCGGCGGCGGCATCGGCGACGCGAAAGGCCATGGCGCAGGCGCAGGGGCCGTGCACCCGCTGGAAGGCCTGGGCGAAGCTCTCCGGCTCGGCGTTCAGGATGAAGTTGACGTCGCCCTGACGCCACAGCGTCACCTGCTTGCTGCGGTGCTGCGCCACCGCCCGGAAGCCGAGCCGGGCGAACAGCGCCTCCAGCGCCGGCAGGTCGGGGCCGGTGAACTCGACGAATTCGAAGCCGTCCGTGCCCATCGGGTTGGCATCCGAGATGACGCCGGCGAGCGGCGTGCGGTCGGGCGGGATGTCCATGCTGCGTCTCCTTGGTGATGTGATCTGGCCGATCCGGCCCTGTCCGCCTTGGTCAGCGGACCCGGTCAGGTGACGGGCTGGTCGCCGGGTGCCGCGGCGCCGGGCGGGATCGGCGCGGCATCGCGCGCCTCGGCCAGCAAGGCCGGCAGATCCTGTGTCGCGTCGAAGAGGTCGGCGTAGTCGTCGATGACGAAGTAAGTCGGCTGCAGGTCGTCGATGAAGTAGTCGCTGCGCAGCACGCGCCGCACGTCGAACCGCAGCCGGCGCGGCGCGGCGCCCGCCGTCGCATGCAACGTCTCGGCCGAGGAGGAGAGGATGCCGGCGCCGTAGGCGCGGAGCGCGCCGGCCTCGCGGATCAGGCCGAACTCCACCATGTGCCAGTACAGCCGCGCCAGCGGCTGCAGCGCGCCGATCCGCGCGGCCGTCTCGCCCAGCCGCCCATAGGCTTCGAGGAAGCGGGCAAACGCCGGTTGGGTCAGCAGCGGCACATGGCCGAAGGCGTCGTGGAAGATGTCGGGTTCGACGATGTAGTCCAGCTCCTCCGGCCGGCGAATCCAGTGGGTAACGGGGAAGCGGCGGGCGGCAAGATGGGCGAAGAAGGCATCCTCGGGGATCAGCCCCGGCACCGCCACCAGGGCCCAGCCGGTCGCGGCGCGCAGCCGGGCGGAGGCCTGGGCGAAATCCGGCACCCCCGTGGCGAAGTCCAGCCGCGCCAGCCCGGCGCGAAAGGCCGCCGCCGCATGGCGCGGCAGCAGCGCCGTCTGCCGGGCATAGAGCCTGCGCCAGGTCGCATGGTCGGCCGGCGGATAGGCGGCCCAGTCCTGCGGCAAGGTGAAGTCGGGCCCGGCCGCGGCGTAATCGCCCCGCAGCCCGGCCGGCAGGTTGCCTCGGCTTCCGTCCATTCTCGCCGCTCTTTTCCTTCCCACCAGAATGCCCGATTCCAGGAAGAGGTTTTCGGCGAAGATGTCCGCCCGATCCGCTCCTATTGGCGGATGTCGCTCAGACGGAGGCCAAGCATGGTGAAATCCACCATCGAGCTCGATGCCATAGACCGCCGCATCCTGCGCGCCCTGCAACGGGACGGCCGCTTGGCCGTCGTGGCATTGGCCGAGCAGGTCGGCCTGTCCGCCACCCCATGCCAGCGCCGCGTGAAACGGCTGGAGGATGCGGGCGTCATCGCCCGCTATGCCGCGGTGCTGGACCCGGGACGGCTCGGCCTGCCGCTGCAGGCCTTCGTCATGGTGGCGCTGGAAAGCCACGCCGAGGAGGTGGTGGAACGCTTCCACGCCGCCCTGGCCGAGCGGCCGGAAGTGCTCGCCGCCTATGCGATGAGCGGCGAGATGGACTACCTGCTGCACGTCCTGGCAGCGGACTTCGAGGCCTATGCCGACTTTGCCCTGAAGGCGCTGCTGCGCATGCCCGGCGTGAAGGAGACGCGGAGCTCCTTCGTGCTCACCGCGCTGAAGCCGCCCGGCGACGTGCCGGTCTGACGCGGGCCGGCTCGATCAGAACCCGCCGCCGGTCCTGAAGCCGCCACCGGCCGAGCCGCCCTCCATCGTGCCGCCGGTGCGGAAGCCGCCGCCGCCGAAGCCGCCGCCGGTGCTGCCGCCGCCGCCGCCGAACCCGCCGCCGGAGGGCACCCCCCAGCCGCCGCCGCTCCATGGCCCGCCGCCACCACCGCCCGACCAGGGCCCGCCGCCGCCGCCAGTGCCCCACGGGTCCTGCTGCGGTATCCGCTGGCGTTCCATGCGGTCCCAGAACCCGTCGCGCGACAGCGTGCCGCGCAGCAGGTCGCCGATCAGCACGCCGACCAGGGCGCCGTCGTTGAAGCCCCAATGGTCGCGGCGGACGCCGCGGCTGCGCATCTCCTCGCGGATCCGCGCCACCTCCTGCGCCCGGCGGCGGGCCTCGGCCGCCTGGGTCGCGGCCCCGGCCAAAGCGCGGTCCAGCCGCGCCGCCTCGGCCGCAGCGGCTTCCAGCTGGGCGACCACCGCGTCGTCCTCCCGCATCGGCGTGCGCAGCGCCGCGGCGCGGAGCGATTGAAGGGATTCGGCCGCCAGCGCCGCCTCCATCCGCGCGGTCGCCGCGCGCAGCGCCGCATCCTCCTGCCCGGCCCGGGCGGCGCGTGCCTCCTCGGCGCGGCGGGCGGCGGCCTCGAGCGCGGCCTCGGCCATGTCCAGCGCCTCCTGCGGCGCGGCCAGGGCATCGCCCTCGGGCAGTCCGGCCAGGCCGTGCAGCCGGGCCGCGAGCATGGCCTCGGTCGCCGCCGCTTCCGCCCGCATCCGCGCCGCATGGCCGGCCAGGCCCGCGGGCAGCGATTCCAGCAGCGCGTAGTTGCGCCGCGCCGCATCGAAGCCGGCGAGCCGCGCCACCCAGGCATCCAGCATCCGGGTCAGCCCCCCGGCGCGATAGGCGGCGGTGCCCCAGCCGCGCCGCCACAGATAGGCGAACAACGGATCGTCGAGATAGGGCTTGCCCTTGGTCGCCAGGTCGTCGCGGGCAAAGGCGGCCTTCTCCTCGGCATGCTGGGCGATCCGCGCGGCAGCCTCGGCGCCGGCACGCAGGCGCTGGAACTCGGCATCCGCCTCGGCCCGGCTCCGCGCCGCGTCGAGCGCCTGATGCTGCGCCGCCTCCACCGCGCGCAGCGCCGCGGCGCGGCGGTCGCGCTCGGCCTGGGCGGCGTCGAGCGCCGCGCGGCGCTCCGCCAGCACGGCATCGGCGGCGAGGGCGGCCTCGCCGCGCGCCTGGAGCAGGGCGCGCACCTGCTGTTCCGCCGCATCCAGCTGGCCGAGCGCGGCGCCGCCGTCGCGCAGCGCCTGGGCGCGCAGCCGGGCCAGGCTGCGCAGCGCCTCGGCCTGGGCCGCGCGCACCGCCTCCCGCCGCTGCTGCAGGCCGGCGGCCTCGGCCTCGGCCGATTGCGCCTCCTGCTCGGCGCGGCGCAGCCGGTCGTCCACGCTGTCGAGGAGTTCGAAGCCGCTCAGCATGGATGCATCACCACTTGAGGATCGCCCCGCCGGTGATGGGGACGGACCAGCGTGGCTCCAGCTCCCCGGCGCGCTTCTGGCCAACCACAGGGTCGCTGATCAGGCCGCTGCGCAGCTTCTCCTGCCGCACCCGTTCGAACTCCGCCTCCGGCACGTGCAGGCCCCATCTGGCGACGCGCGCGGTGGTGCCGTCCTCCTCCGAGGTGATGGGCACCTCGACCGGGCGGCCGTCGCGATCGAGCGCCTCGACGATCAGGTAGAAGTTCCGTGCGCGCGGATTGGCCTGCGGCACGCGCCAGACGCCGGACTGCTCACCGGGGCGGGACACGATGCGGATGCGGTATTCCTGGACGAGGTCGCGCTGCAGGTCCCGCAGCCCGGCGAGCCGTGCGCGGGCATCGCCGAGCGCGCCGGCGCCGGCCGCGGTGCGGCCTTCGGCCAGCAGCCGGGCGGCGCGGTCGCGCGGGCCCTGCAGCGTGGTGGCGGCGAGCACGCGGTCGTATTCGGCCTGCAAGGCGCGCGGCAGGCCTTCCCGCAGCTCCTGCTGCTCGGCGATGCGGGTGCGCTCGGCCGGGACATGCACGCCGAACCACCAGCCGCCGCCGGCCAGCAGCAGCACGGCCAGGGCAATGCCCACGGCGCGGCCCCAGCGGGCGCGCGTCACCCACAGCATCGCCAGGCTGCGGCCGAAGGAGGGCGGCGCCGGCGTGTAGGCGAAGCGGTGCTGCTCCAGCGCCGCGACGCCCTGCTCCAGCGTCGCCTCCGGCACCGCGATGCCCTGGGTGGCGTAGATCTCCCGCAGCCGCTGCTTCAGCGCGGCGCGACGCGCGTCGCCGGCCAGCTCGCGCTCGACCAGCCGGTCGGCATGGCGGAGCGTGTCCACCACGTCCATCGCCAGCATGGTCTCATCGAGCGCCGGCACGGGCGCCGCCGCGCCGGGCGCTGCCGGGGCGGGTCGGGTGGTGGTCTCAACCATGCGGGTTCGGCATCCGGCCTTGGCGCGAGGTCAGCCGCGCGGCGGCAAAGCGAGGGCGGCGCCCTGCTGCGCCAGCCGGGTCATGCGCTGCTTCGCCTCCTCGACCGAGCGGCGGATCTCCTCGGAATTCCGCGTCGCCGCTTCGCGCATCTCGGTGATGATCTCGCGCGAGCGCTCCTGGTAATTGACCACGCTGTCGACCAGCTTCTGCACCGCGGCGGCGGAGACGGTCGGGCCGTAACCGGCGCGCAACGCTTCCTCCTGCACCTTGCCGCCGATATCGGCCAGCACCTCCAGCGACTGGTCGACGCCCTGCTTCATCGCGTTCAGCGTCTGGGTGCTTTCATGCAGCCCGTGCAGTCCGGCGAAGGAGGCAGACAGCGCCGTCAGCACCGCCTCGTTCGTCGAGAAGAAGCTGACGGATTGCTGGTAGACGCGTTCCTTGGCGGAAGTCGTCTGCACCAGCCGGGCCATGATGACCTCGGATGTGTTGTAGGAGACCACCATGTTGTCGGCCAGGTCCTTGCAGATCTGGTAGCGGCCGTCCTCGTTCTGCAGCGTGCGCAGCGCCTCGTCGCGCGCCATTTCCAACTGGGCGCGCTGCACTGGCTCGACCGCACCGGCGGCATCCACCGCGGCGCCGGCCTGCTCGACCGCCGCCTTGGCCGTGGCCAGCTTGCCCTCGGCGGTCTTCAGCAATTCCAGCGTCAGGATCTCCGCCTGCTTCATGGCGCCGCGGAAGTCGCGATAGGCCTCGAGGATCGCCCGCTCCCGGTCGATGTTGACCTTGGTGTCCTTCGAGACTTCCAGGTACGTGCTGCGGATCGTCTGGAAACGCGAGGAGATGTCGCCGCGCCGGACATTCATCCACATGTTGCGCAGCTTCTCGCCGGTCGAGATCCGGCCGTCGGAGAGCTGGTTCACCATTTCCTTCGCATCATCGCGGATCGAATTGAAGCTGTTGGTGATGACCTCGTAGCGCTCGGCGATCTGCATGGCGCGGATCTGCTCCCGCACCACCTCGTTGAACACCGTCGCCTGGTTCAGCACGCGGGCGATCAGCGTGACACGGTCAGGGTCGAGGTCGCCGAGCTGCGACAGCAGCCCGGTGATCGGCGTCGCCTCCACCGCCGGCGGCGGCAACGGCAGGCCGAGGTCGCGCAGCGCGCCCATCGCCTTGTCGAGGTAGCGCATGGGCTGCGCGACCATGGTCTGGGGCTGTTCCATGGACTCTCTCCGCCTGTCGCGCCCTGGCTAGCACGCGGGCCGCAGCCGGCCCCTGCGGTGAATCAAGGGATCGGGCCGGCGCGGTTCAATCCCGCGCCAGGGATCGCCTCAGGCGGCAGCCGGGACGGACCAGCTCACGCGGTGGTTCAGTGTTTCGGGGTCGAAGCCGGCCAGGCGCTTATAGGCCATGACCGTCGTCTCCAGCTCGGCACGAGGCACCACCGCCTCCAGTTCGGCGAAGCCATCGGGCGCCCGGGCATGGACGATGTCCATCACCCGGTCCGGCCCGTCGCCGCGGTTGGCCTCGACCACCGCCGCGGTGGCCGGGCGGCGCGCCGCCTCGTAGGCCGTCAGCGCGGCCTCCACCCCCGGCTGCGTCGCCAATTGCAGTGCCAGCCAGCGTGCGTCGAGGATCGCCTGCGAGGCGCCGTTCGAGCCGATCGGATACATGGGATGCGCCGCATCGCCCAGCAACGTGACGCGCCCCCGGGTCCACCAGGGCAGCGGGTCGCGGTCCACCATGGGGAATTCATAGACCGCCTCCGCCCCGCGGATCAGCGCCGGCACGTCCAGCCAGCCGAAATTCCAGTCGGCGAAGATCGGCAGGAAGTCGGCGATCCGGCCGGGGCGGTTCCAGTCCTCGCGCGACCAGGACGTGCCGCTCGGGAAGCGCTGCTCGGCGATCCAGTTGACGATGCTGCGCCCGTCCGGGGCGGTGCCGATCGGGTAGCAGACGAATTTGGTGTCGCGGTGCCCGGCCTGCACCATCGAGGCGCCGGTCAGGAAGGGCGGCGCCAGGCTGGTGGCGCGCCACAGCAGCGCGCCGTTCCATTTCGGCGCGCCCTCGTCCGGGAAGAAGCCGGAGCGCACCGCCGAATGGATGCCGTCGGCGGCGACCAACACGTCGCCCTGCGCCGTGGAGCCATCGGCGAAGCGGGCGGTGACGCCCGATGCGTCCTGGGTGAAACCGACCAGCCGCTTGCCCGCCTGCATCCGGCCCGCACCCAGCCGCGCCTCCGCCGCCTGCCACAGCAGCACCTGCAACCGGCCGCGATGGATGGAATATTGCGGCCACCGGTAGCCGGCGGCGAGGCCGCGCGGTTCCGTCCAGATGGTCTGGCCGAAGCGGTTGGCGTAGCGGAATTCCTGCGTCGCCACCCCGGTCGCCGCCAGCGCCTCGCCCAGGCCAAGCTCGGTCAGCTCGCGCACCGCATGCGGCTGCAGGTTGATCCCGACCCCGAGCGGGCGGACCTCGGCGGCACTTTCGAAGACCGTGGACTCGATGCCCGCGGCGTGCAGCGCCAGCGCCGCGGTCAGCCCGCCGATGCCGCCGCCGATGATGATCGCCTGCATGCTGCCTCTCCCGCTCATGCCAAGGCCCGGCGCACCGCGCCGAGGAAATCCGCCACCGCCTGCCGGTGCATGCCGTCCCGTTCGGGTGGCACATGCGGCGGCTGCGGGAAGGCGCCTAGCGTGACCATGGCCAGCCGCTCGTCGCGACGGATGTCGATCCGCTGGCCGGCGAAGCCGATGGCCGACATCAGCCCGTCGCCCAGCCACCAGCAATAGCCGTAATGGCAGATTCCCGGCGAGGCCGGCTGCGGCACCGCGAAGCGCGGCGTGGCCATCGCCGCCACCCAGCCTTCCGGCAGCACCCGCTGCCCGGCGATCACGCCGTCATCGAGGATGAGCTGCGCCAGCCTACCGAAGTCGCGCAGCGCCATGCCGGCCCGGCTGCCGCCGATCTCCTGCCCGCCCTCCGATTCCAGCGTGTAGAAGGCATCGAACTCCATCCCCGCCGGCTGCCAAATTTTGGCCGAGAGGTACTCTGCCAGCGGCCGCCCTACCGCCCGGGTCAGGCAGGCGCCGAGCAGGAAGGTGTCGCCGGAATTGTAGAGGAAGGTGCTGCCCGGCGGGTTCGCCCGCGGCAGCGCCGCCATCATCCGCAGCACCCCGCCCGGCACCTTGTCCGCGAGCGACCGGCTGTAGCGGTTCACGTCGCAATCGGGGTCCGCATAGACCTCGGTCCAGGCGGTGCCGGAGGCCATGGTCATCAGGTGTCCCAGCGTCACGCCGTCATAGGCGGTGCCGCGCAGCTCCGGCAGGAAGCGCGCCACCGGCGCCGCCACCGAATCGATGGCGCCGTCGCGGATCGCCGCGCCGACCAGCACCGCGGTCAGCGACTTCACCGTGGACATGGTGGTCCAGCGGTCCGACTCGGCCAGCCCCAGCCCGTAGCGTTCCAGCCGGATGGCGCCGTCCTGGATCACCAGCAGGCCGGCGATGAAGTTGCGCGCCATGAAGCCGTCCACGTCGAGTCCGGCAAGTTCCGCCCCACGGACCCAGGGTCGCGGCGTGCCGCGTGGGATGACGCGGTGGGCGAACAGCCGGTCGACGATGCGGTAGCCCCAGGGCTGGATGGTCGGCGGGTAGAGCAGGAAATCGCCGGCCCGCGGCAAATGGGCGGCGGGCAGGGCCAGGCTTGGGTCCATGTCGGCCTCCTCGATTGCCGGCATGAAAGCGCGCATCCGCCGGCCGCGCCACCGGGCCCCGATGGCGGTGCAGGACCGAAGCCGGGTGTCCCGCTGCCGGGATGACGCCGCCCCGCGCCCCGCCTACCCTGGCCGCCACCCAAGGGGAGAGAGACACATGGCACGCATCGGCTTCGTCGGGCTCGGCAACATGGGCGGGCCGATGGCGCGCAACCTGCTGAAGGCCGGCCACCAGGTCGCCGGGTTCGACCTCGTCCCCGCCGCGCTCGAGGCCTTCGCCGCAGCCGGCGGCACCGCCGCCGCCAGCGCCGCCGCGGCCACCGCCGATGCCGATTTCGTCGTCACCATGCTGCCCGCCGGCCGCCACGTGCGCGACGCCTGGCTCGGCGCCGGCGGCATGGCCGCGGCCGCGGCGCCGGCGGCCATCCTGATCGACTGCTCGACCATCGACGTCGCCACCGCCCGCGCGGTGGCGGGGGAGGCCGGCCGGCCGATGCTGGACGCCCCGGTCTCCGGCGGCACCATGGGGGCGGAGGCCGGCACGCTTACCTTCATGGTCGGCGGGCCGGACGCCGCCTTCGCCGCCGCCCAGCCCATCCTCGCCGCGATGGGCCGCACCATCGTCCACTGCGGCGCCGCCGGGGCGGGGCAGGCGGCCAAGGTCTGCAACAACATGATGCTGGCCGCCAACATGATCATCGCCTCCGAGGCGCTGGTGCTGGCGGAGCGGCTCGGCCTGTCGCACCAGGCGCTGTTCGACGTGGTGAGCAAGTCCTCCGGCCAGTCCTGGGCAATGACCACCTATTGCCCGGTGCCGGGCCTCGTCCCGACCAGCCCGGCCAACCGGGACTACAAGCCAGGCTTTGCCGGCGCGCTGATGCTCAAGGACCTGCGGCTGAGCCAGGAGGCCGCGGCGAGCGGCGGGGCGACGACGCCGCTCGGCGCCCAGGCACTGGCGTTGTTCGAACGCTTCGTCGCCGAGGGCGGCGGCGAGGTCGACTTCTCCGGCATCATCCGCATGCTGCGCGGCAGCTGATGGGCACGGTCAGCGGCGCGCCGACGGGCGATGCGGGGCACGACCGGATCGGGGTGAGCCACGCGACCCTATAAAGGTAAAATTTCACAGATTTGTGAAGAAACCTTTGGGCTGGTCTTCGGCAATTTGTGGGGGTGCATGAAAGCCGTCGCGGCGCGCTCCCGGGCGCCGCGGCGTCCCGCGCCGGGGCCTCCCGGCGCCGCGCACCGTCCATACTCCTCCCGCCGGGTTCCGCATTGACGCAGATTGTCCTTCGCCCTTCTCCGAGCACCGCCGGCCTTGCCGGGATGCTCGACCTCGTTCCCGTGGCGACGGTGATTCTCGACCGTCCCGGTCTGGGCGTGCTGGCCGGCAATGCCGAGGCGGCCGGGCTGCTCGGCTGCCGGCCCGATCGCTTGTCGGAGGCCTGGGAGGCAGCGCTCGAAGGCCATGCCGGCACGGCGCTGCGGCAGCGCCTCGCCGCGGTGACCAGCCGCGACCGGCCGGAGGTGTTCGACGCCCAGCTCGACCTGCCGGACCGGGCACCGCGCGCCATGCTGGTCCGCGCCCGCTGCGTGGAGCTGGAGGGCTGGCGGCTGATGTCCGCGGTGCTGGTCGACGTCACCCGCCGGGCCCGGGCCGAGGCCCGGCTCGCCACCGCGCATCGCCGGCTGGAAGTCGCGCTGGCCGGGGCGGCGCTCGGCGCCTGGCAGCGCGACTTGCGCACCGACCTGCTGGAGGTCACCCCCCGCTGGTGCGAGATGCTCGGCCTGCCGCCGATGAAGACGGTGCCGATGACCGTCTGGAAGACGCTGGTCCATCCCGACGACGTGGCGCAGCTGCGCGCCATGGCGGATGCGCCGATGGCCGAGGGGAGCGTCCGCTACGAGGTCGAGCTGCGGCTGCGCCATGCCGATGGGCGCTGGATCCCGGTGCTGTCGCGCGGCGAGGTGATCGAGCGCGATGCCGCCGGCCGCGCCGTGGTGCTCAGCGGCACGCATCACGACCTCTCGGCCCAGCAGGCCTCGGAAGCCGCGCGCCAGCAGAGCGAGATGGAGGCACGCCAGCGCCTGGCCGACCTCGAGACCCTCTACCGCTCGGCGCCGCTCGGCCTGGCGCAATTCGACCCCGCGCTGCGCGTCGTCCGCATCAACGAGGCGCTGGCCGAGATGAACGGCGCGCCGGTCGAGGCGCATCTCGGCCGCCCCGTCTGGGACCTGGTGCCCGACCTGCGCGCCGCGGCGGAGCCGCTGCTGCGCCGGGTGCTGGAGGGAGGCGAGACCATTACCGGCGTCGAGGTCAGCGGCGAGACGCCCAAGGCGCCCGGCGTGCGGCGCGACTGGGTGGAGCAGTTCTACCCGGTGCGCGACCCGGCGACCCAGGCGGTGATCGGCGCCGGCGTGGTCTGCGAGGAGGTGACGGAGCGGAAGCGGGCGGAGCGGACGCGCGAGCTGCTGCTGCGCGAGCTGGACCACCGGGTGAAGAACCTGTTCGCCATCGTCAGCGGGCTGGTCAGCTTCAGCGCCCGCGGCGCGACCTCGCCGCGGGAGATGCGGGACGCGCTGCTGGGCCGGGTCGGCGCGCTGGCCCGGGCGCATGACCTGGTCCGCCCGGCGATCGCCGGGGCTGGCGCCGGCCTGCCGGGCACCACCTTGGCCGAGGTGCTGCAGGCGCTGCTGGAACCCTTCGCCGGTGGCGGCAGCCTGCCCGAGCGGGTGTCGCTGCAGGGACCCGTGCTGCCGCTCGGCGCGACCTCGGCCCCGGCGGTGGCGTTGGCGGTGCATGAGCTGGCGACCAACGCAGCGAAATACGGCGCCCTGTCGCATGCGGGCGGGACGGTGGCGATCACATGGACGGCGGATGCCGCCGGCCTCCACCTCCGCTGGACCGAGCGGGGCGGGCCGGCGGTGGCGCCGCCGGCGCATCGCGGCTTCGGCCACCGGCTGGTGACGCAGAGCGCCGCCCAGCTCGGCGGCACCGCCAGCTTCGCCTGGCCGGCGGAAGGCCTGGCGGTCGAGCTGCTGCTGCCGCTCGACCGGGTCGCCGGCTGAAGCATGATGCGTCCGGCTTCGCTCACGAATCCTGTTTCAGCGTCTGTGGGCGCGCGCGATCGAGGCTTGCCGGCGATTCCGCCTCTCGCCGTCGCGCTCTAGGCTTTCGGCAGGCGGCCGGCGTCGCGCCGCTGCTCGAAGGCCTTGGCGTGGATATAGGCGGCCTCATGCGCCTCGTGCGGCACGCCGGCGGCGCGGGCCTGGGCGAGCAGGAAGCCGAGGATGTGGTCCGCCTCGATCCGCCCGCCGGCCTCCAGGTCGCGCAGCATCGAAGTGGCATAGCCGGCCTTGGGATCGGCGAACATGGCGCGGAACTCGGCCATGAAGGCCTCGGTCATCGGCTGGCCGTTGGCGGCGGCGATGGCGGCGTTGCGGTCCAGCACCCGGTGCATGAATTCGACGCCGCCCGGGCTGCGGGCGATCTCGCCGGTATTGGCCCGCATCAGCACCGTGCTGACCGCGCTGGTGCCGAGATGCACCAGCTTCTCCCACATCCGCTGGCGGATGTCGGGGACGGCGGTGGCGACCATGCCCTCGGCGCGTGCGGCGAGCTCGGCGAAGGCCCGGACCCGCGGGCTCATGCTGCCGTCCAGCTCGCCGAAGGTCAGCCAGCGCCAGTCGTTGAGCTGCCTGACCACGCCGTCGGCGCCCATCGTCGCCTGGATCTTGGCCAGGCCCCCAAGCACCGCTGCCTCGCCGAAGGCCGCCTGCAGGGTGGCGATGTGCGACAGGCCGTTCAGCACCGGCAGGATGGCGGTGCCGGCATCGACCGCCGGGCGGATGGTGGCGATGGCATCGGCCAGGTCGTAGGCCTTGCAGGTCAGCAGGATCAGGTCCCAGCCGGGCCCGGCCTCGGTCGCCGCGACGGTGCGGGCCGGCAGCCGCGCGGCGCCGAAGGGGCTCTCGATGACCAGCCCGTCCTGCGCCAGCTGCGCCTGGCGGCGCGGCCGCACCAGATAGGCGACCTCCGCCCCCGCCTGCTGCAGCCGCCCGCCGAAATAGCCGCCGAGCGCGCCGGCGCCGAGGACCAGGATGCGCATTCTTGTCTTCTCCCTTTTCGGCCGCGAGCCTGCCCTATCGCCAGCGGCGATGCATCCACAACCACTGGCCGGGATGCTCGCGCACCCAGCCCTCGACGATGCGGTTCATCAGCGCGGTCGCCGCCGCCACGTCGATGCGGCCCTTCGGGTCGCGCGGCAATTCCACCGCCTCGGTCAGTTCCAGCCGGAAGCCGCCATCGGCCTCGCGGATGGCGCGGGCGCCATGTACCGGGCAGTCGAAGCGGCGGGCGAGGTGGGCGACCAGCGGGTTGGAGAAAGCAGGCCGACCCAGGAAGGGCACCTGTGGGCCGCGGCCGAAGCGCTGGTCGATCAGCATGCCCACATGCAGGCCCTGATCGAGTGCCTCCATCATGCGGATCGGCGCCTCGATCCCGGCCGGGATCAGCCGGCCCATGCTCTCGGTCCGCAGCGCCACGATGTCGCGCGCCACATGCGGGTTGTTCGGCGTGCGATACAGCACCGCGGCCGGCAGCCCATGCCTGGCGGCCGCGATCGCCGGCAGCTCCCAATTCGCCAGGTGCGCGGCGAAGAACAGCGCGGGCTTGCCGTCGTCGCGCAGCGCCATGAAGCGGTCGATCACCTCGGGCGCGATGCGGATGCGGCCCTGCCGCGGCGCCTCGGGGTCGAAATCCCACAGCCGATCGAGATGCACGTATTCCGACGCGGTGCGCCCGAGGTTGTCCCAGGCGTCGCGGGCGATCCGCGCATGCTCGGCGGCCGGCATTTCGGGGAAGGCGTGGCGGATGTTGTCCAGCGTGGTCCGCTGCACCGGCAACAGCGGGCCGATGCCGCGGGCAAGGAGCGCCCCCAGCGCGGCCGCCCGGTCCGGTCCCAGCAGCCGCACCAGCGCGAAGAGCCCACGCACCACCCCTGCGACGGCGCGATCCGCCGCCCGCCGCAGCAGGGCCCGCATGGCTAGAGGGTGACGACCAGCTTGCCGAAGACCTGCCGGCTTTCCAGCCGCTGCAGCGCCGCGGCGAAGCCTTCCAGCGGCGTCACCGTATCCAGCACCGGTGTCAGCCCGCCGGCCATCTTCGCCAGCCCGTCGGCGATGTTGCGCATCGATGCGCCGAAGCTGCCGAAGATGTGGAGCTGGCGCTGGAAGATCATCATCAGGTTGGTCTCGGCCGAGACGCCCGAGGTGCTGCCGCAGGTCACCAGCCGCCCGCCCATCCGCAGCGACAGCAGGCTGCCGGCCCAGGTGGTGGCGCCGACATGCTCGAACACCACGTCGACGCCGCGCTTCTTCGTCACCTTGCGCGCCACGCTCTCGAAGCGGTCGTCGGTGTAGTTGACCACATGGTCGGCTCCGAGCGCCTTCGCCTGGGCGCATTTCTCGTCGGAGCCCGCGGTGGCGATGACCGTGCAACCCAGCGCCTTGGCCATCTTCACCGCGACGGTCCCGATCCCCGACCCCGCCGCCTGGATCAGGATGGTCTCGCCCGGCTGCAGCTTGGCGTTGTCGAACAGCATGTGCTCGACCGTGCTGAAGGTGATCGCGGCGCAGGCCGCGTCGTTGACCGAGACGCCGTCCGGCACCGGCACCAGCAGCCGCGCGCTCTGGTTCATGTATTCCTGGGCGAAGCCATCGACATGGAAGCCCTTCACCCCGGCGACGTTCTCGCAGAGGTTGTCGCGGCCTTCCCGGCAGGCCCGGCAATGGCCGCAGGTCAGCGCGCCGTAGGGCACGGCCAACTGGCCGATGCGCCAGCCGCTCACGCCCTCGCCGAGCGCCGCGACCTCGCCCACCGCCTCGGCGCCCACCGTCAGCGGCAGGGCCCGCTTGGCGAAGGCCATGCCGCGCCAGCCCCAGACGTCGATGTGGTTGAGCGCCACGGCGCGCATGCGCAGCCGCACCTCGCCGGGGCCGGGCGGCGGCGGCTCGGGGACGTCGACCAGGCGGGTGTCGCGGTCGCCGAAGAGCTGCAGGGCGCGCATCAGGGGTACTCGCTGGAAGAAGCAAGGAAGGCTGGGGAGAAGGCATTCTCCCCAGACCCCTCACCTATTTCTGGGAGTCGGCACCTGCCGCGCGGCAGGTGCCGACTCACGAAAAGCAAAGGTGGGGTCTGGGGAGGAAATGCCTTTTCCTCCCCAGCCTTGTTCTCGCTCACGGCGCCGCCCCGATCACCAGGCAGACATTCTGCCCGCCGAAGCCGAAGCTGTTCGACAGCACCCGCGCGACCTTCGCCGGCCGCGCCACGTTCGGCACCACGTCCAGGCCTAGCGTGGGGTCGGGCGTCTCGTGGTTGATGGTCGGCGGCAGCATCCCGTCGCGGATGGTCAGCAGGCTGAACACCGCCTCGATCGCCCCGGCAGCCGACAGCGTATGGCCGATCATGGATTTGTTCGACGAGATCGGCGGGCAAGCATCGCCGAATACGGCGCGCATCCCCAGTGTCTCCATCTTGTCGTTCTCCGGCGTGCCGGTGCCGTGGCCGTTGACGTAGTCGATGTCCCTGGGCTCCAGCCCGGCATCGGCGATCGCCGCCCGCATGGCGCCGATGATCGCCGCGCCATCCGGATTGGACCGGGTGCGGTGGAAGCTGTCCGCCCGTTCCCCGGCGCCGAGCAGCAGGCCGAGCACCGTGGCGCCGCGCGCCTCGGCGCTCTCGAGGCTCTCCAGCACCAGCGCCGCGGCGCCCTCGCTCATCACGAAGCCCTCGCGGGTCTTCTCGAAGGGGCGGGACGCCTTGGTCGGGTCGTCGTTGCGCGTCGACAGCGCCGAGAGCAGGGAGAAGCGGATCAGCGCCTCCGGCTGCACGCTGCCCTCGGCGCCGATGCAGAGCGCGGCGGCGCTCTCGCCGCGTTGGATCGCCTCGATGCCAAGCTGGATCGCCGAGGCGCCGGTGGCGCAGGCGGTGGTCAGCGAGACCGGCGCGCCCTCGGTGCCGAAGCGGTCGGCCAGCCTTTCGCCGACGCCGCCGAACAGCGCGCCCTCGAACAGGTCGACGCGGCCGGTGGCGGCATGGACCATCTCCGGGTAGCGAACGGTCTGGGCGCCGTTGCCGCTGCGGGCCAGTTCCAGCCGCTGCGGCCACTCGACCTCGACCGGCGGCATGCCGAGGAAGAGTGGCCCGGGGAAATGTCCATCGGTGCCGAGCCGGGCGGCGGCGATCGCCTCCGCGCCGGCCAGCGCACCCATGCTCTCGACCCGGCCGGGGGAGGTGAGGGGCGTGCCGCCGGCATCCTCGGCCAGGTCGACCTGTCCGGCGATGGTGGTGCGCAGGTGCTCGGTCGGGAAGCGGGTAATGCGCCGGATGCCCGAGCGCCCGGCCAGCAGCCCGGCCCAGCTCTCGGCGACGCCAATGCCGAGCGGCGTCACCAGGCCGATGCCGGTGACGGCCACGACGTGGCGGCCGAGATGGTCGCGTGTCCTGCTGTTCATGCGAAAGGCTCCGCCGGGGCGATGGGCTCCACCAGGGCCAGTGCCTCGCCGCGCCAGACGCCGAAGCCGGTGACCAGCGCCTGCGGCGCCGCGCCGGCGGCGACGGTCAGGGCGCCGAGCGCGATACCGGCCGGGAAGGCGGCTTCGATAGGGTGCCCGATCAGGTCGGCGGTCTGGTGCACAGGACCCTGGGCCGGGCCGGAATCGCGCAGCCCTGTCAGGAAGGCCGCCTCCCCGGCGGTCGGCTCCACGGCGCCGGTAGCACCCGAGATGACCGCATAGCCGGGCTTGAGCTCGAGCCTGCCGGCCAGCGACGCGGCGGTCGCCTCGGCGGTGTCGGCGCCGCGCCGCCGAGCGGCGCCGGTACGCACCGTGGTCAGCCGGGCGATGCCCGTGGCGCCGCGCGCCCGCGCGTGGCTCTCGGTCTCCAGCACCAGGAAGGCCGCGGCGGTGCCGGTGACCAGCCCGCCGCCGGCGGCTTGCCGCGCCGCGACCGGGGCCCAGCCCTCCCGCCAGAGCTGGCCCGAGGCGCCGTAGAGCAGCAGCATGTCCCAGCGCCCGGCGACATAGGCGCCGCCGACCAGCGCGATGCCACCACGGCCTTCGCCCAGCCGGGCGGCGGCGATCCGCACCGCATCGGCGGCGGCGCTCTCCTCGCCCATGAAGGTGCGGGAGGAGCCAGTGACGCCATGGACGATCGAGATGTTGCCGGCCAGCAGGTTGGAGAGCTGGGCGAGGAACAGCGTCGGCCGCAGGCCATTGGCCAGCCGCTCGTTCAGCAGCCGGGCGGCGTCCTCGGGCGGCAGCCGGGCGATCTCGGTGCAGACCGCCTCGTCGAGGCCCACGTCGCGCTCGCCGCCGCCGGCGGCGACGATCAGGTGCATGTCGCGCACCAGGCCGCGCGCGCCGGCATGGTCGATCGCCAGGCCCGCGGCATAGGTACCGAGCCGCTGCCAGGGTTCCATCTGCCGCTGGTCGCCCTTCTTCGGGATCTGCTTGTCCAGGTCCAGCGCCGGCATCGGGTGGATCGGGTAGGGCGCGAAGCTGGCGGAATCCACCACCGGCGCGGCGCCGGCCAGCGCGGCCCGGTGCAGCTCGGTGCCCTCGCCGAGCGAGGAGACCAGGCCGATGCCGGTAATCCAGATGGTCTCGGTCATGGTTGCGGCGGTCCACTCAAGGTCGGGCGGGCCGTGCCACGGCTATGGGCCATGCAGCCCTCCGCCGATCGGACCGCCTATTCCGATCCGCACGGCCTGGGCACGCATGGCGGCCTCGAGCTCCGGCGCGGGGAAGGGCAGGGTGCGGAAGACCAGCTCGGCATCGCAGATGCGCTTGCCGGCGACCGCGATGCTCGCCTTGGTCACCGCATAGCCGGAGCCGTCATGCTCCAGCTTCGCCGCGACCTCCAGCCGGGTCTCCGGCACGACGAAGCTGCGGAACTTGGCGTCCTTGACCGCCGACAGGAACGGCATGCGGGCGAAGCCGAAGCGGGCAAGCAGCATGTAGCCGCTGGCCTGCGCCATGGTCTCGACCAGCAGCACCCCGGGCACCAGCGGGTGGCCGGGAAAGTGCCCCTCGAAGACCGGGCTCTCGGCCGGGACGACCGCCTCGGCGGCGATGCTCTCGGGATCGACCGCCGTGACGCGGTCGATCATCTGGAAGTATTCAAGGCGCATGGCCCGCCGTTCAGGCTCCGGCCGTCTTGGCCGCCACCAACTCGTCGATGCGGGCCGCCAGGTTCTTCAGCACGAAGTACTGCTCGGCCGGGGCGGTGCCGGCATTGACTTCCTGGGTCCAGGCCTCGACCGGGACCTTGATGCCGAAAGCTTTGTCGATGGCGAAGACGATGTCGAGGAAGTCCAGGCTGTCGATGCCGAGATCATTGATCACATGGCTATCGGGCGTGATCTGCTCGCGGGGGACGTCGGACGTCTCCGCGATGATGTCGGCGATGCGGTCGAGCGCCGAAGCCATGGCGAATCTCCGGATGGTCTGTGAAGGAGGGGGTCTTTCGCGCGATCCGGCGCGCTTGTCCAGCGCCGGCACAAACGCCGGCGTGAACGGCCGCGTGCCGTGACCGGAGTCAGGTCTGGTGCCCCCGGGGAGATTCGAACTCCCACACCCTCTCGGGCGAGCGATTTTGAGTCGCCTGCGTCTACCGTTCCGCCACAGGGGCCGCCTGCGCCATCTAGCCCGTGACCCGGCGGCGGTCCAGCGTCAGGCTACTCCCCGGCATGGGTCTCGAAATCGGCTGGCGCCGTGATCTCGACCAGTTCCAGGTCGTCGGAATGCTCGATCTCCCGGTGGCGGACCCGTGGCGCCTGATAGACGCAGTCGCCGGGGCGCAGCATGACCTCGCCGACATCCTCGTACTCGAAGCGCACCCAGCCCTTCAGGATGAAGACCATCTGGAAGGTGACGTCGTGCCAGTGCCAGTGCGGCTGAGCATGCGTCCCCGGCACCGCACGGACGACATTGGCGCCGAAGGCGCCGCCCGAGGCGTCCTTCATCCCCAGGTCGCGATAGGCGAAGAAGGCGCGCAGCCCGGCGTCGAATTCGGCGCCTTCGGCATGGCGGACGGTGGTGCGGCCGCTGCCGGCCTGCCCAGGGGGATACAGCGGTGCGTCATCAGGCATAGTTCGGCTCCCTTTTTCGTGTGCGTTCTTCACGGATGCGTGTATTGTCTGCGCATGGCCGACGGATCGGACGGCCAGTTCGCCAGCTTGAAGGGATGCCGCGCATGCGGGAAGCCTCCCGACCGCAGGCGCGCGCCGAGCAGCGCGCCCTGACCGTCGCCGTCGTCTGGATGCTGCTGGTGCAGCTCGGCTGCGTCCTGCTTTGGGATGCCGGCTGGCTGTCCCGCCAGGCGGCGCTGATCCACTGGCTGATCGTCGGTGTGCTGCCGCCGGCCTTGGCTCTCTGGGGCATGCGCCAGCCCGACCCTGAGATCGTCCGCCGGCCGAACTGAGGCGGCCGTCGCGCGTTCCTCGCGCGCCCCGCGCCGTCGCGCCTTCCCGGCAAGCCTCGCGTCGTCGCGCCCTTTTGGGTGGCCTCGCGGCGTCGCGACGCAACTGTCACGACGCCACGGCCTTTCCCAGCCTAATGGCTGGATCTTTCTTCCTGCCGCCACCGCCAGGTGTGCCCGGGTTGGGCCCCATCGGTCGCGCGGCATTGCTCCTTGATTTCGATGGCACCCTGGTGGAGATCGCCGCCCGGCCCGATGCCGTGCGCGTGCCGCCAGAGCTGCCCGGTCTGCTGCGCCGCCTGGCGGGGGAGCTTTCCGGCGCGCTCGCCGTGGTCAGCGGCCGGCCGCTGCGCGACCTCGACGTCTTCCTGCCGGTGCCGATCGCCATGGCCGGCGACCACGGCGCCTCGCTGCGTCCCGATCCGGGCCAGCCGCCGCTGCGCCAGGACCTGCCGCATGCCCCCGCCGCATGGCGTGCCCGCGCCGCGCAGTTCCTCGCCGAGCATCCCGCGGCGCTGATCGAGGACAAGGAGCACGGCTTCGTCATCCATTACCGCCAGGCGCCCGAGCTCGGCCCGGCGGCCGAAGCGCTGCTCGCCTCCCTGGTCGCCGAGGATCCGGCGGCCTTCACCCTGCTGGAAGCCCGCATGGCCTGGGAGCTGCGCCCACGCGGCGCCTCCAAGGGCACCGCGGTGCAGGCGCTGATGTCGCGCCCGCCCTTCGCCGGCCGTGTCCCGGTCTTCATCGGCGACGACGTGACCGACGAGGAGGGGATGGAAGTGGCCCGCGGCTTCGGTGGCATGGGGCTGCGCCTGCAGGACGCCTTCGGCAGCCCCGCCGCGCTGCGCGACTGGCTGGCGCTCGCCGCCGCACCCCCCGGTCCCGCCGGCACCGACCCGTGAACCGCCTCGTCATCGTCGCCAACCGCGTTCCCAATCCCCGGGAACGCGGCGCCACGGCGGGCGGCCTGGCCGTTGCGCTGAAGGATGCCCTGGCGCGGCGGGAGGCGATGTGGTTCGGCTGGTCCGGCCAGATCGCCGAGCAGACCGCCACCGACCCCACCGAGTTCAAGGCCGGCCGGATCACCTACGCCACGCTCGACCTGGGGCGGGAGGACTACCGCCGCTTCTACCAGGGCTTCGCCAATGGCTCGCTCTGGCCGACGCTGCACTACCGGCTGGGCCTTTCGCAATTCTCGCGCGAGGACCATGCCGGCTACGGCCGGGTGAACGCCGCCTTCGCCACCGCCCTGGCGCCGCTGCTGCGCCCCGACGACAGCATCTGGGCGCACGACTTCCACCTGTTCCCCTTCGGCGCCGAGCTGCGCCGGCTGGGCTGCAAGCAGCGCATCGGCTTCTTCCTGCACGTGCCCTTCCCACCGGGCGGGCTGTTCTGCGCCCTGCCGCGGGCCGAGGAACTGCTCGCCGACCTGGCCGCCTACGACGTCATCGGGGTGCAGACCGAGGACGACGCCGCCAACCTGCGCGGCGCCCTGATCGCGGCCGGGCAGGCCGAGGCTGCCGCCCGGGTGCATGCCTTCCCGATCGGCATCGAGGCCGAGCCTTTCACCATCCTGGCCGAGAAGGCGCTGACCAAGCGGGAGACCGAGCGGTTCCGCACCTCCCTGGTCGACCGCGCGCTGATCATCGGCGTCGACCGGCTGGACTATACCAAGGGCCTGCCGCAGCGCTTCTGCGGCTACGGCCAGTTGCTGGCGCGGTTCAAGGGGCACCGGTCGAAGGTCACCTACCTGCAGGTCGCCCCGGTCTCCCGCGGCGACGTGGCGCAGTACCGGGCGCTGCGGCGCGAGCTCGACGAATGGGTCGGCCGCATCAACGGCGCCTATGCCGAGCCCGACTGGGCGCCGCTGCGCTACATGACCCGCGCGGTGGCGCGGCCGGTCCTGGCCGGCTTCATGCGCATGGCGCGCGTCGGGCTGGTGACGCCGTTGCGCGACGGGATGAACCTGGTGGCCAAGGAATACATCGCCGCGCAGAACCCGGACGACCCCGGCGTGCTGGTGCTGTCCCGCTTCGCCGGCGCCGTGGCGCAACTGCCGGGCGCCCTGCTGGTCAACCCGCTGGACCCCGACGAGATCGCCGAGGCGCTCGACCAGGCGCTGACCATGAACCGAGGCGAGCGCCGGTCGCGCTTCGAGGACTGCGCGGTGTCGGTGCGGCGGGACGGCGCGAAGGCCTGGTGCCGCGACTTCCTCGGCGTGCTCGAAGGCGCCAACGACGCCTGAGCGGCCCGGCCGCAACGGTCAGGGCCGGCCCGCCCCGCCGAGCCGCCGCGCCGCGGCCGGCCGGTGCACCCCGGGGGCCAGCACCCGGTCGATCGCCGCCGCCAGCTCATCCTGCCGGTAGGGCTTGGTCAGCCGCGGCAGGTCGGAAGGCGTGGCGCCGCTGGCCAGGTCGACCAAGCCGCTCGCCAGCACGACCGGCAGCCCGGGGCGAAGCCGCCGCGCCGCCAGCGCGACCTCGAGCCCGGTCATGCCCGGCATGGCGTAGTCGGTCAGCAGCAGGTCCACCGGCGTGCCCTGCGCCAGGATCGCCAGCGCCCTGGGGCCGCAATCCGCCTCCAGCACGCTGTGGCCCAGATCCTCCAGCATGTCGGCGGTGCTGCGGATGATCAGCGGGTCGTCGTCGACCAGCAGGATGTGCGACGGCGGCGCCACCGCCGCCGCCGATCCGGGCTGGGCGACGACCTCCGCGCCCGCGGCGGTGGCGGCGGCAGTGGCGGCCGGCAGCAGCAGCTCGGCGGTGGTGCCCTCGCCGGGCAGGCTGCGCAGCCGCAGGTCGCCGCCGAGCTGCCGCGCCACGCCATGCACCATCGACAGCCCGAGCCCGGTGCCCTGGCCGATCGGCTTGGTGGAGAAGAAGGGCTCCACCGCCCGGGCCAGGGTGGCGGCATCCATCCCGCTGCCGGTATCCGTGACCTGCAGCCGCAGGTAGCAGGTCGCGTCGCCCGGCAGGTCCGCCCCGGTCCCCGGCACCGCCGCATCGAGGCAGACGGTCAGCCGGCCGCCCTCCGGCATCGCGTCGCGCGCGTTGACCGCCAGGTTCAGCACGGCGAGTTCCAGCTGATTGGGGTCGGCCATGGCCCTGGGCAGGTCCGCCGCCACCTCGACCACCAGCTCGACCCGTGGCCCGAGCGAGCGGCGCAGCAGGTCGCCCATCCCGACCAGCAAGGCGGCCAAGTCCACCGGCTCGGGCCGCAGGTCCTGGCGGCGGGCGAAGGCCAGCAGCCGCTGGGTCAGCGCCGCGCCGCGCTGGGCGCCCTGGGTCGCGCCCTCGATCAGCCGCTGGATGCGGGCATCGTCGGCGGGCAGCCGCTTGCGCAGCAGCGCCAGGTTGCCGAGCACCGCCATCAGCAGGTTGTTGAAGTCGTGCGCCACGCCGCCGGTGAGCTGGCCGATCGCCTCCACCTTCTGCGACTGGCGCAGCTGCGCCTCGACCCGTTCGCGCTCGGCCATCTGCTCGGTCAGCCGTTCGTTGGCCTCGCGCAGCGCCCGGGTCCGCTCGGCGACGCGGTCCTCCAGCAGGGCGTTGGCGCGCTGCAGCGCCTCCTCGGCGCGGCGCACCTCCTCCAGCCGGGCGCGCGCCTCGTATTGCCGGCGGCGGCCGCGCAGCGCCGCGCGCACCACGCTGACCAGCGTGGTCGGGTGGAACGGGCGTTCGAGGAAGGACACGTTGCCGAGCACCCCCCAGAGCCGCACGGCGGCCGGGTTGCGTTCCGGCCCGCCGCCGCGGCCGGTGAGCAGCACGAACGGGAAATCGGACCAGGCCGGCTGCTGCGCCAGCAGCGCCGCGACCGGGCCGAGATCGGCGTCGCGGAAGGCTTCCTCGGCCACCACCGCGAGGCCGGCGCCCGCCTGCATCGCCGCGAGCAGCGCCGGCACGCCGCCGACCGGCGTCGCGCCGATTCCGGCTTCCTGCAGCAGCGCCGCGGCCAGGGGCGCGTCGCGGCCGCGCGGCGCCAGGACCAGGGCGCGTTCGGACAGCGAGGTGCTGGTCGGGGTCACGCGCGGTCTTCGTCGAGCAGCGGCCCGTCGCCGCCGACATAGACCGGCACGCCGCGCAGCACCCCCTGGAAGGACGCGACCGGTGCGCCGATGGTCAGGCCGCGGCCGTCGATGCGGAACTCGCGGATCGTGTCCTCGTGCGCGCCGCCGCGCTTCTTGATGACCGAGATGGCACGGCGGACCCGGCCCATGGCCTCGAAGTAGCGCAGCAGGATGACGGTATCGGCCAGGTAGGTGACGTCCACCGATACCGTCATGCTGCCGACCAGCCCGTGCTGCGCGACCGGCAGGAAGGTCGTGGCGCCCTGCCGGTTCAGGTATTGCAGCAATTCGTGGATGTGCAGGATGAGGTCGCGCGCATCCGGCATCGCCGCATTGTAGCCATTCAGGCTGTCGATCACGACGGTGCGGATGCCGGCGGCATCCACCGCTCGGCGGACCCGGTGGGCGAATTCGCCGGGAGAGAGTTCGGCCGCGTCCACCTGTTCCAGCAACAGGCTGCCGCTGGCCCGCATCGCCATCAGGTCGAAACCCATCCCCTTCGCCCGGTCGATCAGCAGGCCTATCTCCTCGTCGAAGACGAAGAACGCCGCCTTCTCCCCGCGCGCCACGCTGGCGGCGACGAATTGCAGGCAGATCAGCGACTTGCCCGCCCCGGCGGGGCCGAGCAGCAAGATGCTCGAGCCGCGTTCCACCCCGCCGCCGAGGATCTGGTCCAGCTCGGCGATGCCGCTGCTTTGCTTCTCGCGGACGAAATCGACGCGGTGCTCAGCGGCGACGAGCCGGGGGAAGACGCGCACGCCGCCGGTCTCGATGGCGAAGTCGTGGAAGCCGCCGCGATAGGCCTGGCCGCGATACTTGATGACCCGCAGCCGCCGGCGCTCGGCGCCGTAGGTGGGCGACAGCTCCTCCAGCCGGATCACCCCGTGCGCCAGGCTGTGCACGGTCTTGTCCTGGGTGTCGGTAGTCAGGTCGTCGAGCATCAGGACGGTGGCGCCGAGCCGGGTGAACTGGTGCTTCATCGCCAGGATCTGCCGGCGGTAGCGCAGCGAGCTCTGCGCCAGCAGGCGGATCTCGGACAGGCTGTCGAGCACGACGCGGGTCGGCCGGCCGCGCTCCACCGCCTCGAAGACCAGCCGCGTGGTCTCGCCGAGCTCGAGGTCGGAGGAATAGAGCAGGCTCTGCTGCTGGTCGGCGTCGAGCAGGCTCTCGGGCGGCACCAGCTCGAAGACCTCGACCTCGGGCCGCAGCGTCCAGCCATGCGAGGCGGCGCCGTCGCGCAGCTCGGCGTCGGTCTCGGACAGGGTGATGTAGAGCCCGCGCTCGCCCTGCGCCGCGCCTTCCTGCAGGAAGCGCAGGGCGATGGTGGTCTTGCCGGTGCCGGGACTGCCTTCCAGCAGGTAGACATGGCCCTGCGTCAGGCCGCCGGCCAGGACATCGTCCAGCCCGGCGATGCCGAAGCGGGCCTTGGTGCGGGGGGGGGGTGGGGGCGGACATCATCGCGGCATTCCTTGGGCAGGAGCTGCGTCCGGCAGCCCGCGGCAGCGACCGGCCGCGGCACGGTGCGGCGGCGTGCCGGCGGCGGCGTGGCCGTCCTGACGGTCGAAACCTGGGACGGCGGCGAGGCGCTGCCAAGCAGAAGCATGGGGCAACCGACGATCCATCGAAGTCGTGCGCATCCGGCCGGGCCGGTGGCCATGACCGGCCGGCCCGTGAGCGGCGCCGCGGGGCGCGCGACGCACGGATTCGGACAAAGCGGCGGGGCCGATCATGCGCGCCGCGCCGCCCTGGCCCCGACGGCTTTCCGGCATCCCGGAGGCGCCGTGGCGACCGGCCGCGGGATTTTGGAATTGAGCCGGCTCAAGCCGGCAAACGGGCTCAAGCCGGTTGAAGCGACGGCGGGGTGGACCCGGGGGAAAGCCGCGGGCGGCAAGGCGCCGTGCGGCGGGCGGCCTTTGGCCTTGAGGAATTGAGCGTCCGAAGCGGGGTTCCGCGGGCGTGCCGGCGGACAAAGCGACGATGTGGCCTGCGCTGGGCCAGGGCCGCGGCGACGGGCGGGTGCGGGAATGATCATGCGCCGGCCTCCTGCTCAAACGCGCCAGGATAGCAGGAAAATAATCTCATACGCAAGTCCTGTGTCAAGGCCGGCCGCCCGACCATCGGTTGGCGCAAACCCAGGATGATCCGATAATGTAACATATCCTAACGCTGCGTTCGGCCGCTGGCCAGCCTTGCCGGGATGCCGCGAGCGTTGTCCCGCGCGCGCCGGCTGCCGCCCTGCGCGGATCGCGCCCCAGGCGCGCCTGCCGCGCTCGTCGCGTCTCCAGCCGGCCGGCACGGCATGCGTCGTCCGCACGATGGACGGCCGCGGCCAGCGGCGCATGGTCCTCGCCACCGCCTGCCCGAGCCCAGGCTGCGTCGCCGGCGACGGCGGGCCGCCAGCTCGGAGGCTCCGGTGGAGTGTCATCGCCATCGCCTGCCCCCTTGGACCCTGCGAAACCTGCGGCCAGGCGCGCGGCGGTCCTGGCGGCTAACGCCACTTTATCGTCGTGCGTTCCGAAGGGCAGGCCGCTATCGCCGCCGGCGATCCGGGCCTGCGCTCAGCTCAGCGGCACCGCCACATGCTTGGCATAGGCCGGCCGCGCCAGCAGCCGCTCGTACCAGCCGCGCAGCCGGGGCAGTTCCGCCCGCGCGATCGGCAGCGCGTACCAGCGGTGCAGGAAGCCGCCGATCGCCATGTCGGCGATGCTGAACTCGCCGGCGAGGAAGTCCCGCCCCTCGAGCTGCGCCTCGACGATCCGCCACAGCCGCTCCGCCGCGTCGCGCGCCTTCGCCACCGCCGCCATGTCGCGCTCGGCCTCGGGGGTACGGACCAGCGCCCAGAACACCACCCGCATCGGCTCGTTCATCGAGGCCAGCGTCCAGTCCATCCAGCGCTCGACGTCGGCGCGGGCTTCCGGGGCTTCGCAGTAGAAGGCATTGCCGCCGGGCTGGGTGCGGCAGAGATAGCGCAGGATCGAATGGCTCTCCCACAGCGAATAGCCATGCGGCATCACCAGGGTCGGCACCGTGGCGTTGGGGTTCATCGCCGCGTAGTCGGGATCGCGGGTGCGGCCGAAGGCGCCGCCGGCCTCGATCCGCTCGAACGGGATGGCCAGCTCGTCCAGCAGCCAGAGCACCTTCATGACGTTGACCGAACTCGCCCGGCCCCAGACCGTGAGGATCCGCGCCATGGTCAGGTCATCGCCACGGCGACATGCGCCACGAAGCCGGGATGCTCGGCCTGCAGCCGGGCATAGTAGGCCTCCAGGTTCGGCATCGGCGCGCGGGCGATCGGCAGGGCGAACCAGCGGTGCAGGTAGGGGCCGAGCGCGATGTCGGCCAGCGAGAAGCCGCCGGCCAGGTAGTCGCGCCCCTGCAACTGGCGGTCGACGATCCGCCACAGCGCCTCGGCCTCGTCGCGCGCGCGGGCCGTCGCCGCCATGTCGCGCTTCGCCTCGGGGGTGCGGACATAGGTGAAGAAGATCGTGGTCATCGGCCCGGAGAGCGTCGCCAGCTGCCAGTCCATCCAGCGCTCCACGTCGCCGCGGCCTTTCGGCGCGGTCGGGTGGATCGGGTCGCCCGGGGTCCGGGTGGCGACCAGGTAGCGGAGGATCGAGTTGCTCTCCCAGAGGCTGTAGCCGTCCGGCTCCTCGATGGTGGGGACGCGGGCGTTGGGGTTCATCGCCAGGTAGGCAGGCTCGGTGGTGCGGCCGAATTCGCCGCCGGCGTCGATCCGTTCGTAGGGGATCGACAATTCCTCGCAGAGCCAGAGCACCTTCATGACGTTGCTCGAGCTGGTGCGGCCCCAGATCTTCAGCATGACGCATCCCCTTGCCGGTTGGCGCCGAGCCTAACACCGGGTCGCCGCCGTCCCCAAACCGCGGCGGGTTGCAAGGGCCGGGGGGGCAGGGGAGAAGGGCGGGATGTTCCCGATGCTGCTTGTCGCGGCCCTGGCCGCCGCCGCGCCGATCTTCGCCCGCGCCAGCGAGGGGATCTGGGGCATCGCCCCCTGCGCGCTCTGCCTGTGGCAGCGCTGGCCCTACTGGGTGGCGGCGGCGCTGGCCCTGGCCGCGGCGGCCTGGCCGCGCGGGCGGCGGCTGCTGGGCGGGCTGGCCCTGGTCGCCGTGCTGGCCTCGGGCGCCGTCGGCGGCTTCCACGTGGGCGTCGAGCAGGGCTGGTGGCCTTCCCCGCTGCCGGGCTGCCAGGCGCCGCGCGCGGGTTCGGGCGGCAGCGTCGAGGACATGCTGCGCGCCCTGTCGGCGGCGCCGTCCAAGCCCTGCGACGCGCCGACCTACCTTGTCCCCGGCCTGCCGGTCTCGATGGCGGCGATGAATGTCCTGTATGCGCTTGGCCTTTCGGGGCTCGGCCTCATCTTGTGGCGGAGAGGAGCCAAAGCATGACCCGCAAGACCGCCGAGGGCCGCCTGCCCGGCGACCCCACCGCCCGCCAGTACGTGGAACGGGTGATCCGCGTCGACCATGCCGGGGAATACGGCGCCAAGCGCATCTACCAGGGCCAGCTGGCGGTGCTGCGCGGCACCAAGTGGGAGCCCATCATCCGGCACATGCAGGCCCAGGAGCAGGTGCATCTCGACACCTTCTCCGGCCTGATCGCCAAGCGCCGGGTTCGGCCGACCGCGCTGCTGCCGGTCTGGCACGTCGCCGGCTTCGCCCTGGGGGCGGCAACGGCGCTGCTCGGCCACCGCGCGGCGATGGCTTGCACGGTGGCGGTCGAAGAGGCGATCGACGAGCACTACCAGGCGCAGGAGGCGGCGCTCGGCGACGACGAGGCGGCGCTGCGCGGCCATGTCGAGCAGTTCCGCGCCGAGGAACTGGAGCACCGCGACACCGGCCTGGCGCACGAGGCCGAGCTGACCCCCGGCTACCGGCTGCTGAGCGCGGCGATCAAGGCGGGCTGCAAGGTGGCGATCAAGGTCAGCGAGCGGGTCTGATGCAGACCCTGCCCCTGCCGGAAGCCGATGCCGCGACGAAGGCCACCATCAAGGACTGGCTGGCCCGCTTCGCCGCCTGCGTGCGGGAGGTGGACTACGCCAGCGCCTACCCCTTCTGGCACGACGCCATCGTCATCTTCGGCACCTTCCAGGAGCTGGTCCGCAGCCGGCAGGCCTGGACGGATACCCAGTGGGACAATGTCTGGCCGCGCACCGAGGACTTCGCCTTCGACCTGGCGAACACCGAGGTGCTGGCCTCGCCCGACGGCGCCATGGCGGTGGCCGTCACCCCCTGGACGAGCACCGGCTTCCACGAGGACGGCACCAGCTTCCCGAGGCCGGGGCGCGCCACCATCGTGCTGGCGCGGCAGCCGGACGGGCGCTGGGTCGGGGTGCACAGCCACATGTCGCTGGGGAAGGGCGTGCCGCAGGACAGCCATGGGAGCCGCCCGGTCAAGGCACGGTAGTTGTCGCCCGCCGCCGGCTGGGCCACGCTCCGGCGAAAGACGCCGGAGAGACCGCCATGCCCGTGGACCCGCAGATTCAGGCGCTGCTCGATGCCGGGCGGCACCTGCCGCGCACCGAGAGCCTGACGCCGGCCGCAGCCCGCGCCCAGTACGCGGCGCGCGTCGCCGTCATGGCGCCGCCGGCCAAGGTGGCGCGGGTCGAGGAGCGGGAGATCGCCGGGCCTGACGGCGCGCCGCTCAAGCTGCGGGTGTACACGCCGCCAGGGCAGGGGCCTTTCCCGCTGCTGGTCTTCTACCATGGCAGCGGCTTCGTGCTCTGCAGCCTCGACACGCATGACGGCATCTGCCGCAACCTCTCCGCCGGGGCGGGCTGCGTCGTCGTCTCGGTGGACTACCGGCTGGCGCCGGAGCACCGCTTCCCGGCAGGGCTGGAGGACTGCCTTTCGGCCACCCGCTGGTGCGCGGAGAATGCCGCGGCGCTCGGCGCCGACGCGGCGCGGCTGGTGGTCGGCGGCGACAGCGCCGGCGGCAACCTGGCGGCCGTCGTGGCACTCCGGCTGCGCGACGAGGGCGGGCCGCGGCCGGTCGGGCAGATGCTGCTCTACCCCGTCACCGACTGGCACACGCCCGGCTGGCCCTCCTATGCCGAGAATGCCGAGGGCTACGGCCTCACCCGGGCGACGATGGAGTGGTTCTGGGGCCATTATTTGGCCGACCCGGCGCGCGAGGCCGCCCACCCGCATGCCGCGCCGATCCGCGCCGCAAGCCTCGCCGGCCTGCCGCCAGCCCTGGTCACCACCGCGGAGTACGACCCGCTGCGCGACGAGGGCGAGGCCTATGCGGCGAAGCTGGCCGAAGCCGGCGTGCCGGTCGCCTGCACCCGCTGGCTCGGGCTGAACCACGGCTTCTATTTCTGGGCGGGGAAGGTGGACCGCGCCTCCGCCGCGCTGGCCGAGGCGGCCGGCTGGTTGCGCGAGGTCTTCGCGGGGCGCCCGCCGGGGTGGGCGAAGACGGAACGCTGATGAAGCAAGATTGCGGAGGGAAAAGTATTCCCTCCCCAAGCCCCACCCTTCCTTTTCGTGAGTCTGGCATTCGCCGCGCGGCAAGTGCCGAATCCCAGAAATAGATGAGGGGTCCGGGGAGAATACCTTGTCCCCGGCCTTGCCTCAGCTCTCCAGCTCGGAATCCCAGTACAGGTAGTCCCGCCAGCTCTCATGCAGGTAGTTCGGCGGGAAGGCCCTCCCGTTCTCCTGCAGCTCCCAGCTGGTCGGCTGCCTTGGCGTCTGCCGCGGCAGCATGTTGCACTCGCGCGGCAGCTTGTTGCCCTTGCGCAGGTTGCAGGGCCCGCAGGCGGTGCAGACATTCTCCCAGGTCGTGCGGCCGCCGCGGCTGCGCGGGATCACGTGGTCGAAGGTCAGGTCGTGCGTCGGCCGGTGGTCGCCGCAATACTGGCAGGCGAAGTGGTCGCGCAGGAAGACGTTGAACCGGGTGAAGGCCGGCCGCCGGGCCGAGGGGATGTATTCCTTCAGCGCGATCACGCTGGGCAGCCGCATGGTCAGCGTCGGCGAATGGACCTCGGCCTCGTACTCGTTCAGCACCGAGACGCGATCGAGGAACACGGCCTTCACCGCATCCTGCCAGGACCAGATCGACAACGGGAAATAGGAGAGCGGGCGGAAATCCGCGTTCAGCACGAGGGCCGGGAAGGACTGGCCACCGATGAAGCTACCGCCGTCAGGCAATCGCCGCTCCTATGCAGGGCGGGGCCGACTACAACTAGGGGCCGTGACAACGAGTGAGCCCCATATGCTGTGGCGCCGCCGTGTACTGCGGCATTCTTGCCAGTCCGTGGCCGAGTCCGCAAGGCGCGCGGTCCGCGCCGCGCGGCCTTTCATGCTTTCGTCACGCAGCCGTGGGCCGGGCGAAGGCTGCTTCCAGCCAGCGCTGGCCTGCCGTGAGGCCGGCGTCGTCGATGCCATGCGCGAGGCCGGGGCGATACAGCGCCTCGACCGGGATGCCGGCCCGGCGCAGCGCCTGCTCGGCGGCACGGGTCGCCTGGACCGGGACGATGTCGTCCGCCTCGCCATGCACCAGCAGCACCGGCGGGCGGCTGACGACCTCGGCGGCCAGCTGCTCCGGCGCCAGCAGCGCGCCGGAATAGCCGAGGATGGCGGCCGGCGGCACCGCGCGGCGCAGCCCGGCATACAGCGCCATCATGCAGCCCTGGCTGAACCCGGCCAGCGCCAGGGCGGTGCCGGGCAGGCCGAGGCGCGCCAATTCGGCGTCGAGGAAGGCGTCCAGCGCGCTGCGCGCCGCCATGGCGCCGGTGGCCATGACCACCGGGTGGCGGTCCTGCAGGCTGAACCACTGCCGCCCATAGGGGCCCATGTCGCAGGCCTCCGGCGCGTCGGGGGCGACGAAGGCGGCGTGCGGGAGCGCATCCGCCCATCGCGTGCCGAGGTCGATCAGGTCCTGCCCGTCGGCGCCGAGGCCGTGCAGCAGCACCACCAGCTGCTGCGCCGGACCGCCGGCGGCCGGCCCCATCCGCGGTCCATCGAGGGTGGCCATGCATCTTGCTCCCATGCCTGCCGCCCCGCTACGCGCATCGGGCGATGCCAGCAACCGCAAGCCTGCGTCACCTGTTGCCCGACCTGCCGCGCGGCGCGGTGACGCGCTTCGCGCCGAGCCCGACCGGCCTGCTGCATCTTGGCCATGCGCATGCGGCGATCTTCGCGGCGAGGCTGGCCGAGGCGGCGGGCGGGCGCTTCCTGCTGCGGCTGGAGGATATCGACCCCGGTCGCTGCCGGCCGGAATACGCCGCGGCGACCGGGCAGGACCTGGCCTGGCTGGGGCTCGACTGGGAAGGCCCGGTGCGGGTGCAGTCGGCGCATCTGCCGGAGTACCGCGCGGCGCTGGACCGGCTGGCCGGGCAGGGGCTGCTCTATCCCTGCTTCTGCACGCGCGCCGACATCCAGCGGGAGATCGCCGCGGCGGGGCAGGCGCCGCATGGTCCGGACGGCGCGCTCTACCCCGGCACCTGCCGGCGGCTGGCACCGGCCGAGCGCACCGCGCGGATCGCCGGCGGCGAGGCCCATGCGCTGCGGCTCGACATGGCGGTGGCGCTGGCCGTGGCGCCGGCGGATCTCTCCTTCCACGAACTGGGCGAGGGGTGGCTGCGCTGCGACCCGGGGCCCTTCGGCGACGTGGTGCTGGCGCGGAAGGAGGTGCCGGCAAGCTACCATCTCTGCGTCACGCATGACGACGCGCTGCAGGGGGTGACGCTGGTGACGCGCGGGGTGGACCTGAAGCCGGCGACGCATCTGCACCGGCTGCTGCAGGCGCTGCTCGGCTGGCCGGAGCCGGCCTATGCGCATCATGGGCTGCTGCTGGGGGCGGATGGGAAACGGCTGGCGAAGCGGGACGGGGCGCCGACGCTGCGGGCGCTGCGCGAGGCGGGGCGGAGCGCGGCGGCGGTGCGGGCGATGGCCGGCTGGTAGCGGGGACCCTCGACCGCCGCAGCCTTTCCATCCGGCTGGCCGGCATGGACGCCGCCCCCGCTTCCCGCACCCGCTGGCAGGGCCTCGGCGCCTTGGTGCCGGCGGTGCGCGGGCAGGCACCGCCCCGGGAACCTGCCGACACCCTTCTCGCTGGATGAGCCGAGCCGGGGCACGCGGCGGAGGGCGTTCGGATGGGTGGGACGATCTGGCACTGTCACGTCGCCGTTTCCCTGGACGGTCGGATCGCCCGCCCGGACGGCTCCGTCGACGACTGGCTCGCGGCGGACTACCCGGCCGAGGATTTCGGCTTCGACGCCTTCCTCGCCGGCGTCGACGCCATCCTGATGGGCCGCGCGACCTACGACACGGTCCGCCGCTTCGGCGACTGGCCCTATCCCGGCAAGCCCACGACCGTGCTGACCACGCGGCCGCTGGACGATCCGCCCCCGGCCGGCGTGGAGGCCCGCTCCGGCGACCTCGCCACGATCGTCGCCGAACTCGAGGCCCGTGGCCATGGCCGCATCTGGATCGAGGGCGGCGGCCAGGTCGTGCGGTCCATGCTGGCGATCGGCAAGCTCGACGTGCTGGAGTTGGCGGTGATCCCCATCATCCTGGGCGACGGCATCCCGCTCTTCCCGCCCGGCACCGGCGAGGCGAAGCTCCGGCTCACCCGCTGCGAGACCAAGGCGAAGGGCGCGCTGCACCTCGTCTACGAGCGCCTGGGCTGACCGCGCGAACGCCGCCCGGTCTTCAAGCCGCGATGTTGTCCAGCAGCCGCACGCTGCCCAGCCGCGCCGCGACGATCAGCCTTCCCGGCAGCATGGCGGTCTCCCGCAATGTCTCCGGCTCGACCAGCGCCAGGTAGTCCACCACGAAGCCCGCCCCGCCCAGCCCGGCCCGCGCATCGCCCAGCGCCGCCGCGGCCGGCTGGCCCGCGGCCAGGCCCCGCGCCGCCTCCTGCAGCGCCGCATGGACCCTTGGCGCGAGCGCGCGTTCCGCCGGCGCCAGGAAGCGGTTGCGGGAGGACATGGCCAGCCCGTCCGCCTCCCGCACCGTCGGGCAGCCGATGATCCGCGTCGGGATGTCGAGGTCGGCGACCATCCGCCGCACCACCTGCAACTGCTGCCAGTCCTTCTCGCCGAACAGCGCGACGCGCGCCCCGGTCTGCAGGAACAGCTTGGCGCAGACCGTGGCGACGCCACGGAAATGCCCCGGCCGCGCGGCGCCCTCCCAGCCGGCGGAGGGCCCCTCGACCTCGATCGTCGTCGCGCGGCCGGGCGGGTACATCGCCTCGACCCCCGGCAGCCAGGCCAGGTCGCAGCCGGCCGCCTCCAGCGCCGCCAGGTCGCCCGCCTCGTCGCGCGGGTAGCGCGAGAGGTCCTCGTTCGGGCCGAATTGCAGCGGGTTGACGAAGATCGAGGCGGCGACCGCGCCGCCCGGCCCTACCGCCCGCCGCGCGGCGGCAACCAGCGAGACATGCCCCGCATGCAGCGCTCCCATGGTCGGGACGAGGGCCAGCGGGCCGAGCCGTTCGGCCTCGGCGCGCAGGGTCGGCAGGTCGCGGGCGATACGCATGCCCGCGCATGTGGCGCAGTCGGTGCCGCTCGGCAAGCCTAGCCGGCCTCGCCGAGGAAGCCGCGCAGCGCGGCGATGGTCGCCGCCGGCTGCCCCTCCATCAGCCAGTGGCCAAACTCCGGGATCACCACCTCCCGCACGTCCTCGGCCGCGGCGCGCATCACCGCGGCCATGGTCGGCCCGAAGGAGGCCGCTCCGCCGATCGCCAGCACCGGCATGCGGAGCTTGCCGCGGGCGAGGAAGGCCTGATTGTCCAGGGCGTCCTGCCCGAAGGCGGCGAATGGCTCGAACCCCGCATGCATGGCGCCGGGCAGGGCGTAGAGCGCGGCGTCGTGCGCCCGCGCCGCCTCGCCGAAGCGGGCGGGATCGGCGGAGAACTCGTTCCAGAAGCGGTCGAGGGAGATCCGCCCCCGTCCCGCCACCAGGCGTCCGGCATCCGGCCTGCGGAAGGAGGAATGCCACAGCGCCGGGCTGCGGAGGATCGCCTCCCACGGCCCGATCCCGGGCAGCGGCACGTCCAGGAGGGCGGATCGGGCGATGCGGTCCGGATGCTGCGCGGCCAGCGCATAGCCGACCATGTTGCCGATGTCGTGGGTGACCAGCGCCGCCCGTTCGACGCCCAGCGCATCGGGCAGCCCGGCCATGTCCTGGCCCTGCGTCTTCTTGTCGTAGCCGACATCGGGCCGCTCGGAGAGGCCCATGCCGCGCAGGTCGGGCACGATGACGCGGCGCCTGGGCGCGAGCTCGGCCGCGAGCGGCGCCCACATGTCGCCGGTCTCGCCGTGGCCGTGCAGCAGCAGCGCGGCGGGGCCGCGGCCGCCGGTCCGCACAGGCAGCGTGGTGCCGTTGGTGGGGATGCGGTGGGTCTCGAAATCCTCGGGGAAGCGGGAGGGGCCGGCTGACATCGGCATGCGGATGCCTCGCCGGGGCAGGAAGCGCCGGCGGCGCCTCTGCTGGCCCGGTGGGCGCATGATGCGGCGTCCCGGCGCCTGCGCCGGCGCCGCGCGCATTGCACCGCGGCACGGCCCGCCGTATCGCCGCCGCATGACCCAGCCCGCCATGCCCCACCCGCTGCTCCGCCTGCTGCCGCGCCACGACCAGCGGGTGAAGGCCGGCCACCCCTGGGCCTTCTCCAACGAGATCGCCATGACCCCGGCGGCGAAGGCGCTGCCGCCCGGCGGCGCAATTCGGCTGGAAGGCGATGACGGCTGGCACCACGGCACCTGGAGCTTCAACCCGCACAGCCTGATCGCCGCCCGCCGGCTGGACCGCGACCCGGGCGCCGTGCTCGACCTGGACTGGGCGAAGCGCCGGCTGGGCACCGCGCTGGCGCTGCGGGAGAAGCTCTACGACACGCCCTACTACCGGCTGGTCCATGCCGAGGCCGATGGCCTGCCCGGCCTCGTCATCGACCGCTACGGCGACGCCCTGGCGCTGCAGGCCAACACCGCGGGGATGGAGGCGCTGACGCCGCTGCTGGTGGCGGCGCTGCGCGACCTGGTCTCGCCGCGCCTGATCGTCGGCCGCAACGACGCCGCCGTCCGCACGCTGGAGGGGCTGGCGGAAAGCGTCGCACCGCTGCTCGGCACGGATACCGAGGCGCATGTCGAGGAGGGGGGCCTGGGCTTCTCCGTCGACCTGCTGGGCGGGCAGAAGACCGGCTGGTTCTACGACCAGCGGGAGAACCGCGACCGCGTCGCGCGGCTGGCCCGCGGCGCCACGGTGCTGGACGCCTTCTGCCACACCGGCGGCTTCGGCCTGCGCTGCGCCGCTTCGGGGGCCGCGCGGGTGACGCTGCTGGACCGCAGCGCGCATGCGCTGGAGCTGGCGATGCGGACGGCGGCGGCGAATGGCCTCGCCGACCGCGTCGAGGCGCGGAAGGCCGAGGCCCTGGAGGCCCTGGAGGCGATGGGTGCAGCCGGCACCCGCTTCGACATCGTCGTCGCCGACCCGCCGGCCTTCGCCAAGGCGCGCAAGGACCAGCCCCAGGCATTGCGCGGCTACGGCAAGCTGGCGCGGCTGGCGGCCACGCTGGTGGCGCCGGGTGGGTTCCTCTTCATCGCTTCCTGCAGCCACCACGTGGCGCCAGGCGATTTCGCCGATGCGGTGATCTGGGGCCTTGGCCGGGCCAGGCGGGATGCGAAATTGCTGTTCCAGGGCGGCGCCGGGCCGGACCACCCGGTGCATCCGCAGCTGCCGGAAAGCGCCTACCTGAAGGGCCTGCTGTTCCAGCTGGGATGAGCGCGCGGCTGCAGGCGGCCTACCGGCGCAGCGCCTACGAGGCGGCCGGCGCGGTCGCGCGGATCGGCCGGCGCAGCCGCGACGTCGATGCGCTGCTGCGCCGCCTCGGCGCCCGGCAGGGCGGCTTCGTCGGCGCCTGGAACCCGTTGAGCCGGCGCATGCCGCGCGGCTGGAACGACCGCATGCTGGCGCGGCTGCGGCTGGCCGCGCGGCGGCTGCCGCAGGCCGAGGGCAGCGGCGGCGACCGGCGCTGGCGCGAGCGGCACCTGCTGCTCGCCGGCGATCCGCGCCGCCTCGCCGCCCTGGGCCGCCGCTTCCGCCAGGCCGCCATCGTGATCGTGCGGCAGGGCGCGCCGGCGCGGCTGGTGGTCCTGCGCCCCGCGCCATAGCCTCCCCCGACCACCAACGGGGGAAACGCCATGCCGAAGCTCGACCGCATCGAGGCCGGCCATTACCGCATCCCGCTGCCTGTGGTGCTGACCGACAGCACCCATGGCGAGATGGCCGCCTTCGAGCTGATCACCTGCCGCGTCACCGATGCCGACGGCGCCGAGGGCGTGGGCTACACCTACACGGTCGGCCGCAACGGCGGCGCGGTGCACCACATCCTGGCGCGCGAGATCGGCGAACTCGCCGCCGGGCACGACGCCGACCGGATCGAGGCGCTGTGGCAGCATGTGTGGTGGGGCCTGCATTACGGCGGCCGCGGCGGGCCGGCGGTGCTCGCACAATCCGCCTTCGACATCGCCCTTTGGGACCTCAAGGCGAAGCGGGCCGGGGTCGCGCTGTGGCGGCTGCTCGGCGGGCACGACCCGCGCGTGCCCTGCTATGCCGGCGGCATCGACCTCGAGCTCTCGGCGGCCGAGCTGATCGCGCAGACCGACGGCAACCTCGAACGCGGCTTCCGCGCCATCAAGATGAAAGTCGGCAGGCCGCGGCTGTCGGAGGACGTCGCCAAGCTCGCCGCCATGCGGACGCATCTGGGCGAGGGCCTCCCGCTGATGGTCGATGCCAACATGCGCTGGACGGCGGATGCCGCCATCCGCGCCGCCCGCGCCTTCGCCCCGCACGATCCCTATTGGCTGGAGGAGCCGGTGCAGCCCGAGGACGTCGCCGGCCATGCCCGCGTAATGCGCGAGGGCGGCGTGCCGGTGGCGTCGGGGGAGAACCTGCGCAGCCTCTGGGATTTCCAGGCGCTGATCGCCGCCGGCGGGGTGAGCTTCCCCGAGCCCGACGTGACCAATTGCGGCGGCGTCACCGCCTTCATGAAGATCGCCCACCTGGCCGAGGCCTTCCATCTGCCGGTCACCAGCCATGGCGCGCATGACGTGACGGTGCAGCTATTGGCCGCCTGCCCGAACCGCTCCTACCTGGAGGCGCACGGCTTCGGCCTCGACCGCTACATCGCCGAGCCCTTGCGGATCGAGGAGGGCATGGCGGTGGCGCCGGACCGGCCGGGCCATGGCATCGGCTTCGACTGGGCGGGGCTGGAGAAGGTCCGCGCCTGAGGCATGATGCGGTGCAGCCCGGGGAGCACCGCATGACCGACGACCTGATCCGCCTGACCGCGACGGAGGCCGTGGCGCGCTTGAAGCGCCGCGAGGTCTCGCCGCTGGACCTGGTGGAGGCCGCCGCGGCGCGCATCGCCGCGGTGGAGCCGGCGGTGAACGCGCTGCCGACCCTCTGCCTCGACCGCGCCCGCGACCATGCGCGGCGGATCATGGCGGGGGAGGGGGCGGAGCGCGCCGGCGAGCCGGGCTGGCTCGGCGGCCTGCCGGTGACGATCAAGGACCTGACGGACGTCGCCGGGGTGCGCACGACCTATGGCTCGCCGATCTTCCGGGACCACGTGCCCACCACCTCGCACCCGGTGGTGCGGCGGATCGAGGCGCTCGGCGGCATCGTCATCGGCAAGTCCAACACGCCCGAATTCGGCGCCGGCGGCTCCACCTTCAACGAGGTCTTCGGCCGCACCCGCAACCCCTGGAACACGTCGCTGACCTGCGGCGGCAGCACCGGCGGCGGCGCGGTCAGCCTGGCGACCGGCGAGGCCTGGCTGGCCCAGGGCACCGACCATGCCGGCAGCCTGCGCCGGCCCGGCACCTATTGCAGCGTGGTCGGCATCCGGCCGAGCCCCGGGCGGGTCACGCGCGGAACGGTGAACAACCTGTTCTCGCCGCTCTCGGTCCAAGGCCCGATGGCGCGCAACATCCCCGACCTGGCGCTGTTCCTCGACACCATGGCGGGCTGGGACCCGGCCGACCCGCTGACCTACGACGCGCCGGCGGTCAGCTACGCGCAGGCCGTCGCCGGCACCGGCGCCTGGCGCCCCCGCGTCGCCTTCACGCTGGACTACGACGGCGCCCTGGCGGTGGACCGCGAGACCCGGGCGATCTGCGAGGCGGCGATCCGCCGCTTCGCCGAGCTCGGCTGCGTGGTCGAGGAGGTCTCGCCGGACCTCGGCGACCTGACCGAGGCGCTGCTGGTGCTGCGCAGCCAGCATTTCGTGGTGGACCGCGAGATCCAGCTGCGCGAGAAGCGCGACCTGCTGAAGCCCGACATCGTCTGGAACACCGAGCGTGGCCTCGCCGCGACGCCGAGCCAGCTCGCCTGGGCCGACCGCGAACGCGCCCGCTTCTATCGCGGGATGGGGCGGATCTTCGGCCGCTGCGACGTCTTCGTCACGCCCTCGGCGCCGACGCCCGCCTTCGACGTCATGCTGCGCGCGCCCGACAGCATCGCCGGCCGCAAGCTCGACAACTACATGGGCGGCTCGATGCTGAACGCCACCATGACCCTGGCCGGCAGCCCGGCCGTGGCCGTCCCCTGCGGCTTCGACCAGTATGGCCGTCCCGTGGGGCTGCAGGTCGCAGCACCTTCGCGGCGGGAGGATGCGGCCTTGCGCGCTGCGGCGCTGTTCGAGCAGGCGAGCGGTCTCGACCGGCTGCTGCCGATCGACCCAAGGCCGGGGGTGGTGCCGCCGCCGGAGACGTGAGCCGCCGCCCCGGTGCAGCCCGGGCCGCACGGCCCCACATGCCCGGCGGAAACGGGAAGGACCCCGACATGGCCAGGATCCACTACAAGGTCGTCGCGCATGACGGCGGCTGGGCCTACAAGCTGGGCGACGTCTTCTCCGAGCCCTTCGCCACGCACGCCGCGGCGCTGGCCGCGGCCCGCCGCGTCGCCCGCGAGCAGCACGTGCCCGGCGACCCGGCGATGATCGAATTCGAGGACGAATCCGGCCGATGGCACACCGAATACTCGGCCGGGAACGATCGGCCGGACGCCGATGTGGTGAGCTGAACCCGGCTCACGCCGCCTTCAGGTGTTCCTTCAGCCGCGGCATCAACTCGACCAGGTTGCAGGGCCGGTGCCGCGCATCGAGCTGGAACAGCAGGATGTCGTCCCAGGCATCCTTGCAGGCGCCGGTGCTGCCCGGCAGCGCGAACAGGTAGGTCCCGTCGGCGACGCCGCCCAGCGCGCGCGACTGCATCGTGCTGGTGCCGATCTTCTGGTAGCTCAGCATGCGGAACAGCTCGCCGAAGCCCTCGATCTCCTTCTCAAGCACCCGCTTGAAGGCCTCCGGCGTCACGTCGCGGCCGGTGATGCCGGTCCCTCCCGTGGTGATGGCGCAATCGATCGCCGGGTCGACGATCCAGCGGCGCAGCACCGCCTCGATCGCATCGGCCTCGTCGCGGACGATCTCGCGCGCCACGCAGCGGTGGCCGGCCGCCTCGATCCGGTCCTGCAGGGTCTGCCCGGACCGGTCTGAGGCCAGGTCGCGGGTGTCGGAGACGGTCAGCACGGCGATGTTGACCGCGACGAAGGGCAGGCTTGGGTCGATCGGCATGGCGTGGCTCCGGCGGCGAGGCCCCCCTATGTCGACCCTCCGGGCGGCGGAATCCACCCCCCCGGCTGCATCGGACGACAAGGCCTCGCCGTTCGGCGCGCATATCCTCTACAAGGATGACAAACCACAGGATCAGGTCGATGACCGAGGCAACGGACGCCGTCTGGGTGAAGCCGATGATCGGGGAGCCTGCGCTCGTCGAGCCGCCCGAGGCTGCCGAAGGTCCCGGCGTGCTGGAAGGCCATATCCTCACCCTGCGCGACGGCCTGGCGGCGACCGCTGCCGCCGCGGCCGAGGCGCGCCGGCTGGCCGAGGAGCGGGCCGAGGCGCTGGCGGCGCTGGCACCACGGGTCGATGCGGCCGAGGCGGAGCGCGACGCGGCCCGGGCCGAGGCAACCGCGGCCACCGCGGCGCTGCATGCGGCCCGGTCCGACCTGCTGGCCCTGGCCAACCGGCGGCGCTGGGAGACCGTCGCGCATGCGGCGCAACGGGCCGAGGCCGCGGCCATGGCGCAGGCGGCGCGCGAGGCGCTGGCCGCGGCGACGGTGCGCTTCCAGACGGCCTCCCAGGCCATCGTGGCGCAGGCCGAATCCGAGGCGTCGGCGCTGCGCGGGCAGGTCGAGGCGGCGAATGCGGCGCGCGATGCCGCGCAGCGCGACCTGGCCCGCTGGCGGCGAGGCGGGCGACTGGCGCGGATGCTGCGGGCCTGGGGGTAAGGCCAGGAAGGAAGTACCCTCCCTGTTGGACGCCTGCGTCCGGCGGAGAGGGAATGCTTTCCCCTCCCCGACCTTGTCTGCCTCAGTGCAGGGTGCGGCCCCGGCTGCGCAGCATCGACAAGACCTCCCTGGTCTCGCTGAACCTGGGAAAGCCGCCCGCCGCAAGCTGGTCGAGGCTCGGCGCCGGCAGCCCCAGCCGCGAGGCGTAGATCCAGGAATAGGTCAGCACCTGCTGGACGAAGCCGCGGGTCTCATCGAAAGGGATGGCCTCGACGAAGAGGAAGGGGTCGTCCCTGTGGCCATGCGCCGGCAGCCATTTCAGCAGGCTGCCCGGCCCGGCATTGTAGGCCGCCAGCAGCCGGATCAGGTTGCCGTCCACGCCGTCGTGCCGCGCCAGGTAGTGCACGTAGCGCTGGCCGAGCTCGAGCGAATAGCCCGGGTCGTGCAGCCGCTGGGCGCCGTCGCCCTGCAGCGAGGGGTCGCGGGCGAGGTAGCTGGCGGTCGCCGGCATGATCTGCATCAGCCCGCGCGCCCCGGCCGGCGACACGGCGGCGGCGTTGAAGCGGCTCTCCTGCAGCGCCAGGGCATAGAGCAGCGCCGGGTCCACCCGGTAGCCGCCCTGCGGCACCAGCTTCGGCATGGGGAAGCGGGCGAAGTCGCGCGGCCTGCCATCCTCGGCCTGGGAGGCGGCGGCGAGCTGCGCCGTCAACCCGGTGAGATTGGCCTGGGAGGCCACGACCAGCATCGCCCGCACCAGCCCGGGATTGCGCCGCGCCTGGCCCCAGAGCTGGCGCAGCTCGGCCTCGGCCCGGGCGATCTGGCCGATCTGTAGCAGGGCCAGCGCCCGCCAGCCGCCGGCGGTCTCGGCGATAGCGGCGGCTTCGGCCTCGCCGGCCACCTCGCCTTCCCAGGCGAAGCCGGCGCCGAGCCCGAGGGTGCGGCGGGCGACCAGGCCGTAGAAGGTCCGCGGCTCCTGCGCTGCCTGCATCATCCAGGCGACATAGAGCTGTGGCTTGCGGGCCCTGACTGCGGCGCGGGCGGTCCAGAAGGCGGCCGCGGCGCGCAGGGCAGGGGCCGCCTGGTCGTTGCGCGCGGCGCGCTCGAAATAGGGCAGGGCGGTATCGTACTGGCCGAGCCCCCAGGCCGATAGGCCGGCGGCGAAGGCGGCGAGGCCGCTGGCCTCCCCGGCACGGGCGGCGTCGGCGGCGATGCGCAGCGCCTCCTCGTCCTGCCCGGCACGGAACAGGCCGATGGCGAGGTCGGCGCGCAGCAGGCCGGCATAGGCCGGGTTGATCGATTTCGACCGGGTGATCAGGGCCAGGCCGGCGGTGGCATTGCCCTCCCGCGCCCGGTCGCGCACGGCGCGGTCGAGGCCGGGGTTGCGGGCGACGCTGGCGAGAATGGGGGCGCGGTCCTCCGGCGCCAGGGCGGCTTCGGGCGACAGCGGCTCGGCGGCGGTCGGCGGGGCGGGCAGGGCGGCGCCGCGCGGCAACAGCCGGCCCAGCAAATCGTGCAGCCGCAGCGCTTCCGGATGGTCGGCATACTGCGCCAGCCAGGACTGCACCTCGGGCGCGGTGGCCGAAGGCTCGGCCCGCAGGTAGCGATCGGCCAGGACATGGCCCATCAGGCGCCTGTCGTCCAGGCGGTCGGCCTCGCGCGCCGCCGCGGCCAGATCGCCGCGCGACTGCAGTTCGAAGACGCGTCTCAACCGGGCGGCATCGGACGGAACCAACACCTGGGGCAGGCCGGGAACCCCGCCAGAGGTGGCGGGCCGGGGGACGCTCATGGCGGTTTGGTCGTTGGCCCTCTGCGCGGCGGCCGGGCCTGGGGACCCGGTCATCAGCGCCGTTCCCCACAGGACCCCGGCAATCAGGGGGCGAAGGGAGCTTCGGGCCATGGGTCCGAGCGCGGTCATGGCCCGCTCCCGTTAGCGGTCGGGACGGGGTGCATGCAACCCTTAAAATGTCCGACGTGGCAGAAAGAACCCCGCCGCAGCGTAATCCCAGTCGCTTACGGTTTGTTGATAGATAGAGGAACCGGCCAACTTCCCGCTATTGGCTGGCCAGGTGGCGCTGCAGGGACAGGAGATCGGCCCAGGCGTCTCGCTTCGCCGCGGGGTTCCGCAAAAGGTAGGCTGGATGGAGGGTCGCCAGGGCAGGAAGTGACTGATCGTCGGATATCGTTACTTGATGCCAACGTCCGCGCAGCCGGGTGATCCCCTCCTTCGAGCGCAGCAGCGCCTTGGCCGCGACCCCGCCGAGCAGCACGAGGTGGCGCGGCTTCGCCAGCACGATGTGGCGCAGCATGAAGGGCAGGAAGAGCGCGACCTCGGCATCGGTCGGCGTCCGGTTGCCCGGCGGGCGGAAGGGCAGGATGTTGGTGATGTAGAAATCCTTGGCGCGATCGAGCCCGATCGAGCCCAGCATCCGGTCCAGCAACTGGCCGGAGACGCCGACGAAGGGGCGGCCGAGCCGGTCCTCGTCGCCGCCCGGCGCCTCGCCGACCAGCATCAGGCCGCTCTCCGTCACGCCGTCGGCGAAGACCAGGTTGGTCGCGGTCTCGCGCAGCGGGCTGGCGTCGAATTCCGCCATGGCGGCGCGGAGCGCGGGCAGGCTGTCGGCCTGCGCGGCGAGGGCCGCGGCGCGGGTCGCGCCCGGCGTCGGGGCGCGGGACGGGATGAGGACGGCCGGCGCTTCCTGCCCCCCTGGGCGCCCGCCGGGGCGGGCCGCCGCCGGCGGGGTGACCTCGGCCGGCGCGGCCGCCGCGGCGACGCGGGCCACCGTCCGGTCGATCGGCGCATCCTCCAGCGCGTCGTCCGCCCCCCAGTCGAGTTGCAGCCGGAGCGCCGCCAGCAGCGCCTCCTGCGTCATGGCCTCCAGCATCGCATGTGCTCCCGCTGCGGCTGGTATCGGCCGGCCGCGGGGTTCCGCGCAAGCAGGAGCGACGCTACATGCCGGGATAGATCAGGAGGAGCCAGGCATGTCCGGCGCTGAAGAACGCGAGGCGATGGAATTCGATGTGCTCATCGTCGGAGGCGGGCCCGCGGGCCTCGCCGCGGCGATCCGCCTCAAACAGGTTGCGCCCGACGCCACGGTCTGCCTGGTGGAGAAGGGCAGCGAGATCGGGGCGCATATCCTTTCGGGCGCGGTGCTCGAGCCGCGCGCGCTGGACGAGCTGATCCCCGACTGGCGCGACGACCCGCCGGCGCTGGCGACGCCGGCCGGCGAGGACAAGTTCATGCTGCTGACGGCGACCAAGGCCTACAAGCTGCCGACCCCGCCGCAGATGAACAATCATGGCAACTATATCGTCAGCCTGGGCAATGTCTGCCGCTGGCTCGGCGGCAAGGCCGAGGCGCTGGGGGTCGAGATCTACCCGGGCTTCGCGGCTTCCGAGACCATCGTCGAGGACGGCCAGGTGAAGGGCGTCGTCGCCGGCGTCGCCGGCATCTTGAAGGACGGCACCAAGGGCCCGGGCTACGAGCCGGGCATGGAGCTGCGCGCCACCTACACGCTGTTCGCCGAGGGCTGCCGCGGCTCGCTGACCAAGCAGCTGCAGGACCGCTACAACCTGCGCGACGGCGTCGCCCCGCAGACCTATGCGCTCGGGATGAAGGAGCTTTGGGAGATTCCGAAGGAGCGCCACACGCCGGGCCTGGTGTGGCATTCCACCGGCTGGCCGGTGCCGTCCGACACCTATGGCGGCTCCTGGCTGTACATGCTGGGCGAGAACCTGGTGAGCATCGGCTTCGTCGTCGGCCTCGACTACCCGAACCCGTGGCTCTCGCCCTTCGACGAGTTCCAGCGCTTCAAGACCCATCCCGAGGTGGCGAAGATGCTGGAGGGCGGCAAGCGCATCGCCTATGGCGCCCGCGCCTTGAACGAGGGCGGCATCCAGGCCATCCCCAAACTGGTCTTCCCGGGCGGGATGCTGATCGGCGACACCGCCGGCTTCCTCAACGTCCCCAAGATCAAGGGCACGCACACCTCGATGAAGTCCGGCATGGTGGCGGCCGAGGCGGTCGCCGCGGCGCTGGCGGACGAGGCGCGTCCCGCGGTGCTCGACAGCTACCCCGCGGCGCTCAAGGCGAGCTGGGTCTGGACCGAGCTGCAGGGCGTCCGCAACATCCGCCCGGGCTTCGCCAAGTTCGGCCTGTGGGGCGGGCTGATCAATGCCGGGCTCGACACCTACCTGTTCCGCGGCAAGGCGCCCTGGACCTGGGGCCATCACGCGGACCACGAGACGCTGAAGCCGGCCGCCGAGTCCAAGCGGATCGTCTACCCGAAGCCGGACGGCAAGCTGAGCTTCGACCGGCTCTCCTCGGTGTTCCTGTCGAACACCAACCATGAGGAGGACCAGCCGGCGCATCTGAAGCTGCGCGACCCGGGCGCCTGGAAGGGCGTCAACTGGGACCAGTTCCGCAGCCCGGAAAGCCGCTACTGCCCGGCCGCGGTCTACGAGGCGGTGGGGCCCGATGCCGAGCGCGAACTGCGCGGCACGCCGGACGCCGAGGCGACCGGGGCGGGTGCCTCGGTCGAGGCCGGCGACGCCGGCGCGCGGCTGGTGATCAACGCGCAGAACTGCGTGCACTGCAAGACCTGCGACATCAAGGACCCTGGCCAGAACATCGACTGGACCACGCCACAGGGCGGCGGCGGGCCGAACTACATCGGCGGGATGTGACCGGCGGCGTGGCGCGGCCCTTCCGCGCCACGCATCGCTCCTTTGTGCGTGATCGGCACAGTGACGATCGTTTAACGAAGTCGTGTTGATCGTTTACCTTTTCGTGGAAAGACTGAACCCGTTGTTCACGTCATCTCTCGCCTGACCGGCGCGCCGCCAGTGCTGCGGCCCGCGCCCCGGGGAGAGAGTCGACGTGAATCTAAATATTTTGCTGCGTGGGCAATCGAACTCCATCATCCTCGGCCAGCTGGCCGGCGCCGACGCCGTCGCGGCCGAAGTGCAGAAGCTGCTTGGCTTCGACGGAGTCACCGACAAGGTCACCCTGCTTTTCAAGGAGTTCGACGGCACAGGCAGCTCCACTGCCGCCTCCGGCACCGCACTGATCGGTGATTGGCTCACGCCCACCACGGTGAACGGCCAGGCGGGCTGGACGCCGAACACCTACGAACAGGGGCTGCTCAACTATGTCGGCGGGCTCTCGGCGACGACCAAGGCGGATCCGACCGTCGTGCTTTGGCTGCACAGCGAGTACGACAGCGCCGACTCCACACTGACCGCGGACACCTGGATGAGCGCGGTGCGCTACGACGCCGCGCAGTTGCGGGCCGCCTTCACCGGTGTGCTGCCCTATGTCTTCGTCGAGCCCATCCCGCTGGACGCCGGCAAGGATGCGGGCACGCAGGCGATCCGAATGGGCATGGAGGCGCTCGTCGCCGACAGCGCCTTCAACGCCCGGCTGACGGCATCGAGCGACGACCTCGCGATGAACGGCGTCTTCCGCGGGGCCGCCGGCCATATGAGCGACGCGGACGCGGCGCTGGTCGCCGACCGTGCCGCGCGCAGCATCGCCGAGGCCTTCGCAGCCTTCGCCAAGCCGGGCTCGGCGCTTGCCTCGGGCAACATCGACGATACCGGCCCGACCGCGGTGCAGGCGCAGCAGATCGGGGCGCGCGAGGTGTCCGTGTCCCTGCTGTTCGATGGCGCGACCACCCTGCAGGCGCTCGACCCCGACGCCGCCACCGGCATCGGCTGGAAGGCGATCGCGGGATCGACGGTGCTGGAGGCGACGGGCGTCTCGCTCGGCGCGAACAACACCTTGCTCGTCGGCTTCGGCGCCGACCTGCCGGCCGGCGCCCGGCTCTATTACGGCTACGGCGACAGCCATCTCCGAGGGGCGACCGCCGACGCCAGCGGCAACGCGATCTACGACGATCAGGGCATGCCGTTGCGCTCCCCCGCCGTCGGCCTGGTCATCGGCGCGTCGGCGGTGCAGCCCGGCGTGACCCAGGCGGGCACCGACAACGTCGACACCCTGCTGGCCGGGCCGAACGGCGACACCCTCATCGGCGGCAAGGGCGACGACTTCCTGGTCGGCGGTGCGGGTGCCGACACCTTCGCCTTCGGCCTGGGCGACGGCAATGACTGGGTGGACGGCTTCACGCCGGGCAAGGACCACATCCGGTTCGGCGCCGGCATCACCGCCAAGGACGTCCTGATCACTCCGCTGAACCTCGGCGTCGATGGGCTCGGCGTGATCTACGGCCCGAACGGGGACGGCATCTTCCTCGCCGGCGTCACCGCGCTGCAGGCGGGGGACCTGCTCTACGCCGTGCCGCCGGTGCCGCCGGGCCAGCTCGTCCTGGGCACCCAGAACGACGACTCCTTCGGCGCCGGCAACGGCGGCGACACCATCGTCGGTGGCCAGGGCAACGACTACATGGTCAGCGGCGACGGCAAGGACGTCTTCGGCTTCATGCCGGGCGACGGGCCCGACTGGGTCGCCAACTTCGACTCCGGCAGCGACACCCTGCGGTTCGGCGGCGGGCTGACCCTGGCGGACATCAGCACCGAGGCGACGACGCTGGCCGGCGTCGGCGGTCTCGCCGTGCGGTACGGCCCGGGCGTGGCGGACGTGGTCTTCCTCGAGGCCATCACCAGCCTCGCGGCGGGCGACATCACCTTCGGCACGGTGCCTGCGGTGGCGGTCGACCAGCCGCGCTTCCTGACCGGCACCGCCGGGCCGGATTTGCTGGCGGGCGGCGGGGCCTCCGACACCCTGCTCGGCCTCGGCGGGCAGGACACGCTGCTGGGCGGCGGCAGCGACGACGTGATCTACGCCTATGCCAACGACAGCATCAGCGGCGGCGCCGGTCGTGACGTGCTCTACATGGTGGACGACACCCCGGCGGCGCTGGCGATCGACGTCGCCCAGATCGAGTATGTCGCCGCCGGCTTCGGCAGCGACACCATCAGCGGCACCGGCCAGACCCAGGCGATCGAGGTCTATGCCAGCGGCGGCGACGACAGCGTCACCGGCGGCAGCGGCAATGACTGGCTCTGGGGCAGCGTCGGCAACGACACCCTCATCGGCAATGGCGGCGACGACGTCATCGTCGGCGACCTCGGCGCCGACAGCCTCGCGGGCGGCGCCGGCAACGACCGGATCTATGTCGACGCCGGCGACACCATCGACGGCGGCGCCGGGTTCGATGCCGCCTACATCGTCGGCGGCGCCGGGATGGCGATCAACCTGGCCGCCACCGGGCTGGAATGGGTGACCGACTTCGTCGCCGGCGCCGACACGCTGGACGCCTCCGGCACCACCACCGGCATCGAGCTCTATGCCGGCGGCGGCAACGACCTGCTCACGGGCGGCAGCGGCGCCGACCTGATCTTCGCCGGCGAGGGTGCCGACACCCTGATCGGCGGCGAGGGCGACGACGGGCTGATCGGCGAGGCCGGTGCCGACAGCATCTCCGGCGGCCTGGGCAACGACCGCATCTATGCCGATGCGACCGACACGGTCGACGGCGGCGACGGCTACGACATCATGTACATGGGCACCGACGCCGCCTTCACCGTCGATCTCGGCGCCATCCGGGTCGAATGGCTGTTCGCCGGGGCGGGCAACGACAGCGTCTCGTCCTCCACCGCGACGCCGATCCAGGTCTATGCCAATGCCGGCGCCGACACGCTCTCGGGCGGCGGCGGCAATGACACGCTCTGGGGCGGCGAGGGCGCCGACAGCATCGCCGGCAATGCCGGCGCCGACACGCTGGTCGGCGAGGCGGGCGCCGACACGATCGCCGGCGGCGCCGGGGACGACGGGCTGTTCGGCGGCGACGGCGCGGATGTCTTCGTGTTCGGTGCCGCCTGGGGCAACGACACCATCTTCGACTGGCAGGATGGCAGCGACCTGATCGATGTCCGGGCGCTGGCGCCGCTCGGCGTGCAGGACATCGGCGGCCTCACCATCGCGGCGAGCGGCACCAACGCGGTGGTCGGCTATGACGGCAACACGTTGACCATCATCGGCGCGGCGGGGCTGATCGTCGCGGCGGACTTCCTGTTCGCCTAAGATGGGGCAGGGCCAGGGCGGCAGTATCCTCCCTGGCCCCTCCGCTATCTCTGTGGGCTTGGCACCTGCCGCGCGGCAGGTGCCAAGCCCAGAAAAACGAAGGGTAGGGTTGGGGGGGGAAAGCATTTCCCTCCCCAACCTTGCTTACTCCACCGTGGCGCCGGAAATCCGCACCAGCTCCGCCGTCCGGCTGATCTCCGACTGCTGGAAGGTGGAGAATTCCTCCGCCGTGCTGCCGACCGCATCGTAGCCCAGCTCCGCCATGCGGTCCCGCATCGCCGGGACCCGCATCGCCGCCTGGGTCGCCTCGGACAGCCGCGCCACCGCCGGCGGCGGCGTGCCGGCCGGGGCGAAGACGCCGAGCCAGCTGGTGAAGACGAAGCCCGGCACCTGCTCGGTGATCGCCGGGACGTCCGCCAGCTGCGGGGCGCGTTCCTTCCGGGTGATGCCAAGGGCCCGGACCTGGCCGGCGCGGACCTGCTGGATGCTCTCGACCACCGGGGCGAAGATCAGGTCGACGCGGCCGGAGACGAGGTCCGCCATCGCCGGCGCGCCGCCGCGGTAATGCACCTGGGTGAAGCGCACGCCGGTCTGGTGCTCGAACAGCACCGCCGAGAAATGCTGCGAGCTGCCGAGCCCGCCGGTGCCGGCATTCAGCCCGCCCGGCTTCGCGCGGGCGAGGGCGATCAGCTCCGTCACGCTGCGCGCCGGCACGCTGGGATGCACCACCAGCAGCCCATGGCTCATCGCCACCAGGGACACCGCGGAGAAATCCTTCGCCACGTGGAAGGGCAGGGTGCGGTAGAGCGACTGGTTCACCGCATGGGTGCCCATCGAGCCCATGACCAGCGTATAGCCGTCCGGCGTGGCGCGGGCCGCGGCTTCCGTCGCCACGTTGCCGCCGGCCCCGGTGCGGTTCTCCACCACGACCTGCTGGCCGAGCGCCGGGGTGATCGCCTGCGCCACGATCCGGGCGGTGGTGTCGGTGCTGCCGCCGGCGGCGAAGCCGACCAGCATGCGGATCGGCCGGTCCGGCATCCAGCTCTGTGCCCGAGCGGCGTGGGGCAGCAGGGGCAATCCGGCCAGGGCCGGCAGCAGGGTTCTGCGGTGCATGTCGTCTCCTCCGGGCCGGGTCTTGTTGCCCCGCCTGGCTGCAGCCTAGCGGAGTCGCGCAACGGATTTCGCCCCTTGTCGTGCGGCCGCGGCGCCCGGATGCTGGCCCGGCCACGGGAGGGATGAGCATGACCGATGAAGCCGCCTTCGAGGCCGCGCTGCGGGCCGACGGGTTCGACGAGGTGCTGCGCCGCGCCGCGCCGCCCGGCCAGTCGCTGCCGGACCACGACCATGGCTGGGATGTCCGCGGCCTGGTGCTGACCGGCCGCTTCACCGTCTCGGCCGAGGGCGAATTGCAGGATTGCGGCCCGGGCGAGGTCTTCACCCTCGCCGCCGGCCGTCGCCATACCGAGGCCGCGGGCCCCGAGGGCGCCGAATTGCTGGTCGGCCGCCGCCACAAGGCGGGCTGAATGACCGCGGCGGCGGCGCTGATCGAGGCGGCGCGGGCGCTGGATGCGCTCGGCTTCATGCCGTCGAAATCCGGCAACCTCTCGGTCCGCACCGGGCGCGGCTACCTGATAACCCCGGCCGCGCTGCCCTATGCCGAAACCACCGCGGCCGACCTGGTCGAGGTCGACCTGGGCGGCGCGGTCCTCGCCGGGCATCGCCGGCCGTCCTCCGAATGGCGGATGCATGCGGCGATCTATGCGGCGCGACCCGAGGCCGGGGCGGTGGTCCATACCCACAGCCCCTGCGCCACCGCACTCGCCTGCGCCCGGCAGGGGCTGCCGCCCTTCCACTACATGATCGCGGTCGGCGGCGGCGGCGACATCCGCTGCTCCGGCTACGCCACCTTCGGTACCGAGGCGCTGGCCGAGGCCTGCGTCGCGGCGCTGGAGGGGCGGCGCGCGGCGCTGCTGGCCAACCATGGCGCGGTCGCCATCGGCCGCACGCTGGCCGGCGCCCGGACCCTGGCGATGGAGGTCGAGAACCTCGCCCGGCAATACCTCGCGCTGCGTGCCGCCGGCCTCGCGCCGGTGCTGCTGGACGAAGCGGAACTGGCGGCGGTCTTCGAGCAATTCGACGGCTACGGCCGGCTCGGCTGAAGGAAAGCCGGGGAGGAAGGATCCTCCCGTTGGAGCAGGGCGCCCAGACCTCCTCCATTTCTCCGGGTCGGTACCCGCCGCGCGGCAGGTGGCAGGCCCAGGGAAACGGAGGGTGGGGTTCGGGGAGGAAATGCCGCTTTCTCCCCGGTTTTCCTTCCCGCCCCGCCCACACACCGCGCCGTGTCACACTGTTGCCGGAAAGCCCAGCCTAACCGTGGCGCTGGCAAGATCCGGCTGCTAGCCTGCCTCCATGCAGTTTCCCGGACCCTCGCCGCGGCTTGCCCTTCTCGCCGCCGCGCTCCTGTCCGCCTGCGCCGCGGGCGGGGCACCTGGGGACCGGGGGCCGCGCAGCGCCACCGGCATCCCCGTCACCGGCGCCTTCGGGGCCTACCTGACCGGCCGCTTCGCCGCCGCCGAGACGGACACCGGAACCGCCGCCGACGCCCTGCTGACGGCGCTGAAGGCCGACCCCGACCAGCCGGAGGTGCTCAACCGCGCCTTCCTCGCCGCCCTGCTGGACGGCCGCGCGGAGGCCCAGCGCCTGGCCCGGCGGTTGCCGGACAACCCCGCCGCCAACCTGCTGCTGGCCGGCACCGACATCCAGGCCGGCCGCTGGGACAAGGCCGACCAGCGGGTCCGCGCGCTCGGCCGCAACGGCCCGGTGCAGGTGCTGCAGCCCACCTTGCTGGCCTGGATCCAGCTCGGCCGCGGCCAGCCGGACCAGGCCATGGCGGTGCTGCGGCCGCTGGCGGACCAGAACCGGCTGCGCGCGCTGAACGCCCTGCATGCCGCGCTGATCGCCGACATCGCCAACCGGCCGAAGGAGGCCGAGCGCTTCGCCCGCATGGCCGTGGCCGACCAGCCGCAGCCTTCCTGGCGGCTGGCGGTGCTCTCGGCCGGCATCCTGCAGCGCGCCGGCAAGCCGCAGGAGGCCCAGCGCCTGCTCGACCAGCTGCTGGCCAGCGGCGACGACGCCGCCCTGGCGGCGACCGAATCGAACCGCCGCGTGCTGCTCGCTGGCCGCGGCGTCGCCTCCCCGGCGGAGGGCTGGGCGGAGGCCTATACCGCGCTCGCCTCGGCGCTGCGGGCGCAGGGCTCGGCGGATTTCGCTTTGGTCCTGGCCCAGCTCGCGGTGCGGTTGCGGCCGGGCTTCGCCCCGGCCCTGGCGCTGACCGCCGATGCGCTGGCCGACCAGGGGCATGACGAGCAGGCGCTGGCGACGCTGGGCCGCATCGCCGCCGACGACCCGCTCGCCCCGGTGATCGGCCTGCGCCGCGCCATGCTGCTCGACAAGCTGGACCGGACCGAGGAGGCGGTGGCGCTGCTGCGCCGCCTGGCCGAGAGCTATCCCTCGATGCCGCAGGCCTCCGCCCGGCTGGGCGACATGCTGCGCCGGCGCAACCGCTTCGCCGAGGCCGCGGTCGCCTATGACCAGGCACTGTCGCGCACCGCGGCGGGGGACCGCGACTGGGCGTTGCTGTACGCGCGCGGCATCGCCCGCGAACGCTCCGGCGACGGGGCGCGGGCGGAGGCCGACTTCCTCCGCGCGCTCGAAATCGCGCCCGAGCAGCCCTATGTCCTCAACTACCTCGGTTATACCTGGGCCGAGCAGGGCAAGAACCTCGACCGCGCGAAGGCCATGCTGCTGCGCGCGACCGAGCTCCGCCCGCAGGACGGCAACATCGCCGACAGCCTGGGCTGGGTGCTGTTCCGCCTGGGCGACCTGCCCGGCGCGGTCACCTGGCTGGAGAAGGCGGTCGAGCTGGAATCGCGCAACTCCGTCATCAACGACCATCTGGGCGACGCCTATTGGGCGATCGGCCGGCAGCGCGAGGCGCGCTTCCAATGGAGCCGCGCGGCGACCATGGAGCCGGAGCCGGAGGAGCTGGTGAAGATCGCCGCCAAGCTGAAGGACGGCCTGCCCGGCTACCCCGCCAGCACCGCGCAGCGCTGATGCTGTCCGAGTCGGCGCCGGCCAAGGTCAACCTGTACCTGCACGTGACCGGCCGGCGGGCGGATGGCTACCATCTGCTGGACAGCCTGGCGGTCTTCGGCCCGGCGGCCGACGAACTGGCACTGGCACTGGCGCCGGCCGGGTCGCTGTCCCTCGCGCTCGACGGCCGGTTCGGCGCGGCGCTGCGGGCCGAGCCGGACAACCTGGTGCTGCGCGCCGCGCGCGCCCTGGCCGCGGCGGCCGGGGTGCCGGCGCAGGCGGCGCTGGTGCTGACCAAGCGTCTGCCGGTCGCCTCCGGCATCGGCGGCGGCTCGGCCGATGCGGCCGCGGCGCTGCGCGGGTTGGACCGGCTGTGGGGGCTGGATCTGGGGGAGGCGCGGCTGGCGGCGGTCGCCGCGCCGCTCGGCGCCGATATCCCGGTCTGCGTCGCCTCCCGCCCCGCCCGCATGGCGGGCATTGGCGAGGTGCTCTCGGCCGCCCCCGCGCTGCCGGATTGCGGCCTGCTACTGGTCAATCCCGGCGTGGCGCTGCCGACGCCGGCCGTCTTCAAGGCCCGCGCCGGCGGCTTCACCCCGCCCGCCGTGCTGCCCGCATCCTGGCCGGATGCCGCCGCCATGGCGCGGGACCTGGCAGCGCTGCGCAACGACCTGGAGGCGCCGGCGATCGGCCTGTGCCCGGCGATCGCCGAGGTGCTGGCAGCGCTGCGCGCGCTGCCCGGCTGCCTGCTGGCACGGATGAGCGGATCGGGCGCGACCTGCTTCGGCATCTTCGCCGATGCCGCCGCGGCGCGGGCAGCGGCGGTGCTGCTGCCCGGGCACTGGTGGAACGCGGCGGGGGGGCTTTACGGCAGGGCCACCTGACCTCTATTCACCGGGCCCGCGACGGATGGGGCGTCGCCAAGTGGTAAGGCAGCGGTTTTTGGTACCGCCATTCCCAGGTTCGAATCCTGGCGCCCCAGCCAACCTTCGATCCTTCAGGCCGGCTTGCCGAGCCGACGGCGCCCGCCGACCCAGGCTTCCTGGGCGCTCGGGAAGGTCTGCGGCGATTGCTGCACGACGATCTGCGTGGTCTCCTCGACGATCATCCACATCCAGCGGCCGGGCGGCAGCATCTGACGCTGCACCTTGACCTCGTAGCTGCGGGGGTTGCTGGGGGCGATGGCGGGGCCGTTCTTGCCGATGACGCTGGCTGACATTCGTCCATGGCTGCGGTTTGAGGGGAAGGAACCGGCTGCACCCTGCGGCGCGGCAGACCGAAATAGTATCACGCACATGCGAGTCTTCGAAGGCATCCTGCCAGGTTGTTGCGCGGGCGTTTGCGCTTCGGATCATATTCGACGCCTCCCGGCCGGCTTTGCCAACCGCGCATTGGCGCGAGGTCGCGCTGCAAACCCAAATGCGATGAGGAAAACATGCCTGTGCCTGCATAGTCGGGCGCCTGGCGCACTGGTCTGCCCGCGCTTCCGGGATCCCCGGCGCTGCCCGCCGCCAGGCGGCGGCGGTGGTGACGGCAGGGTGGCGCGCCCTCCCGGCGGCGGCCACCGCAACGGCGCGGCCCGCAGCGCCGCCCCCTCCGTGCCCGCTGACGCGGCCGGCATGAGCCGGACGCCGGTTTGCCTGGCCAAGGCCATGCTGCTTGGATGCGACGGTGGATGACAGGATGCCGATGACCAGCCCGCCGACCCAGCCGCGCCGGATCGAGGCGCTGGCCCTGGCCCGCGCGGCGCAGGGCCCCGACCTGGTCATCGCCGTGGTCGGCGCGGTCGGCTCCGGCACCTCCTCGGTCGCCCGGGTGCTCGGCCGGCTGCTGGCCCGCAGCGGGACGGACGCCGTCGCCATCCGCGCCCGCGACGTGCTGCAGCGCGCCGCGCCGGGCGACTGGGCCGCGGCCGGGGCGGAGCCGCCGATCCGCCGCTTCACCGCGTTGCAGGCGATCGGCAGCCGGTTGCGGCATGAGAACGACAACGCCTTCGTCGCCGCCGGCATGATCGCGCAGATCCACGCCGCCCGGGCCCGGAATTCCGGCCCGGTCGTCGCCATCTGCGACGCGCTGCGCCACCCGGCCGAGGTGCAGCTGCTCCGATCCGTCTATGGCGAGGCCTTCTGGCTGCTCGGCGTGGTCTGCGACGAGCGCACCCGGCACGCCCGGCTGATGCGGAAATACGGCTTCGCGGCCGATGACCCCGACGCTGCCCGGGCGGTGCAGGACTTCATGGGGCGGGACGAGAATGCCGGCATGGAGCACGGCCAGAAGGTGGCCGAGGCCTTCCGCTTCGCCGATTTCCACTGCGACAGCTCGGCCTCCCTGCCGCGGGCCGATGTGCCGGATACGGTGCTGGATGCCTGGCCGGTCACCGCCGACCTCGGCCGCTTCCTCGCGCTGGTGCGCAACGAGGGCGCGAAGGCGGGGCCGATGCTTCGGCCGACCGAGGCGGAGCAGGCGATGTACCACGCCTATGCCGCGCGGCTCGGCAGCGCCTGCCTGTCGCGCCAGGTGGGCGCGGTGCTGCTGGGGCAGGACGGGCAGCTGCTGGCGACCGGCTGCAACGAGGTCCCGCGCGCCGGCGGTGGCCTGTATGGGGAGGGGACGGACGACCCGGCCGAGGTCGAGCGCGGCCGCTGCCACGCCTATGGCGGCTTCTGCCGCAACACCGACGAGCGCAACAAGCTGGTCGACCACGTGATGGAGCTGCTGGAGGAGCAGGGGGTGGAGCTCGGCACCGGGCCGCGCCGCACGCTGCTGGCGCGCCGGCTGCGGCGCTCGCGGCTCGGCCACCTGGTGGAATTCAGCCGGTCCGTGCATGCCGAGATGGATGCGCTGATCTCGGCGGCGCGGCGTGGCGTCTCGACCACCGGCACGCGGCTGTTCGTCACCACCTTCCCCTGCCACAATTGCGCGCGGCACATCGTCGCCGCCGGGGTGGACGAGGTGCAGTTCATCGAGCCCTACCTGAAGAGCAAGGCGCTGGCGCTGCACGACGACAGCATCACCTTGCCGCAGCCCGGCTGGGTGGCGCCGAGCGTGGCGCGCCGGCTTGGCCTGCCCGGGCCGCAGCGGGTCTGCTTCCGCCCCTATGTCGGCGCCGCGCCGCGGCTGTTCCGCCGCGCCTTCCTCAAGGACGGCGAGGTGAAGGACGGCATGACCGGCCGGCTGCTCGACACGCCAGCGGACGCCTTCGAGAACCGCCGGCCGCTGGCCGAGGGCTACCGTACGCTCGAGGCCCGTATCGCCGCGCGCTTCGCCGGAACCGGCTGAGGCGTGGTTGGCATGGCGTGCCGCCCGTCCTAGCCTCCGCCGTCCACAAGAACGGGGAACGTCCGACCATGATCCATGTACTTGCCATGATCACTGCCAAGCCCGGCATGCGGGAGCAGATCCTGGAGCATTTCCGTGCCAACATGCCGGCCGTCCATGCCGAGCAGGGCTGCATCGAATACGGCCCGGCGATCGACGCCGAGGGCATGGGCAAGATCCAGACGCCGCTCGGCGGCGACACCTTCGTGGTGATCGAGAAGTGGGAGAGCCTCGACGCGCTGAAGGCGCATGGCGCGGCGCCGCACATGGCAGCCTATGCGGCGAAGACGCGGGAGATGATCGCCAGCCGGGTGATCCATGTGCTGACGCCGGCGGGCTGAACGAGGCCAGGGAGGAGGTATCCTCCCTGGCCCCTCCTCTATGTCTGTGAGTCGGCACCTGCCGCGCGGCAGGTGCCCACCTACGAAAAGGAAGGGTGGGGTTCGGGGAGGGAACACTTTTCCGTCCCCAGCCTTGCTTGCCTCACCCCGCCAGATGCTCGCGGATGAAGCTCCCCGCCTTGGCGATCGCCCTGCGCCCCGCGGCAAGCTGCGGGTGGAACAGGTGCCAGACATGGATCATGTCCGGCCAGATCTCCAAGGTCACCGCCACCTCCGCCGCGCCCGCCTTGCCGGCGAAGGCCACGCCCTCGTCCAGCAGCGTCTCGGCCGAGCCGACCTGCACCAGCAGCGGCGGCAGGCCGTGCAGGTCGCCGTATAGCGGCGAGACCAGCGGCGCCCGTGCCCCGGCCGTGCCGTGGTACATCGCGGCGATCTCCAGCAAATAGGGCTTCTGCACCATCGGGTCGGTCGCCGCCTTGCTGTCCATGCTGGCCGAGGCGCTTTCGAGATCGACCCAGGGGCTGACCAGCCAGGCGCAGCCCGGCATCGGCAGCCCCTGATCGCGCAGCGCCAGCAGGGTCGCTGCCGCCAGCCCGCCGCCGGCGCTGTCGCCGCCGATGGCGATGCGGCCGGGCGCGAAGCCGGTCTCCAGCAGGTGCCGGTACCCGGCGACGGCATCCTCCACGGCGGCGGGGAAGGGGTGCTCCGGCGCCAAGCGGTAGTCCAGCGCCAGCGTCCGCATCCCCGCCTGCCGCCCGGCCTCCGCCACCATCGGCCGGTGGCTGTCGAGCGAGCCGGCGACATAGCCGCCGCCATGCAAATAGAGCAGCACGCGCGACGGATCGGCGCCCGGTGCCTCGGTCCATTCGGCGGGCACGCCGCCGGCGCGCGTCGGTTCCACCCGGACATCGGCGGGCAGCGGATAGCTGCCGCCCAACGCGTCCAGCCTGCGCCGCCGCTCGGCGAGCTCCGCCGGACGCGGGCGGGCGGCGAGCAGGTCGCGGATCACCTGCACCTCGGGGTCGATGGGGCGTGCGGTCATGCTGTCCTCCCGTGCCGCGCCTCGGCGTGGTCGGCGGCATCCTCCACCCGGGTCGCCGGCCTCGGCAAGCGCGGCTAGGATCGGCGCGGCATCGCAGGGGACCTCCGCATGTACGACGTGATCGTGGTCGGCGCCGGCTCGGCCGGGGCGCCCCTTGCGGCGCGGCTGAGCGAGGACCCCGGGCGCCGCGTGCTGCTGCTGGAGGCCGGCCGCGACTGGCGCTCGGCCGAGGCGCCGCATGCCCTGCGCAGCGCCAACATCATCCCCTTCATGCACGACCCGGCGCACCAGGCGGCCTGGCAATGGCCCGGGCTGATGACCCGGCGCACCGCGGCGCAGGCGCCGAAATTCTACTGGCGCGGCAAGGCGCTCGGCGGCTCCTCGGCGGTCAATGCGCAGATCGCCATCCGCGGCGTGCCCGCCGCCTTCGATGCCTGGGCCGAGGCCGGCTGCGAGGGCTGGTCCGCCCACGACGTCCTGCCGATCTTCGACGCCATCGAGGACGATGCCGAGACCGGCACCGCCCCCGGCATCCGCCGCGGCGGCCCGCTGCCGGTGCATCGCGCGCCGCTGGGCGAATGGGGCGCGGTGGACCTCGCGCTGCGCGACGCGGCGCTGGCCGCGGGCTATGCCTGGAAGGCCGACCTCAACGCGCCGGCGGGGGAGGGCATCTCCTGCAACCCGATCAACAGCCGCGACGGGCTGCGCGTGACGACCAACGACGGCTACCTGGAACCCGCGCGCGGCCGGCCCAACCTGACGATCCGCGGCGGCGCGCTGGTCGACCGCGTGGTCTTCGACGGCAGCCGCGCCCGCGGCGTGCGTGTCCGCTTCGGCGAGGTCTGGGAGGAGATCGCGGCGCGCGAGGTGGTGCTCTGCGCCGGCGCGATCCACAGTCCCGGCATCCTGATGCGGTCGGGCATCGGGCCGGCGGCGGCGCTGGCCGCGCTCGGCATCCCCGTGCTGCACGACCTGCCGGCGGTCGGCCAGCATTTCATGGACCACCCGATCCTGCGCGCGACACTGGCGCTGAAGCCGGCGCATGTCGCGCAGGGGCCGGATGCGCGCCACACCAATTGCTGCCTGACCTACAGCAGCGGCCTCGGCGGCGGCGGTGAGCGGGACATGATCATGATCGCCTACAACCACCGCGGCCTGGTCGGCGACCGGCCGGCCGCCTCGGGCGCGATCGGCGTCGCGCTCTACGACGCCTTCTCGCGCGGCGAGGTGCGGCTCGCCTCGGCCGACCCGGAGGCGCAGCCCGTCGTCGAGGAGAACATGCTGGCCGACCCGCGCGACCGGCTGCGGCTGCGCGACGGCGTGCGCCGGCTGGCCGCGCTCTGCGCCCGGCCGCAGGTCGCCGGCCTGGCCGATTCCATCACCTTCGGCGACAGCCCGCTGACCATGGACGACGCCGCGGCGCTGCCGGACGACGCGCTGGACGCGCTGATGCTGGCCGAGGCCGGCGACATCCAGCACGCCGCCGGCACCTGCCGCATGACGGCGTACGAGGACCCGCGCGGCGTGGTGGACCCGGACCTCGCCGTCCGCGGCGTCGCCGGGCTGCGCGTCGCCGATGCCTCCATCATGCCGACCGACTGCCGCGCCAACCTGCACTTCACCTGCGTCATGATCGGCGAGAACCTGGCGCGGCGGATGCGCCGCGACGCGTGCACGACGCGTGCGGCCTTGCCCACGCATCGTGCACCAGGCTTTACCTGATCGCGGGAGTCAGCGCTTTCGGCGATGACGCCCCAATGCATCCTGGCCTAATCGTCGGCGGCCAGGCTATGGCCCGAGCGCTGCTCCGCCGGCTTCACCGCCCGCGCCAGGTTGCCGGCGGTGCTGACCAGCGCGACATGCGAGAAGGCCTGCGGGAAATTGCCCACCTGCCGGCCGGCCTGCGGGTCGTATTCCTCGGCCAGCAGACCGACGTCGTTGCGCAGCGCCAGCAGCCGCTCGAACAGCGCGCGGGCCTCGTCGCGCCGGCCGAGCATGACGTAGTTGTCGGCCAGCCAGAAGCTGCAGGCGAGGAAGGCGCCTTCGCCGGGCGGCAGCCCGTCCGCCACCGTGGCGGTGTCGTAGCGGCGGACCAGCCCGTCTCGCAGCAGCTCGCGCTCGATCGCCGCGACGGTCCCGGCGACGCGGGGATCCTCCGGCGGCAGGAAGCCGACCAGCGGGATCATCAGCAGGCTGGCATCGAGCTGCGGCGCGCCGTAGGACTGCACGAAGGTGCCGCGCGCCGCGTCGAAGCCGTGGCGGCAGACATCGGCATGGATGCGGTCGCGCACCGCGCGCCATTGCGCCAGCGGCCCGCGCAGGCCGAATTCCTCGATCCCCCGCACCGCGCGGTCCAGCGCCACCCAGGCCATCACCTTGGAATAGGTGAAGTGCCGGCGCGGCCCGCGCACCTCCCAGATTCCCTCGTCGGGCTGGTCCCACAGATCGACGAGCCGGTTGGTCAGGGTGCGTTCCAGCCCCCAGGCATCGTCGCTCGGCGGGATGCCGGCGCGGCGCGCATGGTGCATGGCGTCCATCAGCTCGCCATAGACATCCAGCTGCAACTGCCCCGCGGCGGCATTGCCGATGCGCACCGGCTTGGCCCCCTGGTAGCCGGACAGGAAGTCCAGTTCATGCTCCTCCAGCCGCCGCTCGCCAGCCAGGCCATACATGATCTGCAGCTTGTCCGGGCTGCCGGCGACCGCGCGCAGCAGCCATTCGCGCCAGGCCGCGGCCTCCTCGACATAGCCGCCATCCATCAGCGCCAGCAGGGTCAGCGTCGCGTCGCGCAGCCAGCAGAAGCGGTAGTCCCAGTTGCGCGTGCCGCGCAGCTGTTCGGGCAGGGAGGTCGTGGCGGCGGCGACGATGCCCCCGGTTTCGTGGTGTGCCAGGCCGCGCAGGGTGATGAGGGAGCGGTTCACCGCCTCGGCCCACTCGCCGCCCTGCCGGCCGCGCGCCGACCAGGCCTGCCATTCGCCGGTCTCGGCGGCCAGCACCGCCTCGGCCGTCACCCGCGGCGGCAGCGGCCGGAAGGATGGCGTCCAGGTCAGCACGAAGGGCACCGTCTCGCCGGCGGCGACCGCGAACTCGGCCACCGTCGTCATGCGTTCGCCATGCAGCGGCACGGTGGTGTCCAGCAGCAGCCGGTCCGGCCCGGCGATGGCGCGCAGCCGCCCGTCCTCCAGCCGCGAGACCCAGGGGGTGTCGCGGCCATAGTCGAAGCGCATGGCGAGATCCGTCCGCATCGCCAGCCGCCCCCGTTCGCCGCGGACCAGCCGGACGATGTCGGTCGCGCCGTCGCGCCGGTGCATGCAGTCGATCAGCGTCACCGCGCCGTCCGCGGTCTCGAAGCGCGTCTCCAGCACCATGGTGCCGGGGCGGTAGCGGCGGGTGACCCGGGCCGCCGGGTGGCAGGGAGCGATCCGCCAGCGGCCGTTCTCCGCCGTGCCCAGCAGGGCGGCGAAGCAGGCCGGGCTGTCGAAGCGCGGCAGGCAGAGCCAGTCGATGCTGCCGTCGCGGCCGACCATCGCCATGGTTTCGCGGTTGCCGATGACCGCGTAGTCCTCGATGCGGAGCGCCATGTCAGAGCGTGAAGTCGATGATGGTCTTGATGTCGTCCGGCTGCCGCGCCACCGCGGCGCGCCAGTTCTCCAGCGGCTCCCGCCGCGTCACCAGCCGGCCGAGCCAGGCGCGGTCCGCCTTGGCCAGCGCCGCGGCCGCGGCGTGGTAGTGCCGCAGGTTGGCGTTGACCGTGCCGAACAGCACCTGGTTGCCCAGCACCATCCGGCGTTCCAGCGTGCCGGCATCGACGCAGATGCGCTTCTCCCCGGCGGAGACTCCGGCCTGGCAGCAGATGCCTCCGGGCGCCAGCTGCAGCGTCGCCTCCATCACCAGCGCCGGCACGCCGGTGCATTCCAGCACCACGTCCGGGTGGAAGGGCAGGTCGGCGATGCGGCCGGTGTAGTAGGTGGCGCCGAGGGCGCGGGCCAGCTCCGCCTGGGCGCCTTCGCGCCGCGCCAGCACATGCACCTCCAGCCCGCGCTGGGCGCCCATCATGGCCGCCAGCAGGCCGATCGGCCCGGCCCCGGTGACCAGCACGCTGCGCGGCGCCCAGCGGGCGCGCAGGCCGATGCGGTCGATATGCTCCCAGGCCTTGGCCAGGATGCTGGCGGGTTCCAGCAGCACGCCGAGCGCGCCCAGTCTGCGGTCGACCGGCACCAGGAATTCGGCCTCGATCCGGAAGCGCTCGGCGGCATAGCCGTGCCGCTGCTTGATGCCGCGCTCGGTGTAGCGGCCGTTGCGGCACATGTCCCATTCGCCGGCGCCGCAGGCGAGGCACGGCACCGGGTCGGGCCGCCGGACCACGCCGGCGACCAGGTCGCCGCGGCGGAAATCGCTGCCGGCGGGCGCCTCCAGCACCTCGCCCAGCGATTCGTGGCCGATGATCAGCCGTTCCTCGCCGTCGGGCGCCCAGCCGTAGTCGCCGGCCAGGATTTCCGTGTCCGTGCCGCAGACGCCGACCGCCAGGGTGCGGACCAGGATGGGGCCGTCGGCCGCCGGCGGCTCCGGCATCTCGACCACCGCACCCGAATCCGCCCGTCCTGGGATCACCGTGAGTGCCCGCAATGTCCTGTTCCCTTGCCGCGACCGGCGACAACGCAGCGCAACCGGCACACGTTCGCCGCAGTGCCGGCTTGTTCACATCCGGTTCATGAACCGCAGCGCAGAACACGCCTGCGCGTGACCGGCGCCCGGCGGGTTCCCACCCGCGCGCCTGCCGTCTACCAGGATAGCCATGCGACGTCGGACCCTGCTGCTCGCGGCCTCTGCCGCGTTCCCCCTGCCTGCGCTCGCCGCGCCCCGACGGCCCGTGTTGCGGCGGCTGGCGATCCGCCATGCCGCCACCGGCGACCGCTTCGCCGGCCCCTGGCACGACGGCCGCACCGCCGACCCGGCCGCGATGGCGGAGCTTTCGCAGGTCCTGGCGGATACCCGCACCGGCGCCATCCTGCCTTTCGACCCGGCCGCGATCGAGGTGCTGTGGGAGGTTGCGCGGCGCGCCAACCTGGCCGGCGAGCTCACCATCCTCTCGGGCTACCGCACGCCGCAGACCAACACCGCGGTGCACGGCGCCGGGGACAGCCAGCACCTGCGGGCCGGGGCGGTCGACGTGATGCTGGCATCGGACCGGCTCGGCGCCTTCGCCGAGCAGGCCGTCCTGCTCGGCCGTGGCGGGGTCGGGGTCTACCAGGCGCGCGGCTTCGTCCATGTCGACAGCGGCCCGGTGCGGCGCTGGGGCGACATGCCCGGCGCGCTGGCCGGCTTGCCGGTCACGGCCGGCGGGCAGCCACGGCGGCTCAACCTGACCTTCGACCCGCTGGCCAGCATGGCGGAAGCCTGGGGCAAGACCCGGATCAGATAGGCCGCTCCGCCGTCCATTCCTGCCAGAGCAGCGCCAGCGCCGCCATGACCGCCGGGCCGAGGAAGAGCCCCAGCAGCCCCCAGGTCTCCACCCCGCCGAGGATGCCCAGCAGCACCAGCAGGAAGGGCAGCCGGGTGGCCCCGCCGATCAGCGCCGGGCGGAAGACGTGGTCGGCGACGAACACCACCACCAGGCCGAAGCCGAACACCGCCGCCCCGGCGGTCGCCGCGCCCTGCGCCGCCAGCGCCAAGGCGGCGATGCCGAAGACCAGCGGCGCGGCGAAGGGGATCATCGCCGCCAGCGCGGTCACCGCGCCCAGCAGGGTGGGGTGCGGCACGCCCGCCATGGCATAGGCGATGCCGAGCAGCACGCCCTCCGCCAGCCCGACCAGCACCAGCCCGTCCACCGTGCCGTGCACCGAGGCCACCATCTGCCGCGCCACCCGTTCCCCGGCCGGGCCCAGCAGCCGGGCGCTGGCGCGCAGGCTCTGCGCCACCAGCGCCTCGCCGTCGCGGAACAGGAAGAACAGGGTCAGGATGGTGAAGCCGAACAGCACCGCCCGATGCGCCAGGTTGGCGCCGAGCTGGCGGCCGACATCCAGCACCTCCGGCGTGTTGAGGCGCGCCAGGATCTCCCGCGCGCCGCCGGGGCCGGCCAGGTTGTCCTGCCACCAGGCGGCGGCCTGGGCGCCGAGCACGGGCAGGCCGGCGAGCCAGCCGGGCGGGGCCAGGCCGTCCCGTTCGGCTGCCTGCAGCCAGTGCAGCAGCGCGCCGGCCTCGCGCCCCGCCTGGATCGCCAGCAGGCCGAGCGGCAGCAGGAACAACAGCGCGATGCCGATGGCGAAGGCTGCCGGCAGCAGGATGCCGTGGCCCCGCACCGGGATGCGCCGCCGGGCGCGGCGATAGAGCGGCCAGGTGGCGACCGCGAGGATCACCGCCCAGACCAGCGCCGGCAGGAAGGCATGCAGGGTCCAGAGCCCCAGCAGCACCAGGCCGCAGGCGAGGGCGATGCGGGCCGCCATGGGATAGCGGCCGGTCGGCGGCGGTGGCGGCAAGGCGGCCGGATCGGGGCGCATGCGGGGTCCTGTCAGGAGAATCGGCGGGCGGGATGCGGCCGGGCGGGGCCGAGTCGCGGCCCCTGCGATGCGCGTCGCCGGGCCGTGCCGGCCACGCCGCCGGATGTGGCCGCGACCGCGCGGGCCTGTCCAGTCCAGCAAATTCCGCGAGTCGCGCCGCCTGCGGCCGATTTCGCGCACATTCCTACGCACCGGATGCCACGAGACGACTGACGCCGCGCGATCTTCTCGCTATGAGGCGAGGACTCGCAGGGAGTCATGCCTATGTCGAAGAAGTTCCTCACCGACGTCATCGTCCAGTCCACCGAGATGCCGGCGATCGCCGCCAACCGCCTGGCCGCCGACCTGATCGCGGCGATCAAGACCGAGATCACCGGCACGGGGCGCTTCACGCTGCCCGATTTCGGCTCCTTCGTGGTCAAGGAGACGCCGAAGCGCACCGCGATGAACCCGCGCACCGGCGAGAAGGTGGCGGTGAAGGCCGGCGCGACCGTGCGCTTCAAGGCCAGCCCGGCGCTGAAGGATGCCGCGCTCGCCAGCATGAAGAAGGCGAAGAAGAAGGCGAAGGCCTGAGAGTTTGTGAAGGAATGCCCCTGAGCCGCGAAGTGGTCGGGAAAGGCCCAATGCCGCCGAAGGGGATTCCTTCGCAAGTTCGGTTTCTGCACGGGCGCTGAGCCTGCCGGCCGGCCCCGCCGCGGGGTCGGCCTGGCTGCGGAAACCCCTGTGGGCGGCCCCGGTCGGGGCCGCCCCGCCGGGGTCAGATCCGGTAGGCCTGGCGCGCCAGCAACCGCCAATTGCCGCCATCCTTGCTCCAGACCTGCAGCACGCCGATCCGCACCGGCGTGACCTTGCCGGCCGGGTCCACGGTCTCGCCGGTCAGCAGGTGCCGGACGATCGCCTCGTCCGAGCTGATGCCGATCGTCTGCTCGGTCAGCTCGATCTTGCGGAAGGCGCTGGCCTTGCTCTCGAGATAGGCGATGAACTGCGCCTTGGTCTCGATCCGCCCCGCGGAATGGCCGTAGCTCAGCGCGGGCGAGGTCAGGGCTTCGAGCTGCGCCCGGTCGACGGCGATCATCGCCTTGTTCAGCGCCTCGACCGCGGCGGCGACCTGGGCCTGGTCGCCCGACTGGGCACGGGCGAGGCCTGGTGCGAGGAGCAACGCGGCGGCGGCGCCGAGGCCGGCCATCTGGCGGCGTGCGAAGGTCATGGCAGTCTCTCCCTTGTGTGTTGGGTTCTTGTAGCAGGCGAAGCCTAGGCGCCGGCTTTTGCCGCGTCCATCGCCTGGCCGCGGCAGCGCCGGGCTTCCGCCGGCCGCCGCCGCGCGGCATGGTCGGGCGGTGGCACCGATCCTTCCCCTGGACGCGCTTTCCGACCGGCAGGCGGCGATCCTTGCCGTGGCGCGCGGCGCCGGGCGCGTCGCGGTGGAGGAATTGGCCGCCCGCTTCGGCGTCAGCCCGCAGACCATCCGCAAGGACCTCAACACGCTGTGCGACCGCCGGCTGCTGGCGCGGCAGCATGGCGGGGCGATGCTGGCCTCGGGGGTCGAGAACCTGGGCTATGCCGCCCGCCGCGCCCTGGCGCAGGCCGAGAAGCGCCGCATCGCCGCCCGCTGCGCCGCGCTGATCCCGGACGGGTCCAGCCTGTTCCTCAACATCGGCACGACGACCGAGGAAGTGGCGCGCGCCCTGCTGCACCATCGCAACCTGCTGGTGGTGACCAACAACATCCACGTCGTCTCCATCCTGCTGCCCTGCGAGGGGGTCGAGGTGGTGGTCGCCGGCGGGCCGGTGCGGCGCGCCGATGGCGGCATCGTCGGCGAGGCGACGGTCGACCTCGTCGCCCAGTTCAAGCTGGATTTCGCGGTGATCGGTGCCTCGGCGCTCGACGAGGCGGGCGGGCTGCTGGACTACGACTACCGCGAGGTGCGGGTGGCGCGCGCCATCCTGGGCAATGCGCGGCGCGCGATCCTGGTGGCGGATGCGGGGAAGTTCGAACGCTCGGCGCCGGTGCGGATCGGCCATGTCTCCCAGCTGCACTGCGTGGTGATGGACCGTGCCCCGCCGGCGGGCTTCGCCGCGGCCTGCCGGGCGGCAGGGACGCAGCTGGAACTGGCCGGGCCGGGGGAAAGCGCGGCATTCGATGAAACCGCAACCCGCTGACGCGCGATTGGGCTTCGTATTTTTCACTTGAGCTTGCGTTTCGGCCTCGGGCAGGATGCGGGCGGCCAGCGGGGAAGCCAGCGTGTCGGGAGCGGGCCAGGGCCAGGTGCGGGATCTCCTCGTCGTCGGCGGCGGGGTGAACGGCTGCGGCATCGCGCGCGACGCCGCGGGGCGCGGATTGTCCGTGACGCTGGTCGAGCAGGGCGACCTGGCCGGCGCCACCTCCTCCGCCTCCACCAAGCTGATCCATGGCGGGCTGCGCTACCTGGAGCACTACGAGTTCCGCCTGGTGCGGGAAGCGCTGATCGAGCGCGAGGTGCTGCTGCGCGCCGCGCCGCATATCGTCTGGCCGCTGCGCTTCGTGCTGCCGCACCACCGCGGGCTGCGGCCCTGGCCGGTGCTGCGGCTGGGCCTGTTCCTCTACGACCACCTCGGTGGGCGGCGGATCCTGCCGCCGACCCGGGGGCTCGACCTGCGGCGCGACCCGGCCGGGACGGCGCTGCAGCCGGGCTACAGCCGTGGCTTCGAATATTCCGACTGCTGGGTCGAGGATGCCCGGCTGGTGGTGCTGAACGCCCGCGACGCGGCGGACCGCGGCGCGACGGTGCGGACCCGCACCCGCTGCATCGCCGCCCGGCGGGAGGCCGGGCTATGGCGGGCGACCCTGCGGGACGCGGAGACCGGCGCCATGGAGGAGGTCGCGGCGCGCGGCCTGGTCAATGCCGCCGGCCCCTGGGTGGCCGAGGTCCTGGGCGGCGTCGCCGGACAGAACGCCCCGGCCCGGGTGCGGCTGGTCAAGGGCAGCCACATCGTCACCCGCAGGCTGTACGACCACGACCGCTGCTACATCTTCCAGAATGCCGATGGCCGGATCTGCTTCGCCATCCCCTATGAGGAGGACTTCACCCTCATCGGCACGACGGACGAGGAATTCACCGGCGATCCGGCGGGCGCGGCGATCTCGGAGGCCGAGACCGAATACCTGTGCCGCGCCGTCAGCGGCTATTTCCGCCGCCCCGTCACCCCGGCCGACGTGGTCTGGAGCTATGCCGGGGTGCGCCCGCTGTATGACGACGGTGCCGGCCCTGCCCAGGAGGCGACGCGGGACTATGTCCTGACGCTCGACGCGCCGGCGGGGGAGGCGCCCCTGCTGTCGGTCTTCGGCGGCAAGATCACCACCTACCGGCGGCTGGCCGAGGCCGCGCTGGCGAAGCTCGGCCCGCACTTCGCCGGGCTGGGCGCGCCCTGGACCGCGACGGCCAGCCTGCCCGGCGGCGACTTCCCCTGGGACGGCGCGCCGGCCCTGGCCACGGCGCTGCGCGACCGCTTCCCCTTCCTCGATGCCCGGCTGGCACGGCGGCTGGTGCGGCAATACGGCACCCGTGCCGCCGCCGTGCTGGGCGATGCGCGCGGCATGGCCGATCTCGGCCAGGGTTTCGGTGCCGGGCTGACCGCGCGCGAGGTGGACTGGCAGATGCGCGAGGAATGGGCCCGCACCCCGGCCGATATCCTCTGGCGCCGGAGCAAGCTCGGCCTGCGGATCGATGCCGCGGGCCAGGCGGCGCTGGCGGCGCATATGGCCGCGGTGCCGGCCCGGCGGGCGGCGGAGTGAGCCGCGCGTCCGCCGGGCCGGGGCTGCCGCGCCGCGCCGCGGCGGCGCCTGCCGGGCCGCGGCGCGACGATCCGACCTGACTTCCGGGGGCTTCGGCCCCCGCCCATTCTTCCGTAGGGTTCCGCCATGCCCGCAGGCCATATCCTCGCCCTCGACCAGGGCACCACCTCGACCCGCGCCATCCTGTTCCGCACGCCGGACCTCACGCCGGTCGCCGTAGCGCAGCAGGAATTCGCCCAGCACTACCCGGCCTCGGGCTGGGTGGAACACGAGGCGGAGGATCTCTGGGAGACCTCGCTCGCGGTGATGCGGGAGGCGATGGAGAAGGCCGGGCTCGGGCCGGCCGATATCGCCGGCATCGGTATCGCCAACCAGCGGGAGACCACGCTGGTCTGGGACCGCCGCAGCGGCCGCCCGATTCACCGCGCCATCGTCTGGCAGGACCGCCGGACGGCGGCCGCCTGCGCCGCGCTGCGCGAGGCCGGCCATGCGGAGGCCGTCGCCGCCACCACCGGCCTGCTGATCGACCCGTATTTCTCGGCGACCAAGATCGGCTGGCTGCTCGACAGCGTCGCCGGCGCTCGGGAAGCGGCCGAGCGCGGCGAGCTCGCCTTCGGCACGGTGGACAGCTTCCTGCTCTGGCGCCTGACCGGCGGCCGGGTGCATGCGACGGATGCCACCAACGCCGCCCGCACCATGCTGTTCGACATCAAGGCCGGCGCCTGGTGCCCGGCGATGTGCGCGCTGCACCGCGTACCGATGTGCCTGCTGCCGGAGGTGCGCGACTGCGCCGCCGAGTTCGGCACCACCGACGTCCTCGGCGGCGCCGTCCCGGTGCGGGGCATCGCCGGCGACCAGCAGGCGGCGACCATCGGCCAGGCCTGCTTCCGGCCGGGGATGCTGAAATCCACCTACGGCACCGGCTGCTTCGCGCTGCTCAACACCGGCGATGCGCCGGTCGCCTCGCGGCACCGGCTGCTGACCACCATCGCCTACCAGTTGGATGGCCGCCGCACCTATGCGCTGGAGGGCGCCATCTTCGTCGCCGGCGCCGCGGTGCAATGGCTGCGCGACGGGCTCGGGCTGATCAGGGACGCCGCCGAGACCGGCGCGCTGGCGGCCGCCGCCGACCCGGCGCAGCGCTGCTACCTGGTGCCGGCCTTCGTCGGCCTCGGCGTGCCGCATTGGGATGCCGAGGCGCGCGGCGCCATCCATGGCCTGACGCGCGCCACCGGCCCGGCCGACTTCGCCCGCGCCGCGCTGGAGAGCGTCGGCTACCAGACCCGCGACCTGCTGCTGGCGATGCAGGCGGATATTGCCGGCGCCGCCGGGGTTGGCGGGGCGGCCGGAGGCGCCGGCGAGACCAATGTGCTGCGGGTCGATGGCGGCATGGTCGCCTCAGACTGGACCATGCAGTTCCTCGCCGACATCCTCGGCGCGCCGGTCGACCGGCCGGTGGTGCGGGAGACGACGGCGCTCGGCGCGGCCTATCTCGCCGGGCTGCAGGCGGGGCTCTGCCCGGACCCCGCGGCCTTCGCCGCGTCCTGGCAGCTCGACCGCCGCTTCACCCCGGCGATGCCGGCGGCCGAGCGCGACGCGGCCTATGCCGGCTGGCAGCGGGCGGTGCGGCGGACGCTCTCGGGCGTGCTGTAGCGCGGGTCGCCGCAGGGCCGCATCGCCCGAAGGCGCGGATCGGCCCGGGCACCGCAAGGCCAGGGCACGAAAAAAGGGCGGGCCCTGGCGGACCCGCCCCTGGTTCGGGAAGCGGCGCGAGGCCTACTTCATCGCCTTCTGCAGGTTGTCGTCGAGCTTCGCCAGGAAGGCCTGGGTGGTCAGGAAGGGCTGGTCCTTGCTGATCAGGATGGCCAGGTCCTTGGTCATGAAGCCGCTCTCGACGGTGTCGACGCAGACCTTCTCCAGCGCCTCGGCGAAGGCGGTCACGTCCGGCGTGCCGTCGAACTTGCCGCGGTAGGCCAGGCCCCGGGTCCAGGCGAAGATGGACGCGATCGGGTTGGTCGAGGTCTCGCGGCCCTTCTGGTGCTCGCGGTAGTGGCGGGTGACGGTGCCGTGCGCGGCCTCCGACTCGATGGTGTTGCCATCGGGGGAGAGCAGCACCGAGGTCATCAGGCCGAGCGAGCCGAAGCCCTGCGCCACGATGTCCGACTGCACGTCGCCGTCGTAGTTCTTGCAGGCCCAGACATAGCCGCCTTCCCACTTCAGGGCCGAGGCCACCATGTCGTCGATCAGCCGGTCCTCGTAGGTCAGCCCGGCGGCCTTGAACTTGTCGGCGAAGTCGGTGTCGTAGATGCGGCGGAAGATGTCCTTGAACTCGCCGTCATAGGCCTTGAGGATGGTGTTCTTGTGGCTGAAGTACACGCTGTAGCCACGGCTCAGGCCGTAGTTCAGGCTGGCGCGGGCGAAGCCCTCGATGCTGGCGCGGGTATTGTGCATGCCCATCATCACGCCGCCGCCGGCGGGGAAGTTGGTCACGTCCAGCTCGATCGGGGCGCCGCCGTCGGCCGGCGTCCAGGTCAGGGTGGCCTTGCCGGCACCGGGGATCTTGCTCTCGGCGGCGCGGTAGATGTCGCCATAGGCATGCCGGCCGATGACGATCGGCTTCGACCAGTGCGGCACCAGGCGCGGCACGTTCGAGCAGATGATCGGCTCGCGGAAGATGGTGCCGTCGAGGATGTTGCGGATGGTGCCGTTCGGGCTCCGCCACATCTTCTTCAGGCCGAACTCCTTCACCCGCGCCTCGTCCGGGGTGATCGTCGCGCACTTGACCCCGACGCCGTACTGCTTGGTGGCGTTGGCGGCGTCGATGGTGACCTGATCGTCGGTCTGGTCGCGGTACTCGATGCCCAGGTCGTAGTACTTCAGGTCGATATCGAGATAGGGAAGGATCAGCTTCTCCTTGATGAACCCCCAGATGATGCGGGTCATCTCGTCGCCGTCCATCTCGACGACCGGGGTCTTCACCGTGATCTTCGCCATACCGCGTCCTCGTCGCTTCCCGGCGCGACCAAACGATCATCCGGGATAGTGGGAAAGAGGCCGGACAATCGCACCGGGCCGGGAGACGGGCAAGCCCGGCGGCAGTGCATCACGGTTGCGCCAGCCTACCGTCAAATGTTAGTTGATGATTGGCTCAACATCGCGTCCCGCGTGCCGGGCCTGGGGTCGATCGACTATGCAAATGGGCCCGGGCCACGCGTCCCGCCCCGCCATCGTGCTGGGCACCGTCGCCGCCTTCGGCGCCGCGGTCTGGGGCGTGACCCTGCACCTGTTGGCCCTTGATGCCCGGCCGCCGGCGGTGACGAACCTGGCCGTCCTGCTGGTCCCCGCGGCGCTGGCCACCTTCGTTGCGGCCTTTGGCGCCGGCCTCTGGCTCGGTGACCGGCGCCAGGCAATCCGGACGGCGGCGGTCGCCGCGGCCGGGCAGTCGCGCCTGGCCATGGTGCAGCACGAGATGCACGCGGCCGCCGAACGCGCCGCGCTGGAAAAGCAGCGCATCGCCCTGCTGCTGGACAGCGCCGCGCCGGGCGCCGCGTTGTTCGACGCGGCGCACCACCTGCTGGCCTGGAGCCGAGGCTTCGCCGCGCTGGCCGAGGTGCCGGAGGGGGCGCTGCAGCCCGGCCTGCCGCTGGCCGACCTGGTGCGGCTGCAACCTGCCGGCCTGACCCGCAAATTGTCGCGGCACGGGATCGAAGCCGGCATTGCCGGCGCCGCCCGTCGGCAGCTCGGTGACGGCAGCCATGTCGAGGACCGCTGGGCGCCCGGGGCCGAGGGCGGGATGCTGCTGACCTGCCGGCTGGCCGAGCCGCCGCGCCAGGCCGTGCCGCTCTCGACCGCGGCGCTGGCGGCGCTCTGCGAGGAGGAGGTGCGTACCCGCCTGCCGCGGCTGGGAATCGCGATCACCGCCGGCGACGTCGCCGCCGTGCGGATGGAGGCGCATGCGATCCGCGGGGTCGCCGCCAGCTTCGGGCTCGATGCCCTCGCCGCCGCGCTGCTGGTGGTGGAGACCGCGGCGCGGGCGGGTGACCTCGGCGCGCTGGCTGCGGCGAGCAACGGCCTGCCGGATCTGGCGGAGGACGGGCTGCGGCGGCTGGCGCGGCAGCCGGCGTAGGCAAGGCCAGGGAGGAAGTGTCCTGCCTGGACCCTCCTCTGATTCTGCGGGCTGGCACTCGCCACGCGGCAGGTGCCAAGCCCACGGAAGGGGCGGGAGGGGCCTTGGAAGGGAATAGCTGTCCCTCCCCGAGCTTTCCTTCAGTCCCGCACCAGGATCGGCGTCAGCCCATGCCGTGCCGCCGCCGCGGCCAGGCTGCCATCCGCCTTGGCCGCGGCGACGAAGGCGTCCACCTCGGCCAGCCAGGCCGGCTCGCCCTTGGGCACCGCATAGGCATAGGCGGTTTCGCCGAACCGGCCGGGCGGGTCGATGATCCGCGCCCAGTCATGCATCAGCAGCATGCGGCGGGTGTAGGGGAAGTCGCTCATGAAGATGTCGGCCCGGCCGGCCTGCACCTCCGCCTCCCGCGTGCTGGGCGGGCGGACCACCAGCAATTCGGCCTGTCGCAGGCTCTGCCGCATCAGCGGCTCCATCAGCGTCCCGGCGGCGACCGCCACCACGGTGCCCGGCCGATCGATGTCCGCCCAGGCCTGGATCCGGGTGCTGTCCCGCGTGGTCACGCCATAGACCGAACTGGCCAAGGTGGGCCGGGAGAAATCGATGCGGGCCTGCCGCGCGGGAAGCACGCCGACCGCCATCATGGCGATGTCGCAGTCGCCGCGTTCCAGCCGGCCCATGAACTCGGCGAAATTGGTCTCGACGAAGCGCAGGCCCAGGCCGAGCCGGGCGGCGAGCGCCCGGGCCATGTCGATGTCGATGCCTTCCAGCTCCCCGTTGCGCGGGTTGCGGTAGCTGATGGCGAAGTACTCCGGCCACATGCAGACCTGGACCCAGCCACGCGCGCGAATGTCGCCTAGCCGGTCTTGTGCCGCGGCCGGCATCGAAATGATCTCCAAAAAAACGACAATGCATGCAATAAGGGACGCCACCATGCATCCCCCGCCCGGTTTCCACGCCATCCTGCGCCGCTCCCTCCGCCTGGTGCCGGCCAGCGCGGCCGAGCCGCGGCCGCGCCTGCTGTTCGGTGCCGCCGTCGGGCTCGTCCTCGCCTGTCTCGTTTCGGTTGTCTACTACGTCGTCTTCGAACGCGGCCAGCGCGACGCCCTGGCCGATGCCGAACGCCTGACCCAAAGCGTCGCCGGCGCCCTGGCCGACCAGCTCACCCGTGCCTCGCAGACGGTGGACCTGGTGCTGAACGACCTGGCGGCCCAGCCGCCAGACCGCCTGCCGGCCGACTTCGAGGCGCAGCTGGCGATGCGGGTGCGGGACGTGGCGCCGGTGCGGGCGCTGCTGCTGACCGACGCGGCCGGCCTGGTGGTGGCGGCCTCGCAGCCGGCGCTGGTCGGCCAGTCGGTCGCCGGCCGCGACTGGTTCCAGGCCCTGGCGGCGGGGCAGGCGGTGACCCGGGTCGGCGGGCCGGAAGCCGGGCGGTTCCTCGCCCAGGGCGGCCAGCGCATCGCCGAGACGCGGATCTGGTCGATCCCGCTGGCCCGCGCCGTGACGGGTGGCAAGGGCGGTTTCGGCGGCGCCACCGTGGCGCTGCTGAACCCCGACTATCTGGTCAGCGTCAGCCGCCGCTATGCCGAGGCCTTCGACGTCGCCATCCGGCTGCATTCCTTCTCCGGCCAGCTGCTGGCGCGCTCGGACGGCGCGGCCGAGGGGATCGGCGGCAGCGCCCTGCAGGCCTGGCTGTTCCGCGACTTCCTGCCGCGCCGGGAAAGCGGCACCTTCCGCGGCCAGGACCAGGACTCGGCCGCGGTCATCGGCAGCTTCGCCGTGACCCGCAGCGGCAGCTTCGTGGTCGAGGTGACGCGCGACCGCAGCGCGGCGCTGGCGCCGGTCTACCGGCTCGGCTGGCTGCTGACGGTGGGCATCGGCATCGCCGCGGCGGTCACCTTCCTCGCGCTCTGGCTGCTGGTGCGGCAGGCGGAGACGCTGCGGCTGCAAGGCGCCCGGCTGGCGGTGAGCGAGGCCGAGGCAGTGGCCGCAGGCCGCGCCAAGGACGAATTCCTGGCCGCCATGAGCCACGAGATCCGCACCCCGCTGCATGGCGTGATCGGCATGGCGGGCGTGCTGATGGACACCCGGCTCGACCCGCTGCAGCGCCGCTATGCGGAGACGATCGAGAAATCGGCCGAGCACCTGACCATGGTGCTGAGCGACATCCTCGACTTCTCCAAGCTGGAGACCGGGGCGATGGAGCGCGAGGAGGTGCCCTTCGACCTCGAGGCCGAGATCGGCACCATCGTCGAGCTTTTCGCGCCGCGCGTGGCCAATCGGGGCGTCGAGCTGGTCTGCGCCCTGGCGCCGGACATGCCCGCCCGGGTGGTGGGCGACCCCGGCCGCTTCCGGCAGCTGCTGTTCAACCTGGTCGGCAATGCGGTGAAATTCACCGAGGCCGGCTGGATCGAGCTGGCGGTCTCGACCGAGCGCGAGGGGGCGGGCTGGCGGCTGACCTGCCGGGTCAGCGATACCGGCATCGGGCTCGACCCGCAGCAGGTCCCGATGCTGTTCGAGCGCTTCACCCAGGCCGATGCCTCGATCCGGCGGCGCTATGGCGGCACCGGCCTCGGCCTGGCGATCTGCCGCCGGCTGGCCGAAAGCATGGGTGGGTCGATCGGTGCCGCGGCCCGGCCGGGCGGCGGCAGCATCTTCCGCTTCGACCTGCTGCTGGGCGCTGCTGCCGATGCAGGCGATGCGGCCGAGCCATGCCCGCTGCGCGGCCGGCAGGTGCTGGTGGTGGACGACCTGCCGCTGAACCGGGAGATCATGGCGCGCCAGCTCATCGCCTGCGGCGCAGAGCCGACGGTTGCGGCGGATGCGGAGGCGGCGGTGGCCGCGCTCCGCGCTGCCCGCCTGGCCGGCCGGCGCTTCGACGCCGCGGTACTCGACGGCCGCATGCCGGATTGCGACGGCGAGACGCTGGCGCGGCGGATCCAGGCCGAGCTGGGTGCGGACCGGCCCTCGCTCGTGCTGTGTTCGTCCGGCACCGCCCTGTTGCGGGAGCCGCCGGCCGCGGCGCTGTTCGATGCGGTGCTGCTGAAGCCGGTCCTGCCGTCGCGGCTGCGGGAGGCGCTGTTGCATGCGCTGCGCCGCGGCGAGCGTCCGGGCGAGCGCCGCGACGTCCCGCCGCCGCCGGAGGCCGCGCCCCGGCCGCGGGTGCTGGTGGTGGAGGACAACGCCACCAATCAGCTCGTCATGCGCAGCATCCTGCAGCGCGCCGGCTGCCATGTGGACGTGGCGGTGGATGGGCAGGAAGGCGTCTCGGCCGCGCGACGGCACGCCTATGGGCTGATCCTGATGGACCTGCAGATGCCGGTGATGGACGGGCTGGAGGCGACGCGGCAGATCCGCGGCGGGGCCGGGCCGAACCGGGCCGCACGGATCATCGGCCTGACCGCCGCGGCGGGGGACAATTTCCGTGTGCAATGCCTCGAGGCGGGGATGGATGCCTACCTGCCGAAGCCGGTGCAGCGTGGCGTGCTGCTGGCGGAGCTGGGGCTGACCGAGCCGGCGCGGACGGCGTGAAGGCAAGCTTGGGGAAGAATAAAGTATTCCTTCCCCAAGCCCCACCCTTCGTTTCTGCGGGCCGGCTCCTGCCGCGCTGAAAGGACCGACCCGGGAAAACAGATCAGGGGGCTGGGGAGAACACCTTCTCCCCGGCCTGTTGCTTATCCCCGCCGCGGCTTGACCAGCCCCTGCTCGTGCAGCGACTCGGCGATCTGCACCGCGTTCAGCGCCGCGCCCTTGCGCAGGTTGTCGGCGACGCACCAGAAGGCCAGGCCATGCGGCACTGTCGGGTCGCGCCGCAGCCGGCTGACATAGACCGCGTCCTCGCCGACCGAGTCGAGCGGCGTGATGTAGCCGCCATCCTCCCGCTTATCGATCAGCTGGATGCCCGGCGCCTCGCGCAGCGCCTCGATCGCCTGTTCCTCGGTGATCGCGCTCTCGAACTCCACGTGCACCGCCTCGGCATGGCCGATGAAGACCGGGACGCGGACGCAAGTGGCGACCACGGCGATGTCGGGGTCGAGGATCTTCCGCGTCTCGACCGCCATCTTCCATTCCTCCCTGGTCGCGCCGTCGTCCATGAAGGCGTCGATATGCGGGATGACGTTGAAGGCGATCGGCTTGGTGAACTGCTCCGGCACCGCGGCGTCGTTGACGAACATCGCGCGGGTCTGGTTGAACAGCTCGTCCATCGCCTCCCGCCCCGCGCCGGAGACCGACTGGTAGGTGCTGACCACCACCCGCCGGATGCGGGCGATGTCGTGCAGCGGCTTCAGCGCCACCACCATCTGGATGGTCGAGCAATTCGGGTTGGCGATGATGTTGCGCCGGGCGAAGCCCTTCAGGTGGCGGGCATTCACCTCCGGCACCACCAGCGGCACGTCGTGGTCCATGCGGAACTGGCTGGTATTGTCGATGACCACGCAGCCGGCCGCGGCTGCGCGCGGCGCATGGATGGCGGATACCGCGGCGCCGGGGGAGAAGAAGGCGAGCTCGGTATCCTTGAAGTCGTAGCGTTCCAGCGCCTGCACCTTGAGGACGGATTTCTCGCCGAAGGAGACCTGCTGGCCGACCGAGCGGCCGGAGGCGAGGGCGACGACCTCGCGGATGGGGAAGTCCCGCTCGGCGAGGGTCTTCAGCATCTCCCGCCCCACCGCGCCGGTGGCGCCGACGACCGCGACCCGGTAGCCCATGGAATTCTCCTTCGAAACAAGGGGCCCCGCAGCCATGGGGCTGCGCCCAACTAGGCCGGGGGGCGGCGGGGTTCAACCCGGGCGGCGGCGGCCGCGGGCGAACCATTCGCTTGATTGACCCTGGCTCCGCCCCCAATATCCGCATGGGCGATCGACGCCACAACGGAGGAAATCATGGCCTGGACCAAGCCGCGCGTGACCGAAGTTTCGCTCGCTCTCGAGATCAACAGCTACGCCTGCGCCGATATCGGCTGAGTCCGGCGGCCCGCCCGGAGTCCCGGGCGGGTCCTGACGTTGCCTGATCGCGTGCCTTGGCCCCGCGGCCGGATCATCCCGGCCGCGGGGCTTTTGCTGTGCGGCGCGCTGCTGGCGGGGCCGGCGGTGGCGCAGCAAGGCGCCGGCGATGCGCGGCCGGGGTGGCGGCTGGCCGCGGCCCGCTGCGCGGCCTGCCTTGGCGCCGCCGGCAGGGCGAGCCCATCCGACACGCCGGACCTGGCCTATCTGGAGATCCAGCTGCGGGCCTTCCGCCGCGGGGAGCGGCCGCATGCGCCGATGTACGCGGTGGCGCGAACTGACGGACGCGCAGATCGCCAGCCTGGCGGCCTGGTTCACCGCGATCCAGGTCCAGGTCACGCTGCCGGGACGGTAGGCACGGCCACCTTCGGCGGGGTTGGCCACCCCTTGGGCCGGCCCTACATTTCCACCCGACGCGGCCCGCAGTGGCTGCCGGAGGAGACCGCCATGGCCCATCCCGCCGCCACCCGCGCCCACTGAGCGCCTTGGCGATGCTGCATGCCATCGTCCTGGGGGCCGCTGCCGGCGGTGGCTTCCCGCAATGGAATTCCGCCGGGCCCGGCTGCCGCCGGGCGCTGGGCGGCGACCCGGCGGCGCCCGCCCGCAGCCAGGCCTCGCTCGCCGTCTCGGCGGATGGCGCGCGCTGGGTGCTGCTGAACGCCTCGCCCGACCTGCGGCAGCAGATCATCGCCACGCCGGCATTGCACCCGCGCCCGGCCCCGGGCGAGATCCGCCACTCCCCGATCGCCGCCGTGGTGCTGACCGGGGCCGAGGTCGACACCATCGCCGGCCTGCTGACGCTGCGCGAACGCCATGCCTTCGCGTTGTATGGCGCCGACCGGGCGCTGGCGGTGCTGGACGCCAACCCGATCTTCGGCGCGGTGAACCCCGCCATCGTGCCGCGCCGGACCCTGCCGCTGGACGCACCGCTGGCGCTGGCGGATGCCGCCGGCGGGCCGCTCGGGCTGACGGTCGAGGCCTTCGCCGTGCCCGGCAAGGTGCCGCTCTTCATGGAGGATGCCTCGGGCGCCGATCCCGGCCGGGCGGAGGCGGGCGAGACCATCGGCCTGCGCGTCTCGGCCGGCGGGCGGGCGCTGTTCTTCATCCCCGGCTGCGCCGCGCTGCCGCCCGACCTCGCCGCCCGGCTGGACGGCGCCGACTGCGTCTTCTTCGACGGCACGCTGTGGCAGGACGACGAGATGCTGCGGGCCGGCGCCGGGCCGAAGACCGGGGCGCGGATGGGGCATATGAGCCTCGACGGGCCGGGCGGGACGATCGCCGCCTTCGCCGGCCTCGGGGTGCGGCGGCGCATCCTCATCCACATCAACAACACCAACCCCGTCCTGCTGGCGGACAGCCCGGAACGCGCCGCGGCCGCGGCCGCCGGCTGGGAGGTCGCGCAGGACGGCATGGAGGTGACGCTGTGAGCCAGGATGACAGGCTGCTCCCGGGGGATGACCTGGAAAGTCGCCTCCGCGCCATCGGCGAGGAGCGCTATCACATCCACCACCCCTTCCATCACCTGCTGCACGGCGGCAAGCTGACCAAGCCGCAGGTCCAGGCCTGGGCGCTGAACCGCTACTACTACCAGGCCTCGATCCCGGCGAAGGACGCCGCGGTGCTCGGCCGGCTGCCGACGCCGGAACTGCGCCGCGAATGGCGGCGGCGCATCGTCGACCACGACGGCGACGGCAGCAAGCCGGGCGGGGTGGAGCGCTGGCTGAAGCTGACGGATGCGCTCGGGCTCGACCGGGACTACGTGGTCTCGCTGCGTGGCCTCCTGCCGGGGACGCGGCACGCGGTCGATGCCTATGTGAACTTCGTGAAGTACCGGAGCGTGCTCGAGGCCGTGGCGTCGTCGCTGACGGAGATGTTCTCGCCGAACATCATCTCCCAGCGGGTCGCCGGCATGCTGCGCAGCTACGACTTCGTCAGCCAGGAGACGCTGTCCTATTTCACGCCCCGGCTGACCCAGGCGCCGCAGGATGTCGAATTCGCCCTGGGCTTCGTCAAGCGGGAGGCCCGCACCCGGGAGCAGCAGGAGCAGGTGCTCGACGCGCTGCGCTTCAAGTGCGACCTGCTCTGGGCCCAGCTCGACGCGCTGCACTACGCCTATGTCGAGCCGGGCAACATCCCGCCCGGCGCCTGGAAGCCCTGAGGATGGAGGGCGCCTCCATCCCCCGCCTCGGCCGCGGCATGAAGCTGCGGGAGGACAAGGCGCGCGACCGTTGGGTGGTGATGGGGCCGGAACGCATGTTCGTCCCGGATGAGATCGCGCTGGAGGTTCTGCGCCTGGTCGACGGCGCCCGCAGCGTCGATGCCATGGTGGACGACCTGGCCGTGCGCTTCGCCGCGCCGCGCGGCGAGATCATGGCAGATGTGGTGGCCATGCTGGACGACCTGGCGGCGAAAGGCGTTGTGGTCGCATGACAGCAGACCTCCCGCCGGTTCGCGCCGCCGGTCCCGCCGCCCCGCTCGCGCTGCTCGCCGAGCTGACCCATCGCTGCCCGCTGCGCTGCCCCTATTGCTCCAACCCCACCGAGCTGACCCGGGTGGCGCAGGAGCTCGACACCGCCACCTGGGCCCGGGTCTTCGCGGAGGCCGCGGCGCTGGGCTGCCTGCAGGTCCACCTTTCGGGCGGTGAGCCGACGGCACGGCGCGACATCCTCGAGATCGTCCGCGCCGCCAGCCAGGCCGGCCTCTATACCAACCTCATCACCTCCGGCGTGCTGACCGGGGAGACGAAATTGCAGGCGCTGGTCGAGGCCGGGCTCGATCACGTCCAGCTCTCGGTGCAGGACGCCGAAGCGGGTTCGGCCGACCGCATCGGCGGCTATCGCGGCGGCCATGCGCGGAAGCTGGAATTCGCCAGGCTGGTGCATCAGGCCGGCCTGCCGCTGACGCTCAACGCCGTGGTGCACCGGCAGAACCTCGACCGGCTGGCGGACCTCATCGCGCTGGCGCTCGACCTCGGCGCCGGCCGGCTGGAAGTGGCCCATGTGCAGTACTACGGCTGGGCCCTGGCCAACCGCGATGCCCTGCTGCCGACCCGCGACCAGCTGGACGCCGCCACCGCGACGGTCGAGGCGGCGCGGCGCGACCTGCGGGGCCGGCTGGTGATCGACTACGTGGTGCCGGACTACTACGCGAAGCGCCCCAAGGCCTGCATGGGCGGCTGGGGTCGGCAGTTCCTCGCGGTCTCACCGGCCGGCCGGGTGCTGCCCTGCCATGCCGCGGAAAGCCTGCCGGGCTTCGACTTCCCCAATGTGCGGGAGGTCTCGCTGCGCGACGCCTGGGAGCATTCCGAAGCCTTCAACCGCTTCCGCGGCACGGATTGGATGCCGGCGCCCTGCCAGGGCTGCGAGCGGGCGGAAGTCGACTGGGGCGGCTGCCGCTGCCAGGCCTTCGCCCTGCTCGGCGATGCGGCGGCCACCGATCCCGCCTGTGCCTTGTCGCCGCACCACGGCGTGCTGTCGGTCGCGGTAGGCGCGGCCGCGGCGGCGGGGGAGGGGTTCACCTATCGGGAACCGCAGAAGGTTCCGGGCTGACCCAGGCTTGCGGTTGCCGCCGCGCGCGCCACTATCCAGGGCCGCTATCGAAGGATGATCCGGATGTTCCTCCCGCGTTGCAACCTGCTCGGCCTGCCCGGCCCCATGACCATGGCCGGCACCGCCATGGGCGGCATGGCCGTGCTCGCGGGGGTTGGTCCCTTCCTGGCCGGTATCGGCGTCGGCGCCGGGATCGTCGGCGGTGCCCTGCTGGCCCGGAAGGCGATGGACCGCCGCTCCGGCTGGCGCGACGAGCCCTCCGACACCCTGTCGGACATGCCCGACGAGGGCGAGGCGACGATCCCCGCGAACCCGATCTAGCGAGCCCCCACCCCGGCCTTTTGTGGGTCGGCACCCGCCACGCGGCAGGTGCCAACCCACGGAAGGAAGGAGTGGAGCCCGGGGAGGATGCCTCCTCCCCGCCTTGCCTCACGCGGGCGCGTTGCCACCCCGGCCGGAGATCGCCAGGCCGCTGGCATGGCCGGTGCGCAGTGCCTCCCGCGCCCAGCGCGGGGCGGTCGGCAGCCAGCCGGGCAGGGCGTCCCCGGCCAGGCCGAGCCGGACGCCATGGGTGTAGCAGACCCCCGAAAGCGCCTCGTCGAAGACCCGGCCGCGGCGGTTTTCCAGGGCCGCGCGCAGCGGCGCATCGTTGATCCGCCGGGTCGCCTGCCCTGGCCCTTCCTTGGCAGGCGCCGCACTGCCCATGGCGTGTCCGTCCATCATACCCTCCGGTCCTCCGCCTCAGCCTCCGCAATACCGTTGCGCAGGTCCAATCACGGGCTTTCGGCTTCGGCGGAATGTGATGCGACGGCAACCAACTGCCGCGCCCGTGCGCGCTGCGATATCCTGAGGCCGAACAGCAGGGGAGGGACCGGCATGGCCGGCGAGATTCGCGTGGAGATCCGGGAGGCGCCGGCGACCGGCCGCGTCGCCTTCGTCACCATCGCGCATGAGGCGAAGCTCAACACGCTGAACCCGGACCTGATGCGGGAATTCGCTGCCGCCATGGCCGGGCTCGCACGGGACGAGGCGCTGCACGCCGCGGTCCTGACCGGCGCCGGGCCGAAGAGCTTCGTCGGCGGCGCCGATATCGGCGTGATGGCGGGGCTGGAGGACGGCGAGGCGGCGCGTGGCTTCATCACGCTGGTGCACGGCTGCTGCCGCGCCGTGCGGGACTGCCCGGTGCCGGTGATCGCCCGCATCAATGGCTGGACGCTGGGGGCCGGGCTGGAACTGGCGGCCGCCTGCGACCTGCGGATCGCCGCCGACCATGCCCAATTCGGCATGCCGGAGGTCCGCGTCGGCATCCCCTCGGTGGTGGAGGCCGCGCTGCTGCCGGGGCTGATCGGCTGGGGCCGCACCCGCCGCCTGCTGCTGCTGGGCGAGACGATCGGCGCGGCGGAGGCGCGCGACTGGGGCCTGGTCGAGCGGCTGGTCCCGGCCGAGGGCCTCAATGCCGCGGTGGCCGAGTGGCTCGGCCATCTCGGCGCCGCCGGACGGCAGGCGCTGCGGCTGCAGAAGCGCCTGATCCGGCAATGGGAGGACCTGCCGATCGGCGCCGCGGTGGCCGCCGGCATCCCGGCCTTCGCCGCGGCCTGGGAGACCGAGGAGCCGCGGCGGATGCTCGGTGCCTTCGCGCAGCGCCGGCCGCGACCGCGATAAGAGAGGCGGCAATAACGGGTCGGCGCAACGAAGTCCCCGGAATTGCCTCGATGCGGGCGGGCCCGCGACCTTGTTTGATCCGGCAAGAAAAACTCGCCATGCTTTGAAGTTATACCAGCGTGGCTTGGCCTTATGTTCGGCTGGCATCCTTGGCGCGGCCCGGACCGATCGGGGTCCGGCCGCCGTCGGACGCCAATGGTCACCATGCTGTCGAACCCACAACTCCTGCCCGTACGGCAGGCTTTACCGATTCGCGTGGACTCGCTGCCGACCGGCTGGCTGGCGCTGCGCCACTGCCGGCTGGAAGGCACCCTCCTGCCGCTGATCCTGCTGCACCCGGCCCTGGGCATCGCCGTCATTGGCGGCCCGCCGGACGGGCCGGCCCTGCTGCGCGCCCGCCTGGCCGCGGGGCGCTTCGAGGCGATCTTCCCGGGAGCGCTGCCGGTGCTGCGGCTGGCCGAGGCCGCCGATCCCGCCGCGGCGTTCGCCGCCCTGCCGCCGCTTGGCCTGCCGGGCGGGGATGCCTGGGTCGGGGTGGTCCGCCGGGCGCTGGAAACCGCGCCGGGACCTGCCCCGGTGGCGGCGCGGCGCAGCTGGGCCCGGCACCGCCGGCTGAAGCGGCGCCTGGCGGTGCTCGGCGGCGTGGCGGGGCTGGCATTGCTGGCGGGCGTCGGCTGGGTCGTCACGCTGCCGCCAGGCGGCGTCCGGCCGGCCGGGATGGCAGGTCTTGCCCTGCCGGGGGGGCCGGCCGCCGCCGGGATGGACGGCATGGGCGGCGAGGCCTTGCCCGAGCCGGAGTTCGACCTCGCCATGGGCCCGGACACCGCCTCACCGGCTCCGGCCGTGGCGGCGCGGGATGACGGGACGGATGACGCGCTGGTGTCGAGCCAGGTCGAGGCCGCGCCCGCGGCTTTCGACGCCGGGTCGCCCGCGGCCGACTTCGCCAGGCCGCAGCCCGGACACGACGAGGCGGCGATCGCCCGCGCCGAGGCCCCGCCGGCTTCGTCGATCCCCACCGTCATGCCGCCGCCCGCCAGCGAGCCCTTGCCGCCCGCCTTGGGCGCGGCGGCGCCCCTGCCGCCGATCGCCACCGCCTTGCCGCCCGTGGTCGCCAGCGCGGTGCCGCGGCCCGGCGGCGACCAGGACCGGGCCAACCGGGCCGAGGCCTCCCCGCCCGTGGCTGCCGCGCCGCCGGAGATGCGCCGCCCGCCCGCCACGGAAATCGACCGCCTCGCGGCCAGCCTCGTGCCGCTGCCGGCGCGCGCCTTGCCGCCCGAGCCCGATCCCGCTGCCATCCGCACGGCCGCGGCCTCGGTCAACCTCCTCGGCCGCTGCCGCATGATCACCCAGCGGCTGCAGATCGGCGAGATGGTGGCCGAGGACGATATCCGCCTGCTCCGGCGCGGCTGTCAGGACTGAGGGCCGGCATCCGCCCCTGGCTTGCCCACAGGCCGAGAATTCTCTCGTAGGCGTGATCTTTGCTTGCCAGACTCTCCCATGCCTGGAAAGAGCATGGGCATGGCTCATCTGGCAGTAGAAATCGCCGCATACCCTTCCGCGCGCCGCCCCCGGGGCGCGGCATGATCTTCGCCTCCTTCGAATTCCTTTTCCTGTTCCTGCCGACCTTCTTCGCCGCCTATTTCCTCACCCCGGCGCGGCTGCGGAACTGGCCGATCCTGATCCTGTCCTGGGCCTTCTATGCCTGGTGGCGGGTGGATTTCCTGGCGCTGCTGGCCGGCGTCACCCTGTTCACCTATCTGGTGGCGCGCGGCATGGATGCCTGCGGCGTGCGGAGCCGGGCGGGGAAGCGCCTGCTGCTGCTGGGGCTGGCGGGCAATCTCGGCGTCCTCGCCTGGTTCAAATATGCCAATTTCGGCGTCGAGACGCTGAATGCGCTGCGTGCCGGCTGGGGCCTGGCACCCATGGGGTGGGCCGAGATCCTGCTGCCGATCGGCCTGTCCTTCTACGTGCTGCAGTCGGTCAGCTACCTGGTCGACCTCTACCGCGGCGACGTCCCGGTCAGCCGCCGCTTCGTCGACTATGCGGCCTACAAGGCGATCTTCTCCCAGCTCATCGCCGGGCCGATCGTCCGCTATGCCGAGATCCAGCAGGACCTGACATCCCGCACCCATGGCCTGGCGCTGTTCGGCCTCGGCGCCCGGCGCTTCATGCTGGGCTTCGCCGCCAAGGTGCTGGTCGCCGATACGCTGGCCCCAATGGTCGAGGCCGCCTTCGGCCTGCCGGCGCCGAGCCTGGCCGAGGCCTGGACCGGGGCGGTGGCCTATGCGCTGCAACTCTTCTTCGACTTCGCCGGCTATTCCGCCATGGCGATCGGCCTCGCCCTGATGTGCGGCTTCCGCTTCCCGGAGAATTTCGCCCACCCCTACCTCGCGGGCTCGATCCAGGAATTCTGGCAGCGCTGGCACATGACGCTGTCGCGCTTCCTGCGGGATTACCTCTACATCCCGCTCGGCGGCAGCCGGCACGGGCCGGTGCGCACCTATGTCAACCTGCTGGCCACCATGGTGATCGGCGGCTTCTGGCACGGCGCCAACTGGACCTTCCTGCTGTGGGGCGCCTGGCATGGCGGGCTGCTGGCCCTGCACCGGGGCTGGAGCCGGCGCGGCGGGCGGCTGCCCTGGCTGCTGGCCAACCCGCTGCTGCTGCTGGCCGTGGTGATCGGCTGGGTCACCTTCCGGGCGCCGAGCATCGAGGCGACCTGGGCGATGTACCGCGGCATGCTGGGACTGAACGGTGCAGGCTTCACCGACGCGCTGCCCTGGCAGGTGACGCCGGACCAGTGGTGGTGCCTCGGCATCGCCGGCGGGCTGGTCTATGCGCCGGCGCTGCTGCGCGGCCGGGTGCCGGAGGCCCTGGTGCGGGTGGCTTGGTGGGGCGGGCCGCTGCTCGGCTTCCTGGTCGGCATCGTTGCGCTCTACAGCCGCGCCGCCGTGCCCTTCCTCTATTTCCAGTTCTGAGGCGGCGATGCGCGATCCGTCCCCCGCCGCCGCCCGGGCCTATGCCCTCGCCATGGTCGCCCTGCTGGGCTGGGGCTTCTGGCAGGGGGTCGCGGCGCTGCGCGCGCCCGCCACGAGTACCCGCATCGCCGGGACCCTGACGCCCGAGGGCTTCCTTGGCGGCCGCACCGCGGCGGCGGTGAACCACGCCATGGCGCATGGCCTGCCGGCCGACCCGGTGCTGCGCGCCGCCGGCGGGGTGCTGCGCTGGGGTGTCTTCGGCTCCGGTGGGCCTGCTGTGCGCGTCGGCTGCGACGGCTGGCTGTTCCTGGCCGAGGAGCTGCGCCCCTGGCCGGATGCCGAGGCGGCGATGGCCGAGCGCGCCGCGGCGCTGGGCCGCATCCGGGCACGGCTGGCCGCCGAGGGCGTCACCCTGCTGGTCGCCGTGGTGCCGGACAAGGCGCGGGTGGAATCCGGCAGCCTGTGCGGCGCCCCGCGCGCGGCGCAAGCGGTCGCGCGGCTGCCGGCCTGGCTCGACCTGCTGGGCCGGGAGGGGGTGCCGGCGCTGTCGCTGCTGCCGGCGCTCGCGGCGGTGCGGCCGGCCTTCTGGCGCACCGACACGCATTGGAGCCAGGCCGGCGCCGCCGCGGCCGCGCAGGCCATCGCCGAGGCCACTGCCGCCCTGCCGCTGCGCCGGGCGGATGCCTTCCGCACCGTCGCCGCGCCGGAGGCGGCGGATGGCCCCGGCGACCTGCTGCGGCTGATGAGCCTCGACCGCGTGCCCGACGTGCTGCGCCCGGCGCCGGACCGGCAATACCCGGACCGCACCGAGGCGGCCGGCGAGGCCGCCGGCCTGCTGGACGAGACGCCGCCGGCGGAGGTCGTCCTGCTCGGTTCCTCCTATTCGGTGAATGCCAATTTCCATGGCCGGCTGCAGCAGTCGCTGGCCTCCGCCGTGGCCAGCCATGCCAAGGCCGGCGGCGGCTTCGCCGGCGCGGCGCGGGACTACCTCGCCGGTGCCGCCTGGCGCGAGGCGAAGCCGAAGCTGGTGGTGTGGGAGATCCCCGAACGCGTCGTCGGGCAGCCGGTCGGGGCGGAGGAGCGGGACTTCCTCGCGGGTTGGTAAGCAAGGTTGGGGAGGGCAAAGTATTTCCTTCCCGTTGGGCGCATGCGCCCAACCCCGCCCTTCCTTATCCGTGAGTCGGGACTTGCCGCGCGGCAAGTCCCGACTCAGGAAGATAGATGAGGGGGCCTGGGGGAGAATACCTTCTCCCCCAGTCTTCCTTCCTCAGGCCGCGACCCGCGCCGGATCAGCCAGCGGCCGAGCGCGATCCCCGGCCGCTCCACCAGCCGGTAACCGAGCGCCGCGGCGAGGCAGAGCGGCGGCAGGGTGATGGCGAGGCAGGCGAGATAGGCCGCGCCACCCTGGCCCAGCGCCTCCACCACCCGCGCATAGGCCGGGCGCAGCGCCAGGATCAGCATGAAATGCGCGAGGTAGATGCTGTAGCTCCGCTCCCCCAGCCAGAGCGCGGCGCGCGACCGCAGCGGCCAGGACGGCCGCAGCGCCTGCCAGAGGCACAGCGCGGCGAAGCCCGCGCCGATCAGCAGCAGGTCGGGATTGCCCGGCCTCGCCAGCGGGGCCGCCAGCGGCGAGAGCATGACGCCGAGCAGGCCGAGCGCCAGCACCGCCGCCCCGGCCGCCACGGGGCCTTCCCGCGGCGTGCCGCGCACCCGCTCGAACACCCGGAACGCCAGCAGGGCGAGGACGAAGACCCAGGCATTGCTGGCCAGTGCCACCTGCGGGTAGTCGCTGCCGGGCAGCGTCGCCTCCAGCCACACCCGCGCCGCCCAGGACAACGCGGTCGCCAGCACCGCGGCCAGGACCATCCCGCCGATGCCCCGGATGCGCAGCAGCAGCGGCAGCAGCAGGTAGAAGGGCATCTCGACGCCGACGGTCCAGCCGGCCGGCACCAGCCCGCCATGCCAGCCGGGGATGAAATTGAAGGCGAAGCCGTATTCCGCCGCCACCCGTCCGGTGCCCGGCCAGCCGCCGCGGAGCAGGGCCAGCGTCGCCAGCAGCCAGTAGAGCGGCGCGATGCGGAAGAACCGCTTGACCAGATAGGGCCCCGGCCGCGCCGCCGCCTCCGGGTTGGCCCAGGCGAGGGAGAAAGCCGAGAGCGCAAAGAACAGATGCACGCCGAGGCCGAAATGCGTGGCGATCCAGGGCAGCGCCTCCGGCACCGCCAGCCTGGCGATGGCATGCAGGTGGAACAGCAGCACCATCATCGCCGCCGTCGCCCGCAACCCGTGCAGCCCGGGCAACAGCCCGCCGCGCACATCCGCCATCGCCCGCCCCCCCCCGCTTCGGACAAGGCGTATACCGGCGGCGTCAGGCCGGGGAAGCCGCGGTTCCGATCACGGTCGCGGGCGTCAGTGCCAGAGCAGCCGGCGGATCTGCGGCTCCAGCGCCGCCGAGAGGATGCCGTAGCCCAGCCAAGTCAGGTGCAGGTGATCGTAGGCGACCTGGTCGGAAAGCCGCCCCGCGCGGTCCACCACCATCGAGCCCGGCGCGGTGTAGAACACCGTCTGGCCATCGGCGCAGCCGGCGACCAGGGCATTGACCCGGTCGTTGACCGCCCGCATCGGCTCGGAGGCCAGCCCGCCGCGCGGCAGCAGCCCGACCAGCAGCACGCGGGTCTGCGGCGAGCGGCGGCGGATGGTCCGCACCACCTCGGCGATGCCCAGCGCGGTGTCCTCCGGCCGGCTGCCGGCGGCGGTGTTGTTGGTGCCGACCAGCACCACCGCCAGCCGCGGCTTCAGCCCGGAGCCCAGCGGCAGCCGCGACAGCCGCCACAGCAGGCTTTGCGTGGTGTCGCCACCAGCGCCGAAATTCACCGCCTGCCGGTCGCCGTAGAAATGCTCGAAGACCAGCGGTGCCCAGGCCTGCACCAGGGAATCGCCGAGGAAGAGCATCTGCGCCGGCTGCGCCTCGCCGCCCAGGGCCAGGCGTTCCAGCTCGGTCACCCGCAGCAGCCAGGACTGGTCGCCCAGCGGTTCGGGCCTCGCCTCCCGCGGCAGCGGCTGGCGGGCGGGCAGGCCGGCGCAGACCTCGGCGGCCCGCGCCGCGGTGCCGCCGAGCAGCAGCAGGGCGGCCAGCGCCAGGGCATGCCTCACCATACCGGCCGCGCCGCGCCGGAATTTAGCTGCACCGGCTCGGGCGCGCCGTTCGTGACCATCGCCGGCATCGGCCAGCTCCCCGCCGGGTAGCGGGTCGCCACCCCGGCCAGCAGCGGGGCGAGATCCTCGGGCGGCTTGTCCAGCCGCCAGCGCAGGTAGAACAGCCCGGTCGCGTCGTTGTAGTCGCCGGTATGGGTGAAGCGGCCGATGGCACCCAGCCGCAGCACCGGGCTCACGGCATATTCCAGGTTGACGCCGAGCCCGCCGATCGGCCCGCTGACCGAGTTGGCCGCGCTGCCGGCCGGGCCGAGGCCTGGGTTGGCCTCCAGCTGGGCCTGCATCGCCTGGTCGGTCGGGAAGGCCGGCGCGCTGTGCTGATGGAAGCGCTGCCAGCCGACCGTCGCCTGAACCCGCGCCGTCAGGTCGCCCCATTGCCGCTTCCAATCGGCGCCGAGCGCCCCGATGACATGGGTCTGCGGGCTGAAATAGCCGCCCTGGCCGAAGCTGAACCCGCCGAGGTTGCGGTTGAAGTGGAAGTACCGGACATCCGGCCCGATGGTCAGCGATTCCTCCGGCCTGCGGATCGCCGCGTAATAGAGGCCGCCGCCCGCCTCCACCATCTCGTTCGCCGCGACATTCTCGCCCCGCAGGCTCGACCAGCCGCCGCCGCCATAGACGCCGAAGCGGTCGTTGACCGCGTGTTCCAGCTGCGCCCGCGCGCCGGTGCGCATCACGCCGCCCCAGGCCCGGCCGGTGCCCGGGTCGCGCTGCCCGGCGTAGGACAGCACGCTTTCGGTCATCGGCCGGCGCAGGCCGGTGACCCGCAGGTTCAGGCCACTCCCGAGCGGCAATGCCAGCTCGGCCCCGCCGGCGACGTTCTGCTGCTGGAAGCCGAGCGGCGTCGAGCCGACATCGACCCGGACATTCGAGGCGACATAGCCGATCCCCAGCGTCTGCCCGGTGGTCCAGCGCGACTTGATCCCGGGCGCGGCGCTGCCGGCCAGCACCCCGGTGCCGAATTGCCTGCCCTGGTCGGACCCGGCCGAGAAGCCGCCGGTGCCCAGCGCGACCGTGCCGGTCTGCAGCTGCAGCCGGCCGCCGAGCCCGGCGACCGGCAGCGAGACCTCGACCGGCGCGGTGATCTCGGTCAGCCGGCTCAGCCCGCCGGTGCCGCTATGGCCGCGGATGCCGATGCCGGCCTGCAGCCAGGTCGAGGTTTCGTCGCGCGCCTGGCGCAGCGCCCGGACCAGCTCGGTGTTCAGCGCATCCGCCGGCTCCTGCCCGGCCCGGGTCGCGGCGCGGGTCGGGCTCAGCAGGTCGCGGGTCAGCGCCGCCTGGCCGGTGGCGCCGGCCGCCTGCAACTCGGCGATGCGGCGGCGGGCCGCGTCCTCCAGCAGCCGCTGGGCACGCACCGCATCGCCGCGGGCACGGGCCAGCCGGGCCTCGGCCAGGGCCAGGCGCAGGTCGTCGGGCGCCTTGGCGCGGGCTTCCGCCAGCAGCCGCTCGGCGGCCGCCCAGTCGCCCTCGGCCGCGGCGAGGTCGATCAGCGCGTCGCGCGCCTCGGCGTTGCGCGGGTCGATCGACAGCAGCTTCTCGGCCGCGGCGCGGGCCTCGGCGGTCTTGCCGCTGGCCATGTTCAGCCGCATCAGCGCGGCGTTGAGCTCGGGGTTGTCGGGCTGGCGCTGCAGCGCCGGCAGCAATTGGCGATAGGCGGCGTCCTGGTCGCCCACCTGGTTCAGCCGGTCCGCCAGGGTCACGACGGCGCTGGCCTGGAGTGCGGCGATCTGCCGCCGCGCCTCGTCCGGCAGGCCGGGGCTGTCGGCCAGCGGGCCGACCAGCGCCTCGGCCTCGGCCCGCTCGCCGATGCCCATCAGGCTGCCGGCGAGCGCCAGGCGCAGGGTGGGATCGGCGCCCGGATTGGCGGCGACCGCGTCGCGCGCCGCCGCCACCGCGGCCGGGCCGTCGCCCAGCCTTCCATAGGCGCGCACCACGGCGGCGCCGGTCGTGCCGCCCGGGCTCGGCTGCGCCGCGAGGGCGGACAGCCGGCGGCGGGCCTCCGGGCGGCCGTCGCGCACCTGCTGCTCCAGCGCGAGGATGGCGGCTTCCTGCCGGCTGCGGGTCAGCAGCCGGTTCATGTCGGCGGTGCGCAGCCGGGCCGGGACGCGTTCCAGCGCCTGGGTCGCTTCCGCCCAGCGCTCCTCGTCCGCCGCGACCAAGGCGGCGGCGTAGGAGCTGTCGGCGCCGCGGTCGCGCGCCAGGTCCTGCTCGATCGCGCGCGCCTCCGGCCCGGCGCCGGTCGCCCGCAGCAGCCGGGCGAGGTCGACCTTGATCCAGGGGTTGTTCGGGTCGGTCGCCAGCGCCTCCCGCAGCAGGGCCTGGCGCCTGGCCGGGTCCTCCTCGCGGAAGGCCTGTTCGCGCAGCGCGTAGGCGCGGGCGGCGGTGGCGCCGGCCGGCGGGCGGAAGCCGGTCTCCTGCTGCAGCGTGTCGGCCTCGGCGATGCGGCCCTGGCGCTGCAGCGAATCGAACAGCCCGGCCAGCGCGACCGGCAACTTCGGCCGCAGCGCCAGCGCCGCGCGGTAGCGGCTCTCGGCGGTGGCCCAGTCCTCCCGCCGGTAGGCGACCTGGCCCAGCACCACCTCGCCCTGCACCCGTTCGTCGCCACCGGCGCGGATGGCGCGGCGGGCGAAACCGTCGGCGCGGTCGAGGTCGCCGCGGGTCAGCGCCCGCCAGGCCAGCGCCGCATGGCTGACATAGCCGGCCGGGTCGCCGGCGCCGCCGGGCACCGGGTTGACGCCGTCGGTGCCGAGGATGCGGACGAATTCGTCGCGCCGGTCGGGCGAGATCGCGGTCGCCTGGTCGAGCAACTGCCTGACCTCGGCATTGCGGCCCTGGCGGCGGCGGATGACGGCCAGGCCGACCAGCGATTCGGCATCCTGCGGGTCGACCCCGACGGCGGTGCGGAATTCCCGCTCGGCATCGGCGTAGCGGCCTGCGCCGCCGAGGTTCCAGCCGGCGATGCGGTGCTGGATGCCGCGGGTGGTGCGCGCCTGGGCGAGCTTCTCGGCGATCTCGGGATCGCTCGGGTTGGCCTTCAGATAGGCCTCGATCTGGTCGGCCGCCTCGGGGTCGGCGCCCTGCCAGAGCAGCGCCTGGCGCCAGGCGCGGCGCGCCGCATTGGCGGTGGCGGGCTGCAGCGCCAGGCGCTGCAGCCGCTCGATCCCTTCGGCGCGGGTATCCAGGCCGTAGGTCAGCATCTGCGCGTAGGCGAGCTGCAACGGCTGGTCGTTCGGCGTGCGGCCGGCCAGCGCGCCGAGCTTGGTGCGGGCCTCCTGCATCCCGGATTCGGACAGGGTGGCCAGCGCCGAGTAGAATTCGACGGCACGCGAAACCGGCGGGTCCTCGCCATGGAAGGCCTCGCGGTAGCGCTGCACCGCTTCCGCCGTGCGGCCGGACCGCGTCAGGGCGCGGGCCTGGTCGAGGAGCGCGGCATCGGCGCCGGGATCGCGCAGCGCGCTTTCCGCCTGCAGGGTGCGCGGCGCGTTCGGCGCCACCCGGCGCAGCCGGTCCAGCAGCCCCGCGGCTTCCGGCCGGTTCAGCTGGGTGGCGACCTCGGCGGCGGCGCTCAGCGCCTCGACATTGTCGGGATAGGCCTGCACGGCGCGGTTCAGCGCCTGCATCGCCGATTCGGGATTGTCCTGCAGCAGCCAGAAATTCGCCTGGTCCAGCAACAGGGCGAGCGAGGGGCGCGCGCCGGCCACGCGTTCGAGCCCGGCGCCGCCCTGGGCCGAGGCCGGGCCGGGTGCCGCCGCGCCGAAGGCGAGCAGGGTCAGCAGGATGGGCGTCGGCCTGGTCATCCGCGCCACCGTGCCGTGGCATCGCGGACCAGGATGGCGGCGGGGGCGGCGCCGTCGGGGCGGAGCAGCAGGATGCTGTAGCTGCCGCCGGCCTCCAGCCCCTCCAGCGCCACCGCGGCGGAATCGGCGCCGCATTCGGCGCGCAGCGCGGCGGCGACCGGGTTCACCGTGCGGCCGCGGGCGGTGCCGGGCGCCACCTGGTCGAAGACCGTGGCGCCGTTCGCCGCCAGCTTCAGCGCCGCGGCCGGGCAGCCGGGCGCGGCGTTGTAGAAGCCGAGCCGGGCCTTGGCGCGGTCGAAATCGGCGCTGTCCACCACCGGCGTGGCGGCGATGCCGCCATCGGCGGCGCGGGTCAGCAGCAGGGTGACGTAGCTGCCGGGCGCGAGCGCGAGCGTGGCGCGGCCGCGTGACCCGACGCTGCCGGCCTCGATCGCCAGGCTGCGGCCGGCGGCGCGTTCGACCACTGCATAGGGCGTCACTCGCTCCGCCGCGCCGGTGCCGAGGACCTGCGGCGGCAGGAAGTCCGGCCGCAGGGCGAGCTCCGCGCCGAGCCCGTTGACGAAGCGCAGATAGGCCGAGCCGGGCGGCGGCTGCGGGTCGTAGACCTGCGCCTGGCCCTGCGCCCGGGCGGCCGGCGGCAGCAGGCCGGCCAGCAGCGCGGCGGCGGTGAGGGTCCGGCGCAGGGTCATCCGCCGACCGCCCGCTTGACCTCCGCCAGGAAGGTCGCCGGCGGCACCGCATTCTGGCCCCAGCTGCTGCTGTTCGGCAGGTTCTGCAGGTCGAATTCCAGGTGCATCCAGACCAGCGCCCTGGGCCGGCGGCGGCGGAAGCCCTCGCTTTTCAGGTAGTCCAGAAGGGTGAACCAGGGGCCGTAATTGTTCGGTCGCCAAGCCAGCCCGACCGGCCGGTCGAGCTGTGCCGCGAGCAGCGGCACGAAGCCGTATTTCGGCTGGGCGAAGCTGTTGCCGACCACCACCACGTCGGCGCCGTCATCGGCGTCCAGCAGCCCGCCGGCGGCCTGCGGCTGGCGGATCTGGTAGGTCTCGGCCGGGTACCTGGCCCGCTGGTCGGCGGGCAGGAAGCGCACCAGGTCGCTGGCCGGGTTGGTCAGGGTGGTGGGGGCGCCGAGCGCCGCGGCGGGGCGCGGGGCGGGCGGCAGGCGCAGGCCCTCCTTCATCCGCTTCGCCAGCTCCGCCGCCGCCAGCTCGGCCCCCGCCGGGGTCCAGTGGGTGTCGGTGGCGAAGTAGATGGGCAGCTTCGGCTGGCCGGCACGGGCCGCGCGGAGCGGGGCGTCGAGGTCGACCACCAGGGCGCCCGACTTGCGCAGGGCCGCGAGGATCGCCGGGTAGCGCTTGTCGATATCGACCGGCAGCCTGACGTCGTCCGGCAGGAACTGGCGGTAGAGCCGTGCCTTGGCCGGCACCACGGCCTGCACCACCTCGATGCCGGCCGCCTTCAGCGTCGCTGCCGCCTCGTTCATCACCGGCGTGGCCGCATTCAGCGCGCCGGCATCGAAGCGGGAGGTGGCGTCCCACAGCGGGAAGAGCCAGCCGTCCCTGCCGATGACCACCAGGCCGGAGATGGCGGCCCTGGCCGGCCGCGGCAGCAGGCCGGCCAGGGCCAGGGCCGCGGCGGCCAGGCCCAGTGGGCGGCGCCCCGGAGCGGAGCCGTCTGTGGGGACGTCACGGTGGGACATGCGCGGCCTGCCGATCCGGATGCGGGAATTCTACGCGGAAGCATACAAGTTTTCGTCACGGGTCCATAGCGTAACGCGCGAACATACGCGCCTATTTTTATCGTAAACGTACAAAAATTGTGGGCCGGCCTGGCTTCGGCGGCGGCTGGTGGATGCATCCCGCGGCGTGGATGGGCTAGATGGGGGGATGCGAATCTACCTGGCCGGGCCCGAGGTCTTCCTCGCCGATGCGGACCGGATCGCCGCCGCCAAGCGCGCGGTCTGTGCCGCGCACGGGCTGACCGGCGTCTTCCCGCTGGAGCCGCCGCCGCAGGCGCCCGACCCGGCGCTGCCGGACTGGCTGCGGATCTACTGGGCGAACGAGGCGCATATCCGCGGCTGCGACGCGCTGGTCGCCAACCTCACCCCGTTCCGCGGCATCTCGGCCGACGCCGGGACGGTCTACGAGCTCGGCTTCATGCGGGCGCTCGGCCGGCCGGTCTTCGGCTACAGCAACGTGGCGCGGCGCTTCGGCGCGCGGACGCTGGCGGCGCTGGGCGGCACGGCGCGGCGGCGGCCGGACGGGGCCTGGGAGGACGCCGAGGGCATGGCGATCGAGGAATTCGACCGGCACGACAACCTGATGCTGGAAGGCGGCATCGCCGCCGCGGGCGGGACCTTCGAGGCCGCGGAGATCCCCGAGGCCGCGCGCTGGCGCGACCTGGCCGCCTTCGGCCGCTGCGTCGCCGCGGCGGCGCGCGCCCTGGGGGCTCAGCCCGTCTCGACGTCGAGCGCGTAGCCGGCCGAGCGCACGGTGCGGATCACGTCGTCCTCGCCCGGGCCGTTGATCGCCTTGCGCAGCCGGCGGACATGCACGTCCACGGTGCGCGGCTCGACATGGATGTCGCGGCCCCAGACGGCGTCCAGCAATTGTTCGCGGGCGAAGACCCGCCCGGGGTGCTGCATCAGGAATTCCAGCAGCCGGTATTCGGTCGGGCCGAGATGCAGGGCGCGGCCGTTGCGGGAGACGCGGTGGGCGTCCTGGTCCATCGAGAGGTCGCGGAAGGCCAGCGTCCCGCGCGTCGCGACGCTGCCGGCGCGGCGCAGCAGGGCGCGGATGCGGGCCAGCAGCCCGTCCATGGCGAAGGGCTTGCTGATATAGTCGTCGGCGCCGATGTCGAGCGCGCGGACGCTGTCCTGCTGCTCGGTCCGGGCGGTGACCATGATGATCGGCAGGTCGCGGGTCGCCGGGCGGCGGCGCAGCTGGCGGCAGACCTCGAGGCCGGAGAGCTGCGGCAGCATCCAGTCGAGCAGCACCAGGTCCGGCTTGGTCTCGGCGACGCGCAGCAGGGCCTCCTGGCCGTCCGAGGCCTCCTCGACCCGGAAGCCCTGCTTCTCCAGGTTGTAGCGGAGAAGGGTGAGCAGCGGCACCTCGTCCTCGACCACCAGGATGGTCGGGCGGGCGCCGCTCGGCACCATGTCCGGCATCTGCTGTTCTCCCCGCTCAGGCCGGCGGCCGGACGACGGCATAGGTCGAGTTGTCGCCCTTCGGGCGTTCCTCGGTCAGCGTGTCGCCCTGCACGGCGTAGTGCACCGTCTCGGCGATGTTGGTCGCGTGGTCGCCGATGCGTTCCAGGTTCTTGGCTACGAACAGCAGGTGGGTCGCCGCGGTGATGTTGCGCGCATCCTCCATCATGAAGGTCAGCATCTCGCGGAAGATGCCGTTGTAGACCTCGTCGACCGGCTGGTCGGCGGCCCAGACCTCGTCGGCGCGGGCGGCGTCGTTGTTGACCAGGGCGTCCATGGCGCCCTTCAGGTTCTCCTGCACCAGCCGCGCCATCCGCTGGAAGCCGTTCAGGCTGCCGAGCTGCGGCTGCTGGGCCAGCACGATGCTGCGCTTGGCGGCGTTGCGGGCATAGTCGCCGATGCGCTCGATCGCATGGATGATCTTCAGCACCCCGACCACCAGCCGGAGGTCGGCCCCGGCCGGCTGGCGCAGCGCCAGGATCTGGATGCAGAAGGCCTCGATCTCGCGTTCCAGCGCGTCGATCTCGGCGTCGCGCGCCATGACCTCGGTCGCCAGCTCGGCGTCGCGGCGGATCAGCGCGGTGACCGCATCCGCCACCTGCCGCTCGGCCAGGCCGCCCATGCGGGCGACCAGCTCGCGCAGGCGGCGCAGCTCCTCGGCATAGGAGCGCACGGTGTGTTGCTGCATCGTCATGCTCCGCGCCTCAGCCGAACCGGCCGGTGATGTATTCCTGGGTCCGCTGCTGCTTCGGCGCGGTGAACAACTGGCCGGCCGGGGCGATCTCGATCAATTCGCCCAGGTAGAAGAAGGCGACCTGGTCGGCGCAGCGGGCGGCCTGCTGCATGTTGTGGGTGACGATGGCGATGGTGAAGTCGCGCTTCAGCTCGTCGATCAGCTCCTCGATCTTCAGGGTGCTGATGGGGTCGAGCGCCGAGGTCGGCTCGTCGAACAGGATCACCTCGGGCCGCACCGCGATGGTGCGGGCGATGCAGAGCCGCTGCTGCTGCCCGCCGGACAGCCCCATGGCGGAGGAGTTCAGCCGGTCCTTCGCCTCGCCCCAGATCGCCGCGCGGCTCAGCGCCCATTCGACCCGCTCGTCCATCTGCGGCTTCGACAGCGTCTCGTGCAGCCGGACGCCGAAGGCGATGTTCTCGTAGATCGTCATCGGGAAGGGGGTCGGCTTCTGGAAGACCATGCCGATCCTGGCGCGCAGCGCGTTGAGGTCGACATCCGGGTCGAGGATGTTCTGCCCGTCCATCATCACCTCGCCGGTCGCGCGCTGGCCGGGGTAGAGGCTGTACATCCGGTTCAGCACCCGCAGCAGGGTGGACTTGCCGCAGCCGGAGGGGCCGATCATGCCGGTCACCTGGCGTTCCGGCAGGTCGAAGTCGATCCCCTTCAGCGCCCGGTTGTCGCCGTAGAAGAAGTCGAGGTTGCGGACCGCGATGCGCGCGGTCCTGTTCAGCGCGGCGGCGGAGCGCGCCTGCATGCCGCCGAAGGAGGCGGACGGGGCGGCGGTGGAATCCTGCATGGCCGAATCGCTCATGGGGTCGGGTCCTCCTTCACTTGGCCTGGCGCAGCAGGCTGCGGGCCACGATGTTCAAGAGCAGGACGGCGAGGGTGATCAGCAGCGCGCCGGCCCAGGCCAGTTCGATCCAGTCCTGGAAGGGCGAGCCGGCATAGGAATAGATGGTGATCGGCAGGCTCGGCATCGGCTGCGACAGGTCGGTGGACCAGGCATTGTTGCCGAGGCTGGTGAAGAGCAGCGGCGCGGTCTCGCCGGCGATGCGGGCGATGCCCAGCAGGATGCCGGTGATGATGCCCGAGGTCGCCGAGCGCCAGCAGACCAGGATGATCATCTTCCACTTCGGCGCGCCGAGGCCGATCACCGCTTCCCGCAGGGTATTCGGGATCAGGCTCAGCATGTCCTCCGTCGTGCGGACGACGATCGGGATGATGATGATCGCCAGCGCGACCACGCCGGCCCAGCCGGAGAAGCCGCCGAAGGGCAGCACCAGCAGCTGGTAGACAAAGAGGCCGATCAGGATCGACGGCGCCGAGAGCAGGATGTCGGAGACGAAGCGGACCACGTTGCCGAAGGTCGAGCCCTTGGCATATTCGGCGAGGAAGGTGCCGACCAGCATGCCGACCGGCGTGCCGATGACGGTCGCCAGGGCGACCTGGATGAGGCTGCCGACGATGGCGTTCAGCAGGCCGCCCGCCGAGCCCGGCGGGCGGGTGACCTCGGTGAAGACCGACAGGTTCATCGCCCCGAAGCCCTTGACGAAGAGCGTCACCAGGATCGAGGCGAGGAAGACCAGGCCGATGCCGGTGGCGGCCAGCGACAGGACGCGGAGGACGCGGTCGGCGCGCTTGCGACGGCGGCCGAGACGGGCGGCGGTGGCCGCATCCTTGACCGGCGACAGCACGGGATGGGTCGTGGCGCTCATCGGGTCAGACCTTCAGCCGGGAGCGCAGCAGCCAGCGCGAGGCGGCGAGCACGATGAATGACAGGACGAAGAGGATGAAGCCCAGCGCCAGCAGCGATGCGAGCTTCAGGCTGCCCGACTCGCTCTCGCCGAACTCGAGTGCCACGACCGAGGCGATGGTGTTGCCCGGGCCGAACAGCGTGGTGGTGATGCGGTTGGCGTTGCCGATGACGAAGGTGACCGCCATCGTCTCCCCCAGCGCGCGGCCGAGGCCGAGCATGATCCCGCCGGCGACCGAGATGCGGGTATAGGGCAGCACCACGCCCTTCATCACCTCCCAGGTCGTGCAGCCGAGGCCATAGGCGCTTTCCTTGAAGACCGGGGGCACCTGCTCGAAGACGTCGCGCATGGTGGCGGCGATGAAGGGCAGGATCATGATCGCCAGGATCAGCGCGGCGGTGAAGATGCCGGTGCCGAAGGGCGGGCCCTGGAACAGGAAGCCGATCAGCGGCAGCTCGCCGATCGTGTCGATCAGCGGCGGCTGGATGTACTGCGCCATCAGCGGGGCGATCAGGAAGAAGCCCCACATGCCGTAGATGATGGACGGCACGGCCGCCAGCAGCTCGACCGCGGTACCGACCGGGCGGCGCATCCAGGGCGGCGCGAGCTCGGTCAGGAAGAAGGCGACGCCGAAGGCGACCGGCACCGCGAGGAGGATCGCCAGCACCGCGGTCACGATGGTGCCGTAGATCGACACGCCGGCGCCGAAGACCTCGGTCACCGGGTCCCATTCGGTGGACCAGAGGAAGGGCAGGCCGAAGGCGCGGAAGGCCGGCAGGCCGCCGAGGAAGAGCTCGACGATGATGCCGCCGAGCAGCAGCAGCACCAGCGCGCCGGCGGCGTGGCAGGCACCGGAGAACAGGGTGTCGCCGAGGTTGGACCGGCTGGCGGTCCGCGGCGGCGAGGCGGCGGGGAGGGAGGCGGCCTGCGACAAGCGATGTGCTCCGACGGCGGCGGCGGGAAGCGGCGATGCCGCGTTCAGGCGTGAACGCGGCGTCGCCCCGGCTCGTTGGTGTCAGGGCGGATCGCCGCGGCCGGGCGCAGGCGCCTTGCCGCGGATCCGCCCCGGTCGGGGCTCAGCCCTGCCAGACCGGCTGGCCGTTGGCCTTCACCTCGGCCGTCCAGGCGGCGCGGACGGTGTCCTGCACGTTGGCCGGCAGCGGGATGTATTCCAGCTCCTGCGCCAGCTTGGCGCCGTTCTTGAAGGCCCAGTCGAAGAACCTCATCACGTTGCGGCTGCGCTCGGCATCCGTCGGGTTCTTAGGCAGCAGGATGAAGGTGGGCGAGACGATCGGCCAGGAGGTCGCGCCCTGCTGGTCGATCAGGCTGGCCGCCATGCCGGGCGTCGACCAGTCGGCATTCGCCGCCGCGGCGATGAAGGCTTCCTGGGTCGGCTTGACGAACTGGCCGGCCTTGTTGCGCAGCTGGGTGGTGACCAGCTTGTTGGTGATGGCATAGGCGTTCTCGACATAGCCGATGGCGCCGCGAATGTTCTTCACCGTGCCGGCCACGCCCTCGTTGCCGCGGGCCCCGGTGCCGGCGGGGAAGCGGACCGAGGTGCCGACGCCGACCTTCTGCTTCCACTCCGGCGACACCGCCGCGAGGTAGGACACCCAGACATAGGTCGTGCCGGAGCCATCCGCCCGGTAGGCCGGGGCGATCGCCAGGTTCGGCAGGGTCAGGCCCTGGTTCAACTCGACGATCTTCGGGTCGTTCCACTTGGCGATCTTGCCGAGGTAGATGTCGGCCAGCAGCTCGCCGGTCAGCTTGAGCTGCTCGTTCTCGATGCCCGGGATGTTCACGATCGGCACCAGGCTGCCCATGACGGCGGGGAACTGCAGCAGGTTGCCTTCCGTCAGCTGCGCCACCGTCAGCGGGGCATCGGAGGCGCCGAAATCGACCGTGCGGTTCTTGATCTGGTTCTGCCCGGCACCCGAGCCGACCGACTGGTAGTTCACCGTGATGCCGGTGGCGGCTTTCGCGGCCTCGGCCCACTTCTGGTAGATCGGGTTGGGGAAGGTGGCGCCGGCGCCGGTGATCTGGGCCTGCTGGGCAAGGGCCGGGCGGCCGAGCAGCGGGCTGGCCGCGGTGAGGCCGGTGGCGATGAGCAGGGTGCGACGGTTCACGCGTCTCTCTCCGTAAGGAGCTTGCCCGGGGCCGGAATGCCCCGATGCTTTCGCGGCCTGACTACCGCTGCCGGAAGTCTGCCCTGTTGCAGATTTATGAAGCTTCGATGACAGGATATCCGACGACCACCCCGGTTATCCATTCATCAAGCCTTCTCGGCCGTGCCCGGATACCAGGATGGCCGCCGCTTGCCCCGGAAGGCGGCCAGCCCCTCGCGGCCCTCGGCCGAGGCGCGCTGCATCCAGCCCTCATGCGCCAGCAGCGCCATCTGCCGGTCGTCCAGCGTCAGGCCGTTGGCGCCGAGGAAGCTGGCCTTGGTCACCGCGACGGCGCCGGGGGCCGATAGCAGCGTCTCGTCCAGGATGGCGGCCAGCCGCGCCTCGATCGCCTCCGCCGCCAGCACCTCGTGCACCAGGCCCATGCGCAGCGCCTCCGCCGCGCCGAAGCGTTCCCCGGTCAAGGCGTAGCGGCGGGTCTGCCGGAGGCCCATGGCGTGCACCATGTGGGTGGAGATCGGCGTCGGGGAGACGCCGACCCGCACCTCGGTCAGGCCGAAGATCGCCGCCGGGGTGGCCAGCGCCACGTCGACGCAGCAGGCGATCCCGGCGCCGCCGCCGAAGCAGGCGCCCTGGATCACGGCGAAGGTCGGGCGGGGGAATTCGTTCAACCGCTGCATCGCCACCGTGGTGGCGAGCGAGCACTGGTAGGCCCGCTCCGGCCCGTAGCCGGCGACCTCGGCCAGCCAGTTGATGTCCGCGCCGGCGGCGAAATGCCTGCCCGCGCCGCGGATGACCAAAGCGCGGACGGACTCGTCGGCCCGCAGGTCCTCCAGCCCGGCGATCAGCGCGCGCAGCAGGGACTCGTTGTAGGCATTGCCGACCTGCGGCCGGTTCAGGGTGACGGTGACGACGCCACGGGCGTCGCGGGACAGCAGGATGGGGGTTGCCTCGGGCATGGCGGCTTTCTCCGGTTGCCGCCGGCTTGTGCCGATGCGGCCGAATTGACAAGCCCGGCCGGCGAAGCCGACGCTTCCCCCGACCCGGAGGCACCAGCCCATGTACGCCACCCGCCCCACCCTCTACGGCACCCGCCACGCCGTCTCGGCCGGCCATTACCTCGCCGCCGCCGCCGGGTTTTCCGTGCTGGAGGCGGGCGGCAACGCCATCGATGCCGGCTGCGCCACCGGCATCGCGCTCGGCGTGCTGCTGCCGGACCTGGTCAACGTGGCGGGCGTCGCGCCCATCCTGATCCGGAAGGCGGACGGCACGGTGGAGACCATCGCCGGCCTCGGCCCCTGGCCGAAGTCGATCCCCGCCGACCTGTTCATGCGGGAGCACGGCGGCAGGATCCCCAACGGCGTGCTGCGCACCGTGGTGCCGGCCGCGCCCGACGCCTGGATCACCGCGTTGGAGCGTCACGGCACCATGGGCTTCGGCGAGGTCGCCCAGCATGCCATCCGCCATGCCCGCGACGGCTTCGCGGTCTATCCGCTGCTGGCGCAGAACATCCGCGACCACCAAGCCGACTATGCCAGCTGGCCGGGCAACGCGGCGATCTTCCTGCCCGACGGCCGCCCGCCGGCGGTAGCCGACAAATTCGTCCAGTCCGACCTCGCCCGCACCCTGCAGTACATGGTGGACGAGGAGAGGAAGGCGGCGGGCAAGGGGCGGCTGGCCGGCCTCGCCGCCGCGCATGCCGCCTTCTACCGCGGCGACATCGCCCGCGAGATCGCCGCCTTCATGGCGCGGGAAGGCGGCTACCTGACCATGGCGGACCTGGCCGCCTACCGCTCGAAGCTGGAACCGGCGGTGCGGCGGATGTGGCGGGGCCATGAGGTCCTGACCTGCGGCCCCTGGTGCCAGGGCCCGGCGCTGCTGGAAGCCCTGCTGCTGATGGAGCGGGGCGGCATCGGCGCCATGGCGCACAACGGGCCCGAGTACATCCACCTGTTCACCGAATGCATCAAGGCGGCGATGGCCGACCGGGAATACCATTTCGGCGACCCGGCCTTCGTCGACGTCCCGCTCGACCGGCTGCTGGGCGATGCCCATCTCGGCGCCCGGCTGGCGCAGATCGACCCCGACCGGGCGCTGCCGGGCATGCCCGGGCCCATGCTGAACACCGGCACCAGCCTGCCGGGCGCGACCGACCGCGCCACGCCGATGATCGAGGCCGATACCTCCTACTGCGCAGTGGTGGACCGCTGGGGCAATGCCTTCAGCGCCACGCCCTCGGACGGGTCCTGGAACTCCCCGGTGGTGCCCGGCCTCGGGATCATCCCCTCCAACCGCGGCAGCCAGAGCCGGCCCGACCCGGCGCATCCCTGCGGCGTCGCCCCCGGCAAGCGGCCGCGGCTGACGCCCAACCCGGCGATGATCGTCACCGCGGGCGGCGGCGTCATGCCCTTCGGCACCCCGGGCGGCGACGTGCAGATCCAGGCCATGCTGCAGGTGGTGCTGAACGTCCTGCAGCACGGGATGGAGCTGCAGGAGGCGATCGAGGCGCCGCGCTTCGCCTCCTATTCCTTCCCATCCTCCTTCGCCCCCTTCGACTTCTTCCCCGGCAGGCTGGCGGTCGAATCCGCCATCCCGCAGGCAACGCGGGACGCGCTGGCGGCCAAGGGGCACGAGATCCGCGACTGGCCGGAGAAGACCTGGCTGGCCGGCACGGTGGAGGTGGTGAAGTCCGACCCCGCCACCGGCCTGCTGGCCGCCGGGGCCGACCCGCGCCGGCCTGCCTATGCCGTGGTGGCCTAGCGCGCCGACCGGCGGCGCCGCCAGCGCGGGACGCCGGCAGCCGCGCCCGGGCGTGCCGCGCCCCGCCCGGGCGGGCGGGCGCTACGCCCCGTTCGGCATCCCCGCCGGCTCCAGCCCGAGCCGCGCGGCGATCGGCGGCCGGCGCCGGTGCACCAGCGCCCCGGTCTCCAGCCAGGCGGCCTCCTCGGGCGTCGAGGCACGGCCGAGGATGGCGTTGCGGTGCGGGTGGCGGCCGAAGCGCTCGATCACCGCGCGGTGGCCGCGCGCCTGGTCGGCCGAGAAGCGATAGAGCGGCCGCAGGTCCTCCCGCGCCGACCAGGCCAGGGCTTCCGCCATGGCGCCGACCCGGATCAGCCGCTCCCGGTGGTCCGGGCCCTCGGCATGGGCGAGGGGCAGGAAGCAGAAGGTCTTCTCCCAGGGGTGCTCGAGCGCGTCGTAATGCCCGTTGCGCAGGCCTTCCTCGGCGACCTGCAGCGCGTCCAGGTCGCCGGCATAGGCCAGCGGCGTGCCGGCATGGAGGTCGCGCGGTGCCTGGTCGAGCAGCAGGATCAGCGCCAGCCGGCCCTGCGCCGAGGCCGCCCAGCCGTCCAGGTGGCCGGCCTGGGCATCGCGCGCCAGTTCGGCCAGGCCGGCGGGGGCCGGCGCCCTGGGGCCGCCGAACCAGGCCTCGAACAGGGCATGGTGCGTCGCGGCGTCCGCCGTTTCGATGCCGGGCGGGAACCAGGCCGCCAGGACCTGCCGGATCTGCTCGGTGGCCTGCATCGCTGATCCTCCGATGAATTCATGGAACGACGGGAGGCTGCCGATGCCGGCCGGGAGCGTCTGTGCGGCAACGCACAATCCTTGCCCTGCCATGGACGTGGTGCCAGGGTCGCGGCACACTCGGTCGTCCGACCAAGAACCAGGCAGGAGGGAAATGGGCCATGCATGACGTCGTGATCCGGGGCGGCACCATCGTCGACGGCACCGGAGCGCCGGCCTTCGTGGGGGATGTCGCGCTCGATGGCGACCGCATCGCCCAGGTCGGCGGCAAGGCCGGCCCGGCGAGGCGGGACGTCCAGGCCGAGGGCCGCCTCGTCACCCCGGGCTGGGTCGACGTGCACACCCATTACGACGGCCAGGCGACCTGGGACCCGGTGCTCGCGCCGTCGTCCTGGCATGGCGCGACCACCATCATGTTCGGCAATTGCGGCGTCGGCTTCGCCCCGGTCCGCAAGGCGCACCACCAGGCGTTGATCGACCTGATGGAGGGCGTCGAGGACATCCCCGGCATCGCGCTCGCCGAAGGGCTGAAATGGGACTGGGAGAGCTTCCCGGAATACCTCGACGCGCTGTCCCGGCTACCGCGCACCATCGACGTGGCGGCGCAGATCGCCCACCACCCGCTGCGGGTCTATGCGATGGGCGAGCGCGCCATCGCCCGCGAGATGGCCTCCGAGGCCGATATCGCGCTGATGGCGCGGCTGACCGAGGAAGCGCTGCGCGCCGGCGCCTTCGGCTTCACCACCTCGCGTACCGACCAGCACAAGACCCCGGCCGGCGACCTCGTCCCCGGCCGCTACGCCGACCATGAGGAGCTGATCGCCATCGGCCGCGCCATGGGAAGGGCCGGGCGCGGCGCCTTCGGCATGCTGTCCGACTTCGAGGACGAGGCCGCCGACTTCGCCTGGATGAACCAGGTGGCGAAGGATTCGAAGCGCCCGGTCTGGTTCCTGCTGACCGACCGCAGCTACGACCCGCAGCGCTGGCGCCGGCTGATGGACGGCGTGCGGGCCTCGCGCGCCGCCGGCCTGCCGCTGTCGGCGCAGGTGGCGGGGCGGCCGGTCGGGCTGATCCTCGGCCTGACCACCTCGCTGAATCCCTTCGCGCTGCGCGAGAGCTTCGCCGAATTGGCCCGGCTGTCGCCGGCCGAGCAGCTGGCCCGGCTGCGCGACCCCGCGGTGCGCGCCGCGATCCTGGCGGAGGAGGCCTCGCCCCGGCTGCTCGAGGTGCTGCCGCCCCTATCGCGGCAGATCGCCACCCGCTGGGACCGCATGTACGACCTCGGCGGCAAGCCGGACTACGAGCCGCCGCCGGAGAAGAGCATCGCGGCGCTGGCCGCCAAGGCCGGGCAGAGCCCGCAGGAATACTGCTACGACTTCCTCACGGGGGGCGATGGCGGGCGGATGCTGTACTTCCCCGTCACCAACTACGTCGCCGGCGACCTGGAAGTGGTGCGGGAGATGATCATGGACCCGCATACCGTGCTGGGCCTGTCGGATGGCGGGGCGCATTGCGGGGTGATCTGCGACGCGTCGCTGAACACCACCATGCTGACCCATTGGGTGCGCGACCGCTCGCGCGGGCCGCGGCTGCCGCTGGAATTCGTCATCAAGCGGCAGACCTCGGAGACCGCGGACTTCTTCGGCTTCCACGACCGCGGCCGGCTGGCGGTGGGCAAGAAGGCCGACGTCAACGTCATCGACTTCGAGGCGCTGGCGCCGCACCACCCGGAGATGATCTACGACCTGCCGGCCGGCGGGCGGCGGCTGGTGCAGCGGGTGGATGGCTACGACATGACGCTGTGCTCGGGCGTGCCGATCTTCGAGCGCGGCGTCGAGACGGGGGCGCGGCCGGGCAAGCTGGTGCGGGCGAGCTAGAAGGCCAGGGAGGAGGTATCCTCCCGTTGGACGAATGCGTCCAACCCTCCTTTGCTTTTGTGGGTTGGCTCCTGCCGCGCGGCGAGTGCCGGACTCAGAAAAAGCAAAGGAGGGGTCTGGGGAGGAAATGCTTTTTCCTCCCCAACCTTGCCTTCCTCACCGCGCCGCCTGGGTCGCGGCGCGGGCCAGCCACTCCGCCAGGCTGAGCCCGGCCCGGCTCGCCGCCGCCTGTGCCGCCGCAAGCGCCGCGGGCGGCAGGGCCGTGGTGACCAGCACCGGTGCCGTCGCCGGCGTCGATGCCAGCTCCCGCGTCAGGCCGGCGCGGAACTGGTCCAGCCGCTGCCGCTTCGCCGCCGCGTCCAGCGTCGGGTCGTTGGCGACAGCCGGGCAATAGGCCGCCAGCAGGCTGTCCGTCAGCATGGCGTCGCCGATGCCGGGATTGGCGCGCCGCATGTCGGCCAGCAGCACCCCGGTGCGGTTGGCGATGTCGCCGCGTTCCGCCGCCCGCATCAGCGCCATGGCACCGGCCACCGGTGCCGCCATGCCGTCCGCCGCGCCGATCGGGCTGACCGCCGGGCAGAGCGCCCGCGCCGCCTCGGTCCCCGCCGCGGCCAGCGCATCCGCCTGGCGGAGCTGCGCCACCAGCGCCGGCGTGGCCGGGACGGGCGCCTGGTTGCCCCAGGCGTTGCGGACGTAGTTGGCGATCGCGGCGACTTGGCGGTCGTCGAGCGCGGCGGCGAAGCTCGGCATGGCGCCGTAGCCGCCCTGGGCGGGGATACCGTGCAGCATGGCCTGGATGACGTTGTTCGGCTGGTCCGCCGTCACCGCCTGGTTGCCGGCCAGCGGCGGGATGGCGCCGGGGATGCCGCGCCCCAGCGGCTGGTGGCAGGGGCCGCAATTCTCGAGGTACAGCGCCGCGGCGCGCGGATCCGCCCGGACGGCGGCGACCCGCGGCGTCGCCTGCCGCGGCGGGCTGTCCTTCAGGTAGGCGGCGATCGCCAGCAGGTCGGGCCGGGTCAGCCTGGCCAGGCTGTCATGCACCACCTCCTGCATCGGGCCGAAGGCGGTGCCCTTGGCGGCATCGGCGCCGGTCTTCAGCCAGTCGGCGATGCGCGCCTCCGGCCAGTCGCCGACGCCGTCGCGCAGGTCGCCGCTGATGTTCGGCGCGAACCAGCCATCCACCACCGCCCCGGCGAGGGAACGCGACGGCTCCGTCGCGCCGAGCAGGTTCCGCGGCGTGTGGCATTCGCCGCAATGGCCGAGCGCGGTGACCAGGTAGGCGCCGCGGTTCCATGCCGGCGGCCGGGCCGGGTCGGCGCGGAATTCGCCGGGGCGGAAATAGAGCTCGCGCCAGAAGCCGAGGGTGGCGCGGATGTTGAAGGGGAAGCCGAGCTGGTTGGGCTGCCGCGGCGCGCTGACCGGCTCGACCGTCGCCAGATAGGCGCGGATGGCCTGCACGTCCTCGGCCAGGATGCGGGTGTAGGAGGTGTAGGGCATGACGGGGTAGAGGTCCTCCCCGTCGCGCCCGACCCCGTCATGCAGGGCGCGGGCGAATTGCGCGTCGGTCCAGGCGCCGATGCCGGTGGCGATGTCCGGGGTGATGTTGGGCGAGAGCACGGCGCCGAAGGGCGTGTTGAGCGCGAGCCCGCCGGCGAAGGGCCTGCCGCCCGGCGCGGTGTGGCAGGGCATGCAATCGGCGGCCTCGGCGAGGTAGCGGCCGCGTGCCACAGGGTCCGTGCCGGTCTGGGCCAAGGCGCCGGCCGCCGGGAGGAGCAGGCCGAGAAGGGCGGCGAGGCCCGCGCGGATGCCATGCTGCATGGTTCTTATCCTGGCTTGGACGCCGGGAACCCTAGCGCCAGCGGCCGGGCGCACGGGATGCCCGGCGCGGGGGATCGCGCCGATGTGCGCAGCACCGCGGCCATGGACACCGAAGCGGGCTCCTCGTTACGCTCCGTGCCTCCCGCCCCGGCGGGCAAGAACGAAGCTCGAGGGAGATGCACCGACGGTCCCGACCCTGCGCCGCCGCGGCCTGCTGGCCGTTGCCGCCTCGCTCGCCGCGGCGCCCGCCCGCGCGCAGGCCTGGCCGACGCGGCCGGTGCGCCTCGTCGTCGGCTTCACCGCCGGGTCCTCCACCGACATCACCGGCCGCATTTTCGCCCAGGCCTTCGCCCAGGCCTGGGGCCAGCCCGTGGTGGTGGAGAACATCCCCGGCCAGGGCGGCGCCATCGGGGTGGACTGCGTCGCCAAGTCGCCGCCCGACGGCCATACCCTGATGTGGGCCGGCAACGGCGCGATCACCATCGTGCCCACGCTGCAGCAGGTCGGCTTCGATCCGCTGAAGGACCTCGACAGCATCTGCGCGACCCTCGGCATGGCCTCGATCTTCATCGTGGCAAGGGACTCGCCCTTCCGGACCCTGGCCGACGTGATCGCCGCGGCGAAGGCGAAGCCGGGCGGCGTCGCCTATGGCACCCCCGGGGTCGGCACGCCGCAGCACATCGCGGTCGAGATGCTGGCCCGCCAGGCCGGCATCCGGCTGGAGCACGTCCCCTATCGCGGCGCCAACCTGGCCGACGTGATGAACGGCGTGCTGCCCTTCGGCATCCAGAACGCGGGTGCGTCGATCCCCTTCGTCAAGGAAGGCCAGCTGCGTGGCATCGCGGTCACCTCGCTCGCACGCTCCGCCGCCCTGCCGGATCTACCGACGGTGGCCGAGCAGGGCTTCCCGGGCTTCGAGGCGCTGTCCTGGTTCGGCCTGATGGCCCCCGCCGGCACGCCGCGCCCCATCATCGACAAGGTGAACGCCGAGGCGCTGCGGGTGCTGGCCGATGGCGACCAGCAATCCCGCTTCGCCCAGATGGGCCTGGCGCCGATGGGGACGACGCCGGAGGCGATGCACGCGATGATCGCCCGCGACCTGCCGAAATGGGCCAAGGTGATCGCCGAGGCGGGGATCAGGTAGGGCCTATTCCCCGCCCGCCAGCGCGCCGACCGCCTCGCGCAGCGGCGCCCAGATCCGCTGGCGCTGCTCGGGCGACATGCCGGCGGCGAAGCCGCCGTCGATGGTCAGCGCCACGCCGGTGACGAAGCCGGCGCGGTCGTCGGCGAGGTAGAGCACGCCCTCGGCGATGTCGTCCGGCCGGCCGGTGCGCGGCAGCGGCTGGAAGCCGCCCATGTTGGCCGCCGCCTCCTCCGCCACGCGCGCGTCGAGCTGGGTCGGCAGCTGCGCCGAACGGCCGAAGATCGGCGTGGCGATGACGCCGGGGCAGATGCAGTTCACCCGGATGCCGTAGCCGGCCAGTTCCAGCGCGGCGCATTTGGTCAGATGGATGACCGCGTTCTTCGCCACCGAATAGGAGGTCGCGGTCGAGCCCGGCACCAGTCCGGCGACGCTGGCGGTGGAGACGATCGCGCCGCGCCCCTGCCGCTTCATGATCGGCACCGCATGCTTGATGCCGAGCATGACGGAGCGCACCAGCACCGCGAAGTCGGCATCCCAGCGCTCGGCGGGCATGGTCTCGACCGGGTTGGGGTCGCCGGGGCGGCCGGCATTGTTGAACATCACGTCGAGCCGGCCCCAGGTGCTGTCGGCCAGCGCGACGGCGGCCTCGATGTCGGACTCCCGCGTCACGTCGCAATGGATGTAGCGGGCGGCGTCGCCCAGCGTCTCTGCCAGCCGCATCCCGGCGGCGTCCTGGATGTCGGCGATGACGGCGCGGCCGCCTTCCTCCAGGAAGCGTTCCACCGTCCGTTTGCCGAGGCCCGAGGACCCGCCGGTGACGACGGCGACCTTGTCCTGCATGCGCATTGTCGTTTTCCCCCGATTATGCGGGGGAGTCTGCCGCCGCCCGGCGCCGTGCGCTACCGCCAACTGTGCCGCGGCGCATAGCCCAGGACACGCCGCGCCTTGTCGATGCTCAGCAGCGTGCCGTGCTCGGCCAACGCGCCCCGGATCGGCACGCCGGGGAAATGCTCGGCCATCAGGTCGCGGCTGGGGCGGCGCATCACCGTGTCGGCGGCGGCGATGGTGAAGGCGTCGCACCCGGCGACGTCCGCCTCCAGCGCCAGCCGCGCCGCCTGCGCCACGTCGCGCGCATCGACCCAGGACCACAGGTTCCAGCGCCGCAGCGTGGCGTCCTCCTGCCAGCCGGGGATCAGCGCGTAGTCGGGTTCCTCCAGGATGTTGGAGATGCGGAAGGCGGTGAAGCGGGTGCCGGGATTCCAGCGGTGCATCTCCTCGGCCATCCGCTCGCACAGCACCTTGGCCAGGGCATAGCCGCTCTCGGGGACCAGCCTGTGGTCCTCGGTCACCGGGGCGAAGGCCGGCGGGTTGCGGGTCAGCGGCAGGCCGTAGGTAGTCTCGGACGAGGCCCAGACCACCCGTTCCACCCCCGCCAGGGTGGCGGCGGAGAAGATGTTGTAGGTGGTCATGAAATTGTTCTGCACGGTCGCCGCATCCGGGGCGAGGCCCGGCGCCGGGATGCCCGCCATGTGCACCACGGCGAATGGCCTCGCCAGCGGATCCCGCCGGCGGTCCAAGGTGCCTGCCATCCGCTGCACGCATTCCACCGCCTCCCCGAAGGAGTTCAGGTCGGCCTTCATGAAGTGGCAGAGCGCCTCCGGCGGCGGCGCGGTGTCGACGTTCAGCACCGCATAGCCATGCGCCAGCAGGGCGCGGATGATCGCACGCCCGGCCTTGCCGCTGCCGCCGGTGACCAGGACGCTGCGCTGCATCAGTGCTTCTCCAGGAAGGCCAGCACCGCGGCGTCGAAGGCCGGCGCGTTGTCCTGGCTCATCGCATGCGCGGCATTGGGGATCAGCACCCGCTCGGCACCCTTGATGTGCCGCTCCAGCGCATCCGCGTTGGCGACGAAATTGGGCAGGGTCTGCCCGCCCACCACCAGCAGCGTCGGCGCCGTGATCGCCTCGGCCGCAGCGCGGGAATAGGGCTTCCGCTGCTCGTTGCGCTGGCCCAGCAGGGTGCGGGCATTGGCGCGGGCGACCAGCTTGCGCGTCTCGCTGCGCTTCTCCCAGGCGCCTGGCCCGCCGGTATGCTCGGCGATGCGGCGGAGCCCGCCCTCGATGTCGCCGGCCTCGACCAGCGCCGCGCCTTCCGCGAAGGCGCCGGCCTGCTGCCCCGCGGCCGGCTTGCCGCCCAGGCTCTCGTCCAGCTCGCCGCCCGGCTCGGCCAGGACCAGGGCGCGGACCAGCTCCGGGTGCCGCTCTGCCACCCGGAAGGCGATATGCCCGCCGCGCGAATGCCCGACCAGCCGCACCGGCCCGGCGCCCAGCCCGCGGAGGAAGCCGGCCACGTCCGCCACATGCCTGTCGATGGTGAAGTCGCCGCCCTGGTCGGGCCATTCCCCCGGCCAGCAATGCCGCATCGACAGCGCCAGCACCCGGTACTGCTTCCCCAATGTGGCCATCTGCGGCGCCCAGTAGCGCTGGTCGCCCAGCGTGCCGTGCACCAGCACCAGGGGCTCGCCGGCGCCGCTCTCGGCATAGTTCAGCTCGTAGCCGTCGACGGTCATGCTGGGCATCGCGTTTCCTTCCCGTGTTCGCCGCGGACGATGCGCCGCCCGCCACGCCCCGCCAAGCCTTGGCGCGCGGGTTGCTGGTCCCATCTCCGTCGCAACGACAGCCGGAGGCCCCGATGCAGCGCCGCAGCCTTCTCGCCCTGCCGGGGGCGCTTGCCGCCACGCCGGCGCCCGCCCAGGCGCCGGAGGTCGATACCCTCCTGGTCCTCGCCGTCGATGCCTCCGGCTCGATCGATGCCGACGAGTTCCGCCTGCAACGCGAAGGCTATGCCGAGGCGCTGTCCCACCCCGCCGTGCTCGCCGCCATCGCCGGCCGGCCGCAAGGCGCCATCGCGGTGGCCATGGTGGAATGGGGCTCGCCCGGCGGCGCCGCGACCGTGGTCGATTTCCTGCGCGTGGCGGATGCCGCCGGCGCCCGCGCCCTGGCCGCGGCGATCATCGCCGCGCCCCGCAGCCCGCAGACCTGGAACGCCATCGGCGACGCGCTCGACCACTGCGCGCGGCTGCTGCTGGCCGCGCCCTTCCGCGCGGCGGAGCGGGTGATCGACCTCTCGGGCGACGGGCCCGACCTGCGCTCGCTCCGCCCGGCCGCCGCGGCGCGCGATGCGGCGGTCGCCGCCGGCATCCAGGTCAACGCACTGGCCGTCGCCGCCGCCGGCCAGGTGACCCGCTTCGGCGAGCCGCTGGCCGAGACCTACCGGCGCGAGGTGATCGGCGGGCCGGGCGCCTTCGTGGTGTCGGCCGAGGACCGGCGGGATATCGCGCGGGCCTTGCGGGCGAAGCTGGTGCGGGAGATCGCGTGAAGGAAGGCTGGCGAGAAAGTATTCTCCCCCGCACCCCTCATCTCTTTCCGTGGGTCGGCACCTGCCGCGCGGCGAATGCCAACCCGCAAGAAGGAAGGGTGGGGTTCGGGGAGTGAATGCTTTTCCCTCCCCGAGCTTTCTTTCTACTGCAGCCCGAGAATATCCCCCGGCGCATCGAAGACCCAGCGCGGCCCACGGGCCCGCAGCGCCTCGGCCGCCGCATAGCCCCAGGTGACCGCGCCGAAGGCCAGCCCCACCTGCACCGCCGCCTCGGCATCCCGCGTCTCGTCGCCGATATAGACCGCCTCGGCCGCCGGCACGCCGGCCGCCCGCAGCACCTGCCGCAGCTTCGCCGCCTTGCCGAACAGCGAGGCGCCGCCCGCCACCTGGCCGACCACAGCCGCCTCGGCGCCGAGGGTCTGGCGGATGCTGGCCTCTCCATCCGAGCTGGCGATGGCGAGCGCCACCCCCGCCTCGGACAGGCCGCGCAGCATCGCCGGCACCCCGGGAAACAGCGGGATGGACCCGGCCGCCGCCGCCTTCAGCGCCCGCAGGTCGCGGGTGAGGGCGGGCAGCCGCCAGGGCGAGACCTCCAGCGCGCGGAGGATCTCCCGCGTGCCGAGCCGGCGCAGCGCCTCGACCTCCGTCGGGGCGACGGGGCGGAGGCCGTGACGGCGGCCGACCTCGTTCAGCGCGCCGCGGAACCAGGGGAAGGAATCCGCGAGCGTCCCGTCGAAGTCGAAGATGACCAGGCGCGGAGGCATCCTCCCCGCATAGGGCACCGAGATGGCAGCGGGCAAACGGCTTGCCGAAAAGACATTATTCCTATATAAGGTGTCGGTTCGGTTGAGGGAGCGGCGATGCGCGGCATGGCGGTCCGACCCGGTGGTGACGCAGCGATGCCGGCGCCCCCGCCGGGGCTTTGTCCGAATGCGGCATCCTGGCTTTCCCCGCGCCGGTGCCCTTTGTCCGGATCGAGCCCCTCCGGCGCGGCTTATTCCCTCAAATCCTCGGCGCTCCTGCCCGGAAACCCGCCGAATTCCTGGGCCAGCCGCGAATGGGGCCGAACCGGGCTCAACCGGTTGAAGCCGCGTTCGGGCGGCTTCCCCGCGGCCGGGCGGCCTTGCCGCGATTCGGGCCGGCGACCCCGCCCGGGGGATTTGTCCGAAACCCGCAACCCCGCGCCATCCGCGGCCCTTGCGCCGTCCCGCCCCCCCTGCCACACCCGGCGCGCCATGACCGACGATGCGCCCGACGACCTGCCGCCCGCTGGCCTGCTGCCGGCAGGGCTGATGGACCTGCTGCCGCCCGAGGCCGAGCGGGAAGCCGCACTGGTCGAGACCCTGATGGCCGCCTTCGCCGCGCATGGCTACGAACGGGTCAAGCCGCCGCTGCTGGAATTCGAGACCAGCCTGCTGGCGGGGTCGGGCGCCGCCGTCGCCGAGCAGACCTTCCGGCTGATGGATCCGGTCAGCCAGCGCATGATGGGGCTGCGCGCCGACACCACCCCGCAGGTCGCCCGCATCGCCGCGACCCGGCTCGGCGGCCAGGCCCGGCCACTCCGCCTGTGCTACGCCGGCCAGGTGCTGCGGGTGCGCGGCACCCAGATCGCCCCGGAACGCCAGCTGCCCCAGGTCGGCGTGGAGCTCATCGGCAGCGAGGCCGCGGCGGCGGATGCCGAGGTCGCGGTGGTCGCCGCCGAGGCGCTGGGCCGCGCCGGCGTCGCCGGCATCTCGCTCGACATCAGCCTGCCGACCATGGCCGCCACCCTGCTGGACGCCGCCGGCATGACGCCGGAAGCGCTCGCCGCCCGCGGCCTCGACCGCCGGTTGCGGCGGCAGATGGAGGAAGGGATCGACCGCAAGGACCCGGTCCGCGTGCTGACCATCGCCGCCCGCGCCGCGCCGCTCGCCGTCGATCTTGCGGCGCTGCTGCCGCGGCTGCTGGAAGCCGCCGGCCCGGCCGATGCGGGGCTCGCGGCGCTGGCGGCGCTGGATCTCCCGCCGGCGGCGCGCGCCATCGCCGACAATGCCGCGGCGGTGATCGCCGCCATCCGGGTGCGGGCGCCGGCGTTGCGGATCACCCTCGACCCGGTCGAGTTCCGCGGCCTGCGCTACCATGTCGGCGTCGCCTTCACCCTGTACGGGCCGGGCGCCACCGGGGAGATGGCGCGGGGCGGCCGCTACCGCTCGGGCAACGACGAGCCGGCCACGGGGATGAGCCTCTATCCGGACGCGGTGCAGCGCGCGGCACCCGTGCCGCCCGCCATGCCGCGCGCCTTCGTCCCGCTCGGCACGCCGGAGGCGGCGCTGGCCGCGCTGCGCGCCCGAGGCTTCGCCACCGTCTGCGCCCTGTCACCGGCCGATGCGCCGCGGGCGCTGCGCTGCACCCATGTTTTCCGGGACGGCCAACCCGTCCCCCTGAGCCAAGAGGAATAGGCCCATGGCCAATGTCGCCGTGATCGGCGCCCAGTGGGGCGACGAGGGCAAGGGCAAGGTGGTGGACTGGCTGGCCAGCCGCGCCGACCTCGTCGTGCGCTTCCAGGGCGGGCACAATGCCGGCCATACCCTGGTGGTGGGCGACCAGACCTACAAGCTGTCGCTGCTGCCTTCCGGTGTGGTGCGCGGCAAGATCGGCCTGATCGGCAACGGCGTGGTGCTGGACCCCGAGGCGCTGCTGTCCGAGATCGCCAAGGTCACCGCGCAGGGCCTCACGGTGACGCCGGAGAACCTGCGGATCGCCGAGAACGTGCCGCTGATCCTGCCGCTGCACCCGGCGCTGGACAAGGCGCGCGAGACCGCCCGCGGCGGCGACAAGATCGGCACCACGGGGCGGGGGATCGGCCCGGCCTACGAGGACAAGGTGGGGCGCCGGTCCATCCGCCTCTGCGACCTGGCCGAGCCGGAGACGCTGTCGAAGAAGCTGGACGAGCTGCTGCTGCACCACAACTCGCTGCTGCGCGGCCTCGGCGCGCCGGTCTTCGAGAAGCAGGCGTTGCTGGACGGGCTGCTGGCCCTCGCCCCGAAGCTGCTGCCCTTCGCGGAAGCGGTGTGGGAGCGGCTGGACGAGGCGCGGCATTCCGGCAAGCGCGTGCTGTTCGAGGGCGCCCAGGCGGTGATGCTGGACGTCGACCACGGCACCTACCCTTACGTGACCTCGTCCAACACTGTGGCCGGCAGCGCCGCGGCGGGATCGGGCGTCGGGCCGGATGCGATCGGCATGGTGCTGGGCATCGCCAAGGCCTACTCGACTCGTGTGGGGAGCGGGCCGTTCCCGACCGAGTTGCACGATGACATCGGCCGGGGCCTGGGCGAGCGCGGTCACGAATTCGGCACGGTGACCGGCCGGCCGCGGCGCTGCGGCTGGTTCGACGCCTGCATGGTGCGCCAGGCGGTGAAGATCGGCGGCATCAACGGCATCGCCCTGACCAAGCTGGACGTGCTGGACGGCATGGCCGAACTGAAGATCTGCACCGGCTACCGCATCAAGGGCGAGGTGTTCCGCCGGCTGCCAAGCGCCTTCCAGGCCCAGGCTGCCGCCGAGCCGATCTACGAGGTGCTGGAGGGCTGGTCTGGCTCCACCCGCGGCGCCCGCAGCTATGCCCAGCTGCCGGCGGCGGCGGTGAAGTATGTCCGCCGGATCGAGGAATTGGTCGAGGCGCCGGTGGTGCTGCTCAGCACCAGCCCGGACCGCGACGACACCATCACCCTGCGCGACCCCTTCGCAGGTTGAGGAGACCGGGATGCGAAGCCTCGTCGCCGTCATGCTGCTGCTCGCCGGCGCCGCCCGGGCCGAGCAGGCCTGCTTCCTCAGCTACGAAGGCTTCGAGGAGAAGGTCCCGCATCTCGACCTCGATGCCTGCCTGGGCGGCGCGGTGAAGCCCGAGGAAGGCTTCTGCCGCATCGCCCTGTCGGGGGCCGAGGTGCTGATCTACGAGTTCCGCCACGCCGGGCCCGGCCCCTGCCTGGCGAAGCTGGACCGCTACGCCTTCAACGACTTCGTCGCGCGGTTCGGGATCAGCTACGCCAAGCCCTGAGGCTAGATCAGCTGCAGGTCCTGGCCGATGTCGCCCAGCCCGTCGCGGACATCGTTGAAGGCGCCGTTGGCGTCGTCGACCAGGCCGCCGGTGACGCTGTTGCCGAAGTTGCGCAGCAGCTGGTCGGTGACATTGCGCGACGCCGCGGGGTCCTGGTCCGAGCCGTCGTAGATCGCCTGCAGCAGGCGCAGTTCCGGATCGGTGGTGGCGACTTCCGGGATGATGAGGGAATTGCCCGGGGTGCCGGACTGGGCGACCTCGGTGACGTAGAGGTTGACGTCGTGCCGCGCCACGTCGAGTTCGGCCAGGTTGGCCAGGTTGGCGCCGCTGTCGAGCCGGCCGTCCTGACCGGGCAGCAGGACGATCTGCCCCTGGTTTTCGTAGTTCACCGTCAGGTTCGGCAGCGAGGCAAGCGCCTGGTCCTTGGTCAGGCCGGGGAATTGCTGCGCCACCTGGTCGGCGACCACATCGGCCAGCGTGCCGTTGGCGCGCAGCACCTCGCCGATCTCGGCCCGATGCGCGCCGAGGATCACCGCCGGATCGTCGGCGATGACATAGTTGGTGATGCGCTCATCCGTCCCCGCCGGCAGGATCGCGCCGCCCGAGCCGAAGGTCACCGCCGCATGGCCCGGCAGGCCGGGCTGGTTCGGGTGGCTCTCCATGTAGAGCTGCGCCAGCGAGCCGCCGAGGCTGTGGCCGGTGACATAGATCGGGCTGCCCCAGGCGGCCGAGGCGGCGTCCACCGCCGCGACCAGCGAGCCGAAGGAGCCGTAGGCGGCGTTGATGTTGTTCAGGTCCTGCTGGCTGTCGGTCGCATCGTCGCTGCCGCGGAAGGAGACGACGATGCTGGGCAGCCCCTCGATGAAGCCGACGGTCAGCAGCGCGGCGCCGTTGCCGCTCTTGAAGAGGCCGTTCGAGAAGCTCTCGCCCGGTTGCAGCGCCAGGCCGAAATTGGACGGGTCGAGCGCGGTGAAGCCCGCAGGGAGGGCGACCGGGGTATCGGAATAGGCGTCGGCAGCCAGCTGCGACAGCACGGTAGCGGTGGCGAGGCTCACGGGGATTCTCCTGCAGGCCCGCGCGGGCCGGATGGCCGCACGCGCGGACGGGGATTTGGGAGTGTGCCGCTAGAACACCCGGCACCCGTCCCGGTTTCCGCCGGTCACCCATGCAGCCCCGCCTGGGCACGGCGCGTTGGGGCGGCGAGCCGTGATGAATGGGGACAGGATGACACATCGGATTCCGCTCGTGCTGCCGCCCGATCCGAGCCGGGGGCGCTGAGCGATGTGGGACATGGCCGTCATGGCGCCGCGCATGCGGGCGGTGCTGCGCATCGTCGTCGCGCTGATCTTCCTGGAGCACGGCACGCAGAAGCTGTTCGGCTTCCCGCCGCCGGCGAGCGGCGTGCTGCCGGCGGTGTTCAGCCTGTCCTGGTACGCCGCGGTGTTCGAACTGGTCGGCGGCCTGCTGCTGCTGGCCGGGCTGTTCACCCGGCCGGTGGCCTTCATCCTCGCCGGCGAGATGGCCTTTGCCTATTGGATCGCGCATGCGCCGCGCAGCGTCTTCCCCGTGCTGAACGGCGGCGACGCGGCGATCCTCTACTGCTTCGTCTTCCTGTATTTCGTCGCCGCCGGCCCGGGCGCCTGGGCGGTGGACATCATGCGGCGGAAGGAGCCGGAGCCGGCGCCGGTGCCCGCCGAACGGGACGCCGCCGTGCTGCGGCGGTAGCTACCGCTTCATCTGCTCCAGCCCGTGCTGCTCGCGCACCGCATGGAAGCGCAGCGCGGGCCATTCCTCCTCGGCCCGCTTGCGGCGCCAGTCGGAGCCGAAGAAGGCGACGATCTCGCCGTCATGGTCCTCCCCGGCGTCGCGGCGGTTGGCCTGGGCGAAACGGTCGATCGCCGTGCGGTCCGAGCCGGGGTCCTTGAGGGCGACCCAGCGCATCATCGACCACATGGTGTCCTGGAAGCGGGCGGGGACGCCGTATTCCACCTTGAGGCGCGACTGCAGCACGTCCAGCTGCAGCTGCCCGACCACGCCGACCACGGGCAGCGAGCCGTCGAGCGGGCGGAACAGCTGCACCACGCCTTCCTCGGCCAGCTGGTCGAGCGCGGTCTTCAGCTTCTTCGCCAGCATCGGGTCCTCGAGCTGGACATGGCGCAGGATCTCGGGCGCGAAGCTCGGCACGCCGCGGAAGTTCAGCTCCTCGCCCTCGGTCAGCGTGTCGCCGATGCGGAGCGTGCCGTGGTTGGCGACGCCGACCACGTCGCCCGGCCAGGCTTCCTCGGCGACCTGGCGGTCCTTGGCGAAGAAGAACAGCGGCGCGTTGACCGGCACCTGCTTGCCGGTGCGGACCTGCTTGAGGCGCATGCCCTTGGTCAGCTTGCCCGAGCAGAGCCGGACGAAGGCGACCCGGTCGCGGTGGTTCGGGTCCATGTTGGCCTGCACCTTGAAGACGAAGCCGGTCAGCTTCTCCTCGCCAGCCTGGACCGTGCGCGGGTCGCCGGCGCGGGGCCCGGGCGGCGGGGCGTAGCGCGCCAGGCCGTCGAGCAGGTGGCCGACGCCGAAGTCGCGCAGCGCCGAGCCGAAGAAGACCGGGGTCATGTGGCCCTCGCGGAAGGCCTCCAGGTCGAAGACCTTGAGGCCCGCTTCGGCCAGCAGGGTCTCCTCGCGCAGCATCAGGGCCCGCTCGGCGCCGACCAGGGCGTCGAGCCGCGGATCGTCGATGTCGTCGAGCGGGATGGAGCCGCTGTCGTCGGCATCCACGGGCAGGAAATGCTTGTCGATCAGGTCCCAGGTGCCGGCGAACTCCGAGGCACGGCCGACCGGCCAGGCGACCGGGGCGGCGTCCAGCGCCAGGGTCTGCTCGATCTCGTCGATCAGCTCGAAGGGGTCGCGCGCCTCGCGGTCCATCTTGTTGATGAAGGTGATGATCGGGATGTCGCGCATGCGGCAGACCTCGAACAGCTTCCGGGTCTGGCTCTCGATGCCCTTGGCGCCGTCCAGCACCATGACGGCCGCGTCCACCGCGGTCAGCGTGCGATAGGTGTCCTCGGAGAAGTCCTCGTGGCCCGGCGTATCCAGCAGGTTGAACACCAGCCCGCCGCGCTCGAAGGTCATCACCGAGGTTGCGACCGAGATGCCGCGGTCCTGCTCGATCTTCATCCAGTCCGACCGGGTCCGGCGGGCATTGCCCTTGGCCCGCACCGCGCCGGCCAGCTGGATGGCGCCGCCCTTCAGCAGCAGCTTCTCGGTCAGCGTGGTCTTGCCGGCGTCCGGGTGGGCGATGATGGCGAAGGTCCGGCGCCGGGCCGCTTCGGTCGCTACTTCGGTCGGGGCGAGGGCGGGCAGGGTGTCCATGGGGTGCTCGTCATCCGGGGGGCGCAGGGCGCCATGCGCGGGGCGTCCGGGAGATGGGGAGGTCAGGCCCGCTTCCCTAGCCCACCAGCGGCGCCGCGGCTACGGGTCCCGCAGGCTCGGACGCCCGTTCCGGCGCCGGCAGGCCGCCGGCTCGCAGCGCCAGGACCCGCTCGGCCGAGGCCCGCCAACGCGCGATGCGGGGCATGTTGTCGACCGGCCAGCTCAGGGTTGCGGCGACACTGGTGAAGGCCGGCGCCGCCTGCATCACCCGGCCGAGGGTAACCACCCCGGCCAGCCAGGCGGGGGTGGCGACCAGATAGCGGATGCCCTGGCCCAGCCGCCTGCTGGCGGCGCAGAAGAGTTGCAGCACGGCCGAGGCGGCGGTCTGTTCCTCCAACGCACCGGCCAGCGACCCGGACAGGCCGCGCAGCCGGAGCGGGTGCGAGCCCGGCGCGCCGCCGGCATCGCGGCCGCGGACCAGCGCCTCGCGGTACGCGGCCTCATCGCCTGGCGCCGCGTGGTGGCGCGTTCCAGCCGGCAGCCGTTCGGGACGGGGATGCCGGTACCCAGCCGGGCGAACAGGATGGCGACCCGGAGCAGGTAGCCGGGCACGTGGAACGCGATCCCGCCGGGCGGGATGGCCGGATGATCCGACAGGGTCCGGAGCACGCCGAGGAAACAGGTCAGCACCATCGCGGCATAGGCGAGGGAGCTGGCGAGCTAGACCGCGTCCTCGGTGGCGATGCGGCCATCGGCATTGGCGCCGCCGGGACACGGGCCGCGCCGCCGGCCCCCAGCCAATCGGCGGTCAGCCGGTGCGCCAGCCAAGCGCGCCAGTGCGGCGCCAGGTGCCGCCGCGCCCGGAGATGCAGGAAGAAGGCGACGGCGAAGGCGAAGGCAAGGACGAGCGGCACGCCGGCCTGGACCAGCACGCCCTGGCCGTCGCGCTGCTCCAGCACCTCGAACGGGTTGCGGTTCCCCTGGTCGAGGCGCAGCAGCAGCCCCGCTTCGGTCTCGCCCAGCCCGAGCCGCCCGGCGGCGACCAAACGCGCGCGCCAGGCGGCCCGGCCCTGCCAGACGCCACCGGCGATCCTTTGGGAACGCCGCAGCATAAGGCCAGAGGGGATCGACTGAAGGAGGCTATCCGGCAAGTGCCGGCCCAGGATGGGTCAAGGCAGGTCTCCCGAGGCTACTGTCAGGAACTTGCCGTCTTCTCCCGTACCCGGGTTACACCGCGATCCTGGGAGCGGATTGCAAGCGGCAACGGCCGATGCTTGGGCACGGCTTGTCGTCACCGCAACTCAGCCAGCAGCGCCTGCAGGTCGAAGCGGCTGTTGCTCATGGCCAGCTCGCCCGCCGCGTTGCGCGGCCATTCGACCCGCGGGCGGTCGCGGTAGAGCTCGACGCCGTTGCCGTCCGGGTCGCGCAGGTAGATCGCCTCGGAGACGCCGTGGTCGGAGGCACCCTCCAGCTCGATCCCGGCCTGGATCACCCGCAGCAGCGCCGCGGCCAGGGCCTGGCGGTCCGGATAGACCAGGGCGACATGGTAGAGGCCGGTGGTGCCGCGCGGCGGCGGCGCGCCGCCGGCGCTGTCCCAGGTATTGAGCGCGATGTGATGGTGGTAGCCGCCGGCCGACAGGAAGGCCGCCCGGTCGCCCATGCGCTGCATGACCTCGAGGCCGAGCACGCCGTGCCAGAAGCCGAGCGCCCGGTCGAGGTCGGCGACCTTCAGGTGGACATGGCCGATGCGGGCTTCGGGATGGATGGCGGCGGACATGGCGGGCGCTCCCTGGTGCTGGCGCAGCAGATGGGGCGGCGCGTGGCGGGGTGCCAATCGGTTGGGCGAATGAGCGGGATTGGCCGGGGGAATGGGGGGCAAGGTTGGAAAGGGGAAAGTGTTCCCTCCCGGTCGGACGCAGGCGTCCGACCCCACCCTATCCTTTGTGTGAGTCAGGCACTCGCCGCGCGGCGGGCCTCGACTCACGGAAATGGATGAGGAGGTCCGGGGGAGAATACCTTCTCCCCCGGCCTTTCAGGCCGGCGGTGCGGTGCGGGCCATCGCCGGCAGCGCGGCGACCTTGGCATACCAGGCTTCCAGCCTGGGATGCCCGGGGCGCCAGGGCTCGTTGGCATAGCGGAAATCCAGGTAGCCCAGCGCGCAGGCGATGGTGACCTCGCCGATGGTGGTGAGCAGACCGAGGCTGCCGGCGTCGGCCTCCAGCGCGTCGAGCGCGCGGGTGACCTTGGCCTGTTGGGTGGCGATGTAGTCGCGCCGGCCGTCATCCAGCGGCAGGGCGAGTTCGCGCCGGCGCGGCTGGGTGGCATCGAGGATGCCGTCGCCCACCGCTTCCTGCTGCTTCGCCTTCCAGCGGGCCGGGCCGGGGGCGGGGAAGAGCGGCGGGGCGCTGCCGATGCTGTCGAGGTATTCGCAGATCACCGGGCTGTCGTAGAGCGCCATGCCGTCGTCGGTGATCAGCGTCGGCACCTTGGACAGCGGGTTGCTGGCGGCGAGGACCGGATCGGTGGTGCCGATGGTCCAGAGCTCGACCTGGGCGTCGATGCCGCGGAGGATCGCCGCGGCGACGCATTTGCGGACATAGGGGCTGTTCGGCGAATAGGCGAGCTTCATGCTGTGCGTCCTCCCGAGGATGCGGCGACTTTCCACCGCCTGTCGGGATGCCACAAGTCAGGCGTCATGCTGCATGCCCCAGATCAGCGACAGCACGCGTTCCCGCGCCGCGATGAAGCCGGGGCTGGACTTGACCGCGCGGATGTCGGCGGCCGATTCGTCGCGGGCGAAGGGCAGCGGGATGCGCTCGACGATGCGGCCGGGGCGGGGGGACATCACCACCACCTCGGTGCCGAGATAGACCGCTTCCTCGACGCTGTGGGTGATGAAGACCACGGTCATGCCGGTGCGGCGCCAGACGGCATGCAGCTCCTCCTGCATGTGCTCCCGCGTCAGCGCATCGAGCGCGCCGAAGGGCTCGTCCATCAGCAGCACCAGCGGCTCGTTGCAGAGCGCCCGGGCGATGGCGAGGCGCTGCTGCATGCCGCCCGACAATTCGTAGGGATAGCGGTCGCGGAAATCCCAGAGCCCGGTGGTGCGCAGCCAGTACTCCACGCGCTCCCTCGCCTGGGCGGGATTCTCGCCGCGCATGCGCGGGCCGAAGCCGGCATTGGCGGCGACGCTCATCCAGGGAAACAGCGTCGGCTGCTGGAACACCACGCCGCGTTCCGGGCCTGGGCCGAGCACCGGCTTGCCGGCGAGCGAGACCACGCCGGTGGTCGGGGCGAGGAAGCCGGCGAGCGTCTGCATCATCGTGGTCTTGCCGCAGCCGGACGGCCCGACGATGCAGACGAAGTCGCCGCGGCCGAAGTCGAGGTCGGCGCGCTCCAGGGCGAGCACCGAGGCGGCGCCCTGCCCGTAGCGGACCGAGACCCCGTCGAAGCGGACGAAGCCCGGTTCGCTCACGCGACCGCCTGGGCCAGGTACCGCGTGTTCAACGCCTTGCCGAAGGCCTCGACGCCGGGGGCGGAGCGGATCGAGCGCTGCTCGACCAGGAAGTCGGCGGTGCCCTTCAGCACGGCGGCGAATTTGCCGGGCTGGCCCGGGGCGCCGAGCCAGTCGGGCTCGAGCTGCTTCCTCAGGCCGACGAAATCGGGCTCCTTCAGGTCGGCCATGGCGACCTCGGGGCTGATGCCGGCCTGGGCGGCGACGATCCTGGCGGCGGCCTCCGGCTGGGTCTCCCACATCGTCAGGGCGCGGCCATAGGCCTTGAGGAAGCCGACCACCGCGTCCGGATACTCGGCGGCGAAGGCGTTGCGCACGATGATCATGTCGGAGACCACGTAGCCCGCCTTGTCGAGCGTGTCCCAGGTGCGGAAGCCGGTGCCGCCGGCCTCGCGCAGCTTGCTCTTGGCGGGGGACCAGACATAGGCGGCGTCGATCTCGCCCTTCGACCAGGCGGCGAGGATGGCGGCCGGCTTCATGTCGAGCAGCGTGACGTCGCGCTGGGTCAGGCCATTGGTCTTGAGGAAGCCGAGGGTGCGGAAATGGCTGGTGGAGCCGAAGGGCGTCGCCAGCTTCTTGCCCTTGAAGTCGGCGGCGGTCCTGATGTTGGCGGCGGCGCGGACGGTCATCTCCTCGGCCGGGCCGATGTTGTCCACCATCCCGACCACCTGGTAGGGCAGCCCTTGCGCGATGCCGGCGGCGGTGGCGACGGAGCCGATCGCCAGGCCGATGTCACAGGAGCCGGCGATCATCGCGGTGTTGATCTCGGCGCCGCTGCCGAATTCGGTCCAGTTGATCGGCGCGCCGAGGCCGGCGGCGAACCAGCCCTCGCCCTTGGCGATCATGGTCGGCTTGGCCTCGGTGAAGAAGCCGAGATTGACCTTGTCAGGGGTCCTGGCGCGGGTATGCGCGGCGAACAGCGGCAGGGCGGCGACGGCGAGCGCGGCGCGGCGGGTCAGCAGGGTCATGTCTGTCTCCTTTCGGTTCAGCGGCCGGCCCAGTGGACCAGCCGGCGTTCGAGCAGCAGCAGCATCCGGTCGATCAGGATGCCGGTCAGGCCGATGACCAGGATGCCGACGAAGGCGTAGTCGGAGCGCAGGAAGCGGCCGGCATCGAGGATCATCCAGCCGATGCCGTTGCTGCCGGCGATGATCTCGGCGGCGATCAGCGTGCCGTAGACGATGCCGAGTGCGAGCCGGGCGCCGGTCAGGATCTCCGGCAGCGCGCTGGGCGCCACGACATGCCGGAAGATCTGCGCCCGCGAGGCGCCGAGGGATTGCGCCATGCGCAACCGCTCGGCGGGGATGTTGCGCACGCCGTCGCGCGCGGCGACGGCGGCGACCGGCAACGCGGCGAGGAAGAGCATGGTGATCTTGCTGGCCTCGCCGATACCGAGCCAGACGATCAGCAGCACGAGGTAGGCGAGCTGCGGCAGCGGCCGCAGGAACTCGACGAAGGGCGCCGCGGCGGCGTCGAGCCGGCGGGAGACGCCCATGGCGAGGCCCAGCGCCGTGCCGGCGACCGCCCCGGTCAGGAAGCCGGCGCCGACGCGGAGCAGGCTCATGCCGAGATGCTCGGCCATGGAGCGGCCCTTGTAGCCTTCCTCCATCAGCTCGGAGACGCCGGACCAGAGGTCGGCGGGGCCGGGCAGGAAGAGGTCGCGGATCAGCCCGGTGGTGGTGACGGCCACCCAGGCCCCGAGCACCACGGCGATCGACAGGCCGGTGACGACGAAGCCCGGGATGCGGCGCATCAGTCGCGCCCGCGCCAGTGGACGATGCCGCGGTCGAGCGCCCGCAGCCCCCAGGCCAGGCTGACGCCCAGCAGGCCGAGCACCAGGATGCAGAGGATGATGACGTCGTTGCGGAGGAAGTGGCTGGCCGAGATCACCATCCAGCCAAGCCCGTCGGACGCGGCCATGAGTTCCGCCGAGACGACGGTGGAGAAGGCCGCGGCAAGGGCGATCTGCAGCCCCGTGAAGATCATCGGCGCGGCGGAGGGCAGGACCACATGGCGGAAGACCTGGGTGCGCGAGGCGCCGAGCGCCTCAGCCGCCTGGATGCGCTGGCGGCGGACGCCGCTGATGCCGGCCGCACTTGCCGCGACGACGATCGGGAAGGCGGTGAGGAAGAGCAGGGCGGTCTTCGAGGCGTCGCCGGTGCCGAGCCAGAGGATCAGCAGGATCATGTAGGACAGTGGCGGCAGCGGCCGGAGGAGTTGGATGATCCAGTCGATCGCCGCGCCGGCCAGCCGGTTGCGCCCCATCCAGAGGCCGAGTGGCACGCCGGCGACGACGGCGAGGCCGAAGCCCCCGGCCAGCCGGCCCAGGGTGGAGAGGATGTTTCCGGCCAGGGTGGTGCCCCGGTAGCCGTCCCGGGTGATCTCGACCAGCGCGGCCCAGACCTGGGGCGGGGAAGGGAGCAGGTCCGCGGCGACGACACGGCCGCCGGCAAGTGCCCACCAGAACAGCAGCATGCCCAGCACGGATGCGCCGCCATAGAGACTGCGCGGCAGCGGGGCCCGCTGCCGGCGGGGCGTGGCCGGCACGGTCTGCGGCGCGGCGAGGCTGGCATCGGGCATGCGCGGGAGGGACCGAAGCTGTTCGGGCCTCGGTCCAGCAACGCCCATGCCATCCGACCCGGCATGAAAAAGGCCGCGGAGGTTGCCCTCCGCGGCCGGTTCAGCCGTGCGCGTGAATCAGACCGCGAGCCGTCGCTCGATTTAAACCGCGAGCCGTCGCTCGACGATCTGGGTCTTCATGCTCTTCTGCAGCTTCTCGAAGGCGCGCACCTCGATCTGGCGGACGCGTTCGCGGCTGATGTTGTATTGCTGGCTGAGCTCCTCGAGCGTCGTCGGCTCGTCCTTCAGCCGGCGTTCGATCAGGATGTGGCGCTCCCGCTCGTTCAGCGTCTTCAGCGCCTCGCCGAGCAGCATGCGGCGGTTGCCGATGTCCTCGCGGTCGGCGAGTTCGGATTCCTGGGTCTCCTGGTCGTCGACCAGCCAGTCCTGCCACTCGCCCTCGCTGTCGGCGCGCACCGGCGCGTTCAGCGAATGGTCGGGCGAGGCCAGGCGGCGGTTCATCGACACCACGTCCTGTTCCGGCACGGCCAGGACGCGGGCGATCTTCTCCACCTGCTCGGGCTTCAGGTCGCCGTCTTCCAGGGCAGCCATCTGGCCCTTCAACCGACGAAGATTGAAGAACAGCTTTTTCTGCGCCGCCGTCGTCCCCATCTTCACCAGCGACCAGCTGTGGAGGATGTATTCCTGGATGGCGGCACGGATCCACCACATGGCATAGGTGGCCAGGCGGAAGCCACGCTCCGGGTCGAAGCGCTTCACCGCCTGCATCATGCCGACATTGCCTTCGGAGATGAGCTCGCCGACCGGCAGGCCGTAGCCGCGGTAGCCCATGGCGATCTTGGCGACGAGGCGGAGATGGCTGGTGACGAGCTTGTGGGCGGCGCCCTCATCGCCCGCGTCGCGCCAGCGCTTTGCCAGCGAGAGCTCCTCGTCGGGCGACAGCATCGGGAATTTGCGGATCTCCTGCAGATAGCGGGAGAGGTTGCCCTCTGGGGCGATGGGAATGACGGAGCTGGAAGCCATCTGAGGTATCTGCCTCCTGCGCGCGGCGGGCCACCCCGTGACGGCGGGGCCCGGTCCACGACCGATCCTGGCAGTTCGAACGCCACCCAGGCCCACCAGACCGCACCTGCCCCGGTCACGTCGGGGCGAGAATGGCCGGTCCGGCCTTGTTTGGCACCTGATGACGCTGCCTTGGCTCGTTTTGTACCGTTTCCGGTGGGCGCTGTCCAGAAAAACCGAGTATCGGGGTTGGTTACTCCACGTTACCAGCCAGCAATGTGAGCAGCGCCGCGAAGTCCGCCGGCGGGGGAACCGAGAAGCTGAGCGCGCGGCCGGTGACCGGATGGCGGAAGCCCAGCGTGGCCGCGTGCAACGCCTGCCGCGGGAAGCTGAGCAGGGCCTGGCGGGCCGGTTCCCCGAGGCTGCGCGCCGCCGCCGGGGTCCGACGAAGATAGACCGGGTCCCCAACCACGGGGTGGCCGATCTCGGCAAGGTGAACGCGAATCTGGTGGGTCCGGCCGGTTGCAAGCCGGCAACGCAGCAGCGCGCAGGCGGCACCCCAGGCGCGTTCGCTGACGTAGCGGGTCAGGGCATGCTTCCCGCCGCGCTCCACCACCGCCATCCGCTTGCGGTCGATCGGGTGGCGGCCGATCGCGGCCTCGATCTCCCCGGCCGGCGGGTTGGGCAGGCCCCAGACCAGGGCCAGGTATTCGCGGTCGAGGTCGCGCTCGGCAAAGGCCAGGGACAGGGCCCGGTGGGCGCGTTCGGTCTTGGCCACGACCATGACGCCGGAGGTGTCCTTGTCGAGCCGGTGGACGATGCCCGGCCGCTTCTCCCCGCCGATGCCCGGCAGGTCCTCCCCCGCATGCGCCAGCAGGGCGTTGACCAGCGTGCCGTCGAGGTTGCCGGGGGCGGGGTGCACCACCAGGCCGGCCGGCTTGTCGAGGACGATCAGGTCGGCATCCTCGAACAGGATGGTCAGCGGGATGTCCTGCGGCAGCGGCAGGGCGGACACCGCGCCGGGGATGGCTAGGCTATAGGTGCTGCCGGCGCGGACCGGGTCGGCGGCGTCGCGCAGCGGCTTGCCGTCGCGGCTGGCGGCGCCAGCGGCGATCAGCGCCTTGACGCGGGAGCGCGAGAGCGAACCTATCGCCTCCGCGAGGAAACGGTCGGCCCGGAGGCCGGCCGACTCGGGCGCGGCGACCAGGGTGATGGTCTCGGCGGTGGTGGATTCGGAGGGGTGGTCGGTGCGCGCGCTCAATATACTCGTCGTTGTCATGGGGGTGCTGATCGTCGGCGGCACCCTGGCCCTGGTCGTGGTCCTCGTCCAGCGGGTTGGTGGCGGCGCCGCCACCGGGCGCTGGGACACCGCGCTGGAGCAGCCGGAGGGGACGCGCATCCTCGGCGTGGCGTCGAGCGAGACGGGAATCGGCGTGCTGGTGGCGCGGCCGGATGGCGAGCGGGTGCTGGTGGTCGAGCCGAAGGGCGGCCGGGTGGTCGGCGAGATCCGGCCCGGACGTTAGGGGCGGGGGGGGCCGACGATGGCGCACAAGCCGGCCTTGCCGGAAAAGACCTGTGCGGCCTGCGGGCGGGCCTTCGCCTGGCGGAGGAAATGGGCGCGGGACTGGGACAGCGTGCGCTACTGCTCGGATGCCTGCCGGGACGGGCGGTATGCGGCGGCACGGAAAGCGCTCGGAAAGCCGGTGAAGGGTGCTTGACCCTCCGGCGACCGGGCCCTAGAAGCCCCGCCACGACGCCTCCAGTCCCCTTCGTCTAGAGGCCTAGGACACCGCCCTCTCACGGCGGTAACAGGGGTTCGAATCCCCTAGGGGACGCCAGGCGCGTTTCATTCCCTTGCCGCCGTCGATGAGCGACACCCAGCCGCGGTGGCGGGCGGCTGATTCCTGCGCGGTGGTGCGTCGTCGCGTCCCGCATGCCGATCTTGCCGCGCCCGTGCAGCCCGGGCGTGCGCCGCCCCGGCATCGTCGCCGCGCCCGACCCCACCGACCATCTCCCGGGCAATCGTCGCCCAGCCGCTGTGCGGACGCGTCACATCCCGTGACCCCGTGCCGCACCCTGTCGCGGCCTCGGCAGAGCAATGCTGGGGACATGGCCATGGATCCCGGGTCGCAGGGCCGCGTCGCGCTCATCACCGGCCCGGCCAGGGGGAAGGGCGCCGCGGTGACCCGCGCCTCCGCGGCGGAGGGCTGCCGGCTGGCACTGGTCGGCCGCGCCGCCGCGGCGATCGACCCGGTGGCGGAGGCGGTGGGTGGCGCCTGGCTCACCGCCTGCGGCCTGATCGATGCCGCGGCCTGCGCGGCATCACCGGATCATTTGCGCCGGGGCTTGGCCCGCGCGTCTCGCTGCGCCCTAGGCGGCGGGCGGGGCCGGGTACCAGTCGTCGGGGTCCGGCCGCTGCCAGCCGGGGGCGGACCAGCGCACCTCGATGGTGGTGGTCAGGCTGCCCTCGGTCTCGAAATAGGCAAACTGGCTGCCGAGGTAGTTGCCCTCCATCAGCGCCGGCCAGCCGCGGGCGGCGAATTCGGCCTTCACCTCGTCCAGCGTGCGGTCGCCGTAGTCCACCATGACATGGTGGATGCCCTCGCCATGGTCGCGCAGGAACTCCTTGTAGATCGAGGGGCCGTCCAGCGGCTGGATCAGTGCCCACATCATGCTGCCGGTCCAGGCCAGGGCCAGCTTCATGCTGTAGGGCGTCTCGACCCCGCGGATCCGCATCCCGGTGAGCCTCGGCGGCGCATAGGTATAGACCCGCCAGGGGCCGACCCCGAGCTTGTGGGCATAGGCGGCCAGCGCTTTGTCCATGTCGCGCACCACGATGCCGACCTGGGTGATGCTGCGGACCAGCGGCGTGTCGGCCATTCCCTGCCTCGCTTTCCCTGCCGCCCGGCTTGCGCGGGCGGTCGAATGACCTAGGATCGTAGCCAAGAACCGATCCGGGGGAAGGTCCGATGCGCCGGCTGCCAGCCGCGTCGCCATGCCGCGTGCCCTGCCTCGCCCCGATCGGGCCCTGAGGCAGAGAGGAACGACCATGGCAGCCCCCCCTTCGGCCCGGCGCGACCGGATCAAGCCGCATTTCCCGAAGCTCGTCGAGATGACGAACACCTATGTCTATGGCGACCTGTGGGAGCGTCCGCAGCTCTCGAAGCGCGACCGCAGCCTGGTGACCATCGCCGCGCTGGTGGCGCTCGGCTGGGAGGACCAGCTCAACAGCCATGTCGGACGCGGCCTGGGCAATGGCCTCTCGCGCGAGGAGATTGCCGAGATCATCACGCATCTCTCGATGTATGCCGGCTGGCCGGCGGCGATGACGGCGTCGCACGTCGCGGTCGACGTGTTCGACGAGCAGGACAAGGCGAAGGGCTGAGCGCATGAAGATCGGATTCATCGGCCTCGGCACCATGGGTGCCTTCATGGCCGCCAACCTGCAGAAGTCGCAGTACAAGCTGGTGGTGCTGGACATGCGCCGCGAGGCCGCGGCGCAGCACCTCGAGGCCGGCGCCGAATGGGGCGCGACGCCGAAGGCGATCGCCGAGCAATGCGACGTGGTCTTCACCAGCCTGCCCGGGCCGCCGGAAGTGGAAGCCGTGGTCTTCGGCCCGGACGGCATCCTCGCCGGCGCGCATCCCGGCATGGCCTATTTCGATCTCTCGACCAACAGCCAGGCGCTGATGCGACGGGTCAATGCCGCGCTGGCCGGGAAGGGCGCGCATGGCTTCGACGCGCCGGTCTCCGGCGGGCCGAAGGGTGCCGAATCCGGCAAGCTGGCGATCTGGGTCGGCGGCGACAAGGCGATCTTCGACCGCCACAAGAAGGTATTGGACGCGATCGGCGACCAGGCCGCCTATATCGGCCCGATCGGCACCGCGACAGTCGCCAAGCTGGTGCACAACATGGCCGGCTACGCGGTGCAGACCGCGATGGCCGAGGTCTTCACCATGGGCGTCAAGGCGGGCATGGACCCGCTCGACCTCTGGAAAGCGGTGCGGCAGGGCGCTCTGGGCCGGCGGCGGACCTTCGACCGCGTCGCCGACCAGTTCCTGATCGGCAAGTACGACCCGCCGGCCTTCGCGCTGAAGCTGGCGCACAAGGACGTCACCCTGGCGACCACCATGGGCCGCGAGCTCGGCGTGCCGATGCGCTTCTGCCAGCTGACGCTGGAGGAGATGAACGAGGCGCTGGCGCGCGGCTGGGGCCACCGCGACAGCCGGGTGCCGATGCTGCTGCAGGTCGAGCGCGCCGGCGTCGAGATGGCGGCCGACCCCGCCGCCGTGCAGGCGGTGCTCGACGCCGACAAGGGCTGAGACGCGTGGTGGGGAGCCTGCTCGCGCGGCCCGGGACCATCGGCACGCTGCGGCTGAAGAACCGGATGATCATGGCGCCGATGGGGACCAATTTCGGCTCCAGCGACGGACTCTCCACAGAGCGCGACCGCCACTACTACGCGCTGCGCGCCGAGGGCGGCGTGGCGGCCATCGTCACCGAGGCGATGGCCGTCTCCGAGGGCGGCCGGGCGCACAACAACAGCCTGTGGATCTACCACGACCGCTTCATCCCCGGCCTGGCGCGCCTGGTCGCCGCGATCAAGGCGCATGACTGCCTGACCATCGGCCAGCTCAACCATCGCGGTGCGCTGCTGCGGCGCATGGTGCTGAACATGGAACCGGTCGGCCCATCCTCCTGGCGCAACCCGAACACGGGCGACGCGGTGCGGGCACTGGACCGCGCCGAGATCCTGGCGATCCAGAAGGATTTCGTCACCGCGGCGCGGCGGCTGTGGCAGGCGGGCTACGACGCGGTCGAGCTGCACGCGGCCAACGGGTACCTCTTCCAGCAATTCCTGACGCCGCGCATCAACCGCCGCGCCGATGACTACGGCGGCAGCATCGCCAACCGGGCGCGGCTGCTGCTGGAGACGGTGCATCGGCTGAAGGATGCGCTGCCCGACTTTCCGCTCTGGGTCCGGCTGTCCTGCACCGAGTATTGCGAGGACGGCTACCCGACCGAAGACATCGTCGCGGTGGCGCGGCTGCTGGAAGCCGCCGGCGTCGCGGCGCTCGACCTCTCCGGCGGCACGAACGAAAGCCCGGCGCTGTCGCGCTTCTGCATCCAGCCGCCGTCGATGCCGCGGCGGGCGCTGGAGCCGCATGCGCGGCCGATCAAGGCGGCGGTCGGCATCCCGACGATCCTTGCCGGCCGCATCATCGCCGCGGAGGATGCGGAGGGCGTGCTGGCCGCGGGCAGCGCGGATTTCATCTCGCTGGGCCGGGCGCTGACGGCGGATGCCTTCTGGCCGCGGAAGGCGATCACGGGGGCGCCGATCCGCGCCTGCATCTCCTGCAACGTCTGCTTCGAGCGGCTGACGCTGGAGAAGGACGTCGCCTGCGTGGTGAACCCCATGCTGGGCACGGAATTCGAGGAGCCGGCGCTGGCCGAACCGCGGCGCGTCGCGGCGCGGCCGTTGCGCGTGCTGGTGCTGGGCGCCGGCGTCGCCGGGGTGGAGGCGGCGCGCATGGCGGCCTCCTGCGGCCACAGGGTGACGATCTGGGAGACGGCGGCGCGGCCGGGCGGGCAGATCCACCTGGCGGTGGCCGCCCCCGACAAGGGGGAGGTGCGGCCGGTCTGGGACTGGCGGTGGGGCAGGATGGCGGCGCTGGGCGTCGAGGTGCGCTGCGGCGTGGATGCGACCGCGGCGATGATCCGCGACCACCGGCCCGACCATGTCGTGGTGGCGACCGGCGCGCGGCCGCGGCCGCTGGCGCTGGAGGGCGCCGCGCCGCTGCAGGCCTGGGACGTGATCGCCGACCCGGCGCTGGTGCCGGAAGGTGCCCGCGTCGCCATCATCGGCGGCGGCATCGTCGGGCTGGAGGTGGCCGACATGCTGGCGCTGCGCGGCTGCCGCATGACGGTGCTGGAGGCGCTGCCGGCGCTGGCGCCCGCCATGGCGCGCAACAACCGCACAGACCTGCTGATCCGCCTGCGGGCGGCCGGCACGGTGTTCCATACCAAGGCGCGGGTGCAGCGGCTGGCCGGCACGCGGCTGTCCTTCACGGTCGACGATACGCCGCACGCCATCGAGGCGGATCTGGTGATCGCCGCCATCGGCGCCGTCGCCAACCGCGACATGCTGCCGGCGGTCGAGGCCGCCGGGGTGCCCTTCACCCTGGTCGGCGATGCCAACCATCCCGGCGATTTCCTCTCCGTCCTCCGCGATGCCTCCATGACCGGCCTGGCCCTCGGCCTGCCCAGCGAAAGCCTGCCCGCATGATCCATGAGCTCTACGCCCTGCGCTACGCCCGCCGCGACGCCAGGCGGGCGGAGCATTTCATCGGCGGCGACCCGCATGATGCGCCGATGCCGATGGACTACTTCGTCTGGGCCGCGGTCGGCGGGGGCCGCGCCTGGATCATCGACACCGGCTTCACCGCGGAGGTCGCCGCGCGGCGCAAGCGGGAATACCTGCGCTGCCCGGTCGAGGGCCTGAGGCTGCTCGGCATCGACCCCGACGCGGTCGAGGACGTCATCATCAGCCACATGCACTACGACCATGTCGGCAGCTTCCACAAGTTCAAGCGCGCCCGCTTCCACCTGCAGGAGGAGGAGATGCGCTACGCCACCGGCCGCTACATGTGCCACCACAGGCTGCGCCATTCCTTCGAGGTCGAGGACGTCGCCGGCATCGTCCGCATGACCTTCGCCGACCGCGTGGTGTTCCACGACGGCGACCAGGAACTGGCGCCGGGCATCAGGCTGCATGCCTGCGGCGGCCATTCCATGGGGCTGCAATGCGTCACGGTGGAGACGGCGCGCGGCACGGTCGTGCTCGCCTCCGACGTCACCCATTTCTACGAGAACCTGGAGGCGAAGCGTCCCTTCACCACCGCTTTCCATGTCGGCGACATGCTGGAAGGCTTCGACAAGGTGAAGCGCCTGGCGCCGACCCCGAAGCATATCGTCCCCGGCCACGACCCGCTGGTGATGCAGCGCTACCCGGCGGTGCCCGGGCTGGAAGGCATCGCCGTGCGGCTGGACCTGGAACCCGGCGCATGAGGCGCCGCCTGCTGCTGCTGGGCGCCCTGGCCGCGCCGGCGGTCGGCCAGGCCCAGGCGCGCGCCCTGAAGATCGTCGTGCCCTTCCCGCCGGGCGGCGCCGCCGACATCACCGCGCGGCTGCTGGCGGAGCAGATGGCGCCGCTGCTCGGCCAGCCGGTGGTGATCGAGAACCGGCCCGGCGCCGGCGGCAACATCGCCGCCGAGGCGGTGGCGCGCAGCGCGCCGGACGGCGCCACGGTCTTCCTCGGCGGGGCGACGATCTTCTGCGCCAACCGCTATCTGTATCGCAACAGCATGCCCTTCGATGCGCTGCGCGACTTCGCGCATATCTCCCGCGTCTCGATCGGCACCACCTTGCTGGTGACCCGCGCCGACCGGCCCTGGCAGGATTTCGGCCAGCTGGTCGCCGCGGCCAAGGCAGCGCCGGGGCGGCTTTCCGCCGGCAATTCCGGCTGGGGCACGATCAGCAACCTGACCATCGCCAAGCTCTGCAGGTCGGCCGGCATCGAGATCGCCCAGGTGCCCTATCGCGGCCTGGCGCCGGGCATCAACGACCTGCTGGCCGGCAACCTCGATATGCTGTTCGACGGCCTGCCCGCCATCGTGCCGCATGTGCGGGAGGGACGGCTGCGGGCGCTGGCCGTCGGCAGCGCCAGGCGCGTCACCTACGTGCCCGGGATCGAGGCCGTGCCGGGCATGGCCGAGTTGATCCCCGGCACCGACATGGACATGGAATTCTGGTACTGCCTTTCCGCCCCCGCCGGCACGCCGGCGGATGTCGTGGCGCGGCTGCACCAAGCTTCCATCGGCGCGGCGCGGAACCCGGCCTATGCGGATAAGCTGCTGCCGCTCGGCTTCACCGCCATCACCGATGACAGCCCGGCCGCGCTCACCGATCTCATCCGCCGCGAGGATGCGGTCTGGAAGGGCCTTGTCGAATTGTCCGGCGTCAAGCTGGATTGAGTAGGGGACACGCCATGGCGGACGCACCACGCACGCTCTTCGAGAAGATCTGGTCGCGCCATCGGGTGATGGAGCGGGAGGATGGCCAGACCCTGCTCTATGTCGGGCGGCACCTGCTGCATGACGGCGGCGCCACCGCCTTCGACGTGCTGCGCAGGCGCGGGCTGAAGCCGCGCGCGCCGGACCGCATCTTCGCCACGCCCGACCACTATGTCTCGACCGCCTCCCGCACGCTGGCGGAGATCGAGGACCCGCGCCACCGCGAGATGGTGGAGAAGCTGGCGCGCAACACCGCCGAGCACGGCATCCGCGAATTCGGCCTGGGCGACCCGAACCAGGGCATCGTCCATGTGATGGGGCCGGAGACCGGCCTCTCGCAGCCCGGCCTGCTGATGGTCTGCGGCGACAGCCATACCTCGACGCATGGCGCGCTCGGCGCGCTGGCCTTCGGCATCGGCAGCACCGAGGTCGCGCATGTGCTGGCCAACCAGACGCTGTGGCAGCGCAAGCCGAAGACCATGCGCATCACGGTGGACGGCACGCTCGGGCCGCAGGTGACGGGCAAGGACGTGATCCTGGCGATCATCGCGCAGATCGGCGCCGCCGGCGCCACCGGCCATGTCATCGAGTACGCCGGCAGCGCCATCCGCGGGCTTTCCATGGAAGGGCGGCTGACGCTCTGCAACATGTCGATCGAGGCCGGCGGCCGCGCCGGCATGGTGGCCCCCGACGAGACCACCTTCGAATACCTCCGCGGCCGGCTCTATGCGCCGAAGGACGCCGAATGGGACCAGGCGGTGTCGCGCTGGCGCGAGCTGCCGAGCGACCCCGGCGCCGTCTTCGACACCGAGGTCCTGGTGGACGGCGATGCCATCCAGCCCATGGTGACCTGGGGCAACAGCCCGGAGGACGCGCTGCCGATCGGCGGCAGCATCCCCGACCCGGAAGCCGCGCCGGATGCCGAGCGGCGCGGCCAGATGGAGCGCATGCTGGCCTATATGGGCCTCGCCCCCGGCACGGCGCTGACCGACATCGCCATCGACCGGGTCTTCATCGGCAGCTGCACCAACGCCCGTATCGAGGACCTGCGCGCCGCCGCGGCCGTCGCCAGGGGCCGCAAGGTGGCCGATGGCGTCACCGCCTGGGTCGTCCCGGGCAGCGAGCCGGTCAAGCGCCAAGCGGAGGCCGAGGGGCTGCACCACGTCTTCACCGCCGCCGGCTTCGACTGGCGGCAGCCCGGCTGTTCCATGTGCCTCGGCACCAATGGCGACATTGCCCGGCCGGGGGAACGCGTCGCCTCCACCTCCAACCGCAACTTCATGGGCCGCCAGGGTCCCGGCGCGCGGACCCATCTGCTGAGCCCGGCCATGGCCGCGGCCGCCGCGGTCAGCGGCCATCTCGCGGATGTCCGCATGCTGACGGAGGCCTGAGCCATGGAAGCCTTTCGCCACCTGAATGCGGTCGCGGTGCCGCTGCCGCAGCCGAACATCGACACCGACCGCATCATCCCCGGCCGCTTCCTGTCCCGCCCGCGGGAGGTGGACCACGGGCAATTCCTGTTCCACGACGCGCGACGCTTGCCGGACGGCACGCAGGACCCGGATTTCCCGCTGAACCGGGCGGCGTGGCAGCCGGCCAGGATCGTCGTCGCCGGGCGCAACTTCGCCTGCGGCAGCTCGCGCGAAAGCGCGGTCTGGGCGCTGTTCGATGCCGGCTTCCGCTGCGCCATCGCCCCCAGCTTCGGCGACATCTTCCGCAGCAACGGCACCAAGAACGGGCTGCTGCCGGTGGTGCTGCCCGCCGAGGTGGTCGAGGACATCATCGCGCAGCTGGAAGCCGAGCCCGGTGCCCGCGTCACGGTGGACCTGCCGCTGCAGACCGTGACCGCGCCCGACGGCACGGCGCATCCTTTCGAGATCGACCCCTTCGCCAAGCATTGCCTGTTGCAGGGTCTCGACGATTTCGGCCTGACCGCGACCTACGAGGACGAGATCGCCGCCTTCGAGCGCCGCTACGGCCGGGAGAACACGCTGTGAGGGTCACCCGCCGCGCCGCGCTCGGCCTCGCGCTCGTCACCCCGGCCCTGGCGCAGGAGGACTGGCCGAACCGTCCCATCCGGCTGATCGTCGCCTTCGCCGCCGGCGGCGCCGCCGATACCGCGGCCCGCACCGTCGGCCAGAAGCTGGGCGATCTCCTCGGCCAGACGGTGGTGATCGAGAACCGCACCGGCGGCAATGCCGTCATCGCCGCCAACGCCACGCTGCAATCGCCGAAGGACGGCTACACCTTCCTGGTCGATGCGGCGAACCAGCTGACCAACCCGCCGCTGATGAAGGACCTCGGCTTCGACTACCGCACCGCCTTCATCCCCGTGTCGCAGTTCTGCCAGTTCCCGCAGGTGATCGCGGTCAAGCGCGACTTCCCGGCGCGGACGATCGCGGAGTTCATCGCCATCGCGAAGGACCGGCCGAACGCCATCAGCTACGGCACGCCCCCGGCCGCCGGCATGGGACACCTGGCCGGGGAGGTGTTCCAGAAGCGGGCCGGCATCCGGCTTATCCACACCCCCTATCGCGGCGGCGCCGACGCGGCGCGGGACATCGCCGCGGGCGTGGTCGATGCGGTGCTGATCACCACCTCCTCGATCCGCCCGCCGGTGCAGGCCGGCCAGGCGCGGGTGCTGGCGGTGACCAGCCCGCAGCGGGTGCCGACCCTGCCGGACGTCCCGACCCTCGCCGAAAGCGGCTTCCCTGGCTACGACATGAACGACTGGAACGGCGTCTTCGCCGCCGCCGGCACGCCGTCGCCGATCATCGACCGGCTGGCCGCCGCCATCGCCAAGGCGACGGCCGATGCCTCGGTCCGGCAGCGGATGGACGCCGCGGGCGCCATCATGGTGGGCAACAGCCCGGCCGAATTCGCCGCCTGGCTGGCCGCCCAGCGCATCGTCTGCGAGCAGGTGATCCGCGAGGCCGGGATCACGCTGGGCTGAGCGGGCAGGGGGCTCCTCAGCCGCCTTGGCGTGGGGGGGCCGCAGCGGCTATGAGGGGCGCCGAACCCCCCGCCCGACAGGTTACCGCCCCATGGCCTCCTACCAGTACGCCTATGTGATGAAAGACCTCACCAAGTCCTATCCGGGCGGGCGCGAGGTCTTCAAAGGCATCACCCTGTCCTTCCTGCCCGACGTGAAGATCGGCGTGCTTGGCCCGAACGGCGCCGGCAAGTCGACCCTGATGCGCATCATGGCGGGCCAGGACAAGGAATTCGGCGGCGAGGCCTGGGCGGCCGAGGGCGTCCGCGTCGGCTACCTGTCGCAGGAGCCGCATCTGGAGCCCGAGCTGACGGTCGGCGAGAATGTCATGCTCGCCTTCAAGGACATGAAGGGCTACCTCGACCGCTTCAACGAGATCTCGATGAAGTTCGGCGAGGAGATGTCGGACGACGAGATGAACACCCTGCTCGGCGAGCAGGCCGACCTGCAGGAGAAGATCGACGCCGGCAATGGCTGGGAGATCGACCGCACCGTCGAGATCGCGCTCGACGCGCTGCGCTGCCCGCCCTTCGACAGCCCGGTCACCACGCTCTCGGGCGGTGAGCGCCGCCGCGTCGCGCTGTGCCGGCTGCTGCTCGAGAAGCCGGAGATGCTGCTGCTGGACGAGCCGACCAACCACCTCGATGCCGAGAGCGTCTCCTGGCTGGAGACCACGCTGCGCGACTATACCGGCGCGGTGCTGATCGTCACCCACGACCGCTACTTCCTCGACAACGTCACCAACTGGATCCTCGAGGTCGATCGCGGCCGGGGCATCCCCTACCAGGGCAACTACTCCGCCTACCTGGAACAGAAGCGCAAGCGCCTGAAGCAGGAGGAGAAGGAGGAGAGCACCCGGCAGCGCCAGCTGGCCGAGGAGCAGGAATGGATCGGCCGCAGCCCGGCCGCCCGCCAGGCGAAGTCGAAAGCCCGTATCGCCAAGTACGAGGACCTGCTGCAGCGTAGCCTCGACAAGGCGCCGGACCCGACCGAGATCCAGATCCCGCCGGCACCCCGCCTGGGCAACATCGTCATCGTCGCCGACCAGCTCCGCAAGGGCTTCGGCAACCGGCTGCTGATCGACGACCTGTCCTTCAAGCTGCCGCCCGGCGGCATCGTCGGCGTCATCGGCCCCAACGGCGCCGGCAAGACCACGCTGTTCAAGATGATCACCGGCGTCGACCAGCCTGACAGCGGCACGCTGGTGGTGGGGGAGAGCGTCCAGCTCGGCTATGTCGACCAGAGCCGCGACAGCCTCGACGACAGCAAGACCGTCTGGCAGGAAATCTCCGACGGCATGGACCAGATCACCATGGGCAAGCGGGCGGTGCCCAGCCGCGCCTATTGCGCCGCCTTCAACTTCAAGGGCGGCGACCAGCAGAAGCCGGTCGGCGTGCTGTCGGGCGGCGAGCGCAACCGGGTGCACCTGGCGAAGATGCTGAAGCGCCCGCACAACGTCCTGCTGCTGGATGAGCCGACCAACGACCTCGACGTCGACACGCTGCGGGCGCTGGAGGAGGCGCTGCAGGACTTCGCCGGCTGCGCCGTCATCATCAGCCACGACCGCTGGTTCCTCGACCGCCTGGCGACGCACATCCTGGCCTTCGAGGGCGACAGCCACGTCGAATGGTTCGAGGGCAACTTCCAGGCCTACGAAGCCGACAAGCGCCGCCGTCTCGGCGCCGCGGCCGACCAGCCGCACCGCCTCAAGTATCGGCCGCTGACCAGGTAGGCACGGCATGCGGGTCGCCCCGACCGTCCCGATGCCCGGGCGGCTGGTCCGCACCGGGCGGCTGACCCTGGTCCCGCCGGGCAAGGAGAACCTGCCCGACCTGATCCGCCTGAAGTCGGATGCGCGGGTCTTCGAGCTGATGCTGCATGGCGTCCGCTCGGAGGACCGCACGCGGGACGAACTCGAGGACGACATCGAGTTCTGGCGGGTGCGCGGCTATGGCACCTGGTGCGTCTACGAAACCGCGACCGGCGAGTTCCTCGGCATCGCCGGGCTGATGGAACGGCCGGATGGCCGCGGCGTGGCGATGCGCTTCGCGCTCTGGCCGGAATGCCGCGGCAAGGGCTATGCGCGGGAGGCAGCGAAGGCCGGGCTCGATTTCGGCCATCGCGTCGGCCTGCCGCGCATCATCGCCGTCGCCTGGGCGGAGAACCTGGCGTCGCGGACGGTGCTGCAGGACATCGGCATGGTGGAGTGCGATGCCTTCACCTACCGCGGGCGGCGAATGATCGTCTATGAAAGCCTTCGCCCGGCCTGATCCCTGCCGTCAGGGCTGCAGGCGGACCCCGGTCTGCGCGACGATCCGCTGGTAGGTCGCATATTCCCGCTCCATGAAGGCGCGTGCCGTCGCCAGGTCGTTCGGCCCGGCCGGCGGCTCGTGCCCCGCGGTCAGCATGCGGTCCCGCACGATCGGCTCCGCCAGGGTCCGCAGCAAGGCCTGGTTCAGCGCCTCCGCCACCCGCGGCGGCATGCCGGCCGGGCCGATCAGCAGGAAGAAGCCGCCGTTGTCGAAGCCCGGCACGCCGAGCTCGCCCAGCGTCGGGATGTCCGGATAGAGCGGGAAGCGCCGGTCGCCGACCATGGCGATGCCGCGGATCTTGCCGTCGCGCAGCAACGGCGTGGCGGAGGCGAGGGCGGCGATGCCGAATTGCGCTTCCCCCGTCATGATCGATTGCACCATCTGCGCGCCGCTGCGGTAGGGCACATGGACGTAGCGGGTGCCGAAGGCCTGGGCGAGCATCTCCGCCCGCAGGTGCAGCACGCCGCCGACGCCGGAACTGGCATAGGTCAGCGCATCGGGCGCGGCGCGGCGCAGCGTCTCCAGCACCGCCCCGGGCGTGCGGCCGGGCAGGCTCTCGGTCACGACCAGCACGCCGGGCGGGGTGCTGACGATGCCGATATGGGTGAAGTCGGCGACCGGGTCGTAGCGGGTGCCGCCGATCATCGCCGCCGGCGCGGCGGCTGCGGCGCCGGTTTCCGTCATCATAATCGTGTAGCCATCGGCCGGCTGGCGCTTCAGCCATTCGGTGGCGATGACGCCGGCGGCGCCCGGCCGGTTGTCCACCAGCATCCGCGCCTCCGGCCCCAGATGGGACGGCATCCGGTCGGCCAGGATGCGGGCGGCGATGTCGGTGCTGCCGCCGGGCGCGTAGCCGGTGACCAGGGTGATGGGGCGGTCGGGGAAGGCACCGGCCGCGGCGGGCAGCAGGGCAGCGAGCAAGGCAAGGCCAAGGCTTCGGCGACGCATGGTTGATGTCCTCCCGTTTGGTCTGCTTGACTCCAGCAGAGCATTCCCTGACCGGTGCTGGAAGCATGTCGCGGCGGCAGGCGCCAACCGCCGGGCCCGCACCGTCGAAACCTCGGGTGGAGCGCGCCGCCGGCCGGGAAAGGGCCTGGTGGCGACGCTCATGGCACAACTCGCGGCGTGCCGCGGCGACGTATGGTGCACCGGTCACCGGAGTGTCGCGTGCGTTGACCTGGTCGGCGGCGCTAAGCCCGCCCGATTGCCGAAGGAGGATTGATGCCGATGCCCCCCGTGCCGCCGCGCCCCGCCAGCTACGACAAGACGGTCGCCCTCGTCCTGCAGGGCGGCGGCGCGCTCGGCAGCTACCAGGCCGGGGTCTATGAGGCACTCGCCGGGTCCGACTACCTGCCCGATTGGGTGGCCGGCATCTCGATCGGCGCGATCAACGCCGCGATCATCGCCGGCAACGCACCGGGCGACCGGGTGGCCAGGCTGCGGCAGTTCTGGGAAGGCATCACCGCGCCGGCCACCGCCATCGCCGGGTGCTGGCAGGGCGCACTGGCGGCGGGCTGGGCGGATCACCGCCAGCTCGGTGCCGCGAGTGCCCTGCTGCTCGGCCAGCCCGGCTTCTTCGCGCCACGCCCGGCGGTGGAATGGCTGCTCGGGCCCGAGCCGGTCAGCTACTACGACACCGCCGCATTGAAGGGCACGCTGGAAGCCCTGATCGATTTCGACCGGATCAACGCGAAGGAGACGCGCTTCAGCGTCGGCGCGGTGAATGTCCGCACCGGCAATTTCGCCTATTTCGATAATGCCAGGATGGTCATCCGGCCGGAGCACGTGATGGCGAGCGGCGCCCTGCCGCCCGGCTTCCCGGCGGTCGAGATCGACGGCGAGCACTACTGGGATGGCGGCCTGGTTTCCAACACCCCGTTGCAATACGTGCTGGACTATGTCCCGCGCAGCAGCCGGCTGACCTTCCAGGTGGACGTCTTCCCCTCCCGCGGGCAATTGCCGACGACGCTGGCCGAGGTCGCGGAGCGCGAGAAGGACATCCGCTATTCCAGCCGCACCCGCGCGGCGACCGACACGCAGCGCTTCGCGCATGACCTGCGGCACAACATCAACCTGTTGTTCGAAAAGCTGCCGGAGGCGCTGCGGGCGACGCCGGAGGCGCAGTTCCTCTATGCCTATGGCTGCGTCACCACCATGGACATCGTCCAGCTGATCTACCGGCCGGCCGAACCGCAGGGCCAAGCCAAGGACTACGAGTTCAGCCGCCAGACGATGCAGGAGCGTTGGGCGGCCGGGCGGGCCGATGCGGCCGACGCCCTGGCCGCCTCGCCCTGGCTGGCGCCGATGGCGGAGGAGGTCGGCGCCCGCACCTTCGACCTGCATGCGCCGGCGGGCCGGCTGGAAGCGGGCAGCCCGCGGACGCCGCGCAGCGCTGCCTGACGGGCGTCAGCGCGCCCCCTGTTCCCGCGCCGCGAGCTGCTGGATCTGCCGCTTCATCGCCGTCAGCAGGGCGGCGACCGACCCGTTGTTCTGCTGGATCACGGCGGAATACTCGCTCCGCTGGGTCAGCCGGAGCGAGGTGCCCTCGGCGATCACGTCGACGATCTTGGGCTGGCCACCGACGTCGCCGACACGCCAGTCGAGCGCGAAGGGCGCGCTGTTCGGCCGTTCAATGATGGTGTTGACCAGGACGTCGTCCTCGGTCCGCAGCTGGCTGCGGCCGAGCGAGAAGCGCACGCCCTGGTACTCGCCGAAGCGGGCCGAAAGGTTGCGGATCAGCGTTTCCTCGAACAGCTTCACATATTCGGCCTGTTCGGCCGGCGTCGCCTGGCGCCACCAGCGGCCGAGGATGAAGCGGCCGACGCCCTCGATGTCGACCGCCTTGCGCAGCACCGCCGCGACATGCAGCCGGCGGGTGGCGAGGTCCGACCTGGTGTCGTTGATGGCGGCGACCAGGTCTCGGCCGGTGGTCTGGATGAAGCTGGCGGCGCGGCCGATATCCTGCTGCGCCAGGGCGCGATGCGCCATGAAAGGCAGGCTGAGGCCGGCGCCCAGCAGCAGGCGGCGGGGGATTCGGGTCATTCTGGTCTCTCCCGGTCGGGTCAGCGCGGCGGCTCGGCGCTGGGCGCAGGGGGGGTGTAGCCGGTGCCGGTGCCGAAGCCAGTGCCGGTGGCGGCGGACGGCGCCGTGGCGTCGTTGGCGTTGCGGATCTCGGCGTTACGGCGCTGGCGATAGGCGCTGCGCAGCGTCGCGTAGGGATCGAGCGATTCCTTGTTGACGATGTCGAGCACCTCGATGAGCGATTCGCGGGCGTCCACGACGGTCAGGCCGGCGCGGGTGTAGGTCAGCGCGTCGACCGTGACGCCCTGGCCGACCCAGGTCAGCGGGTCGCTGGCGATGCCCATGCCGGCGCCGACGAGGTCACGCGGATTGGACGGGCCGAGGACGGGGATGAACAGGTAGGCGCCTTCGCCGACGCCCCAGACCGCCAGGGTCTGGCCGTAATCCTCGGTATGGCCCTTGACCCCGAACCGACTGCCGGCGACGTCGAAGATGCCGCCGATGCCCAGGGTGGAATTGATCAGGAAGCGTCCAAGCGTGTCGCCGGCGCGGCGCGGTTCGCCCTGCAGCATGTCGTTGGCCAGGATGACCGGCGTGCGCAGGTTGCCCAGCACGTTGCGGATGCCGGTGCGGACCGGCTGCGGCACCACGTCGCGATAGGCCACGGCGACCGGCCGCAGGATTACCCGGTCGATACCCTGGTGCACCGCGAACATGCGGCGGTTGAAGGGCTCGATCGGATCGTTGGTCTGCTTGAATTCGGCGACCTCATCCGGATCGCTCGGGTCTGGCCTGGCGGCGCAGCCAGCCACGAGCGCCAGCGCCAGCAGCGCGACGGTGAAGCGGGTTCGAAACGGCATCATCGGGCGCATCGGCAACCTGGACCTCTTGCGTTAGAACAACGCAATAACATGTCGTGGCGCATAGCGCGCGGGCATTCAACCCGACGCTACGCCCCACGACCACCATGGCCATTATGACCGTTGGGATAATGGTGCAACGCCACAAACTGTATCCGGTGCCCTGCTGACGGAGAGGTTGACCGGATTGGCGCCCCGGCGGGGTGGCTCCGGCTCCGTCCCCTCCCCATTACACGTCACCCGGCGATACAGGGCCGGCTGTTCCAGGCGACACGATCCCAGGCTAGTAGGAAAGTATGGACCAGACCCTCAACGCGCCGGTCGACCGGCGCCTCCCCGACGCCACCCGCGGCACGCTGCAGCGCTGGCTGACCGGCCCGCGCGTCGATGGCCTGCCACAGCTTGCCGCCCTGCCGGCCCCGGCGCTGTCCTTCGAATTCTTCCCGCCGAAGACCGACGCGCTGGAGACCCAGCTCTGGGCCTGCATCCGGCGGCTGGAGCCGCTGGCGCCGCAATTCGTCTCGGTCACCTATGGCGCCGGCGGCACCACCCAGGCACGGACCCACGCGACGCTCAGCCGGATCGTGCAGGAGACCTCGCTAACCCCGGCGGCGCACCTGACCTGCGTCGGCGCCTCGCGTGGCGAGGTCGACGACGTCGCCCGGGCCTATTGGGCAGCCGGCGTCCGCCATATCGTGGCGCTGCGCGGCGACCCGCCGGTCGGGGCCGAGCGCTACGAGGCGCATCCGGAGGGCTATGCCTACGCCGCCGACCTGGTCGCCGGGCTAAGCCGGGTGGCGCCCTTCGAGATCAGCGTCGCCGCCTACCCGGAGATGCACCCGACCGCGCTGTCGGCCGAGCACGACCTGGACAACCTGAAGCGCAAGATCGATGCCGGGGCGACCCGCGCCATCACCCAGTACTTCTTCGACACCGACATCTTCCTGCGCTTCCTCGACCGCTGCCTGGCGGCCGGGATCACCGTGCCGATCGTGCCGGGCATCATGCCGGTCTCCAACTTCACCCAGATGAAGAAATTCTCCGCCATGTGCGGCGCCGGCGTGCCGGACTGGATGGGCCGGCTGTTCGAGGGGCTGGAGGACGACGTCGAGACCCGCCGCATGGTGGCGAGCGTGGTGGCGGCCGAGCAGGTACGTCTGCTGCAGGCCAACGGGGTGGACGAGTTCCACTTCTACACGCTGAACCGGTCCGACCTGGTCTATGCCATCGCCCATATCCTGGGGGCGCGGCCAGCCAAGGCGCCTACCTCGGCCTGATGCACGGCGCGCGGCAGGGCGCGATGACCATGGCGGCGCCGGGTTCGGCCGGCGCGTTGCCGCCGAGGTGGGCCTGCCCGGCGTCGTCGGCCGGGCGCGGATGCCGGGTTCTGCCAGGATTGCCGCCAGGGCCTCCCGCAGCCGGGTGATGGCGGGGGCCATGGGCAGCGTTCGCGGTCTCCGGCCGAGGAGCGCGCTGCGGGTCATTCGACCTTGATCCCTTCGGCCAGGATAAGCCCGCCCATGCGGGCCCGCTGGTCGGCGAAGAAGGCGGCGAATTCGGCCGGGCCGCTGCCGACCGGAATCATGCCGATCTCGCCCAGCCGCTTGACCGCGACCGGGTCGCGCATGCCGGCCTGGGCGGCTTCCGACAGCCGGGCGATGACCGGTGCCGGCGTCCCGCTGGGCGCATAGAAGCCGAGCCAGTCGGCGACGTCGAAATCGGCGAAACCCTGTTCCTGCACGGTCGGCACCTCCGGCAGGTTGGGCAGGCGGGTGGCGATGCTGACCGCCAAGGCGCGCAGCCGCCCCTCCAGCACCAGCGGCGTCGCCGAGGGCAGGGTGGAGAAGACGAATTCGGCATCGCCCGCCAGGATGCCGGCGATCGAGGCGGCGCCGCCGCGGTAGGAGACGTGGTTGGCGGAAACGCCCGCCCGGCGCAGCAGCAGCGCCGGCGCCAGATGCGTCGCCGTGCCGACACCGGAGGAAGCATAGGGGATCTGCCCCGGCGCCGCGCGCAGCCGCGCCAGCAGCGCCGGCAGGTCCTTCGAAGGATGGTCGGCCCGGACCACGCAGAGCAGGGGCGAGCGCACCATCTGGCTGATCGGCGTCAACTGCCTGGCGAAATCATAGGGCAGGCTGGGGATCAGCAAGTGGTTGACCGAACCGCCGGCGGTATCGGCCAGCGTGGTATAGCCGTCCGGCGCGGCCTGGGCGACCACGCCGGCGCCGACCGAGCCGCTGGCACCGGCCCGGTTCTCCAGCACCACCGGCTGGCCGAGCACCCGTTGCATCGCGGGGGCCGCCAGCCGCATCGGGATATCGGCGCCGCCGCCCGGCGGCCAGGAGATGACGATGCGGACGGCACGGCTGGGCCAGTCCGGCTGCGCCCGGGCGACGAGCGGCACGGCGAGCATGGCGGCGACCAGCGGTCTGCGGCCGAACCGGGGTGTCATGCGTTCCTCCGTGGTCTTTCCGCCATCCTGCCCTGCGCGCCGGCTGATGGGAAAGCCTTTGGTCCGGCGAGGCCCGGCGCTAGGATGCGGGAAACGTCCAGGAAGGGAGAAGGGCGATGCGCCTGTCAGAAGACCAGGTCCGTCAATTCCACGAGGAAGGCTGGCTGTTCCTGCCGGAGACATTCTCCGCCGAGGAAGTCGCCGTGCTCCGCGACGAGGCGGAGGCGATCTACGCCGCCAACCGGCCGGAGATCTGGCGCGAGAAGTCCGGCGTGCCGCGCACCGCCTTCGCCGCGCATACCTACAACGAGGCCTTCCGCCTGCTCGGCGCGCATCCGCGGCTGATCGAGCCGATCGAGCAGCTGTTCGGCGAGCAGCTCTACATGCACCAGTTCAAGATCAACGCGAAGGCGGCCTTCACCGGCGATGTCTGGCAGTGGCACCAGGATTACGGCACCTGGCTGCGCGACGACGGCATGCCGGAGCCGCGCGCCATGAACATCGCGGTCTTCCTCGATGAGGTGATGCCGATCAACGGCCCCTTGATGCTGATCCCGCGCAGCCAGGCGCATGGCAACCTGAAGGCCGGGCATGACCTCAGCACCACCTCCTACCCGCTCTGGACGCTGGACGACCAGGTGGTGACGGAACTGGTGCAGGAGGGCGGGATCGTCGCCCCGACCGGCAAGCCGGGCGGCGTGCTGCTGTTCCACGGCAACCTGGTGCATGGCTCGGCGCCGAACATCACGCCCTATCCGCGGAAGATCGTCTACCTCACGCTCAACGCGGTCTCCAACCACATCCGCAAGCCGACCCGGCCGGAATGGATCGCCCATACCGATTTCGCGCCGATCCAGCCGGTGCCGGACGATGCGCTGACGCAGTATGCCCGGCGGTACCGCCAGGCGGCGGAGTGATGTTTGGCGGAGTTCGTACCCCGGCCTATATCGTGTCTTGTGCGAACCTCCTCATGGCTGCTGCTCCTCCTCGCCCTGGCCGGCGCCATGCCGGCCAGGGCGTCCAACTGCGTTTCTCCACCGCGGCCCGGCATCGACTGGCGCCGCTGCCTGCTGGAGGCGCGGGACTTCCGCGGCGTCGACCTGACCGGGGCGGTGTTGCGGGATGCATCCCTGTCGCGCAGTGACCTGCGCGGCGCCGTGCTGCGGGATGTGGTCGGCTATACCTCCCGCTTCGTTGCCGCCGACCTGCGGGATGCCGACCTGGGCGGGGCGGAACTGCTGCGGGCCGACATGACCCGGGCCAATCTCGGCAAGGCGCGGCTGGCGGGCGCGGACCTCCGGCGCGTCCGCTTCTTTCGCGCCGACCTGCGCGGCGCCGACCTGACCGGCGCCCGCATCGACGGCGCGGATTTCCTGCATGCGCAGCTCGGCGGGGCGCGCTGGGTGGACGGCAAGCAGATCTGCGCCGCCGGATCGGAAGGTGCCTGCCGCTGAGCGGTCGCCCGTCCCGCCCGAAGGGCAGGATGCTCGAGGAGGTCGTCCACCCGACGCGCGACGCGGTCTCCACCCGATCCGCAAGCCGACCGGGCCGGGATGGATCCCGCGGACCGATGCCGCGCCGGTCCAGCTGGCAAGCCCGCCCCGTCGCTTGCCGCCCCGCGCCGCTTCCTGCCATGGTTCGGCAAAACCATGGGGGAGGGGCCAGTGGCCAGGCTGCAGGGCAAGGTTGCCATCGTTACCGGCGCAGGGACCGGCATCGGCCGCTGCACCGCGGAGCTGTTCGCCCGCGAGGGTGCCAAGGTGGTCATCGCCGAGATCGACGCGCCGAGCGGCGAGGAGACCGCCCACCGCATCGCCCGCGCCGGCGGCGAGGCGATCTTCCTGCGGACCGATGTCAGCGAGCCCGACAGCATCGCCGGCACCATCGCCAGCACCGTCCGGCACTATGGCGGCCTGCATGTGCTGCACAACAATGCCGGCGGCTCGACCAGCGTCGACAACACCGCGGTCGAGGCGCCGCTCGAGGAATTCTGGCGTGCCATCAAGCTCGACCTCTACGGCACCTTCCTCGGCTGCCGCTTCGGCATCCCCGAGATGGCGCGCTCGGGCGGCGGCTCGATCATCAACATGGCGTCCGTCGTGGCGCTGATGGGCTTCCCCGGGCGGGATTGCTACACCGCGGCGAAGGGCGGCGTCGCCGCGCTCACCCGCTCGCTGGCCGTCGAGTTCGGGCCGAAGCGCATCCGGGTCAACGCGGTCGCCCCGACCGTCACCTTGACCGACCGGGTGCGCGGGCTGCTGGCCGGCAATTCGGCCATGCAGGTTCTGGCCGACCAACACCTGCTCGGCCTCGGCGAGCCGATCGACATGGCCAATGCCGTGCTCTACCTCGCCTCGGACGAAAGCCGCATCGTCACCGGCACCATCCTGCCGGTCGACAGCGGCCTGGTGACGCTCTGATGTCGAACCTCACCCATATCGGCTTCCTCGGCCTCGGCCAGATGGGCGCGCCCATGGCGGAGCGGCTGTTCGGCCCCGACGTGCAGCTGCATGTCTTCGACCCGCGTGCGGAGGCCATGCAGCCCTTCGTCGCCCGCGGCGCCAAGGCCTGCGCCTCGCCCGCCGCGGTGGCGGATGCCGCCAGCATCGTCTTCGCCTGCCTGCCCACCGGCAAGGTCAGCGAGGCCGCGGCGCTCGGCCCCGAGGGCGTCGTGCATGGCCGCGCCATCCGCGTCCATGCGGAGATGTCGACCATCGGCCGCACCACGGTGCAGCGCATCGCCGACGGCCTGGCGCAGCGCGGCCTGGCGATGGTCGATTCGCCGATCAGCGGCGGGCCGGCAGGCGCCCGGGCCGGCACGCTGGCGATGATGGTCGCCGGTGCGCCCGATGCCGTGGAGACGTTGCGCCCCTTCCTGCAGCGCATCGGCCAGCGCATCTTCGTGCTGGGCGACCAGCCTGGCCAGGGCCAGGTGATGAAGCTGGTGAACAACCTGCTCTTCGCCGCCAATACCGCCAACGCCTTCGAGGCCTTCGCGCTCGGCGCCAAGGCCGGGCTCGACCCCGACACCATGGTCGCGATGGTCAATGCCGGCACCGGCCGCAGCTTCGCAAGCAGCGATGTCATGCCCGGCATCCTCGACGGCAAGCTGCGCTTCGGCGCCTCCATCGCGGTGCTCGACAAGGATGTCAGCCTGGGACTCGAAGAAGCCAGGGCCTACGACGTGCCGATGTGGGGGATCGAGCAGGCGGCGCGGCTCTGGCGCTTCGCCGCCAGCCAGGGCAAGGGCGGCGCGGACCTGGCCGAGCTGGTCCGCATCGTCGAGGGCTGGGCCGGCGCCGAGATACGCAGCCGCAAGGACGGCTGAGCCGGGGGTGGCGGGAGGAGCGAACCCCTCCCGCCGATGCGGTCAGGTCGCCAGCTGCGACCCGATCGGCAGCTCGCGGATGCGCTTGCCGATCGCGGCATAGATCGCGTTGCACAGCGCCGGCGCGAAGGGCGGCAGGCCGGGCTCGCCGACGCCGCTCGGCGGCACGTCAAGGCCTGCGGGCACGATGTGCACCCGCACCTCGCGCGGCGCGTCGTCGATCCGCGATACCTCGTAGTCGGTGTAGTTGGACTGCACCACGCGGCCGCCCTTGAAGGTGATCGCGCTTTTCGTCGCCAGCGACATGCCCATCACGCAGGCGCCCTCGACCTGGGAGCGGATGCGTTCCGGGTTGACGTGGAAGCCGCAATCGATGGCGACGTCGACCCGCGGGACCGACAGCACGCCCTTCTCGTCCACCGCCGCCTCGACCACCGTCGCCACGTAGGTGACGAAGCTGCGATGCGCGGCGATGCCCAGCCCATGCCGCGCCGGCAGCTTGCGGCCCCATTCCGCCTTCTCCGCGGCGAGCTCGACGACGTGCCGCAGCCGGCCGGTATCGACCGGATACTTCCGCGGATCCTCGTTGTAGTTCCAGAACTCGGTCGGGCCCTTGCCGACCGGCAGGTCCACCATGCGCGGCGCGCCGATCAGCTCCAGCAGGTAGTCCTTCGGGTCCCGCCCGGCCGCCGCCGCCATCTCGCCGACGAAGGAGTGCACCGCGAAGATATGCGGGATGTTGAGCACCGAGCGGAACCAGCCGATACGGGTATGCGCCTCGGCCTCGCCGTTCTCGATCCGCATGTTCGGGATGGCGAAGGGCGTGTCCAGCAGGCCCATGCCGACCTCGAACCCCGCGCCGTGCTTCTGGTCGGGGGCGAAGATGCTCAGGATGCTGGGGAAGACGCTGCGATGCATCCAGCTCGTCGCCTTGCCCTCGGCATCCAGTCCGGCCTGCAGCCGGTCCACCTGGACGGTGTGGTAGTAGCCGTTCTGGATGTCGTCCTCGCGGGTCCAGACCACCTTCACCGGCTGGCCGTCCATCGCCTTCGACAGCAGTGCCGCCTCGATTGCATAGTCGCATTTCGACTTGCGGCCGAAGCCGCCGCCGAGGAGCTCGACGTTCACGGTGACATTCTCCAGCGGCACCTTCAGCCGCTCGGAGATCTCGCCGCGCACCGAATAGGGGCTCTGCGCGCTGGTCCAGCACTCGACCTTGCCCCCGGCGATGCGCACGGTCGCCGCCGGCGGCTCCATTGGCGCATGCGCCAGGTGCGGCGCGTAGTATTCCGCCTCCACCCGCTTGGTCGCCTTGCCCAGGGCGGCGTCGGCGTCACCTTCCTTGCGCAGGACGTTGCCCGGCTTGCGCGCGGTCTGCTCCAGGCCGGTGCGGTAGCTGTCGCTGTCGTAGCTGGCGTGCGGGCCGTCCTTCCAGGTGATCTTCAGCGCTTCCCGCGCCTGCATCGCCGCCCAGGTGTTCCTGGCGATGACCGCGACGCCGCCGAGCGGGGAGAATTTCGCCGGCGGCGGCGTGCCCTCGAGCTGCACGATCTTGACCACGCCAGGAATCTTCTTCGCCGCAGTATCGTCCACCGAGACGACCGTGCCGCCCAGCACCGGCGGCCGCGCCACGACGGCGAAGAGCAGGCCGGGCATGGTCGTGTCCTGGCCGTACTTCGCCCGCCCAGTGGAGATGTCGAAGCCGTCCACCAGCGGCAGGGTGTCCTTGCCGATATAGCGGAAGTCGGCGGCCTCCTTCAGCTTCAGCGTCTCCTTCGGCGGCACCGGCAGCTTCGCCGCCTCGGCCGCGACATCGCCGTAGCCCAGGCTGCGGCCGCTTGCGGCATGCAGCAGCTGGTGGTTCCTAGAGGTGACCTGGTCGGCCGGCACGCCCCAGCGCTTCGCCGCCGCGGCTTCCAGCATCCGCCGCGCCGCCGCGCCGCATTCCCGCATCGGCTGCAGGAAATGGCGGGTCGAGCGCGAGCCGTCGGTGTCCTGGTTGCCGTAGCGCAACTCGTCGCCCGGCGCCTGCACCACCTTCACCCGGGACCAGTCGGCTTCCAGCTCGTCGGCGACGATCATCGGCATGCCGGTCCGCACACCCTGGCCCATCTCGGCGCGGTGGCAGACGATGGTCACCAGCCCGTCGGGGGCGATCGAGACGAAGACCAGCGGGTCGTTCACCACGCCATGCGGCATGGCGTCGGCGCCGAATTTCGGCTTCGGTGCATCCTCCACCGCCTGGGCCGTCGGCACGCGCAGCGCCATCAGGAACCCACCGGCGGCGACGCCCTGCAGCAGCAGGCGGCGGGAGGGACGTTCGATGCGAAGATCGGTCATGTCAGGCGGCCCCCCGGGCGGCGGCCTTGATGGCCGCGCGGATGCGCTGGTACGTGCCGCAGCGGCAGATGTTGCCCTGCATGCCGGCGTCGATGTCCTCGTCGGTCGGCTGCGGGGTCTGCTGCAGCAGCGCCACCGCCTGCATGATCTGCCCGGCCTGGCAATAGCCACATTGCGGCACGTTGATGGAACGCCAGGCCTTCTGCACCGGGTGGTTGCCGTCTGGGCTCAGTCCCTCGATCGTGACCACGGCCTGGCCCTCGGTGTCGCCCATGGCGGTGGCGCAGGCGCGCACCGCCTCGCCGTTCATGTGGACGGTACAGGCACCGCAGGCGGCCACGCCGCAGCCGAATTTCGTGCCGGTCAGGGCCAATTCGTCGCGCAGGAACCACAACAGGGGCATCGCGGGATCGCCGTCATAGGAACGTTCCTCGCCGTTGACGCGCAGCTTGACCATCGGGGGTCCCTCCTCCTCCGCCCGGCATGGGGACGCCGGGATGTGAGGGGAACGCTCGGGAACCCGGTCCCGTTGCCCTTGCCTCGCATCGCGGAACGGTCCGGCCCCTCGTCCGCCGGCGGGCTGGCTGCTAGACAGCGGCGGATCGCGGGCGGGAGGCGGCAGCAGCATGGCATCGAAGCAGACCCCCGCCGTGCGCGCGGCCGAGGCCGCCGGCATCCGCTTCCGCCTGGTCGAATACGACTACGAACCGGATGCGGAATCGGTCGGGCTACAGGCGGCGGCCGCCATGGGCATCCCGCCCGGACAGGTGTTCAAGACGCTGGTCTGCCTGCTGGACGGGGCGGAATTGGTCTGCGCCGCCATCCCCTCCGACGCCCGGCTCTCGCTCAAGGCGCTGGCCGCAGCGGCGGGGGCCAAGCGGGCGGAGATGGCGGACCCGGCCAAGGCCGAACGCAGCACCGGCTTCGTCGTTGGCGGCATCAGCCCCTTCGGCCAGAAGCGGCGGCTGCGCTGCTTCCTCGATGCCAGCGCCGCGGGGCAGGACGAGATCGTGGTGAACGGCGGCCGACGCGGGTTGCAGATCGCCCTGGCCCCGGCCGATCTGGTGGCGGCGCTGGCGGCGGTGGTCTGCCCGCTGCAGGCCGAATGACGCAGCCAAGCAAAGGGAGGAACGCCGCATGAAGGCCCTGGTGGTGGACAGACCGGAGACCGGCCAGGCGGCCCGCGCCGCCTTCCGCGACTTCGCCGAGAGCGAATTGCCCGAGGGCGACGTGCTGCTGCGCGTCAGCCACTCGACGGTGAACTACAAGGACGGGCTGGCGGTGACCGGCCGTGCCCCCGTGGTGCGGCGCTTCCCCATGGTGCCGGGGATCGACCTGGTCGGCGTGGTCGAGACATCCGACAACCCGGCAGTAAAGCCCGGCGATCAGGTCCTGCTGAACGGCTGGGGGGTGGGTGAGACCCATTGCGGCGCCTATGCGCCCCGGGCCCGGGTCAAGGCGGACTGGCTGGTGCCGCTGCCCGCCGGCATGGACCCGGCCGAGGCGGCGGCGATCGGCACCGCCGGCTATACCGCCATGCTCTGCGTCATGGCGCTGGAACGCTACGGCATGACGCCCGACCGCGGCCCGGTGCTGGTGACCGGCGCGGCCGGCGGCGTCGGTTCGGTCGCCATCGCGCTGCTGGCCTCGGCCGGCTGGTATGTCGCGGCCAGCACCGGGCGGCCGGAGGAGCAGGCCTATCTCGAAGGCCTCGGCGCCAAGGAGGTGGTGCCGCGCGACCGCTATGCCGGCGGGGCGGCGCGGCCGCTGGGCAAGGAGGTCTGGGCGGCGGCGGTGGACACGGTGGGGTCGAAGACCCTGGCCGGGGTGCTGACCGAGATCAAGTATGGCGGTGCGGTCGCCGCCTGCGGCCTGGCGCAGGGGATGGACCTGCCGGCCTCGGTGGCGCCCTTCATCCTGCGCGGGGTGGGGCTGCTCGGCGTCGATTCGGTCATGGCGCCGCGGGCGCTGCGGCTGGAGGCCTGGGCGCGGCTGGCCCGCGATCTCGACCGCGCCAAGCTGGCGGCGATGACGACGACGGTCGGGCTGGACGAGGTGCCGCGCGTCGCCGAGGCGATCCTGGCCGGCCAGGTGCGCGGCCGCGTCGTGGTGGAGATCGGCCGGTGACGACCCTGTCCCGCCGCACGCTGCTCGGCGCCGGTGCGACGCTGGCGGCGATGCCGGCACGTGCCCAACCCTGGCGGCCGACGCGGTCGGTCACCATCCTGGTGCCCTTCGCCGCCGGGTCCGGCACCGATGCGATCTCCCGCATCCTGGCCGGGCTGCTGGAGCCGATCTGGGGCCAGCCCGTGGTCGTCGAGAACCGGGCCGGCGCCAATGGCGCGCTGGCCGCCGGCGCCGCCGCGCGCGCCGCGCCGGACGGCTCGACGCTGATGATGACCACCAACACGCCGAGCGCCGCCAACCCGGCGCTGATGAAGCGGCTGGACTACGACCCGGTCGCCGACTTCAGCGCCATCTGCCGCACCGGCAATTACAATTTCTGGCTGGTGGTGCCGGAGACCTCGCCCTTCCGCAGCGTGGCGGAATTGCTGGCGGCGGCGAAGGCGAAGCCGGGGCAGCTCACCTATGCCTCGGGCAATTCCACCGGCATCGTCGCCGGCGGGACGATCGCGGCGCAGGCCGGGATCGAGATGACGCATGTGCCCTATCGCAGCACGCCGCCGGCGATCACCGACGTCATCGCCGGCCGGGTCACCTGCATGGTGGTGGATGTCTCCTCCTCGCTGGGCAACGTCAAGGGCGGGCAGTTGCGGGTATTGGGCGTGACGACGAAGCAGCGCAGCAAGCTGCTGCCGGACATCCCGCCGCTGGCCGAGCTCGGCCTGCCCGGCTTCGACGTGGCGGCCTGGGCCGGGGTGGTCGGGCCGGCGCGGATGCCGACCGAGATGGTGGCGTCGATCAACGCCGATATCCGCGGCGTCTGGGACCGGCCGGAGACGGCGACGCGGCTGGGCGATATCGGCTTCGACGGGTTCAGCTCGACGCCCGAGGAGTTTTCCGCGTTCATCAAGGACGAGATCGTCAAATGGGGCCGCATGGCCCGCGCCGCGGGGATCGAGCCGGAATAGCCGCGCGGCGGAAGAGGCCGCGTCAGGGCCCGGCGAAGAGTCCCGCCTGCGCCGGGGGTGCGGGTCGCGGGAGCGCGGCGGCGTCCAGCGGCCGCGCGCCGCAGGCCAGCAGGTAGTCGGCGATGGCGTCCATCTCCGCGGCGGAGCGGGTGCGGTCGTGGAAGGGGTCCTCGGCCGGCGAGCCGCGCGGCACCCAGATCACCGTCTCGTAGCGCGCCCGGGTCAGCAGCACGCGGTAGGTGTTGCGGATGAAGTCGGCATCCTTCGCGGCGATCTGCCACTTGTCGCCGACGAAGCCGCGCGCCGACCAGCCCGCCCGGCCGCGCACGAAGTCGCCGCCCCAGGCCAGGCCGACCACGTCCAGCTCCAGCCCCTGGCAGGCATATTCCGTCGCCGCCGTCTCCAGCGCGTCCGAGGCGCGGATATCCGGCCAGCGCCGCAGGAACCAGTCCGGCACCTCCTTGGTCGGCACCTCGGCGCCGAGCCCTTCCGCCCGCAGCCGCCTTGCCCCCGCCGCCCGCACCAGCCCGGCCCGGCGCTGGCCGCGGGCGAAGCCGCGCAGGCCGGCGCGCAGCGCCGCCAGGTCGCGGGTGACGAGATAGGGCAGGGCGGGCGCCGCTTCGGCGATGCGCCGTGCCTCCGCCGTCTCGCCATCCAGCAGCGCATTCACCCAGGCCGCGCCGGCGGTCTCCCGCACGCTGCGCATCGGCACGACCAGGTCGAGATCGGCATCGATCTCCAGCCAGGCCGGGGTCCCCTCGGCCAGCCGCTGCACCGGATCGGTCGCGGCCAGCGCACGCGGCGCCGCGGCGGCCCGCCAGCGTGAATTGGCGGCGACCACGCGGCCCCATTCGGCTAGGCCCGCCTCGCCGGTATTGATCTCCTGCCCGTTGCCGATCAGCGCCACCACCACGGACCAGCCGGCGCGGCGGCCCATGATCTCCAGCGTGTGCGCCGGCTCGCTCATCGTCAGGCGGGACCGCTTGTTCTGGGTGCCGGTCAGCGACTTCGCCTGGTCCCAGGCCCGCTGCGCCTCGTCGAAGACGATCAGCCGCTCGGGCGGCAGGCGGGCGGGATCGATCGCGCAATCCTCGAGGAAGCGGTGCACGTTCTGCAGCGCGGCCTGGGTGCGGCGTTCCGCCTCGGCCCGGTCGCATTCGCCGCGCGCCACCGCATCGCGCGCCAGCGCCGCGCGCAGCACTGCGACCAGCGGCGCGTTGCCGGTCAGGAAGGCGGCGCCATCCACCCGGGCCGGGCCGAAGACGGCATTCAGCCCGCAGAGCGTCTTGCCCGCGCCGGGGATGCCGGTGACGAAGATGACGGTCCGCGCCGCCGCGGCCCGGGCGGCCTCGATATGCCGGGCGATGGCGCGCGCCGTGCGGGTCAGGTTGGCCGCGTCCGCGCGGGCCGCGGCGATCTCGGCGACGCCGTTGCGGGCATAGAGCATGGTCGCCGCCTCGACGATGGTCGGCACCGGGCGGTAGGGCGCCTCAAGCCAGGCGGCGCCGTCGATCGGCAGGGCGGACGCGGGCAGGGTCGCCTGCACCCAGCGGATCAGCCCGGCCAGCGCCTCCGCGCCGCAGACCAGCGGATCGGTCGGGTGCTTCGGCAGCAGCCAGGGCTGCACCGGCGGTGCCCAGCCGCCGGTGCCCGCCACCAGCACCGGCACGATGGCATGGTCCCGGCTGCCGGCATGGAAGTCCCGCAGGTCGAGCGCATAGTCCTCGGCCTCCGCCAGCGCCGCATTGGTCGGCGCTGCGGTCTTGAACTCCAGGCAGAGGATGGCGCGGTCCGTCAGCAGCACCGCATCGATGCGCTTCTCCAGCCGCAGCAGGTCGAATTCCAGCGCGACGGTCCAGGCCGCGCCGCCGCAGGCCGCGACCGCCGCCTGCAAGGCGCGCAGCTGCGCCTGCCAGGCCATCTCCTGGTCCGGCGTGCCGCTGAACCCGCGCGCCTGCTGCGCCGAGGCCAGCCGCCTGACCGTATCCGCCGGGTCGCGCGCCAGCAATTCTGCCCCGCTGCAGGCGAACCAGGCCCTCATCCGCGATCCCGACCCGGCCAGGTCGCCAGCAGCAGGCTTGCCCCCATCAGCGCGAACCCCGCCGCATGCGTCACCGTGAAGCGCTCCCCCAACCCCAGCACCGCGGTCAGCGCCGCCGCCGCCGGCAGGAAGCCGGTGAAGACCCCGGCCACCCCCGCCGGCACCTTACGCAACCCGGCATACCACAGCAGCAGGCAGAGCACGCTCGCCGTCAGGCTGTGGAAGACCAGCAGCCCGGCCAGCCCCGGGTCGGCCAGCGCCGCCATCGCGCCGAGGCCCGGCAGGGCCAGCGGCAGCAGCATGGCCGCGCTGAAGGCCTGCATCCAGAAGCTGGCGGTCACCACCGGCACCCGCCCGCCGAGCCGCTTGGCCAGCAGCACATAGGCCGCCTCCCCACAGACCCCGGCGAAGACCAGCGCATTGCCGAATGCCGAGCCGCCCGTCGCGCCGCCCAGCCGGGCCACGGTGATCGCCGCCATGCCGCCGGCCGCCAGCGCCGCCGCCAGCCAGTGCCGCGGGGCCAATCGCTCCCGCAGCCAGGCGGCGCTGCCGATGGCCACCACCGCCGGCATGGTCGCCAGCACCAGCCCGGCCTCCAGCGCCGTGGTCAGCCGCAGCCCGCTGAGCAGGGCAGCGTTGTACAGCGCGGTCCCCAGCAGCGCCTGCAAGGCCAGGTTCAGCGCGGCGGCGCGGCCGATCCGCACCGGCCCGTCGAGGGCGCGCGCCAGCGGCCACAGCACCAGGCAGGCCAGGAGGCAGCGCAGGCAGAGGATCAGCGGGATCGGCAGCGACCCGGCCAGCAGCTTGCCGACCGCGACATTGGCGCCGACCAGCGCCATGGCCAGCGCCAACTGGCCCTGCGCCAGCAGCATCTCAGCCGGCCCCGGCGACGGCCGGGGGACTCGGGGCGGGGCGTTCCGTCAGCATGCCCGGCGCAGCATGCCGCGGGACCGCGCCCGGGGGAAATCCGCCCGGGCCGCCCCCTTGCAAGCCGGGCGCCGCACCGGCATTGCTGGGCCCGAGGGAAAGCGCCACGCGCCGGCATCACCACCGCCGAGAGGCCCTGCCATGCTGCGACGAACCCTGCTGACCGGCGCCGGCGCCCTGCTGGCCGCGCCCGCCCTTGCCCAAGGCCCCGGCGGACGCCTGCTGCGCTACGTGCCGCAGACCGACCTCACCGTGCTCGACCCGGTCTTCACCACCGCCTACATCACGCGGACCCACGCGCTGATGATCTACGACCAGCTCTATGGGCTCGACGCGCAGCTTCGCCCGCAGCCGCAGATGGTCGAGGCGCACGAGGTCGGGTCCGACGGCCTGACCTGGCGCTTCCGCCTGCGGGAAGGCCTGAAGTTCCACGATGGCGAGCCGGTCCGCGGCCGCGACTGCATCGCCTCGATCCGCCGCTGGGCGCAGCGCGACGGGCTCAGCCAGGTGCTGATGGCCCGGGTCGCCGAGATGTCGGCGCCCGACGACCGCAGCTTCACCATCCGGCTCAATCGCCGCTTTGGCCCGATGCTCGAGGCGCTCGCCAAGATCGGCCCGAGCGCGCTCTTCGTCATGCCGGAGCGCATCGCCGGGGCGGACGCCAACACCCAGATCCGCGAGACCATCGGCAGCGGCCCCTTCCGCTTCCGGCCGGAGGAGCGCGTGGTCGGCGCCCGCGTGGCCTACGAGCGCAACCCGGACTACCTGCCGCGGCCCGCGGGCGTGGCGAGCTGGGCCGCCGGGCCGAAGCGGGTGCATTTCGACCGCGTCGAATGGACCGTGATGCCCGACCCCGGCACCGCCGCCGCGGCGCTGCGCAACGGCGAGGTCGATTGGTGGGAGAACCCGCCGAACGACCTGGCGCCGGTGCTGCGCCGGTCGCGCGACATCGCGGTCAAGCGCGGCAGCCCGCTCGGCACCGTCGGTACCGGCATCTTCAACACGCTGCATGCGCCCTTCGACAAGCCGGCGGTCCGCCGCGCCGTGCTGCGGGCGATGAGCCAGGCCGATTTCATGGCGGCCGCGGCCGGCGCCGACCCCGCGCTGTGGCGCGCCGATGCCGGCGTCTTCACCCCCGGCACGCCGCTGGCGAGCGATGCGGGGATCGAGGCGATCACCGCGCCGCGTGACCTGGAGCGATCGAAGCGCGAGCTGCGCGAGGCCGGCTACAAGGGTGAGACGATCGTCCTGCTCGCCCCGTCCGACCAGCAGGTGCTCTCGGCGCTTGCCGAGGTGCAGCTCGATCTGTTCAAGAAGCTCGGCATGGCAGTGGATTACCGGCTATCGGATTGGGGCACGCTGGTGCAGCGGCGGGCCAGCAAGGAGCCGCCGGAGAAGGGCGGCTGGTCGATGTTCCACACCACCTGGAACGGGCTCGACAGCATCAACCCCGGCGTCGCCACCTGGCTGCGCGCCAATGGCGAGAAGGCCTGGTTCGGCTGGCCGAACGTGCCGCGGCTGGATGCGCTGCGCGAGGCCTGGTTCGACGCGCCCGACCTGGCGGCGCAGCAGGCGATCGGCGCCGACATCCAGCGCACGGTGCTGGAGGAGGCGCCCTATCTGCCGACCGGGCAGTATTTCGCCAACACGGCATACCGCAAGACCATCACCGAGCCGGTGTCGGAGATCCTGGCCTTCTGGGGGGTGAAGCCGGCCTGATCACTCGGCCTCGCCGGCGCGCTTGAAGGGCGAGAGCTCGGCCAGCGCCTCCATTTCCCGCAGCATCGCCGGACGCTCGCGCGCGAGGAAGTCGTCCACCGCGCGGCGCAGGCCGGGATGCTGGATCCAGTGCGCCGAATAGGTGGCGCTCGGCAGGTAGCCGCGCTGGATCTTGTGCTCGCCCTGGGCGCCGGCCTCGACCCGCGGCAGCCCGTGCTCGATGGCGAAGTCGATGGCGCGGTAGTAGCAGAGCTCGAAATGCAGGAAGGGCGCGTCCACCACGCTGCCCCAGTTGCGGCCATAGAGCGCCTCCCGCCCCAGCAGGTTCAGCGCGCCGGCCACCGGCTCGCCGTCCTGCTCGGCCACCATCAACACGACGCGGTCGCCGAGCGCCTCCGCCATCAGCGGCCAGAAGCGCGGCGTCAGGTAGGCGCTGCGGCCCCATTTCTTGTCGGTGGTGGAGCGGTAGAAGCGGTGGAAGGCCTTCCAGTGCCTCGGCGTGATCTCGTGCCCGCGCAGCGTCTTCAGCACGTAGCCGGACGCCGCGGCATCCCGCCTTTCGCGCTTGATCACCTTCCGCTTGCGCGAGGCCAGCGCGCCCAGGAAGTCGTCGAACGTCGCGTAGCCCTGGTTGTGCCAGTGGAACTGGGTGCCGAGCCGGCGCAGCCAGCCGGTCTCGCCCAGCGCCGTCCACTCGGCCTCCTGGCAGAAGGTGATATGCACCGAGGAGAGGTCGAGCTGGCCGCAGGCCTGCACCAGCCCCTGGCCGAGCGCCGCCGGGCCGATCCCGGCCCCCGGCCGGACCAGCAGCCGCGGCCCGGGCACCGGGCTGAAGGGAGAGCAGACCTGCAGCTTCGGGTAGTAGCTGCCGCCCGCCCGTTCGAAGGCGTCGGCCCAGCCATAGTCGAAGACGTATTCGCCCTGGCTATGGGATTTCGCATAGGCCGGGCAGCAGGCCAGCAATTCGCCCGCCGCGTCGCGAAGCGCGGCGTGCTGCGGCAGCCAGCCGGTGCGCGAGGTGGCGCTGCCGCTCGCCTCCAGCGCCGCGAGGAAGGCGTGGCTGACGAAGGGGTTGTCGTCGCCGGCGCAGGCATCCCAGTCCACCGCGGGGATCTCCGCGATGGCAGGATGCAGGCTGAGCGTCAGGGCAGGGGTGCTGTCGGGCATTCCACCCAGCATGTGCGGTGCGACGAGGCTTGGGCAAGGGGCAGCACGGACCGTGTCGGCGCGACCGCGGCCGGCACGCGGCGCATCGCCCGCTAACCGCCGGCGGCAATCTCCAGCGTCGCGCCGAAGGGCAGGGTGACGAAGGCCTCCGGCGCCACGTCCTGCGCCGCCCTTGCCGCCGCCAGCCCGGCCTCCGGCTCCTCGATTGGCTCGTCCGTCAGCCCCGCGAAGGTGCCGAAATGCATGCCGATGCTGCGCTGGGCGCCCACCGCGCGGTGCGCCATCACCGCCTCCGCCGGGTCCATGTGCTGGGTCTGCATGAAGAAGCGCGGCGCATAGGCGCCGATCGGGATCAGCGCCAGGTCGATGCGCGGGAAGCGGCGGCCGATCTCGGCGAAATGCGGGCACCAGCCGCTATCCGCGGCGAAGTAGACCGTGCCGCCGTCCGGCGCCTCGATGACGAAGCCGCCCCAGAGGCTGCGGTTGCGGTCCCAGGGCGTGCGGGCGGAGAAATGCTGCGCCGGCACGTAGGTGACGCGCAGCCCGGCGACCTCGGCATGCTCCCACCAGTCCAGCTCCCGCGCGCCATGGATGCCGGCCTTGGCGAGGTGCCGCGCATTGTCGAGCCCGGTGACCGCGGGCGGCGCCCAACGCCGGCGCACCGCGCGCAGCGTCGGCAGGTCCAGGTGGTCGTAGTGGTTGTGGCTGACCAGCAGCAGGTCGCAGCCCGGCAGGTCCTCCAGCCTCTGGCCCGGCGCACGGACCCGCTTCGGCCCGGCGAAGGCCAGCGGGCTGGCGCGCATCGACCAGACCGGGTCCAGCAGCACGCGGCGGCCGCCGATCTGCACCAGGAAGCTGGCATGGCCGATGAAGGTTGCGGCGATCCGGCCGGCCGCGATGCGGGGCGGCACCGGCTGCGGCGGATCCTCGATCCAGGCCGGCCAGGGCGCCGGCGTGGTGGTCCGCCGCCAGCGCCAGACGTCGCGCAGGGTGCGGGTCGTCGGGTCATGCGGGTTGCGGAAGCCCTGGGCGGCGTGGTGCGCCGGGCGCGTCACTTGCAGTCCAGCACCCGCACGTCATAGACCGGGTGCTCCAGCATGTTGACGCCGGGCGCATTGGCGAACATCCAGCCGCGGAAGGCCGCGACGTCGGGCCGCAGGCTGTCGGTGATCTCCATCCAGGCCGCCGCGTCCGGCACCTCGCCGACCGGCCGGGCATTGCAGGCGCGCACCTGGATGCTGAGCGTCCCGAAGGGCGCCGCCTGGCCGACCGCGGCCTTCACCACGGTCACCCGGGCGGTGACCTTGTCGAGCAATTGCAGCTCGGCATTGCGCTTCGGCTCCCAACCCTGCGCCGCCGCGGGCAGGGGGGCCAGCAGCAGCAGCGCGACCACCAGCGCCCTCATGCGCGCCGCTTCGGGCTCGGCAGCGCCTGCACCAGCTCGGCCAGGATGCGCCGCATGGCAGCCTCGTCGACCCCCATCAGCACGGCGTCCTCGAAGGCGTCGCGCATCACCTGGACGAGCTCCGCATGGTTCTCCGCCAGCACCTTCAGCTTCTCCCGGCAGGACAGCGGCGCGCCATCGGCGCCCGGCCAGAGGTCGGGTGCCTCCAGGCTCATTTCGGGCTCGCCGGCGCGGCGTCCCCCTGCTGCTGGCTCGCACTGCCGTTCATCTGGGTGACCGAGAAGATGAACCGGCCCAGCAGCGATTCAAGGCTGACCGAGCCCTGCGTCTCGGTGATCCGGCCGCCATCGGCCAGCAGCCTGTCGCTGCCGCCGGGGACCAGCGAGACATACTTGCCGCCCAGCAGCCCTTCCGAGGTGACCTCGGCCGAGGTGTCGTTCGGCAGCTTCAGGCTGCGGTCGACCTTCAGCGTCAGCACCGCGGCGAAGCTTTCCGGGTCGATCCGGCTGTCGGTCACGGTGCCGACCTTGACGCCGGCGATCCGCACGTCGGCGCCGTTGGCCAGGCCGTCGATCCGGTCGAAGCTGGCGCTGAGCGTCATGCCCTCGGCCGAGACCGTGCCGCGGCCGCTATGCAGCACCGCATAGCCGAGGAAGACCGCGGCGACCGCGAGCACGATCGCTCCGGCCGCGACCTCGGCGAGACTGCGTCCCTTCATATTGGTCAGATTCCACGCACCCGCGTCACGAACCGGGCGTCCATGCCTCGTAATCGCCGCCGGTGACATGACGGGTGCCGCCCACATAATCATGGCCGGCGGGACGGTAAGCGCTCGGGGTACCGGTCAGGTTCGGCCGGTGCTCCTGCTGCCAGGGGTAACGTTTGGTCTCGGACAGCGGCACGGCCACGGTGTGGTGCAGCCAGGCATGCCATTCCGGCGGGACGGAGGTGGGGTCCTTGCCCTGCGGATACAGCACCCAGCGCCGCGGCCGGCCGTAGACCGGCTGGTTGGCCTTGCCCTCGTAGTAGACGTTGCCGAAACGGTCGGTGCCGACCTTGCGCCCGCGGAGGGAGGAGGTGAGGCGAAGCAGGAAGGACATGGGGCCGGAAACGCTCCTCGGGGGGTAGCCGCGCTGGGGGCACAATCGCACAGCGCCTGCTGCGGTGCAAAGTCGCCCGTTTCGCGGCGTTATCCACATCATGTTGCGGTCAATCGGGCGATGAATCACCAAATCTGGCTTCCCCACCCGCAACGGTCGCCGTACCATCGCGCCATGGCACGCATCCAGGGCACGCTGTGGGAAGGGGTGGCGCTGCGGCGCCGGCGCGCGGGGGCCGACCCGGACGCCCCGCCGCGCGCGGTGGCGCTGCCGGCGACCTGGGAGGCGACCGCGGCCGAGGCGCTGGCCGCCCTGGCCCCGGGCGACGGCCCCACCAGCCTGCCGCGCGCCGCCGAAGCCTGGATCGGCCGCGTCGCCGGCCGCGGCCGCAAGGCCGGGCTGCTGGACGAGGCCGCGGCACAGGCCCTGGCCGAAAGCCTGCGCGCCCTCCTGCTGACCCGCCGCGGCGCCCCCGGCATCGAGGTCTGGCACAACGAGGCCAGGCCCCCCCGCGCCCTGGCCGAGCCGCGCTTCGTGCTCAACCTGCCGGCCTTCCTCGAGGCCGAGGGCGGCTTCGACCTGGAAGGCTATGCCGAGGCCTGTGCCCTGGCCGTCCGGGCGCTGGATGCGCTCGCCTCCGGCAAGGCCGGCCGGCTGCGACTCGGCTTTGCCGACCTGGCCGGGCTCCTCGCCGGGCTGGGGCTTGCCTATGATTCGGACAAAGCCCGTTCCGTCGCCGCGGCGATCGCGGCGCTGACCCGCGGTGCGGCCGAGGCCGAGTCGGGCCGCATCGCCGCGGCGCTCGGCGCCCGTGAACCTGTCGCCCTGCTCTGGCCCGCGCCGCCGGGCGAGACCCCGGTCCCCGGCCTGGCGGCGGCCGCCCGCGCCGCGCTGGACGCCGCCGCCGGCGCGCCCGGCCTGCGCCACCAGGCGCTGGTGGCACTCGCCGGCGCGGATGCGGTCGAGGCCCTGCTCGGCGCCGAGACCGGCGGCATTGCGCCGGCCGCCGGCGCCACCCGCAGCGTGCTGACCGCCGCCGGCCAGGCGATGGAGGTGCCGACCCGCGCCGCGCTGCGGGCCGGGCCGCGCGTGGCCGAACTGCTCGGCCCGGTGCCGGAGACGGCGCGGGAGGCGATGCGCCAGGCCGTCGCCCCCTTCCTGCATGTCGAGCCCCCGGGCCCGGTGGCGATGCCCGGCCCGGCGCGGGCGGTGCCGAAGCCGGCCGGCATGCTCCGCCGCCACGTCGGCGCCGCGCTGCATGTCACGGTCGGCGGCCACCGCGTGGTGCTGCGAACGGCGGAGGACCCCGAGGGCCACCTGCTGGAGATCGCCTTCACCCTGTCGAAGGAGGGCGCCGCCTTCCGCAGCCTGATGGACGGCTTCGCCCAGTCGGTCTCCATGGGGCTGCAGCGCGGCGTGCCGCTGGCCGACTATGTCGAGGCCTTCGCCTATACCCGCTTCGGCCCGGCCGGGCTGGTCGAGGGCGACCCAGCCATCCCGCGCGCCACCTCCGTGCTCGACTGGGCCTTCCGCCGGCTGGCGCTGGACTACCTGGGCCGGCGCGACCTGCCGCAGCCCTCGGAGGCCGATTGCCTCGGCGATTCGGTCGGCCATGCCGCCGAGATGGCGCCGCTGCTGCCGCTCGACCTGCCGGCCTCGGCCAGCCCGCGCGGGCGGCGGCGGTCGCTGCGGGTGGTCGGCTGAAGCCGCCTCAATCCCGCTCAACCGGGCTCAATTCCTCTCAATCCGATTTATGCGTGCGGCGGCCGGCGGACCCTGTTTCGGCTGCAACCGCCTGATCCTGCTGAGGAGCGGCATTCGTTCCGCTTTGTTCTTCGGCGAATAAAATTATCAACTTGCCCTGCCGCGCCGCCCCGGCCGCCAGGCGCAGCTCACCCCTTGGCGGCGGGAAGCCTAGCACGCAGGGCTCCCGTATTGGAACAAAAAAGGAACTTATGCCGGCGGTGATCGTCGGCGACCGCTGGCATGCCGTGTCGTGCCCTCAGGCGCCGGGCGGCCGCATCCGCGGCCTTGGCTCGCCGCAGGCGCGGCGGGCTTCGCCTACCGCAGGGAGCGCGGTGCCGGTCTGGATCAGCCGCGCTCCGGCTCGAAGCTCCGCTGCCAGAGCACGGCATTGGTCAGGTCCTTCAGCATCACCGTCAGCGCCCCGCTGCGGCCGTCGATCGCCGCCTCGCCGAAGAACTGCCCGCCCTCGACCGGGGAGACGTTGACCCGGCCGTCGGGGGCCTTCTGCCAGACCACCTCCAGGCCGAAGGTATCGTCCGGCGCATTGGGGCCGAAGCCGCCGGCATGCAGCGGGCCCGAGACGAATTCCCAGAAGGGCAGGAAGTCGGCCTGCCGGGCGCGGGCCGGGTCGTAGCGGTGCGCCGCGGTATAGTGCACGTCGGCGGTGACCCAGACGATGTTCCTGAGGCCGGCCGCCTTGATGGCGGACAGCAGCCCGGCAATTTCAAGCTCTCTCCCCAGGGCCGGGCCGTCGCCGTTGGCGATCGCCTCGAACATCGCCCGGCCCTCGGCGTCCTTGCCGTCCGGCACCAGCAGCCCGACCGGCATGTCGGCGGCGATCACCTTCCAGGTCGCCCGGCTCTCGATCAGGCCGCGCAGCAGCCAGTGGATCTGCTCCCGGCCGAGGAAGGCAGTCTCCGGCCCGGCTTGCTCCTGCCGGTTATGCGTGTTCGGCCCGCGGTAGCTGCGCATGTCGAGGGCGAAGACATCGAGGTGCGGGCCGTAGGCCAGCTTGCGGTAGATCCGCTCGGCCTCGTCGGCGCCCGGGGCGCGGATCGGCGCGTAGTCGAGGAAGGCGCGGGTCGCCATCGCCTGCAGCTGGCCGACGCGCGTCTCGGCATAGCGCTGGTCGAGCAGCTTGCTGTCCGACCAGTTGTTGGTGACCTCGTGGTCGTCCCACATCCAGAGCTGCGGCACCTCGGCATGGAAGGCGCGGACATTCCGGTCCATCAGGTTGTAGCGGTGCCGGCCGCGGAATTCGCCGAGCGTCTCGGCCACCTTGGTGACCTCGGGCGTCACCAGGTTCTTCCAGATCGTGCCGTCCGGCAGCGTCACCTCCGGCTGGATCGGGCCGTCGGCATAGATCGTGTCGCCGCAATGGATGAAGAAGTCGGCGCCGGTCCGCCGCATGGTCTCGTAGCAGCGCATGCCGCCCCAGGCCTCGTTGATGCCCCAGCCCTGGCCGGCGGTGTCGCCCGACCAGAGGAAGCGCACGTCGCGCCGGCTGCCCGGCGCGGTGCGGAAGCGGCCCTGCACCGGGGCTGAGAGCGGTGCGCCCGCATCGGGGCCGGCGAAGCTGGCGCGGTAGAAGATCTCGGCATCGGCCGGCAGGCCGGTGAGGTCGAGGCGCGCGGTGAAGTCGGTTGCCTCGGTCGCCCAGGGGCCGCGCAGCCGCGTCGGGTTCCTCATGCCCTCGTCGGTCGACCATTCGACCAGCAGGCGGGCGGTGCGGTCGGCCCGGCTCCAGACCAGGGCGCGGTCGGCGGTGACGTCGCCGGTCGCGGCGCCCCAGTCGGCCTTCGGCCGCGCCGATTCGGCGGCGATGACGGCCGGCGCGCTGCCCTGGCCGAAGGCGAGGCGGCTGCTGCCGGCAAGGGCTGCGGCGCCGAGCAGCGCCGTGCGGCGGCGGATGCGCCCGGGGATGTGGACATTGGACATGCGCGTCTCCTGGGTTCGGCAGGTCGCGTGTACCGAAGCCGCGTGACGCTTCGGCGTCGGTCCGGTTGCCGGGGGATGACGAGCGCCTATGCTCGCGGCACCGCCAAGGACGTGCCGCATGACCGATCGCCTGGTCGAGTGTTTCTACACCCTGTCCTCGCCCTGGATGTATCTCGCCGGGCCGCGGCTGCGCGCCATCGCCGCGCGGCATGGCGCCCGGGTGCTGCTGCGGCCCTACGACTTCCAGGCGGTGGTGCCGCAGACCGGCGGCATCCCGCTGCGCACCAGGCCGCAGCCGCGGCAGGAGTATCACGCGCTGGAGCTCGACCGCTGGTCGCGGCACCTGGACATGCCGCTGGTCCCGAAGCCGCGGCACTACCCGCCGGCCGACCAGCGCCCGGCCGGGCGGATGGTGATGGCGGCGCAGGCGCGGGGGCTCGACGCGCAGGCGCTGTCGCAGGCCATCCTCACCGCGCTCTGGGTCGAGCAGCGCGACATCGCTTTGGCCGGGGTGCGGGCGGCGATCGGCGATGCGCTGGGGATGGACGGCGCGGCGCTGGTGGCGGCCGAGGAAGGCCCGGACGTCCATGCCGAATGGGCGGCGAACAACGCCGCGGCGGTAGCGCGCGGCGTCTTCGGCAGCCCGACCTTCTTCTTCGGCGACCTGTGGCTCTGGGGGCAGGACCGGCTGTTCTTCCTCGACCAGGCGCTGGCCGGCGAGACGGTGCAGTCGTCGTGACCGCGTCCGATCGGCCGAGCGACAGCGAGGGCGTGAAGCGGCCGCGCCACCCCATGCATGCCGTCGTCATCGGCGCCGGCATCGTCGGCGCCTGCACCGCGCTCGCCCTGCTGCGCGACGGCCACGCGGTCACCATCCTCGAGCCCGGCGCGCCGGGCGGCGAGCAGGCGGCGAGCTACGGCAACGGCTGCTGGCTCAGCCCGATGTCGGTGATCCCGCCGGCGACCCCGGGGCTGTGGCGCAAGGTGCCGGGGTTCCTGGCCGACCCGCTCGGGCCGCTGGCGATCCGCTGGTCCTACCTGCCGCGCGTGCTGCCCTGGCTGGCGCGCTACCTCGCCTCCGGCTGGACCGAGGCGCGGGTGGCGCGCACCGCCGTCGCCTTGCGTGCCCTGCTGCGCGACGCGCCGGCGGCGCATGCGGCGCTGGCCGCGGCGGCCGGCGTCGCTCCGCTGATCGAGCGGCGCGGGCTGATGTATGTCTACCCCTCGCGCGCCGAGTTCGAGGCCGAGGCGATGGCCTGGCGGATCCGCCGCCAGGTCGGGATCGACTGGCTGGAACTCTCGGCGAAGGAACTGCACCAGCGCGAGCCGACGCTCGACCGGCGCTACGGCTTCGCCGCGCTGGTCGAGGAAGGCGGCCACTGCCGCGATCCCGGCGCCTATGTCGCGGCGCTGGTCGCCTTGGCCGAGGCGGAGGGGGCGCAGCGCGTCGCGGCGCGGGCCACCGGCTTCCGCATCGAGGCCGGGCGGCTGCGCGCGGTGCTGACCGAGGCCGGCGAGATCGCCGCCGACCGCGCGGTGATCAGCGCCGGCGCGCATTCGAAGGCGCTGGCCGCCGCCGCGGGCGACCGGCTGCCGCTGGAATCCGAGCGTGGCTACCACGCGATGATCGAGGATCCGGGGACCGGGCCGCGCACCCCGCTGATGCCCTCCGACGGCAAGATGTCGATCACCTGGACCGATCGTGGCCTGCGCTGCGCCGGGCAGGTGGAGATCGCCGGGATCGAGGCCGCGCCGAACTGGCAACGCGCCGCGATCCTGCGCGACCACCTGCTGCGGAGCTTCCCCGCCCTGCCGCGCGACCTGCCCGCTTCGCGCGTGACGTTCTGGATGGGACACCGGCCCAGCATGCCGGACGGGCTGCCTTGCATCGGAAGGTCGCGCGGCAGCGCCGACATCCTGCATGCCTTCGGCCATGGCCATGTCGGGCTGGTGGCGGCGCCGCGCACCGCCCGGCTGGTCGCGCAACTGATGGGCGAAAGGCCGCCGGAGATCGATCCGCGGCCATATTCACCGGCCCGATTCGGCTGATTTCCCCCTCGCATTGGTGGCAGCGGGATGTCATGCTGCTCGGCAGCGCCCCGCATTCCTGACGGGGTGCGCGACACTAGATACGGAATAATAAGCAAGTGCCTTCCGACAACGACATGCAGGGCGGCACCGGGCCCGTCGAGGCCCAGGTGAAGTGGTACAACGCCCGGAAGGGCTTCGGCTTCGTGCTGGGCCCGGATGGTCAGGACGTGTTCTTCCATGCCTCGGCGCTGACCGAAGCGGGGATCGAGCCTCCCGACACCGGCGATACCCTCGTCTGCGAAATCGGCACGGATCGCCAGGGCCGACGCCTCGTGACCCGGATCACCGAGTTGCGGCGCGGCGATGGGGGCGGCGCCGCCGGCATGGCGCCGCGCCGGCCGGCCTTCGGCGCCTCGGGTGGCGGGTTCGGCGACCGGCCGCCGCGGCGTGACTTCGGAGGCGGTGGCTTCGGTGACCGGCCGCCGCCGCGGCGCGACTTTGGCGGTGGCGGCTTCGGTGGCGGCGGCTTCGGTGCGCCGCGCCAGGGCGGCTTCGGCGGTGGCGGCGGCTTCGGCGCGCCGCGCCAAGGCGGCTTCGGCGACCGTCCGCCGCGGCGCGAGTTCGGCGACCGCGACGCCGGCGGCCCGACCTATGCGGTGACCGGCACGGTGAAGTGGTTCGACCAGGTGCGCGGCTTCGGCTTCGTCACGCCGGAAGACGGCGGCCAGGACGTGTTCCTGCATTCCTCCGTGCTGCAGCGCGCCGGGCGCCAGGATGTCCAGCAGGGCGAGAAGATCGACCTCGACGTGCGCGACGGACAGCGCGGGCGCCAGGCCGTCAACCTGAAGGAATAGCGGCGGGCGCTATCGCCCCAGGAAATGGCCGGGTCCGCCCGGCCATTTCAATGTCAGGCCGTCGTCGCATGGACGAAGCCGTAGGCCGGCCAGTTGCTGGCGCCGTAGTCCCTCACCCGGGGGAACCAGACCCGCACCAGCGACCAGTCGTTGCCCGGCGAGACATCCTGCACCGGCTGGTCGCGCGCCTCCCGCCCCTTGGCGGCGCCGGAGGCCCAGTTGGCGTGGTCCACCCGGACCTCCCGCGCCGAGACCACCCGCGTCACCACCGCCACATGGCCCTGCGGCAGGCGGGAGGTGCGCATCAGCACCAGCACGCTGCCGGTCCGCGGCGCCCGGCCGCGGGCATAGCGGCCCTCGGCGGCCTCCCACCATTGCCAGGCATCGCCGCGCAGCGCGATCCCCGACCGCGACCGCGCATAGGGCACGCAGGACAGGCCGCCGGCACCGGCCGGCTGCGGCATGCGGGCAGTGCCGCAGCCGGCCAGGGCCAGCAGGGGCAGGGCGAGCGGGGCCAGCAGCGCCAGGCGACGCGCCACCAGGGGGTCGATCCGGCCACGACTGCACCCGGCCGGCGCCAATGACAAAGATGTTTTGATCACGGGACGGCCCCTAGCCGGCGCCGCCAAGCGCCTGCAGCGCCTTGATTCCACGACTCAGCCACCGGCGACAAGCTGTTGCTCTCCGGCCACCGCGAAGCCTGGCGGCAACGGCGTGTCGCCAGCCTATCGCTACCGCCGCGCCGATGTGCTGAAAGGGCGGCCTGGACCACGGTGCCGCAACGCACCGGGCCGGATCGGAGACGGCCAGGGCGTCCTGCCGCTGCCAGGAAGGACAACACGGATGACAAGGAATTTCCCGCCGTCGGAGCGGGCGATGGGCCACCGGGCCGGGGGCCGCAAGCGCGGCATCGCGGTGCTGCTTGCCGCCGCCATGCTGATCGGCCAGCCCGCCCATGCCCTGGCGCGTTGCGCCAACGAGACCGACCAGGCGATCTTCGAGGTCGAGGCGCTGAAGACCGAGCTGATGGTCGTCGCCACCACCTGCAAGGGCGTCTCCGAGGATCGCTACAACGACTTCGTCCGCCGCTACCAGCAGGCGCTGGTGGTGACCAACCGCGGCATCGGCCAGTATTTCAGCCGCAGCCACGGCAAGAGCGGCCAGCGCCAGCAGGACATCTTCATCACCGAGCTGGCCAATGCCCGCTCGAATGCCGCCCGCCAGCTCGGCAGCGACTATTGCGCGCGCAACAACGGCCTGTTCGACGAGGTGATGTCGCTGCAGGGCGTGACCGACCTGCCGGCCTATGCCGCGACCAAGGACCTGCTGTCCTCCGGCGTCACCGCCTGCCCGGGCGGCGCCGCCGCCGCCCCTGCCGCCGCCCGCCGGAGCGCCCGCTGATGTCCGTCACCGCGAAAAGCGGCCTGGCCCTCGCCGCGGCGATGGCGCTGCTCGCCGGCTGCGCCGAGCAGCCGCGCATCACCGCTTCCGGCGCCCGCGTCTTCTACGTCGATACCCAGGGCGCCTCCTCGGTCTGCACCGTGCCGCCGAAGGTCGAGCTCTCCGCCGGCCAGCAGGCCGAGGCGACCATGGTGATGAAGAACGACGGCGGCTGGTGCGGCATCAACGTCGCCCAGTCGGGTCCGAAGCCGTACAACGCCGGGCTGCTGGTCGGCCGGCCGGAGCATGGCCGGGTGCATGTGCACAAGGTCGGTGACGTGTCGCGGATCAGCTATACCCCGGACGCCGGCTTCGGCGGCGAGGACCGCTTCACCGTGCGGATGCTGCCGGGCAACCCGGCGCTGCGGGTGATGGTGACGGTGCAGTACACCCCGCCGCCGGCGCCGCCCGCGCCGCCGCCGGCCGCCGCGCCGGCCCGCCGCGCCCCGGCGAAGAAGCGGTAGGATGAGACGGGGAGGGTGGCGACGCCCTCCCCGGATGTCCGCCTATTGCCGCAGGCTGCGGTAGCGTTCCAGCAGGGCGCGGCCGTCCGGGCCGGCCTTGGTCGCCCATTCCTCCTCCTGCTTCGCCCCCACCGCGCGGAGCTGCGCCATCAGCTCGGGGCTCGGCTCCGGCGCCTGCATGCCATGCGCCTTGAGCCTGGCCATCTGCACCTCCTCGGACGCCTTGGCCGCGGCCCAGCCGTGCTCCATCGCCCTTGCCGCGGCGTCGCGCATGGCCGCCCGGGTCGGCTCGTCCAGCGCCATGAAGGCGCGGGTGTTCACCAGCACCGCGTTGCGGGTCAGGGTGAAGCCGATGTCGTAGACATATCTCGAGAAATCCCAGGCGGCGCTGTCGGCGCCGGTCTGCGCGCTGGTCAGCAGCGCGTTGACGATTCCGGTGGCGAAGGCCTGCGGCACGTCGGCCGCCTGCACCATCACCGGGGTCGCGCCGATCAGCTCCGCCATGCGGGCGATGATCGGTGTCTGCGCGCGGAAGCGGGCGCCCTTGAGGTCCTCGAGGCTGCGGATCTCGGACTTGCCGTAGAGCGCCTGGCTCGGCCAGGGCACGTAGTACAGCGGCGTGACGCCCTGCTTCTCGAAGCGGGTGCGCAGCGCGGCCTCGGTCGCCGCGTGCAGGGCGCGGGCCTGGCCGTAGGTGGCGGCGAGGAAGGGGATGAAGTCGACCTCGAAGACCGGGTCCTCGTTGCCATAGGCGCCGAGCAGGATCTCGCCCATCTGCACCTGGCCGGTCTGCACCGCGCGCTTGATCTGCAGCAGCGGCAGCAGGGAGGCATTGGGATGCAACTGCACCGCCAGCTTGCCGGGGGCCGCCTTCTCCACCTCGGCCAGGAAGAACTTGATGGTCTGGGTGTGGAAATTGGCGTCCGGGTAGGGCGTGGCCATGACCCATTTGGTCTGGGCACGGGCAGGCATCGCGGCTGCCAGGACGGCCGCCAGCGCAAGGGCAACGAGGCGGTGCATACCGCTCCTCCGAGATTTCGATGGGCCGTGGAGGGCGGCGTTCTTCCCTGGCATGCAGTATGGCAGGCCGTTGCGCCGCCGGCCAGGGACGCGCCGACGGCCACGGGTCAGAACGACGGCGCCGGTGCCGCGGGGCGGCGCCCTTCGGCTGGCGGTTCGACCCGCCCGGTCGGGCGAAGGGCCCGATCCCGCGTGCGACCGGCGGCACATCCGGCCAAGCCGAGGATGAAGGGCAGGAGGGTCCAGCGGATATGCGGCGGCGCGAAGGCGAAGCGCACCTCGCTCCCGCCGGCCGGCAGGTCGATGGACTGGAACAGGCCATCCACCGGCCGGACCGCGCGGGGCTGGCCGTTCACCGAGGCACTCCATCCGTCATAGGCGAATTCCCGCCGTATCAGCCGCGCCGGCGCATCGCAGTCGGCCGTCAGCATCTCACGCGAGGTGATGCGCAGCCGGCAGGGACCGCCGACAACTTCGAAATACGGCGCGGCATCGGGCAATTCGAAGATGTCGACGACGGGGCCTCGATAGACTGGTGCCGGCGCCGGCCCGGCGGTGGTGGCATAGGCGAGCGAGAGCGTCGGCAGCAGCCCTGCCGCCGGATCGCCCAGCCAGCCGCGCTGGCCGGCGCCGGGAAGCCCGGTGACCGGTGGGCGCCACACCCAGATGGCGGCGGGCCGGGTGGCGCCGTCCTGGAACAAGGCGATGCGCAGCGCCTGATCGACCGCGACGCTCAGCGGCCGTTCGAGCGGGATGCGGGCGGGCAGGTTGTCCGCGAGCTCCGCCAGCCGCCGGCGCCCTTCGACGCAATCGGCGGCGGCACAGAGCCGCAGGACAAGGTCGCCATCCGCCGCACCGTGGAAGGTGCCGACCACGACGTCGACCGCTACCAGATCACCCGCATTCGGCAGCGTGGAAGGCAGCGTGCCGTCCAGCACCCCGCCGAGCGGAATCGGCAGGGCGTCGGCGGGCCGGGCTCCGCCGAAGCGCAATGCCGGCTGCTGTTCGGCCAGCGGATTCTGGCCCGAAAAGGCCAGTACGTAGCGCACGCCGTCGGCCGCATAGGCGGCTTGGCGTCGCTGGAAGGCTTCCAGCCTGGTCTGCCCATCGGCGTCGAACGCCGGCGTGTTCCCGGCAAAGATCGCCGGATGGATCGCGGGATCGAGCTTGTCTTTCACATGCGCAACCCAGGATCGCGGGATCGGCTGGTAGCTGTGGTTGATCGATGCGACCCCATAATGGGCACCATAGTTCGGCGCGAGCGGCGCAAGCGTGTAGAAACGCTGGAGGCCGAGATTGCGCTGCAGGAACGCCACCGCACCCGTATCGAGCGCATGGTTCCGCGTGCCGGCGAGCAAGGGCAGGCCGAACATCACCATCGCATCCAGGACGAGCAGGGCCGCCAGCGGCCGCAGGCCCCGCGCCGGGCCAAGCCGCAGCAGCCAGACCAGCGAGGCCAGCGTCAACGCCGCCCAGCCGAGCGACAGGAGCGGCCAGGGACGGTAGGCGAGGGACACCCGCCACAGCGCGGCGACGATGCCCGAGGCGGCTGCCAGGGCAAGCCCAAGGGCCAGCAGGACAGCCAGAAGGGGCAGGCCGATCGCCTGCCAGCCGAGGCGTCCCTGGCGCTGCCAGGCATCCAGGGCGAAGGCGGCGAGGATGATCGCGGCCATTTCCCAGGATGGCGGCGAATACCGGAAGACCGCCGTCACATCCATCAAGGGGATGCTGCCGACCAGCTGGGTAATTCCCGGCACCATCGCGGTTCGGGCAAGGTGGACCGCGATCCAGCCGGCAAGCAGCAGGCGCAGCGCGCGTTCCCGCCGCGGCGCCAGCAGTCCGACGAGCACGAGGAAGGCCAGCGGCACCCCGACATAGCCGCCCAGCATGCCGCCGATATAGATCAGCAGGCCGGTCGGATCGATGTTCTGGAAATGCGCAACCGGGCCGAAAATGTATGGCAGCAGGTAGGCTGCTAGGCCGGGGCGGAGCAGGCCAATGCGGTTGAAATCGAGGCGGGCGGACTCGTCCGCCACCGCCATGAACTGCGCGAAGGGCAGCAGCAAAGGGGCGGCGACCAGCAGACCGGAAACCCCACCGGCGGCCACCTTGCGCAGGAAGGCGAGCCGCACGCCGGCCGCCTCGGTCGCCCAGCGGACGGTGGCCCAGGCCAGCGCAAGCAGGCCGTTCAGATAGGCGGTTTCCGGGAAGCCGGCATAGAGCGAGTAGCCGATCGCCGCCCCGATCGCCGCCCAGCCGCCGGCACGGCCGGTGCGCGCAGCGTGCAGCGCGTGCTCGAGACCGAGGAGGAACAGCGGTAGGAAGGCGATGGGCGTGATCGGAGCATCGGCGAACCAGGCGAAGGTGCCGTTCACCTGGTAGCAGATCCCGCCCAGCAAGGCGGCGGCGCGGGTCAGGCCGAGCCGGCGGAGCAGCGCATAGGTCGCCAGCCCCGCCAGGACCTGCAGCGCCATCTTTTGCAGGATGAGGCCATCTTCCAGGCTGAGCAGCAGCACGAAGGGCAGGAAGAAGGCGGCCGGCTGCATTTCGGCCACCAGGGGCAGGCCGAGGCCGGAATAGGGGTTCCACCAGGGAATGACGCCGCTCAGCCAGTTCCGGGCAGCGAGCCCGCCGAGCGACTGCATGGTCAGGCCGGCATGCGGATCGAGCCAGCCGGGCAGCCCGGGCAGCAGGCTGTCCTGCGGCCCGACCGAGAGCCCGGAGACATAGTAGCGCGGGTCGGCCGACCAGTCCGTCACCAGAGGAAACAGATTGGCGAGAACCGGGATCAGGACCAACAGGCCGATCGGAATCACCCGCTGCCGGGACGTTTCCATGCCGTACATCTCGCGCCTCCTTCTGGGAGGAGACCGTCAGGACAGCGGGCCACGACCGACTTTGATTCAGTTCAAACCAGCATCGTATGTTGAACGATCGTGATGGCGTTGGGCACATCGCCGGAGGGTGACGACAATGCGCGGTCGATACTGGGCCGCTGGCATACAACCGAGACGGATCCTGTCTGGAGCCCATCGATTTCTGTCGGCGCGAGGGATCGAATCGGCGGCGCACCGGGCCTGCGCGACCGCCCGCATCGGCGCCGGCGGCACGCCCAGAGGCGTGGACGACCCGGCCCATGCCGGTATCCGGCCGAGACCGGCTATCCGCCCGAAGCGCGGCCACCCGGGGCTTGGCGTGGACGGCGAGCAGCCGCCTGCCGTGGGGGCAAGGTCAGTGCATCACGTCGCCGCCGTTGGGCGACAGGGTCGCGCCGACGTAGTACGCCCCGCCGGGTCCGGCCAGCAGCAACGCCGTCGCCGCGATCTCCTCCGGCCGCCCCAGCCGCCCGGCGAGGATCGTCGCCTCCATACTGGCCTTCCATTCCGGCCCGCGCGCCCGCGTCAGGTCGGTCTCGATCGGCCCGGGCGCGATGGCGTTGACCAGCACGCCCATCGCCGTCGCCTCCCAGGCCAGGCTGCGGGTGAAGCCGACGATCGCCGCCTTGGCGGTGCAATAGGGCACGATGTTCGGCCCGCCCTTGAAGGCGAGCTGCGAGGCGATGTTGATGATCCGCCCGGCGCCGCGCGCCACCATGCCCGGGTAGACCGCCTGGGCCATGAAGAACATTCCCTTCACATGGACATCGACGACCCGGTCGTAGGTCTCCTCGGTGATCGTCTCGAAGGCCCCGCGCAGGTTGATGCCGGCATTGTTCACCAGGATGTCGCAGGGGCCGAGCGCGGCTTCCGCGGCGGCGGCGAAGGCCCGCGTCGCGGCCGGGGCGGCGACGTCGGCCTCCATCTGGAAGCCGCGCCGGCCGCGCGCGGTGACGGCCTGGACCAGCGTGGTGGCCTGGGGGCCGTCGCCCAGGTGGCAGATCGCCACGTCGGCCCCGGCCTCGGCGAAGGCCAGCGCGATGGCGCGGCCGATGCCGCGGCTGCCCCCGGTGACGTAGGCGATCTTCCCGTGCAGCGGGCCTTCGGTCATGCCAGCAATCTCCGCATTGTGCCGGCGAAGGATTCGCCGATCTCCAGCCGCGCGACATGGCGCCCGCCCTCGACCACCCGCTTCGCCCCGGCGACGACGGTGCGGATGGGATTGGCCTGGCCGGAAAACACCCAGGCATCCAGCAGGCTATCTCCGGTGCGGCCGACCAGCGAGGGGTGGTCGGCGTCCAATTCCACCAGGTCGCAGCGCAACCCGGGCGCGATCCCGCCCAGCGGCCGGCCGCTGGCCTGGGCGCCGCCGGCCAGCGCCGCATCCAGCAGCCGCCTTCCGGGATGCGGCGCGGCCTCGGTCGTCGCCACGGCGCGCTCGTGCAGCGCCAGGCGCTGGCTGGTCTCCAGCTGCCGCAGCTCGTCGCGCGCCGAGACGCCAACATGGCTGTCGGTGCCGATGCCGAGGCGCCCGCCGGCGTCCAGGTAGTCCCGCAGCGGGAAGGTGCCGTCGCCGAGCGAGGCCTCGGTCGAGGGGCAGAGCCCGGCGACCGCGCCGCTGGCGGCCAGCCCGGCGATCTCCCCGGCATCCATGTGGGTCGCATGGATCAGGCACCAGCGCGCATCCACCGGCGCGTGGTCCAGCAGCCAGCGCACCGGCCGGGCGCCGGTGGCGGCGAGGCATTCCGTCACCTCCTTGCCCTGTTCCGCCGCGTGGATGTGGATCGGGCCGGGCAGGGCGGGCAGGGCGTCCAGCATCGCCGGGGTCACCGCGCGCAGGCTGTGCGGCGCCATGCCGACCGCGCATTGCGGGTCGCCCGCGGTTGCCGCGCGGCACTCGTCCACGATGCGCAGGAAAGGGTCGAGGTCGTTGAGGAAGCGCCTTTGCCCCGGCACCGGATCGCGGCCGAAGATGCCGCCATGGCGGTAGAGGCTGGGCAGCAAGGTGAGCCCGATACCGGTCCGCCGCGCCGCCGCCAGGTGCCGCAGCGCCATCTCGGCGATGCTGTCGTAGGGCGTGCCATCCGGCTGGTGGTGCAAATAGTGGAACTCGGCGAGGCCGGTGAACCCCCATTCCAGCAGCTCGACCTGGAGCTGCGCCGCCACCGCCTCGGCATCCTCTGGCGTCAGCCGGCCGACGAAGCGGTACATGGTGTCGCGCCAGGACCAGAAGCTGTCCTGCCCGGCCGGGCTGCGGCGTTCCGCCCCGCCGGCCATGGCGCGCTGGAAGGCGTGGGAATGGAGGTTGGGCACGCCGGGGACGACCGCGCCGCGCAGGCGGTCGGCGGCGCCCGGCGCGGCGCCCGGGGTGACGGCGGCGATGGTCCCGGCGGCATCGGCCTCGATCAGGACGTCGGCGGCCCAGCCAGTGGGGAGGAGCGCGGCGCGGGCGTGAAACTGCGGCATGGCGAGAGGATGCCCGCGGCGTGGCGGGCAGGAAAGCTTGGGGAGGGAAAAGTATTCCCTCCCCAAACCCCACCGTTCCTTTTTCTGGGCTTGGCACCTGCCGCGCGGCGAGCGCTAGACTCCCAGAAATGGAGGAGGGTTGGACGCATGCGTCCAACGGGAGGATACTTCCTCCCCGGTTTTGCCTTACTCTTCCCCCTCCGCTGGCGCGAAGACCCGCAGCGCCGCCGGGCGCAGCCGGAACGCCGCCGGCGTATGCGTGGTCAGCTCGCCATCGGTGTTCACCGGCCGCGGCTTGCGGGTGCGCAACTCCAGCTCGGTGGTGCGGAAGGCGCGGACGTCCCGCCAGCTGCCATGGGTGCCGCGGCGCAGCCAAGGCAGCAGCGCCACCAGCCGCCACCAATGGGTGACCTCCAGGCTGTAGACATCCAGCAGGCCGTCATCGGGCCGGGCGTCCTCCGACACCGTCATCCCGCCGCCGTAGTGGCGGCCGTTGCCGACCGAGACCTGGATGGTCCTGACCCGCTCCACCCGGCCGTCATGCACCAGCGTCACGGTGAAGGGCCGCGCCCGCCGCAGCAGGCCAAGCGCGGCCACGCCGTAGCCCAGCTTGCCCCAGCGCTTCTTGGCTTCCGCCTTCAGCTCGGATGCGAGTTCGGCGCTGAAGCCGATGCTGGCGACGTTGAAGTAGCAATGCCCGTTGACCTCGCCGAGATCGACCGGCCGCGGCGCCGCGGTGGCGATGACCTGGGCCGCCGCGTCCAGCTCGAACGGGATGCCGAGGCTGCGGGCCAGGTCGTTGGCGGTGCCGAGCGGCAGGATGCCGAAGGGCAGCCCGGCCTTCAGCAGGCCGGGGATGGCGGCGTTCAGCGTCCCGTCGCCGCCGCCGATCACCACCCGGTCGAAGCCGCCGGCGGCCAGCCCGGTGGTGACGGAGTCGGCGCAGGACATGCCGTCCGGCGGATCGAAGGGATGCGCGTCGAGGCCTGCGCCGCGCAGCGCCGCGGCGGCGGCCTCGGCCTGCTCGGCGCCGCTGCGGGCCTTCCGGTTGACGATCAGCAGGGCGCGCCCGGCGGGCGGGGTGTCTGGTGCGATGGTCCCGGCTCCGGCCTGTTGCGGCGTTGCAACCGCCGAGCCTGCCGCGGGTTGCAACGAGATGGACGAGGTCGCGGCGCCGCTATCGAGGTTGTTGCAGCGGATCGGCCGCTTTGCCCTCGGGCAGGGCGCGGCGCTGGCCGCGCTCGCGGTGGTCGCCGCCGGGCTGCTCGGCTTCGCCGCGGTGATGCAGCTGGTGCAGGGCGGCAGCCACCGCTTCGACGAGGCGGTGTTGCTCGCGCTGCGCCGGCCCGACGCGCCGGACCAGCCGATCGGGCCGGCCTGGCTGTCGCTTTCGGCGCGGGAGATCACGGCGCTGGGCAGCATCCCCGTCCTGGCGCTGCTCGGGCTGCTGGCGCTGGGCTACCTGCTGCTGGACCGGCGCTGGCGGGCGGCGCTGCTGCTGCTGGTGTCGTTGCCGGGTGGGCTGCTGCTGAACAGCGCCCTCAAGCAGGGGTTCGATAGGCCACGCCCGGCGCTGGTGGCGCGGTTGATGGAGGTGCAGACCGCCTCCTTCCCCTCCGGCCATGCCATGCTCTCGGCGATCGGCTTCCTGACGCTGGGCGCGCTGCTGGCCAGCGGCGTGCGGCTGCGGCGGCACCGGGCCTATGTCCTCGGCGCGGCGGTGGCCTTGACCCTGCTGGTGGGGGCCAGCCGGGTCTGGCTCGGCGTGCACTGGCCGACCGACGTGCTGGCCGGCTGGTGCCTCGGCGCCGCCTGGGCGATGGGCTGCTGGCTGGTCCTGCGCGACTGGCGCCGTGGAAGCTGACTGACTCCGGGGCCGCGCCGTGGCTATCCTGCCGGCATGACCGACCGTTTCCGCAACGCGCCCGCCATCCGCGCCCCCCGGGGCCTGGAGAAGTCCGCCCGGCATTGGACGACGGAGGCGCCGCTCCGGATGCTGATGAACAACCTCGACGACGAGGTGGCGGAGAAGCCAGGCGAATTGGTGGTCTATGGCGGCATCGGCCGCGCCGCCCGCGACTGGGCCAGCTACGAGACCATCGTCGCGACGCTGCGGCGGCTGGAGGAGACCCAGACCCTGCTGGTGCAGTCCGGCAAGCCGGTCGGCGTCTTCGAGACCCACCCGGACGCGCCGCGGGTGCTGATCGCCAATTCCAACCTGGTGCCGCGCTGGGCGAGCTGGGAGCATTTCTCCGAGCTCGATCGGAAGGGGTTGATGATGTACGGCCAGATGACCGCGGGGTCCTGGATCTACATCGGCTCCCAGGGGATCGTGCAGGGCACCTACGAGACCTTCGCCGAGTGCGGGCGGCAGCATTTCGGCGGCGACCTGGCGGGGCGCTGGATCCTGACCGGCGGGCTGGGCGGCATGGGCGGGGCGCAGCCGCTGGCCGGGGTCTTCGCCGGCGCCTGCGTGCTGGCGGTGGAATGCCAGCCGTCCAGCATCGAGAAGCGGCTGGAGACGCGCTACCTCGACCACAAGACCGACGACCTCGACACCGCCCTTGGCATGATCCGCGCAGCCTGTGCCGAGAGGCGCGCCATCAGCGTCGGCCTGCTGGGCAATGCGGCGGAGGTCTTCCCCGAGCTCATCCGCCGCGGCGTCGTCCCCGACATCGTCACCGACCAGACCAGCGCGCATGACCCGGCCAACGGCTACCTGCCCGCCGGCTGGACGCTGTCCGAATGGGCGGCGAAGCGGGAGAGCGACCCGGCCGCGGTCGCCGCCGCGGCGAAGCGCAGCATGGTGGCGCAGGTCCAGGCGATGCTGGATTTCCAGGACCGCGGCGCGAAGGTGCTCGATTACGGCAACAACATCCGGCAGATGGCCAAGGAGGCAGGGCTGGCCGATGCCTTCGGCTTCCCCGGCTTCGTCCCGGCCTATATCCGCCCGCTGTTTTGCCGCGGCGTCGGCCCCTTCCGCTGGGCGGCGCTGTCCGGCGACCCGGAGGACATCTACCGCACCGATGCCCGCGTGCGGGAGCTGATCCCCGATGACGCCCACCTGCACCGCTGGCTCGACATGGCCCGGGCGCGGATCGCCTTCCAGGGATTGCCGGCGCGGATCTGCTGGGTCGGGCTCGGGGTGCGCGACAGGCTCGGCCTCGCCTTCAACGAGATGGTGGCGCAGGGCGAGATCGGCCCCATCGTCATCGGCCGCGACCACCTGGATTCCGGCAGCGTCGCCTCGCCGAACCGGGAGACGGAAGCGATGCGCGACGGCTCGGATGCCGTCTCCGACTGGCCGCTGCTGAATGCGCTGCTGAACACGGCCTCGGGCGCCACCTGGGTCTCGCTGCACCATGGCGGCGGGGTCGGTATGGGGTTCAGCCAGCATGCCGGCATGGTCATCGTCGCCGATGGGACCGAGGACGCGGCACGCCGCCTCAAGCGGGTATTGTGGAACGATCCGGCGACCGGCGTCATGCGCCACGCCGATGCGGGGTATGGGACGGCGATCGACTGCGCGCGGGAGCATGGGCTCGACTTGCCCATGTTGAAGGCATGATCACCCCCGGCAGCGCCGGCCTCTCCGCGCTGCGCGCCGTCATGGAAGGCGCGCCGCTGGCCTTGCCCGGGGACTGGCGTGCGCCGGTCGAGGCCTCGGCCGCGGCGCTCGCCGCGCGGATGGCGGGCGGCGAGGCGCTCTATGGCGTCAACACCGGCTTCGGCAAGCTGGCCAGCACCCGCATCCCGGATGCCCGGCTGGCGCAGCTCCAGCTCAACCTGGTCCGCAGCCATGCCGCCGGCACCGGGCCGCTGCTGCCGGGCCCCGTGGTCCGGCTGGTGCTGGCCCTGAAGGCGCTGTCGCTGGCGCGCGGCGCTTCCGGCGTGCGGCCCGTGGTGATCGAGGCGCTGCTGGCGCTGCTCGAGGCCGGGGCGACACCTGCCATCCCGGCGCGCGGCTCGGTCGGCGCCTCGGGCGACCTGGCGCCGCTGGCGCATCTCTCGCTGGTGCTGATCGGGGAGGGCGAGGCCTTCATCGGGGAGGACGTGATGCCCGGCGCCGGGGCGCTGGAGCGCGCCGGCATCGTGCCGCTGGTGCTCGGCCCGAAGGAGGGGCTGGCGCTGCTGAACGGCACCCAGGTCAGCACCGCGCTCGCCCTGGCCGCGCTGTTCGGCGCGGAGGACCTGCTGCGCACCGCCCTCCTCGCCGGGGCGATGAGCGTCGATGCCGCCCGCGGCAGCGACACCCCCTTCGATGCCCGCATCCACGCGCTGCGCGGCCAGCCCGGCCAGATCCGCGCCGCCGCGGCCCTGCGCGGCCTGCTCGCCGGCAGCGACATCCGCGACAGCCACCGGTTCGGCGACCCGCGGGTGCAGGATCCCTATTCCCTGCGCTGCCAGCCGCAGGTCGCCGGCGCCTGCCTCGACCTGATGGCGCATGCCGCCCAGGTGCTGGAACGCGAGGCCAATGCCGTCACCGACAATCCGCTGGTGATCGACGGCGATATCCTCTCGGGCGGCAATTTCCACGCCGAGCCGGTCGCCTTCGCCGCCGACGCGCTGGCCCTGGCACTGGCCGAACTCGGCGCCATCAGCGAACGCCGCATCGCCCTGCTGGTCGACCCGGCGCTGTCCGGCCTGCCGGCCTTCCTGGTGCGCGACGGCGGGCTGAATTCCGGCTTCATGCTGGCCCAGGTCACCGCCGCCGCCCTGGTGGCCGAGAACCGCGCCCTGGCGACGCCGCGCAGCGTGGACAGCCTGCCGACCAGCGCCAACCAGGAGGACCATGTCAGCATGGCCACCGGCGCCGCGCTGCGGCTGCACGACATGGCGGACAACCTGGCGGCGATCCTGGCGATCGAATTGCTGGCCGCCGCCCAGGGCCTCGAATTCCACCGACCCCTGCAATCCTCCACGGCCATCGAGCAGGCGCACGGGCTGGTGCGCGGCGTCGCCGGTCCCTGGGACACCGACCGCGTCATGGCGCCCGACATCGCCGCGGTGAAGGCGCTGGTCGAGCACGGCCGCTTCGCCGGCCTGGTGGATGTCGCCTGATGTTCGACCGCGTCTGGCTCAACGCCAACCTCGCCACCATGCAGGGCGAGGGGCTCGGCATCGTCGAGGATGGCGCCGTCGCCGCGACCGCCGGCCGCATCGCCTGGGTCGGCCCCCGCGCCGCGCTGCCCGGCCCGGCGCGGGAGACGGTGGATTGCGCCGGTGCCTGGATTCTTCCCGGGCTGATCGACTGCCACACCCACCTGGTCTTCGGCGGCGATCGCGCCGACGAGTTCGAGCGGCGCCTGGCCGGCGAGGACTATGCCGCGATCCTCAAGGCGGGCGGCGGCATCCTGTCCACCGTCCGGGCCACCCGCGCCGCGAGCGAGGACGCCCTGCTCGCCGCCGCCCTGCCGCGCGCCCGCACCCTGATGGCGGAAGGCGTCACCACGCTGGAGGTGAAGTCGGGCTACGGGCTCGACACCGCGGCCGAGCTGCGCCAGCTCCGCGTCGCCCGCCGGCTCGGCGCCGAGCTGCCGCTCTCGGTCGTCACCACCTTGCTCGCCGCGCATGCGGTGCCGCCGGAATTCGCCGGCCGCCGCGCCGACTACGCCCGGCTGGTGGCGGCGGAGACGGTGCCCGCCGCCATCGGCCTGGCGGATGCGGTGGACGTCTTCCACGACACCCTGGCATTCAACGACGAGGAAGCCGGCTGGGTGCTCGACGCCGCCCGCCGCCATGGCTTGCCCGCGAAGCTGCATGGCGACCAGCATGCCGATGCCGGCAGCGCCATGCTCGGCGCCCGGCACGGCGTGCTCTCGGTCGACCACCTGGAGCGCGCCAATGCCGCCGGCTTGGCCGCCATGGGCGCGGCCGGCACCGTCGCCGTGCTGCTGCCCGGCGCCTGCTACTTCCTGCGGGAGACCGCGCGGCCCGACATCGCCGCCATGCGCGCCGCCGGCGTCCGGATGGCGGTCGGCACCGACTTCAACCCCGGTTCCTCTCCCGCGCTTTCCCTGCTGCTGATGCTGAACATGGCCTGCACCCTGTTCCGCCTGACCGTCGCCGAATCGCTCCGCGGCGTGACGGTGAACGCCGCGGCGGCGCTGGGCCTGGCGGATCGTGGCCGGCTGGCGCCCGGCCGGCGCTGCGACCTGGCGCTGTACCGGATCGCCCGCCCGGCCGAGCTCTGCTACTGGGTCGGCGGCAATCCCTGCATCGGCCGCGTGGTCGAAGGACACTGATGACGACACCGACCACGGCCGAGATCCAGGCCATCATGCGGCGCGGCGTGCCGCTCGCCGCCGCGTGGGAGATCGAGGTGCTGGCGGCCGAATCCGGCACCGCATTGGTCCGCCTGCCGGCCAGGCCGGTGCTGCTGCGGCCCGGCAACACCGTCTCGGGCCCCGCCCTGATGGGGTTGGCCGACGTGGCGATGTGGGCGGCGCTGCTGTCCACCACCGAGGGGCGCGACGACAGCGTCACCAGCACCATGACGGTCAATTTCCTCCGCCCCGCCGGCAGCGGCGCCGTGCTGGCCGAGGCCCGGCTGGTGAAGCGGGGCCGCCGCCAGGTCTTCGGCGAGATCATTCTTCGCGCCGAGGGCTCGGACGAGATCGCCACCCATATCACGACCACCTGGACCGTGATCGCGCCGGCGCGCGGCTGACCGCGGCGATGCCCGGCTGCAACGCGACCGCCGGGCAATCCCCGGCGCCCCGCCGCCGAACCGTACCGGCGGCGCTGCGTTGCGGCCCGGCAACGCCGGGACCCTCCGCATGCGCCTCGCCGCCACCGCCCTCGTCCTAGCCCTGCTGACCGGCAGCGTCCGCGCCGCCGTCTTCGACGAGTTCCAGATTTTCGACGGCCGCATCGCCGAGCCGGGTGGCGTCGACCTCAACCTCCACCTCAATGCTGGCCGGCACGGCATCCGCGACGGGCAGGGGGCCCCGCGCAACGGTCTGCTGCTGACCACCGAGATCGGCTACGCCACCACCCCCTGGCACGAGGTCGCGGTCTATTTCCCAGTCGCCCGGGAATTCTCCGGCGACCTGTTCGGCGGCGGCTTCAAGCTGCGCAACAGCTTCGTCACCCCGGGGGCGGGCGACCGGCCGCTCGCGGCCGGGCTGGACATCGAGTTGCGGCGGCAATCCTTTCGCTTCTCCTCGGCCGATTGGGCGCTGACCCTGCGGCCGATCCTCGACCTGCGGACCGGGCCCTGGCAACTCATCCTCAACCCCGGGGTGGAGTTCCCGCTGGGCCGGGCCGGGCCGGTCTTCGCCCCGGCCATCCGCGGGGTGCGCCGGGTGGCCGAGACGGTCTGGCTAGGGCTCGAGCACTACATGGATTTCGGCCGGATCGACCGGCCCGAGGCGCCGCGCGGCCAGGCGCACCAGCTTTTCCTCACCACCGATATCCGGCTGGCCGAGAAACTGGCGGTGCAGTTCGGCGTCGGCCACGGGCTGACCCACGCGAGCGATCGCTGGGCCGGGAAATTCATGCTTCTGGTCGATTTCTGAACAGACCATGACCGGAGTCGCGCATCAAAATTCAGAACCGCGAAGGCTTCGAGAACGCGCTCGCGGGTCTGGCATATGTTTCATCACGAAATATTGTGGTCGAGCCGCTCCCGCTAAGGTGTTGCGAACTCCCGGTTAGCTCATCAAAGCGACTGTCGGCGCTCGCGACCCGCTTGCAGCGCCGCATCATCTCTGGACTTCTGCCTGGCATGGCCCAGGCAAAACGCATCCCCGACCTGGCCGCGCGTCGCGGCTACCACCACGGCAACCTGCGGGAGGCGTTGCTCGAAGGCGCCCGACAACTCGTTGCGGAACGTGGGCCGCAGGGCTTCACCCTGAGCGAGGCGGCACGGCGGGCCGGGGTCTCGCCCAGCGCTCCCTACCGCCACTTCAAGGACCGTGAGGAGGTGCTGGCGGAGCTCGGCCGGCGCGGCTTCGCGCTGTTCGCCCAGCGGCTGCAGGCCGCCGCCGGCGGGGCGCGGGACGCGGCCGAGGCGCTGCGCCGCATGGGCCCTGCCTACCTGGCCTTCGCCCGCGAGGAGCCTGGCTACTATGCCGCGATGTTCAGCTTCCAGCCGGAGGAGATGGCCGGCGAGCCGGAGAAGGGCAGCCCCTTCGAGGCGCTGACCGGCACGATCGGTGCGCTGCTGCCGGGCGGGGCGGGGCTTGCCGGGCGCAACCCGCGGCTGGTGGCCATGCAGGTCTGGGCGCTGTCGCACGGCGTGGCGATGCTGGAGCGGGTCGGGATGCCGGCGCCCGAGAGCGGCGCACCGCCGGCCGAGGCAGTGCTGGAGAAGGGCGTCACCGCGCTGCTCGGCCGCATGTGACGGAGGGCAGTCGGCTGCGGCCCATGCTGACGGCCATATTCGATGACCGCCGACATGACTCCCTGAGCTCCCAGGCGGCGGGCGGCCGCATCGTGGCCTTGGCTCGCCGCGCGCGGCGGGCGCCATCCGGCGCCCCGGCGGGCTTCGCCCACCCCAGGTCAGGCAATGCGGGCGTCGGTATCAGTCGAGGCTGGCGCCGGAGCGCCGGACGATCGCCGCCCAGCGGGCGATGTCGGCCTCGTGCACCCGGCGGAAGGCCTCGGGCGAGGGGTCGGCCGGCGGGGTGATGCCCTGGGTCTGCACCAGCCAGGCCTGGAAGTCCGGCGTGGCGAGAATCTTCGCCACCTCGGCCTGCATCCGCTGCTGGATGGCGGGCGGCAGGCCGGGCGGACCGAACAGGCCGTACCAGGTGCTGCTCTCGAAGCCTGGCAGGGCGCAGGCCTCGGCCACCGTCGCCACCCCCGGCAGGGCGGCGACCGGCCGCGGCACCGTCACGCCGAGCGCCAGCGCCTGGCCTTGCGTGACCGGCCCGATGGAGGGGCCGACCTGGTTGAAGAACAGGTCCACGTCGCCGCTGAGCAGCGCCTGGATCGCCCCCGGCTGGCCGCGATAGGGCACATGGGTCAGCGACAGCCCGGCGGCGGCGGCGAATTGCGCCGCGGCCAGGTGGGTGGAGGCGCCGTTGCCGGTCGAGGCATAGTTCAGCGCCCCCGGCCGGGCGCGGGCGGCCGCCAGCAGGTCGGCGCAGGTCCGGTATTGCGGGCGCTTGTCCGGGTTGACCAGCAGCACGTTCGGCACGTCGCCCAGCAGGGCGATGTGGCTGACATCCTTCAGCGGATCGAAGGGCAGGGACTTGTAGAGCGTCGCGTTGATCGCATGCGTCCCGGCGGTGCCGATCAGGAAGAGATATCCGTCGGGCCTGGCCTTGGCCACCGCCTCGGAGGCGATGTTGCCGCCGGCGCCGGTGCGGTTGTCCACCACCACCGGCTGACCGAGGGCGCGGCCCAGCGGTTCGGCCAACTTGCGGGCATAGATGTCGGTGCCGGCGCCGTTCGGAAAGCCGCCGAGGATGGTGACGGGGCGGTTGGGCCAGGCCTCCTGCGCCGCGGCCGGCAGGGCCAGCAGCAAGGCGAGCATCGTGGTCGCGCGGCGGAGCATCCCGGATCCCTTCCCGTTTCGCTGGCCAACCTAGCGGGTTAGGTTCGGCGGATGAACCGGCAAGACACCCCCGCGCCGCGCATCGCCCGCGGCGGCAAGGCGATCTATGGCGCCCCCTTGGGCATCCTGATGCTGGAAGCCCGCTTCCCGCGCATCCCCGGCGACATGGGCAATGCCGGCACCTGGCCCTTCCCGGTGCTGTACCGCGTGGTGCGCGGCGCCAGCCCGGACCGCGTGGTCCTGCAGGGGGCGCGCGGCCTGCTGCCGGATTTCATCGCCGCGGCGCAGGACCTGGTCGCGCAAGGCGCCGAGGCCATCACCACCAACTGCGGCTTCCTGGCGCTGTTCCAGCGGGAGCTCGCCGCGGCGGTCGGGGTGCCGGTCGCCACCTCCTCGCTGCTGCAGGTGCCCTGGGTCCAGGCGACCCTGCCGGCGGGTCGGCGGGTCGGCGTGCTCACGGTCAGCAAGGGCTCGCTGACCCCCGCGCACCTCGCCGCCGCCGGCGTGCCGGCGGATACGCCGATCATGGGCACCGAGGGCGGGCGGGAGTTCTTCCGCGTGCTGATCAAGGCCGAGGCGATCGACATGGACGTGGCGCTGGCCGAACAGGACATCCTGGAGGCCGGCCGTGCGCTGGTCGCGGCGCATCCCGGGATCGGCGCCATCGTGCTGGAATGCACCAACATGCCGCCCTATGCGGCGGCGCTGCAGGCGGCGCTCGGCCTGCCGGTCTTCGACGTCTATTCCATGATCACCTGGTTTCATGCGGGCCTGCGGCCCCGGCGCTTCGCGGAATAGCGAAGCGGGAGGGCAGCAGCGGCATGACCGAAACCTGCGGCGGCTCGGCCGCCGGCGGGCCGGCCGGGGCGACGCCGCAGGACGGGCGCAGCGCGCCGCAATCCCAGCGATGACCCGGCGGCCGGCCGGTCAGCATCCCGCCCGGCTCCCAGCGGCATTCGCAGAGCTTCTCGCCGAAGCAGGCGACGATACCCTCCCGCGCCGGGGCGCATTTCGGCGGCTCCTCCGCCCGGGCGGGGAGGACGAGGAGCAGGAGGAGTGGCAGCAGGCGCATGGGCGAAGCCTGCGCCGGCCGGGCTGAACGAAGCCTTCACGCCGCGTCCCGCGCGGCCCTATTTCTCCAGCAGCACCTCCACCCGCCGGTTCTGCAGTCGCCCGTCCGGGTTGTCGCGGCCGTTCAGGCTGTTCGGCGCCAAGGGCTCGCGCTCACCCCGGCCCTCGGCCTCGAGCCGCGGCAGGGCGGCGCCGCCCTGGCTGGCGAGCCAGGCCTGCACTGCCTCCGCCCGGCGCTGGGAGAGCGCATCATTCTGCGAATCGGCCCCGACCGAATCGGTATGCCCGACCACCAGCGCCGCGCTTGGCCGGCGCTGGCGGAGGATCTCCGCCACCCGGCCGAGCGCCTCGGCTGCCGTGGGCTTGAGGTCGGCCCGGTCGAACTCAAAGAGCAGGTCGCTCGACACGGTCAGGATCATGCCGCGCGGCGTCTGCCGCTCCGCCACCGGCAGGATGGCCTCGGCCCGGGCGGGGACCGGGGCGATGAGCGGCAAGGCGAGGCTCAGGGCAAGCACCCGGCGGATAGCGAGGCAGGGCATCGGGGGAACCTCCTTGGTCGGACTCCCCGCCGTAACGCACCGCCTCCCGGATCGGTGCGGCGCGTCGCCCGGGCGTGAGCCAGATCAAATCGGGGCTTCCTCGCTTCGACTAAATGCCGCAATGCAGCATCACAGTGCCAGGACCAGACAGCCGATGAATTCCTCCCCCCTGCAGGCCCCGCGGACCAAGGTGAAGGTCACTGCCATCCCCGGCGACGGCATCGGGCCCGAGGTGATGCGGGCCACCCAGACGGTGCTGGCCGCCGCCGGCGCCCAGGTGGAGTGGGAGGACGCCCTGGCCGGCGCCGAGGCCTTCAGGCGCGGCATCGCCGCCGGCGCGACGCGGGAAACGCTGGACAGCATCGCCCGCAACGGCGTGGCTTTGAAGGGGCCACTGGAGACCCCGGTCGGCTTCGGCGACAAGTCGGCCAACGTGACCTTGCGCAAGACCTTCGAGATGTACGGCAACATCCGCCCGGTACGCGAATTGCCGGGGATCCGCACGCCCTTCTCCGGCCGGGGGATCGACTTCGTCGTGGTCCGCGAGAATGTCGAGGACGTCTATGCCGGCATCGAGCACATGCAGACGCCCGGCGTCGCGCAGTGCCTGAAGATCATCACCGAGGTCGGCTGCGAGCGCATCGTCCGGCTGGCCGCGGCGGTGGCCGAGGCCGAGGGGCGGAAGAAGGTCACGGTCGCCACCAAGGCCAACATCATGAAGCTGACGGAGGGCATGCTGAAGCGTGCCGCCGAGCAGGTGATGCCGGAATTCCCGCACCTCCAGCACGAGCACATGATCGTCGACAACTGCGCCCACCAGATGGTCATCCGGCCGGAGCAGTTCGACGTCGCGGTGATGACCAACATGAACGGCGACATCCTGTCGGACCTCGCGGCCGGGCTGGTCGGTGGCCTCGGCGTCGCGCCCTCGGCCAATCTTGGCGACGAGGCGGCGATGTTCGAGGCGGTGCACGGCTCCGCCCCGCAGATCGCCGGCAAGGGCGTGGCCAATCCGACCGCGCTGCTGCTGTCGTCCCTGATGATGCTGCGGCATATCGGCGACTTCGCCACCGCGCGGCGGATCGAGCATGCGCTGTACGTGACGCTGGAGGAGGGCAAGGATCTCACCGGCGACATCGCCCGGGACGGGGAGGGGGCGCCGACCGCGGCCTATGTCGACCGCATCATCGCCAACCTGGACCGCGAGAGCACGCTGGTGCCGGAGCGCGAATACCGCCCGATCGGCATGAAGCGCTGGCCGCAGATCACCTGGTACCGCGCGGCGTCCACGCGCGAGCTGGTCGGGGTCGACGTCTTCGTCGAGAGCGAGCGTGACCCGCGGGCGATTTCCATCACCCTGCAGGCGGCGGCCGAGCACAGCGCCTTCGACCTGACGATGATCTCCTCCCGCGGGGCGCAGGTCTGGCCGGACATCGGCGGCCATACCTTCCTGGTCGACCATTTCCGCGCCCGCTTCATGTTCAAGAAGGCGCCGAACGGCAACGGCGTGGCGGAGATCACCGACCTGCTGCAGCGCATCGGCCGGCAGCACAACTGGATGCACCTGGAGAAGCTGCAGCGCTTCGACGGAGCGGACGCCTACAGCAAGGCATGACCAAGCGGGCGGCGCGCCGGGCGCACTGCCCGGCGCCGCCGCTCAATCGGGTTCGCGCTCGACCACCGCTAGGGTGTCCGGGTTCAGCTTCAGGTCGTATTCGCGGCCATCCGCGGCGCGGGCGTCGTCGATCTCCCAGACGCCGTGCTCGAACTCGATGTCGTCCCACCGCACGTAGCCGAGGCCGCGCAAGGCCGTCTCGATGCGCGCCCGCTCCTCGGCGGTGGGCGGCCGTCCGGCCCAGGCCGGCGGGGCGGCGAGAAGCGGCACGGCCGCCGCTGTGGCGAAGATCAGGCCCGTGAGGAAACTGAACGACCTTGGCATGGCGAGGAGACCTGTCCAGGAGTTTCGGGCGGGCACGGGTGCCCGTCCCGGAAACGCCCGGCCCGCCCGCCGGATGCAGCGGCCGTGGCGATCAGGCCTTGACCAGCGCGCAGCCGCCCTCGCTCAGCGGCCGGAAGGCCTGCTCCGCCGCCACCGTCCCCGCCAGCGTATAGACGTCGCCTGGGTACTTGTTCTCGCCCGGCTTCTTCACCTGCAGCAGGTAGCTCGGGTGGATCTTCCGCCCGTCCTCGCGGATCAGCCCCTTTCCGAAGGCGTCGTCGTCGGTCGGCATGCGCTTCATCTGCGCCACGACCTCCCGGCCCGACGCCTTGGCGCGTGCCACGCCGAGCGCCTTCACCGCCTTCAGGTAATGGGTGATGCCGGCGTAATTCCCGGCATGCACGTAGTTCGGGAAGACGCCGGCCGGCAGCTTCTGCTGCACCCGCTTGGTGAAGCCCCGCGTGCGGTCGTCGAGGTCCCACCAGAAGGTCTCGGCGATGTACATCCCTTGCATCGTCTCGAGCCCCGCGGCGATCACCCCGGTGATCGAGCCGATGATGGCGGCGTATTTCATCCCCGATCGGCCGAGGCCGAATTCCTGCGCCTGCTTGACGCAATTCACCAGGTCGTCGCCGGCCATCGCCAGGCCGAGCACCTTGGCCTTCGAGGCCTGCGCCTGCAGCAGGAAGGCGGAGAAATCCGTGGTCTGCGGGAAGGGGTAGCGCGCGGCGCCGACCACCTTGCCGCCGGCGGCCTCGACGAAGCGGGTGGTGTCGCGCTCGATCGCATGGCCGAAGGCGTAGTCGGCGGTGATGAAGTACCAGGTGCCGTTGCCCGCCCTGGTCAGCGCCGTGCCGGTGGTGTTGGACAGGCACCAGGTGTCGTAGGTCCAGTGGATGGTGTTGGGCGTGCAGGATTTCGCCGTCAGCTCCGAGGTGCCGGCCGAGGCGTTCATGTGCACCCGGTCCTTCTCGACGCAGACCGGGTTGATGCCGAGCGCGATGGCGCTGTTGCCGACATCGGTGACCACGTCGACGCCGCGCTGGTCGAACCACTGGCGCACGGTGTTGATGCCGACGTCCGGCTTGTTCTGGTGATCGGCGGCGATGATCTCGACCTTGATGTCGCGGTTCTGCGCGGTGAATTCCTCCACCGCCTGGCGGACGCAGGCGACCGAGGTTGGACCGGTCACGTCGCGATAGGGGCCGGAGAGGTCGGTCAGCACGCCGATGCGGATGGTATCGGCCGGCTGGGCCGAAGCGTTGCCGAAGGCGAAGGTGGCGGCGGTCGCACCAAGGGCGGCGCGGCGGGTCAGCAGCATGAACGGACTCCCCTGCGGCGGCGCTGATCGGCCGCTCTGCCGGCGGAGCCTAGCAGGCAAGCCGCGCTTGGCGAACCATCTCGGCACTGTCGTCATCGCCTGGAAATTAGTCGATGTGGCGTATATAAGGGCTGTTGCGTTGTAGTAAGTTCAGTATTGCCTGCGATCGAACCAGATCATAGCCTCTCCATGCTGCCTTCCGGAGAGCCCGCCGATGCCCGCATCCCTGTCCCGCCGTGCCGTGCTCGGCGGCCTCGCCGCCACGGCGGCGCTGCCCTTCGACCTTGCCCTGGCCCAGGGGACGCCCACCACCACCCTCCGCGTCGGCATGACGGCCGCCGCCGTGCCGCTGTCGAACGGCGTGCCGGACCAGGGGGCGGAGGGCCACCGCTTCATGGGCATCACGCTCTACGACCAGCTCGCCGGCTGGGACCTGACGACCTTCGACAAGCCGGTCGGCATCCGCCCCGGCCTGGCCACATCCTGGAAGGTCGACCCGGCCAATCCGAAGCGCTGGATCATCGCCATCCGCGAGGGGGTGAAGTTCCACGACGGCAAGCTGCTGACCGCCGAGGACGTCGCCTCCTCCTACGACCGGACGCTGAAGAACGACGCGCCGCACTACGACCCGCGCGCCGCGGCGCAGGCCCGCATCCGTATGCCAACCGTGGTCGCCTGGCGCGCCGAAGGGCCAGGCACCTTCATCCTCGAGACCAACCGGGTGGACAGCCTGGTGCCCTATGGCCTGACCTGGATCGGCATCACCCACCAGGGCGCCTGGGAGGCGGCGGGGAAGAGCTGGGACAATTACATGCTGAAGCCGGTCGGCACCGGGCCTTGGAAATGCGAGGCCTTCAGTGTCCGCGAGCGCGCCATCCTGGCCCGCAACCCCGACCACTGGGACGCGACCCGCATCCCCAAGGTCGGCAAGGTCATCCTGCTGCCGCTGCCGGAAGCCAATACCCGCGTCGCCGCGCTGCGCTCCGGCCAGGTCGACTTCATCGAGGCGCCGCCGCCGGATGCCATCCCCTCGCTCAAGGCAGCCGGCTTCCAGGTGGTGACCAACACCTATCCGCACAATTGGACCTGGCACCTGTCCATGATCGAGGGCTCGCCCTGGCGTGACCTGCGCATCCGCCAGGCGGCCAACCTGGCGGTGGACCGCGGCGGCATGGAGACCATGCTGGGCGGCATCATGGCGCCGGGCGCCGGCCTCGTGCCGCCGAAACACCCTTGGTACGGCATGCCGAAGGACCCGATCCGCTTCGACCCAGAGGCGGCGCGGAAGCTGATGGCGGCGGCCGGCTTCACCCCGCGCAACCCGCTGAAGACCAAGGTGGCGATCTCGCCCAGCGGGTCAGGCCAGATGCAGCCGCTGCCGATGAACGAGGCGGTGCAGCAGAACCTGAAGGAGGTCGGCATCGACGTGTCCTTCGAGGTCATCGAATGGAACGCCTTGCTCGGCATCTGGCGGGAGGGGGCGAAGTCGCCGTCCAACCGCGGCGTGACCGCGCTCAATATCTCCTATGCCGCGCTCGAGCCCTTCACCGCGATGATCCGCTTCCTGAAGTCGGACCTGACCCCGCCGCTGGCCAATAATTGGGGCTATTTCTCGGACGCCGACTACGACGCGCTGATGGGCCGCATCTACGAGACCTTCGAGCCTGGCCCGCAGGACAGGCTGATGCAGGAACTGCATGCGAAGATCGTCGACGACCGGCTTTTCTTGTTCATCGCGCACGACCTCAATCCCCGAGCGATGAGCCGGCAGGTGAAGGGATTCGTGCAGGCCCAGAGCTGGTTCCAGGAACTGACCCCGATCAGCCTGGGCTGAGCGGCCTCAAGGATCCGTGTTCCCGCGGGCCGCTGCAACGGCCCGCGATTTGCTGTTCCTCCTGCCAGAGGCGGCGGAGGAATGAGGATCGTGGTGCATACCGGCTTCGGACGGCGCGGCCTGCTGGGCGGCGTGGGCGGCATCCTGGCGGCGGCGGCGCTGCCCTGGGACTTGGCTCTTGCGCAAGGGGCGGGCACCTTGCGCGTCGGCATGACGGCGGCGGCGGTGCCGTTGACCAACGGCGTCCCCGACCAGGGTGCCGAGGGCCACCGCTTCATGGGCGTCACCCTCTATGACCAGCTGATCCACTGGGACCTGTCCAAGGCCGATGCGCCGGCGGTGCTGAAGCCCGGCCTGGCGACCGCATGGAAGGTCGACCCGGCCAATCCGAAGCGCTGGATCTTCACCCTGCGCGACGGGGTGAAGTTCCACGATGGCAAGCCGCTCACCGCGCAGGACGTCGTCTTCTCCTTCGACCGGGTGCTGAAGGCCGACGCGCCGCATTTCGACCAGCGCGCCGCCGCCTTCGGCCGGGTCCGCATCCCCACCATCTCCGCCTGGGAGGCGGTGGACGAGCGGACCTTCGCGCTTGAGACCCGCACCGTCGACAGCACGGTGCCCTACGGCGTCAGCTGGATCGGCATCGTCCAGCAGGGCGCCTGGGAAGCGGCGGGGAAGAACTGGGACAACTACCTGCCGAAGGCGGTCGGCACCGGCCCGTGGAAGCTGGAGGCTTTCTCGATCCGCGAGCGCGCCGTCCTCGCCCGCAACCCGGACTACTGGGACGCCGCCCGCATCCCGAAATGCGAGAAGCTGGTGCTGATCCCGTTGCCGGAGCCGAACACGCGGGTCGCCGCGATCCGCTCCAACCAGGTCGACTGGATCGAGGCGCCGCCGGCGGATGCGGTGCCCAGCCTGAAGCAGGCCGGCTTCAATATTGTGACCAACCAGTACCCGCACAATTGGACCTGGCAGCTGGCGACCGCCGAGGGCTCGCCCTGGCGCGACAGTCGCATCCGCCGCGGCGCCAACCTGGCGATCGACCGCGCGGCGATGAAGGGGATGCTGGGCGGGCTGATGGAGGAAGGGGCAGGGATGCTGCCGCTCGGCAGCACCTGGAACGATGTGCCGAAGTTCAAATGGACCTACGACCCGGCTACGGCGAAGAAGCTCCTGGCCGATGCCGGCGTCACGCCCCGCACACCGCTCCGCACGAAGATCGGCATCAGTGTCTCAGGATCCGGCCAGATGCAGCCGATGGCGATGAACGAGGCCATCCAGCAGATGCTGAAGGAGGTCGGCATCGAGATCGAGTTCGAGGTCTTCGAGTGGAACACCCTGCTGACCATCTGGCGCGACGGCTGGAAGGCGCCGTCGAACCGCGGCATCACGGGCATCAACATCAGTTTCACCGCGATCGACCCCTTCACCGCGATGATCCGCTTTCTCCGGACGGACCTGACGCCGCCGGCGGGGAACAATTGGGGTGGCTTTTCCAGCCCCGACTACGACGCGCTGATTGCGAAGATCCTGTCGGAATTCGACCAGGCGGCGCAGGACAAGCTGGTCTCCGACCTGCATGCCAAGATCGTCGACGATGCGCTGTTCCTCTTCGTCGCGCATGACCTCAACCCCCGCGCGATGCACCGGAAGGTGCAGGGCTTCGTCCAGGCGCGGTCCTGGTTCCAGGACCTCACGCCGGTGCGCGTCACCGGCTAGGCCTTCGCCTCAGCGGTCCGGCACCCAGACCTCCAGGGTGCCGGGTCCGGGGGACGGTTCGTAGCCGCGGAAATCCTGGATTGCCCAGCCGCGGCCGAGCCGCCCGGCCAGCCGCGCGGCAGCGGCGGCGTCCTCGGCATAGAAATAGCGGACCACCCGCTGCGACGGCACGGCGGCCACCGGACGGATGTCCGGCACTTCGAACCCGCCGTCCCGCAGGCTGGCCACCAGCGCCGCAGCGGCCTCTGCCCCGACGGGCGAGCCGGCGCGGTGGTGCACGAAGACGCGGGGCTGGCCGCCAGGGGCCGGACCCGGCCGGGAAATGGCGGGCGGCGGGGCGGCGACCGGCGGCAGAGGCGCCACCTCCCGTCGCAGCGCCGGACTGGCCTCGCGCAGGGTCGCCTCACGTTCGCGCTGGGCCGTTGCCAGGTCGCGCTGCAAGGCCGCCAGTTGGGCCTCGGCCGCCGCACGGGCGCGGGCCAAGCCGTCGAGCCGCGCCTGCTGCTCCGCCTCGGCAGCGATCCGCGCCCGGGTCAGGCCGTCCAGCCGCGCCTGTTCCTGCTCTGCCGCGCGACGCAGCGCGGCGAGTTGGGCTTCAAGGCTCCGGGCATCGGGGGCAGCCGCGTCAGGGGCAGGGAGCAGGACCGGCGGTGGGGCAGGCGCCACCGCGACCTGCGGCTCAGGATCCGGGGTCGGCGGCGGCCGCAGCCCCAGCCCAACCACGATCCCGCCCAGCACCGCAGCCAGGCACAGCACCAGCGCAAGCGAGACTGTCCGCACCGACCAGCGCCGCTGCGGCCGCAGCAAGGGGGGGGAGGGACCGCGCTTCGCCGATACCTCGGCCCATCGGCTGGGCCGGGCCACGCCCGGCCCCCGCCTTAATGGGTCTCGGCCGTGACCTCGTCCTCCGTGACCGGGATGCCGACCACCGCCGCCTGGCTCTGCGCCGCCAGGGCCCGGGCCATCTGGCTCAGCGCTTCCTGGTGCTTCTCATTGTCGATCATCGCAAAGTTCCGCGCGAGTTCCAGGCACATGCGCTGCCGCGGGGAGATCTCGTTCTGCTCGGAATCCGCCGTCAGCCCTTCGAAGAACCAGGAGACGCCAACGCCCAGCACCTGGGCGATCTCGAACAGCCGGCCGGCCGAGATGCGGTTCAGGCCGCGCTCGTACTTGTGTGCCTGCTGGTAGGTGACGCCGATCATCCGCGCGAGTTGTTGCTGCGACAGGCCCATCATCACCCGGCGTTCGCGGATGCGGGAACCGACATGGCGATCAGCGGCATTTGCCCGCTGCCCCGGCTTCGCCCCGTCCTTGGCTGTGTCGGGCCGCTTTGCTTCGGCCGTCGTCGTCGTCTGCACCATCGCCGTGCCCTTTGCCGTGGAAAATCTCATCCAACGGAATGCCGCGGCTTGGTTCGCGTTCCACCACGGCGCGTGACGAACGCGTGATGGAAGCGAAAGGATGGAAACTCACGCCTAGCGCGAGGAACCCTTGTCGGTTCGGGTTGCTTCGGCCAGCTGATGGCGCAGCGATTCGACCTCCGCCTTCAGCGATTCCATGGTCGGCGGCGTCTCCGGCGGGCGGAACGGCGCGAACAGGCTCATGGCGCGTTCCAGCATGACCATGTTCTGCTTGCCGACCTCCTCAAGTCCCGGGATGCCGCCGAAGGGCATGAAGCCGCCCATCGCCTGCTCGACCGACCGGCGCATCTGTTCCTGCTGGCGGGCGAAACCGGCCATTGCAAATTCCAGGTAGCGCGGGAGCACGCTCTGCAGGCTGTCGCCGTAGAAGCCGATCAACTGGCGCAGGAAGCTCTCCGGCAGCAGGCTGCGCCCCTTCGATTCTTCCTCGACGATGATCTGGGTAAGCACCGAGCGGGTGATGTCCTCTCCCGACTTGGCATCGAAGACGATGAAGTCGCGGCCCGCCCGGACCATGTTGGCGAGGTCCTCCAGGGTGACGTAGCTGGAGGATTCCGTATTATATAGGCGACGATTGGCGTATTTCTTGACCACTACGGGTTGCAGGGGAGCTTCGCTCGTGGTTTCGGCACGGGCGGCGTTCTCGGCCATGGCGTCTCCAGTCCTTCGTATATCGGGGCGCAGGGCGCCGGCAGGCGGGGGTGTTGCGGCCAGACTAGCACGCGCATCCCACCCCTGCGTTAGAGGGAATTCCGCACCGCACCAAGACCCGGACCGGGACCGTTGCGCGGCTGTTGAACGGGGATCGCCGATGCGGCAGGCAGGAGAGGCAGGTGACCGGGTCCAGGGACGAGGCAGGCGAAACGGATCGGAACAGCGCCAACCTGGACGACCTGGCGGATGCCTGGATCGCGCTGTGGCAGGTCGAGCTGACCGCGCTCGCCGCCGACCCGGCGGTGGTCGCGGCCTGGCAGCAGGCCATCGGCCTCGGCACGAACTTGTGGCGCCCGGTGCGGGCCGGGGCGCCGGATGAGCAGCCAGCCGCCGCCGCGCCGCGGTCCGCAGCCGCTGGCCCTGCATCTCACCCTGGCCCTGGCGACCCGCTGGGCAGCGCGGCTGCCGCCTGGCTGCGTGCCCGGGTCGACGAACTGGAACGCCGCCTCGCCGCCCTCGAGCGCGGGGCGGCAGGAAGCCGCACGGATCGCCGCAAGCCTCGCCGCCGCCGGCCACCCGGCTGAGGCCTTCGCCGCCGCGGTCGAGCGGCGGCTGGTGGCGCGCGAGGCGGCGCTGCTGCGCGGCATCCTGGCCTATCGCCGCCACCCGTTCCGCCGCGCCATGCCCGAGCCGCCGGTGGTCTGGGCCGAGGGCGCCAGCCGGCTGCTCGACCATGGCGGGCCGGCAGCGGCACCCGCGGTGCTGGTGGTGCCGTCGCTGATAAACCGCGCCGCGGTGCTGGACCTGCTGCCCGGCAGCTCGATGCTGCGTCATCTGGCGGCAGCGGGGGTGCGGCCGCTGCTGCTTGACTGGGGCACGCCCGGGGCGCTGGAGCGCAACTTCAGCCTGACCGACTATGTCGCCGGGCGGCTGGACCGCGCTTTGGCGGCGGCGGTTGGCCTTGCCGGCGGGCCGGTGGTGCTGGCCGGTTACTGCATGGGCGGGCTGCTCGGCCTTGCCATGGCGCTGCGCCGGCCGGACCGGCTGCGCGGCCTCGCTTTGCTGGCGACGCCCTGGGATTTCTGGGCGGCCGGGGCCGCCCGTGCGCGCAGCCTCGGCGCCGCGCTGGCGGTGCTGGAGCCGCTGCTGGCGGCGACCGGGACGCTGCCGGCGCAGGCGCTGCAGGCGCTGTTCGCCGCGCAGGACCCGGCCGGGATCGCCGAGAAGTACCGCGCCTTCGGCCGGCTCGACCCGGATGGCGCCCCGGCCCGCCGCTTCGTGGCGCTCGAGGACTGGCTGGACGACGGCGTCGCGCTGGCCGCGCCGGTGGCGCGGGAGGCGCTGGGCGGCTGGTACGGCGCCAACAGCGCGGCGCGCGGCGCCTGGCGCATCGCCGGCGAGGTGGTGGCGCCGCGCCGCCTGGCGCTGCCGGCCTTCCTCGCCATCCCGGCGCGCGACCGCATCGTCCCGCCCGGCTCGGCCCTGGCGCTGGCCGCCCACCTGCCGCACGCCCTTGTCCACCATCCGGCGGCCGGCCATGTCGGCATGGTCGCCGGCGGCGGGGCGGAGACGCAGCTTTGGCGCCCCCTGCTGACCTGGATCAAGGCGCTGCCCGGCGCCGCGGGCTTGTAGGAGGCCACGGCGCCGGTCCACAGTGCGGCGCAACACGAGGGTGGGAGACCCAGTCATGACCGATATCGTCATCGCCTCAGCAGCCCGGACGCCGGTGGGCAGCTTCAACGGCGCCTTTGCCACCATGACCGCCCATGCGCTCGGCACGGTTGCCATCCAGGCCGCGCTGTCGCGCGCCGGGGTGAAGCCGGAAGAGGTGGACGAGGTCATCATGGGCCAGATCCTGACCGCCGGCGCCGGACAGAACCCCGCCCGCCAGGCGGCGATCGCCGCCGGCATCCCGGCCAGCGCCACGGCCTTCGGCATCAACCAGCTCTGCGGGTCCGGCCTGCGCGCCGTGGCGCTCGCCGCCCAGCAGATCAGCAGCGGCGACGCCGCGATCGTCGTCGCCGGCGGCCAGGAGAGCATGACCCAGGCGCCGCACGCCGCCCAGCTCCGCGCCGGGCAGAAGATGGGCGACCTGGCCATGGTCGACACCATGCTGCGCGACGGGCTGATGGACGCCTTCCATGGCTACCACATGGGCACCACGGCCGAGAACGTCGCCGAGAAGTACCAGATCACCCGCGAGCAGCAGGACGAGTTCGCCGCCGCCAGCCAGCGCAAGGCCGGCGAGGCGATGAAGGCCGGCCGCTTCAAGGACGAGATCGCCCCGGTGACCGTCAAGGGCCGCAAGGGCGACGTGCTGATCTCGGAGGACGAGTATCCGAAGCCGTCCACCGACTACGACGTGCTGGCCAAGCTGCGGCCGGCCTTCAGCAAGACCGGCACGGTGACCGCCGGCAATGCCTCCGGCATCAACGACGGCGCCGCGGTGGCGGTGGTGATGTCGGCCGAGGAAGCGCGCAAGCGCGGCGTCGCGCCGATGGCGCGGATCGTCAGCTGGGCGACCGCGGGCGTCGATCCCTCGATCATGGGCACCGGGCCGATCCCGGCCTCCCGCCGCGCGCTGCAGAAGGCCGGCTGGTCGATCGACACGCTGGACCTGATCGAGGCGAACGAGGCCTTCGCGGCGCAGGCCTGCGCGGTGAACAAGGACCTCGGCTGGGATCCGTCCAAGGTGAACGTCAACGGCGGGGCGATCGCGCTCGGCCATCCGATCGGCGCCTCGGGCGCGCGGGTGCTGAACACCCTGCTGTTCGAGATGCAGAAGCGGAATGCCAAGCGCGGCCTGGCGACGCTGTGCATCGGCGGCGGCATGGGTGTTGCGCTCTGCGTCGAGCGGGATTGACCACAGACCCAGGGAGGGCGCTGCCCTCCCTGGACCCACCCGCCAAAGGCCGAAAGGCCTCTGGACGCCTTGAGTTTGGTGACCAGGCTCAGCAGAAATGCGCGCCGCGCGTCTCCACCGGCAGGAGGTAGACGCTCTGGCTGGCCGTCATCAGCAACTGGTTCCGCCGCGCTCCGCCGAAGCAGAGGTTGGCGCAGATCTCCGGCAGCTTGATCAGGCCGATCCGTGCCCCGTCCGGGGCGAAGACATGCACCCCGTCATAGCCGGCGCCCACCCATCCCGCGCCGACCCAGATGTTGCCCGCCTCGTCGCAGCGGACGCCGTCGCCGAAGCCTGATTTGCCTTCCAGCGTCATGTCGCAGAGCGCCTTGCCCGCGCCGAGCTTCTGGCCGTCCACGGGGAAGGACCAGACGACATTCTTCGCCTCCGGATAGTGGCTGCTGCCGCTGTCGGCGACATAGAGCGTCTTGTAGTCGGGCGAGAAGCAGAGCCCGTTCGGCTTGAAGGGCTGGTCGGTCACCTTGGTCACTTGGCCCGACTGCCCGTCGATCCGGTAGACCGCCTCCTTGATGTAGGGGCGGGGGCTGTTCGCCGACTCCGGCACCCGGTTGCCCTCATAGTTCATCAGCGCGCCGTAGCCGGGGTCGGTGAACCAGATGCTGCCATCGGCCGGGTGCACCACGCCGTCGTTCGGCGCATTGAAATTCCCGTCCGGCCCCTTGGCCGCCAGCACGGTCTGGGTGCCGTTCGGTTCGTAGCGCACCACGTCGCGGTTGAAGTGGCGGAAGGCGATCTGCCGGCCCTCGCGGTCGAAGGTATTGCCGTTGGAGAAGCCCGAGGGGCTGCGGAAGCGGCGATGGACCGAATGGTCCTCCTCGTTCATCCGCAGGCATTCGTCGTTCGGGATGTCCGACCAGACCCAGAACCGGCCGGTGGCGTGCCAGGCCGGGCCCTCCGCCCAGCCGTAGCCGGTGGCGACTCGGCGGATGGCGCTGTTGCCGAGCGGCGCGGTGAAGCGCTTCTTGTCGAGCGCCACGATATCCGCATCCGGGTAGCGGACCGGCGGCGCGCCGCGGCCGTAGTCGCGCTGCTGCGCATGTGCCGGGATGGCGGCGCCGGCGGCGAGCGCCCCGGCCAGGCCGCCCAGGATGGCACGGCGCGACGAAGCCACGCCCCCCGGCGCGGCGGTGGATGCATCGGACATATGGTGGTCTCCTCCCCAGGATGGGCTTCGCCCGCGGGAAGGGTGGCACGGTTAGGTCCGGGTAAGGCAAGCTAATCGGCGGGCGGATCGCAGCCCCGTGCACCGGCCCGCGCGGCGCCGGGTTCCATGCTGGGCCGCGCCGGACTTCGCTAGCCCGCCTGTCGAACCTCAAAGGGAGAGATGTCCATGATCGTCGTCAGCGTGTCCTACCCCAACGACCCCGCCACCAAATTCGACCATGCCTATTACCTGGAAAAGCACATCCCGCTGGTGAAGCAGCGCTGGTCGTCGATGGGCCTGCAATCCGTGCAGGTGCTGCGCGGCGTCGGCACCGCCGATGGCGGCCCGCCGCCGATTCGCCTCACCGCCTTGCTGGGTTGGGAAAGCGGCGATGCGCTGGGCAAGGCGATCGCCGCCCATGGCGACGAGATCTTCGCCGACATCGCGAATTTCACCGACAGCAAGCCGGCGCTGCAGATCAACGAACCGGCTGGCTGACATCCGCCGGACCTGACGACCCTCAGGCGAGGGTCGTCAGGTCCTGGAACCAGTGCTGCGCCTGGGTGTAGCCGCGCACGGCCTTGCCCAGCGCCCGCGGGTTGGTGTCGTGCACCACGAAGACCAGCAGCGCCTGGTCGACCACCCGCTCATGCACCTTGGCCATCAGCCGATCGACCTCGGCCGCATCGAAGGTATGCATCGCGGTGTCGATCAGCGCATCGGTCTCGGGGTCGCCGTAGTGGCTCCAGTTCACCCCCGTGGGCGCGACCTGCTTCGCGTGGAAGAAGCGGATCAGCGCATAGAGCGGATCGGAGGTCACATAGGCCACGTTGTTGGCGGTGATGCCGCCTGACCTGGCGATCTCCCCGGCCGCGCCCTGGCGCCAGCAGGTGTACAGCACCTCCAGCTCCACCGCCTGGAACGCGACCTCGATCCCCACCTCGCGCCAGGCCGACTGGATGTACTCGTTCATCGGCATCGAGAGCATCTGGCCGCTGCCGCCGGTGGCGACCAGGAACCTGGTCTTCAGCGGGTTGGCCTTCGAATAACCGGCCTCGGCCAGCAGCTTGCGCGCCGCGTCCGGGTCGTACGTCACCTGGAAGCCCGGCTTGCCGAACCAGGGGGAGGAGGGGTCGACCACGCCGCTCGCCGGCTTGGCCAGCCCGTTCATCAGCCCGACCACGTCGTCCCGGTTGATCGCCAGGTTGGCCGCCTTCCGCAGCCGCAGGTCGCGCCAGGGCGAGCCCTCCAGCAGGCTGAGATGGTAGTTCCAGACATGCGGCGTGACGTTCTCCATGATCCGCATGCCGGACTGCTTCAGCCGCGGCACCAGGTCGGGCGCCGGGGTCTCGATCAGGTCGACCTGGCCGGTCAGCAGGGCATTGGTCCGCGTCACCGTGTCGGGCGCCACCACCAGCACGATGCGGTCCACCTTGGCCATCCGCTTCGGGTCCCAATAGGCCGGGTTCCGCAGCAGCTCGAGGCTGGCGCGCGGCACCAGCTTGCCGGCACGGAACGGCCCGGTGCCGGAGGGCTCCTGCGCGAAGCGCTCCCACGACCTGCCCAACTTCTCGTACTGCGCCGGGGAGGAGACCAGGAACCACAGCATCTGGTAGGGGAAGATGCTGTCCACCGCCTTGGTGGTGACCTCCACCGTCATCGCATCCAGCTTGCGCCAGGACGCGACGGAGGGCAGCCGCGGCCGCACCTGGGCGGCCTGGCGGTTGTCGAAATGCGGCGCCTGCGGGTTCAGCACCTTGTCGAAGTTCCACACCACGGCTTCGGCATCGAAGGCCGAGCCGTCGTGGAAGGTCACGCCCGGGCGGAGCCTGAAGACCCATTTCTTCCGGTCGGCCGGATCGGCTTCCCAACTCGTCGCCAGGCCGGGGACCAGCTTGCCCGGCCGGTCGGCGACGTCCATCTCCCAGGCAACCAGTGGGTCGTACAAAGTGTAGCCGGTGAACTGGTAGGCGCCGGCGCCGCGGTCCGGCTGGCCGGTGGTCTGCGGGATGTCGGCCATGGAGATGCCGTAGCGCAGCACCCGTTCGGTCTGCGCGGCAGCGGGACCGATTGCCCAAGGCGCGGGCAGTCCGGGCAGGGTGGCGAGGCCGGAGGCGCCAATCAGGGCGCGACGCGAGAGGGTCATGCAGGGGTCCCGGGCTGGAGGTTTGTTCCTCACACGCAAGCGGTGTGCCGCCCCCGCTCACTCCGCCGCCACCATCCCCACCGTCGGCGCCGGCCGCCGCGCCGCATCCGCCGGCAGGATGGAATAAGGACGCTCCACCAGCAGGAACAGCACCGCCGACCCGGCGAGGGTGGCGAGAAAGGCCGGTACCAGCAGCAGCCACCAGACGGCGTCGCCCAGCCCTGCCAGCCCCGGCGTCAGCAGCCGCAGCGCGCGGAAGGCCAGGTCCAGCACCAACCCATGCGCCAGGTAGTAGGAGTAGCTCATGTTGCCGAGCCAGCGCAGCGGCCGCCAGGACAGGCCGCGTGCCACCGGCCCGGCCGCGGCGAAGGCCGCCGCCGGCAGCAGGAAGCCGGCGGCGAAGAGCACCAGGAAGGACGCCTGGCCGCCGGGCCCGGCCAGCAGCACCACGCCGCAGCCGCCCACCGCCGCGAATGCCGCCATGTCCAGCGCGGCGCCGCGGCGGCCGAGCGCGCGCAGCGCCGGCATTGCCTCGACCAGCAGCATGCCGCAGGCGAACATGCCCATGCGGCCATGCTCCCAGTCGGTCGCCAGCATCACGGCGACGGCGCCGAGCATCGCCGTCACCCGCGCCGCCGGCGGCCAGCCGCGCAGCCGCAGCGCCGCGACCAGCGGCGGCATGACCAGGTAGAAGGCCATCTCGTAGCTCAGCGACCAGGCGACGATGACGATCGGCTGGATGGCGAACAGCCCGGGCAGCAGCAGCAGGTTGGCCAGCACCAGCTCGGCCAAGGGCCAGCCCCCCGGCGGCAGCCCGCCGCCCGAGGCGGAAGCCAGCGCCAGGCCGAGGTGGAGGGCCAGCACCACCAGGAAGGTCGGGTAGAGCCGCTGCACCCGCCGCGCCAGGAAGCCGGCATAGGGCCGCGCCCGGCCAAGCAGCATGCGGTAGATCAGATAACCGCTGAGCACGAAGAAGAGGTCCACCCCGGCATGGCCGAGCTGCTGCAGCGCGATCCCGAGCGGCGGCTGCGGATGCCCCAGGGCGTGGCCGAGCTGCGAGCCGTAATGAACGAAGAAGACCAGCAGCACGGCCAGGCCGCGCAGGCCCTCCATCGGCAGCATGCGGTCTGCCTCGGCGGCGCCGAGTTCGAACCAGCGGGCCAGCCGGCCCGGCGGCGACCGCCGCACATCCCCCTGCATGCCGTCTCCGCCCCGGTCCATTCGATGCCCTGCGTGACTATAGGGATATCGATCTGAACGGGCTCATGACATTGCAACGAGCGGTCGGATGGCCGCAGCGATGTCATGCTAGCGGCCGCGAATACTCGTTCTGCATTGGGGCCGGCGCCGTGGCTCCGCGCTTCCAATGGTCTTGTCGCATCTCGCGGGGCAACCGGCGGCGCGGCCGGGTGCGGCTACTCCCGTGTTGTTGTACTGGCCTGTCCGGCTGAATCGGGTGAGTTTCCGCCGCATCTTCGCCGGCCGGCCAAAGACCATCCACCGCAGCGGCAAGACATGCAGGAGAACTTCTCGTACATGATTGTCACTCAAAAGCCGTCATCACTGTTACGCTTGTTGCCGATGATGGTGCTTGGCGGGCTGGTCCTGGGTTGGCCGGCCTATTGGAATGGCTATCCCCTGGTTTTCGGCGATACCGGCAACTATATCGGCCAGATCAAGTTGCGTTTCATCGGCTGGACCGCGCCGCCCTTCTACAGCGCCTTCCTCTCGGCGACCGATTTCGGGCTGAGCCTCTGGGGACCGATGCTGGCCCAGGCGCTGCTTGCCGCCGCGGTCGTCGTCGTCGCGCTCGACCAGGCCGGCCTGCGCCGCTGGTGGGGCATGCTGGGGACCTTCCTCGCACTCGCGGCCTGCACCAGCCTGCCCTGGCTGGCCAGCCAGATGACCGCGGACTTCTTCACCGGCATCGCCGTGCTGGCGCTGGCGCTGCTGGCCTTCGGCACGCTGGCGCCCTGGCACCGCTGGGTGCTGCTGCCGGTGGCGCTGCTGGCGATCCTGGCGCACCAGTCGCATGTGCCGCTGGCGCTCGGCATGGTCGTCGCCGCGGGCGCCATCGGCTGGGCCCAGTCCGGCCGGCGCGCCGCGCTGGCGATCCTGCGCCGCGCCGCGCCGGTGCCGCTGCTGGCGCTGCTGCTCGCCTTCGCGGTCAACGCAGTCGGGCTCGGCATCCCGGCCATCTCGCCCTATGGCAACATCATCCTGGCCGCCCGGATGCTGGCCGACGGCACCGCGATGGACTACCTGGACAAGGCTTGCCCGGCCGAGCACTACCGCGTCTGCGACCACCTGGCGGAGCTTCCCCCGGGCGGCACCATCCTGCTCTGGGACCGCCCGGCGCTGTGGGACGCGATCGGCGGCCACCGCGCCTGGAATGCCGAGGCCGGGCACATCGTCCACGGCACCATCGCCCATGATCCGCTGGGCGTGCTCGGCGCCCTGGCCACCAACGGGGTGGAGCAGTTCGCCGCGCTGCGCACCGGCGAGTCGATCAAGCCCTGGGCCAAGGAGGACGGCCCTCGGCCCTTGATCGCCCGGTTCTTCCCGGGGGAACTCGATGCCTTCGACCGGTCGCGTCAGCAGCACGGCCTGCTGCTGGCCGATGTCGGACCCTTCGAACGGTGGCACGTGCCGATCGCCTGGGCCGGGATCGCCGGGCTGCTGGCCTGCCTGTTGGCTTGGCGGCGCGATCCGGTGGTGGCCGGCCTCTGCGCCCTGGTTCTGCTGGCGGCGGTGGGCAACGCGGTGCTCACCGGTGGCCTGTCCGAGGTGCAGAACCGCTACGCCGCGCGGCTGGCCTGGGTGCTCGTGTTCACGCCGTGCCTCGTGGTGGCGTGGCGGCTGCCGCTGCGGGATGGCTTGGGGCTGGCGGCGGCCCGGTAGGGTGATCGGGGACGAAAAAGCATTTCCACCCCCGACCCTAGCTTTGCTTTCCCCAGGTTGGCCCCTGCCGCACGGCAGGTGCCAACCCACCCAAAATGGGGGGCCAGGGGCGATATGCCCTGCCTGGCCTTATCCAATGCCATTTGAAAACAATGACTTGCCGCGCGCGGGCCGTCAGACCCCCTCCGCCACCACCACCCGCCGTCCCGGCGCCGGCACCGCGCCGGCGGGGACCAGGGCACCGAAATCCTTCACCGCCTCCAGCAGCATGACCCCGGCAAAGCGCGGGAACAGCCGGCCGCCGAGCCGTTCCCAGGCGCCCGCGCCGCGCAGCAACAGCCGCGTCTGGAAAGGCGGCACGAACAGCGCCGCCGCGCGCCGTTCCACCTGGAACATCTGCCGCCGCAGCAAACCCTCGATCTGGCTGCCGGAATAGGGCTGTCCGTGGCCGAAGGGCGTCCTTTCGGTGTGCGCCCAAAGCCCGAGCCGGTTCGGCACCACCACGATCATCCTGCCATCGTCCTTCAGGACCCTCCAGGCCTCGCGCAGCATGCGCCGGGCGTTGTCGGCGGTTTCCAGGCCATGTACCAGCAGGATGCGGTCGAACATCAGGTCGGGGAAAGGCAGGCAGTCCTCCTCCGCCACTGCGGTGCAGGATGCCGCGCTGCGCGGCCAGCGCCAGCGCGGAAGATGGGTCGGCACCATGGCGACGCAGCGTCCCGCCTCCGCCCGCCAGACTCGCAGGAATGGGCTGGCATAGCCCAGGCCAAGCACCGCCTGGCCCGCCAGGCTGGGCCAGAGCCCATGCAGCCGGTCGCGCAGCAGTCGCGCCGTCACCAGCCCCGCCGGGGTGGCATAGAAATTCCCCAGGCCGTGGACCTCGTGGCTCATGCTTCTGATATAGACCGCCAAGGGTCCCAGTTGCAGCGGGGCCGGAGGAGATGCCCGCCATGCCGCTCTCGGTCGCCGCCATCCCGTGTCTTTCCGACAACTACATCTGGCTGCTGCAGGACCAGGCCACTGGGGCAGTCGCCGTCTGCGACCCGGGCGAGGCCGGCCCGGCGATCGCCGCGGTGGAGAAACTGGGCGGGCGGCTCGACCTGATCCTGCTGACCCATCACCATGGCGACCACATCGCCGGAGTGGGCGACCTCCAGGCGCGGTTCGGCGGCCGGATCGTCGGTGCCGCGGCGGATGCGCACCGGTTGCCGAAGCTTGACCAGGCGGTGCGGGAGGGCGACACGGTGGCGCTGGGTGAAAGCCGTGCCGCGGTGATCGACACGCCGGGCCACACCGTCGGGCATATCGCCTTCCATTTCGTGGACGGCAATGCGGTGCTCTGCGGCGACACGCTGTTCTCGCTCGGCTGCGGCCGGCTGCTGGAAGGCACTGCGGCGCAGATGTTCGACAGCCTGGCCAAGCTGGCGGCATTGCCGGCGGAGACCCTGGTCTGCTGCGGACATGAGTACACCCTCAGCAACGCGCGCTTCGCCCTGACCGTCGAGCCCGGCAACGCCGCGCTGCAAGCCAGGGCCGAACAGGCCAAGGCACAGGTTGCGGCCGGCCGCTTCACCGTGCCGACGACGATGGCGGAGGAGCAGGCGGCCAACCCCTTCCTCCGCGCCGGCGACGTCGCCCGGCTGGCGGCGATCCGCAGCGCCAAGGACGGCTTCCGCTGACCCCGCTGCCGGACCTGCGCGCGCCGGGCCTGGCGGCATCGGCGGTGATCGCCGCGCTCGACCTGGCACCGCACCCAGAGGGCGGCCATTACCGAGAGATCTGGCGCGACCGCCCGGCTGGCGGCGGGCGCGGCGCCGGCACGGCGATCTACTATCTGCTCGCGGCTGGGGAGCGCAGCCACTGGCACCGCGTGGACGCCGCCGAGGCCTGGCACTGGTATGCCGGCGGGCCGCTGGCGCTGTCGCTTTCGGCCGATGGCGCGACCGAGGAGTCGTTGCTGCTCGGCCCCGACCTCGGCGCCGGGGAGCGGCCCTTCGCCGTGGCGCCGGCCGGGTGCTGGCAGGCGGCGGCGCCGCTCGGGGCCTGGGCGCTGGTGGGCTGCACGGTCAGCCCGGCCTTCGACTTCGCCGGCTTCGAGATGGCGCCATCGGGCTGGGCACCGGGCTAGCGGAGAACCCCGCCCTGCCTTTTCCGGGGCGGCGCCTGCCGCGCGGCGCGTGCCGGACGCAGAAGAACAGAGGAGGAGCCAGGGAGGATACGTCCTCCCCGGCCTTGCCTAAGGCCCGCCGAGAAAATCCAGCGCCGCCTGCGGCACCACGCCGCCCGCGGCACGGGCGATCGCCTCGACCGGGTCGGGGGTGACGCTGTGCTCCACATGCGGGGCCAGCAGGTCGAGGTAGCGGGCAATGAAGACCATCCCCGCGTCACGGGTCAGCATCACCTCCCGCGCCGGGGTCGGAACTGGCCAGGCCGATTGGCGCTGGGCGGTGCCGGCCTTGATGCCTTCCACTCCCAGGTTGCCGGTATGGGCGCGCAGGTCGTTCACCAGGTGGTAGCTGGCGCTCTCGGGGTCCTTGTCGTGGACGGCACGGATCGCGGCGAGGAAGACCGGCAGGGTCACGTCGCCCACCAGCCGCATCAGGGCCAGACGGTGTTCAGCGAGGACCAGGATCTCGACCTGGCCGGTGGCGGGAGGCAGGGTCTGCGGCAAGGTCCGGCCTGCTGGGGAAATGGATGAACAACCATGCGGCATCCCGCGTCTTGCGGGGAGTCGATAGTAGCAAATTCCGCCCTGGTTGAGCATTCAATCGCCAGCGGCCGGCGGGTCCGCCCTGGCGGTCGCCGCCAGCGCTCCGCCGCCGACCACCAGCGCCGCTGCCGCCAGCACCGGGCCGCCCAGCTCGCCCGCGCCGAAGACGACCAGCAGCAGGGTCGAGCCGACCGGCGTCGCATAGGCCAGCGTGCCGAGCAGCCGCGGGTCGCCCCGCTTCATGCCGACGTCCCAGAGAAAGAAGGCGGCACCGACCGGGCCGAGGCCGAGCAGCAGGATCGCCGGCCATTGCGCGGCACCCGGCCAGACCGCGGGCTCGAAGGCCAAGTGGCCCAGCAGGGTGACGGCAGCGGCGGCCAGGCAGAAGCCGGCGACCGCCTCGGTCGGCGTGCCGGCCAGGCGCGGCGTGCCGGACGGCACGGAATAGAGCGCCCAGGTCAGCCCGGCGGCGAGCGCCAGGGCATAGCCCAGCGGCGCGCCGCCGCCGAAGCCGCCCTCGGCCCCCCCGGCCAGCAGCAGCACGGCGCCGGCGGCGCCGAGCCCGACCCCGGCCAGCCGCCGCGGCCCGAGCCGCAACCCGCGCAGCGGCGCCGCCAGCAGCACGATCAGCAGCGGCCAGGTGTAGTTCAGCAGGTTGGCCTCGACCGGCGGCGCCAGGGCAAGGGCGGCGAAGTAGAGCGCGTGGTAGCCTGCCAGCCCGCCGACCCCGTGCAGCCAGACCAGTGGAGGCTGCCGCAGCGCGCCCAGCCGGCCGCGCGCCGCGACCACGAGCAGGCCCAGCGTGCCGCCGACCGCGAAGGCCAGGCCGGTGAGCAGCAGGGGCGGCACCGGCTGGGCAAGCCGCGCCAGCAGCGCCAGGAAGGCCCAGAGCAGCAGCGCGGCGCAGCCCGCCAGGGTCGCACCCATCGGGCCAGAGGTCACGGCGGGTCCATTCGGCAGGGGCAGGGGCCGCACCATATGCTGCGGATCTGGATTCGCGGAGATGGCAGCATGGGTTTCTGGGCACGCACCTTCATCACCGCCTTCGCGCTGTGGGCGGCGACGCAACTCGTGCCGGGGATCGAGGTGCGGGGCGTCTTCTGGCTGCTGCTGACCGCGCTGGTCTTCGGCCTGGTGAATTCCTTCGTCCGGCCGGCGCTGGTGCTGCTGTCCCTGCCGCTGACGCTGGTCACGCTCGGCCTGTTCCTGCTGGTGGTGAACGCGGCGATGCTGGGACTGACCGGCTGGCTGGTGCCGGGCTTCGAGGTGGCAGGGTTCTGGCCGGCACTATGGGGCGCGGTCGTCGTCTCGGTGACGAGCTGGGCGGCGGCGCGGCTGTTCGTCGGCACGACGGCGAAGCACCCTTAAGGCGGAGAACGTGGCCAAACATCGCGCACAGTTGAGCCAGCTATAGTGTCGGAAAGCATGAACGAAGGTCGCCAAACCTGCGACACCCGAAGGTCTCAACTGAGGATGCGGCATGGAACGAGCCCCACGTCGGCTTGTCGCTGTCCTAGCTGCCGACGTTGTCGGATACAGCCGCCTGGTTGAAGCGGACGAGGAACGTACACATAACGGTATGATGCGCCTGCGCACCGCGGTGGTCGAGCCGGGAGTTGCCGCCTGGGGCGGCATGATCGTCAAGCATACCGGGGACGGCTTCCTGGCGATCTTCGACAGTGCGCATTCGGCGACCGAATCGGCGTTGGCGATGCAGCGTTCCGCCGTCGCCGCCGCCGCCGATGAACTGCCAGCCCGCCGCATCCAATGCCGCATGGCCGTGCATCTGGCGGACGTCATCCTGGAGGGCCAGGACATCTACGGCGACGGCGTCAACGTCGCCGCCCGGCTGCAGGGCTATGCGGAACCGGGCGGCGTGGTGGTCTCGGCCGCAGTCGCCGAGCAGCTGGGCGGCAACCTGGCTGCCGGCGCGGTCGACATGGGCGAACTGCCGCTACGCAACCTCTCCCGGCCAGTCCGGGCCTTCGCCCTGCCCTCCGCCGCACCGTCGGCCACGCTGATCGGCGAGGTGGCCAACCGCGAACCTCGACCATCGATCGCCGTGCTTCCGTTCCGCAAGCAGCCCGCCGATGCCGATGAGGGCTATTTCGCCGACGGTATCGTCGAGGACATCATCCATGGTCTCGCCGCGCTGAAGGAATTGTTCGTCATCTCGCGCAGCTCGACGCTCGGTTACGGCAATGGGCCGATCGACGTTCGCAAGGTCGGCCATGAGCTCGGCGTCCGCTACGTCCTTTACGGCAGCGTCCGCCGTTCAGGCGGCCAGTTGCGCATCCTGACCGAGCTGAGCGACGCGACGACCGGGCTGATCCTGAATTCGGAGCGGTATGACGGTATCCTCGATGATCTCTTTGAAGTGCAGGACCGTATTTCCATAAGCGTCGTCAAGACGATCGCGCCACACGTGCGCGGGCATGAATTGCAGCGGGCGATCCGCAAGCGACCGGAGAATATGACCGCCTACGACCTGCTTCTGCAGGCGCTCGATCAGTTGTACCGCATGGACGAGGCCTCCTTCGGCCGGGCGCGCGGCCTGCTGCAACAGGCGATGGGCCATGATCCCGGCTACGCGCCACCCTATTCCTATACTGCTTTCTGGTACGTCCTCCGGGTCGGCGAATTCGGCTCACCGGACCCGGATGCCGACGCAGCAGCCGGAGCGCGCTACGCCGCTGCCGCCATTGAACGGGATGCCAATGATGCCCTGGCGTTGGCGCTTTATGGATACGTGAATGCCTACATGCTGCATGACTATGACAAGGCGACGCTCTATCTCGACCGGGCCATGGCGGCGGGCCCAAATTCGGCGATGGCCTGGACCCTGAGCAGCGCAAATTGTGGCTTCATCGGCGACGCGGAGAACGCGGTGAAGCGCGCCGAACGAGGCGTGCGGCTGGCGCCGAACGACACCTTCACCTCTTGGCACGAGGGCCTCCTGGCGCAGGCGCATTACATCGCCGGCGATTACGAAAAGGCGGTCGCCGGCGCGCGGCGTGCGGTCGCGCACAACCGATTCATCCGATTCACGCTACGGCTGCTGATCGCCAGCCTCGCAGCGCTTGGCCACTCGGAGGAGGCGGCGCAGGCGGCGGCAAATTTGATGCGGGTGCAGCCGACATTTCGGCTGTCGCCCTATGAGAAGCGATGCCCGTTCCAGCGCCCGATCCTCGACCACTGGATCGCGCGGCTGCGTTCGGCGGGGCTGCCGGATTGAAGCCAGCGGGTCGGCTTGCGACCCTGGGAGATTACCCGATGACAGGCAACACAGGCAACACAGGCAACACAGGCAATACCGGCAACACAGGCAATACCGGCAACACCGGCATCAGCGGCGATGGCGGTGGCTGGCTCCTGGCGGACCGCGTCGACCTGCCCTTCGTGGCATCGCGCAACGCAGCCAATAAGCCGATCAGCGACATCCGCCGCCCGGTCGACGCGACTACGCGCTTTCCACGGCGGAACTGGACGGCACGCTGGAACGCCTGGCTGCTGCTCGACGAGTTCGTCCAGCCGGGCTGGGATACCGCGGCGACGCCGGTACTAAAGGGCATCATCGATGCAGCCGAAGCGGCCAATGCCGCGGCACCGGCCGCCAAGGCCGCGGCCACGGCCGACCTGCAGAAGGCGGCGGCTGACAAGGCCGCCGCGGAAGCGGCGAACAACGACCCCGGCGTGCTGGCGGCCGACGCCGCGATGGCGGCGGCGTTCCTTGCTCTCGAAGCCGCGGCGGACGAGATCGACCAACTGGTCATCGCCGCCAAGGACGAACGGCCCGATGCGATGGGCGAGATCCTGTCGCAGGATGTCGAGTTCATCACCGACTTCATGGCGGTCCTCGACATGAAGCCGGGCTCGCATCCCAAGACCTTCCGCGTGCTGCATATCGCCAGCCTGATCGGTTCCTTCGCTGCGCTGCATTTCAAGGCTATCCATGAAAGGGTTCGGCCGGCCTGGGTTTGCCCGGCGCTGATGCCGCCGGTGCCTGACCCTGGACATTCCGCCTTTCCCAGCGGCCATGCGACCCAGGCGCATCTGATGGTGGCCTGCCTGAAGGAGGTCTTCGACGCGTCGGCACTCGGCGCGAGCGACAAGGACGCGCTGCTGGCGGCACTTGATGCATTGGCAGCGCGGGTTGCTCGCAACCGCGAAATCGCCGGGCTGCATTACCCAAGCGATTCCGCAGGCGGCATCGCATTGGCAGCGGCGGTCCACGCCGTGCTGGCGGCCATACCAAAGACCAAGGATGCGGCCGGCAACTTCAAGCGCTACCCCGTCGCCATCGCCGAGGCCGCCGGAGAATGGCCGTGATGGACCGCCAGCCGGATTGCGCGGAGCCTACGCCGTCCGAGGTGCTGCTCCGCCGCGTGCGCTCCAGAGTCCGGCAATTCCCGGTCCCGGACGACACTCTCGTGCCGCTTGAGGCGGACGACCGGGAACTCCGCCGATTCGGCTTACCGGCAAGGCCCGACGCGAGGATACGGCCGCGCGAATTCGACGTCTGGCGCCGCCTGCTGTCGCCGCCCTTCGGCAGGAAGCTGACCTACGCGACACAGGCGTTCCGCGTCTTCTTCGCGCAGAACTACCGCATCGACCCGCGCGGCCGGCGGCTTACCGGCGGCAGCCGGCACGAGCGCAGCGAGAATTGGTCCGGCGGCTACATCAAGCCGCATGCGGGCCGGAGTTTCACCGCGGTCTGGGGCTCCTGGACCATTCCGAAGCCGGTTTACCCGGCGCCCGGCGGCGCGCAGCCAGGCGCGCTGTACAAATGCTCCACCTGGGTCGGGCTGGACGGCCAGCGCCGGTACTTCGACAGTTCCCTGCCGCAGATCGGCACTTCCCAGGGCATCGATCCGATCACCGGCGCACCGGTCTACGAGGCGTGGTGGCAATGGTGGGCGCGCGGCGAGATGTCGCCGGTCGTGCCCATCCTGTTCCTCCAGCATGGGCTACATGCCATGGACGAGATGATTGCACGGGTCGAGGTCACCAGTCCGACCTCCGCTCTTCTGACCCTGAAGAACCAGACAACCGGGGAGTTTGGCATGCGGGCCGAGGTTCATGCACCGATGATCAAGCTGCCGAAACTGCCGCTGCCCATGCAGCCCCGGATTTCGGGCGCCACTGCCGAATGGGTGACCGAGCGGCCAACGATTTGGGCGAGCGACACGCTCTACGAGATGCCGGATTATGGCTCAGTGACATTCCGCGATTGCCTCGGCATCACCGCGATCGGCGAGCATCCGCCGATCGGTGCCAAGTTGATCAATGGCTATGCGGTGCGGCAGGCGCCAGCCCGCATCCGAATCGTCTCTACCGCTCAATTCAAACACCAGCATAGCGAGATCGAAACCCGCTTCCGCTGAGCCGCTGAGCCGCTGACGGCCGGGCGCTAACCGTCGATCAGCGCCCGCCACGGCGCCCAGCCATCGACCACCGCCGCCAGCGCGGCATAGCCGCCGCCGTCGGGATGCACCCCGTCGCCGCGCGACACGCCGTTGCGCCAGGCATTGCCGGCCGAAAGCGGCACGTGCACCTCGAGGAAGGAGAGGTCCATGTCGTCGCAGAGCGCGGCGAGCCGCAGCGACAGCGCCGCCGCCCGCGCATCGTGCGCCGCGTCGTGCAGCAGCGGCGGCGGGCCGACCATCAGCACCGGCCAGCGCGCCGCGGCCCAGCCGAGCAGGGCGGCGGCATTCTCCTCCGTCACCTCGGGCGGCACGCGGGGCATCTCGTCCTCCAGCGTGCAGTCGTTCCCGCCGAAGCTGAAGACCACCGCCTGTGCCGTGCCGGCGCCGAGCAGCCTGGCGAGGATCTCGGGCTCGGCGCGGCGCCGCAGATCGGCACTGGTGTCGCGGCGGACGCCGAGGTTGTAGGGGGTGAAGCCGGTGCCGCGATGCCAGGCGGCGGCGGTGACGCGGCCGACCCAGCCGAGCCCGGTCTCGTCCCCGGTGCCGGCGACGAAGCTGTCGCCGACGAAGCAGATGCGCAGGTCGCGGATCATGTATCGAAGGCCGGGTCTATCGGTACCCGCAGCGCCTCGGCCAGCCGGTTGGTTTCGGCGGCCATGCCGACCACGCCCAGCAACTCCCCGAACATCGCATCGTCCATGCCGGCGCGGCGGGCGGCGGCACCGTGGCTGGCGGTGCAATAGGCGCAGCCGGCCGCCATCGAGACCGCGAGGTAGAGCATCTCCTTGGTGCGCGCATCCAGCGTGCCGGGCGCCATGACCTGGGACAGGCTTTCCCAGGTCCGCTTCAACGTCGCCGGGTCGACCGCCAGCGCCTTCCAGAAATTGTTCACGTCGGGCACGCCGCGCGCCGCCTTGATGGCGTCGAAGACGGCGCGGACCTCGGGCCCGGCCTCGGCGTATTCGACCAGCCGCGGCATCAGGCGGGGGCTCCCGGCAGCGGGCGCCAGGGGAGCGGCGCGAAGCGGGTGCCGAACAGCGTCACATCCTGCCACACGCCACCGGTGGTGTAGGGGTCCTCGGCCAGCCATTCGCGCGCCGCAGCATCGGTGTCGCGGGCGATGACCACGGCGGAGCCGACCATGCGGCCATCCGGGGCATCCAGGATGGCGCCGCCCAAGGCCAGGGTGCCCGCGGCCGCCTGCGGCCGAACCCGGGCGAGATGTGCCTCCCGCGTCGCCTGGCGCCGCGCCGGCGCCGCGGCATCGGCGCCATCCCGGGCGATGACCACGGTATGGGTGCGGCTCGGTGCCAGCGGCGTGCCGGGTTGCGGCAGTGGCCGATAGGGCAGGGGCGCGATGCGGAAGGGGAAGCTGGTCACTTTGGTCCAGACGCCGAAATGGTTGAACGGCTCGGCCGCCAGGTAATCGCGCAGTCCGGCCTCGTCCGGCACCGCGAGCACCATGAAGGAGCCGAGCGCGCGGCCGTCCGCCGCCAGCAGCGGCGTGCCGAAGGCGAGCCGGCCATCGCCGGCCCATTCGGTCAGCACCGCCAGATGGCGGTCGCGTGCCGCCTGGCGCCGCGCCGGCGCCCCGTCATCCTCGCCATCATAGGCAAGCACCGCATAACCCATCGCATGGTCCTCCGGCGTCGGAGAATGCCGCGAAGCGCGGTGCGAGGCCACCGCCCAGCGCCGGCCTCTCGGCTCAAATCGCTGGCGAAGCCCAAGAAGACGGGTTCGCCATCGCCGACGCGGCCACCTCGCGGGATCGCCGCAGCCGACCCGCGAGGCCGCCAGGGATCAGCAAGCGATCAGTACATGTGCTGGCCGCCGTTGATCGACAGCGTCGAGCCGGTGATGAAGTCGGCCTCGTCGGCGGTCAGGAAGACGACGCCGCGGGCGATGTCCTCGGCATGGCCGAGCCGGCCGCGCGGGATGCGGGCGATGATCTTCTCCAGCACGTCGGCCGGCACCGCGCGGACCATCTCGGTGTCCACGTAGCCGGGGGCGATGGCGTTCACCGTGATCTGGTTGCGCGCGCCCTCCTGGGCGAGTGCCTTGGTGAAGCCGTGGATGCCCGACTTGGCGGCGGCGTAGTTGACCTGACCGAGCTGGCCGGCCTGGCCGTTGACGCTGCCGATATTGACGATGCGGCCGAACTTCCGCGCCGACATGCCGTCCCATACCGCCTTGCAGGTGTTGTAGCAGGAGCCGAGGTTGGTATCGATCACGTCGTCCCACATCTGCCGGGTGAGCTTGCGCATCATCGCGTCGCGGGTGATGCCGGCGTTGTTGACCAGGATCTCGATCGGGCCCTGCTCGGCCTCAATCTTCGCCACCGCGGCGACGCTGGCCTCGAAGTCGCCGACGTCGAATTTGTAGCAGGGGATGCCGGTACGCTCGGTGAAGGCCTGCGCCGCCGCGTCGTTGCCCGCGTAATTCGCCACCACCTTGCGGCCGGCCGCCTGCAGCGCCTCGCTGATCGCTGCGCCGATGCCACGCTGCCCGCCCGTGACCAATGCAACTCGTGCCATGTCCCCCAATCTCCCTGTCTGGTTGCGCCCGCGACTCCAGGGCGATGCCGCGCCGGGCGAAGCGTCGCGCGGCACCACGGCTCTAGGTCAACCCGGAAGCCGGCCAGGATCAAGCGGGAAAGCCCAGGCGTGTCATTGCGCCTGATCAAGGACGCGGCGCAGCCGCCACGGCAGATTTCGCCTGCCGCCATGTAGAGCCATGCCGGCATTTCGACTGACGATCCTCCCTCGACTCGAGCCCGGCGGCATTCCCGCCGGGCTTCTTTTCGGTCGCGCGTCAGCCGCGTCGGAGGGCGAGGATCCAGGTGACCACCCCGTCCAGTTCCTGCTGCGTCAGCCGGTAGTCCGGCATCCGCGCATGCGGCGTCTGCAGGAAGGCGCGCAGCGACATCTCGGTGGTGGAGGGCATGCGGGCCACGGCATCGAAGGGCGGCGCCGCATCGCCGGCCGGGCCGCGCGCGCCGGGGCCGATGACATGGCAGTTGGCGCACCAAGTCTCCGCCACCCTGCGCCCCTGGGCCAGGCGTTCCTGCCGCAGGGCGTCGCCCTGGGCCGCGGCCATCGGCGCGGCGGCGATCCCCGCCAGCAGGGCGGCGAAAGCGAGGACGGGTCGCATCGGCAGGTCTCCTTCGCGGTCGGGCCGATCCTGTCCTAGACTCCGGCGGACCGGAACGGCGGGAGGACAGCATGGCAAGATTCAGCGGCAAGGTGGTGCTCATCTCGGGCGGCGCCCGCGGGCAGGGCGCGGCCGAGGCGCGGCTGCTGGTGGCCGAGGGCGCCAGGGTGGTGCTCGGCGATCTGCTCGAGGACCAGGGCCGGGCGCTGGCGGAGGAGCTCGGCCCGGCCGCCCGCTTCCTCCGCCAGGACGTGACCGAGGAAGCAGACTGGGCCGCCGCCGTCGCCGCCGCCGAGGCGATGGGCGGGCTGCACGGCATGGTCAACAACGCCGGCATCTACGTGCCGAAGCGGCTGATGGAAACAGACGCCGCGCTGTTCGAGCGCCACATGCGGGTCAACCAGCTCGGTTGCTTCCTCGGCATGCAGGCGGTGGTCGGGGCGATGGAGCGCTCGGGCGGCGGCTCGATCGTCAACATCTCGTCCACCGCCGGGCTGCGCGGCTCGCCCGGCGCCATCGCCTACAGCGGCACCAAGTGGGCGCTGCGCGGCATGACCAAGGCGGCTGCGGTGGACCTGGCGCCGCGCGGCATCCGGGTGAACAGCGTCCATCCCGGGCCGATCGACACTGAGATGGTGAAGGTCTGGAGCAATGAGCAACGGGTCACCCGGCTGTCGCAGATCCCGATCGGCCGGATCGGCCAGGCGGAGGACGTCGCGCGGGTGGTGCTGTTCCTGCTGTCGGAAGAGAGCAGCTACATGACCGGTGCCGAACTCGCAGTCGACGGCGGGGCGTCACTTTAGCGGGCAAGGCCGGGGGAGAAAGCATTCTTCCGCGGCTTTGCCTCCTCTATTTGTGTGGGTTGGCGATCATTGGAAATGACCGCTGACACGAGCTCCGTGCTCTCAGGCGACGGCCGCCATTCGGCGTCTCGGTGGGCTTCGCCCCCCCCCCCGAGGACACGCAATGCGGGCGTCGGTATCGCGCAAGAAAGAAGGTCGACGGGACCCGCATGTTTGGGGAGGGGTGCTTTTCCTTCGCCAATCTAACGCGGCGTTCCCTTCGCCGCCTCCGGCACCGCCGGCGGCGTCGCCGGCAGGTCCACGCCGATCGGCGGCCGGTGCACCCAGACCTTGCCGGCGATCGCACGCTGGTAGCCATAGTCGAACAGGTCGCGCATGTAGGCCTGCTCGAAAGGGGTTGCGAGCTCGCGCGAGAATTCGCTGCCGATGAAGGCGAGGTTGAAGTCGAATCCGTCGGCCTGCGCGGCGCTGTACATGCGAGTGATGTCGTTGAAGCCGCTGGTGTAGATCATGGTGGAAATGGCGCGGCCGCTGATGCCGAAGACATGCCGCCGCACCGAGGCCCAGCCGGGATCGAGCCGGGCGTTGCGGATCACCGAGATCACCCCTTCACGGACCTTGACGCCCTCGCGGCGCCGCGCCGCGCGTATCTCACCGATGCCGCGCGGGTAGAGGAACGCCTGGGCGAAGGCGCCGCCGTCGACATGCATCTCCTGGTACTCGACGCCGTCGAGGGTGACGTCGATCATCACCGGCGGGAAGGCGCCGGGGATCGCCGCGGAGGCGAGCATGATCCGGCGGATCAGGTCGAGCGCGCGCGGGTGGCCGCTGGCGGCGATGGCACCGATGTTCCAGACCACCGGCACCTGGGCGTCGAGGTTGGTGGTACCGAGCAGCAGCAGCCGGCCCGCGGCATAGGCGCGGGCGATATCGGCCATCATCGACTCGTTCACATGGCGCGAGATGGTGCGGAACAGCGGCGTCGTGTCGCTGAGCGCATCGGAGAAGACGGCGGCGACCCAGGTGCGGGACGCGGCGATGTCGGCGATCGTGCTGTTGGTGTACACCTCCCGCAGCGCGCCGTCGTAGGCGGAGCCGAGGAATGCGAAGGGCGCCGTCAGCGCGCCCGTGCTGACGCCGGTCACCAGGTTGTAGACGGGGCGGGTGCCGGCTGCGGACATGCCGCAGAGCAGGCCGGCGCCGAAGGCCCCGTCTTCCCCGCCACCCGATATCGACAGCATCTGCAGCGGCGCCGTCGCGGCGCTGGGGGCGAGCCCGCTGGAACGGTCCCAGCGGTCTATCGCCGCAAGGAACTCCCTGGCTATCGGTGCCGCATTCAGCGAGTAGTAGAAACGCTCGTTGGGCAGGCCAAGCACCGAAGCCTGGTAGAAGCGTCCACGAGGGACGGCGTCGAGCCGCGTGATGGAGACGCAGCCCGGCAAGAGGACAGCGATGGCGGCCGCACCGAGAGTGCGCCGCCTGCCAAGCTCTGGCCACATGCTCAATGGTTCCCGGCAAGCTTCCGCAATGTTCTACGCGATTTCCGGCGCGACCGGGAGTCCCGCTGCCGCGCTTGCGGGTGGTGCCCGGGTTGGCCTAGGCCGTTGCCGTCCTGCTGGGAAGCCTGCCGTGTCCAAGCCCTGTCCCCTGTCCCGTCGCTTCGCCCTGACCTGCCTCGGCGCCGCCGCGTTGGCCGGCCGTGCGGCCGCCCAGCCGGCGCGGCCGACGACCCTTGTCGTGCCCTATGCCGCCGGCGGCGGCACCGACATCATCGGCCGCGAATTCGCCATCGGCTTCGCCGAGGCGCTGGCGCAGACCGTGGTGGTGGACAACCGCGGCGGCGCCGCCGGGCATGTCGGGGCGACCGGCGTGGCGCGCGCCCGCCCGGATGCGACGACGCTGCTGTTCGCGGTGTCCACCAACATCGTCGTCAACCCGCATCTGCAGAAAGGCGACCGGCTGGACCTGGCCACCGCGCTGCAGCCGGTGGCGCAGGTCTCCACCTATCAGTATGTGCTGGTGGTGCATCCCGACGTGCCGGCGCGGACCCTGGCCGAGCTGATCGCCCATATCAGGACGCGGCCGAAGGGTGACCTGACATACTCCTCGGGCGGGGTCGGCAATGCCAACCACTTGGCGGGCGTGCTGTTCTCGGAGGCCGCCGGCGTGACGATGGAACACGTCCCCTATCGTGGCACCGCGCCGGCGCTGCTGGACGTGGTGGCGGGACGGGTGACCATGAACTTCTCCTCACCGCCGCCCGCCCTGGCCCTGGTGCGGGAGGGCAAGCTGCGCGCCATCGCGGTGACCGGGGCGGCGCGCATCCCCGCGATCCCCGATGTCCCGACCCTGGGCGAGGCTGGGTTGCCGGGCGCGGTCATCACCGGCTGGCATGGCGTCTTCGCCCCGGCCGGCGTGCCGGCCGCGCAGATGGATGCGCTGGAGGCGGCGGCGCGCCGGGCCGCGAGCACGCCGCGCTACCGCGACCGCCTGGCGCATGACGGGCTGGAGCCGCCGCCCGACCGCCCGCGCGCGGCCTTCGCCGCGGCGGTGGTGCAGGAGAGCGGCTATTGGGCGCGGAAGGTACGGGAGCTTGACATCAAGCTCGAATAGCCGGCGCGCCTACCAGCGCCGGCCGCCCCAGCCGCGGTAATAGCCGAAGGATACCCCGGGCGCGTAGTACGGGTAGGGGTAGGCATACGGGTAGGGGTAGGCATAGGCCGGGGCCTGATAGGCGTAGGCCGGCGCGGAATAGCCAATGATGGCCGGGGCCGGCGCCGCCTGCACGCTGTTCCCGGCGCTGGCCATGCATTGGGTATAGGCCATGTCGTAGCGTTGCTGCAGGCTGGCGCCCGAGGCCTGGGCATTGCCGGCGCCGACCGCCGAGCCGCCCAGCAGGCCCGCGCCGGCGCCGATCGCCGCCCCGGCACCCATCGACCCGCTGACCGAGCCGATCAGCGCGCCGGCTGCGGCGCCGAGCCCGGTGCCGATGGCGGCGCTGCCGACCGCCGACTGGGTCGAGGCATTGGCCGGGGTATTCCCGCCGAGCTGCGCCTGGGCATAGTTGCGGCAGTTGTAGTCCTCGGCTTGGAAAGCGGCGAGGTCCTTGCCCTTGGCGGGCAGGGCGAGGACGCTCGGCCCGGCCGGCGGCGCCACGGCGCAGGCGGCGAGCGAGAGCGGGACGAGCAAGGCGAGAGCGGCGCGTGCGGTCTGCATGGTCCTGTCTTCCTGCCCATCGGCGTGCCGGGCATGATGCTGATATGGGTCTGGCCAAGCCGGTCCGCCGGTCTTGTTACGCGGAGAGACGTGGCGGCCGGCTTGCCGTCAGGTGGATCCTGCGACGAGGATTCTGGCGAAAAGCGGGACCGCGGCGGCCAGATCCGCCAAGGCCACGCATTCGTGCGGGGTATGCGCCGTCTCGATGGTCCCGGGGCCGAGGATGACGCAGGGGGCGATGTCCTGCAGCTCGGACGCATCGGTGCCGTAGGGCGCGGTGCGCGGGGCATGGCCGGTCAGGTCGGCGGCCAGGCGGATCAGCGGATGCTCCGGCGGCAGCTCGGGCGGCGCGCCCTCCTGCGTGATGTCGAGCGCGACCCCGGCGCGGTCCGCGGCGGCGCGCACCGCGGCCAGGATCGGCGCGGTGTCGAGGCTGCGGCTGGCGCGGAATTTGATGCGGGCGGTGGCGCGGCCGACGGTGACGTTCACCGCGGTGCCGTGGTTGTCCAGCACCAGGTTGAAGTCGCAGAAGGGCGGGTCGTAGGCGGGGTCCTGCAGCGCCGGGTCCTGCCGCAGCCGCTGCTGGATCTCCCGCATCTCGGCCAGGAAGGGGATCAGCGCCCAGTTGGCGTTGGTGCCCTGGCCGGTCGAGGAATGCGCCTGCACCCCGCTGGCGGTGGCGACGATGTTGCTGGACGAGCGGTGGCCGCGCACCGGGACGAGCCCAGTCGGTTCCGCCACCACGATTCCCTGCAGCCCGAGCGAGCGGGCGAAGGCACTGGCCGCGATGGCCCGGGCGCCGGCCTTGGTGGTCTCCTCGTCGGTGGTGATGAGCAGGGTCGCCGGGACATGCGCCGGGGCCGACTTCGCCGCCAGGATGCAGGCGGCCACCGCTCCCTTCATGTCGACGCTGCCCAGGCCGTGCAGGATTCCGGCATGGTCGATGCGCGGTGCCCAGGGGTCCTGCTGCCAGCCGGTCTCGGGCACGGTGTCCATGTGGCCGGACAGCGCATAGCCGCCCTTCGGCCCGCGATGCGCCACCAGCGCCCGCTTCTCCACCCCGTTGGCATCGCGGTAGTCGAGCCGCTCCACCTCGAAGCCGCGCAATTCGTGTTCGATATGGCCGGCAACGGCGAGGTTGGAGACGGCGGAGCGGCTGTCGAGGGCGACGAGCTCGGAGGCCAGGCGGGCGAGGGCATCTTGCATGGGCCGGATGCTTGCCGCGACGCGGCGAAAGGGCAAGTCTCCGCGGCATGGACACCCTGGCATATCTCGACCCCCGCAGCGGCCGGACCTGGCCGCTGGAGACCCCCCGCTGGTGCGGCGACCAGCAGGAGCCGCTGCTGCTGACCGACCTGCCGGGGCTTGCCCCAGCCGATATCGACCGCGGCACCCGCAGCCTCTGGCGCTACCGCGCCGCGCTGCCGCCCCTCGACGGCGCGCCGATCAGCATGGGGGAGGGCTGCACGCCGCTGGTGGAGCGCCGCTTCGGCGGCGCGACGGCCTTGCTGAAATGCGAATGGTTCATGCCGACCGGCAGCTTCAAGGACCGTGGTGCGTCGGTCATGCTGTCGCTGCTGCGGGCGCAGGGCATCCAGGCGGTGCTGGAGGACAGCTCGGGCAACGGCGGCGCGGCGGTCGCCGCCTATGCTGCGGCCGGCGGGATGCGGGCGAAGATCATGGTGCCGGCGAGCACCTCGCCCGCCAAGACGGTGCAGAGCCGGGCCACCGGGGCGGAGATCGTGCTCGTCCCCGGCAGCCGGCAGGACTGCGCCGACGCGGCGATGCAGGAGGCGGCGAACACCTTCTATGCCAGCCACAACTGGCATCCCTTCTTCCTGCAGGGCACCAAGACCCTGGCCTACGAGCTGTGGGAGGACCTTGGCTTCCGCGCGCCCGACAACGTCATCGTCCCCTGCGGCGCCGGGTCCAACGTGCTCGGCTGCGGCATCGGTTTCGCCGAGCTGCTGCGGGCCGGGCAGATCGACCACATGCCGCGCATCTTCGCAGCCCAGCCGGCCAATTGCGCGCCGATCGCCCGCGAATTCCTCGACCTCGATGCGGTCGCGGCGCAGCCGACCATCGCCGAGGGGACGGCCATCGCCCAGCCGATCCGCTCGCGCGAATGCATCGGCGTGCTGCGCCTGAGCCAGGGCGGCGCGGTGATGCTGTCCGAGGCCGAGATCGGCCAGGCCTGCCTCGACCTGGCGCGGTGCGGCGTCTATGTCGAGCCGACCTGCGCCCAGGCGGCCGCAGCCTTCGCCAGGCTGCTGGCCGCGGGTACGATCACCGCCGGGGAGACCACGGTGGTGGTGCTGACCGGCACCGGGCTGAAATCGACGCAGCGGGTGGCCGAGCTCCTGGGCGTCGCGCTGTAGCCATGGCCTGGGAGGAGCCCGTCGCCCGGGCCTTCCGCCTCGACGCCGCAGGCTGGGCGCGCCATGCCAATCCCTGGAGTGGCTGGACCCGCATGGCGGTGCTGCCGCTGCTGGCGCTGGCGGGCTGGAGCCGCGTCTGGATCGGCGGGTGGGCCGCGCTGCCGCTGGCCCTGCTGGTGGTGTTCCTCTGGCTGAACCCGCGGCTCTTCCCGCCGCCACGGCATCTCGATGCCTGGATCAGCCGCGGCGTGCTGGGCGAGCAGCGCTGGCTCGACCGGGACCGCGTGCCGGTCCCGCCGCAGCACCGGCGCCTGCCGCATCTGCTGGCCGCGCTCGCCGGGGCAGGCGCGATCGGGCTGGTCTATGGGGTGGTCATGCTGGAGCCGTGGCCCACCCTGCTGGGCCTGGTGGTGGCGTATCTGGGCAAGCTGTGGTTCATCGACCGGATGGTTTGGCTGCAGCAGGACATGGGTGGGGAACGGCGATGACTGGCAACGGACCGCGCATCGCGCTGCTCGGCTTCTCGATCGAGTGCAACCGCTTCGCCCCGGCGGCGACGCAGCGCGACTTCGACACCCGCTGCTGGCTGGAGGGTGAGGCCATCGTCGCCGACGCCCGCGGCCCGGCGCCCAAGGCCCTGGCCGAGATGCCGGGCTTCGTCGCCGACATGGATGCCACCGGCCCCTGGCAACCGCGGCCCACCCTGCTGGCCATGGCCGAGCCGAACGGGCCGGTCGAGCAGCCCGCCTTCGACCGGATGATGGCGATCTGGCGCGCGGGCCTTGAGCCGCTGCGCGGCCGGGTGGAGGGCGCCTATGCCGTGCTGCACGGCGCCGGGTTGACCACCGGATGCGATGACCCCGAGGGTGCGGTCCAGGCGCTGGTGCGCGAGGTGCTGGGCGACATCCCCTTCGTCTGCAGTTACGACCTCCACGCCAATGTCTCGGACGCCATGGTGCGGGATTGCGACGCCTTCGTCGGCTACCGCACCAACCCGCATCTCGACATGCGGGAGCGCGGGGCGGAGAGCGCGCAGCTGCTGCGCCGGCTGCTGGCGGGGGAGAAGGCCTATCGTGCCCTGGTCCGCCTGCCGATCGTGGCGCCGACCGTTTCCATGCTGACCGCCGCCGGCCCCTATGCCGAGGTGATCGACCTCGGCCAGGAATTGGCCGCGTTGGACCCGGCGATCTGGAATGTCTCGGTCATGGGCGGCTTCGCCTATGGCGACACGCCGTTCAACGGCATGGCGGTGGTGGTCACCGCGGCCGACCAGGCTTCGGCCGACACCATGGCCGAGCGCCTGGCCCGCGCCGCCTGGGCGCGGCGCGACCGCTTCGTGGCCGAGCTGACCCCGCTGCGGGTGGCGACGCGCCGGGCCAAGGAGAGCCCGGTGCCGCTGGCCTTCGCCGATGTCGCCGACAATCCCGGCGGCGGCGGGCGCGGCAACACCATGCATATCCTGGCCTCCTTCCTGGCCGCGGGCGTGGAGGGCTGCCTGATGGGCGTCATCCACGACCCGCTGCTGGCCGAGGAAGCGCATGGCCTGGGCGTCGGTGCCCGCTTCACCGCCCGCTTCAACCGGCCGCAGGGCACGCTGACGGCCGACGACGCCTTCAGCCGCCCCCTGGAAGCCGAGGCCGAGGTGGTGGCGCTGTCCGACGGCCGCGTCACCGGACGGCGCGGTATCTTCGCGGGGACCGCGATGACCTTGGGCGCGACGGCGGCGCTGCGGCTGGGCGGCATCACCGTCGTCGTCATCTCGATCCGCACGCAATGCGCCGACCCCGCTTTCCTCGAGCATCTCGGCCTCGACATCGGCGCCGCGCGCTGCGTCGTGGTGAAGTCGCGCGGGCATTTCCGCGGCGGCTTCGACGAGTTCTTCACCCCCGACCGGATCGTCGAGGTCGATGCGCCGGGCCTGACCTCCCCGGTCCTCACCCGCTTCGCCTGGACGAAGCTGCCGCGCCCGGTCCTGCCGATCGACCAGGATGCGCATTGGAGCCCCGCGCGATGACCCTCGACGACCTGCCGACGCCTTGCCTGGTGCTCGACCTGGATGTGCTGAAGCGGAACCTCTCGCTGATGCAGGCCGCGGTGGCACGCTTCCCCGGCCTCACCCTGCGGCCGCACATGAAGACGGCGAAGAGCATCGAGGTGGCGCGCCTCGCTGCGCCAGGGTTCGGCCCGATCACCGTCAGCACCTTGGCCGAGGCGCGGTACTTCGCCGCTTCCGGCTGGCACGACCAGATCTATGCCGTCGGCATCACCCCGGCGAAGCTGGACGCCGTCGCCGCGCTGAACGCCGCCGGCGCCGCGGTGAAGGTCATCACCGACGACGTCGAGGCCGCCCGCGCCATCGCCGCCCATCCCGGCGCGCTCCAGGCCCTGGTCGAGGTCGATGTCGGCGAGGCGCGCGGCGGCATCGCCCCGGATGGCGATGCGCTGGGCGCGATCGCCGCGGCGCTGGGCCCGCGCCTAACCGGCGTGCTGTCCCATTCCGGCCACAGCTATGCCGGCCGCAGCCCGGCCGACATGGCGGCCATCGCCGAGGCCGAGCGCCTGGCCATCACCACCGCCGCGGCGCGGCTGCGCGCAGGCGGCCTCGCGCTGCCGATCGTCTCGCTCGGCTCCTCGCCCACCGCGATGCATGCCGCGCGGATGGACGGCGTCACCGAGGTGCGGGCCGGGGTTTACATGTTCGGTGACCTGTTCCAGGGGCAGATCGCCACCCATCCGCTGGACGACATCGCCGTCACCGTGCTCGCATCCGTCATCGGCCGCCGTCCCGACCGCAACACGCTGCTCCTGGATGCAGGCGCCTTGGCGCTGTCGAAGGACCGCAGCACCCAGGCCGCGCCGCGCGACTGGGGCTTCGGGCGGGTGTTGGACCTGGCCGGGCAGCCGCTGCCGGGCGAGCCGATGGTCGCCCGCGCCTACCAGGAGCACGGCGAGGTGCATGCCGCGGCCCCGCTGCCCTTCGGCGATCTGCCGATCGGCGCCCGGCTGCGGGTGGTGCCGAACCATTCCTGCCTGACTGCCGCGGCGCATGACCGCTACCACGTGGTGGACGGCGGCCGGGAGGTCATCGCCACCTGGGACCGGGTGAACGGCTGGTAGCAGGCCTGCCTGCGACGAGGACGGCGCTGGAGCCGCCTGGGGAAGCCTCCCCTGCGCCGACCGCGGGGATCATCGTGCCGGAACCGCGCGGCGCCCTCGGCACGGGACCATGCGATCCCCGCGGGGCCACCGACCGGGTAGCCCTTGCATCGGAGGGCGGGGCCGGGAGAGGCTGCGGCCAGGAGAAGCATCCATGAGCCAAGCCCCGCTGTTCCCGCCCGCCCGCGTCGTCCCGCTCGGCGGCGGGGCGAAGCTGATCTTCTGCTCCGGCGTCACCGCCCGCGGCAGCGCCGCCGCCGGCGGCAGCACGCAGGACCAGGCGCGCGAATGCCTGGCCCGGCTGGAACGGGCCCTGGCCGGGGAAGGCGCGACGCTGGCGCACCTGCTGAAGATCACCACCTGGCTGTCCGACATGCGGCACTACGACGGCTTCAACGAGGTCCGCCGCGCCGCCTTCGCCGCCTTGGCGACGCCGCCCGCCAGCACCTGCGTCGGCGGCGCGCAGTTCACCACCACCGATGTCTGCATCGAGATCGAGGGCATCGCCGTGGTCCCGGCGCCCGCATGAGCCTCGCCGGGCACATCCGCGCGGAATCCGCCCGCCTCGCCGCGCTCTGCACCGCCTGCGGCGGCTGCGTCCAGGCCTGCCCGATGACGCCCTATGCCGCCGGCGTCGAGGCCGCCGAGCCCGCCGCGGTCGCCTTCGGCATGCGCGACATCCTCCGCGACGGGCCGGGCACGCCGGCGGCGCTGGCCTGGATCGGCGCCTGCACCCGCAGCGGCATCTGCACCCCGGCCTGCCCCGAGCACATCGACGCCGCCTTCATGCTGCGCCTGGCGCAGTGGCGGGCCAAGGGCGCGCTGGGCGAGCCGCCGCGCATCCCGGTGAAGGAGGACACCCAATTCTCCCCCAAGGTGAAGGCTTTTGCGAGGTTGACGCTGACCGAGGAGGAGCGGCGGGAATGGCTGTAGATACTCCGAAGCCGGCCGATTCAGCCCTGCGGGCTGCGCCCTCCGGCGATCGGACGGCCGACAAGGCGGTCTTCTGGTACGGCTGCAACATGACGCGGCATGGCGAGGTGATCCGCGCCACCACCCGCATCCTGGACCTGGTCGGCATGGATGCGGCGCCGGCCGGCGGCCCGGCCAGCTGCTGCGGCAGCCCGAAGGATGCCAGCGCCCGCATTGCCGAAGGCATGGCCCGCCGCACGATCACTCAGTTCAACGAGTCGGGCCGCGGCCAGGTCGTCACCTGGTGCCCCTCCTGCCACATGAACATGCAGGACAGCATGGCGCCGGTGACGCCCACCAATTTCGAGACGGTGCACGTGACCGAGGCGCTCTGGGCCCGGCGCGACCGCCTGGCACCGCTGCTGACGCGGCGGGTCGAGGCGCGCGTGCTGGTTCATGCGCATCATGGCTTCAACGGCCGCGTCGCGGTCAATGACCTGGTCCCCGCGCTGCTGCGGCTGATCCCCGGCGTCGTGGTGGCCGAGCACCCCTACCGCGCCCCCGGCCACATGTGTTCCGCCATCGCCGCCGTCCCCGGCGCGCTGGCCGATGCGCAGCGGGCGACGCTGGCCGCCATGGCGGCGACCGGCGCCGGCACGCTCTGCACCATCTTCCATTCCTGCCACCGCGAGGCCGTGGCGCTCGAACGCCACGGCATCCAGGTGCGCAACTGGATCCACCTGCTGGCCGAAAGCCTCGGCATCCCGGCCGAGGACGAGTACAAGGCCTGGCGCAACGCCGCCGACCCGCGCGCGGCGATCGGCGAGGATCGCATCGCCACCGCGGGGGACGTCGCCTTCACCCGGCTGCTGGAACCCGAATTGCGCAAGCCTCCCGTCGTCTGATCAGCTGTCGATCGTCAGGTTCAGCTTCTCGGTGATCTCGGTCCATTCGCGCAGGTTGCGGGCGATCTGCGCCTTGAAGGTCGCCGGGTCCTGGTAGCTCGGCACGGTATCGACCGCGAGCAGGCGCCGGTGCGTCTCCGGCTTCGCCGCGGCGATGCGGAACGCCTCCGTCAGCCGGTCCAGGACCGGCTGCGGCGTCCGCGCCGGGGCCAGCAGGCCGGAGAAGCCGCCGAAGGAGAAGCGCGCGGAAAAGCCCAGCTCCTTCAGCAGCGGCACCTCGCCGAGCGCCGGGATGCGGCGGTCGCCGGCGGTCGCCAGTGGGCGCACCCGGCCGGCCCGCATCATCTCCCCGGCCGCGGCCATGGAATGGAAGCCGCCATGGATGGCGCCCGAGAGGATGTCCTGCAGCATCGGCGTCTCGCCGCGATAGGCGATCTGCTCGGCCTGCAGCCCGGCTTCCTCGACCAGGAGCATGCCAAACGCATGCCCTGTCGAGCCCGGGGCATAGTTGCCGAGGGACAGGTCGCGCCCCTTGGCCCAGGCGGCGAAGGCCGGCCAGGTGGTGATCCCGGCCGGCACCTTCGGCCCGACGACGAAGGTGATCGAGGTGGTGCCGAGCCGGCCGATCGGCGCGAAGTCGTTGACCGGGTCGTAAGGGAAGCGGCGCATCACCACCGGCGTCTGCACATGGGTGGTGATGGTGAACAGCAGGGTATAGCCATCGGGCGCCACCTTGGCCGCGGCCTCGGTGCCGACCAGCCCGCCGGCGCCGCCGCGGTTCTCGATGACGATGGGCTGGCCGAGTTCCGGCTGCATGCCCTCGGCGGCGATGCGGGCCCAGGTATCGGTGCCGCCGCCGGGCGGGAAGGGGACGATGAAGCGGACCGGGCGGTCGGGGTAGCCGCCCTGGGCCAGGGCCGGCGAGGCAAGCGTGGCGGCGGCAAGGCCGAGCAGGCGGCGTCGATGCATGGGCGTCTCCGTGGTGGCGGCCGTCTGCGCGGCCGGTCATGCGCCAACCTGACCGCTCGCCGTGCCCGGCTCAACCCGTCGCGTAGAGATCGAGGCTCGCCGCCAGTTCCTCCCATTGCCGCAGGGTGCGGATCACCGATTGGCGGAAGGTCGCCGGGTCCTCGTAGCCCGGCGCGGTGTCGATGGCGCGCAGCTTGTGGATCATCTCGGGGCTGGTCGCCACCGTGCGGAAGACGGCGGTCAGCCGGTCGAGGATCGGCGCCGGGACGCGGGCCGGGGCGAACAGCCCGGTGAAGCCGGTGAAGTCGAAACGGCGGGAGTAGCCAAGCTCGATCAGCGTCGGCACCTCGGCGGCCAGCGACGGCACGCGGTCCGGCCCGCCGGTCGCCAGCGGGCGGATGCGCCGCGCCCGGATCATCTCGCCCGAGGCCGGCATGCCGTGGAAGCCGCCATGGAAGCTGCCCGAGAGCAGGTCCTGCAGCATCGGCGCCTCGCCCCGATAGGCCACCTGGGTCACCCGCAGCCCGGCCTCCTGCGCCAGCAGCAGGGCATAGGCATGGCCGGTGGAGCCCTGGCCATAATTGCCGAAGGCCAGGTCGCGGTTGCGGCCCCACTCCACGAACTCGGCCAGGGTGGTGATGGCGGCCGGGACGGTCGGGCCGACGCAGAAGGTGATGGCGGTGGTGCCGAGCCGTCCCACGGGGAAGAAATCCGCCACCGGGTCGTAGGGGAAGCGGCGGAAGGTGACGGGTGCCTGCACATGGGTGGTGATGTTGTAGAGCAGGGTATAGCCGTCCGGCGCGACCTTGGCCGCGACCTCGGTGCCCACCATGCCGCCGGCGCCGGCGCGGTTCTCGATCAGGATCGGCTGGCCGAGCTCGGCCTGCATGGCTTCCGCCACCATCTGGGCCCAGACATCGGTGCCGCCGCCGGCCGGGAAGGGGACGATGAAGCGGACCGGGCGGTCGGGGTAGCGCGGGCCGGCGCGGTCCTGCGCAAGGGCCGGGGCGGCGAGAGCCTGGGCGGCAAGGCCCAGGAAGGGACGTCGGCGCATCTGGTGGTCCTCCCATGCGGCCGCTCTGCGGCGGCTGCGCAGGAGAATCTTGGATCATGCCGGGCCAGGCGGGCGCAGCGGAATCCGCTGCCGCCCCCGCTGGCTCCACGCATCGTGAGCAGGCGGTCACCCCTCGGCGGTGATCCCCAGCCGGTCCACCAGCCCCTGCCAGAATTTGAGGTAGGCCTCGACATCGGCGCGGAAGGCGGCCGGCGGCAGGTACTGGGCGATGGTGTCGGTTTCCGCCAGGCGGCGCAGCACCTCCGGCCGGGCCATGGTCTGGCGGAAGGCGTCCACCAGCGTGGCCAGGATCGGCTCCGGCACCCGCGCCGGGGCAAAGAGCCCGATGAAGCCGGAATTGCCGAAATAGTCCGGGTAGCCGAGCGAGACGAAGGTCGGCACCGCCGGCAGGCTGGGGATGCCGCCGCGGCCGAGGGTGGCCAGCGGCCGCAGCCGGCCGCTGCGGATATGCTCGCCCGCACCCGTCATGGAATGGAAGGCGCAGCTCACCCGGCCGCCCAGCATGTCCTGCAGCAGCGGCGCCTCGCCGCGGTAGTGCACCGCGGTCATGTCGAGCCCTTCCAGGTCGGAGAAAGCCTGGGCCAGGGCATGGCCGGAGGAGCCGGGCGAGTAGGTGCCGAAGGCGAGTTGCTTCCCCTTCGCCCAGGCGACGAAATCCTTCAGCGTCGTCGCCGGGCAGTCCTCCCGCACGCAGAGCGGCAGCGGCGTGGTGCCGAACTTGCCGAGGAAGGCGAAGTCGTCGAGCTGGTAGGGCCAGCGCCGCAGCACCACCGGCGTCTGCACGAAATTGGCGATGTGGAACAGGATGGTATGGCCATCCGCCGGGGCGTTCTTCACCGCCTCCGTCCCGATCAGCCCGCCGGCGCCGGCGCGGTTCTCGATCACCACCGGCTGGCCGAGGATGCCGGCCATCGGCTCGGCGACCAGCCGGGCCCAGATATCGGTGGCACCGCCGGCCGGCAGCGGCACGACCATGCGGATCGGCCGGCTGGGGTAGGGCGCCTGGGCGAGGGCCGGGCTGGCGAGCAGCCCGGCGGCAAGCGTGGTGAAGGCGCGGCGGCGCATGCGAATCCTCCCGTAATGGATTTCCCGGAATCCTAGCCGAGGCCGGCGGGCCGTGCGAGCCGGGGTGTCACGGCGCGGAATGGTCCAGCCTTCCCATAGGGTCCTGGGCCTTGGTCGAGGAAAGCACCAGCCCGACGGGGGGCGGCTGCCTTGCAATGTCTCCCGCTTTGGTTGATAAATTTACTTTCCGGAGCCACTTGCAGGCATAGGAACGTTGAAGGGGAGCAAGGCTCCCTCTTGCCATCCAGCATTTCGAGGTTCCCATGGTCACGCCCAGCCGCGCCGGTCTCGCCGCGGGCCCGGTGCTCGTGCTGCTCGACACCGCATTCGCCCTGATTGCCTGGCCCGTCGCCCTCTGGCTGGCGCTCTCCCTGCTCAGCACGGCACCCTGGCCCCGCCTGCCGGCGGCGGCGCTGCATCCGCTGGCCTGCGTCCTGATGCTCTTTGCCCTCGGCCTCTATCGCCGGGACGCCTTGCAGCAGACCCGCCGCTCGCTCGGCCGGGCGCCCTTCGCGGTGCTGCTCGGCGGCGCCGGGGCCTCGGTCCTCGCCGCTCTGCTGCCGGAGCCCTTCGGCGTCGCCCAGGCCGGGTTGCTTTTCGCCGCGGCGGTGCCCTGCTTCACCCTGACCGCCTTCGCCGCCCGCGTCCTGCTGTTCCTGCTGCGCAGGCGGGAGGCGTTCCGCCGCCGCCTGGTCATCATCGGCGCCGGGCAGCGCGCCTTCGACCTGATCCTGCTGCTGCGGCGGGAAAGCGGCACGCTCGGCTACGACGTCGGCCTGATCCGCCACCCGGTGGATGCCGCGGTCGACCCGCGGCTGGCCGAGATGCGCAGCTGCTCGGTGCTGTCGGTGGACGCCGGCATCCTCGCCGCGGTACGGGAATTCGGCACCGACCAGATCGTGGTCGCCCCCGACGACCGCCGCGGCCTGCCGATGGAGGCGCTGCTGGCCTGCCGCACCTCGGGCTACCCGGTGCACGAGTACCTGCCTTTCCTCGAGAACGAGATCGGCCGCATCGACATCAAGCGGATCGAGCTGGGCTGGCTGCTCTATGCCGACGGCTTCCATTTCCGCCCGCTCGACCTGGCACTGAAGCGGGCGCTGGATATCGGCGCGGCGGCGCTGCTGCTGCTGCTGGCCGGGCCGGTGCTGCTGGCGGCGTGCGTGGCGGTGCGGGCCGAGGATGGCGGGCCGGCGCTGTACCGCCAGTCCCGGGTGACGCGGGGCGGGCGGGTCTTCCGCATCATGAAGCTGCGCACCATGCGGATGGACGCGGAGAAATTCGGCGCGGTCTATGCCCAGGCGCGTGACCCGCGGATCACCCGGATCGGCAATTTCCTTCGCCGAACCCGGATCGACGAGCTGCCGCAATTGCTGAACGTGCTGCGCGGCGACATGAGCTTCGTCGGGCCGCGGCCGGAGCGGCCGGAATTCACCGCCGACCTCGGCAAGAAGCTGCCGCTGTACGAGGAACGACACCTGGTGCGGGCCGGGCTGACCGGCTGGGCGCAGGTCAACTACCCCTATGGCGCCTCGCTCGACGACAGCCGCTCGAAGCTCAGCTACGACCTGTACTACGTGAAGAATTTCGGCGTGCTGTTCGACATCCTGATCATCCTGCAGACGCTGCGGGTGGTGCTCTGGCCGGGCAACACGGTGCGGTAGGTCCTACCGGTCGGGATAGTCCCGGCCGGGCCGCGGCTTGTAAGCCGGCAGCGACCAGCCGCGCCGGATCGCCACCGCGCGGATGCCGAAGGCCACCGCCATGCCGGCCAGCAGGGCCGGGTCGCGCCAGACGCCGTTGACCCGCAGCAGCACGAAGGTGGCGGCGCCGGCCAGCGCGGCCAGGGCATAGATCTCCTTCCGCAGCAGCAGCGGAATCTCGTTGCAGATGACGTCGCGCACCACGCCGCCGAAGGTCGCGGTGACGACGCCGAGCAGCACCGCCGCCCAGGGCTTCGCCCCCGCCAGCAGGGCGATCTCCGCCCCCAGCACGGCATAGAGCGCGAGGCCGACGGCATCCGCCCAGACCAGCACCAGGAAGCGGCTCTGCAGCCGGTGGGCGGTGAAGAAGACCACCACGGCGACGCTGCTGGCCACCGCCAGCCAGCTCGGGTCGCGCAGCCAGAAGGGCGGGGTCCGCCCGAGCAGCAGGTCGCGCAGCGTGCCGCCGCCGAAGCCGGTGACGGCCGCGATCAGGATGAAGCCCACCGCATCCATCCGCTTGCGCGAGGCGACCAGCGCGCCGGAGGCGGCGAAGACCGCGATGCCGGCCAGGTCCAGCCAGCGCAGCAGGGCGTCGAGCGTGGTCATCTCAATCCCGCAGCGCGCGACGGGCCGACCGCGCCCGCCACCACAGCGCCAGGCCGAAATAGCCCAAGGCCAGCGGGAGCAGCCCGAGCAGCACCACGAGAATCCGGTGCGCCAGGCCGAAGGCGGTGCCGGCATGCAGCGCGGTGAACCAGGCGGCGATCCGCCCGGCGGGGTGGGGCAAAGCGACGGCCAGGGCCCCGGTCGCGGTCTCCACCGTCACCACCTGGTCCGCGCCGGGCCAGGCCTCCGGCGGCACGAAGGCCATGGTGACGCGGCCGGTATCGCCCGGCGGGTCGAGCCAGGCCAGCCGCCAGCCCGGCCGTGCGGCCTCCGCCAGGGCGAGCGCGCCGGCCAGGTCGACCGGACCGTCGCCGGGGACCGGCGGCGGCTGCGGCGTCGCGCGGGTAACCCGGTAGAGCGCCCACTGCGTGGTCTGCGGGAAGGACAGCGCCAGCCCGGTGCCGACCGCGACCAGCAGCGGCAGCAGGGCGCGCAGCCCGAGCGCGGTGTGCAGGTTGGCCAGCCGCCGCCGGCCGCGCAGCCCGGCCTTGGAGAAGACCCGCTCCCGCCAGGTGACCACCGAGGGCCAGGCGGCCAGGGCCAGCCCCGCCAGCAGCAGCCCGAGCACCGGCAGGCCGAGGAAGCCGACGAAACGCTCGCCTTTCGGGATCAGCAGGTTGCGGTGCAGGTTGTAGGCGAGGTGGATGAGCTGGCCGCCCCAGCGCACCTCGCCCAGCACGGCGCCGGTGGCAGGGTCGAGATGCAGGCTGGTGCGGCCCTGGGGCAGGCGGAAATCGGCGCGGAAGGTCTCGCCCGGCGCCATCGGCGGGTGGACGCGGAGCGGCCCGTCGGTCGCCTGCGGCAGCGCCGCCGCGGCGGCCTCGACCAGCGCGGGCAGCGGCAGGGCGGGGCCGCCGGCGGGGGCGGCGAGGTGCCGCGTCTCGATCTCCGGCATGAAGGCCATCAGCGCGCCGGTCAGGCCGAGCAGGACGAACCAGGCGCCGAAGGCCAGGCCGAGCCAGCGGTGCAGGCGACGGAGCAGCCAGGCCATGCAGCCGCTATTCGGCCGGAACCGCGGCCGGCGCCCGCGCCGCGCGGGCGGTGCCTTGGGCGCTGCCGGCGCAGAGCAGCGAGAGGCCGAGCAACCCGGCCACCACCGGCAGCACCAGGCCGGGATGGCCCATGTCGATCAGGAAGCCGAGCGGCACCGGGGTGATGGCGGAGCCCAGCGGCAGGCCGGCGGAGACGAAGCCGAAGACCTTGCCTATCTGCCCCGGCGGGCAGGCATCCTTCAGCATGACGTCGCGCGGGGTGCGCGAGGTGCCGAGCGCGAGGCCGGCGCAGACCGCGACGACCGGCAGCACGGCATCCGGCAGCGGCATCAGGCCGGGCAGCAGCAGCAGCGCCATGGCGGCCAGGGTCAGCAGCGTGACCAGGCCGAGCAGGTTGCGCTTGGATTTGTCGGCGATCCAGCCGCCGACCAGGGTGCCGCCGGTGGCGCCGATCATGTAGCCGGTGAGCGCGGCCGAGGCGACCAGCACCGGCGTGCCCCACAACTTGCCGAGCACCGTGACCAGCCAGGACTGGATCCCCGACCCGGCCATGGAGCTCAGCAGGAAGAAGGCGAAGAACAGCAGCATCGGCCGGCTGAGCAGCAGCGCGCGGCCCGCGGGCCCGTCCGCCTGCGCCTTGGCCTTGGCCTGGTCGCGCAGCACGCCGCTCTGCAGCAGGATGGCCAGCACCACCGGGATGCCGAGCAGGCCCACGGTCAGCAGCGCCATGCGCCAGTCCATGATGGTGAGCAGCAGGGCGATCACCGGCGGGGCCAGGGCGAAGCCGAGGTTCCCGGTGAAGGTGTGCAGGGCGAAGGCACGACCGAGAAAGGACTTGCTGATACTGCCGGCCATGATGGCGTAGTCGGCCGGGTGGATGACGCTGTTGCCGACGCCGGACAGCACGGCCAGCGGCAGTATCATCCAGAAGGCCGGGGCGAAGGCCATGGCCGAGACCGACAGCGCCATCAGCAGCGTGCCGCCGACCAGGAAGGGGCGGGCGCCCCAGCGGTCCACCCAGAAGCCGACCGGGGTCTGCAGCAGGGCGGTGGTCCCGCTCATCAGCGCGACGGACAGGCCCAGGGTGGCGTAGGAGGCGCCGAATTCCTGGCGCCACACCAGGAACAGCGGCGGCAGGCAGAGCATGTAGAAATGCGAGAGGAAATGGCCGGTGCCGATCAGCGCGATGATGCGGGCATCGCGGGCGGGGGGCTGCTCGGGCGGCATACCGGGCGGGGCTCCGTGGACTGCGTCGCGGCGAAACTGCGCCGCGGGCAGGGCCGGGTCAATGCCAAGCTGGCATCGCTCGCGCGGAGGTTGGATCAGCCGGCGGGCGGTTGCGGGAACCAGTCCTCGGCCAGGATTTCGCGGTCGAGATCGAAACAGGGCTCCGCCGGGTCGGGTAGCGGCGCCATTGCGGCGCGGCTGTCGAATCCATCGAGCTCCAGGTCCCGACGCAGCGAGGCCACGGCACGTGCCCAGAGGTCGGCGGCGAGCTCGTCACGAGCGGCGCGCAAGGACGGGTTCTCCGCGAAGACATCCCGGAGCTGGTCCCGGAAGCCGTTGACGTCCTTTTTCCAGCGCTGCTCCGACTGGCGGTCGGGATGCAAGCGCAGCTTCAGGAGATGCTGGATGACTTGCAGCAGCAGGCTGCGGGCAGCGCGCCGCTGGGACTTGCCCAAATCCTCGATCTCTTCCGCAAGGTGGTTGAGATCGAGAGCATTCGGCCGCAGCGCCTCAGGCCAGGCGCGCAGCAGGGCGGCCTGGTCCTGAGTCCAGGCATAGAAGTCGCGTTCATAGAGTTCGCCGACGTCCGACATGCGGAGAGAATAGGCATGCCCCACGCCGATTTCCACGCTCAAGCCGCGGCGGCCAGGTCGGCGCCGGACAGGCTCTCCCGCAGGAAGCGCATCAAGGGCTCGGCCAGGGGGTTCTGCCCGGCCGTGTCGCCGAACAGGCACATCTCGACCGTACCCAGCGGAGGCAAACCCGGCACCTCGGCCAAGCCCGGGGGCAGGCCGCCGCGGCCCAGCACGGTCAGCGCGAAGCCGGCCTGCGCCGCGGCGGCGACGCCCAGCAGGCTGGCCGAGGTATAGACCACCTCGAAGCCCAGCCCGGCCCGGGCCAGCGCCGCCAGGGCGCGGTCGCGGAACATGCAGCCGGGCGGCAGCATCGCCAGGGGCAGGGGGCGCCCGTCCGGCGCTGTCCAGTCGGGCGCGGCGACCCAGACCACGCTCTCGGTCCAGATCGGCCGGCCAGCGGTCTCGCCGTCCCGGCGCTTGCCCAACACCAGGTCGAGCGCACCCTTCTCCTGCGCCGCGCGCAATTCGTGGCTGCGGCCGACCTCGACCTCGAGCCGCACCTCGGGCCAGGTGCGGGCGAAGCGGGCGAGCAGCGGGGCTAGGTTGCGCGGGACGAAATGGTCGGCGACGCCGAGCCGGAAGCGGCCGGCCACCGGCGGCGCCACCAGCCGGCGAACCGCCTCGTCATTCAGGGCCAGGATGCGGCGGGCATAGGCCAGCAGGGTCTCGCCGTCGCGGGTGAGGGCGATGCTGCGGCTGGTGCGGTCGAAGACCCGGCGTTGCACCAGATCCTCCAGCCGCTTCACCTTCAGGCTGACGGCGGACTGGGTCAGTCCGAGCGCTTGGCCGGCCGCGGTGAAGCCACCGCGTTCCGCCACGGCGACGAAGCCGCGGAGCAGGTCGAGGTCGAGGTCGGGGATGCGCATGGCATGAGGATCACTCATGCCATACGCGATTTCAATGAGGCCGGGCTATGGGTCAGACGTCCTCGTCGTCGAACCCCCCGCCCGAGGCGTCGTCATAGCCGGCATTGCCGGTGTCGAAGCCACCGCCGGCCGCATCGTCCGGTGCCGCATAGGCGTCCTGCCCGCCGCCGCCCCAGCCCTGGTCGGCCGCTGCGGTGCCCGGGTCGGTCCAGGGGGAGGAGGTCGGCACCGCCTCCTGGCCGAAGCCGCCGCCGCCTTCGAAGCCGGCCGCCTGGGCGGCGCCGCCATGGCCGGACAGCGCGCCCATCAGCATGTTGCCCAGCACCATGCCACCGGCCACGCCGGCCGCGGTGGTCAGCGCGGTGCCGAGGAAGCCGGAGCCGCCGCGGCCCTGCTGCAGCATCCCCGGGTTGTAGCCCGGCGGGTAGACCGGCTGCGGCGGCGGCGCCATGCGCGGCTGCGGCCTGGCGCCACCGCCGAACATGCCGCCGAACAGCCCGCCGCGGGACTGCTGCGCCGATTGCGCCTGGCCCTGCGCGTTCTGCACCTCCCATTCGAGCTGGCGGATGCGGTTCTGCGCCTCGACCAGCGCGGCTTCCTGCACGAAGGCGGTTTGGGTCAGGCGGTAGCGGGCTTCCGGGTAGCGGCCGAACAGGTCGGCGATCAGCGCATCGGCGTCGCGGTCGACCGGCGGCAGGGGCGCCCGGGCCTGGGTGGCCGGCACGCTGCTGCCGCCCCAGGGGCTGGCGGAGGCGGCGGGGGCGGGCGCCGCGCCGGCGACCCGCTCCACGTATTGGGTGATGATGCGGCGCTCTTCGTCGTTCATGGGTCCTGCGTCTCCCGTCGGCCGGGCGGATCGAAGCGGATCACCGGAGGGTCCCGCCAGCCGTGCGCCCGCGACGTGGCCCGGCGCGTTCCGGCTTTCAAGCTGGTGGCAAGGTTAAAATGAATTTCAGGCAATCTTTGCCGGCAGGCCGAGCCGGCGCCACTCGATCACCGGGCAGCGGTCCTGCACGAAGCGCAGCCCGGCCGCTCGTGCCCGCTCCCCCGCCGCGTCGTCGGTGACGCCGAGCTGCAGCCAGACGGTGCGGGCGCCGAGCCGGATCGCCTCGTCCACCACGGCGCCGGCATCCTGGCTGCGGCGGAAGACGTCCACCATGTCGAGCGGCCCGGCTTCGGCCAGTGCGGCGACCACCGGGGCGCCGTGCAGCGACCGCCCGGCGATGCCGGGATTGACCGGGGTGATGCTGTAGCCGCGGTCCGCCAGGAAGCCGGCGACGCCATGGCTCGGCCGGTCCGGCCGGTCGGAGGCGCCGACCACCGCGATGCGGCGGGTGGTCAGCAGGATGTCGCGGATCTCGTCTTCGGTCATGGCGAAGGCTCCTTGCTTCGGCAGGTCAACGCGCCAGCGGGGTCAGAATTCCTCCAGCAGCCGGCCGAAGCCGGCGAGGCGGTCGGTGATGCCGTTGGCCCGCAGCGCGTGCCAGTAGGTGGCGGTGTTGATGGCGATCACCGGCTTGCCGAGGAACAGCTCCGCCGCCGCGGCCAGCCGCACCATGGACAGGTTGGTGCCGACCTGGACGATGGCATCCACGTCGTCGCTGTCCAATGCCTTGATGGCGTCTCGGCAGCGGCCGGGCGGCACCGCGGCGATCCTGGTCCAGGACGGGCATTGCAGCGCGATGTCGCGCACCATGGTGAAGCCCATGTCGCCGAAGTAGCGGCTGACCTCGGCGTTCATCACCGGCCAGTAGGGCGACAGCACGGCGACCCGCCTGACCCCGCCATGGGCGTTCAACGCGGCGGCGCAGGCATGGCTTCCGATGCTGATGCCGATCCCGGAGACCGACCCGGCCGAGCGGAGGAAGCCATCCGCCCCCTTTGCCCCGCCGAAGAAGGTGACCGCCGACATGCCCATCACCAGGTGGTCCGGCGCGCAGGTCATGACGCTGCGCACGGCCTCCAGCACGTTGCCGCCGATCACATCGATTCCGGCGCGGAAGCGCTCGTTGCTCACGGCATCGGCGTCCGGGGTGAAGATCCGGCCGTAGTGGTTGGTGACGCCGACCGGCCGCATCGAATCGTAGTCGGGCTGCACGACAGTGTTGGTGGACGGCCCCATGACGCCGAATTTCCGCCGCCAGCCCAATGTGTCGCGCATCGGCCCGCTCCCGTCGCCGGCCGGCATCCTGCCACAGGTCCGAAACCCGGCCAGGAGTGCTTGCACGCGCGCGCCGCAGCCGGCATCACACGCCCATGGGCCTGTAGCTCAATGGTCAGAGCGGACCGCTCATAAGTGCGCCATGAGAGGGCGCTCCAACGCAGTCTACGGAGGTAGACGACAGTGAAGTAGAACTGTCTAAAGCAACGGCTAACCTGAACCCGAAAGGGCAAGGGGACAACAGCATGCCGTCAAAAGGCGGGTGAGGTGTAGTCAGAGACACCAAGAGGTCCGTCAGCTAAGCCAGGTATGGTGAATGCTAAACTGCGTGAAGCCCAATCCGATGGAACTCTTCGGCCAAGTGGCGGGAAATCTGGATGACACCCGCCGCCGGATGTGTCGGGGGAACGTTATGATCCCGCGGCAATACTTCCGTCCGGCTCCGCGTACCAAGTAGGTACGTTAAAAGATGAGTGGGCCACCTAACCCTGGACGACGTTGGAGCATCAACCATGGGACCGCCTAAGGGGAGCAATCCCTACGGTGGCAGAGGGATCGTAGTACCGGACTGGCAACGCTCGCCAGATGCGCTCGGGGTAACGCCCGAGGAACGGAAAGGGTCCCAGGTGACGAGCCTTCAGGCGATGTAGGATGATCCGGATGGATTACAAAGTTCTGCAAAGGTTGGAGGCACTGCGGAAGGTCAATGCGAACCCGACGTGGGTGAACGATGACCTCTACAGGCTCATGTATAAGTCTGACTTGTATGTGACAGCCTACGAGAGGATCAAAAGCTCACCGGGAAACATGACGCCGGGAGTGGATGAAAAGACGTTGGATGGGTTCTCGATGGTCACCATCGAAAACATCATCAAGGAAATGCGGAACGAGAGTTTCGTATTCTCCCGCGCTCGACGCATTCAAATCCCGAAAGCCAATGGAGGCAAACGTCCTTTGGGGATCGCTACACCGAAGGACAAGGTGGTTCAGGAAGCCATAAGGCTAATCCTGGAATGCATCTACGAAAGCCCCCACGGCCCCACATTTCGGGGATGCAGTCATGGGTTCCGGCCACAGCGGGGCACGCATACGGCGCTGCGAACTATCCGAATAGACTGGCAGGCTATAGGTTGGATGATCGAGGGAGACATCAAAGGCTGCTTCGATAACATCGACCATGACGTGCTAATCGGAGTGCTGAGGAAGAGGATACGCGACGAGCGTTTCATCAACCTCCTGCGGAAGGCGCTGAAAGCTGGATACATGGAGTTTCACACTCCTGTAAACAGCATCGTGGGAACCCCGCAAGGCAGCATCGTCTCGCCATTGCTGGCCAATATCTACCTCCACGAACTCGATGAGTTTGTGGAGGATAAGATCAGGCGCAGCTATGAGCGCGGCGGCACCAAGCGGATGACCACCCAGCATCGAACCCTCTCCCAGCAGATCTCGAAACTGAGTAAGGCAATCGACTCAGCGGAAGGAACTGCAAGGAAGGAACTCGTCCGACGTGTCACGCAAATGCGGTCTAGGCTTAGCCGAACGCCGTCGATGCGGAATGACGAAGGGCCAATCCGTATCAGGTACATCCGATACGCTGACGACTGGATGATCGGAGTGGACGGCCCCAAGCAGACGGCAGAGGCGATCAAAAAGGACGTCGCAGACTTCCTTGATGAAAACCTGCGCCTGACGCTCAGCATGGAGAAGACCCATATCCGCCATGCCAAGACGGAAGAAGCCTTCTTCCTAGGCACCCGGATTAAGGTCGGCTCCACGTCCCGTCGTGTTGTCAATATCCGCCGCAACGGGAAAGTCTTTCCAAAGCGGGTTACGGGTTGGCAACCGCAACTCAGAGCACCGGTTGACAAAATCGTCAGACGGCTTGCGGGTCGAGGGTTCTGCGATCCGAGCGGGAGCCCATGCCATAAGGCAGATTGGGAACAACTGGACGACGACCAGCTTGTGGAACTCTACAGTTCCATTAACCGTGGGTACTTGAACTTCTACAGTTTCAGTGCCAACTATGCGGGGCTAAGCCAAATCCAGTATATACTCAAATACTCCCTGGCGAAAACTCTCGCACGGAAACACAGAACCTCAGTTGCAAAGGTATTCGCCAAGCGAGGAGACCCACCTAGGGTCTCGGCTCCGACAGCCGGAGGTAAGAACCGGACAGTGACTTTCCACCAGGAGAGAAACTGGGCGGCGGACACACTGCGGTTTCGGACAACCGACGCGGGAACCCCAAAGGACGGAATGATTAACACTCAGACCCGCCTGCGGACCCGCTCAAAGCTGGGGAAGCACTGCTGCATCTGCGGAAAGGCTGATGGCGTTGAAATGCACCACATCCGTCACGTACTGAAGATGGGGCAGAAGACGACCGGCTTTGCCCGGCTGATGGCTACCATCAACCGCAAGCAAATCCCCGTTTGCAAGGAACACCATGACGCCATACATGGTGGTCTGTACGACGGAATCGGCCTGGGGTCGCTATATGACCCCGAACTCGCAGCGGCCTAGATCGGGAGTGTAGCCAAGGGGTTAAGGCGGCCAGCTCATAACTGGCAGACCGCAGGTTCGAATCCTGCCGCTCCCATCCCCTCGCTACACGCGCGGCGTCACTGGAGAGCCTCGTGGCTTGGAAACTTGCACGCGGGGTTCGGGAAGAGGCGGTTGTGGACCAGCAATGGTTGCGGCCGCCCACTTCATCGGTTTGGTTGCAGGTTCGAGTCCTGCCGGGCCCATCGTCCTCAGTTGAACAGCATGCCGCCATTTACCTGGACGGTCTGGCCGGTCATGTAGGCATTGCCGGCGACCATCAGGACGGCCTGGGCCACTTCCTCCGGCCTGCCCAGCCGGCCCAGCGGGATGGCGCGTGCCAGATCCTTTTCCCGCCCGCGGATCATCTCGGTGACGATCAGGGAGGGCGCCACCGCGTTCACCGTCACGCCGTCCTGCACCACGCGCGCGGCGTAGCCGCGCGTCAGCCCTTCCAGCCCCGCCTTCGAGGCATTGTAATGCACCCCCATCACCCCGGCGTTGCGCGCCGCGCCGGAGGAGATGTTGACCACCCGGCCCCAGCCGCGCGCCCGCATGCCCGGCAGCACCGCCTGGGTGCAGAGCCAAGCGGATTTCAGGTTCACCGCCATGGTGCGGTCGAACTCCGCCTCGGTCAGCGCCTCGATGTCGCGCCGCAGCGCGATGCCGGCATTGTTGACCAGGATGCCGATCGGGCCGAGCTGCGCCTCGGCGCGCGCCACCATGCGGGCCACGGCCTCGGAGTCCGCGACATCCGCCGCCACGGCGAGCGCCCGCCGGCCCAGGCCGCGGATCGCCGCGGCGACGGCTTCGGCCTCCACCGTGCGGTCGCGGTAATTGACCACGACATCCGCGCCGGCTTCGGCGAGGGCCAGCGCCACCGCCCGGCCGATCCCGCGGGAGGCGCCAGTGACGAGCGCCACGCGCCCGGCGAGGTCTGGACCGATCGGCATGGTGTCAGCTCTCCTGGGCCGCGAGCCAGGCGCGGATCTCCGCGTCGTGCTCGCCAAGGTCGGGCGCGCGGTGGCGGATGCCGGCGGGCGTGCCCTCCAGCCGCACCGGCGGGGCCAGATGGGGCAGGGGGCCGCGTTCGGGATCATTGAACGACGTCACCAGGCCGCGCGCCTGGCCCTGCGGATGGGCCAGGGCCTCGTCGTAGGAGAGCACCGGCTCGGAGGGGATGCCGGCTTGGCCGAACGCCTCCAGCCAATGCGCGCTCGGCCTTTGCGCCAAGGCCTCCTGCAGGATCTCGACCAAGGCGGCATTGTTGGCGACGCGGTCGGCATTCGCGGTGAAGCGCGCATCCTCGACCAGCTCCGGCCGGCCGAGGATCCGGCAGAGCGCGCGCCAGAATTTCTCCTTCGAGGCGCCCAGCGTCAGGTAGCCGTCCTGCGTGCGGAACACCCGGTAGGGCGCCGAGCCGCGATGCAACTGCCCGAGCCGCTGCGGCCGGGTGCCATGGGCGAAGACATGCGCGGCCTCGTAGACGCCGAGCGAGACGCCGGCCTCGAACAGCGACTGGTCGATCCGCTGGCCTATGCCGGTGCGGTGCCGCGCCTGCACCGCGCCGAGCACGGCGATCGCGGCATACATCCCGGCGGTGACATCGGTGATGGCGATCGGCAGCCGGTAGGGCTCGCCCTCGGCCGGGCCGTTGCCGGCCATCAGGCCGGACATGCCCTGCGCCATCATGTCGAGCCCGCCATGCGCCGCCCAGGGTCCGGTCCGGCCGAAGCCGGAGATCGAGCACCAGATCAGCCGCGGGTTGGCGTCCTGCAGCACCTCCCAGCCCAGGCCCAGTCGGTCCAGCGTGCCGGGGCGGAAATTCTCGACCAGGATATCGGCCCGCGCCGCGAGGCGGCGGACGAAGCCGACGTCCTCCGCCCGCTTCAGGTCGGCGGTGACGCTGCGCTTGTTGCGGTTCCACACGGCGAAGGGCTGGCTGCGACCCTCCACGAAGGGCGGCATGCGGCGGGCATCGTCGCCGCCGTCCGGGCGCTCCACCTTGATGACCTCGGCGCCCATGTCGCCGAGCAGCATGGTGCAGTAGGGGCCGGAGAGGAAATTCGTCAGGTCGAGGACCACCAGCCCGTCGAGCGCCGCCTGCATGGGACCCTTCCTCGCTTTGCCGCAGGGTCGGGGCCAGGGTGTCGGGCTGTCAAGCGAGGCGGCTGCCGCCAAGGCGCCTGATCCGCCGACCCGGATGCGCTATGCTGGGACGGTCAATGCCGCCGCCGCGAAGGGACAGGATTCTGATGGACACGCACCCCGCCACGACGCTCGCCGATCCCCGGCTCGACCGCTTGGCGGAACTCGCGGTGCGGGTCGGCCTCAACCTCGCCCCAGGGCAGGAATTGGTGATGACCGCGCCGGTCGAGGCGCTCGACCTCTCCCGCCGCATTACCGAGCAGGCCTATCGGGCCGGCGCCTCGCTGGTCACCACCTTCTTCTCGGACGACCAGGCGGCGCTGTCCCGCTACCGCCACGCGCCGGATGCCAGCTTCGATGCGGCGCCGGGCTGGCTGTACGAAGGGATGGCGCAGGCCTTCGGCCGCGGCGCGGCGCGGCTGGCGATCGTCGGCGACGACCCGACCCTGCTGGCTGGCCAGGACCCCGACAAGGTGGCGCGCGCAAACCGGGCGCGGTCGCTGGCCTACCGCCCGGCGCTGGAGCTGATCACCGGCACCGCCATCAACTGGACCCTGGTCGCCGCCGCCACCCCGGCCTGGGCCGCCGCCGTCTTCCCCGACCTGCCGGCGGCCGAGGCGCTGGCGCGGCTCTGGGACGCGATCTTCGCCGCCTCCCGCGCCGACCGGCCGGACCCGGTCGCCGCCTGGGCCAGCCACAATGCCGCGCTGATGGCCCGCCGGGTCATGCTGAACCAGCGGCGCTATGCCGCGCTGCGCTTCCGTGGCCCGGGCACCGACCTGAAGGTCGGGCTGGCCGCCGGCCATGCCTGGATGGGCGGGCTGTCGACGGCCAAGAACGGCATCACCGGCAACCCCAACATCCCGACCGAGGAGGTCTTCACCACCCCCGACGCGCGGGTGACGGAAGGCATGGTCTCCGCCACCAAGCCGCTGGCCTATCAGGGTACGCTGATCCAGGACATCCGCGTCCGCTTCGAGGCCGGCCGGATCGTGGACGCCAGGGCGAGCACCGGCCAGGCGGTGCTGGACCGCATGATCTCGACCGACGAAGGCGCCCGGATGCTGGGGGAGGTGGCGCTGGTTCCGGCCTCCAACCCCATCGCCGGCAGCGGGCTGCTGTTCTTCAACACGCTGTTCGACGAGAACGCCGCCAGCCATATCGCGCTTGGCCAGTCCTATTCCCGCTGCTTCGTCGACAAGGCGCTGCCGCCCGGGGCGCTGGCCGCGGCAGGCGCCAATCGCAGCCTCATCCATGTCGACTGGATGATCGGCTCGGCCGAGACCGACGTGGACGGGCTGGACGCCGAGGGCCGGGCCGAGCCGCTGATGCGGCGCGGCGAGTGGGTGCGGTAACGACCGTACGGAAGCCCTGCGACTCGGCTCGACTCGGTGCTAGGATGAGCGAATGGACAACCCCGCCGAGTCGCCGCCCGCCCCCGCGCAGCAGATGCCGTGGGACTTCCACCCGGCCTTGACCGAGGAGCGCCTGCGGATCTGCGGCCGCATGCTGGCCAATGCGCGGCGCGACGCGCTGGCCATGGCGAGCTACGAGCTGGGCGACGATCCCTGGTCGGTCGGTTGCCGTGCCTTCGCCTTCGGCCGCCACCGGCTGAAGCGCGCCGCCCTGTCGGGCGAGTACCCCTGGCTCGAGGTGCTGGACGACAGCGCGCATTTCGTCTTCGTCATCGGCTCCAACGGCCAGGGCGTGCCGGTGCGCTTCTACCGCGGCGCCGCCGACGACCCGACCGAGCGCACCCTCAAGCGCCAGGAGATGGAGGCCGAGCAGCTCTGCCTCGCCCTCGGCGAGGAAGCCGCCGAGGGCCTGGTCTTCCGCTTCGCGGTCGAGACCGGGGAGGGCGGCAGGGTCGAGCGCGTGGTCTTCCTCGCGCTGCGCGGCGAGGACCGGGTCGAGTGCTTCTGGCCGGTGCCACTGGAACTGCCGGCCGCCGCCGGCGGCGTGGCGGAGCAGCTGCGGCTGATCGCCGATGACGGCTATGCCGGCCCAGCGCCGCATGTGCCGGGCGGCCCGCCGCCGCCTTTGCCCTCCCTGCCGCGGCGGAAGGTGTCCTCGGCCCTGCACCGACGCCAAACCGGGCTGTTCTGATCCGGCCGCCAGCCGGTCCCCCTTGATCGCTCGCGACAATGCGCCATCTGCTCCCGGCGGAACGATTGCCGGTGGCATGACGTCGGCGGAGTAGGGGAGCGTTCGAAGAATGGCGGGGAAGCCAGGCACGCCCCACGGCGTGACGCCGGGCGAGCGCGGGCTCGAGCAGTCCTTCGGCCGCGCCACGGCGATCCTCGACGCGTTGGCTGCCGGCGGCGGCGGCACCGGGCTCCGCTTCGTCGATCTCGTGCGGCGCTGCGGGCTCAGCCAGACCACGCTGCACCGGCTGGTCGCGGCCCTCCTCGCACATGGCTTCATCGAGCAGGAGGGCACCCGCTACCTTCTGGGCATGCGGCTGGCCGGCTGGGCCTTCGCCGCCGGCAACCGCTTCGGCCTGGCGGAGGTGGCGCGGCCGATCATGCATGCGCTGTCGGAGGCGACCGGGGACACGGTCTATTTGACCCTGCGCTCGGGCGACATGGCGATCTGCGTTGCCCGCATCGAGGGCAGCTATCCGGTCCGCGCCCTGGTGGTGCAACCGGGTGACCGGCGGGTGCTTGGCCTCGGCGCCGGCAGCGTCGCCCTGCTCGCCTTTCTGCGCGATCCCCTGGAGATCGAGCGGCTGCTGGCGCTGCCGGAACAGCAGGCCGGACGCGCCGCGCGCGGCGTGGCGGAGCCGCGGGTGCGGGAATGGATCGAGGCGTCGCGGCGCGACGGCTACACCTTCGTCAACAACCTGGTGCCGGGCACCAGCGGCATCGGCCTGCCGATCCTGGGCCCGGCGGGCGACCCGGTGGCCGCGCTCAGCCTGGCCGCCATCCCCAGCCGGCTGGAGCCGCCGCGGCTGGCGGAGGTGGTAGGGCTGGTCCGGTCGGCGACTGCCGAGATCGAGGGCAGGATGCATCCGATCCTCGCCGGCCGTGCCGTGATGCAGGGCAGGGCATGACGCAGGCGCTTGACCCAGCCGTAGCGGCATGCTTCTCTTGAGAGGAAGATAATTTCCGGTAAACGGAAAAATCGGTCGTGCGAAGAGCAAGCGGCCGCGTGGGGAGTGAGTATGTCCCGCCTTCGGGCAGCGGGCCGCGGTGGTTGCACCGCGGCCCGGTCTGCCTTCCCGGAAACCCTCCCGATCCAGCAGGAATCCGCGGCATGACGCTCGGCGGCAAGGCGGCCGTGACCGGCATCGGCGAGACCGACTACACCCGAGACGCCGGCGGCCGCGGCGTGCTGACCCTGCAGCTCGAAGCCTCGCTCGCCGCCATGGCCGATGCCGGGCTGCGGCCCGCCGAGATCGACGGCATCGTCATGCCGATTGGCCTCGGCGCCACCGTCGCCGAGGATTTCGTCACCAATCTCGGCATCCCCGATCTGCGCTTCTCGGCGACCACGCCGCTCGGCGGCGCCGGCGCGGTGGCGGCGGTGCAATGCGCCGCGGTGGCGGTGGCGACCGGGCTGTGCCGGCACGTGCTGCTGCCGCTCGGCCGCACCGGGCGGACCGGCAGCCGGATCGGCGCGCGCATCCACCAGATGCCGCAATTCCGCACGGTCGGGGAATTCGAGGCGCCGGTCGGGGCGCTGGCCCCGGCGCAGTACTATGCGCCGATGGCGCGGCGGCACATGGAACTGTTCGGCACCACCAGCCGGCAGCTGGCGGAGATCGCCGTCACCACGCGGCGGCACGCCATCCTCAACGGCAACGCGACGATGACCGCGCCGATGACGATCGAGGACCACCAGGCCTCCCGCATGATCGCCGACCCGCTGCGGCTGCTGGATTGCAGCCTGGAGAGCGACGGCGCTGCCGCCGTGGTTGTCAGCGCGGCGGAGGTGGCGCGCGACCTCCGCCAGCCCCGGGTGTTGCTGACCGGCCTCGCCGAGGGCCATCCGGACAGCCCCAGCACCATCACCCAGCGGCCCGACATGACCCGGCTGGGCCTGGCCAAGGCGGCGCCGCGAGCCTTCGCCACGGCGGGCGTGACGCCGACCGATATCGACGTCGCCGAGATCTACGACTGCTTCACCTATATCGTGCTCTGCCAGCTGGAGGACCTCGGCTTCTGCGGCAAGGGGGAGGGCGGGGCCTTCGTCGAGGGCGGCGCACTTGACCTCGGCGGCCGGCTGCCGGTGAACACCCATGGCGGGCTGCTGTCGCAGTCGCACATGGCGGGCATGAACCACGTGGTCGAGCTGGTGCGGCAACTGCGCGGCCAGGCCGGGCGGGCCCAGGTGGCGGATGCCGAGGTTGGGCTGGTGACTGGCTACGGCGACCTCGGCGACGGCACCATCGCCATCATGGCGAGGGCCTGATGCCTACCGCGATCCCACCCAAGCCGGTGCCCGAGCCGACGCCGGAGAGCCGCCCCTACTGGGCGGGCCTTGCCGAGGGAAGGCTGATGCTGCAGCGCTGCGCCGATTGCGGCCGGGTGCGACACTATCCGCGGCCGCTTTGCGACGCCTGCCATTCCTTCGCTGCCGACTGGGTCGAGGCGAGCGGTGCCGCGACCCTGCATAGCTGGACCGTGGCACACCACCCCTATCACCCGGCCTTCCGCGCCGAGCTTCCCTACACGCTGGTCACCGCTGACCTGGCCGAAGGGGTGCGGCTGGTGGCGCAGCTACGCGATGCAGGGCCGGACGGGTTGCGGCTCGGCCAGCCGTTGCGCGTTGGCTTCGAACCGGCAGGCGAGGGGCTGGTCCTGCCGGTGCTCCGCCCCGCCGGCGCGGGGAAGTAAAGGCAAGGCCAGGGAGGCGGTGTCCTCCCGTTGGACGCATGCGTCCAACCTTCCTTTATGCTTGGCAGTCGGCACTCGCCTCGCGGCAGGTGCCAAGCCCACGAGGAGGAAGGGTGGGGTTTGGGGAGGGAGCACTTTCCCCTCCCCAACCGTGCTGGCTCAGGCCGCCGCCCGCTTCGGCGTCGCCGGGCCCCAGGACTTCAGCACCGGCAGAACCTCCTTGGCGAAGAGCCTGAGCCCCCGCTCGGCGACTTCGAAGGGCATGCCGCCGAAGCGGAAGGCAACGTTCAGCTCGAAATCGCCGATGACGCGCCGGCGCTCCTCCAGCCCGCGCAGGATGCGGTCCGGCGTGCCCCAGCTGGCTGCCTGCATGAAGCCCTTCACCGCGCCTTCGAGCCCGGCCTGGCGGGCGATCTCGGCCTTCTGCTGGTAGGAATCGTAGCCCTTCACCGTGCGGAAATGCTCACCCAGGAATTCGTAGTGGTAGAAGTTGCTCTCGACGAATTTGCCCTGGTACCGCAGCGCCTCGGCCTCGGTCGTCGCCAGGTCAGGGCCGCAACAGACGAATTCGGTCATCATCAGGGTCGGCTGCTCGTTGCCGTGGTACTGCCGGTGCAGCTGCCGGCCGCGCTCGATCACCGGCAGTCGCATCTCCCAGGGCCGGTCGGCGAACATCACCATATGCGCGCCGAGCTTCGCGGCGGAATGGACGGAATCCTCGCTCGAGGCCACGGCATAGATGCGGCCGTCGAAGCTGCGTTCCGGCCTAGGCCGGATCTCGACCCGCGGCTGCCTGTAGTGCTTGCCATGGCCTTCCATGAAGCCGGTGCGCAACGCCTCGATGATCATCGGCGCCGCCTCGTCGAAGCGTTCGCGCGATTCATCCATGCTGATGCGGAAGGCCTCGAACTCCCGCCGCGCCAGGCCGCGCCCCAGGCCGAGCCGCAGCCGGCCGTTGCTCAGCAGGTCGAGCACCGCGGCATTCTCGGCGACGCGCAGCGGGTCGTGCCAGGGCAGGATGACTGCGGCGGTGCCGATATCGACGTTCGGGCAGACGGCCGCGAGATGCGTCATCAGCTGGATGTTGTCGGGCACGAAGGAGTAATCGGCGAAGTGGTGCTCGGCCGACCACAGGCAGTCGAAGCCGCTGTCGGCGGCGATGCGCGCGAGGCGCAATTCCTCCTGCCAGACCTGGCTGTCCTTGATGTCCTCCCAGCCATAGCTGCTGAACAGCAGCATCATGCCGACATCCATGGCGTCGCTCCCTTCCTGCTTCGGCGCGGCGGAAGTTTTGGCGGCAGCCGGCCCCTTGGACGAAGGCCTGCGGCGATCCGCGCGACGCCATTGACGGGACGCTATCCCCCTTGCCGGGGCGCTTCAACCGTCCGGCGCTGGCCGCTTCGGCAAACCGGGGTATTCTTGCCGCCAGGAAATGCCCGAGGAGAACATAGCCATGACCGCACCCGAGCGCCTGCGCGCCCTGCTGGCCGAACCAGGCTTCGTCGTGATGCCCGCAGTCTGGGACGGGCTGACCGCCAAGCTGACCGCCGCCGCCGGCTTCCGCACCGCCTTCCTTTCCGGCTCCTGCGTCGCCGCCAGCCGGCTTGGCGGGCCGGACCTCGACCTGGTCTCCTTCGGCGAGATGTTCGACAGCTACACCATGGTGCACAACGCCGCCCCCGACCTGCTGGTGCTGGCCGATGGGGACCATGGCTACGGCAACGCGATGAACGTGCAGCGCACGGTCGGCGCCTATGGGCGGGCCGGCGCCGCCGCCATCCTGATCGAGGACAAGATCACCCCGCGCGCCCTGACCAGCGCCGGCAAGCCCTGCCTGCCGCGCGAGGAGGCCCGCATGAAGATCCGTGCGGCCGTCGAAGCGGCGAAGGAGAGCGGCATCCTGGTGCTCGCCCGCACCGATTGCCGGCCGACCCAGGGGATTGACGAGGCGGTGGCGCGGATCGAGCTCTTCGCCGCCGAGGGGGCCGACATCTTCCTGCTCGACAGTCCGGCCGACGACGACGAGATGCGCCGCGCGGTGGCGGCCACCGGCGGCAAGCCGTCCTTCTCGGTGCTCTCGCCGGGCGGCGTGCGGGCGACGCCGACCTCGGCGGAGGCGGCGGCGCTCGGCTTCAAGATCGGCACCTTTCCGACGGGGATGCTGTCCCCGGCCATGGCTGGGATGCAGGCCGGCCTGGCGGCGCTGCGCGCCGGGGAGTCGGCCGCCGCCGGCGCGATGCCGCCGGCCGCGTTCCGCGACACCCTGGGCTATGGCGCCTACGACGTGTCGGCAAAGCCCTTCATCGTGGCGGGGTGAGCCAACCTCGGTCAATGCAGGGGCGCGGGCAGGGGCTTCCGCGCAGCATTGAATATCGTATGCAATTCCTTCGATGGCACATTTATCATCAATCTGGATGCAACAACTATACTCGCGCCGTCGCCGGCGACCGGTGTTGCCGACGGCGACAGGATCTGGCCCGACGCGGAAGGCGCGGGAGACGTTCGGCCCTCGTTACTTCTTGGCTGTCAAAGTTGTCGATGCTAATCTAGTTCCCTGTGTGCTCTCGTTTTGATGCGATGGCGTTCAATCCCTGCGGGCGGTGGGCACCGATGCAAGCGCAAACGCGACCTGTCGCCTGTCACGCCGATGACCAAGCGGATCCCACAGCCCGCGCGGCCGAGGCGGCGATACCGGCCGTGAGCCATGCGAGCCTGCTCAATGGGGCCGCTGATCGCCTCGCCTGCGACGCCTGTGTCGCCGACGAGGCTCCCACCCTGATCTGGGCGACGGATGCGTCCGGCGCGCTGGTCTACGCCAACCACCGCTTCGAGGAAGTTTTCGGCATCCCGGCCGGCGCGCTGCGGGGCGGCGGCTGGAAACTCATCGTGGTGGCCGAGGCGCAAGCCGGATTCCACGCGAGCCTGCACCGGTCGATCGCCGAACGGCGCCCCTTCCAGGCCGAGGTCCAGGTTCGCGTTGCCGGCCAGCAACTCCGCTGGCATCGCTGCGAGGCGACGCCGAAAACCTGTCCCCTGGGCACGCTGATCGGCTATGTCGGCTGCAACGTCGACATCACCGAGGGCAAGGAGGCCGAAGCGGCCCTGCGCGAGTTGAACGCCACGCTGGAACGCCGGGTCATCGAGCGCACCGCGCAGCTTGCCGCTGAAGCGGCGGCGCGTTCCGCGGCGCAGGATCGGCTGCGCCATACCCAAAAGCTGGAAGCGCTTGGCCAGCTGTCCGGCGGCGTGGCGCACGACTTCAACAATGCATCGGCCGCGGTGCTGGCCGGCATCGCCCTGCTGGAGAAGCGGCACGGTCCTGCACTCGCCGCGGCCGGCCCCGGCGCCTCCCGCCTGCTGTCGGGCCTGCGCGAGGCGGCCGAGCGCGGGGCCGCCATCTCCCGCCGCATGCTGGCCTTCGCCCGGCGCGAGGAATTGCGTGCCACCGAAGTCGATCCGACCGAGCTGCTGCGCAACCTGCGCGCCATCCTCGCCAATGCGATCGGACCCGTGGTGCGGGTCGCGGTCGATGCGCCGGCGGCGCTGCCGGCGCTGATGGTCGACCGGGCGCAGCTCGAGACGACGCTGATCAACCTCTCGGTCAATGCCCGGGATTCCATGCCGGATGGCGGTACGGTGACGCTCGGCGCTGCGGTCGAGGATATCGCCGGCGACCCCTCGGCCATGGCCGCGCCGCCGGTCAGCCTGATGTCGGGCCAGTATATCCGCCTCTGGGTCGCCGATACCGGCATCGGCATGGACGCCGCCACCCTGACCCGGGCCGCCGAGCCCTTCTTCACCACCAAGCCGCGCGACAAGGGCACCGGCCTCGGCTTGTCCATGGCGGATGGTTTCGCCGCGCAATCCGGCGGCACCATGCGGATCGACAGCGCGCCAGGGCTCGGCACCACCGTCTCGCTCTGGCTGCCCTGCGCGGTGGAGCACCGGGTACCGGATGCGGCACGACCCGCCGCGCGCGGCCGGGTGCTGATCGTCGACGACCAGCCGATGATGCGGCGGTTCCTCGCCGAATGCCTCGGGCACGAGGGCTGGGAGGTGCAAGAGGCCGAGGATGGCGGCCAGGCGCTGGTTTACCTGGACGCCGGCAAGCCCTGCGACCTGCTGATCTCCGACCTCACCATGCCCGGGATGGACGGCACCGCGCTGATCCAGACCGCCCGGCAGCGGCGCCCCGGGCTGATCGCCGTGCTGCTGACCGGCACCGGGCAGATGGCGGACCTCGCGCCGCTCGCCGAGCGAGGCGGCTATGCCCTGCTGCGCAAGCCGGTCTCCCCGTCCGAACTCGCCGACTGCCTGGCCGGCCTCGGCGCGCCCGTGCCGCTGGCCGAAGCGGCTCGATGAGGCGCATGCTGTCGGCAACCCTTGCCCTGCCACCACCCCAGGCCCGTCCCCGGAGGGATACCGTTTGATCAGCGTCGGCTATTCGAAGCACTCCGAGCCGGCGACCGCAGTCAGGACCTGCGTCTCCGCCCTGGGGACCGTGCGCCCGCGGCTGCTGCTGGCGTTCTGCGGCGGCAAGCATGACCCGCAGGCGGTGCGTGCCGAATTGCGCCGAGCCTTCGGCGACGTGCCGGTCTTCGGCGGTTCGGCCGCCGGCGCGATCGGCCGTGGCGGCTTCGGCTACAGCGGGTTCGAATTGGGGCTGATCGCCTTCCTGGATCCCGAGGTGACGCCGCAGGCGGTGGTGACGCGCCATCTGCTGCCGGACGAACACGCCGCGGGTGCCGAATTGGGCGCGCGGGTGGCCGAGTCCGCGCAGGATGGCAACGTGGTCATGCTGTTCTTCGACAGCGTCGCCGCCGCCACGCCGCTGCGGCTGCACCCGGCGAGTTCGATCGTCGACGGCTTCCATGCCGGCTTCGGCCCGCGCCCGGTCTGCCTGCTCGGCGGTGGCCTGCTCACCGACATGAACCTGGCCGGCGGCTGGGTCTTCGATGGCGACGGTGTGGTCAAGCATGCCGCCATCGCCCTGGTGTTCCCGCCCATCGTGCAGGCCGAGACGGTGATCATGCACGGTTGCCGGCCGGTCAGCACCTTCATGGAGATCACCCGGATCGACGGCGCCGAGGTCTACGAGCTGGACGGCAAGCCGGCGCTGACGGTGATCGAACGCATGCTGGGCCTGCCGCTCGGCGGCTCGCGTGGGCATGAGCTGACCTTGACGGCCACGCTGGGCGAGAAGCAGGGTGACCCCTTCGCGCCCTATGACGAGAACGCCTATGTCAACCGGCTGATCCTGCGCGCCAATCCGGACACCGGGTCGGTCACGCTGTTCGAGCAGGATTTCGCCCGCGGCACGCGGGTGCAGATCATGAGCCGCGACAATTCCCTGATGCTGGAGTCGGTCAGGCGTGGCGTCGCCGAGATGAACCTGGCGATCGACGGCACGCGGCCACTGCTCGGCCTGTACATCGACTGCGCCGGCCGCGGCAGCGCCCGCAGCGGCGCCCCGGTCGAGGAGGCGGCGCTGGTGCAGCGCGACTTGGCCGATTCGGTCCCGTTGCTCGGCTTCTATTCGGGTGTGGAGATCGCCCCTTTCGCCGGGGGGCTGAGCCGGCCGCTCGACTGGACCGGCGTGCTGTGCGTGCTGCGGAGGCGCAGCTGATGTCGGAAACGGCGCAAGGCCTGCTGATCGGCCAGCTCGAGCGCGAGCTGGCCTACTATCGACGGGAATGCAACGACCTTGGTGCCCGGCTGCTCCGGCTGCAGGAGGAGCAGAGCCAGACCTTCCGTGAGGCGCGTCGCAGCCGGACTGTCGCCAAGCTGATCCGCGAGGCCTATCGGCTGGCGGATGGCGACTGGACGCCGAACGACATCGGCGTGCCGATGCTGGAGATCATCATCGAGAACGCGCTGTGCGACGGCGCCGCCCTGCTGCGCGAGGACGGCGACGGCGAATGCTTCCGCGTCATCCATGCGATCGGCGCCGGGGCGGACGCGACCAAACAGCCCGTTGTGATCCCGTCCCCGCCCGAGTTCTTCTTCACAACGGCGCGGACGCCGATCGAGCCACTGGCCTACGAGCTGACCAGCATCCTGCGCCTGCCCTACCTGCTTTGGGCCTACGACAAGCCGACCGGGCGGGCGCTGATCCTCGGCAGCCGGTCCGAGAGCAATGTCAGCCGCCCGTTCGAGCTCGGCGACCAGGAATTCATCGAGGGCGCGCTCTCGGTCTATATCGACATCGTGCTGCGCAAGCAGGCCGAGGTCGAATTGCGCGCCGCCAAGGCGGTGGCGGAGCGTGCCAGTGCTGCCCGGGCGCGCTTCCTGGCGACCCTGACGCACGAATTGCGCACGCCGCTGAACGCCATCGTCGGCTATTCGGAGATGATGGTGCCCGGGTCGCGCTACGATCCGACCCCGGCCGACCGCGGCCGCTATTCCGGCCTGATCCTGGACGCCGCGCAGTACCTGCTGAAGCTGGCCGACGGCATCCTCGACTATTCCTACCTGGAACAGGCGTTGCCCTCCCTGGCGCTGGAATGGCTGGCGGCGGACCAACTGCTGGGCAGCACGGTGGCGCTCGCCTCCGGCGAAAGCCATAGCCGACAGGTGGAGATCCGGGTGATGCCGGTGGATCCGGCGCTGGAACTCTGCATCGACCCGGTGCGGTTCCGCCAGGTGCTCTACAACCTGCTGGGCAACGCGGTGAAATTCTCCTTCCCCGGCAGCCTGGTCGTGGTCACCGCGGAGCGCGCCGAGGACGGCAGCGCGGCGGTGACGGTGCGCGACACCGGGGTCGGCATGCGACCGGAGGACATTCCCCGGGCGCTGGAGCCGTTCCAGCAACTCGACCACAACGCGGTCCGCACCCTCGGCGGCGCCGGCCTCGGACTGCCCATCGCCAAGCGGCTGCTGGAAGCGCATGGCGGCGAATTGTCGATCGACAGCCTGCCCGGCGAGGGGACCACGGCGGTGGTCCGGTTGCCGCCGGAGCGGGTCCGCGAACGCCTCGACGACTGAAGCCGGGCCGCCCAGACCGGCGGCCCCGCCTGCGCGGGGCCGCCGGTCGGGCCGATGCGGAGGACATCGCGCGTGACGGCTGGGCCTCAACGGCCCAGCGCCTCGCGCGGGGTATCCGCCAGGCTGCCGAGATTGTGGTCGATCGCCGCGAACAACCCCCAATTCTCGAAATAGCCAGCCGGGAAACCGGGCGAGCCGGCATCGAGGTCCTGCTGCCGGGCATAGATGTAGTCGGCCCAGCGGCGGGTCGCCGGCTTACGGTGATGGAAGTCATGGCAGGGCGCATCGCCGACCAGGACGAAGAGCCGGACGAACAACTGCACCGTCAGCATCTCGGCCCACCAGGCGGTCCAGCGCAGCGCGCCTTCCAGCGTGGTGGCATAGAGGTCGGGCGGGGCGCTGCCCGGGAAGACGCCGGCGGTCGCGTGGCAGACGAAGTTGCGATCGCGCATGCGGATCATCTGCGGCTCGGGGAAGCGGTGCTCGCACAGGATGCGGAAGACGGTGGCGATCTGCAGCAGCACGGTCACCGGCAGCACCCAGGCGACCAGGAAGGCCGGCAGCGTGCCGGTGAGCCCGGCCAGGGCGAAGCCACCGATCCAGGCGCCGCGGCTCATCCAGTCATGCGCCCGGTCGCCGGTGACCATGCTGGCGCGCATCCGCCGCTGCAGGAAGCGCAGGTGGAAGACCGGGGAGGCGCAGTTGATGATCACCCGGCGCCACAACTCGCGTTTCGCCACACCCGGCTCCAGGCCGCACATGCCCATGACGAAGTCGGCGAACTCGTCTTCCTCGGTCAGCAGCTTGTTGGGGCTGTGGTGCATCATGTGCTCGCGCTGGTAGTCCTCGAAGCGCTTGAACAGCAGCAGGGCGGAAATCAGGCGGCCGACTCGGCGGTTGGCGGCGCGGGTCTTCAGCACCGTGCCGTGCGAGCAGTGGTGGAACACCACCACCTGGAACAGGCCGAGGCCGCAGCAGGTCGCCAGCAGGCCGATGGGCAGCAGCAGCCAGACCAGCAAGGGCGGGTTCGCCAGCGCCATCGGCAGGGCCGACAGCGCGCAACCGCCGAAGGTCCAGGCCAGGGCGCCCATGATGAAGGCGGTGGCGGAACGGCCCGGCGCAACCTCGCCCGGCGCCGGCTTGGCGGTCAGCCAGGTCAGGAAAGGCTGCACATAGCTGGGCAGCCGTGCCGCCATGCGGGTCCGGGGGTCGACCGGGGTGCCCAGGGAGACCAGGGGCGGTTCGGCAAGATTGTATGCGTTTAGTATGGTCATTTTGCATTCTCCTTCATGCAGTGGAGCGAGAAGCCTCCACCACACGAACGAGTAGCAACAAATCTCAATCGTTTGTTGCAGCCATCAGCGGCATACCGAGTCCTGAAGGGGACCTTGCCTTAGAAATCTCTCCCCCATCGCCTGGCCGATGCATGCAGATGATTGGCGAGTTGGCCAAGACCCTGACCTGAACTGCGCCAGGACGATCGCCGGCCATGTATCATTGACATGGATCGATCTCGATACGAGGCCAGTCTCCTAACCGTGCGGTTGCCGTGGGTTAGGGCAATCCCAACCGATCCGATATTGTAATTGCGGCGGTTATCCCGGGATGCCTGGCTCAGCCCTGTGGGCTGAAGTCCCAGCGCCGCTCCAGATGCACCACACCGGCCGAGCGGTACTCATCCGTCACCCGGAACGGGCAGGCCGCTTTGGCTTCCGCCAGCACCAGCAGGCCTTCCGCGTCGTTGACCGCGACCCGCCAATGATAGCGGCCGGCCAGCAACTGCAGGTCGGGGAAGGTGATCCGGACCAGCGTCGTCTGCCCTGCCGCCTGGGCGCCCAGCCCGTCCATCAGCGTCGTACTGCCGCAGACATAGGTGCCGGTGACGGAATAAAGGTTGAAGACGAAGCTGACCTGCGGCGGGATGTCCTCACCATGCCAGCGGCAGCGGAATTCCACCGTGATGGTGCTGCCATGCGGCACTACCTCGATCGTCCGGCCGGCGTCATCGAGCAGGCCGACCGATTCGATACGGCATGTCGCCGCGGTGGGCGCCTCGGGTGCCGTCTCCACTGCGACGGGCGGCGGCATCGCCGACGCTGGCGTATCCTCGGCTGGTGCCGGCTCGACCGGATCGGGCGGCAGCAGGTCGCTCATATATAGCGTCACCACCTCCGCCGCGGCGCCGAACGCCACCATGCGCCCTTGGCTGAGATACAGGCACCTTTGGCAGATCGAGCGCACCAGGTACTCGTCGTGCGCCACCATCAGGATGGTGCAGCCCTGGTCGCGGATGTCGTAGAAGCGCCGCATCGACTTGCGCTGGAAGGCGGCATCGCCGACCGAGAGGATCTCGTCCACGATCAGGATGTCCGGCTCGACATGGATGGCGACGGCGAAGGCGAGCCGGGCGTACATCCCGCTCGAATAGATCTTCACCGGCTGCTCGAGGTAGTCGCCGATATCGGCGAAGCCGGCGATGGCGTCGAATTTTGCGGCAATCTCCGGCTCGGTCATGCCCAGCAGCATGCCGTTGAAGAAGACGTTCTCGCGGCCTGTCAGCTCCGGATTGAAGCCGCTGCCAAGCTCGATCAGCGGGGCGATGCGGCCGCGGGTGCGGACCGTGCCGAAGCTCGGCTGCAGGGTGCCGGCGATGAGCTGCAGCAGGGTCGACTTGCCGGCGCCGTTGCGGCCGACGATGCCCACCGTCTCGCCGCGCCGGGCGGAGAACGTGACGTCGCGCAGCACCACGGCTTCCGAGAAGAAGCGCCGCCGGCCGCCCAGCAGGGCCTGCAACAGCCGCTGGTGCGGGTGGCGGTACTGTCTGTAGGCCTTGCCGACACCCTGCAGCTCTATGGCCGGCAGCTCAGACGACATCGGCGAAGGCCGGCTTGAGCCGCAGGAAGACGTGGAGCCCGAACAGCGCCAACCCGGCCCCGATGGCCCAGGCGACAGCGAGGCCGAGCGGATCGGGCCAGACGCCCTGGAACAGCGCGGCGCGCATCGCCTCGATGAAATAGGTCATCGGGTTGCCCTGGAGGATCGGCCGGATGGAGGCAGGGACCATCTCCAGCGGATAGAAGATCGGCGTGACGAACATCAGCGCCGGGACGACCGCCGTCACCACCTGCGCCAGGTCGCGCAGGAAAACGCCGAAGGCCGAGAGCAGCCAGGAAAGGCCGGCGACGCCGAGCAGCAGCGGCGGCCAGAGCACCAGCAGGGCGAGCGAGGCGGGCGGCGGGAGGCCGAGCATCAGCAGGTAGCCGGCCAGGAAGATACCATAGCCGATCAGCCCGCAGGTCAGCGCGGTGCCCATCACCGCGGGGCCGAGGATCTCCAGCGGGAAGACAACCTTCTTCACGTAGGAGGGATTCTCCAGCACCAGCCCGCTGGAGCGGTTCAGCACCTCGGCGACGAAGTGGAAGGGGATCAGCCCGGCATAGAGGTTCAGCGCGAATTGCCCGAACACGTCCGAAGCGCCGGGCCAGCGTGTGGTGAAGACGCTGCTGAAGACCACCGAATAGACCCCGAGGAAGAACAGCGGCGTCAGCACGTAGTGGAAAACGCCCAGCACCGTGCCGGCGACCCGGGTGCGCAGCTCGCGCCCGGTGATCCGCCGGATGGTTGTCAGCGCGTGGCGCGTCAGCAGGGTGGTGTGCATGGGGATCGGTCAGCCCGCCTGATCGCCGCGCCGCAGGATCAGTCCACCCTGGGGCACGGGGGCGAGGCTGCGAGGCGCGCCCGGCAGCCGCAGGTCGAGTCGCAGCAGGGCAGGCCGCAGCACTGGCAGCAGCCACGCCAAGTCGCGCTGCAGCAGCGCCCAGGGCCAGCCGCTGCGGGCCAGTGCGAGGCCGAGCCTATGGCGCGCCGCGCTGCCGGCCAGCGCTGCCAGCAGGTCGCCCGCGGTCAGTGCCGGGGGGCTTGCCAGCACCTGCCCGGTGCCGAAGCGCTCGTCGCGCTTGGAGCCGAAATAGAGCGCGGCGAAGTCGCGCGAGGGATGTTCGAGGAATCGCAGTGTGGCAGCCAGGGCCTGACGCGGGCCGGCGGTCGAGCGCGCGGCGGCCTCGGCCAGCGCGGCGCGGAAGGTCGCGAGCATCCCTGAGGTCCGCGGCGCCGGTGCTTCCACCGGCCGGACCTCGCCGGCCTCGCCCGCGTAGCCGATGACGCTGCCCGTCTCGTTGCCGACGGCGAGTTCGAGCGGCGCCCCGAAGCGCAGCCGCCGCGCGGTTGCCGCATCCGGCTGCAGGAAGCTCTGTCGCGTACAGCGCGGATCGGCCGCGACGAATGGGGCGAGCAGGAGGAAGTAGCAGCCATGCAGGCGTGCCTGCGGCAGCAACCGACCGAGATTGTCCTGGATCGAGCCGCGCCAGCCGATATCGGCCACCAGTGCCTCGCCCACGGTCGGGAAGCCCTGCTGTGCCAGATAGGCCAGCAGCAGGCTGCGCTGCGCCTGCCGCCGGGCTTCGATATGCCGTACCAGCGGGGCGCAGCCGAACGCCCGTCCTGCCTGATCGGTCCATGGCCGGCCGGCATCGAGCCCGAGCGACGCCAGTGCCGCGGCGGACAGGTCGAGCCCGAGGCTGCCGAGCACCGCGCCGAGGCTGGCCGCGTTGTACTGGGCCAGCATCGGCGCCAGCGCGGTCGCATCGAAGCGGTCGAGGCTGGCCAGGAAGCTGGCCTGCCGGCTGATCGCCAGGTGCCGGGCAGGCGGCAGGTCGCGGCCTTCGGGCGTCGCCGCACGGATGCGTTCATAGGTCGCGGCGAACCAGCGCCCTTCGCCGGACAGGAAGACGACGACCGGCGCCCGCCGCTGCCGTGCGGTGGCGGCGACGTCGCGTAGGTAGCCACCGAAGGCGCCGCCCAACCGGGCCGCCTCCGCCGCCAGCGCGGGGTCCAGGGTCATATCCGCGTTCGTGCCCGCGGCAGGGCACGCGCCTCGACCAGCATGGCGCGCCAGCCGAGCAGCCGGCGGACCAGGCCGGGCGAGCGGCGGACGAGGCCGTGCAGTAGTCCGCGCCCGCGCCGGGCGAGGCCGGCCCAGGGTACTGGCCGCCGTGCCGCCTGCAGCGCCTGTTCGGCGCGGACATACTGGCGGAACATCTCCTCGGTCGAGAGCCGCAGGCGGTCGCGGTCCAGCGCCGCCGGTGCGGCGGCGATCGCGTGCAGGGCGGTGGCGAAGCCGGGGCTGGTCGCGTCCCAATCGGGCCAGGCGGCGGCGGTCCGCGCGGCCGCCGCCGTCAGCCGCGGCAGCAGGCCTGGTTCGCTGTGCAGGCGGTGCAGCGCGGCCAGCACGCCGGCCTCGTCGCCGGTAGCGACCACCAACGCGTTGTCGTCATGCACGATGTATTCGTCATGGCCGGTGACGTCGTAGACGATGGCGGTGCCGCCGCAATGGAACATCTCCAGCGGCGGGCCGAACATGCCCTCCACTAGGCTGAGCTTCAGCAGCACGTCGCAGGACCGGTAGACCGCGGCGCAGTCTGCCGCGGGGACCTGTGAGAAGACCCGGGCGACACCTGGATAGGCCGCGACCGGCGAGGAGGTGAGCAGCCAGACCTCGCCGACGCCGGCGCGACGCGCCAGGGCGATGCTACGTGCAACATTTTTGAAATCGACGCCGAGCGGCCCCTCCACCAAGATCCTCAGCCGGCCGGGCGTGCGCGGCGCGATGCAGGGCCCGGCCGCGGCGTAGAGCATCTTGCTGCAGCCGTTCGGTACCAAATGGTAGTCATGGCCGAAGCGAAGGCGCAGGTGGTCGCGGATCCAGCGCGCCTCGGTGATGCCGGGCAGCGGCAGCAGGTAGGTGGCGTTCACCAGGTTCCGCACCGCGGCATCGCTGTCGGGATAGAACCAGCTTTCGATCGACTGCACGAAATAGGCGTAGCGTGCGGCATCGATACGGTGCAGCTCGTAGACCGTCTTCCACCAGGTGGCGAGCGCCAGGTCGAAGCGTACCCCGGCCACGGCATCGAAGCTGGCGAAGCCCAGCCGGGTCAACGCGCGATGCCAGGGCACCGGGCGATCCGGCAGCGGGTCGAGCGTAACGACCGTCACCTCGAAGCCGGCGTCGAGCAGATGCAGGCAATGCTCGAAGATCACATAGCTGCCGCCGCTGATATCGGCGGAGCCCATCAGCACGCAGAGCTTCATGCCTGCCGCGCCCGCCGGCGCTGCCGCCAGGCATAGGCCTCGGCCAGCAGCCGGCCGGCGCGGTGGTGGATGGTCAGCGCTGGCCAGAACGAGCTCGCCAGGTGGTGCCGTGGCCGCAGCAGCATCGCGGCGGCGTTGCGCAGCCTGGCGAGCCGGCTCGGCGTCTCGTCGCCGGTGAAGCCGGAGAGGCGGAAGACGCCGAAATTCTCGCGGTGCTTGGCCTGCAGCAGCCAGGCCGCGGCGGCATCCCAGGGGCGGAAGACCAGGGCGGCGTGACGATCCAGCACGAAAGCCTGCCAGAGCCGGTCCGCCACGACATGGCGCAGCCGCGCCCGCATCAATGCCTCGGCGGCGCCGAGAACGCGGTCGGCCATCGGCGCGACCTGGGTCCGCAGGTAGGTAGCCTCCGCCGCGGCGTCTTCCAGCCCAGGGACGACGCGGCCATCCGCCGCGCGGTCATAGCCGAGCGCGCTGCCATGGTCGGCATAGAGCAGGATCTCGAAGAGGCTGCGGTTTTCCGCCAGCACGCGGAAGCCGGGGCTGTGGCCGCCGATATCCGAGAAGAGCAGGCCCCGCTTGCCGTCCAGCGGCTGGCCGGCCGCCAGCAGGCCGAGGTAGTAGCCCTGCACCGGCACCGCGGCGCCGAGCGTCGCGGCGATGAAGTCCTGGATGGTGCCCTTCCAGCCGACATCCACCAGGGCAAGGCCTTCCCGCGCCAGGTCGATCCCGAAGCCATCGAGGTAGCTGCGCAGGTTGTCCCGCTGCGTGCTGCGCAGCGCCTCGTAGCAGGCGGCGAACCCGGGCAGGATGCGGAGCCGCGCGAAGCAGTCACTGGTCGGGAAGTCCGGCTCGACCGCATCGAGGTCCGCGCCGAGCGCGGCGGCAAACCGCGCGGCGGCATCGTCCGGGATGCGCAGGCTGGCGAGGAACTCGCCAAGCGAGATGCGGCGGTACTGGCGGAACAGTCCCGCGAAGTCCTCCTCCGGCAGCGGCTGCAGCGAGGCGACGTAGCAGGCGCGGCGGGAGGCCAGCAGGTAGTGGCCGCGGATGCGATCCGGCCCGCGCAGGCCGAGCAGGTCCTGATAGTGCTCGAAGAGGCGCAGCAGCGGCTGGCCCTCACGCGCAAGGAAGAAAAGGTCGTGCCGTCCGTCGCGCCGGGCGGCGGCATGGAGGCGTTCGATGAACAGCACCAGGCTCGGCGCCGCCAGCAGCAGGCCGCCGCCGGGCAGCGCGGCGTCCCAGGCCACGCGTGCGATGGCAGGCACGGTCACCCCGGCCTCGGCGCCGGCATAGAAGGCGTGCTGCGCGGCGGCGTCGACCAGCAGGCTGCGGCAGCCGGCCGCCAGCGCCATCGCCCCGTCCGAATGCGGGTTGTCGCCGACCATCAGCAGATCCGCGGCGGCGATGCCAAGCGCCTGCAGCACCAGGGGAAACAGCCGGCCGCTGCGCTTCGATGCCATCCGGTCGCAGGAGACGAAGAGCGGCAGGGCATCGATGGCCAAGCCACAGCCGCCAAGGAGTTGCCGCAACTGCGCCTCGGGCAGGTAGAAATCGCTGACCAGGACGACGTGCCGGCCCAACCGCCGCAGCCGGTCGAGCGCCGCCGCCGCCTCGGGCACCGGCTGCAGCACCTCGCGTTCCACCGCCATTTCGGCATCGAGGAGCGCGGCGGCGAATTCGGCCGCATCCGCCGGCAGGCCGGCGGTCCCGGCCGCCAGCAACGCCGCATGCAGCTCGCGCCCCAGCGACTCGAATTGGAACTCCAACTCGCCGTGCAGGTCGGCATTGGCGCGGCACAATTCGGCCTCTATGCGCCGGCGCAGCGCATAGAGAGCGGCGGCATCCGCGGCCGGCAGGGCCAGGCGTCGCGCCAGCCGATCAAGCGACAGGCGCTTGACGTGCTCCGGCGTGACGGTGCGGCGGAGCAGCGTGTCGAAGATGTCGAAGGCGACGACCGCGGCCGGGTCGGCGGCAAGGCGCTCGGCCAGTGCGGCGAAGGGCAACGGGGCAGCGGTCGGCGGACGCGGCGCCGCGGCGCGGCGGAGCCGGTTGCGGATGCGCCAGCCGAGGCTGATTTGGCGGCGCGGGGCCGTTGTGGGTGTGGCCAGCATGGGTGGTCCTAGACCTCTGCCGCCATGAGGGCAGGCTGGCCCTGGTCCGCGGGATAATCGTCCATCAGGCCGCGATAGGCCGGGCTGACATGCACCTGCACGCCCAGTGCCGTACCGCGCCGCAGCGCTTCCCGCAACTGCGGCACCAGCAGGTCGGGGTAGAGGACCAGGTTGTCCTCGGCCCGCACCACGTCGTCGCCGTCGATCAGGTGGATGATGTTGACGTGGCTGACCCGCAGCCCGGCCGCGAGGTCGATGAAATCGGCGATCTCGCCGACATTCAGCCGCTGCGAGACGAAGTTGAAGTAGACCTCGGGCTTCGCCGTGCCCCGCGCCGCCTTCACCGCCTGCAACTGGCGGATATTCTCCAGCACCCGGTCGAAGCGGCTGCGGCGCATGATCGCCTCGGCCGTCGCCGCGGTCGCGCCGTGCAGCGAGATCGACATCATGTCGAGCCCGGCATCGACCAGCCGTTCGGCGAAATCGCGCGACAGCGGCATGGCATTGGTGGTGATGGCGGTGAAGATGCCCCGGGCATGCGCCTGGCCGACCAGGGCGAAGATCTCCTTGTTCAGCAGCGGCTCGGCATAGGCGCCGACGAAATGCGCCGAGGTGACGTTGAGCCCGCCGGTGACCGTCTCGAATTCCTTGAGCGTCAGCCGGTAGTAGGGATCGCGCCGCTCACCCAGGTCGTCGTGCTTGATCGCAGGGGGGCACATCAGGCAGGACACGTTGCAACGGTTCAGCGTGTTGAGATCGACATAGATCGGCAGGTCCTTGCCATCGATCAGCGCCTCCGGCACCACCAGGGGCGTCCCCGGCGGCGGCGAGGGCGCCGGGTCCAGCGCCGGCAGGGGCAGGACCTGCAGACCGAGATCGGGCGCCTCGGCGCAGTATTCGGCGTAGCGCGGCGCGCGGCGCTGCAGCAGCGCGTGCAATTCCGGGCTGCGCAGGCCGGCGTCCCAGGCGTGCAGCGCAAGGTGCAGCTGGAACAGCCAGGCGGGTCCCTCGCGGCGGTATTCGCAGGCCTGGCAGTAGGGCGTCAGTGCCTCGCCGGACAGCAGGGTCCGGCGGATATGGCGGTACTTCCCGCCGCGCCAGACCGCCTCCAGCCCCTCCGCACGCGCGTTGCCCATGTTGGTCTCGGCCCGGTAGTCGAAGATGCTGGAGGCCGAGCAGAGCCGGATGCTGCCGTCGGGCTCCATGCTCGGCGTGGTGAAGGGCAGCATGCAGAGCTTGGTCTGCCGCTCGCCGAGGCCGGTGGCGCGCTGCTCCAGCATCGCGGTGAAGAAGCGGTCGAACTTCTCGGTCTTCGACCGCCAGCTCCAGTCGGCGATGCGCGCCAGGTTCTCCGCCGAGAGCCGGGCGAAGAGTGCCGGCTGGCGCAGCAGGCGGCGCAGCGCCTCGGCCAGCGCCTCGGCGCTGCGCTCGGCCAGGATGAAGGCCTGCTGCCCCGGCCCGAAGACCTCCGGCACCACGCCGACATCGGTGGTGACCACGGGCACGCCGCAGGCCATCGCCTCCAGCACCGGGTTGGGCGTGCCCTCGATCTCGGAGGTGCAGACGTAGACGTCGATCTTCGCGTAGTATTCGACCATTTGCTCATGCGGAATGAAGCCATCCTGCCGGTCGGCGAGTTCCAGGCGGATCGGCAGGCCCTCGGCGCGCAGCATCTCGATCGTCGGGATCAGGATCGAATGCACGCCCTTCTTGTCGCCGAGCGAGGCGGCCCAGCGGCTGTTGCCGACCCAGCCGACGACGATCTCGCGCTCCGCCACCGTGGCGAAACGCCCGAGCCCGATGGGGTGGAACAGCTCCGGCGAGACGCCGTCCTCGATCACCGCGGCCGGCGGCCGCAGCCCGTCGAAACCGCGGTACAGCCGGTCGAGCCGCCCGGAGGAGACGGTATAGCCGGCAGTCCAGGTGTTGAAGACCGGGCGGCGCTCGGCGATCGCCTCGGGCGTCGAATGCAGGTGGTCGTAGACGCTGGTGGTGATGCAGGCGCGCCGCACATGGTCGCGCTCGAACTCGGAGTCAGTCAGGCCGAGACGGGCAGCATACTCGGCCAGGGCGGGCGAGCCGATCAGCGTCAGGTATTCGCGCCAGAAGACATGCACCAGGTCGTAGTCGGGTGCGACCAGCAGCAGCTGGTTGATCCCCGAGCCGCCGCCGGGCACGTGGGTGCCGCTGCGGCCGCGTTCCATCCAGCGCGCCTCCTCGATCGCGCCCAGCTCGGTCATCGGGATCAGGTCGAAGTCGTACTTGTCGCCGAGGTGATGGATGATCTGCCGCGCGATGTTGGCGAAGGCCCAATTCCCGGTATCGGTCACCAGCGCGATGTGCGGCTTGCGCGGCGTGGGCTCGGCGGCGGCGATCGGGCCGGCCGCCGCTGCGCCAAGGATCTGCTGTTGCCGCTCGCGCGCGATCAGCCAATTCTCCACCTCCTCGCCCCAGACCCGGAAGCCGTGCTTGGCCTCCAGGTGCCGCGCCGCTTCGTGCAGCTTCTGGCGGGAGAAACGGGCGCGTTCGTAGCTGCGGTCGGACTCCGCTTCGGCTGCCGGATGGTCGTGCACGAAGCAGGCGAGCGCCGCGGAGCCGACCTTCATCCCGCCGCGCCAGAGCCGCAGCGAGAAGTCGATGTCCTCGAAACCGATGAACATGCCGTCGTCGAAGCCGCCCAGCGCCTGGAAGCTGTCGCGCCGCAGCAGGCTGGCGCCGCCGAACAGGAAGGAACACAGGAAGCCGTCGCCCTCGGGCCGGATCTGCTGCGCCGCCTCGACCGGTGCGCCCGGCGGCAGCACGGTGCTGATGGTCAGTCGCGGCTGGCCATCCTGGATCAGCGTCTGCAACTGCCCGCCGAAGGCATAGAAGGTCGCCAGGTCGGGATTGAGCAGCGGCACGCTGAGGAAATGGCAGCCCAGCGACGACAGGTCCCGCTGCAGCGCCGCGAAGGGGTCCGCGATCAGGAAGATGTCGTTGTCGAGCGAGAGGATCCAGTCGGTCTTGACCTCGCGGAAGGCGCGATTGCGGCCGCCGGCGACGCCGCAATTCACCCCGAAGCGGAGGATGCGCCAGCCGCAGCGCAACGAATCGCGGCAGAAGGCCTCGAGCTCCGCCAGTTCCGCCGCGTCCGAGCCGTTGTCGCCGATCAGCACCTGGCCGGCGAAATGGGGCACCTGCTCGGTCAACGAGCGCAGCAGCCGGATGGACAGCGCCGCCCGGTTCATCGACAGGAAAACAAGGGTGAGGTTGCCGCCATCGGCGCCGATATTGGCTTGGCCGGTGCGCGGCACGTCGCCGTCGAACCAATCATGGCGGGCGTCGGTGTGGAAGCCGGTCTGGTACATTGCCCTGGCGCTCCGCTGGCTCAGGCTTGCGACGCGAGGCGGCGCAGCATCGGCCCGCCGACCCGGCGCATGCCGCGGCGGATCGGCGGCGGGATCATCTGTGCCAGGCGCCAGACCGGCCGCATGCGGGCGAAGATGCGTTCGCGTTCGGCGAGGAGGAAGTCGCGCTCCTCCAGTAGGCTGGCCTGCGCGGCGCGCAGCCGCTCGGTCTCTGGATCCGGCTGCGCTGCGGATGCGGCGGCAGCCGCGAGGGCTTCGGCCTGACGTTCCAGCACCACCCGGAGCTCAGCCAGTTCGGTGGCCAGCTGCTCGCCCCGGGTCCGCTCCGCCTCCGCCGCGCCGGCCGCGGCCTGCAGCCGGGCGATCGACTCGAAGAGGATGGCGTTCTCCTTGCGCAGCGCGTGGACCTGGACGCGGCCGAGACGGAGCGCCTGCTCAGACCGCGCGGATTCCTCCGCCAGTCGGCATTCGGCGACATGCTGGTCCTGTTGCGCGCGTTGCAGCGCGGCGGCAGCGGCGGTGTTCGCCTCCGCAAGGCCGCGTTCCGCCGCTTGCTGCTGGTCGCGCAGGGCGGCATCCGCCACTTGGAGGGCCGCTTGCAGCCGCGCCCGGGCCGCTGTTTCGGTCGCCAGGGCGGCAGCCAAGTCGCCAGTGCGGACCATGTCGGCGTAGCGGTCCATGGAGACCGGAAAAACCGCTGCGCCCTGCGCCGCCGCGGCACCCGGGCCCCAGGCGCCGAGGAAATAGCTGCCGCGGTCCAGCGTCACGCCGTCTTCCGTTCCGGGACGGCACAGGAAGCCGGCCGGAGTGCGGCGCGCATCGGCATAGTCGGCGCCGGTCTGGCCGGGGAGGGCGCCATCGAGCGGGACCGCCGCGAAGCCGAAGGCCGCGGTGCCGAGGTACCAGGCATCGGCGGCACCCAGCACCTCCTCGGCCAAAGCCCGGAACTCGGCAAAGGTGTATTTGCGGACGTGATACGGGTTCTGCTCCCCCGGCCGGTAGTACCAATGGTCGTTGGGGCAGGACAGGATGATGGTGCCGCTGGAGGCGCAGCGGCGCCGAAGTGACTGCAGGAAGCCGAGCGGATCGCCCAGGTGCTCGATCGTCTCCAGCGAGACGATGAGGTCGAATTGCGCATCGCCGAGCAACCCGTCCAGCGCGCTGGCGTCGCTGGCCAGGAAACGCAGGTTGGGATGCGGGAATTGCGCGGCGCTGGCGGCAATCGCCGCCGCGCTCACGTCGACGCCGGTCACCTCGGCCGCCCCGGCCTGGGCCATGAGATAGGCGCCGTAGCCCTCGCCGCAGGCAATATCCAGAACGCGCTTGCCCGGGGAAAGCGCCACCGCGCCGGCATAGCGGCTGACATGGATCGCCGCCTCGATCGGCACGTATTGCGTGGCGTCGGAGCAGGAAAGCCGCTCCATTTTACGGGCTCCGTCCCGGTCGTGGGCAGCGCAGCTCGGTCATTGCGGTGGCTCCGGAGGAGGGCCGGGCGGTCGTTCCGGCGGCAGTTACGCGTGGGGCGAGCCCGGGGTTCAAGACGTTCATCTTTGGCCGGCCGCGGCGGGGGCCAGATCCCGGTAGAGTTGATGGTAGCTCGCGGCCATGGCGCCGACCGCATAGTCCGCCGCCAGCCCGACCCGTCGGCCGACCACTGCGCCCAGTCGCCGACCGGCCGGTGGCCCGGGCCAGGCGGCGCCGATGGCGCGTGCCAGGTCCGCCGGGTGACGGGGCATCGCCAGGCGGGCAGGATCGCCGACCAGCGGCTCGACCGAGCCGACGCGGGTGGCCACCACGGGCAGGTCGTTGGCCAGCGCCTCCACCGCCACCACCGGCATGGCCTCGCCGAAGGCGGAGCCGATCACCAGCAGGTCGAGCGCCGACAGGATCGCCGGCATGTCGCCGCGCGGGCCGAGCGGCAGGCTGCGCGAACGCAGCCCGTGCCGGTCGAGGATCGCAGCCAGCGCGGGATTGGCCGGGTGGCAGCCATCGCCGGCCAGCACCCAGACGGCATCGCGCCGGTCCAGCAGGGCGAGCGCGGTGGCGATGCCGGCATGGTCCTTTTGCGGGTCGAAGCGGCCGATGGTGCCGATGGCGACCTGGGTCTCCGCAAGGCCCCAGGCGGCGCGCAGCTTGGCGCGCGCAGTTGGATCGAAGGCAAAGGCGGCGAAGTCGACGCCGTTGCCGATCACCCCGCCGGGCCCCGGCCGGTAGCCGAGGCGCTGCTCATGCCAGGCGCGGGCACTGGGGGAGCAATAGACGATGCGGTCGGGTGCCAAACGGGACAGGGACAGCCGCGACAGCGGGCCGCCGAGCCGGGCGATCTGCCGTGTCAGCCACTTGGACCCATCGCGCGGCAGGCTGGTGTTGTGCACCGACCAGAGCAGCGGCACCCCGCGCAGCGCCATGAGGCTGCCGGCCAAGTTACCGTGGTAAAGCCAGCCATGGACGACGTCCGGTGCGAAGTCCCGCGCCGCTTCGCGGGCCCGTCGCAGCGCCGTCAGCGAAACCTCGCCACGCGCCAAGCCGAGCGGGACGATGTCGGCGGTGCCGAAATCAAAGAAGGGCGGTCCCGCCGTGAGGGTGACGATCCGATGCAGCACGTGCGGCGTGTGCCTGACAAGTTCAGCCAGGACGCGTTCCGCGCCGCCCTGGCCGATTGCGGGGACGACATGGACGATCCGCAGCGGCCGCCCCGCCGACGGCGCTGCCGGCTGGCGGAATGACCACGCCGCGCCGACATGCAGATCGGCCGCGTGCTGCACGAGCACGGTCATCCCGCTGGCAACGACGCACGCGGTGAGCCAAAGGGCTTCGCCATCATTCAACCTATCCCAGATTTTACGGGAAGATCACTCCTATTATTCACATTGCTGGTTGATGAATACTCGCTCGCAGCAATCTCTCGAAAAATTGTAATGGATTTGGGCTTAACAAGGAACAGTCACTGAAGGGTTAACTTTTGGTCGTCTGCTGCCTGACGGCCTGCTTGACGGGGCGCTTTGCCGCCCGGCAGCCTTCGCGGCCAGCCGCCCACACGAAGGCGATCCCGTCGGTTAGGGAGGAAGCCCGTCATGACCTTCCATCGTCTCGGCCGCCGCGCCGCGCTTGCGCTGCTGGCCGGCGGTGCCACGGCGCGGGCCCAGCCTGCCGCGCCCTGGCCGACGCGGCCGGTCCGCCTGGTCGTCCCCTTCGCCCCGGGCGGGCCGACCGATGTCATGGCCCGCGTGCTGGCCCCGAGGCTAAGCGCCGCGTTGGGCCAGCCGGTGGTGGTGGACAACCGTCCGGGCGGGGGCGGCAATGTCGGCGTGGCGCATGTCGCGCGCAGCGCGCCGGACGGCAACACGTTGCTGGTCACCTCGACAGGTTTCGTGGTGAACCCCAGCCTGTTCCGCAACCCGGGCTACGACCCGGTGCAGGATTTCGCGCCAATCTCCGAGCTCGGCGCCTCGCCCAACGTGATCCTGGCGCGGCCGGACAGCGGCATCGGCTCGATCGCCGAGTTGGTGGAGCGGGCCAGGACGACGCCGGGCGGGCTGAACCTGGCCAATCCCGGCACCGGGTCCACGCCGCACCTGACGGCCGAGCTGCTGCAGCTCCGCGCCGGCATCCAATTCGTGCAGATCCCGCACAACAGCGCGGCGCTGGCGGTGCAGTCGCTTTTGTCCGGAACCACCGCGGCCGGCGTCACCGCGCTGCCGCCGGCGCATGCGCAGATCAAGGCCGGCACGCTGCGCGCCCTGGCGCTGACCGGGGCGGCGCGCTGGCCCGATCTGCCGAATGTGCCGACCATGCTCGAACTGGGATGGCCTGATTTCGTCTCGGAGACCTTACAGGGTTTCCTGGCGCCAGCCGGCACCCCGGCGCCGATCGTCCAGCGCCTGGCGCAGGAGGCCGCCGCGGTGCTGGGCGATCCGGCGATCCGTGCCCGGCTGCTGGCGGCCGGGTTCGGATTGCGTGCCAACGGGCCGGCGGCGCTGGCGGCGCGCATCGCCGCCGAGGTGCCGCTCTGGCGCGGGCTGATCGAGCAGGCCGGCCTGCCGCGCGAGTGAGGCGGCGCGGCGGCATCTCGTCGCGTCGCTGGGCGCGTGCGATGCTGCGCGGCGGAGCGATCCGAAAGAAGGGGAGAGGAATGACCATCAAGGGCAAGGCCTATATCGCCGGGGCCTTCGAGCACCCGACGCGGCTGGCCAAAGACAAGAGCGTGGCGCAGCTGCATGCCGAAAGCGCGCTGGGCGCGCTGCGCGATGCCGGGCTGACCAAGCAGGATGTGGATGGCTATTTCTGCGCCGGCGACGCGCCCGGGCTCGGCCCGCTGGCCATGGCCGACTACATGAACCTGACCTTACGCCACTTGGACAGCACCGATGTCGGAGGGTGTTCGTACCTGGCGCATGTGGCGCATGCGGCCGAGGCGATCGCCGCTGGCAAGTGTTCGGTCGCGCTGATCACCCTGGCCGGCCGGCCGCGGTCAGAGGGACATTCCGGCGCGGTGCCGCGGGTGCGCGGCGCCGATGCGCCGGACACGCAGTGGGAATTCCCGACCGGCATCGCCACGGTGAATGCCTATGCCATGTGCGCCGCACGGCACATGTACGAGTTCGGCACCACCAGCGAACAGCTCGCCTGGATCAAGGTCGCCGCCAGCCACCATGCGCAGCACAACGCGCATGCCATGCTACGGGACGTGGTGACGGTGGAGCAAGTGGTGGGGAGCCCGCTGATCGCCACCCCGCTGCACCGGATGGATTGCTGCGTCGTCTCCGACGGTGGCGGCGCGCTGATCGTGACCTCGCCGGAGATCGCACGCAGCCTCAAGCGCCCGCTGATCAAGGTGATCGGCGCGGGTGAGAGCATGAAGGGCCAGATGGGCGGGGCGGTGGACCTGACCTATTCCGCCGCGGTGCGCAGCGGGCCGGCGGCATTCACCGAGGCCGGGGTGAAGCCCGCCGACATCAAGTATGCCAGCATCTACGACAGCTTCACCATCACCGTGCTGATGCAGCTCGAAGACCTCGGCTTCTGCGAGAAGGGCAAGGGTGGCGCCTTCGTCGCCGACGGCAACCTGATCTCGGGCGTCGGCAAGTTGCCCTTCAACACCGATGGCGGCGGGCTGTGCAACAACCACCCCGCCAATCGCGGCGGCATCACCAAGGTGATCGAGGCGGTGCGGCAGCTGCGCGGGGAAGCCCACCCGGCGGTGCAGGTCAAGAATTGCGACGTGGCGCTGGCGCATGGCACCGGCGGGCTGCTCGGCAGCCGGCATGGCGGCGCGACGCTGATCATGGAACGGGAGTGAGAGACATGGCGAAGGAACGCTCCATCCCCGCGCCGCTGACCAATCCGGAGACCGAGCCCTTCTGGGCCGCGGCGCGGGAGGGCAGGTTCCTCATCCGCGCCTGCACCGACTGCGGCAAGGCGCATTGGTATCCGCGCGCGATCTGCCCGCACTGCTTCAGCGAGAAGACGGAGTGGCGGGAAGGCTCCGGCCGCGGCACCATCTACAGCGTGAGCGTGATGAAGCGGGCGCCGGAGATGTACGCAGTGGCCTATGTGACGCTGGAGGAAGGGCCGACGATGATGACCAACATCGTCGACTGCGACTTCGACACGGTGGCGATCGGCCAGAAGGTGATGGTGACCTGGCGGCCGACCAAGGATGACGGGCCGCCCTATCCGCAGTTCAAGCCAATTTGAAGGAAGATTGGGGAGGGGAAAGTATTTCCTCCCCAACCCCCCTTCCTTTCCGTGGGCTTGGCATCTGCGACGCGGCGAACGCCAGACTCGGAAAAACAAAGCGAAGGCCAGGGAGGATACTTCCTCCCTGGCTTTTGCTACCTGCTCAGCGCGAAGCCCTCGTAGCCTTTGCCCGCGACCTCGTCGCAGATCTCCCGGTAGCGCGCCATGCCGCCAGCGTAGGGCATGAACACCCGTGGCTTGCCCGGCACGTTGGCGCCCAGGTACCAGGAATGCCCGGCCTGCGGCAGCAGCGTCGCATTCGCCGCGGCGTTCACCTGCTCCACCCAGCGGTCCACCGCCGCCGGCTCGGGCTCCATCCGCGCCACGCCCTTCTCGCGCAGCATGGCGATGCAGTCGGCGATCCACTCCGCATGCTGCTCGATGCAAACCGGCATGTTGCAGAGGACGGAGGGGCTGCCCGGGCCGGTGATCGTGAAGAGGTTGGGAAACCCCGCCACCTGCAGGCCGAGATAGCTGCGCGGCCCCGCCGCCCAGGCATCCTTCAGCGCCAGGCCGTCGCGGCCAGTGATGTTCAGCAGCAGCAGCGGCCCGGTCATCGCATCGAAGCCGGTGGCGAAGACGATGATGTCGAGCGCGTGGAGGGTGCCGTCGCGCAGCTGGATGCCGTCCGGCGTGATGCGCTCGATCGGGTTGGCGCGGACGTCGACCAAGGCGACGTTGTCACGGTTGAAGGTCTCGAAGTAGTCGCTGTCGATCGGCGGGCGCTTGGCGGCGTAAGGGTGGTCGATATCGGCCAGCTTCGCCGCGGTGTCGGGGTCCTTGACGATGCTGCGGATCTTGGCCTTGAGGAATTCCGCCGCGGTGTCGTTGGCCGCCTTGTCCACCAGCAGGTCGCGGAAGGTGGCGCGCAATTGCAGGCCGCCCTTTTCCCAGGCCGCCTCGTACAGCGCCGCGCGCTCCTCCTCCGTCACGTCCCAGGTGGAGCGATCGGCGATGATGAAGGGGTGGCCGTTCGGCGTTGACTGTGTCGTCGCGCGGATCTTCTCGTAGTTCTGCCGCACCCAGTCCTTGAACTCGGCATCCAGCGGGCCGTTGCGCGCCGGCACGCTGTAGTTGGCGGTGCGCTGGAAGACGGTCAGGTGCTTCGCCGCCTCGGCGATCACCGGCACCGCCTGGATGCCGGTCGAGCCGGTCCCGACCTGGCCGACCCGCATGCCGGTGAAGTCGACGCCTTCATGCGGCCACTGTCCGGTGTGGTACCAGCGTCCCTTGAAATCCTCGAGCCCGGGAATCTTCGGCACGTTGGCGGTCGAGAGGCAGCCCACCGCGGTGATGAGGTAGGTCGCGTTCAGCCTCTCGCCGGCCTCAGTGGTGACCTGCCAGCGGTTGGCGGTGTCGTCGTAGCGGGCGGCGGTGACGCGGGTGTCGAAGGCGATGTCGCGCTTCAGGTCCAGCCGGTCTGCGACCCAGTTCATGTAGCGCATGATTTCCGGCTGGCCGGGATAGCGCTCGGTCCACTCCCACTCCTTGTAGAGTTCGGGGGAGAAGGTGAAGCAGTAGGAATGGCTTTCGGAATCGCAGCGGGCGCCCGGGTAGCGGTTCCAGTACCAGGTGCCGCCGACGCCGCCGCCCTGTTCCAGCACGCGGACCGAAAGGCCAAGCCGGTCGCGCAGCAGGTGCAGCTGGTACATGCCGGAGAAGCCGGCGCCGATGATCACGGCGTCGTAAGTGCTGGTCCCCGCGCTGCCGCGGGGGGCGTCCCGGGTCATGGTGTCGGGCATCGTTACCTCCGTCGCTTCGCCGGATTTCTAGCAGCCGTCGCGCCGGCTTGCATCCCATCCGAGGCGGTCGGCCAACCTTGTTGGCCCAGGCTACTGGATGGTGTAGCCCCCATCGACGACCAAGTCGTGGCCCTGGATGAAGCTGCCCTCGGCCGTGGCGAGGAAGACGATGGCCTCGGCGACCTCGGCCGGGGTTCCGAAGCGGCCGAGCGGGACACGGGCCGTCATCTGCTCCGTCCGGCCGGGGATGCGGCCGTAGGAGACGATGTTGTAGTCCGTGGCGATCGGCCCCGGGCTGACCGAATTCACCTGGATGCCCTCCTTCGCCAGTTCGAAGGCCATGCTTTTCGTCAGCTGGATCAGCGCCGCCTTGGTCGCGCCGTAGACCGCGTTGTCCTCCGCCGCGACCCGGCCCATCTGGCTGGCGACATGGATGATCCGGCCGCCCCCTTGGGCCCGCATCGCCGGCAGCGCGGCCTGGCTGGCGAAGAAGGCGGCGGCCAGGTTGACCTCCAGCACCTGGGCGAAGTCGGCCCGGGTGAAGGTCCCGAAGGGCTTGCGGCAGCGGATGCCGGCATTGTTGACCAGCACGTCCACCCGGCCGAAGCGGGCCAGCGCCGCAGCGACCATGGCTTCGGCCGCGCCGGGCACGCCGAGGTCGAAGATCGCCTGCGCCGCATCGGGCGCACCGGCGGCGCGGCATTCGGCCGCCGCCGCGGCAAGTTCCTCGGCCGTTCCCTCGGCGACGAGGAAGAGGTGGAACTCCTTGGCCGCGAGGGCGCGCGCCGTTTCCCGGCCGATGCCGCGCGAGGCGCCGGTCAGCAACGCGACCTTCATTCCACCGTCACCCCGGTCTCCCGCACGATCTCCTGCCAATTGCGCCGATCCTCCATCCAGTAGTCGTGCATCTTCTGCGGCGGGCCGGCCAGGTTCGCATGCCCGGCCTCGTCCATCCGGCGGCCGATATCGGGGCTGGCGAGCCAGCGGTTGGCCTCGGCGTTGATCTTCTCGACGAAGCCGCGCGGCAGGCCGGCAGCGCCCCACAGGCCGAACCAGACATCCTCGACGAAGCCTGGATAGCCGACCTCGGCCAGGGTCGGGACCTCCGGCATCTGCCGCGGCCGGCTGCGGCCGGTGGCCGAAAGGCCGCGTAGCCGGCCCTCCCGCATGAAGGCGCCGGAATTGCCGATATTGTCGAAGATATAGTCGCTCTCGCCCTGCGACACCGCCAGGATCGCCGAAGGGCCGCCGCGGTAGGGGATGTGCTCCCGCCGGAAGCCGGCCCGCAGGTGGAAACGCTCCGCCATCATGTGACCCACGCTGCCGATGCCGACGCTGGCCATGTTGACGCCCTGCGGCCGGGCCTTGGCCCAGGCGACGAACTCGGCGGTGGTCTTCGCCGGGATGGCGGGGTTGATGATCAGCAGCATGGGGTAGTGGTAGAGCCCGGCGATGGCGACGAAGTCCCGCACCGGGTCATAGGGCAGGCCGCGCAGCACCAGCGGCGCCACGACGTGGGAAGTGTTCGAGGTGAACATCAGCGTCCAGCCATCGGCCGGCGCCTGGGCCACCGCCGCGGTCCCGATGGTGCCGGTGCCGCCGACCCGGTTCTCCACCACGAAGGTGCCGCCGAAGGCCCTGGTGAAATGCTCGGCCATGAGCCGGCAATAGACATCGGCCGGGCTGCCGGCCTGGCTAGGTTGGATGATCCGCACCGGGCGACTGCCCGGCCAGTCGGCCTGCGCCCGGGCGAGGGCCGGGGCGGCCAAGGTGAAGCCGGCGATCAGCGCCCGGCGGCGCATGGCCGGCTCAGCCACCGAGGAAGGCGCGGAACTGCGCCACCGCGAATTCCGGCCGTTCCCGCACCGAGGCATGGCCGGCCATCGGCACCTCGACCACGCCCTGGCTGCCGGGGATGTTGGCATGCATCCAGGCGGCGGCCTCCTTGAAGGCGGCGCGCTCCTCGGAGCCCAGCATGATGAGCGTGGGCGCAGCGATGCGCTTGGCCTGTTCCCGCGCATCGACCATGGCCAGCCATTCGCAGGCCAGGGCATAGCCCTCGCCGCTGCAGGCCTCGAAGGTCTCGCGCACATGGCGGACGTCGGGGCCGTTCTCGGCGATGCTGCCGGGGGTGAAGAACACGCCCATCAACATGGGGATCAGCGCCGCGACGCCCTTCTCCCGGGCGATGCCGGCGCGGACCGGCCAGTTGGCGCGGCTCTCCGCGTTGTACAGCGGCGTGCAGTCACAGAGGATGAGCTTGTCCACCATCTCCGGGTGGGTGCCGGCGAAATGCTGCGCCAGGCTGCCGCCCATGGAAATGCCGGCAAGATGGGCGCGGACGATGCCCTCCCGGTCCAGCAGCGCCTTGAGCTGGGCGGTGGTCTCGTCCTGGCCATACTGGCCAGCGGGCAGGGGGGTGTCGGCATGGCCGGGCAGGCTGTAGGCGACCAGCTCATAGCGGTCGGTGAGCGGCTCCAGCACGTCCCAGAAACGCCAGCTTTGGCCGAGGCAATGAATGAGGACGAGCGGTTCGCCCTTGCCGCGCCGGTGGACGATGACGTCCCCGATGCCCAGCGCCTGGGGGTTCCAATCCATGGATCATTCCTTCCCTGCGGCCCGCGCCGCCTTTGCCGGAAGGATGCGGCAGCGACGCCGGGCCGTCACCCACCCCGGCCGTGCATATGACCTGTGCCGTCCTGTCCGAAATGAAGCAGGCATCCCGGGCCAGGGGATTTCGGACCATCCGGCACGGGAGAATTGCCGATTGAAGCCTTTCCTGCCGGCCCCGGCATCCCCACCATGGCGGGCTGAAGAACGGTCCCAGGGAGCAAGAAATGCAATTCGGCCTGTTCGGGGGCGCCCGCACCAAGCGCAGCGTCGGCATCGAGGACAGCCAGGGCTACCAGAGCTTCATCGACTACGTGATGGAAGCCGACCGGCTGGGCTTCCGCCACATGTTCATGGTGGAGCACCACTCGACCGGCCAGGGCCAGGTCTCGGCGTCCATGACCCTGCTGGCCTACCTGGCGGCGAAGACCCAGCAGATCCGGCTCGGCACCGCCGTCGTGGTGCTGCCCTGGCACAACCCGGTGCTGATCGCCGAGCAGGCGGCGACGCTCGACCTGCTGACCGGCGGGCGCTTCGATTTCGGCGTCGGCAAGGGCTACCGCCGCGCCGAGTTCGATGCCTTCTGCATCCCGATCGAGGAAGCCTCCGAGCGCTTCGACGAGGCGATCGCGGTGATCCGCAAGGCCTGGACCTCGGAGGACCGCTTCAGCCACCACGGCAAGCGCTGGCATTTCGAGAACATGCTGGTCGAGCCGGCGCCGCTGCAGCAGCCGCACCCGCCGCTCTGGCTGGCCGCCGGCAGCCCGGACAGCATCCGCCGCGCGGCGCGGGAGGGCTTCAACCTGCTGCTCGACCAGCTCGCCTCGGTCGAGCAGATCGGCGAACGAATCGCGCTGTACCGCGCGGAATGCGAGGCGGTGGGCCGCGCCTACCACGCCAACATGGTCGGCACCGCCCGCGCGCTGCAGATGATCCATGCGGAGTCGGAGCGCCAGGCGGCCTTCGATACCCGCAAGCGCGTCGTCGGCGTCATCGGCGACCTGGCCCGCGGCAAGCTGGCCGACCGGGTCGAGGAAGACACCGCGCCGCTGCTTGGTACGCCGGAGGAGATCATTGCCCGGCTGAAGCAACTGGAGGCGCTGGGCGCCACCAACATCCTGCTGGTCGATCCGAACGCTTCGCCGGCGAATCTCCGCGCCTTCGCGCGCGAGGTGATGCCGGCCTTCGCACCCGGCCTGCAGGCTGCCGCCGAGTAGTCCCGCGCCTGGACAGGCGACGGCCCGCCCCGCAGGGTGCGGGTCGTTTTCAGTTGGGGAAGGAACGCCGCATGGCCCGCTTGGCACCGAAGACGCGTGAGACGCTGGATGCGGCGCAGCAGGTGGTCTGGGACCGCATCGCCTCCGGCGCCCGGGGCGGCGTCGGTGGGCCTTTCCTGCCGCTGCTGACCAGTGCCGAACTCTGCGCCCGGGTCGAGCAGGTCGGCGTCTTCATCCGCTACGAATGCAGCGTGCCGATGCGGCTGCGCGAGCTCGCCATCCTCTGCGTCGGCCAGCACTGGAAGGCGGCCTACGAGTGGTACGCGCATGCGCCGATTGCGGCGAAGCAGGGCGTGCCCGAGGCGGTGATCGCGGCGATCGGCAGCGGTGCCGAGAGCATCCCCTTCGACGCCGGGCCCGACCGCGTGGTGGCCGGCTTCGTGCGCGAATTGCTGCGCAGCGGCCAGGTTGGCGATGCGGCTTATGACGCGGCGAAGGCGCTGCTTGGCGAGAAGGGCACGGTCGAGCTGACCGGGCTGGTCGGCTACTACAGCCTGCTGGCGATGCAGCTGAACGTTTTCCAGGTCGCCCCGCCGCCGCCTTTCGTCGCGCCCTGGAGCTAAGGCCGGGGAGACGGTATTCTCCCTTGACCCCTCATCTATTTCTGCGGGTCGGCGCTCGCTTCACGGCGGGTGCCAAGCCCACGAAAAGGAAGGAAGGTTGGGGCGGGAATACTTTTCCCTCCCCAACCTTCCTACCCCGTCCGGGTGATCAGCACCAAGAAGTCGATCAGCGCCCGCAGCTTGGCCGGCACATGCCGCTGCGCCGGGTAGAGCACCGAGACCGGCGCGCCCTCCTGCGCATAGTCCTGCAGGATGGCCCGGACATCGCCGCGCTCCAGGTCCTTGCGGTAGAGCCACCAGGTCCCCTGCGCGATCCCGGTGCCGGCTACTGCCGCCTCGCGCAGCGCATCGCCGCTGTTGATCACCGCATTGCCGCGCACCCGCAGCGTGAAGGCGCGCCCGTCAGGCCCGCGAAACCCCCATTCCGGGCCGAAGCGGCTGATCAGGCAGTTGTGGTCACGCAGGCCGTCTGGCGTCGCCGGCTCGCCGTGCTTCGCAAGGTAGCACGGGGCGGCCACCGTCACCTGCGCACCGCGGGTGAGCAGCCGCGTGGTCAGGCGTGAATCGGTGATGCTGCCGGTGCGCACCGCCAGGTCATAGCCCTCGGCGATCAGGTCGACCGGCCCATCGCTGAAGTGGAGTTCCAGGCTGATCTCCGGATAGCGCTCGAAGAACGCCGGCAGCTCGGGCATTAGCGTCACCCGGCCGAAGCTCAGCGGCACCACGGCGCGAATCCGGCCGCGCGGCACGGCGCTGCCGCGGGTCAGCGTGACCTCGGCATCCTCCAGCTCGGCCAGGATCTGCACGCAGCGTTCGTAGAAGCCCTGGCCGTCATCCGTGGTACGAAGCCGCCGCGTGGTGCGGGTGAACAGCTGCGTATCCAGCTCGTCCTCCAGCCGGGCGATGGTCTTGGTCACGGCGGAGGGCGACAGGCCCAGCTTCTTCGCCGCCGCGGTGAAGCCGCCCTGCTCCACGACGCGGGCGAAGACCGTCAGCGCCATGAACTTGTCCATCTCAGGCGAGCAGCGCCATGAGGCGGGTCAGGTCCGGCGCCTCCTCCAGCGCCCAGATCGCCTCGATCTGCGCCGCGGCGCGATCGGGGCAGCCGCCGAGCGCGGCATTCTCGTGGTACTTGGCCTCCAGCTCGGCATCGGTCAGCGGCTTGGCCTCGGACCCACGCGCGGTGAAGACGGTGGTCTCCTCCCTCCGGCCATCCGCCAGGCGGACGGTCACCCTTGCCGCGCCGCGCGGCAGCATCGCGTCCAGCGCCGCGGTCACCTTGGCGCGGAAGCCGGCCAGCGCCGGGTCCTCCACCGCTGGCGTCTCGAACTCCGCCACCCCGGCCCGGCCGCGCAGCAGGCCGAGCGCCGCGCTGTGGTGGATGCTGACGCGGCTGTCGCGTGCATTCCGCACCACCCGGTCGCCGCGTGCCAGCAGCAGCGCATCGCCGGCAACGGTCACCGCTGCGATCGCCTCCGGCGGCACGTCCAGCCGGGCGCGCAGCTCCAGGCAGGCATCGATCACCGCGTGGAAGACGATGCCGGCGGGGTAGGGCTTGTAGGTATTGCGGCCGATCTCCCAGCGCGTGCCGAGCCCCTCGGTGATCGCCGCCATGTCGGCGACGTCGCCGGTGGCCCGCGCCCAGCCAAGCCTCCCCTCGATCGCCGCCGGCGCAGCATCATAGCCCTCGGCTGCGAACAACGCCGCCAGGATGCCGTGCCGCGCGGCATTGCCGACGCTGACATTCTTGGCCGCGTTCGGTAGGTTCTCCACGGTTCCCGCCGCCTCGCTGCTGGCGATGCCGATGGCATGCCCGGCCTGCTCGGCGGATAGACCCAGCAGCCGGGCGCAGCCCGCCGCCGCGCCGAAGGCGCCGCAGGTCGAGGTGATGTGCCAGCCGCGCGCGTAATGCCCGGGCGAGACGGCATTGCCGATGCGGCAGGCGACCTCCCCGCCCAGCAGGAAGGCGTGCAGCACCGCGGCGCCGCACAGGCCTCGCTGCTCGGCGAGCGCGAAGACCGGCGGCGCGACCGGCGCGGCGGGGTGGATCACCGTGTCCAGATGCGTGTCGTCGTAGTCCAGCAGGTTGGACGCGACCGCATTGACGAAGGCCGCGCCCATCGCATCCAGCCGCGTATCCTGGCCGAAGACCGTCGCTACCTGTGCACCGCCGAGCCCCCGCATCACCCGCAGCGCCGTCAGCACTGCCGGATCGCGCGCAGTGCCGAGCGCGCAGCCGACGTGGTTGAGGATGGAGCGTTTCGCCTCGTGCCGCAGCTCAGCCGGGATGTCGCGCCACTCCGAACCGGCGACGAAGCGGCCGAGTGCCTGGGTGGCGGTGGGGTCGGGCATCGGATCTGCCTCGTTGTTCCTGGACCAGGACGGCATAGCCCATCGGGCGCCAGCCGCCAGCCCTTCCCGACTGGCCGGGGGCATGGAATGAATGCAGACAATGATACGGGAGGGAATGGGGATGCGACGACGCGGGCTGCTTGCGGCGCTGGCAATGCCGGCACTGGCCAAGGCCCAGCCGGCCTGGCCCAGCCGGCCGATCCGCATGCTCATCCCCTTTCCGCCCGGCGGCACCACCGACATCCTCGGCCGCTATTTGGCGCCATCGCTCTCGGTCGCCCTCGGCCAGAATGTGGTGGTGGAGAACCGCACCGGCGGCAACGGCGCCGTCGCCATCGTCGAGACCACGCGGGCCGTGCCGGATGGCCACACCATCTGCATGAGCATCAGCACGCTGATCACCCAGGCGCTGCTGACCAAGCAGCCCTACCACCCCATCGACGATGTCACGCCGATCCTGCACCTGGCCAATGTCGGCAATATCGTCGTGGTCAACCCGGCGCTGCCGATCCACAGCCTGGCCGAGCTCGTCGCCTATGCGAAGGCGAATCCGGGCCGGCTCTCCTATGGCTCGCCCGGCATCGGCAGTTCGGTGCACCTGTCGGGCGAGCTCTTCTCCCAGGCCGCCGGCATCGAGATGGTGCACGTGCCGTATCGCGGTGGCGGGCCGGCGCTGGCCGATCTTGTCGCCGGCAACATCCAGCTGATGTTCGGCAATGCCAGCTCGACGCTGCCCTTCGTGCGCGGCGGCTCGGTGCGCCCGCTGGCGGTGACCGCGGCGACGCGGCAGGCCTATGCGCCGGACCTGCCCACCATCACAGAATCCGGCTATCCCGGCTTCGCGGTGGTCGAGTGGTACGCGATGATCGGCCCGGCCGGCATGCCGCCGGCAGTGACCGCGCGCATCAACCGCGAGATCATGGCCATCGTCGGCACGCCGGAAGGCCGCGCCAAGCTGCTCGACCTCGGCGCCGAGGTGGTGGGCGGTACGCCGGCCGAATTCGGCGCCTTCCTGCGCGCCGACCTGATCCGGACCGAGGCGCTGATCCGGGGCGCCAACATCAAGGCGGAGTAGGGGACATGGATCGCGGCCTGCGGAGCAAGGCGGCGCTGGTCAGCGGCGCCAGCAAGGGGATCGGCCGCGCCATCGTGCAGCGGCTGGTGGCGGAGGGGATGCAGGTGCTGGGCATCGCCCGCGGCGGCTGCGACGTGCCGGGTGCGATCGGGCTGAGCGTCGACCTGCGCGACCCGGCCGGGCCTGCCGCGGCGGTCGCACATGCGGTACGCGACTTCGGCCGGCTGGACCTGCTGGTGAACAGCGCCGGCGCCACGCAGCGCGGTGACTTCCTGGCGCTGGACGATGCCGCCTGGGACGACAGCTTCGCCGGCAAGTTCTTTGCCGCGGTGCGGCTGACGCGGGCTGCCTGGCCGGCGCTGCAGGCCGTCCGGGGCAGCGTTGTGCATATCGCCGGCGTCGGCGGCAAGATCGCCAGTGCCGACTTCGCCATCGGCGGGTCGGTCAACGCGGCGCTGATGAACCTGACCAAGGCATTGGCCGACCGCGGCGTGCAAGACGGCGTGCGGGTGAACTGCATCAACCCCGGCAGCATCCGCACCGACCGCCTGACCGGCCGCGTCGCCACCGTGATGCAGGAGAAGGGGCTGGACGCCGCGGCGGCAGCCACCGTTCTGGCGAAGTCCACCGGCGTCGCCCGCTTCGGCGAGCCGGAGGAGATCGCCGCCTTGGTCGCCTTCCTCGCCGGCGCCGAGGCCGGCTACATGCAGGGCGCCATCATCGACGTGGACGGCGGCTGGAACCGCGCGACCTAGAACAGCCTGCTGCGCGGCCTCGCCAGGCCGAGATGGTCGCGCAGCGTGGTGCCCGCATAATCGGTGCGGAACAGCCCGCGCCGTTGCAGGATGGGCACGACCTGATCCACGAATTCGTCGAAGGCGCCGGGGAACCAGGCGGGCAGGATGTTGAAGCCGTCCGCCGCGCGGCCCTCGAACCATTCCTGCAGGGTGTCCGCAACGTCTTCGGGCGTGCCGCAGACCACCCAATGGCCGCGCGCCGCGCCGGTCAGGTTGAACAGGTCGCGCCAGGTCATGCGGTCGCGCAGCGCCTTGGCCAGCATGGTGCGGGCGAAACCGTGCGAGCTGTCCGGCAAGGGCAAGTCCGGCACCAGCGCATCCAGCGGATACTGCGAGACGTCCTGGCCCAACCGCGAGGACAGCATCGACAGCGCGTTGCCCGGGTTGACGAAGCCCTGCAGCCTCGAAAGCTTCGCTCGCGCCTCCGCCGTGGTGCTGCCGAGCACCGGCATGACGCCGGGCAGCACCGCGATCTCGTCGCCGTGCCGGCCGAAGGCGGGCATGCGGGATTTCAGCGCGATGTACCCTTGCTGCGCCTCGGCCAGGTCCTGTACGACGGAGAAGACGACGTCGGCGGTGCGCGCAGCCAGCGCCAGGCCCGGGCCAGATGATCCCGCCTGCAGGATGACCGGCTGGCCCTGCGGCGTTCGGCTGGTGGGCAGCGGGCCCTTCACCGTGAAGAAGCGGCCCTCGTGATCCAGCGACTTGACCTTCGCCGGGTCGATGTAACGGCCGGTGTCCATCTCCCGGACGACGGCGCCGTCGTCCCAGCAATCCCATAACCCGCGCACCACATCGACGAATTCCTCGGCGATCTCATAGCGTGCGTCGTGCTCCGGATGGGTACGGCCATAGTTCAACGCCGCTTTCTCGCCGCTGCCGGTCACCGCGTTCCAGGCGGCGCGTCCACCGCTGAGATGGTCGAGTGAGGCGAACTGCCGGGCCACGGTATAGGGCTCGTTGTAGGTGGTGCTGGAGGTGGCCCCAAGGCCGACATGCGTCGTCGTCGCGGCCAGCGCAGCCAGCATGGTCAGCGGCTCGAATCGCGCAGCGAAGCTGGGGTGCATGCCCGGCTCGGTCGAGAGATTGTCGCCGAGGAAGATGAGGTCGAATTTGCCCCGCTCGGCGATGCGGGCGATCTCCTGCACCACCGACAGATCCTCGAAGCTCTGCGCCGCGCCAGGCCAGCGCCAGCCGGCGATGTGGTTGCCGGTGCCGAGGACGAAGACGCCCAGGTGCATCTGGCGTGGTGTGGGCATGCTGCGCTCTCCAAGACCGCCTGTGCGTAGCAAACGCCGTGCCCGCTCAGTCGCGTCGCTCGCCGTCCTTCGGTGCCAGGCCATAAGGCGCGACCAGCGCCCAGACGTGGGCTGGGATCATGTGCTTCATGCTGCGCGCTTCCTCCCGCCGCAGGTGCAGCACGGTCTCCACTGCCTTCATCTCGACCCGGGCGCGGGCGAATTCCAGGCCACGTGGGCCGATGCGCGGCATCAGCCAGCCGACGATTGGCCGCAGCCAGCCCGGCATGCGGCGCAGCGGCAGTCCGCCGGCCGAGCGTTCGGTATTGGCCAGGAACCCTTTGACCGCCCCGGCGCGCTTGCCGGCGCTGCCGGGCGTCGCGGTGCGCAGCTCATCGCCCAGCAGCGCGACCAGTTCCTCACCGCGGGCATTTCGCACCAGCAGCCATTGCTCACCTTGACCGCCCATGTAGCCGACCGTGATGTCGGCCAGGACGTTGGTGTAGTCGACGCAGGTGCGGCAGGTCAGTGGGAAGAAGTCCGGCGGCAGCTTCGAGATCGGCAGTTGAAGGAAGGGGATGGTGCGCGACCGGCCATCGGCGTAGCGCAACTCCACCCGGTAGTCAGCGCGGAATTCCAGGTAGGTGATGCTGGATGGATCGTCCTCCAGCAGCGCCAGGAAGTCGTGGAAGCGCTCAGTCGTGGTGTTGTCGGAACAGGGCGTGCCGATGACGTAGAGCCGCTCGAGGCCGAGTTCGCGCTCCATGACCCGCAGCGCATGAATCTGGCAGGGGATGCCGATGATGGCGAGGCGCTTGTGCCCCGCATCGCGCGCCGGTTCCAGCAGTGCAAGCAGCGGCGCATAGCCCATCCGCATGCCGCGGACCTGCGCCATGCCTTCGGGCTTCGTCACCAATACGGGCACCGGCCGCCAACGATCCGCCGGGTCCGGCGCCATAGTCAGCACCGCATCGACCGCGCCGGTCTCCAGCAGCCGTTCCGCCAGGCGCGTGGCGATGCCGGTCCATTGCGCACCCTCCCGGGCTGGGACGAGCGAGGCGCGGACCATCCGGCGGAAGGGGCCGAAATGCAGTTCGTCGGGCCGCGCCGGGTCGCGGGCGCGGCCGTGCACCGCCGTCTCCAGCGCCGGGTAGTCGGGCTGGATGAACTGGCAGGCGCGGCCACAGGCCTTCGGGTCCGCGGTGCGGGAGACGCCGCAATCGGTGCAGAGCCCGCGTGGCGCTGCCTCCCGCAACGGTGGTGCCCAGACCGCGCCGTCCTGATCATCCATGCCGCATCCCCCATTTGGGGCGCAGCCTAGACGGGCTGATCAGACGCGGGAACTGGGCCGGTAGAAGGGCTCGTGCCGCGAGGGATCGATGTAATCGGCGTAGAAGCGCTTGGCATGCGGCAGCAGCGCCTTCGACAGCTTGCGGCGTTCTACCTCGTCGTCCGACAGCGCCCTCGACAGATCGTCGTGCAACTGCTTCAGCGCGCTGTCCTTGTCCACCCGGGTGAATTTGCCATCCTGGTAGATCACCTCGCCGTCGCACATCACGGTGGTGACGGCGCTGGCCTTGGCACGCTGGATCACAGCGTCCAGGGTCGGCGTCAGCTCGTCCAGGTAGGGGTAGGCGACGCTGTCCCAGTCGACCAGCGACAGGTCGGCGCCCTTGCCGACCTCGAGCGTCCCGAGCGTTTCCCGGTACGGCGTGGTGCGGGCGCCGCCGATGGTGGCCATGCGCAGCACCTGCGCCATGCCCGGCACCTCGGCATCGCCCATGCCGGGGACGCGATGAGCCCGCAGCACCAGCCGCATCTCCTGCAGCATGTCGCGGTCGTCGTTGATCCCGGCCTCGTCGAGGCCCATGGCAGTGTTGATGCCGACGGCCTCGAACCGGTTCAGCGCGGCGACGCCCGAGCGCAGCCGGAAGTTGGAAGAGCAGTTGTGGCAGATGCAGCTGCCGCTGGCCGCCAGCTTCTCGATGTCGGACTCGTTCAGCCAGACGCCGTGGCCCAGCGTCAGGTTCGGCCCAAGCATCCCGAAGCGCTCGATATAGTCCACCGCCGTGCCGCCGCCGCGGCGCATGGCGTATTCCTTCTGATAGGCGGTTTCCACCAGATGCATGTGCATCGGCGTGTCGTAGGTCCGCGACAACTCCGACAGCGCCGTCAGCGCCTTGTCCGAGCACCAGTGCAGGTTGGCCGGCGCCAGCTGCACCTTCACCCGGCGCTTGGCATTGTGGCTGGCGTGTAGCGATTTGAAGAGGTCCAGGTTGTCGTCGAGGCTGAGCTGGAAGCGCTCGAACCAGCGCGACATCGGGCCGCGCAACTCGGCCGGCAGGCTGGCGACGAAATCCTGATCCGCCTGGTAGACCAGCCTGTTCTGGTCGCGCAGCGCGAAGCAGTAGGACACCCGCATGCCGATGTCCTCATAAGCGCGGATCAGCTCGGCGGTGCGGGCCTCGACCTCGGGCAGGGCGCCGGGCAGCCAGCCATGGATATGTTGCACCGTTGTGATGCCGGAGCCGATCATCTCAAAGGCCGAGTACAGCGTGTCGAGATAGATGTTCAAGTTGCGCGCCACCATGCGGGTGACGAACCACAGCTCCAGCGGCATGTCGGGGGAGCCGAGCTGCACCGGCGTCAGGCCGACATGGTGGTGGCCGTTGACGAAGCCGGGCAGCAGGATCTCCTTGCCGGTGCCGATCACCCGCACGGTCGGGTGCTTCCGGTGCAGGTCGTCATAGGTGCCGACCACGGTGATGATGCCGTCCTCCTGCAGGACGGCGCCGTCGGGGATCTCCTCCCATTCCGTGGCGGAGAGCGTCTTGGTGATCATGGCACGGCTGCGCACGAGCGATATGGTCATCGCCGGGTTCCTCCAAAAATGGTTGCGGGCGGTCAGCCCGGGGTCAGCGCTTCCTGCTCGGCGAAGGCGCGGTCGACCTCGCTGCGCAATTCCTCGGTCAGCTGGCGCCGCAGCGCCTCCGCCTGGGGAGAGAACAGGTCGCGCGGCCGCGGCATGTCGATCGGGATGATTGACTTGATCCGGCCGGGGCGGGCGGTGAAGACCACCACCCGGTCTGCCAATGCCACCGCCTCGTCGATATGATGGGTGACGAACAGGACGGAGGCGCCGCTGTCGCGCCAGACATCGAGCAGGAAGTCCTGCATCTTCGCGCGGGTCTGCACGTCGAGCGCGGCGAAGGGCTCGTCCATCAGCAGCACCTTCGGCCGCATCGCCAACGCGCGGGCGACCGCCACGCGCTGGCGCATGCCGCCCGAGAGCTCGTCCGGCCGCTTCTCCATCGCTTCGGCCAGGCCGACGCGTTGCAGGGCTTCCCGCGCCACCGCCCGGCGCTCGGTTTCCGGCGCGCCGCGGATCGACAGGCCGAAGGAGACGTTCTGCCAGACCGTCAGCCAGGGGAACAGCGAGGTCTCCTGGAAGATGAGCGAGCGGTCGGGGGAGGGACCTTCGACCGGGTCGCGGAAGGCGTAGATGTTGCCGGCCGTCCCACGTTCCAGCCCGGCGATCAAGTACAGCAACGTCGACTTGCCGCAGCCGGAGGGGCCGAGCAGCACGACGAACTCGCCCGGTGCTATGTCGAGGTCGATGTCGCGCAGCGCCTCATGCGCCCGCGCCGTGCCCTCCGCCCAGGTCTTGCCGACGCCGCGGCAGACCACGGCGTCCTGCGACGACCATGGCATGTGATCAGAGCCCACGCAGCACCCCCGCCGTTTCCGGCACCCAGTAGAGCACGCGCTTCTGCACGAAGCGCAGCAGCCAGTCGGACAGGAACCCCAGCAACCCGATCAGCGCGATGGTGAAGAAGACCAGCGAGGGGTTGAAGGTGTTTCGTGCCATCATGATCACCTGGCCAAGCCCGAAGCCGACGCCGGTGCTCTCCGCCACCAGCACCACCATCCAGGCACCGAAGAGGTTCAGCCGCAGCACGATCAGCAATTGCGGCAGGATCGCCGGGATGATCACCCGCGTGTAGACCTGCCGCTTGCTCGCCCCCATGGTGCGGGCAACGTTGATGAAGTTGCGGTTGACATTGTCGATCTGGCTGATGGTGGACAGCACCATGTGGAAGAACAGTGCCACCACCACCATGAAGATCGCCGGCGCATTGCCGATGCCGAAGATGAAGATCGCCACCGGCAGCCAGGCGATCGGCGAGACCGGCGACAGCAACGTGATGGTCGGCAGCACCAGCTTCTCCAGGATGCCGACATACCGGATCAGCACGCCGACAGTGACCGACAGCGTCGCTGCGATCAGCAGCCCGACGAACACCCGCATGCCGGTGGCGCCGATGGTGATGAACACGGCCTCATACGGGGAGGGGCCGCTGTTCGGGTCGACGCCGATCTGCCAGCGCGTCGCGGTGTTGAAGAAGCGCGCCTGGTCGGGAATGTTGCCGAGGAAGATGTGCGGCGGCGGCAGCAGCTTCTCGTCGGCGACGCCCACCGCCCAGAGGAACTCCCAAAGCCCGGCGAACATCCCGACCGAGAGCAGCGCCCAGCCGAAACGGGCGAGCGCCGCCTGCATCGTCGGCGATACGGCGGTGCCGCGGACCGCCGGGCGCGGCACCACCGCCGCGCCCGCCACATCGGTGCTCATCGCCGGCCTCAGGCCGACTTGTGCTTGAGCTGGGCGTAGAGCGCCGCGTTCTCGGCGATCACCAGCTCCAGCAGGCTCCAATCGATCGCGTCGCGGCCCGGCTTGGTCTTGATGTAGCCCATCTCCATCAGGCTGTCGGTGCGGTTCAGGATGAAGTCGGTCTGGCTGCGCGCATCGACCACCGCGGGCTGCTTCGACATGGCGATCTGGCCATTGGCCATCGAGGTCTTGTAGTAGGTGCCGATCAGGCGCTTGAGGGTCTCCTCCTGCTTGGTCTCGGCCATCAGCTGGGCCTTCATCATGCCCTTGATCACCGCCTTCAGCGCTGCCGGGTTCTCCTTGATCAGGCTGGCGCGCGTCGCAAGCACGCAATCGGTGTAGCCGGCGCCGTAGATGTCGCGGCCGTCCGACAGCATGGTCGCGCCGGGTACGTCGTTCACCAGCGCCGTCGCATAGGGCTCGATGGTGCAGATCCAGTCGATCGCGCCGGCCTTGAAGGCCTCCACCGCTTCGGGCGTATTGCCCATGTAGCGGACCTTGACGTCCTTGAAGCTGATGCCGTGCTTCTTCAGGTAATCGTAGGGCATGACCTCCAGCGTATCGAGCTGGAAGGTGCCGAGCGTCCTGCCCTTCAGGCTGGCCGGCGTGGTGAGGCCGGGGCGGGAGACGATGGCGCAGCCCTCGATCCCGCCGCCGGCGATGATCTTGACCGGCGCGCCGGCATTATGCAGCGCGACGAAGGAAGTATACGGCATCAGGCCCAGGTCCACCTGGCCCATGCCGAGGAAGGTCACCTGCTCGGCGAAGGTGGGCGTGTTGATGAACTGGATCTCCAGCCCATCCTCCTTCGCCATCTGCAGCGAATGCGCGAGGAAGAGGTTGAGGTTGCAGAAGCCGGTGCCGTGCGTCGACTTCAGGCTGCCCTTGGCCTGGGCATGGGCCGCGCCGCTGAAGCCGGCGGCGAAGGTCAGCACGCTGGCCGCGGTCGCCTTCATCACGCCACGACGGGTCGCCGTCGCAGCGCGGCCGATGGCGGCATAGTCGGGAAGGATCGAGGCCCCATAACGGTCACACATCGCTTGTCCCCTCCGGGGCGGGCGATGTGGCATGGCCCACCCCCCCTGATCTGGATGACGATGGCACGCCTACCGGAGCTGCCGTGGTAGCGGCGCTGCGCTGGGCTCCTCGCAGCAAACCGCATGCCACGCACTGTCGGGTGTCGCTGCAGCCTGGCGTCGCGCGCCTTTGCCACAACGGCGGGCAACCACTGGCGCAGTTCGCGCCAGCCAACCTCGCCGGCGGTGCGGGGTCTTCGCGTATTGCGCAAGCAATAGGACGGGATATGCACGGTTTCGATGTGGTGTGGCGAGGCCGCCACGCGGCGATTTTCCGCTGACATTCAGCAGCCTTCCGCACGCGGCGTGTTGCATGCCGCAACAAGGGGGAGGTAGCGTCCATGCCGAAGGTCCCGCACGAGCGGGCGAAAGAGGGAACGTCGCGCGCCGGAGCTCCGGTACGCGCCGCTGGTCATCGTCCAGCAGGATGCCGGATGCGCCGCGGCGCAAGCTGGCGACCGGCACGCCGATCCCTGCCGAGAGAGCCGAACTGCCGCCCGCGCGACGGCAGCCGGACCATGGAGGGGATGATGGCTCACGCTGCTCGCCGCACGGCCGCCGACCTCCGCCCGCTGCCGGGACATCGGGCTGCGGGCGCATACGCTTTCCCGCGTCGCCGTCCGGCCTGCTGATCGCGCCGGGGGAAGGCGCGCAATGCCCAACGACCTCGGGACCCAGGCCCGCCAGCAGGACAAGCGCTGGACCCGCGCGGCGGATCGCGGCAAGGGCGGCCTGCACGGCAATCCGGCGCTGGAAGCGGTGGTGCGGCGCTCGGTCGTGCCCGGTCTCGCCCGGCTGCACCGCCCGGCCGCTTCGCTGCCCGATATCGGCTCCGTCCAGCGGGCCTGGCTGGCCGAGGCGGCGGCGCTGTCGCGCGCTCTGCCTGGGCTCGACCTGGCGGAAGCGGCGCGGGCGTTGCGCGCGCTCAACCCCGGCGGCACGCGGTTTGAGGCGGTCTGCCACGACGTGCTGCTGCCGGCGGCAGCCTGGCTGCGCCGGCAGCGCGCCGGCGAACCGGCCGACGAGGCCGGCTACCTCATGGGCGTCTGGCGCCTGCGCATGCTGCTGATCGGGCTGGACGACGACGGCCTGGCCACCGCGGCGCGGCCGCGTGGCGGCGCTTCCGCCCTGCTCGTCGCCGGCAGCGCGCTGGCGCCGAGCCTCGAACATGCGGTGGTGCTGCGGCTGTTCGAGCGGGCAGGCTGGTCGGTGCGGAGCTGCGGCCGCCTTGCCGAGGAGGACCCCAGCACCATCGCCGGGCATGACCGCTTCGACCTCGCCTGGTTCAGCATCGACGACGCCACCGATCTCGGCCGGCTCGCGGTGCTGGTGGCCGAGATGCGCCGCGCCTCCTGCAACCACGGTATCCGCGTGGTCTCCGGCTGGCTGCTGCCGGCGCCACCACCGGCGGCGGCATCGCTTGGTGCCGATGCGGTGACGCCGGACGCCACCAGGGCGGTCGCCCTGGCCGGGCAGGTGCTCGGACCGGACTAGGCGCGGCGGGTCAGCGGATCGGCCGGCCGCGGCAGCGTTCCCAGCCTGCCAGCAGGGCGGCGAGCTGGTCCTCCTGCGGCACCTTGTCGCGCCGCAGCCTTTGCAGTTGCCGGCGCAGCACCAGGATGGGGTGGCCGGCGGCCAGCTCCGCCCCAGTCTCCAGCGCGCGCAGGAATTCCGCGGCGCGGGCCGGGTCGGACCGCTCGATGACATAGGCGCCGTACCCCATCACCGAGGCGCGCCCATGGTCGATCATCTTGCGGCCGAAGCTGCGCAGTTCCAGCAGCCGCGGATGCTCGGCGACGATGCTTCGGATCTCGGCGGCGGTCGCCTTGGCGTGGCGCGCCCCGGGTTGCCGCAGCTCCCGTCGCCAGAGCAGATTGGCCATGGCGGCGACCAGGGCGCGGTCGCCGAAGCTTTCCAGAGCCGGGCCGAATTCGGGCGGACGCTTGGCTTGCAGGTCGTAGGTCGCTTGCGCCGCGTCCGGCAGGCCGCGGATCACCGGCACCTCGATGACGCCGTCGGCCAGGATGACTGCCATCAGCCGGTGCTGGCCATTCAGCAATTGGCCGTCCGCAGCGAAGCAGATCGGCTGGGCATTCAGCATCCACCGCCCGGCGACGATGTCGCGGGCGATCGCGGTGACATGCGGCTGCATGACCCGCCGGTTGCGGAGATTGTGCCGCAGATAGGCCTCGGCCCGTGCCGGGTCGATCGTCTCGATACGGGCGTCGATCGCCGCCGGCGCCGCAGCCGGGATGGACGACGGCGGGATCGCCTTAGGCCCCGCTTCGCCGAGCCCGCCATAGCCTTCCAGCCGTGGAAAGGCAGCATCCCCGGCCCAGGCCAGCCGGCGCAGCGGCGTGCCCTGCCGCGTGGCATTCAACGCAAGGATCGCCAAGGCGAGCAGCCGGGTCGGCGAGGGGCGGGCCAGGCGGTCCTCCCGCCCGCGGTCGAGCTCATGCCGCAGCAGCACCCCCGGCTCGGTGACCGGGTGGCGGTCGGCATTGGCGACGACTGCCAGCAGGTGGGCCATCGCGGCCGGGTCCGCCCGCCGCCCCATGAAGAGCAGCGGCGTCCGCACCGGCTCGGGCAGGGTGGTGTCGATCCCGCTCAGGCTCGCTGCCACCGCGACCTCCAGGTCGGGGTTGCCGGCAAGGGCGCGATCTATGCGGGCCCAGGTGGGCGCGCCGGCGCTCCGGCCAAGCAGCCCATCGTCATAGTGCAGCAACCTGACGAGCGCCGCCTGCACCGCATGCGCATGGCGGATGCCGCGCGCCTCCAGCACCCCGGCGAAGGACCGGCGCCGCTGCTGGTCGATCGTGTGCAGAACGTCGTCGCCGACATTCTCGGCCAGGAAGGTGGGGAAGGGGATACCGGCCTCTCGGCAGGCTTCCAGCCGCTGCAACCCGTCCAGCAGGCTGCCTTGGCGGGACAGGATGACCGGCATACCGTTGATTATCCAGCGGCCGTCCCGCATCGCGTCGGCATAGCTGCGGACCGCCGTCGGGTTGGCCTGCGCCGCGGGCCGCCGCCGGGCCAGCAGCGAGGTGGCATAGGCCGGCGTCACGGTCACGAGGCGCAGTGCAAGGCCGGTTGCGTCCGGCCGCGCGGTGCCCGCGGTCGTGGACGATACGCGTGCGGGAAGGCGATGCGGCGGCATGAAGCTGGAGCATCTCCGGGGTCGCTCGCCGCTGTCAGGGCAAGGTCCCCCGCGCGGGTCGGATCGGCTGGCCTCCGGGGCCCGCCTTGCCAACGGCGAATGCTTGCCAGGAATGAGCGGTCTTTGCCAGCCGCAAACGAACGGTGCGGTGGTCGGCCGGATCTCAGTCGTAGTGCACGGCCCAGGGCGGCGGCGTCGGGGTCCATTCCAACATCGCGCCGCGCGCCAATCGGGCGGTATCGGCCGCAGCCACGGCCTGGGCCAGCAGCCCGAGCACGCAGGCGGCCTGCTCGGCAGCGCGGTTGGCTTCGCCTGGATCCTTCGGCAGGGCGGTTTGGCGCGCATAGGCGGTCCAGACCGAGCCATCCCGGCGATGCACCTCGATCGTCTGGCGCAGGCGGCAGCCTTCGCGCAGCTGCCGCCGCTCGACCTGCCCGCCCGGGATCATGGCGACGCCGACCGTGGTGGCGCCGGTGAGCGTCCAGCCGGTGACGCTGGAATCCGCACAGGGCAAGCCCGCACGCGTGTGATCGCCGAAATCATCCATCGTCGTGTGCCGAAACCCGCATCGTCGCCAGTGCCCCGTCACCGGTCCGGCCGTGGCGGCCGCGGTGGCAAGGATGCCGATACGAAGTTTCTAATCAGCAATCATGGCCAAGGCAGGGCGAAGTGCGGGACGCCGCATGGCGTCCCGGCACATCCAGGGGATGCCGGGCGTCGCTCCATCCTTGGCCAAGTTTCGCCTGACGGATCTCGCCGCGCGGCATGGCCTGTTTCGCGCCTGCGAAATCACAATTTAGTGTTTCTTCCGTTTGGTGCGGCGCAACCAAAGGTTGTTTTTCTCAACGGTCGCTTCCGTTCCGGGACCCGCACGGCTGCCCGGGATCAGGGCTCATCAAAAGATCTTGCGCCACAACCGGCATCATGGGGCGGGTCCCGCCAACTGAGACAATGCTCGGCTTACATCAGGGAGTTGCATTCTGCGCAACCTGCCGACGCTGCGGCGACACACGCACTGGTGATTTTTCGCAAACCAGATGCGCGAAAATCTTGCCTAATCATTTACCTTGATAGAATGTGCGTGAGGTTAGCGACCTGAAGCGACCATCGGTTGGTTGCCACGGGACGCCGCAGCATCGGACGACGGGGCTAGGCATGTCAGACATCTACTTCTCGGGTCGGGCATCGTCTTCCACCCATGGTTTTGTCGCGCTGCGCGGTAGGGACCGCCGGGCTGGCCTTGAGAGCCACCTCAAACGAGGCCTGGACCTGCTCGGCGCCGGGACGCTCCTCGCTCTCGCCCTGCCGCTGATGCTGCTCATCGCCCTGATCGTCCGCGGCGATGGCGGTCCCATCCTCTTCCGCCACCCCCGGGTCGGCCGCGGTGGTCGCGCTTTCCCCTGCCTGAAGTTTCGCTCGATGGTGACCGATGCGGACAAGCGCCTGGCGGCCCTGCTGGCCACCGACCCGGTGGCCGCCGAGGAATGGGCGACCCGCCGCAAGCTTCCGCGCGACCCCCGCATCACCCGGATCGGCGGTTTCCTGCGCCGTACCAGCCTCGACGAGCTGCCCCAGCTCCTCAACGTGTTGCGCGGCGAGATGAGCCTGGTCGGTCCCCGCCCGGTGGTCCGCGAGGAACTCGACCTCCACTACAGCCCCGCCGCCGCCGCCGCCTATTGCGAGATGCGGCCGGGCATCACCGGGCTCTGGCAGATCAGCGGTCGCAGCGACACGACCTATGCGGAGCGGGTCGGCCTCGACAGCCGCTATGTCCGCGACTGGGCCATCGGCCTCGACATCGCCATCCTGCTGAAGACCATACCGGCGGTGCTCAGGCGCCGCGGCGCGGTCTGAGTGGCGCGGCGGGCCAGGCCATGGCGTTGATCCTGTCGGCCAGCCCCGTGGCAGCGGCCCAGCCGCAGGCACGGCCGATCACCCCGAAGGGGGAGGCTACGGCGCCGGCCCGCCAGACCCGGGCGCCGACCGCCGCCGATGTCGCAGTCGGGCTGCGGATCCGGGCGCTGCGCCGCGCCGCCGGGCGAACCCAGAAGCAGCTCGCCAGCCATGTCGGCGTCACCAATGCGCAACTCCACCGCTACGAGGCCGGCATCTCCCGGGTGGCGACCAGCCGCCTTGTGGCGATCGCCAAGGCGCTCGAGGTCCGCGTCGAGGACCTGCTGAACGAAGCCACCGCGCGTGCCGAGCCGGGCATGCCCCATCCAGAGGAGTTCGCCAGCCTGGCGCGGGCCTTCGCCGCCATCACCGATCAGGCGCACCGGGCCGCCCTCCTCTCGCTGGCCAATACCATGTCCGGCGCCGTCGCCGTCCCGCCCGGCAAGGCCCGGCCGTGATCGGCCTGCGATCCGCAGGGTGCGGCCCGGCCATGCCTGCGCACCTGTCCGGCCCGACCCGGCCCGGCCGAGCCCTTCCCCCGCTGCGCGCCCCCTGGCCCCGCAGCTGCCCGGCGCGAGGGCCGGCGGCGTCCGGCGCCCGACCGACGAAGAGAGGCATTGCATGACCGACTCCACCGGGACCCTCCTCCGGGATGCCGGCGTCGCCGCCGTGGGTCCGGCGCCGCAGCCGCCGCTCGAGTTCGTCGCCGGCGGCGCCGCCGCGCACCCTTTCGTCACGGTCGTCGTGCCATCCTTGAACGAGGCGGGCTATATCGAGACCTGTCTGGCCAGTCTGGTGAAGCAGTGGCCTGCGGCGGCCTGCGAGATCATCGTCATGGACGGCGGCAGCCAGGACGCCACGGTGACGCTGGTCGAGGCCTTCGCCGCGCGCCATCCAGGCCCGGATTTCCCCACCATCCGCGTCCTGCCGAACCCGCGGCGGATCCAGTCGGCGGCGGTAAACCTCGCGGCCCGCGTCGCGTCGCCGCGCGCCACCATCCTGGTCCGCGCCGATGCGCATGCGCAGTACCCGGCCGGCTTCATCCGCCGCTGCGTCGGCGACCTGCTGCGCACCGGCGCGACCTCGGTCGTGGTGCCGATGTGCAACCGGTCGCAGCCCGGCCACGGGCTCCAGCGCGCCATCGCCGCGGCGCAGTCCAGCCGGCTCGGCAACGGCGGCTCGGCGCACCGCGCGAAGCCGCGCTCCGGCTTCGTCGACCATGGCCACCATGCTGCCTTCGACCGCGCCTTCTTCCTCTCGGTCGGCGGCTACGACGAGAGCTTCACCCATAACGAGGATGCCGAACTCGACCACCGCGCACAGCTGGCCGGTGGCCGCGTCTGGATGTGCGCCGACGAGCCGGTGACCTACTTCCCGCGCAAGCGGCTGGGGGCGCTGGCCCGGCAGTATTTCCGCCACGGTGCAGGCCGGGCGCGGACGTTGCTGAAGCACCGGTTGAAGCCACGGCCGCGGCAGATGGCGCCAGTGATCGCCCTTGGCCTGTGCCTGGCCGGTCTGCTTGCCCTGCCGGTGTTGCCGCTGCTGTCGGTGCTGGCGCTGGTCTACCCGCTGGGCTGCCTGGCCTGGGGCGCGGCGCAGGCGGCGGCCCGGCGCGATCCCTGGTTGCTGGCGGCCGGGCCGGCGCTGGTGACGATGCATCTGAGCTGGGCGGCGGGCTTCTTGCGCAGCGTCGCCGGCGGCGGCCGTGCCGCGACGCCGGCGATTCCGCCTGCCGCCGAGACGGCCAGCGTCTCTGCCGCACAGCCCCTCGCGGGGCCGGTGCGGCAGGACGAAATGGTTGGCTGAGTGTGGAACGCGGCCAGGCACATCTTTTCTGTCGGTTGGAATACCTTATGGTTGAACTCTCGGACCGGTGAAGATAGTTTGCGTTGAACGCATTTTTTCTTTTCAGCGAACGCGCCGCGGCGCCCGCACCGAGCCTATCGGCACCCAATGCCAGGTTTTGCCCTGGCGGGTTCCCCACCTGGCGGCTGGTGCGGTGTCGGTCGCCTCGCGCCAGTGCCGGACCGATCCGCGGGTATCCGCCGACCGGGCCGTTGCCGGCACGGGCGCCGTCCGGCGGTGTGCATCGCCTCCATAGGGATAGCTGATGTCAGCCTCGGACATTATCAGGCCCCTCGCGCGGCGCCGACTGCTTCGTGCCGGTGCCACCACAGCGGTTCTGGCCACCGCCGCCTGCAACGACTTCATCCCGAGCAGCGGGCCGCGCATCGCCGGCATCATGAAGCCGGCGACGGTACAGGCCGGCGATCCCGGTCCGGCTTCCGACCCCGCGATGAACTACGCCGTGGTGACGCTCGACAGCGGGGTGGTCGCGCGGGCCGAGGGCGACACGCCGCTCAACCTGTTCAGCGCCGGGATGCGATCCCGCGCCGCCGCCGAGAGCCGCTTCGGCATCGGCGACATCCTCAGCATCACGGTGTTCGAGACCCAGTCGGGCGGGCTTTTCATCCCGGCCGATTCGGGCGCCAGGCCGGGCAATTTCGTCACCCTGCCGCAGCAGCAGGTCGGCCGGGCAGGGCTGGTCACCATCCCCTTCGCCGGCGAGATCAGGGCCGCTGGCCGCACGGCCGGCGAACTGGAGAAGGCGATCGCTGGCCGGCTGCGCCAGCGGGCGCTGGAGCCGCAGGTGATCGTCACTCTGGTGGAGCGCCGCTCCGCCGTCATCTCGGTGATCGGCGACGTGTCGCAGTCGCTGCGCTTCTCGCTCGACCCGGGCGGCGAGCGATTGCTAGGCGCCATCGCCCGGGCCGGCGGCACCCGTTTCGCGCCGCATGAGACGCTGGTCACCCTGCAGCGCGGCGGCGTCTCCGAGTCCGCCATCCTGGCCGATGTGGTGGAAGACCCGCAGCTGAACGTACAATTGGCCGCGGACGACACCATCATCGTCGCCCGGCAGCAGCGCTACTTCCTGGCCTTGGGCGCGGTGGGCCAGACCGCCAGCATCACCCAGCTCAACCGGCGCTTCCCCTTCGAGGACCGGCGACTCAGCCTCGGCGACGCGATCGCCCGGGCCGGCGGCCTGCAGGACGACCGCGCCAACCCGAGCGCGGTCTTCCTGTTCCGCTTCGAGCGCCGCGCGGCGCTGGCGCGGCTGGGTATCGCCACCGCGGCGTTCGCGGGCGAGGAGGTGCCGACCGTCTACCGGGCGGACCTGCTCAACCCGACCTCGATGTTCCTGGTGCAGCGCTTTCCGATGCGGCACAACGACCTGATCTTCGTCTCCAACGCGCCCAGTACCGACCTGCTGAAGTTCATGCAGATCATCCTGCCGTTCGCGCAGACCGGGGCGCTTTCGGCCACCATGGCGCAGTAGCCACGGGCGCCACCGACCGTCCCGGCGACGGCGCCAAGTCGGACCCGCAAACCGAAACGGTACCGTTATCGTTCACGGGGTCGGTGGTTTCGTGATTGAGTATCGTACACAACCATGCGATGCTGAGCCCATTCGCACCGACCCGGCGGGCCGTCTGCGACAGGCGTGGTCCCGGAGGGGGCGAGGTCGGTCCTGACCAGCGCCGGCACGAACGCCACATCCGGAGGCCCTATGCCCAGCCCCTGGCGCGCAGGTGGACGCCGCGGCGTCCTCAGGGCCTGCCTGTCCCTGTCGCCGACCGAGGCCGGGACGGCGCCCACGATCATCGCCGCCTGCGGCGTCGCCCTGGCGCTAGGGCTGGCGCTGCTGCTGTTCGCCCCGCCGGCCGCGCGGGCAGAATCGGCGCCGATGCTGCCCAGGCTTCCGTTGCTCTGGCTGGGCCTCGGTGCTGCCCTGCCGGTGCTGCTCGGCACCGGCATCCTGCTCCGTGCCCGGCAGCGGGTGACGGCGCTGCGGGAGGATAAGGCGGCGCTCGAGGAACGGCTGCACATGGTCGCCGAGCTCAGCCATGCCTTCGAGGTCAGTGCCGTCATCCTGCGCGACGCTGACGGCACCATCCGCCACTGGTCGACCGGCTGCGAGCGGCTGTTCGGCTTCACCGCCGAGGAAGCGATCGGTCAGCGTGCGCATGAACTGCTCGGCACCCGCTTCCCCGATGGCGGCCGGCGGTCGGTGCAGGACAGCCTGGCCAGCGCCGGCGAATGGCAGGGCGAGTTGCGCCACCGCCGCCGCGGCGGCGCGCCGGTGGTGGTCGCCGCGCACTGGATACAGCGGCACGGCGGCGCCACCGGCGCGGTGGTCGAGGTGCACGCCGACGCCACCGCGCTGAAGGCGGCGGAAGCGGCCTTGCGGGCCGGCGAGGCGCGGCTGCGGCTGGCCCAGGAAGTCGCCGGCATCGGCACCTGGGAATGGGACCCGGAGGGGGACAGGTTCCTCTGGTCGCCGGAACACTCGGCACTGTTCGGCGGTGCCGCCAGCGCCGCGGCGCCGGTGACGCTCGAGGGTTTCCTTGGCCTGGTCCATGCCGACGACCGCGCTGCGGTAAGGGCCGGCGCCTGGCGGGCGCTGGAAAGCGGCGAATACGAGGCCGAATTCCGCATCCTCCGCCCTGGCCGCGACGGCGGCGAGGAATGCCGCTGGCTGCTGGGCCGCGGCCGCCGCATGCCGGGCCCGGCCGGCCGTGTCGGCCCCATCCTCGGCGTGCACATGGACTTCACCGCCCGCAAGGAAGCCGAGGAGCGACAGGCCCTGCTGATGCGCGAGGTCGACCACCGCGCGAAGAACGCGTTGGCCGTTGTCCAGGCGGTGCTGCGGCTGACCAAGGCGGCGACCGCGCAGGAGTTCGGCCGGGCTATCGAAGGCCGCGTCGCTGCCCTGGCCCGGGCGCAGACCCTGCTGACCGAGAGCCGCTGGATGGGCGCCGATCTCAATGCCATGCTGCATGGCGAGCTCGACCCTTTCCTCGGCAACGCCGGGAGCACCCGGGTGAGCTTCGACGGGCCAGCCCTGACCGTTGCGCCGATGGCGGCACAGCCGCTGTCCATGACTTTGCATGAGTTGGCAACCAATGCCGCGAAATACGGCAGTCTCTCTGCACCCGGAGGCGCGCTCGACCTCAAATGGAGCATCGACCAGCTCAACGACAGGTTACGATTGCGCTGGACAGAGACCGGCGGGCCGCGGATCGCCGCGCCGCCGACCGGCCGCGGCTTCGGCTCCCGCGTCATCCGCACCACCATCCATGACCAGCTCGGCGGCGAGGTTGCTTTCGAGTGGCAACCGGACGGACTTGTTTGCCTCATGGACCTGCCGCTCGGGCGAGTCGTGGCCCGGACGGATCGCCGCCTCCGGAGCTGAGGGACCGTCATGGCGATGATCCTGATCCTCGACGACCGCGCCACCAACCGCAGCATCTTCGCCCGGCTGGCCTCGGTCATTGAAGACAACGTCTCGGTCGAGGTCTTCGGCGATCCCTTCGACGCCCTTGAATGGCTGGAGGGCAACCGGGTCGACCTGGTGATCACCGACTTCAAGATGCCGGGGATGGACGGCGCCGAATTCACCCGCCGGTTCCGTGCCCTGCCGGGCGGCAGCCCAGGGGGCGTGCCTACGCCGGTGCTGGTGGTGACGGCGCACGACGACCGTAGCTTCAGGGTTCGTGCGCTGGATGCCGGCGCCACCGATTTCCTGCAGAGCCCGATCGACCATTTCGAGCTGGTGACGCGGGCCCGCAACCTGCTTGCGCTCGGCCGGCGCGGCGCCGTCGTGCCCGAACCGCCGGCGGCGTCCGGCCCGCCGCCGCCCGGGTCCCTGCCGGTGCGGGGGGCCGAGGAATTGGCCCGTATCCTCGACAGCCTGCCGGCCCAGGTCAGTGCCACCGACCGTGACGGCCGCTGCATCTACGCCAATGTCGCGCTGGCCTCCGCGCTCGGCACCCACCCGGCCGAGCTGGTCGGGGCCGGTCCGGCTTTGCTGTTCGGCGCCGGTCGGGCCGAGCGCAGCCGCGCCGCCGACCTCGCGGTGCTGGCCACCGGTGCCTCGTTGCCGCCCTACCGGGAGGCAGGCGCCGGCGGCGAGCTGCTCACCACCAAGGCGCCGCTGCGCGATGCCAGCGGTGAGGTCACCGCCGTCATCACCACCTCCATCCCCCTGACGGCCATCCCCGGGAGCTCGATCCCTTCGGGACCGGAGCCGGATCGGTGATCCCGCCGGCCGCGCGGCGCCGTCCAGGCTTCGGCGGCCTGCGCGGCCAAGTCGGCACCGAACAGGAGATGAGCTTCAATCGGCTGATCTTCGCCGCGGTCTTCGCCGTCTACCTGCCGACCTTCGGCGCGCCGATCCTGCCCGTCGCCTTGCCGATGCTCGCCTTCTGGGGCGCCTGCGCGCTCGGCATCTTCCTGCATATCCGCCACGCCCCGGGCCTGAGCACGCCGCGCCGCAGCTTCGCCCTGCTGGTCGATACCGGCTTCCTGTCCGGCTTCCTGCATGTCGGCGGCGCCTGGGCGGCGCCGTTCTTCCCGGTCTATCTCTGGGTCGCGCTGGGCAACGGCTTCCGGTTCGGCACCCGCTGGCTGCTGGCCGGCATGGCCGCCTTCGTCGTCGGCTTCGGCACGGTGGCACTGACCACGGCCTATTGGCGGGCGCTGCCGGAACTCGCCACCGGCCTGCTGGTCGGCCCGGTCATCCTGGCGCTTTACGCCGCGACGCTGATCCGCAAGCTGTCCCAGGCGCGCCGGGCGGCGGAGCAGGCGAGCGAGGCGAAGACCCGCTTCCTGGCCGGCGTCAGCCATGAGTTGCGCACCCCGCTGAATGCCATCATCGGCATGGGCGGGCTGCTGCGCACCACGCCGCTCGATGCCGAGCAGCAGGAGATGGCGCAGACCGTCGACGTCGCGGCCCGCGGCCTGCTTCAACAGATCAACGGTCTGCTCGACATCTCGCGGATCGAGGCCGGAGCGACGGTGATGCGGTCGGAAAGCGTGGACCTGGCGGCCCTGCTGGCGGAGACCCGGGGCCTGCTGCTCGCCCAGGCGCGCGAGAAGCATCTGCTGCTGCGGCTGCACGCAACACCGCGCACCCCGCCGCGCATCCTGGCCGACCGCACGGCGCTGCGCGACATCCTGTTGAACCTCGGGGGCAATGCGGTGAAGTTCACCGCCGCCGGCAGCGTCACCATCGCGGTGGATGCCGAGCCGGGGGAGGGCGACGCCCTGCTGCTGCGGCTGGAGGTGAGCGACACCGGCATCGGCATCGACGCGGCCTCGCAGTCGCGCATCTTCGAACGGTTCGCCCAGGCCGACGACAGCATCGCCGGCCGCTTCGGCGGCACCGGGCTCGGCCTTGCCCTCTGCAAGGGGCTGGTGGGGCTGGCCGGCGGCCAGCTCGGGCTGCGCAGCGCCCCGGGGGAGGGCAGCTGCTTCCATGTCCTGCTGCCGGTGCGGCGCGACGCGACCGAGGTTGCGCTTGGCGTGCCGCCGCAGGCGCTGCTGCTGGCGACCGATCCGGACGCCGCTGCGCCGGTCGTGGCGCTGCTCGCATCGCTCGGCATGACGGTGTCGCCGCGGATTGTGCCGGCGGCGAGCCAGGCTGCGCTGTGGGGGCCGCAGGCCGCGCCGCCGGCGCTGCTGCTGGTCTGCGCCGGGGCCGGCGCCCTGCCGGCGACCGAGGCGGTCGCCGCCGCGCTGCGCGGCGCCGGGACGGCGGCGGAGTTGCCCATCCTGGCCATCGGCGCCGGGGCCGGCCCCGGCCTGCCGGCGGAGCCGCTGCGCCGCCGCGTCGGCGCGTTGCTGCCGGCCGATGCCACGCCCGCGGACTGGGCCATGCCGCTGGCCCTTGCCGCCGCGCTGCTGCCACGCGCCGCGCTGCCCGCCGCCGCTGTCCGGGCGGTGCCGCCGATGCGGATCCTGGTGGCCGACGACAACCGGGTGAACCGGCTGGTGGTGCAGAAGATCCTGGAACGGGAAGGGCATGTCATCCGGCTGGCCGAGGATGGAGAGGCGGCGCTCGACGCGCTGGAGGCCGAGGACTTCGACCTGGTGCTGATGGACCTGAACATGCCGGGGACCGACGGCGCCACCGCGACCAAGCTCTATCGCTTCGGGGCGCTGGGCCGGCGGCATGTGCCGATCCTCGGGCTGACCGCGGACGCGACGCCGGAGGCGGCCGAGCGCTGCCGCGAGGCGGGGATGGACGGCTGCCTGGTCAAGCCGATCGAGCCAGCGCAGCTCGCCGCGGCGGTGGCGGCGCATGTGCCGGCGCGCGTCGCGCCGGCGGTGACGCCGATCGACTCCCATCCGCGCTTTCGCCCGGTGCCGCCCTCGGCGCCGCCGGCGCTGGACCCGACGGTGACGGCGGACCTCGTCGCCCTTGGCGGCCGGCGCTTCGCGGCCGAGCTGGTGCGGGATTTCCTGGCCGATGCGGCGGAGGTGATGCGATCGCTCGAGGCGGCGGTGGCCCAGGCCGATGTGGCGCGGTTCCGCGCGGCGGCGCATGCGCTGCGCAGCAGCGCGGCCAATCTCGGCGCCCGCGGAGTCTTCGCCCTGGCCAGCGCGGCCGAGGCGCTGCCGGCGCAGGCGCTGACCGTGGCGGGGCCGCGCCATGCGGCGCTGCTGGCGGAGGAGCTGGAGCGGGTGCGCGCGGCCGGGCAGGACGACAGCGCGGACGGCGCCGCCTGATCACCCCGCGCCGGCGATCCGCCGGTCCTGCGCCCCGGTCAGCCGCGCCATGCGGCGCAGGTCCTGCTCCGACAGCCGCAGCGCCGCCTCGGCCCAGACCTCGACCACCTCACGCAGCTCGTGCAGCGTCACCGGGTCCACCTTGCGGCGGGCGCGGTACATGGCCTGATGCGCGTTGTGGAAGCGGCCGCTGCGGTCGAGATGCGCCAGCAATGCCGCCTCTCCCTCGCCATCCTCGGCCAGCACGTCGACCAGCCCCATCGCCTGCATCTCCGTGGCGGTATGGACCTTGCCCGAGAGGATGAGGTTTTCCGCCGCGGCGCGGCCGATACGGCGGGACAGGAAGCTGTAGGCGCCCATGCCGGGGAACAGGTTGAACAGCACCTCCGGCAGGCCGAATTTGGCGCTGCGCTCGGCGACGATGAGGTCGTGGGCGAGCGCACATTCGAAGCCGCCGCCCAATGCATCGCCCTGAACCAGCGCCACGGTGATCATCGGCAGGTCGAGCGCGGTGTGGTTGCGATGGATCGCCGCCACTGCCGCATGACCGTAGCGCACCAGGGCGTCGCGGTCGCCGGCGGCGATCAGGTCACGGAACAGGCCGAGGTCGCCACCGAGGTTGAAGATGCCCGGGATGGCCGAGCCGCAGACGAACCAGCGCGGCGCCGGCAGCGGCGCATCGGCGGCGAAGAGTTCGGGGATCGCCGCGTGCATGGACGCGATGTCGCGCAGCAATTCAGGGCTGAAGCAGGGCCGGCCGGTCGGCCGCAGCCGGCACCAGTAGATGCCGCGGTCAGCGTCATAGGCGGTGTCGAGCGTCTCATGCGTCGCCACCGGGCGGACGGGCTGGGTGCTGCTGACCAGGGCCTGGTTCTGGTAACCGGCGGCCATCGGGCTGCGAACAAAGGTCATGGCGGGAGCCTCGTCGGGAAACGCGGTGGCGCCGGGAATGGCGGCCTCGGCGGCTACCCTAGGGCCTCACGAATATGTTATACAATAGGCCATAAACGTAGAGGTTGCTTTTAACAGGCAAAGGCAAAGCCACTGATGCGCCTCCGCCACAGTTGCATCGTCTAATGGAATGCACCAACCGCAACTGGTTCAGTCGCCGTCCAGCAACCCCGCGAGCTTCATCGCGACGCCCTTCGATCCCTCAATCCTCAGCCTGCCCGTAGAGAAAGCCAGCACCGGGCTCAACTTTCCCGCCATGAGCCTGCCCAGGTTCTCCGCCGTGAGGCGCAGCACCGTATCCGCCTCGGTCGTCTCGTCCGCCGGGCCGATCGCCACCCCCGGCCCGGTGGCGTCGAGCAGCACGCTCTCGCCGATATCGGTCAGGTCGAATCGCATGCGGTAGCCAAGCTGCTGCAACAACTCAGCCTTCTCCTGCATCGCCGCCATCAAGCTTGCCGAATCCATCGCATCCTCCTGCACCGGCCATGATGTCGCATAGAGACATGCGTTGACCTATACGTCACCCATCGTTAGCTTAGTTTTCGCGGCCAATCCTCCAGCAAGGCGGGCGGTCGCGTCCGGGCCATCCTAAGGCCGGACCACCAAGAAGGGGGAAGCACATGGGACGTCCATTCCTGCGCGCCGCCGGCATCGGGATCGGCACGCTCGCTTTGGCCGGGCAGGCCGGTGCCACCGGATACGAGTTGCGCGAGCACAGCGCGGTCGGCCAGGGCGCCTCCTTCGCCGGCGCCGCGGCGCGCGACGATGATCCCAGCATGATGTTCTTCAACCCCGCCGCCATGTCCTCGCTGCCCGGCGTGCAGGGCGCGATCGTCGGCTCCGGCATCTTCCCCTCGGCCGAATCGACCTCCGGCAACGCCACGCGCAACGCGGCGCTCGGCGGCTCGCGCATCACCGGCTCGACCGGCGGCGATATCGGCCTCGATGCTTTCGTCCCAGCCATGCATACGACGCTGCAGCTGGCGCCCGACTGGCATTTCGGCCTCTCGGTCACAGCGCCCTGGGGGCTGGTGACCAAGCAGGCGGAGGACAGCATCGCGCGCTACCACGCGCTCACTTCCTCGCTGAAGACGGTGAACATCACCCCGGCGGTCTCCTGGCAGGTGCTGCCCAGCCTCTCGATCGGCGCCGGCCTGCAAATCCAGTATGCCAGCGCCCGGCTGTCGAACGCGGTCGACTTCGGCGCCATCGGCGCGGCACAGCGCATCCCGGGCTTCGTGCCAGGGGCACGCGACGGGCGCTCCACCGTCACCGGCGACAACACCGCGGTCGGCCTCACCCTCGGCGCACAGTGGCAGCCGCTGACCAATACCCGGGTCGGCCTCGCCTTCCGTTCCGCCATGTTCCACACGCTGGAGGGCGACGCGCAATTCCAGGCGGTACCCTTCCCGATCTCGCTCTCGCCGAGCTTCGCCAATACCCTGGCCCAGGCCAAATTGGTGACGCCGGAGACGGTGACCTTCGGCCTGCGGCAGCGGATCGACGACCGCTGGACCGCGCTGGCCGGTCTCGAATGGACCAACTGGTCCCGCTTCCGCGACCTGACCGTCACCTTCGACAATGGCCGCGCGCCTTCGGTGACCGAGGAACGCTGGCGCGATACCGTCTTCGCCTCGCTCGGCGGCGAGTACCGCTGGAACGAGGACCTGACCCTGCGGGCCGGCGTCGCCTACGACCAGACGCCGGTGCGCGATGCCGACCGCACCCCGCGCATCCCGGACAACGACCGGTACTGGCTCTCGGCCGGCGCCAGCTACCAGATGAACCGCAACATCACGCTGAGCGCGGCCTACACGCATATCTTCGCGGCTGACGCGAGCGTGAACCTGAAGGACCCGGGGCCGAACAACACGAACCTGTTTCGTGGCAACCTGGCCTCCACCTACTCAGCGTCGGTCGACATCGTGACCGCGCAGCTTCGCTTCGCCTTCTGAGCAGAAGAGTGACGGGCGGCATGGACATGCACATCCCAGGCGAATCCCCCGATACGGCACCGCCCTGGCTGCGCGCCTATCCGGCGGGCATCGCCTGGGACATGCCCCTGCCGCCCATGACGCTGGTCGAACTCTTCGAGGCGTCGGTCGCGCGCTTCGGCGCGCGGCCCTGCCTCGACTTCATGGGCCGGGGTTGGAGCTATGCCGAGGTCGGCGCCCTGGTGGCGCGCGCCGCGGCAGGGTTTCGCGCGCTCGGCGCCGGGCCGGGCACGCGGATCGGACTCTGCCTGCCGAACGGGCCGCATTATGTCGTGGCCTACTTCGCCGCGCTGCGCTGCGGCGCGACGGTGGTGAATTTCAACCCGCTGTACGTGCCGGCCGAATTGACCGCGCAGGCGCGGGATTCCGGCACCGAGATCATGGTCGCGCCCGACCTGGAGCCGGTGCTGGGCCGAGTGCTCGGGTTGCTGGCGGATGGCCCGGTGCGCCAAGTGGTCGCCTGTCCCTTCGCCGCGGCGCTGCCCTTCCCGAAGGACTGGCTGTTCCGCCTGGCGAAGCGCAAGGCGATCGGCCGCATCCCCCGGGGCGACCCACGCGTGCTGCGCTGGGAGCGGCTGCTGGAGGCAGCGCCGGTCGCGCAGCCGACGCCGCGGCCGGACGACATCGCGGTGCTGCAGTATACCGGCGGCACCACCGGCACGCCGAAGGGTGCGATGCTGACCCATGCCAACCTGGCGGCGAACCTGCGCCAGGTCATGGCCTGGTCGCCGCAATGCCGCCCCGGCGAGGAGCGCATGCTGGCGGTGCTGCCCTTCTTCCATGTCTTCGCGCTGACCGCGGTGCTGGGGGCGGCGATCGGCCAGGGGGCGCAGCTGATCCTGCTGCCGCGCTTCGAGCCGGCGATGCTGGTCGCCGCGCTCCGCCGCACCCGGCCGACCATCTTCCACGGCGTGCCGACCCTGCTGAAGGCGGTGATCGACCACGGCGCGACGACGGCGGACCTGGCTTCGGTGAAGATCTGCATCTCCGGCGGCGCGCCCTTGCCGCTCGAGATCAAGCACGCTTTCGAGGCGCGCAGCGGCTGCCGCGTGGTCGAGGGCTACGGGCTGACCGAGGCCTCCCCGGTCTGCTTCTGCAACCCGGTCGAGGGCACGCTGCAGGAGGGCGGCATCGGCCTGCCGCTGCCGGGCATCCGCGCCGAGATCCGCGCGCTGGACGATCCCGGCCGGGTGCTGCCGCATGGCGAGCGGGGCGAGCTTTGCGTCGCCGGGCCCAATGTCATGGCAGGCTACTGGAACCGTCCCGAGGAGACCGCGGCGGCAATCGGCGCGGACGGGTTCCTCCGCACCGGCGATGTCGGGATCATGGCCGAGGACGGCAGCGTGACGCTGGTCGACCGCATCAAGGACCTCATCCTCTGCAGCGGCTACAACGTCTATCCGCGGATGATCGAGGAGGCGCTGTACCAGCATCCGGAGGTGGTGGCGGCAACCGTGGTCGGCCAGGCGGATGCCTATCGCGGCGAGAGCCCGGCGGCCTTCGTGCAGCTGCAGCCCGGCAGCACGACGACGCCCGAGGCGCTGCGGGACTTCCTCAAGACTCGGCTCTCAGCGATCGAATTGCCGAAACTCGTCGAGCTCCGCGCCGAGCTGCCGCGCACGGCGGTGGGCAAGCTGTCGAAGAAGGAGCTGAAGGCGGAACTTGACGCGCGGGGCCGGACGGGATGACGCAGCTCTTCACGGTCAACCAGCTCGCCGAAGAATTCGGCGTCACGCCGCGCGCCATCCGCTTCTACGAGGTGAAAGGGCTGATCGCGCCGCGCCGCGCCGGCACCACGCGGGTCTTCGACCGGCGCGACCGGGCCCGGCTGCTGCTGGTGCTGCGCGGCAAGCGGCTCGGCTTCTCGCTCGCCGAGATCCGCGAATTCCTCGACCTGTATGACGCCGACCATACCCAGCACAGCCAGATCAGCCTGCTGCTGGGGCGGGTGCGGCAGCGGATCGAGGAGCTGGAACGGCAGCGGCGCGACCTGGACCAGACGCTCGGCGAGCTGCGGCTGGTGGAGAGCGAGGCGCGCGCCGCCATGGCGGGACGGCCGGAGACGGATACGGAGGCGGCCGACGCGACGCGCGCCGCCGAATGAACGAGGAGATGCGGCATGACTGACGTGGTGATCGCGGCCTATCGCCGCTCCCCCTTCCATCTCGCGCACAAGGGCGCGCTGGTGAAGCTGCGGCCGGACGAGATGGCGGCGCAGGTGGTCCGCGCCCTGGTGGCGGAGGCCGGCATCGACCCCGCGACCATCGAGGACCTGGTGCTGGGCTGCGCCTTCCCCGAGGGCGAGCAGGGGCTGAACGCGGCCAAGCTGATCGCCTTCATCGCCGGCCTGCCGGAAGGGGTGGCGGGCACCACGGTGAACCGCTTCTGCGGCTCGTCCATGCAGGCGGTCCACCAGGCGGCGGGTGCCATCAAGATGGGCGCGGGCGAGGCCTTCCTCTGCGCCGGGGTCGAGAGCATGACCCGGGTTCCGATGATGGGCTTCAACCCCATGCCGCATCCCGGCCTCGCGCAGGAATTCCCGCAGGCCTACATCTCGATGGGCGAGACGGCGGAGAATGTCGCCCGCCGCCACCAGGTCACCCGCGGCGAGCAGGAGGCCTTCGCCGTCCGCAGCCAGCGGAAGGCCGCCGCGGCGCAGGCGGAGGGCCGGCTGGAAGCGGAGATCGTCGCCGTCGAGGCGGCGGGCAAGCAAGTGGCGCAGGATGGCTGCATCCGTGCCGAGACCACCGCCGAGACCTTGGCCGGGCTGAAGCCGGCCTTCCGCCAGGATGGCACGGTCACCGCAGGCACCTCGTCCCCGCTGACCGATGGCGCGGTGGCGCTGCTGGTCTGCTCGGCCGAGTATGCGCGACGCAACGGGCTGACGCCGCTGGCCCGAGTGGCGTCGGTCGCGGTCGATGGCTGCGCGCCGGATGTCATGGGGCTGGGGCCGATCGGCGCCTCGCGCAAGGCGCTGGCGCGGGCGGGGATCGCGGCGAAGGATCTCGACGTGGTCGAGCTGAACGAGGCCTTCGCGTCGCAGGCGCTGGCCTGCATGCGCGAGCTCGGCATCGACGAGGCCCGCGTGAACCTCGATGGCGGGGCAATCGCGCTCGGCCATCCGCTTGGGGCGACCGGGGCGCGGATCACCGGCAAGGCGGCACAGCTGCTGCAGCGCCAGGGTGGCCGCTATGCGCTGGCGACGCAGTGCATCGGCGGCGGACAGGGCATCGCCACGGTGCTGGAGGCGGTGTGATGTCGCTGACCACGGGCGCCACGATGGTGGAGACGGAACTGCGCGCCGCGGCGGGGCCGGCCGCGCAGGCGCAACCGGCGGCGACGCCGATCCGCAAGGTCGGCGTGATCGGCGCCGGCGTCATGGGTGCCGGGATCGCCGCGCAGGTGGCCAATGCCGGGGTGCCGGTGGTGCTGCTGGACATCGTCCCGGGCGGCGCCGCCAAGGCCATCGAGCGGATGCTGAAGACCGACCCGGCGCCCTTCATGCAGAAGAGCGCGGCGCGGCTGGTCACGCCGGGCGACATCGAGGGCGGGCTGCCGCTGCTGGCCGATTGCGACTGGATCGTCGAGGCGATCGTCGAGCGGCCGGACGCCAAGCGCGCGCTCTATACGAAGCTCGAGGCGGTGCGGAAGCCGGGCTCGATCGTCTCCTCCAACACCTCCACCATCCCGCTCTCCGCGCTGACCGAGGGTCTGGGGGAGGGCTTCGCCGCCGACTTTCTCATCACACACTTCTTCAACCCGCCGCGCTACATGCGCCTGCTGGAAGTTGTGCGCGGCCCGGCGACGCGGCCTGATGCGCTCGCGGCCATCGCCGGATTCGGCGACCGCGTGCTCGGCAAGACCGTCATCCCCTGCAAGGACCGCCCAGGCTTCATCGCCAACCGCATCGGCGGGATGTGGATGCAGTCCGCCATCAACCGCGCCTTCGACCTCGGCCTGACGGTGGAGGAGGCGGATGCGGTGATGGGCCGGCCGCTGGGCGTGCCGAAGACCGGCGTCTTCGGCCTGCTGGACCTCGTTGGCATCGACCTGATGCCGCATGTCGCCGCCAGCATGAAGGCGACGCTGCCGGAGACCGACGCCTATGTGCTGGGGCTGCGCGACAACACGCTGATCACCCGCATGATCGCCGAGGGTAGGACCGGCCGGAAGGGCAAGGGCGGCTTCTACACGCGGGAGAAGGGCGCAGGCGGGGAGAGCCTGAAGCGCGCGCTCGACCTCACCACCGGCGATTACCGTGCGAGCGACAAGCCGCAGCTCGAAAGCCTTTCCCTGCGCGACCTGCGGGCGCTGGCCGAGCACCCCGATCGCGGCGGGCGCTATGCCCGCGCCGTGCTGCTCGACACGCTGGGCTATGCCGCGGCGCTGGTGCCGGAGATCGCCGACAGCGTCGCCGATGTCGATGCCGCGATGCGGCTCGGCTACAACTGGCAATACGGGCCTTTCGAGCTGATCGACAAGCTGGGCGCGGCTTGGCTGGCGAAGGCACTGGCCCAGGATGGCCGCCCGGTGCCGCCGCTGCTGGCGCAGGTCGGGGAAGGGGCCTTCTACCGCGTGCAGGACAGCACCCTCGAATACCTCGGCACCGATGGCGGCTACCACGCCGTGCCGCGGCCGGCGGGCGTGCTGCTGCTGGCCGACATCAAGCGCCGCACGCAGCCCTTGGCGAAGAACGGCAGCGCCTCGCTCTGGGATGTCGGCGACGGGGTCGCCTGCCTCGAATTCCACAGCAAGATGAACGCGCTCGATCCCGGCACCGTGGAGATGATCGGCAAGGCGGTCGCCATGGGCAGGAAGGGCGGCTTCAAGGCACTGGTCATCCACAACGAGGGCGAGCAGTTCAGCGTCGGCGCCAATATCGGCCTTGCCCTGTTCGCCGCCAACATCGCCGCCTGGGGCGAGATCGAGGGGCTGATCGAGCAGGGACAGAAGGCCATGCGCAGCTTGCGCGACGCGCCCTTCCCGGTGGTCGGCGCGCCGTCCGGCATGGCGCTCGGCGGCGGCTGCGAGATCCTGCTGCATTGCGACGCGGTGCAGGCGCATGCCGAGACCTATATTGGCTTGGTTGAAGTGGGCGTCGGCCTGATCCCCGGCTGGGGCGGCTGCACCACCATGCTGCGCCGCTGGGCGGAGAATCCGAAGGCGCCGCGCGGCCCGATGCCGCCCGTCGCCAAGGCCTTCGAGATGATCTCGACCGCGCAGGTGGCGAAATCGGCCTTCGAGGCGAAGGAGATGCTGCTGCTGCGCCCGGCCGACGGCATCACCTTCAACCGCGACCGGCTGCTGGCCGATGCAAAGGCGCGCGCCCTCTCGCTGGTGGAAGGCTATGCCCCGGCCGAGGTGAAGCCGGTGCGACTGCCCGGCGCTTCCGGCCGTGCCGCCCTGGCCATGGCGGTGCAGCAGCAGGTCGCCCTGGGCCGCGCCACGCCGCATGACGTGGTGGTCTGCGAATACCTGGCGGAGACGCTGACCGGCGGCCGCCGCGACCATACCGAGGACACCACCGAGGCGGAGCTGCATGCGCTGGAGCGCCGCAGCTTCATGGCCCTGCTGAGGACGCCGGCGACCCTGGCCCGGGTTGAGCACATGCTCGAAACCGGCCGGCCGCTGCGGAACTAGGGATCGCCCGATGCCGACCTACACCGCCCCGCTGCGCGACATGCGTTTCGTCCTCACCGAGCTTGCCGGCACCGACCGCCTGCGCGCCTTGCCGGGCTGCGAGGAGATCGGCCCCGACCTGGTCGACCCGGTGCTGGAGGAGGCCGCGAAATTCTGCGCCGAAGTTCTGCTGCCGCTCAACCGCAGCGGCGACGAGGAAGGCTGCACGCTGGAGAACGGCGTGGTCCGCACCCCGCAGGGGTTTCCGGAAGCCTACCGCGCCTTCCGCGAGGCCGGCTGGACCTCGCTCGGCGCCGATCCGGACTATGGCGGGCAGGGCCTGCCGAAGTCGGTCGGCATGCTGGTGGAGGAGATGATCTGCTCCGCCAACCTGTCTTTCGGCATGTACCCCGGCCTGTCGCACGGCGCCTACATGGCGATTTCGAAGCACGGCACGCCCGAGCAGAAATCGCTGTACTTGCCGAAGCTCACCAGCGGCGAGTGGTCCGGCACCATGTGCCTGACCGAGCCCCATTGCGGCACCGATCTCGGCCTGATCCGCACCAGGGCGGTGCCCGCCGACGACGGCAGCCACCGCATCACCGGCACCAAGATCTTCATCAGCGCCGGCGAGCATGACCTGACCGACAACATCATCCACTTGGTGCTGGCGAAGCTGCCCGACGCGCCGCCGGGTACCCGCGGCATCAGCCTGTTCGTCGTGCCGAAATTCCTGCCGACGGAGGATGGTCGCCCTGGCCCGCGCAATGCCGTCACCTGCACCGGCCTCGAGCACAAGATGGGCATCAAGGCGAGCTCGACCTGCGCGATGGCCTTCGACGAGGCGAAGGGCTGGCTGGTCGGCCGGCCGCACAAGGGCCTGTCGGCGATGTTCACCATGATGAACGAGGCCCGCCTCGGCGTCGGCGTCCAGGGCCTCGGCATCGCCGAGATCGCCTACCAGAACGCCGTCTCGTACGCCCGGGAACGCATCCAGGGCCGCGGGTTACAGGGCACCCAGGCGCCAGAGAAGGCTGCGGATCCCATCCTGGTCCATCCCGACGTGCGGCGCATGCTGCTGACCATGCGGGCGATGACCGAGGGCTGCCGCGCGCTGTCCGCGCTGGCGGCGCTGGAGCACGACGTCTCCGTCCGCCACCCGGATGCCGCGGTGCGGCAGCAGGCCGACGACTTCGTCCAGCTGATGACGCCGATCATCAAGGCGGTCTTCACCGATACCGGCTGGGACGCGGCGACGCTGGGGATGCAGGTCTGGGGCGGGCACGGCTATGTCCGCGACAACGGCATGGAGCAGTTCGCCCGCGACGCCCGCATCACCCAGATCTACGAGGGCACCAACGGCATCCAGGCCCTCGACCTGGTCGGTCGCAAGCTCGGCGCGCATGGCGGGCGCTACCTGCGCAGCTTCTTCCATCCCGTCCTCGCCTTCATCGAGGCGCAGCAGGACGTCGCGGCGATGGAGGAGTTCATCCTGCCGCTGGCCAAGGCCTTCGGCCGGCTGCAGCAGGTGACCGGGGAAGTCGCCCAGCGCGGCCTGAAGAATCCCTTCGAAGCAGGCGCCGCGGCGACCGACTACCTTCGCCTGTTCGGCCTCACCGCCATGGCCTTCGCCTGGGCACGCATGGCGGAGATCGCGCTGGAGAAGGACGACGCCTTCTACCGGGCGAAGCTGGCGACGGCGCGCTTCTTCATGCAGCGGATATTGCCGGAGACGAGTTCCCTGTCGGCGAAGGTGCTTGCCGGCGGCGAGTCGCTGCGGGCCTTCGAGGACGCGGCCTTCTGACCGCGCCCCAGGCCTGATTCAGACCGTGCTGGACCAGTCCGCCGGCACGAAGCGGAAACCCTCGCCCCAGTGCGCCACATAGCCGTTGGCGGGGAAGGGGAAGTGGTAGGCGGTGATGCGGGCGCGGTCGGCCGCCACCCGCCCGAACAGCTTGCGCCGGCTCTCGCTCGCCATCGGTCCGTCGATGTCGAAGCCGGAGAACCAGCCGGGATGGCGCAGGAACAGCTCCGGCCGGCTGGAGGTGTCGGCCATGACGAACAGCTGCTCCGACCCGTCGGTCACCTGGAAGACCGTATGCCCCGGCGTATGGCCTGGCGCCGCCAGCGCGCGGACCCCTGGCACCACTTCCGTCCCCCAGGCGAATTGCCGAACCTTGCCCTGGTAGGGGCCGAAGCGCCGGCGGACATTGGCGAAGGTGCCGCGCTGGAATTCGGGCACGCGGCCGGCGTTGCTCTCATCCGTCCAGAAGGCCCATTCCGGCGCCGGCACCGCCAGCTCGGCATTCGGGAAGACCGCCACGTTGTCCTTGGTGGTCAGGCCGGTGATATGGTCGGCATGGAAATGGCTGAACACCACCTGGGTGACCTGCTCGGGCTCGATCCCGGCGGCCTCCAGGTTGTGCTCCAGCAGCCCCGAGGTCGCCGAGAGCTGCCCGCCGCCGGTGCCGGTATCGAAGGCGATGATCTGGCGGCCGGTGTCGAGGAAGGTGACGGTGAAGGGGTTGTCCAGCCGCGCCGTGGACAGCAGCGCGTCCTTCAAGGCCTGCTCCACCGCCTCCGGCGCCTGGTTCGCCACCATGCCGGTGCGGGCCGGATTGGTGCGTGGGGTGAAGCCGTCGAACACGGTGGTCACGGTGAAGCCGCCGACCTTGAAGCGGTAGAAGCCCGGCGCCTGCGCCATCTCCGTCGCGTGGTGCGCGACTGCGGGCAGGGCCGCGAGCGCCGGCGCCGCCGCGGCGGCGCCCAGGAATCCTCTGCGGTTCATCGTCGTCTCCCTCAGACCGCGCTCGACCAATCGGCCGGCACGAAGCGGTAGCCATCGCCTTCCTTCACCATGTAGCCGTTGGCGGGGAAGGGGAAATGGTAGCCGGTGATGCGGATGCGGTCGGCCGCGACGCGGTCGTAGACCCGCCGGCGGGATGCCTCGGCCAGCGCCGCGTCGAAGTCGAAGACGATGTGGAAATCGGGCCGCCGCGCCAGCAATTCCGGCCGGTTGGTCAGGTCGGCGATGAACATCGCCTCCTGCCCGCCATCGGCGATGTGGTAGCAGGTATGGCCCGGGGTATGGCCATAGGCCGGCACGCCGCGGATGCCCGGCGCGACCTCGGCGCCCTCGGCCGCCTGGCGGATCTTCCCCTGGTAGGGGCCGAAGCGCCGCGCGCTGTTGGCGAAATTCGGCCGCTGACCCTCCGGCGAGCGGGTCTCGTTGCCGGTGTCGCTCCACCAGGCCCATTCGACGGCGGGGACGATGATCTCGGCATTCGGGAAGGCGGCGCCGCCGGCGGCGTTCAGCAGGCCGTTCACGTGGTCGCCGTGGAAATGGCTCTGGATAACCTTGGTGACCTTGGCAGGGTCGAGCCCGGCGGCGGCCATGTTGGCGATCATCCGCCCGCGCGTGTCGCCGGCGGCGGTCGCCCCGTTGCCGGCGTCGAACACCACCAGCCCGGCTGGCGTCTCGACGAAGGTGACGGTGAAGGGGATGCGCAGCGTGTCGGTCGGCAGGAAGCTTTCGGCCAGGACCTTCTGCACCTCCACCAGCGGCGCGTTGCGCACGAAACCGGCGACCGGGCGCTCGAAGAAGCCGTCATGCACGGTGGTGACGGTGAAGCCGCCGACCTTGAAGCGGTAGAAGCCTGGGGCCTGCGGCGCGGCGGAGGCAGCAGCGGCCGGTGCCGTCTGCGCCGCGGCGCCGCGCAGGACGGCCGGGGCGGCCAGCAGCGCCGGCAGCCCAGCCAGCGCCAGGCGGCGGTTCATTCGTGCGGTCATGGAACGTCCGTCCCTGAAGAAGCTGCCCCATTGAATGGTCGGCGGCGGCCTGGGATCAACCCGTTCCGTGGAGCTATCGGGTGAAGACCACCACGCTTTCCAGGTGCGGCGACCAGAGGAATTGGTCCACCGGCGTCGCCGCCAGCACCTTGAAGCCGGCCTGGGCCAGCACCTGGGCGTCGCGCGCCAGGGCGGCAGGGTTGCAGGACACGTAGATGACCCTGGGTACCACCGACCTCGCCAGCAGCGGCATCTGCGCCGCGGCGCCGTTGAGGGGCGGATCGAGCACCACCGCCGCATAACTCTGTAACTCTTTCGCGATCAAGGGCTGGCGGTCGAGGTCGCGCCGCACCGCCTGCACCCGGGCGCCTGCATTGCCCGCCCCGGCGGCCAGCGCGGTGACCGATTCCGCCATACCTTCGAAAGCCACCACCCGGGCGCGGGTCGCCAGCGGGAAGCTCAGCGTGCCCAGCCCGGCGAACAGATCGGCGATCGCGGCGCGCGGCGGCAGCTTCGCCGGCAGCCCGGCCAGGACGGCCGCGACGATCGCCGCCTCTCCGGCCGGGCTGGCCTGCAGGAAGGCGCCGGCCGGCGGCGCGACCGCCGTGCCGCCGAGCGCGATGCCGACCCGGCCGAGCTGCGCCGCGGTCTCCGGCAGTTTGGTGCCCTGCGCCCAGGCGATGCGCGGGATGCCGTGCGCGGCGGCAAAGGCGGCCAGCAGGCCGCGCGCCGGCGCGTCCAGCGCGCCATCGGTGCGCAGCAGCAGGTCGGGCCCGGTGTCCAGCAGGTTCACCACCGCCGAGCCGTCGCGCTTCAGCGCCGCCAGCCGCTTGAAGAGGACGCGCAGCGGTTCGAACAGCGCGACGATGCGCGGGTCGAGCACGGCGCAGGTCGCGAGGTCTGTCACCGCATCGGTGCCGCGGCCGTGGAAGCCGAGCAGCACGCCACCCCCCGGGCCGCGCCGCAGCGCCAGGTCCGCGCGCCGCCGCGTGTTCGGCGGCGTGCGTTCCAGCGCGCCGACCGGTGCATCGGGAAAGCCGGCGCGGGCCAGCGCATCGACCAGCTTGGCCCGCTTCCATTCGGCATAGGGCACATCGGCCAGATGCTGGATGGCGCAGCCGCCGCACTGGGAGAAATGCGGGCAGGGCGGCGCGACGCGGTCGGGGGAGGCGGCCAGCACTGCCGCCGCCTCGGCGGCCAGGGCCTCGCCACGCTTGCCCATCAGGCGGGCGTGCACCGTCTCCCCCGGCAGCGTGCCGGGGAGGAAGACCGTCCTGCCGTCGCGCCGGGCGATGCCGTCGCCGGCGGCGCCCAGGGCTTCGATCCGCAGGGTCTCGAGAGTCAGGTCATTCATCAGGGGGCAGCGGCAAGTGACGGAAGGCCAGGCCGATCTCGGCGAGCAGCAGCAGCAGCGCGACCATCAGCGCCAGCATCGCCGCGACCAGCAGCGCCGCCAGCACCCAGGCGACATCCAACTGCAGCAGGATGCCGGCGAAGGCCATGACGATCAGCAGGCAGAGCAGGATCGCCGCCAGCACGCAGGCGCCGATGGCCCGGTGAGCCTGCCGGGCGCGACGGACGATGGTGCGCTGCTCGCCAGGCAGCGGCTGCGCCAAGCCGGTGCGCACCGCCCGCTCGCGGTCGATCATCCGCGCCAGCCGGTTGGCCAGGATGGTGACCAGGCTGAAGATGCCGGTCAGCAGGAAGGCTGGCGCGATCGCCAATTGGATCGCGCGCTCGATCTCCGCCACGTCGGTCAGGCCCGGCAGGCTGCCCATCGCGTCGGCCGCCGTCGCCGGGCCTGGATCGGCTCACCCGCCGAAGGCGTTCAGCCCGGTCTGCGCCCGGCCGAGGATCAGTGCGTGGACGTCATGCGTGCCCTCGTAGGTATTGACCGTCTCGAGGTTCATGACGTGGCGGATCACGTGGTACTCGTCGACGATGCCGTTGCCGCCGTGCATGTCGCGGGCGACGCGGGCGATGTCGAGCGACTTGCCGCAGTTGTTGCGCTTGACCAGGGAGATCATCTCCGGCGCCGCGCGGTCCTCGTCGAACAGCCGGCCGACCCGCAGCACGGCGTGCAGGCCGAGGGTGATCTCGGTCTGCATGTCGGCCAGCTTCTTCTGCACCAGCTGGGTCTGCGCCAGCGGCCGGCCGAACATCTTGCGCTGCAGGGTGTATTCGCGGGCGCGGTGCCAGCAATCCTCGGCGGCGCCGAGGGCACCCCAGGCGATGCCGTAGCGGGCGCGGTTGAGGCAGGAGAAGGGGCCGGCCAGGGACTTCACGCCGGGCAGGCGGTTCTCCTCAGGCACGAAGACGTCGTCCAGCATGATCATGCCGGTGACGCTGGCGCGCAGGCTGAACTTGCCCTCGATCTTCGGGGTGGTGAAGCCCTTCATGCCGCGCTCGACCAGGAAGCCGCGCAGGATGCCTTCGTCGTCCTTGGCCCAGACCACGGCGACGTCGGCGATCGGCGAGTTGGTGATCCAGGTCTTCGAGCCGTTGAGGATGTAGCCGCCATCGACCTTCTTCGCCCGCGTCCGCATGGAGGACGGGTCGGAGCCGGCATCGGGCTCGGTCAGGCCGAAGCAGCCGACGAACTCGCCGGTGCGCAGCTTGGGCAGGAACTTCTCCTTCTGCGCGTCCGACCCGAAGGCGTAGATCGGGTACATCACCAGGCTGGACTGCACGGAGAAGGCGCTGCGGTAGCCGCTGTCGACGCGCTCCACCTCGCGCGCCATCAGCCCGTAGGAGACGTAGTTGATCCCGGCGCAGCCATAGCCGTGCAGCGTGGCGCCGAGGAAGCCCATCTCGCCGAACTCGTTCATGATCTCGCGGTCGAAGGTTTCCTTGCGGAAGGCCTCCTGCACGCGCGGCAGCAGCTTCTCCTGGCAGAACTGGTGCGCGGCGTCGCGGATCATCCGCTCATCCTCGGAGAGCGCGCCCTCCAGCAGCAGCGGGTCCTCCCAGACAAAGGCGGGCTGCCCGCGACGCGGGGCGACGACCGCGGTATCGGAGGCGCCCGAGGAGGGGATGGCGACGGCGTTGGCGACGTTCATGGATGGTCTCCTCGAGACGTGACGATGGCCGCAACTTGGCGCGGGGCCGGGGGTCCCGCAACGGGCGGCGGATACGAAAACGGCCAGGGATGCCCTGGCCGCGTTCACCACCGGAGGCAGGCGCGAGCGGCTCAGGCCGCTTCCTGCTCCTGCTCCGCCGCGGGGTCGCGGCGGAAGCGGGGGATGGGGATCAGCATGAAGGCCGGGACGGCATCGCCGAAACCGCGGACCGATGGGCCGAGATCGTCCCGGTCGCGGTCGCGGCGGCGATGGTCGTCGCGGTCGCGACCGCGCGCCATCGGCGCCCGGTCGCGGTCGAAATCACGCGCCGGCGGGGCGGCGCGGTCGCGCTCGAACCGGTCGGGACGCTCGGCCTCGACACGCTCGGGCGCGCGATCGCCCCGCTCGCGGTCGGGTCCACGCTCGGGCCGGTCCCGGCCGCTCCGCTCGGGCCGCGCGCCACGCGGGGCACGGTCGCGCTCGCGCGGCGGGCCGCTGCGGTCGCGCTCGGGCCGGGCGGGGCGCTCGGCCACCACCTCGGCGACCGGCGCGGTCTCCGCGGCGATCTCGCGCTCGGGACGGGCGGGACGCCGGTCACGGCCGCCGCGGCCGGCGTCGCGGCTGCTGCTGCCGCCGCTGCGGCCGCCACGCGCGGGCACGCCGCCACGGCCACGGCCCTTCGGCCGCGCCGCCGCCTCGGCGATCTCCTCGTTGCTGACCGGGTCCAGGCCTTCGATCTCGATGCGCGGGATAGGCCGCCCGGTCAGCTTCTCGATCGCCGCGACGTTGCGGGCGTCATCCGCCGTGGCCAGGGTGAAGGCGGCGCCCTGCTTGCCGGCACGGCCGGTGCGGCCGATGCGGTGGACGTAGTCCTCGTCGCGGAAGGGCACGTCGAAGTTGAAGACGTGGGAGAGGCCGCCGATGTCGATGCCGCGTGCCGCGACATCCGAGCAGACCAGCAGCTGCAGCTCGTTCGCCTTGAACTTGTTCAGCGTGGCAAAGCGGGTCGGCTGGTCCATGTCGCCATGCAGCGCGCCGACCGAGAAGCCGTGCCGCTTGAGCGACTTGTAGAGGATGTCGACCTCGGTCTTCCGGTTGCAGAAGATCAGCGCGTTCTGCACCTGCTCGCGGCGGATCAGGCGGCGCAGCGCCTCCCGCTTGTCGAGCTCGCGCGTCCAGAGCAGGCCGGCGACGATGGTGCTCGCCACGCTGGCCGGCGCCGAGACGCTGATCTCCTTCGGGTTCTGCAGGAAGGCATCGGCCAGCTTGCGGATCTCGGGCGCCATGGTGGCCGAGAAGAACAGGGTCTGCCGCATCGGCGGCAGCATGGACACGATCCGCTCCACGTCCGGGATGAAGCCCATGTCCAGCATGCGGTCGGCCTCGTCGATGACGAGCACCTTGCAGTCCGCCAGCAGGATGCGGCCACGGTCGAACAGGTCGAGCAGCCGACCCGGCGTGGCGATCAGGACGTCGACGCCCTTCTCGAGCACCGCGCGCTGGTCGTTCATGCTCTCGCCGCCGATCAGCAGGGCATGCACCAGGTTGAGGTGCTTGCCGTACTTGACGAAATTCTCGGCGACCTGCAGCGCCAGCTCGCGCGTCGGCTCCAGGATCAGGGAGCGCGGCATGCGCGCCTTGGCCCGGCCGCTGGCCAGGATGTCGAGCATCGGCAGGGTGAAGCCGGCGGTCTTGCCGGTGCCGGTCTGGGCGCAGCCCAGCACGTCGCGGCCCATCAGCACGATCGGGATGGCGGCTTCCTGGATCGGCGTCGGCGTGACGTAGCCGGCTTCGGTCACGGCGCGCAGGATGGGCTCGGACAGGCCAAGATCGGCGAAGGTCACCCGCGGGGCGGCGTCGTCCGCCTCCTGCTCGTTGTATTCGTCCTCGTCGTCCGAATAGCTCTCGCGCGGGGCAGATTCGTCCGCCTCCTCCAGAGCTTCGGCGGTCGCCACGAGGGGCTCCGCTGCCGCCTCCAGCGGTGCGACGTCGGACTCCACGGGCTCGGCGGTCGCTTCGGCGACGGGCGCGTCGGCCTCGGCAGGCGCGTCGCTTGCCTCGACCTGGACGACGACGGGCTCCGCCGCTTCGGTGGCGTGGTGCGGGAGGTCGGCAGCCATCTCGGCAGGCCGGTCGGGAGTATCGTTCAAGTGCGGTCGGTTCCTTCGCCGGGACAGCGGCGGCATGGCGGCCGGTTGCAGAGGGCAAGGGCCGAAAACCGACGCGCGGCGTGCCGAGAGATCAGGCCGCCGTTCCAGATCAGGGCGGCATATGCGCTTCTATGGCCAGGAAATCAAGCTTTGCAGGAGATTGTAAGCCGCGTCCGCTGCGATTATGGGGCATGGGCGCCATGCCTGAAACGCTTCCTCTTCTGCTGCTGCCCGGCCTGCTCTGCGACGAACGCCTGTGGCGCGACCAGGTCGCGGGGCTGTGCGAGGATGCGGCCTGCCTGATCGCCGACACCACGCGCGACGACAGCCTGGCCGCGATGGCGGCGCGGGCGCTCGCCGCGGCACCGCCGCGTTTCGCCCTCGCCGGCCTGTCGATGGGCGGCTACCTCGCCTTCGAGATCCTGCGCCAGGCGCCCGGGCGGGTGACTCGGCTGGCGCTGTTCGACACCTCCGCCCGGCCCGACTCGCCGGAGCAGGCGCGCCGCCGCCGCGGGCTGATGGCCCTGACCCGCACCGGCCTGTTCAAGGGGGTGACGCCGCGGCTGCTGCCGCAACTCGTGCACCCCGACAACTTGGCCGGGCCGGTCGGCCAGGCAGTGATCGGCATGGCCGAGCGGGTCGGCCGCGACGCCTTCCTGCGGCAGCAGGCGGCGATCCTTGGCCGGCCGGACAGCCGCCCGGAGCTGCCCGGCATCCGCCTGCCCACCCTGGTCGCGGTGGGGGAGGCGGATGCGCTGACCCCGCCCGCCCTGGCCGCGGAGATCGCCGCCGGCATCCCCGGCGCGGTGCTGCACCACATCCCTGGCTGCGGCCACCTGCCGCCGATGGAGGCGCCGGCGGTGACCACCGCGCTGCTGCGGGACTGGCTGCGGGCCTAGTCGGGGACGCAGCGGACCGCTTCGGGGCGCGCCCGTGCCTCGGCCGCGCGGGTGCCCTCCGGGCAGGCCGCTTGGCGATGCGCCGGCGGCGGCAGCCCGCGGTCCCACCCGCGCGCCGAGCCTTCGCCCGCCGCCGCCCGGCAGCGACCGCCCTGGCCGCGGACCGGCGTGCCGCCATTGGGGCAAAGGAAGCGCCGCGCCGCCTCCAGCGAGGCCGCATCCGGCCGGGCCTCGGCCGGCATGGCGAACAGCAGGGCGACGAGGAGGAGGATCGGGCGCATGGCCGGCGCATCCTGCCACGGCGGTTTGAGTCCGGCGCGGGTTCGAGGCATCGTTGCGGCAGGGAGAACAGAACCATGTCCAAGATCGAACGCCGCGCCCTCCTCGCCGGGATGGCCACGCTGCCGCTGGCCGCACCCGGGCTGCTGCAAGCCCAGTCGCGCCCGGTGCAGATCGGCCTGCTCAGCGACATGAGCGGGCCCTTCCGCGATGTCGGCGGCCCCGGCAACCGGGTCGCGGCCGAGCTCGCCATCCAGGATTTCGGTGGGACCGTGCTGGGCAGGCCAGTCACCACGCGGCAGGCGGACGGCCAGAATCGCGCTGATGTGTCGGCCGGGCTGGCGCGGGAATGGATCGACAATCTCGGCGTCGACGTGCTGGTGGACGGCGCGGCCAGTTCCTCCGGCCTGGCGATCCAGGAGGTGTGCCGGGAGAAGAAGCGCATCTACCTGATCACCGGACCGGCGACCTCCGACATGACGGGAGCCAAATGCTCGCCCTACGGGATGCATTTCGGCTTCGACACCTACGCGCTGGCGCATGGCACCGGCACGGCGTTGACCAAGGCGGGCGGCGATTCCTGGTACTTCATCACCGCCGACTATGCCTTCGGCCATGCGCTGGAACGCGACACCATGGCCGCCGTCCGCGGCGCCGGCGGCAAGGTGCTGGGCGCGGTACGGGCGCCGCTGAACAACGCGGATTTCTCCTCCTTCCTGATCCAGGCGAAGGCCTCTGGCGCCAAGGTGATCGGCTTCGCCTTGGCCGGGACCGACCTGCAGAACTGCATCAAGCAGGCCGCCGAATTCGGCCTGACCCGCGGCGGCGCGCGGATCGCCACGCTGCTGGTGCAGGTCACCGACCTAGTCGCGTTGGGGCAGAGGACCTGCGAGGGGATGGTGCTGACCGACAGCTTCTACTGGGACCAGTCGGAGCCGGCCCGCATCTGGTCGCGGCGCTACATGGCGAAGATGACCACGCCGCCCGGGCTGCAGCATGCCGCGGTCTACACCGGGGTGACGCATTGGCTGAAATCGGCGCAGGCGGTCGGCAGCACGGATGCCGATGCGGTGGCGGCGCGGATGAAGGCGACGCCGGTGAACGACATGTACAATGCCGATGTCCGCATCCGCGAGGACGGCCGCACCCTGCACGTGATGCATCTGTGGGAGGTGAAGCGGGAGGCCGAGGCGAAGCACAAATACGACTTCTGCAAGCTGATCACCGACATTCCGCCCGACCAGGCCTGGCGGCCGCTGAGCGAGGGGGGGTGCCCGCTGGTCAAGGCCTGAGCCGAGGCGCCCGACGCGATTCCGGCGGCGGGCCGCTGCTGGCCGTCCCGGCGCGCCGGGACGGCCATGCCGCAGGGCGTGCGGCGTCGGGCGATCGTCCAGGCGGTGCCCGGGTTGACGAGCGAGGCGGTGACCGTGACGGCACAGCCGCCCATCAGCCAAAGCGAAACCTCCCCATCGGCTCCTGCCAGGGGATGGCGGACCTGCCATCGGCGTCGTGGTCGCCGACCGCTGCGATATCCCAGCCGGCGCCGCCGTCCAGCCCATCGACTCCGTCGCCGGTCATGATCAGGTCCTCGCCGCGGCCGGTGGTGAGGGTGAGGTTCTCGACGCCCTGGAAGATCCTCGCGGTGCTGACCTGGTCGGCGGCGTGCCCGACATAGCCTGCGCCGGCCCTGACGGTGTCGATGCCGCCGCGGATGGCGATAGGGTCGGCGCCGGGGCCGCCGGATCTCGTACGTCACCAGGTCGGCTGTCCAGGTCCAGCGGAACCTTGCCATCGAACCGATTTCGGGTCGAGACGACCGCTGCCGGCAGGGCCGGGAGCCATGGCCGCCGCGGCGCGTTTGCCTCGGCTTGGCCAGCATTCGGCCATGCCGGAGAGACCATGATGAATGGGATGGATCTGCAGCGGCGCGTGGGCTGGTCTGCCGCCGAAATCAAGGCCGCGCCGCGGATTGCCGTGCTGTGGCGCCGACAGCCCGGACAGGCGCCGGCCACCGCCGCCGATTGCGTGAAGTTGGGGCGGGAGCCGGTTCGGCGGTGGGAACCGCTGTGGCGCGGCCAGGGGGCAAGGCGCTAGCCCTGCGCGCGACGGCCGGCCTCGTCCTGCTCCTGCTGCTTTCCACGCCGTCCTCGGCGCAGCCAGGTTGCGAGGCACTGCGCGAGACGAAGGTGCTGGCCTACCGGAACCCGGGCTGGGGCTTCGGCATGGATTACCCGGCCAGCTTCGTCCTCGATCCCGACAGCGTGCCGGAGAACGGCGACAGCGCCCGCTTCTGGGCCGTCGGGGGCCGGGCGACCGCGGTCCTGACCGGCCTCCGCAACGGCCAGCGCCAGTCGCTGGCGGCGGTGCTGGCCGAGGCGGAGCGGGACATCCGCGACAACGGCCGCGGCAGCGTCACCTATCGCCGGGTCACCCCGGACTGGTTCGTGCTGACCGGCTACCTCGCCGACCGCATCTACTACCGGCGCAGTTTCCTGGCGCACGGCGGGGCAGTGATCGCCACGCTCTGGATCGAATTCCCGCCCGCGCTGAAACCCTGCCTGGAACTGGCCGTGGCGAAGATGTCGCTGTCCTTCCGGCCACTGGGGCCGTGAGGCTCAGACGTCCACCTCCTCCACGTCAAGCTTCGCCGCATTGTCCTGGATGAACTTGAAGCGCAGCTCGGGCCTGCGGCCCATCAGCGCCTCCATCAGCTCGGCGGTCGAGGCCCGGTCTTCCGGCGGCAGCACCACCCGCAGCAGGGTGCGCCGCTTCGGGTCCATCGTGGTTTCCTTCAGCGTCGCCGGAGGCATCTCGCCGAGCCCCTTGAAGCGGCTGACCTCAACCTTCTGGTTCGGCTTGAACTCGCGCTTCTGGATCCGCTCGCGGTCGCGGTCGTCCATGGCATAGACCGACTTCCCGGCGGCCTGCAGCCGGTAGAGCGGCGGCTGGGCCAGGAAGACCCGGCCCTGGCTGACCAGCTCGCGCAGTTCCTTGTAGAAGAAGGTCATCAGCAGGGCGGCGATATGCGCGCCGTCCACGTCGGCATCGGTCATGATGACGATGCGGCCGTAGCGCAGCCGCGCCAGGTCGAAGCGGTCGCCGGCGCCGCAGCCCAGCGCCTCGATCAGGTCCTTCAGCTCCTGGTTCTGCCGCAGCTTGTCGGCGCTGGCGCTGGCGACGTTCAGGATCTTGCCGCGCAGCGGGAGGACTGCCTGGGTCTCGCGGTCGCGCGCCTGCTTGGCCGACCCGCCGGCGGAATCGCCCTCCACCAGGAACAGCTCGGTGCCGTCGATGCCTTCCCGGCTGCAATCGGCCAGCTTGCCGGGCAGCCGCAGCTTGCGGGTCGCCGACTTGCGCGGCGTCTCCTTCTGCTCGCGCCGTCGGATCCGGTCCTCGGCGCGTTCGATCGCCCAGGCCATCAGGTTGTCGGCGGTCTGCGGGTCGCCGGCCAGCCAATGGTCGAAATGGTCGCGCAGCGCGGCCTCGACCAGCCGCTGCGCTTCCGGGCTGGTCAGCTTCTCCTTGGTCTGGCCCTGGAATTGCGGCTCGCGGACGAAGACGCTCAGCATCCCGGCCATGCCGCCGAACAGGTCCTCGGCGGTGACCGACGCCGCGCGCTTGTCCTTCTTCAACTCGCCATAGGCGCGCAGGCCCTTGACCAGGGCACCGCGCAGCCCGGCCTCATGCGTACCGCCCTGGCTGGTCGGGATGGTGTTGGCATAGGTCGAGAGGAAGCCCTCGCCCTGGTCGAGCCAGGTGATGGCCCACTCGCACCGGCCGGCGCCGTCGGGGAAGGCGGCCTCGCCGACATAGGGCGCGGCGACGACCTGGCCGCGGCCCTCGATCGCCCCGGCCAGGTAGTCGGCCAGGCCGCCGGGGAAGTGCAGGGTGGCCTGGGCCGGCGTCTCGTCCTTCGCCAAGGCCAGGTCGCAGGCCCAGCGGATCTCGACCCCCCGGTACAGGTAGGCCTTGGAGCGGCAGAGCCGGTACAGCCGGGCCGCCGAGAACTGCAGGGCGCCGAAGATCTCCGGGTCCGGCCGGAAGCGGATGGAGGTGCCGCGGCGGTTGTGGATGGCGCCGGCATTCTTCAGCTTGCCGAGCGGCTTGCCGCGCGAATAGGCCTGGGTGAAGAGCGTCCGGTCGCGTGCGACCTCGACCTCCATCGTCTCCGACAGCGCGTTGACCACGGAAGACCCCACGCCGTGCAGACCGCCCGAGGTCTCATAGGCCTTGCCGGAGAATTTGCCGCCCGAATGCAGCGTGGTGAAGATGACCTCGAGCGCGCTCAGCTTCGGGAATTTCGGGTGCGGGTCGGTCGGGATCCCCCGCCCGTTGTCGCGCACCAGCAGCCAGTTTCCCGCCTCCAGCGTCACCTCGATCCGGTCGGCATGGCCGGCCACCGCCTCGTCCATCGCGTTGTCGAGGATCTCGGCCGCCAAATGGTGCAGGGCGTTCTCGTCGGTGCCGCCGATATACATCCCGGGCCGGCGCCGGACCGGCTCCAGCCCCTCCAGGACCTCGATATCACGGGCAGTGTAGGAGGCGGGCTCGGCGGTCCCGCCCTTCGGAGGCCGCTTGCCACCGAACAGGTCGTTCATGTCTTGTTCCCCTGATCCCGCCACGATAGCCGCCTCGCCGCCTCGATACAATGCGAAGCGCGAGTCGGCGGACGGGTATGGGGAAGGGGGGCCCGCAGGCCCCCCGCCGCCGCTAGCGCTCGGTGTCGCCGCCCAGATGCGCCTCGATCATCCAGAGCATCTTGTCGATGGCGCGGGACTGCTCGGTCAGCAGGTCGGCGGTGTCGGCATCGCCGGCCTCGTCGGTCTCGTCGATCCCCTCGCGCAGCGTCTTCGCCACCAGGGCGTAACGGTCGGCCAGCGCCCGCACATGGTCCATGCCGGCATGCAGGTCGGTCGGGTAGGGCGGCAGGCGGGTGGACTTGGCCAGGACCTGGGTGGTGCCGACGGCGGTGCCGCCGAGCTGGACGATGCGCTCGGCCAGGTCGTCGGTGCTGAGCTGCAGCGCGTTGTAGAATTCCTCGAACAGCTTGTGCAGCGAGCCGAAATGCGGGCCCTTGACGTTCCAATGGGCCTGCCGCGTCGCGTTGTAAAGGTCGATGCCGTCGACGAGGCACCCCTGCAGCGTGCCGATCGAGACCTGCTTCGCATTCGTCTTGACGTCGTTGCGGGTCTCTAGGGTCTGGGCTTTCGCCATGGTCTCTCTCCTCGGGTCTCGTTCCGGCACGGATGTGGGGGCTGCGGCACGCGCGGCCAGTCCCTTCCGGCCGTGATGCCAGCGATACGGGAGCGCACGACCGGGCCTCGGGAGGCATGACAACGCCGTGTGCCGACAGACAGACAGCGAGCAGAAGGTTTGATCAAACCAGTTTAGTTTCGTTTTTGATTTCACAAAATAGTGTAAAGAACACAGTTTTTTGCAAATAGCATTGCAGTTAGTCGGGTAGAGCTGCTCGATTTTGTGACGTTGCATACAAAAAGCAGCGCCCAATCCGTGTCAATGGAGCACTGGAATGATCATATTGGGTAGTAATGCCAGCGAAACACTGATCGGAACCGCGGGCGACGACGCCATCACCGGTTTTGGCGGCAACGACGAACTGCGCGGCGGAGATGGCAACGATATCTATGTCGTCTCGGGCGCCTTCGGCCGCGACACCGTCACCAACGACGTCAGCGGCATCGACCAGATCCAGTTCGGTGCGGATTACCGCCCTGCAGAATTCAGGCTGGTGCGATCGGCCTTCGGTGGCGACCTGATCATCCAGCAACTCGGTGGCGACAACTCCGTCACGCTCAACCAGTATTTCAATGCCTCGGGCGTCTCCAGGGGGCTGGTGGAGAGCGTACTCTTCACGGCCACCGGCACGGTCTGGACCCTGGCGGACGGATCCGCCTTCGCGAATGTCGGCTTCACCGGCACCGCCGCGGCGGAAACGATCACCGCCACCACCGGAAACGACCGCATCATCGGTTACGGCGGCAATGACGACCTTCGGGGCGGCGACGGCAACGACCTTTATTTCTTCTCCGGCGCCTTCGGCCGAGACGTGATCAACGAGACCTCCGGCGTTGATCGGGTGGTGATCGGTGCCGACTGGACCGAGGCCTATTTCCAACCCATCCGCAGCAGCTTCGGCGGCGACCTGACCCTGCAGACCGCGGGCGGCTCGAACGCCATCATCTTCAACGGCTACTTCAACGCCAATTCGCAGAAGGTGGAGACGGTCTACTTCCAGGCAACCGGGACGACCTGGGACCTGTCGACCGGGTCGGTGACCGTCCGCACCGGCCCGTTCGATTATGCCGGCTACAACGCTGCCTATCCGGAAATTGCCCGGGCCGGGCTGGACGCCTACGCGCACTACCTGAACTACGGCTGGAAGGAGGGCCGCGACCCCTCGGCCAGCTTCGACACCACGCTCTATCTTCTGCAGAACCCGGACGTGGCGCGGGCTGGGCTGAACCCGCTGGTGCATTACCTGGACTATGGCCAGGCCGAAGGGCGGCCGGCGCATCCGGCGGTCGGCTTCGGCATCAATGGCGGCTTCGACGCCGCCTACTACCTGCTGACCAACCCGGCAGTCGGCGCCGCCGGTATCGACGCTTACGCGCATTGGCAGGCCTATGGCTGGCGGGCAGGGGTGAACCCGAACTACCTCTTCGACACCCAATACTACCTGGCGCAGAATCCCGGCGTCGCCGCGGCGGGGATCGACCCGCTGCTGCACTACGACCTCTATGGCTGGAAGGCCGGGGTAGACCCGGGACCAAATTTCCGCACCAACGCCTACCTGGCGGCGAATCCCGATGTCGCGGCGGCCGGGCTCGACCCGCTGCAACACTACCTGCAATACGGAGTCTACGAAGGACGGCCGCTAGGGTAGTACGGCGCGGAGGGAGAGACGTCATCCCTGCCGGACCACTCATGCGGCTTCGTGGGTCGATACCTACCGATCGGCAGGTACCAACCCAGGGGAAGGCGGGAGCGCGAGGGACTACGCTTCCCTCCCCCAACCTGCCTCACGGCACCACGTTGAGGAACCGCGCCGCCTCCGGCGGCTCGGCCCCCTGGTGCAGCGCCGCCGCCCGGGCCAGGGCGGCGCGGTCCCAGTCCGTCCGCCGCGCCTCCTCGCGCAGGTGCTCGGTCCAGCTCTCCACCGTCCAGAGCTCCACCCAGCGCTCCGGATGCGCCACGTCCTCGTACAGCCGCCAGGTCGCCGCGCCGGAGCGCAGCCTTACCCGCCGCACCTCCTGCATCGCCGCCAGGAAGGCGTCGCGCCGGGCCGGGTCGACCGCATAGCGGACCACTTCCAGCACCCGGCCGGAATCCTCGCCCAGCAGGGCACGCAGCGCCGGGTCGGGGGCCTCGGGCGTGGGTTCGGGCGCCGGGGCGGCGGTGGCCGGGCCGGGCGCCAGCGCCACGCTGTCGATCCGCCAGCCGCGCACCGCGACCGCGGCGACGGCGCCGAGGCCCGCCGCAGCGCCGAGCGCCAGCGGCACGCCGAACCGCCCGCCGACCCAGCCGGCCAGGGCCGAGCCCAGCGCCATGACGCCGAAGAAGCTGAGCTGGTAGATAGCGATCGCCCGCGCCCGGACCCAGCCGGGCGCCGCCAGCTGGGCCGAGGCGCCGAGGGTGCTGCCGGCGGCGATCCAGGAGGCGCCGTAGATCAGCATTCCCAGCGCCGCCGGCGCCCAGTGGTTGGAGGCCGCCAGGATGCCCATCGCGGCACAGATGCCGATCGAGGCCCAGAACACCGTGGCGCTGCGGTCCAGCCGGCCACGCAGCGCCGGCAGGGCGAAGCCGGCGGCGACCGCCGACAGCCCCATCACCCCCAGCATCAGTCCGAAGGCCTGCGGCCCCAGCCCCAGTTGCTGCCGCACGAACAGCGGCAGCAGTCCCCAGACCGCGGCGCTGAACAGGAAGAAGGTGCAGGCCCGCAGGATCGCCGCCCGCATCGCCGGGCTGGCCGAGACGAAGCGCAGCCCGGCCCGCATGGCGGAGACCAGGTGCTCCTTCGGCATCCGGCCGCGCGGCTCGGGCGGGCGGCGCCAGAAGACCAGGGCGACGATCAGCACCAGGAAGGCGACGGCATTCAGCGCGAAGGCCGCCTGCGGCCCGGCCGCGGCGATGGCGAAGCCGCCCAGCGCCGGGCCGAGCGCGCGCGCCAGGTTGAAGCCGATGCCGTTCAGCGCGATGGCGCCGACCAGGTCCTCGCGCGGGACGAGTTCATTGGTGGTGGCGGCCCAGGCCGGGAAGTTCATCGCGCTGCCGGCGCCGATTGCAAAGGTCAGCGCCAGCAGCCCCCAGGGTCCCAGCATGTCGGCCGCGGTGAGCGCGGCCAGGATCAGCGCCATCGCCAGCACCCAGGCCTGGGCGCCGATCAGGAAGATGCGCCGGTCGATGATGTCGGCCAGGGCGCCCGCCGGCAGCGCCAGCAGGAAGACCGGCAGCATCGAGGCGGCCTGGACGAGGGAGACCATCATCGGCGCCGGGTCGAGGCTGGTCATCAGCCACCCCGCGCCGGTGTTCTGCACCCACATGCCGATATTGCTGGCGAGCGTCGCCAGCCAGAGCGTGCGGAAGACGGCGTGGCGCAGCGGCAGGAAGGCGCGCGGCATGGGCAGGCGGAAGGGCATCGGCGCAGATAGGCATGCGCGTGCCGGCTTCGGAAGCGAAACCCCTGCGACCTTGCCGTGACCGCGGCGCCATCCCAACATGGAGGTCATGGCCGAGCCCTTCCCCAGCTTCGCCGCCTTCTGGCCGCACTACCTGCGGGAACATGCCCGGCCGGCGACGCGCGCCGTCCATGTCGGCGGCACCTGGGCCGCGGCGGCGCTGTTGCTGGCCGCCATCCTGTTCGGCGCCTGGTGGATGGCGCTGCTCGCCCCGGTGGTGGGCTACGGCTGTGCCTGGATCTCCCACCTGCTGATCGAACGCAACCGGCCGGCGACCTTCACCTACCCGGCCTGGTCACTGCGCGGCGACCTGCGCCTCGCATGGCTGGCCGCCACCGGCCGGCTCGGCGCCGAGCTGCGCCGGCATGGACTGTAGCCCGCTGGAAGGCAGGGTGCCGGCGCCGAAGCCTTGGAGGCCGTTTTGACCGGCAGGGATCGGCTCTCCTCGGTCCCGGCACGCATGGTGGGCCTCGGGGACGGCATGATGTCCCCACGCCAGCTGTGCCGCCTGCCGACCGTGCCGCGGCCCGTCGAACAGCCGGCCCGGCCCGCTGTCGCAGCACCATGCGCGGCCGGGACCGGCGCCACGACGACAACGGCCAGGGCCGCGTCAAGGACCCCGGCCGCGACGGGCGGCGGAAGGCCAACCGCGAGGGCGGCCTCCCGCTAGGCGCCCCCTACGGGCGGGCGGGTTCCGAGCCGACCGACAAGGGCAAGGTGGCGAAGCCGGCGCGGGACGGCCGGCTGAAGGCCAATCGGCGCCGATCCGCGCCGTCCGGGCGCACGCGCCGCGCCGCCGGGCCTGCCGTGGCGGCGCCCTAGGCCGGCGGGTCCTCGGTGACGTAGTCGGCCAGGTTCGCCGCGGCGATGCCCTGGCGGATGGGCACGCAGGACTCGGGCGGCTCGGCCAGGAAGGCGACGCCGGCATCCTGCCAACCGCCCAGCACCCGGTCCAGATGCCGTATCGCGCCGTTCGGCAGGTCGTGCAGCACCATCAGCACCGGTGCCGCCGCCGCGGCATGCATGGCCCGGGCGCGGTCCGGCCAGCCGTCCGGGTCGTCGAAGTCGCGCGGGATGGCATTCCACAGCACCACGGTATGGCCGCCCGCCTGCAGGTGCCGTGCGGCGGCGGCGTTCAGCAAATGCGGCCCCAGCGCGCCACCGCCGCCATTCGGGCGGAACAGCCTCCAGGGCTCTCGCAGCCCGCCGAGCAGCGCGTCGCAGGCGGTGATCTCGGCGACCGCCTCCGCCCCGCCGCGGCGGCCGAGCGGCGCGCCATGGGTCAGGGTGTGGTTGCCGACCCGGTGGCCCTCGGCCCGGGCCCGCTCGGCCAGTGCCAGGGCGGCCGGGTCGCGCAACTTCTCGCCGACCAGGAAGAAGGTCGCCGGGATGCCGCGGCGCGCCAGGATGGCGAGGACGCCGGGGGTGACCTCGGGCTCCGGCCCGTTGTCGAAGGTGAGGCAGAGGGGCTGCATGGCGGCAGGCTACACCCATTGCCCGAGGCGTCGATGGGGGCGCGCGTCGGTCGCCGCCGCGACCCCGCGCAGGGTCCGGCCGGATACGACGCGGCGCGGTTGAAAACGCTCAATTCGGCTCAATCCGCCTCAATCCGCCTGAGAATGTTTGAGGCCGCTCCGGCCCCGATCCGGCCCGGCCAAGGCTGACCGGCGCTTTGCGCTTGAGCCGCGTTGAGGATTTTCGGATTTGAGGAATTGATCGGCTGCCCCAGGCTCCCTTCGACGCGCCCAGACAGGTGGGCCTTGACCATATTCCTATATCGCAATTCCATTGCGAAATCCAGCCAAATGGGCCGCCCCGCCTAGTGGCCGAAGGGCGGTGCCACCTGCTCGTAGTCGAAGGTCAGGGTGACCTGCACCGCCCCGTGCCGGCCCTCGTAGCGGCGCGGCCGGCCATCCGGACTGCCGACCCAGAGCCGGCCCGGCGCCTCGGAGATGCCCTCGCCGCCCTGCCCGGGCAGGACCTGGCGGAAGCTGTAGACCCGCGCCGCCACCCCGGCGGTCTCGGCCATGCCCTCGTCGCGGCAATCCTGCGGCGGGTAGGCGACCAGCCCGGCGCCGAGGGCCTGCCGCTCGGCCGCGGTCATCGGCAGCTTCACCCAGCGGCCCGACGCCGGCGAGTTGGCATAGACCACCTCGCCGAGGACGAACCGCTCCTCCTCCACCGGCCGGCGCCGCCCGGGCGTGCGGGCGACCAGCCTGGTGTGGAACCGCTCGGCCGCGCCGAGCGCCGCCATTGCCTCGGTGATGGCGGCGCAGCCCGGCTCGGCCGGCGACGCGGCCGGCGCCGGGCCAAGGCCCAGCGCCAGCAGCGCCGCGGCGCCGGCCAGGACGACCGGCGCGCGGGACCTCACTGCATCGCCTGCTGGTTCACGCGCTGGCGCAGGGCGAAGACCCAGACCACCCCGCCCTGCGGCACGTCGGCCTTGAACCGCACGGGGTCGATCTCCACCAGCTTGTCCTGCATGCGGGTCGCATCCACGCCCCAGCCCGACTGCACCGCGATATACTGCGTGCCGTCGACCTCGAAGGAGCTCGGCACGCCGGTGACGCCCGAGTTGGTGCGCATCTGCCAGAGCGTCTTGCCGGTCTTGGCGTCGAAGGCGCGGAAGGCCCGGTCATTGGTCCCGCCCATGAAGACCAGCCCGCCGCCGGTGGTCAGCACCGGGCCCCAGAGCTGCGAATCCTTGAACGGATGCGACCAGACCTTCTTGTTGGTCGTCAGGTCCCAGGCCTGCAGCTCGCCGATATGGTCGGCGCCCGGCCGCAGGCTCATACCGATATCCTCGAGCCCGGCGCCGAGGAAGAGCTGGCCCGGGACGTGGTCCATCCGGTGCCCGGTCAGCGCGCCGCAGAGATTCTCGTTCGCCGGGATGTACAGCAGCTTGGTCTGCGGGTTGTAGGCCGCCGGCGGCCAGTCCTTGCCGCCCCAGAGCGAGGGGCAGAACTCCGCCTTCTTGTCGAGCCCGGGCTTGCGCGCCTCGTTGTAGGTCGGCCGGCCGGTCTCGGGGTCGAGCTTGGCGAAGACGTCCTGCTGCACGAAAGGCACGCCGGAGACGAAGCGGATGCTGTCGGCCTTGCGCTCGAGCTGCCAGAGATAGCCGTTGCGGCCCGGATGCACGAGCGACGGGATGGTCCGGCCTTCGCGCTCGATGTCGATCAGCAGCGGCGTCGAGACCTCGTCCCAGTCCCAGCTGTCGTTCCAGTGGTACTGGTGGTGCGCCTTGAACTTGCCGTCCTCCGGGTTCAGCGCCACGACCGAGGTGGTGTAGAGGTTGTCGCCCGGCCGGCTGTCGCCCATCCAGGGCGCCGCGTTGCCGGTGCCCCAATAGGCCAGGTTGAGCTTCGGATCGTAGTGGCCGGTGAGCCAGACCGAGCCGCCGCCGGTCTGCCAGCCGCCCTTCGTCCAGGTCTCGTTGCCGGGCTCGCCGGCAGCCGGGATGGTGAAGCTGCGCCAGGCCTCCTTGCCGGAGGCGGCGTCGTAGCCGGCGATGAAGCCGCGCACGCCGAACTCGCCGCCCGAGCCGCCGACCATGACCTTGCCGCGGGCGATCAGCGGCGCCAGCGTCATGTAGTGGCCCTTCTGGTAGTCCTCGACCTTGGCGGTCCAGACCTCCTTGCCGGTCTTGGCGTCGAGCGCGACCAGGAAGCAGTCGACGGTGGCGACATAGACCTTGTCGCCATAGAGCGCGACGCCGCGGTTGGTCGGGTGCAGCTGGGTCAGGTCGTCGGGCAGCTGCCGGCGGTAGCGCCAGAGCACGTCGCCGGTCTTGGCGTCGAGCGCGATGACCTGGGCCTGCGGCGTGGTGACGTACATCACCCCGTCGTTGACGATCGGCGGCGCCTGGTGGCCCTCGATCACCCCGGTCGAGAAGCTCCAGGCCGGGGTGAGTTCGGCGACGTTGCCGGCATTGATCTGGTCGAGCGGGCTGAAGCCCTGGCCGTCATAGGTGCGGCGGTACATCAGCCAGTTGCGCGGTTCGGGATTGGCCAGGCGCTGGTCGGTGACCGGGGTGAAGCTCGGCACCGCGCGCTCCTGCGAGGTGCCGGCGGCGCGCGCCGCCGGCGGCGTGGTCGGCGCGACGGGCGTGGCGCCGCCCGTCGAAGGTGCCTGCTGGGCCATGGCGGTCGCGGCAATCGCGCCCGATGCGACGGCGGCCAGCAGCAGGGTCCTGAATGATGTCTTGGCCATTGTCTTGTTTCCCTCCGGTTCTCTCGGCTTGGCCAGGGCGGCCGCCACTTTGGCGTGGCGTGCCGCCCCGGATTCCCTTGGGGCCGGCGTCAGCCCGGCTGTGGCGCCCCGACGCGGCCGATGAAGCGGCCGCCGACGACGAGCAGGTCGCCCTCGACCCGCACCGGCAGGGCGGCGAGCGGGCGCAGCGCCGGCCCGCCGACCACGCGGCCCGCATGGCGCGGGTCGAATTCCGAGCCGTGGCAGGGGCAGTGCAGCGCGTTCCGCTCCGGCATCCATTCGGACACAGGGCATTGCTGGTGGGTGCAGATGGCGGAATAGGCGACCACGCCTTCGGCCGAGCGCTTGCGGGTCGCCTCGTCCATCTCGCCGGGGTCGAGCCGCACGAGCAGGATCTGGTTGAGCCGCGAGCCGCTGCGCACCATGCCGTTGTCCGGCCGCATCGCCCAGGCCAGCAGCGGCCGGCCGCCGACCTCGACGTCGCTCAGCCTGATCGGCGTGGTGTCGTTCTCGCCGGCGGCCAGGACCAGCCGGTCACCCGGCTCCGGCCGGGCACGGGCGGCCGCATCGGCGGCCTGCGCCGCGGCATCGGCGGCAGGCAGGCCACCGACGGCAAGCGCGGCGCTACCGAGCAGCGCCATGCGGCGCCCGGGCGAAAAATATGCGTCGCCGGAACGGCAACACCCCGCCGGCGACAGGGTCTCCGGGGCGTCTTCATCGACAGGCAATTGTTGTGTTTTTTTGGACGTTTCCAGACGCATCGGCGACCCATGCTTGGTGGTGGCGGTTGGTTGCGTGCGACCCTATTGCTTAGGGCTGCTAAATCATGTGCACGCATCCGCCGGACCGTGTTTCACGATCCTGTGGGTCACCGCCGAATGGTCGATCAGCGGGCGCCGCTTCGCCCTGCTAAGCGGGTCAGCCCTCGTTGGTCTGGATCATGTCCCGCACCCGGGGATAGACCTGCTGGGCCCAGCGCCGGCCGCTGAAGACGCCGTAATGCCCGACTCCGGTCTGCAGGTGGTGCCGCTTCATGGTCACCGGCAGGCCGCGGCAGAGGTCGAGCGCGGCCATGGTCTGGCCGATGGCGCAGATGTCGTCCTTCTCGCCCTCGACCGTCAGCATGGCGGTGCGGCGGATCGCCTCCGGCCGCACCGGCCGGCCGCGGTGGGTCAGCTTGCCGAGCGGCAGGGCGTGTTCCTGGAACACGGTCCTCACCGTCTCCAGGTAGAAGTCCGCCGGCAGGTCCATGACGGCGAAATACTCGTCGTAGAAGCGCCGGTGCATCTCGGCCTGCCGCGTGTCGCCGTCGTGCAGGTTCCAGAACTGGGTGTGGTGCGCCCTGATGTGGCGCTCGAGGTTCATCGCCATGAAGGCGCTGACCTGCACCGCGCCGGGATAGACCCGGCGGCCGCCGCCCTGGTGACGCCAGGGCACCTTGGCGATCAGGTTTTCCTCGAACCACGCGATCGGCTTGGACTGCGCCAGCTCGTTCACCTTGGTCGGCATGACGCGGGTGTCGATGGGACCGGCCAGCAGCGACATGCTGCGCGGCGAGAAGGGGTTGCGGTCCTCCGCCATGATCGCCACCGCGGCGAGGACGGCCACGACCGGCTGGCAGACAGCCAGCACATGCGCGCCGCGGCCGATCGCCTGCAGGAACTGCATGACGTGGTCGGTGAACTCGTCGAGCCCGAAGACCCCGGCGGAAAGCGGCACGTCGCGCGCATTGTGCCAGTCGGTGATGTAGACGTCGTGGTCCTGCAGCAGGACCTGCACGGTGTGGCGCAGCAGGGTGGCGAAGTGACCCGACATCGGCGCCACCACCAGCACCCGCGGCAGCCGGATGTCCACGTCCTTCCTGAAATGCAACAGGCTGGCGAAGGGGGTGGCGGCGACGACCTCCTCCTCGACCTCGACCAGGCGGTTGCCGACGCGGACCGGGCCGATGGCGAAGGCGGGCCGCCGATGGGTGATGCCGGCATGGCCGAACACCTCCATCGCCGCCCGCATGTGGCGGAACGGGAAGAAGGCGGGATGGTCGATGTCGAGGTTGGCGAGGATGCCGCCGCCGCCGCGGGCCATCCGCCGCATCGGGCCAAGCACGTCCTGGCCGGCCTGGAGCATACTGTAGATCATGCCGAACGCGGTCCCCCTGCCGGGCATGCGGCGCAGCCTCGGCGGCCATCGTGCCAGCGCGGCACCTTTTCGCAACTGCGAAAGCGCTGCTAAGTTGCCGATTCATCCTTCGTCCGAGGAGAGCGTGATGGCCGTGCCGACCCGCCGCAGGACCGCCGCCAGCGCCACCGAGGCCCGCGGCAGCGACCCCGCCGTGCTGCGGATCAGCAGCCGCAACTACTCGTCCTGGTCGATGCGCGGCTGGCTGCTCTGCCGCATGGCCGGGATCGCCTTCGAGGAGGAGGTGGTCTCGGTCGACGATGTCGGCTCCCGCGCCGAGCTGCTGCTGCAATCCTCCTCGATCCTGATCCCCGCGCTGCGGCATGACGGCGCCGAGCTGTGGGACACGCTGGCGATCGCCGAATACCTGGCCGAGCTGGTGCCGGAGGCGCGGATGCTGCCGGAGGACCGGCTGGCGCGCGCCCGCTGCCGCTCGATCAGCGGCGAGATGCATGCCGGCTTCGCCGCGCTGCGCTCCACCCTGCCGATGAACCTGCGGGCGACGGTGCCGAATTTCACCCTGTGGTCGGGCGCGCGCGCGGACATCGCGCGCATCCTGTGGATCTGGCGCGACTGTCTGGGCCGCTGGGGCGGGCCCTGGCTGCTGGGCGCGGAGAAGAGCATCGCCGATGCGATGTATGCCCCCGTCGTCACCCGGTTCCGCACCTACGACGTGAAGCTGGATGCGGTGTGCGAGGCCTATGCGCAGACCATCCTCGGCTGGCCCGACGTGGCCGAGTGGATCGAGGCCGGCAAGCGCGAGCCGGAGACCCACATCAGCGAGCTGGACCTCGAAGCCGAGTTCTGACGGCCGGCCGTCGCCGCGCGGCAGGTGCCGACCCACGGAAACGGATGAGGGGCGCCGGAGGAGAATACCTTCTCCCCCGGCCTGCCTGGCTCACGCTGCGGCCGCCTCCGGATCGCCCGGCGCCGTCTCCCAGCCCGGGCCGATGATCGTGACGATCCGCCGCGCCGCCGCGTCGGGTCGGCAGGCGATCGCCCCCTGCTTCTCGATGAATTCCAGCGCCGACCGCCCTCGCCCGCGCGAGACGCTGCCGAGCACCCGGGCGATCGCCAGGTCGGACGGGCAGGGGGCATTCTCGATCGCCGCCCGGGCCAGCAGCAGGTAGGCGCCCTGGCGGTCCTCCGGCAGGGAAGCGGCGTGGTCGAGTGCGAGTGGCCATTCGGGCCGCGCCTCCAGCGCCTCGGTGACGCCGGCGAGCACCATGGTCAGCAGCCGGCGGAAGGCCGGCAGGTCGAGCGGGCGGCCGGGCAGCATCTCGATCCGGCAGCGCAGCAGGTAGTCCTGGTGCAGCGCCAGCACCGGCCGGAAGGCGGCCTGCCCGTCCGCCATGATGGCCCGCACCACCGCCAGTTGCGCGCGGCGGCGGCCGGCTTCCTCCTCGGCCGTGGCGGGAGGCAGGGCGGCGGGCGCGGCCGGGCGGGCGGCGGCGAGCTGGGCCAACAGGTCGGGCGGCGGTGCGGCCGGCACCCGGCGCGGCCGCGGTGCCTCGGCCGGGGCCGGCTGCAGGATCAGGGCATGCGCCGCCTCCCGCGGGGTTTCCGGCATCGGCATCAGGCCGGGGCCGGCGCCGCGGCTCTCGGTCTCGACCGCGCCGACCCGCAGCGCCACCGGCCGCCGGGCCAGGGCCGGGCCGAGCGCCATGAACCGCCCGCGCTCCAGGTCGCGGAACATCTCCGCCTGGCGCTTCTCCATCCCCAGCAGGTCGGCGGCGCGGGCCATGTCGATGTCGAGGAAGGTGCGGCCCATCAGGAAGTTGGAGGCTTCGGCCGCGACGTTCTTGGCCAGCTTGGCCAGGCGCTGGGTGGCGATGATGCCGGCCAGGCCGCGCTTGCGGCCGCGGCACATCAGGTCGGTCATGGCGGCCAGGGAGCTGCGGCGTGCCTCCTCCGCCACCTCGACCCCGCCGCCGGGGGCGAAGAGCTGGGCCTCGTCGACCACCACCAGCATCGGCGTCCAGAAGGCGCGCTCGACCGCGAAGATGCCGTCGAGGAAGGCGGCGGCGCGTCGCATCTGCCCCTCGACGTCGACGCCTTCCAGGTTGAGCACGACGGAGACCCGGTGCTGCCGCACCCGCTCCCCGGCCAGGACCAGGCCCTGCTCGGTCTGCGCGGCGGCGTCGATCACCAGGTGGCCGAAGCGGTCGGCGAGCGAGGTGAAGTCGCCCTCGGGGTCGATCACCGCCTGCTGCACGAAGGGGGCGCTGCGTTCCAGCAGCCGGCGCAGCAGGTGCGACTTGCCGCAGCCGGAATTGCCCTGGACCAGCAGGCGGGTGGCCAGCAGCTCCTCCAGGTCCAGCAGGGCCGGCTGGCCGTTGTCGCGCAACCCGAGATCGATGCTGACCGCCATGCCGCCCCGGCTTCCGTGGAGCGCTGGTCCTAGAGCAGCCGGCCCGGCCACTCAATCAGCCGCGCGCATTCATCGGGGCGAAAGGAGACGCCGGCTAGGCATACGCCATGCAGACCGCGCCCCCAGCCGCCGAGATCGCCGCGCAGTTCGACGACCTGCGCCGCTTCATCGATCGCCGCATCGCCGAGCTGAGCGCCGAGGTGCATGCCACGGTCCAGCTCGTCGACTATTCCGAGGCCAACCTCTCCGGCCAGCTTGGCCGCATCCATGAACAGATCGCCGGCTTGGTCGCGATCCCCGCCGCCAGCACCCGCAACAGCGGGGTCGAGCTGGAAGCGGTGGTCCAGGCGACCGAGGCCGCGGCCAACACCATCATGGAGGCGGCGGAGGCGATCCAGGACTGGATCGAGGGCGGGGCGCAGGACAAGATGGCGCTGCAGGCGCTCTCGGCCCGGGTCAATTCGATCTTCGAGGCCTGCAGCTTCCAGGACGTCACCGGCCAGCGCATCCGCCGTGCCATCCAGCACCTGCAGCAGGTCGAGTCGATGCTGCAGGGCATGATGCCGACGGGGAACGTGGCCGCGCTGGCGGAGCCGGTCCGGGTGCAGGCCCTGCCCAGTACCGTGGCCCAGCCGGCCCAGGCCGGTCCCGACCTGGCCCAGGCGGAGATCGACCGGCTGTTGAACGGGTAGCGCCGGCGTTCAGGCCGCGGCTTCGGTCGGCCGGACGTCCCGCAGCAGCGCCCGCACCCGGCCTGCCGCCGCGCTGCCTTTCAAGGCGTCGCGCCAGGCGGCTTCGGCCACCCGCTGGTGCAGGCCCACCGCCTCATCCGCCGCGGTGATCATGGCGACGCCCGTCCCGACCGCCGGGCCGCTATCCGGCGGGAAGGGGCTGGCCACCACATGCGCCCGCTCGCGGCCGCGCAGCACGATGAAGCCACCGGTCGGCTCGGGCCCTTCCTTCAGGCCGATCTGCAGCCCGATCGGCACCGCTTCCATCAGGCTGGCCAGGTTCTCGAGCTCGGCTGCGGCCGCGGCCCGGCCGCGCGCCCGGCTGCGCTCGGTGCCGGCGAGGCCATGGGCCACGCCGTCCTCCAGCAGCCGGCGCAACGAGGCCTCGGACAGGATGGCGATGATGCTGGGGCGGCGCTGCTGATAGAGCCGGCGCCGCATCGCCAGGATCGATAGCGCCTGCTCCGCCTGGCCGCGGCCCTGCAGGGGGTCGGCGCCGCCCTCGGCGGCCTCGGCCCAGGCTTCGTTCACCGCCGCCTCGTAGCTGTCGGAGGCGACCTGGAAGCAGACGGCGCCGCCGAACAGCAGGATCTGGTCGGCCTCCTCCTCGATCTGGCGGAGCCGTTCCTGGAAGGCGAGGGGCCGCGAGAAGTAGTCGATGCCGATGCCGAGCAGCGAGAGCGGCGAGATCTTCAGCAACTCGGCCAGCCGCCGGATCGTGTCCAGCTTGATGACCTCGCCCTTCTCGTAGCGATAGAGCGCGGCGCGCGAGACGCCGAGCCGGGCGGCGATCTCCTCGGCCCGCAATCCGGATTCGAGCCGGTAGGCACGCAATTGCTGCCCGATATCCGCGAAACGCATTCCGATCTCCGGCTCGCCTTTTGAAGACCGGCGCGCAGCGTATTCCTGGAAAACCTCACGCCGCCGGCACTGGTCCAAAAAACTGCGCGCTTTTCGCGTCAAAGGCAAGCATGGCGACAGGGTCGCACGGTCGGCGGCGCCGCAGGCACCGCCGCTCGCGCGATGCGTCAGCCCTTCGCGTCGGGCGCAACCGGGTGTGCCGCCATGGTTTCCAGCGCCTTAACCAGGCCCGAATGGTCGAGCCCGCCATTCCCGGCGGCGATCGAGGCGGAAAACAGCTGCTGGGTGGACGCCGTGTTGGGCAGCGCGACTCCGAGCTCCTTGGCCGATTGCAGCGCCAGGTTCAGGTCCTTCTGGTGCAGCACGATGCGGAAACCGGGGTTGAAGGTCCGCTTGATCATCCGCTCCCCGTGCAATTCCAGGATGCGGGAGGTGGCGAGGCCGCCCATCAGCGCCTGCCGCACCTTGGCCGGATCGGCCCCGGCCTTGCTGGCGAAGACCAGCGCTTCGCCCACGGCCTCGATGGTCAGGGCGACGACGATCTGGTTGGCGACCTTGGTGGTCTGCCCGGCGCCGTTCGGCCCGACCAGGGTGATGTTCTTGCCCATCGCCTCGAACAGCGGCCGGGCGCGCTCGAAGGCGGCCTCCTCGGCGCCGACCATGATGGTCAGGCTGGCGGCCTTGGCGCCGACCTCGCCGCCCGAGACCGGCGCATCGATATAGTCGCACCCCAGCGCATTCACGCGGGCGGCGAAGTCCTTGGTCGCGGTCGGGCTGATCGAGGACATGTCGATCACCAGCTTGCCCTTCGACAGGCCGGCGGCGACGCCCCCCGGCCCGAACAGCGCGGCCTCCACGTCGGGGGTGTCGGGGACCATCAGGATGATCACCTCGGCCGCCGCGGCGACCGCGGCGGCATCGGCCACGACGGTGAAGGCGGCGCGCGCCTCGGCGTCGAGGCTGCGGCGCTCGGGGACCACGACGTCGTGGCCCGCTGCCTTGAGATGGCCGGCCATGGGCTTGCCCATGATGCCGAGGCCGATGAAGCCGATCTTCATGCCTGGATTCCTTGGATGTGGTCGTTGAGGGGAAGGGCCGGCCGATGGGCGCGGCGCCGCCTGGCGCGGAGCCCCGAATCGGCCGGCTGCGCCGCCCTGCGCGTCACTTGTACGGCGCGAACCAGCCGAGTCCGGCCTCGGTCCCGGCCGCCGGCCGGTATTCGCAGCCGATCCAGCCGCGGAAGCCGAGCGCGTCGATCTGCTGGAAGACGAAGGGCCAGTTCACCTCGCCGGTGCCCGGCTCGTTGCGGCCCGGCGTGTCCGCGACCTGCATATGGGCGATGATGGGCAGGTGCTTCTCCACCCGCTTGACGATGTCGCCCTCGGTGATCTGGCAGTGATACAGATCGAATTGCAGGCCGATCCGCTCCGGCCCGATCGCCTCGATGACCGCAGCGCCCTCGGCCATGGTGTTGAGGAAGAAGCCGGGGATGTCGCGGTGGTTGATCGGCTCGATCACCGGCTTGACCCCCGCCTTGCCGCATTCCTCGGCGGCCCAGGCCAGGTTGGCGGCATAGGTCGCCAGCAGCGTGTCGCGTGGCACCCCGGCCGGGGTCAGCCCGGCCATCAGGTGCAGCCGCGGGCAGGACAGCGCCGCGGCGTATTCCAGCGCCTGCTTCACCCCCTCGCGGAACTCGGCGCTGCGGCCGGGCAGGGCGGCCTGGCCGCGCTCCCCCTTCGCCCAGTCGCCGGGCGGGGCGTTGAACAGCACCTGCTGCAGTCCGTTGTCCCGCAGCCGGGCCGCGATCTCGGCCGCGGGGAATTCGTACGGGAACAGGAACTCCACCGCCTGGAAGCCGGCCGCCCGGGCGCGGGCGAAGCGGTCCAGGAAGGGGTGCTCATTGAACATCATGGACAGGTTGGCGGCGAAGCGCGGCATGGCGCGGGAACTCCCCCCGGTTGGGCCGCGGAGGCTAACGGCGCGGTGCCAGGCTGGCTACTGCCGCGGATGCGCCGCCCGCCGGCGGATGGTACAGCGTGGCAACCGATTCGGAGTGGCGTGATGCAGCCTGACAGTGGCAACCCGGTCCGGCTGCTCGGCCTCTTGGCGGCGCTGGCCCTGGGCTTCGGCTGCCTGCTGGTGCTGCGGCCCTTCCTCTCGGCGCTGCTCTGGGCGGCCATCCTGGTCTATTCGACCTGGCCCGCCTTCCGCATGCTGCGGGAGCGCCTGCGGCTGTCGCCCGGCTTCGCCGCGCTGCTGATGGTGCTGGCGGAATTCCTGCTGATCGGCGTGCCGCTGGCCTTCGCCACCCCGACCAAGCGGGAGGAGATCGACGGGCTGCGGGCCTCGGTCGAGACCTTCCTGACCCAGGGCATGCCCGGCCTCGGCGACTGGCTGGGCCGGCTGCCGTTGATCGGGCCGACGCTGCAATACCACCTGGTGGGGGTTGATTTCGGCTTCTCCGGCCTGGCCGACCTGATCAGCCCCTATGCCGCGACGCTGGCGCAGGGCGCGCTCGGCGTGCTGCTGGCGGTGCTCTCGGGGCTGGCGGAGGTGCTCATTGCCATCCTGCTGGCCTTCTTCCTCTACCGCGACGGCCCGGCGATCGCCCAGCGGGCCGAGGCCGCCCTGGCCCGGCTGGCCGGCGACCGGACCCGCCACATCGTCGAGCTCATCGGCGGGGTCACCCGCGGCGTGGTCTACGGGCTGCTCGGCACCGCGGTGGTGCAGGGGCTGATGACCTGGTTCGGGCTGTGGATTTCCGGCGTGCCGCGGTCGGCGCTGCTGGCGGTGATCGCCGGCTGCATCTCGATCATGCCGGTGGGGGCGCCGCTGGTCTGGATCCCGGCCACGCTCTGGCTGTTCGGCCAGGGACAGACCGGCTGGGCGATCTTCCTCGGCCTCTATGGCGCCTTCGGCATCAGCAGCGCGGACAACGTGATCCGCCCCTGGCTGATCGCCCGCGGCGCCGACCTGCCGCTGCTGCTGACCCTGCTGGGCGCGCTGGGCGGGGTCTTCGCCTTCGGCTTCCTCGGGCTGTTCCTGGGCCCGGTGCTGCTCGCGGTGGGCTTCACATTGCTTAAGGATTGGGCGGATGAGGAGGTCTCCCCGGCGAAAGGGCCGGGGTGACACCTTTCCGGCGACCGCTGCCGGCGCTTATAGGGCGGGTGCGAGACCCGGGATCACCGGGCCGGGACGGAGGCAGGGCGATGCGGGAACAGGCGAAGGTGGTCCTCCGGACCGCCGCGGCATTGGCATTTCTGGCACTGGCAGGCACGGCGCAGGCGAAGACCGTGCGCTGGGCGGCGAGCGGCGACCCGAACACCATGGACCCGCACAGCCAGAATGTCGGCACCGTGACGATGGTGCTGCAGCAGATCTACGACCCGCTGCTGCAGCGGAAGCCCGACCTTTCGCTCGCCCCCGGCCTGGCCACCGAGTGGCGGCAGGAGGAGCCGACCCGCTGGCGCTTCCTGCTGCGCCAGGGGGTGAGATTCCACGAGGGCGAGACGCTCTCGGCCGAGGATGTGGCCTTCTCGATCGGCCGGGCGCTGCAGCCGACCAGCAATTTCGGCATCTATGTCGATACCGTGGACCGCGCCGTGGCGGTCGACGAGCACACCGTCGACGTCATCCTGAAGCGCCCCGACCCGATCCTGCCGAACAAGCTGGCCAGCGTCTTCATCATGTCGAAGCGCTGGTCGGAAAAGCACAACGCCACCCGGCCGCAGAACACCCGGGCGCGGGAGGAGATGCACACCACCCGCAACACCAACGGCACCGGCGCCTACCGGCTCGCCTCGCGCGAGCCCGACGTGCGCACCGTGCTGGCGCGGAACGAAGCCTGGTGGGGCTGGGGCGTCGGGGGCAATGACGGCAACGTCACCGAGATCGTCTACCGGCCGATCGCCTCGGACGCCACGCGGATCGCGGCGCTGCTGTCGGGCGAGGTCGATTTCGTCATCGACCCGCCCTTGCAGGACCTCGGCCGGCTGCGCGCGGCACCCGGGGTGAAGGTGCTGGAGGGGCCGGAGGTGCGGACCATCTTCCTGGCGATGGACCTGCACCGGGACGAACTGCTGTACGGCGACGTGAAGGGGACGAACCCCTTCAAGGATCTGCGGGTGCGCCAGGCGCTGTACCAGGCGATCGACATCCAGGCGATCCACCGCACCACCATGCGCGGCCAGTCGGTGGTGACCGGCACGCTGTTTCCCGAACAGGTCAACGGCTACGTCAAGGCGGAGGATGTCCGGCTGCCCTTCGATGCCGGCCGCGCCCGCGCGCTGCTGGCCGATGCCGGGTACCCGCAGGGCTTCGGCGTGACGCTCGACTGTCCGAACAACCGCTACATCAACGACGAGCAGATCTGCCAGAACATCGCCGCCATGTGGTCGCGCATCGGCGTGAAGACCGCGGTGAAGTCGCAGCCGCTGGCGCCCTTCTTCGCCCAGATCCAGAAGGACGATACCTCGGTCTACCTGCTGGGCTGGGGCGTGCCGACGCTGGATGCGCTGTATTCCTTCCAGTCGCTGGTGGCGTCGCGCAACGGCGACCAGGGCGACGGCATCTGGAATTACGGCCGCTATTCCAACCCGCGGATGGATGCCCTGGTCCAGCGCATGAAGACCGACACCGGCGAGGCGCGGCAGGCGGCGATCGCCGAGGCGCTGAAGCTGTACCGCGAGGATGTGCCGCATATCCCGCTGCACCACCAGATGATCCCCTGGGCGATGCGGGCCAACATCCAGATTCCGCACATGGCCAACAACCAGCCCTATTTCCGCTGGGCGGTGGTCCAGTGATGAAGGAGCAAGACATGTCCCCGGCACGGTGGGTTGGTGCGGCGGCTGCGTGCCGGGGGCTGAATTAGGTGTTCGCCTTCATCCTGTCCCGCATCCTGCAGGCCATCCCGGTCATGCTGGTGGTGGCGCTGATCAGCTTCGCCATGTTCGCCTATGTCGGCGACCCGGTCTCGATCATGCTCGGCCAGGACTTCACCGAGGCGCAGCGGACCCAGCTGATCCAGGACCTCGGCCTCGACAAGTCCTTCTTCAGCCAGTTCGCCAGCTTCATCGGCAATGCGGTGCAGGGCGAGTTCGGCCTTTCCTACCGGCTGTCGCGCCCCGTCGCGCAATTGATCGGCGAACGCGCGCCGGCGACGCTGGAACTCGCGCTGTGTGCCGCCAGCATCGCGCTGGTCGTCGGCGTGGCGATGGGGGTCTACACCGGTCTGTATCGCAATTCCTGGCTCAGCCGCGCCTTCCTGACCTTCAGCCTGGTCGGCGTCTCGCTGCCGCCCTTCCTGATCGGCATCCTGCTGATCCTCATCTTCTCCGTCTGGCTCGGTTGGCTGCCCAGCTTCGGCCGCGGCGAGGTGGTCCAGCTCGGCTGGTGGAGCACCGGATTCCTGACCTGGTCGGGGATCAAGGCGCTGATCCTGCCCTCCATCACCCTCGGCCTCTTTCAGCTCACGCTCATCATGCGGCTGGTGCGGTCGGAGATGCTGGAGGTGCTGCGGACCGACTACATCAAGTTCGCCCGCGCCCGGGGCCTCGGCAACCGTGCCATCAATTTCGGCCATGCGCTGAAGAACACGCTGGTGCCGGTCATCACCATCGCCGGCCTGCAGCTTGGCGGCATCATCGCCTTCGCCATCGTGACCGAGACGGTGTTCCAGTGGCCGGGCATGGGGCTGCTGTTCATCCAGTCGGTGGGCGCGGCCGACATTCCCGTCATGGCGGCCTACCTGATGCTGATCGCGCTGGTCTTCGTCGGCATCAACCTGGTGGTCGATCTGCTGTATTTCCTGGTGGACCCGCGGCTGCGGGTCGACCGCGGCGCGGCGGGGGGGCACTGAGATGGCCTCGGCCCTCGCCCGCGCCTTCGACAGCGACCTCTGGTGGTCCTTCAAGCGCTCGCCGGTCACGGTGGCCTCGGCCGTCGTGGCGCTGGTCTGCATCCTCGGCGCGGTGCTGGCGCCGTGGATCGCGCCGCACAACCCCTTCGACTTGGCCACGCTCAACCTCGGCGACGCCTTCAAGCCGCCGGCCTGGGCGGGGGACGGCGATCCGGCCTTCGCGCTCGGCACCGACGACCAGGGGCGCGACGTGCTCTCGGCCATCATGTACGGCGCGCGGATCTCGCTGCTGGTCGGCGTCTGCGCCGTGGTCTTCTCCACCCTGGTCGGTGTCGCGGTCGGGCTGCTGGCCGGCTATCTCGGCGGCACGGTGGACAGCCTGCTGATGCGCATCGCCGATATCCAGCTGACCTTCCCCTCCATCCTCATCGCCCTGCTGGTGGATGGCGTGGTGCGTGCCGCGGTGCCGCGGGAGGTGCACGACCAGATCGCGCTGTTCGTCGTCATCTTCGCCATCGGCATCAGCGCCTGGCCGCAATTCGCCCGCACCGTGCGCGGCTCGACCCTGGTCGAGCGCAACAAGGAATATGTCCTGGCGGCGCGGATCATCGGCATCTCCCAGCTGCGGATCATGCTGACCCATGTGCTGCCGAACGTGATCGGCCCGGTGCTGGTGATCGCCACGCTCAACCTCGGCTTCGCCATCCTGGCGGAGGCGACGCTGTCCTTCCTGGGCGTCGGCGTGCCGCCGACCCAGCCGTCGCTCGGCACGCTCATCCGGATCGGCAACGACTTCCTGTTCAGCGGCGAATGGTGGATCACCATCTTCCCCGGCGTCGCGCTGATCTGCATGGTGCTGTCGGTGAACCTGCTGGGCGACTGGCTGCGCGACGCGCTGAACCCGAGGCTCCGCTGATGACGCAGGTTCAGGAACAGCCGCGCGAGCGCGGCCTTGGTGCAATCCTCGAAGTCCGCGACCTGCGCGTCGAATTCCCGACCCGCCGCGGCACGCTGACCGCGCTCGACGGCGTCTCCTTCGACATCGCCCCGGGCGAGGTGCTGGGCGTGGTCGGCGAATCCGGCGCCGGCAAGTCGATGACGGGGGCCGCCATCATCGGCCTGCTGGAGCCGCCCGGCCGCATCGCCGGCGGGCAGATCCTGCTGAACGGCAAGCGCATCGACAACCTGCCCTACGAGCAGATGCGCCGCATCCGCGGCCGGGAGATCGGCGCGATCTTCCAGGACCCGCTGACGACGCTGAACCCGCTCTATACCGTCGGCCGCCAGCTGGTCGAGACGATGCAGACCCACCTGCCGCTCTCCGACCGGGAGGCCCGGCAGCGCGCCATCGGCTGGCTGGAGATGGTCGGCATCCCGGCCGCGGCGCAGCGCGTCGACAGCTACCCGCATGAATTCTCGGGCGGCATGCGGCAGCGCGTGGTCATCTCGCTCGCGCTCTGCGCCGAGCCCAAGCTGATCGTCGCCGACGAGCCCACCACCGCGCTCGACGTCTCGATCCAGGCGCAGATCATCGCCCTGCTGAAGAATCTGGCGCGGGAGAAGGGGACCGCGATGATGCTGGTCACCCACGACATGGGCGTCATCGCCGAGACCGCCGACCGCGTCGCCGTCATGTATGCCGGCCGCATCGCCGAGATCGGCCCGGTGCGCACCGTGGTGAAGACGCCGAAGCACCCCTATTCCGCCGGCCTCATGGCCTCGATCCCGCCGCTCGACCGCAAGGTGGCGCATCTGGCCGGGATCGAGGGCTCCATGCCGCGGCTTTCCGCCATCCCGCAGGGCTGCGCCTTCAACCCGCGCTGCCCGCATGTCTTCGCCCGCTGCCGGATCGAGCGGCCCGAATTGCTGGAGACCGGCAGCACCAGGGCGGCCTGCTGGCTCTACGACCCCGCCTCCGAGAAGCAGGCGCCGGAGGTGATGCATCATGTCTGAGACGCCCGTGCTGGTCGCTGAGGATTTGGCCCGCTACTTCGACGTCTCCCGCCCGCTGCTGCAAAGGCTGCTGTCGGGGGAGGGGCGGCGGACGTTGAAGGCGGTGGACGGCGTCTCCTTCGACATCCCGAAGGGCACCACCCTGTCGCTGGTCGGCGAGAGCGGCTGCGGCAAGTCCACCGTTGCCCGCCTGGTCGTCGGGCTCTACCGCCCGAGCCGCGGCCAGGTGCGGTTCGAGGGGATCGAGCTGGAGAAGGCCCGCGCCGATGCCGAGACCCGGCGGCGCATGCAGATGATCTTCCAGGACCCCTATGCCTCGCTCAACCCGCGCTGGCGGGTGCAGGACATCGTGGCCGAGCCGATCCGCGCCTTCGGCCTGGCGCAGGGTGCCGCGGCGCTGCGCGAGCGGGTCGGGGAGCTGCTGACCCAGGTCGGCCTCTCGCCGCTGGACGGCGAGAAATTCCCGCACGAGTTCAGCGGCGGCCAGCGCCAGCGCATCTCGATCGCCCGGGCGCTGTCCTCGAACCCCGACTTCCTGGTCTGCGACGAGCCGACGAGTGCGCTCGACGTCTCGGTCCAGGCGCAGATCCTCAACCTGATGAAGGACCTGCAGCAGCGGCTCGGCCTGACCTACCTGTTCATCAGCCACAACCTGGCCGTGGTGCGGCAGGTCAGCGACCGCATCGGCGTGATGTATCTCGGCCGGCTGGTCGAGCTCGCCCCGGCCGAGACGCTGTTCACCGCGCCGCGCCACCCCTACACGCGGGCGCTGATGGAGGCGATCCCGGACCTCGAGATGACCGGGCGCCAGCGCATCCCGGTCGGCGGCGAGGTGCCGAGCCCGATCGACCCGCCGACCGGCTGCCCCTTCCATCCGCGCTGCCCGCTGGCCGACGATCGCTGCAAGGCGGAAAACCCGACCCTTCGGCCCCCGCCGGACCAGCCGCCGACCAGGGTCGCCTGCCACGCGGTGGAGGAAGGCCGCGACCCGCCGCCGGCGCCGGCCGGCGCCGATCAGCGCATCGGCACGACCGCCATCGCGTTGTAGGGCGAGCCGTCCACCAGCTTGGTGGACCAGGCCATGTAGACGAGGACGTTGCGTTCCTCGTCGAGGAAGCGGTGCACCCGCGTCTCCTTGAAGAACAGGCTGGTGGCGCTTTCGTAGACCCGCTCGCCCCGCGCGCTGCGGCGGGCGGCATCGCTGACCTTCACCGGGCCGGTCGGCGTGCAGGACAGCGCGAAGCGCGCCGGGTCCTCGGCCAGCCCGACCATGCCGCTGACGCCGCCGGTGCGGGCCTGGGCGATGTAGCAGGACACGCCCTCGACCTTCGGGTCGTCGAACCGCTCGATGACGATCTGGTGGCTGCGGGTCAGGCCAAGATTGGTCAGCGCGGTGTTCACATGGCCGATCTCCTTGGTCTCCTGCGCCAGGGCGGCGCAGGGAAAGGCCAGGGCGGCGGCGAGGATGGCGAGGCGGGTCATGCGGGACTCCTGGCGGTGAGGCTGAGAGGCTTCAACATCGGCCGCGCCGGATGGCGACCGCAAAATCATCCCCAAGCGCGGAAGTGACCTATTCGCCGAGCGCGACCCCGTCGCGCCGCGGGTCGGCGCCGCCCAGCAGCCGGACCCCGTCCGCGCCGCGCAGCACCCGGATGGCGTGCAGCCCGCTGGTCATGGTGCGCAGCGCCACCGGGAAGCCGCGCGCCTCCAGGGCCGGGGCCAGGGCGGCGGCGGCGGTGCCGGCCTCCAGTTCGATCCGTTCGTTCGCCGCGCCGAGCCGCGGCAGGGCGACCGCGGCCTGCGGGTCCATCCCCCAGTCCAGCATCGCCACCAGGGTCTGGGCCACATGGCCGATGATGCGGACCCCGCCGGCCGACCCCAGCACCGCGGCCGGCAGCCCGTCCGCGCCGAAGACGATGGTCGGCGACATCGAGGAGCGCGGCCGCTTGCCCGGAGCCACGCGGTTCGCCACCGGCCGGCCGTCGATCTCCGGCAGGAAGGAGAAGTCGGTCAGCTCGTTGTTCAGCAGCATGCCGCGCACCATCATCCGGGCGCCGAAGACATCCTCGATCGTGCTGGTCATCGCCAAAACATTGCCGGCGGTGTCGATAATCGAGAGGTGGCTGGTGCCGTTCTCAGGTTGCGGCGGCTGGGAAGCCAGCGCCGCGCCGCCCGACCAGGGCGGGTTGCCGGCGCGCGGCGCGGCAAGTGCCCTGTCGCGGTCGATCAGCTGCGCCCGCACGGTCAGATAGGCCGGGTCGAGCAAGCCGCGCAGCGGCACCGCCACCTGGTCGGCATCGGCCAGGTACCGGTTGCGGTCGGCGAAGGCGATCCGCCCGGCCTCGCCCAGCAGATGCGCCGCATCCAGCACCCGCGTCTCGGAGGGCGTGCCGCGCGGGTCGAGCACCGCCATGTCCTGGTGGCCGAGCAGCGCCATGATCTGCAGCACCGCGACGCCACCCGAGCTCGGCGGCGGGAAGCCGCAGAGCGTCCAGACCCGGTAAGGCGCGCAGACCGCCTCCCGCCGGCGGGGTTCGTAGCCGGCCAGGTCGTCGGTGGTCATGAAGCCGGCATTGGCATGCGCCCGCACCGCGGTGGCGATGTCGGCCGCGATCGGGCCGCGATGCATCGCGTCCGCCCCCTGCTCGGCGAGCGCGCGCAGCGTCGCGGCCAGTGCCGGGTTGCGCAGCGGCGCCGCCTCGGCCAGCGGCCTGCCGCCGGGCAGCAGCAGGGCGCGTGCCTGCGGGTCGCGCCCCAGCCGTTCCGCATCGGCGGCGATCTGCGCGGCGAGGCGCGCCGAGACCGGGAAGCCGGCCTCCGCCACCGCGATGGCGGGGGCGAGGAGCTGCGCCCAGGGCAGCTTTCCCTGCTCCCGGTGCGCGGCTTCCAGCATGCGCATGACGCCGGGCACGCCGACCGCGCGGCCGCCGACAGCAGCCTCGAGGAAGGGCATCGGCTGGCCGTCGCGCAGGAACAGCGTGGACGAGGCCGCGGCCGGCGCCGCCTCCCGCCCGTCCCAGGCGGCCAGGTGCCGCGCCGCGGCATCCCAGTGCAGCAGCAGCGCACCGCCGGCGAGACCCGAGGCCTGCGGCTCGACCACCGCCAGCATGGCCTGGGTGGCGATGGCCGCATCCAGCGCGGTGCCGCCGGCGCGCAGCATGGCCATGCCGGCCTCGGCGGCCAGCGGATGCGCGGCGACCACCATCTGGCGCTGCGCCCGCGCGGGCACGGCGAGGATCAGGAGCAGCAGGACCAGGCGGATCATCGCGCTCCCCTCGGACGGCCCGCCCTTGTAGCGGCGGGCCGAGGCGCGCGGCTAGAGCGTGATCGTCCGAGGTGGACTCACCGAAAGACGTGAATCACACGACAAGACTCTAGGCCGCCTGGACGCGGGCCCCGCCGCGGTGCCGGAAGGCCAGCGCCTCCGCCACATGCACGCGCTGCACTGGCGCGCTGCCGGCGAGGTCGGCGATGGTGCGGGCGACGCGGAGCGTGCGGGTGTAGCCGCGTGCGGACAGCCCCAGCCGGTCGGCCGCCTGCTCGGCCAGCTGGCGGGCCGGGGCATCGGCCTGCAGCAGGCGTTCCAGCGCCTGGCCCTCGGCGACGGCGTTGCAGCGCGGGCCGTCCACGCCATAGCGGACGCGCTGGCGGTCCCGCGCGGCGCGGATGCGGGCGGCGACCACTGCCGTCGTCTCGCCGGTCGGCGCGCGGGCCAGCTCCGCCGGCGGCACCGGCATGACCTCTATCGCCAGGTCCATGCGGTCGAGCAGAGGGCCGGAGAGCCGCATCTGGTAGTCCTCGCCGCAACGCGGCGCCCGGCCGCATTCGCGCGGCGCGTCGCCGAGATAGCCGCAGCGGCAGGGGTTCATCGCCGCGATGCATTGGAAGCGCGCGGGGTAGGTGACGTGGTGGTTGGCGCGGCTGATGCTGGCGCGGCCGGTCTCCATCGGCTGACGCAGCGCCTCGAGCGCCGGGCGGGGGAATTCCGGCCATTCGTCGAGGAAGAGCACGCCGTTATGCGCCAGGCTGATCTCGCCCGGCCTGGCGCGGTTGCCGCCGCCAATCAATGCCGCCTGGCTGGCGGAGTGGTGCGGCTCGCGGAAGGGCGGCCGGGTGACCAGGCGGCCGCCGCGCAGCAGCCCGGCGATGGAATGGACCAGGCTGACCTCCAGCGCCTCCTGCGGCGTCAGGTCCGGCAGCAGGCCGGGCAGGCGGGCGGCGAGCATGGATTTCCCGGCCCCGGGCGGGCCGATCATCAGCAGGTTGTGGCCGCCGGCCGCCGCCACTTCCAGCGCCCGCTTGGCGCTTTCCTGCCCCTTCACCTCCGACAGGCAGGGGCCCTGCCAGGGCGTGGTGTCCGGCGTCGGCGGCTCGGGCGGGGTCAGCACCTGGGTGCCGCGGAAATGGTTCATCAGGGCGAGCAGGTCGGGCGCCGCCAGCACCTCGATCCGCCCGGCCCAGGCGGCTTCGCTGCCCTGCGCCGCCGGGCATATGAGCCCGAGGTCCCGGCCGGAGGCGCCGAGCGCGGCCGGCAGCACGCCGGCCACCGGGTTGATCCCGCCGTCCAGGGCCAACTCGCCAAGCGCGGCATAGCCGGCCAGCTCCTCGCGCGGCAGCACGTCCATCGCCGCCAGCACCGCGAGCGCGATGGGCAGGTCGAAATGGCTGCCTTCCTTGGTGATGTCGGCCGGCGCCAGGTTGACCAGGACACGTTTGGGCGGCAGCGACAGGCCAAGGCCCGCGAGCGCCGCGCGCACCCTTTCGCGGCTTTCGCCCACCGCCTTGTCGGGCAGGCCGACGACCAGGAAGGCCGGCAGCCCCGCGGCGATCTGCACCTGCACCTCGACCGGCTGGGCGTCGATGCCGGCGAAGGCGAAGCTGGCGACTCGGGCGATCGTCATGGGTTGGGACCATGCCGAGCCCGCGTTCCGTCCGCAACAAGACAATGCTATCGCAAAACGAACTGTCGGGCGCTACCCAGCGGCGGCTTCCGCCTGGCGCAGCAGCCGGATGAAGTTGCCCGACCAGAGCATCCCAAGTTCCCGCGCGCCATAGCCGCGCCGCAGCAGCGCCGTGGTCAGCCCGGCCGTCTCGGCCGCATTCTGCCAGCCTTCAACCGCCCCGCCGCCGTCGAAGTCGGAGGAGACGCCGACATGCTCGACCCCGATCCGGGCGACGGCGTGGTCGACATGGTCGGCCATGTCCTCGACGCTGGCCGGGTTGCGCTGGCCGTCGGGCACCTTGCGAAGGAAGGAGGGCATCGCGGTGATCTGCGCCAGGCCGCCGACCGCGCGCAGCGCGTCCAGCTGCTCGTCGTCGATGCCGCGCGGATGGTCGCAGAGCGCGCGGCAGGCGGTATGCGTCGCGACGATCGGCGTGCGCGACACCTCGGCCGCCTGCAGCATGCCGTTCTTCGAGACATGGCTGACATCGACCAGCATGCCCGCCCGGTTCAGCGCGCCGATCGCGGCCCGGCCGAGCGGGGAGAGCCCGCCATGTTCCTCCGGCCCGTCGCCCAGCTGCGGGCGCGGGCGGGCGCTGTCGGACAGGTCGTTGTGGCCGTCATGCGTCAGCGTCAGGTAGCAGGCGCCGAGCGCCTTCCAGCGGGCCGGCGCCGTCAGGTCATGGCCCATCGCGTAGCCATTCTCGACCGCCGACATCACCGCCAGCGCGCCGGCGGCGAAGCAGGCCTCCAGCGCGTCGGCCGTGGCGCAGAAGCGGCGCGCCTCGCCATCGGCCCGCGCGCGGATGTGGCGCAGCATGGCCTCGGTGCGGGCAGCGGCGGCCTCATGCCCGGCGGCGTCGCGCTTGCCCTGGCCGACATAGGCGATGAAGATCGCGGCATTCAGCCCGCCGCGCGCCATCTTCGGGAAGTCGACCCGCATGGTGGATTCGGCCAGCGGGTCCGGCGGATCCGGCCAGCGGATGTCGATATGCGAATCGAGGCAAAGCGTCGCCGCGTGGATGTCGTTCATGCCTCGCTCCAGCCGGTGAGGAACCGCTGCAGCAGGCTGCCGAGCAGGTCGATGTTGTAGCCGCCTTCCTGGATGAGCGCGCTCGGCAGGCCGAGGCCGGCGATCAGCGCGCCGGCCCGGGCGAAGCCGTCCGCGGTGACGTTCAGCGCGTTCAGCGGCTCGTGCTCCGAGGCATCGAAGCCGAGCGAGACGACCAGCGCCTCGGCGCCGAATTCGCGCGCTGCCTGGACGCCGCGCGTCACGGCCTCGAGCCACACCGCATCGCCGCTGCCGATCGCCAGCGGCATGTTGACGTTGCGGCCCTCGCCGGGCCCGGCGCCGCGTTCCGCCGCATGGCCGACATACCAGGGGTAGTAGCGGGTCGGGTCGCCATGGACCGAGACGGTCAGCACGTCGTCCCGCTCCCAGAAGATGCCCTGGGTGCCGTTGCCGTGGTGGCTGTCGATGTCGAGCGTGGCGACGCGCTTCGCCCCGGCCGACCGCAGCGCCTCCACCGCCAGCGCGGCGTTGTTGATGTAGCAATGGCCGCCGGCGCGGGCGGCATAGGCGTGGTGGCCGGGCGGGCGGCAGAGCGCATAGGCGCTGCGGCCGGCGGCGGCCTCGGCCGCCGCGGCCAGCGCGACGCCGGCGGCGGCAAGGCTCGCCTCCCAGGTGCCGGGGCCGATCGGGCAGGCGGCATCGGCGGTGTACCAGCCGGCCCGTCCGATGACGTGGTCGCCGGCGCGGGCGCCATGGGCGAGCATCTCGGGCGCCGGATGGATATTCGCCACCACTTCCGGCCCGCCATTCGGCAGCGCCGCCCAGGCCGCAGCGGCGGTGGCGAGGAACTCGACATAATCGGGCGCATGGATGCGGCCCAGCGCGGCACGGTCGGCGGGGGCGGCGATCTCCGGCAGGATGCGCAGCGCGTCCAGCCCGGCCAGCAGCGAGGCGGCACGTTCCGGCACCTCGAAATTCGGGCGGACCTCGCCGCGGGTCAGGAAGAAGCGCGGCGTGTGCCGGGCTTGGTCGGGGTGATGGAAGGCGCGCATGACGGCGAGGCTAGCAGCGGCGTGGGGCTTGTCCATGCGCCGGATGGCTGGACAGGCCGCGGCCGCTGGGCTGCACTGCCGCGCCGCAACATGGAGCCCGCATGACCCAAAGCCTCGATCCCGGCGCCCGCCGCGCCATCCTCGACGCGGTCGATGCGCTGCGGGACTGGTCGGTGACGACCTTGGAAGGGCTGGTGCGCTGTCCCTCGGTGCTGGGCCAGGAGCAATCGGCGCTGGAGGAGATGGCGCGGCTGTATGCGGGGCTGGGGCTGGAACCGCGCCGGGTGCCGACGGTGCCGGAACAGCTGGCCGGGCATCCCGGCTTCTCCCCGCCGCTGATCGGCTATGCCGGCCGCGACAACGTCGTCGCGCTGCACCGGCCGAAGGCGCGCGCCGGCCGCAGCCTGGTGCTGCAGGGCCATGTCGACGTGGTGCCGGAAGGAGCGGCCGACATGTGGGAGACGCCGCCCTACGAGCCCGCCATCCGCGACGGCCGCATGTATGGCCGCGGCGCCGGCGACATGAAGGCCGGGATCGTCAGCTACCTGGCGGCCTTCAAGGCGATGCAGCTGGCCGGGCTGCAGCCGGCGGCCGAGGTGCAGATGCAGTCGGTGATCGAGGAGGAATGCAGCGGCAACGGCGCGCTGGCCTGCATGCTGGCGATGCCGAAGGCCGATGCGGTGATCATCCCGGAACCCGGGCCGGGGCTGGATGCGCTCTATACCGCCGAGGTCGGCGTGGTCTGGGCCTGGGTGACGGTCAGCGGAAGGCCGGCGCATGTGCGCGACATGCAGGCCGGGCTGAATGCGATCGAGGCGGCGCAGATCATCGGCGCCGCCTTCAAGGACTACGAGCGCGAGATGAACGACGGCTCGCGCATCCACCCGGCCTTCCGCGGGGTGAACCACCCGGTCAACGTCAACCTCGGCACCATCGAGGGCGGCGAGTGGAATTCCTCGGTCGCCACCCGCTGCCGCATCGGCCTGCGGATCGGCGTGATGATGGGCTATACTGCGGCGCAGACGAAGGCGGATGTCGAACGCATCGTCGAGCAGGCGAAGCGGCATGAACGCCTGCGCGGCGCGCAGGTGAAGCTGGAATTCAAGGGCTTCATGGCCGATCCCTGCGTCTTCGACACCGGGGCCGGGATCGTGCAGCTCGCCCGCCGCAGCTACACCGAGGCCACCGGCGGGAGCCTGCGCGACTACCCGGCGACCGGCCTGACCGATGGCCGGTTCTTCGCGCTCTACCAGGACACGCCGGTCGCCTGCTTCGGGCCCGACGCGGTCGATATCCACGGCATCGACGAGAATGTCGGCCTGGACAGCATGCATGGCATCACCCGCACCATCGCGCTCACCATGGCCGAATGGTGCGGGGTGGAGAGGGTCTGAGGCGAGATGAGCGCGAACAACCTGCCGCTGTCCGGCACGAGGCTGTGGGACAGCCTGATGGAGATGGCGAGGATCGGCGGCACGCCGAAGGGCGGCAGCAACCGCCAGACCCTGACCGACGTGGATGCCGAGGGCCGTGCCCTGTTCCAGCGCTGGGGCGAGGCCTGCGGCCTGACGCTCAGCGTCGACCGGCTCGGCAACATGGTGTTCCGGCGGGAGGGGAGGGACCCCACCCGCGCCCCGGTCGCCTTCGGCAGCCACCTGGATACCCAGCCCACCGGGGGCAAGTTCGACGGCGTGCTCGGCGTGCTTGCGGGGCTCGAGGTGATGCGGGCGCTGCACGAGGCCGGCGCCGAGACCGAGGCGCCGCTGCTGCTGATCAACTGGACGAACGAGGAAGGCGCCCGCTTCTCCCCGCCGATGATGGGCAGCGGCGCCGCCATGGGGCTCTTCACCGAGGCCGAGATCCTGGCCAAGCGCGACCAGGCCGGCGCGGTCTTCGGCGAGGAGCTGCAGCGCATCGGCTGGCAGGGCGAGGCCGACCCGGCCGAGCTGCAGCGCTGCGCCGCCTACCTGGAACTGCACATCGAACAGGGCAAGCTGCTGGAGGATGCCGGGCTCGATGTCGGCATCGTCACCCATGCCCTGGCGCAGCACTGGTTCGAGGTGGTGGTGGAGGGCGAGGACGCGCATGGCGGCTCGCCAATGGCCGGCCGGCGCGACGCGATGATGGCGGCGGCGCCGCTGATCGCCGCCGTCGAGGCGATCGCGCTGACGACGCTGGCACCGTCCGGCGAGCCGGGCCGCGGCACGGTCGGCGTGGTCGAGGTCTATCCGTCCAGCCGCAACGTCGCCCCCAGCCGGGTCTTCTTCAGCGTCGACTTCCGCCACAGCGACCCGGATGCCCTGGCCCGCATGGGCGCGGCGCTGACCGCGCGGGCGGCCGAGATTTCCGCGGCGCGGAAGGTCACGGCCACCGTCACGCCCTTCTGGTATTCGCCGCACACGCCCTTCGACGCGGCGCTGGTCGAACGGGCGCGCGATTCCGCCAGGGCGCGCGGGCTGACATGGCGGGACATGCCGACGGCGATCGGCCATGACGCGGTCTACATGGCGCGCAAGGTGCCCTCGGTGATGATCTTCACCCCCTGCCATGGCGGGCTGAGCCACAACGAGGCCGAGAGCATCACGCCCGAATGGGCCACCGCCGGCCTGCAGGTGCTGGCCGATGCGGTGATCGCCACTGCAAACGCAAAGGCCTGAGCCCATGCGCATCGCCATCGGCGGCTTTCAGCACGAGAGCCATTCCTTCGCCCCGCTGCAGACCGGCTGGCGCGAATTCCTCCACCCCGGCGGCTTCCCCGGGCTGCAGCGCCCGGCGACCATGGTCGAGACGATGCGCCCGACCTCGGTCCCCTGCGCCGGCGCGATTGAGGTGCTGGAGGCGGCGGGCGCCACCATCGTCCCGCTGACCTGGTGCTTTGCCAATCCGGCGGGACCCGTCACGGCCGAGGCCTTCGAGCGCATCGCCGCGTTGCTGGTCGGCGCGCTGTCGGATGCGCTGGAGGAAGGCCCGCTCGACGGCATCTTCCTCGAGCTGCATGGCGCCATGGTCGCGGTCGGCTTCGACGATGCCGAGGGCGAGCTGCTGCGCCGGGTCCGCGCCGTGGTCGGGCCGGACCTGCCGCTGACCGTCAGCCTCGACCCGCATGCCAACAAGACGCGGCAGATGGTGGCGCTGGCGGATGCGCTGGTGCCCTACCGGACCTACCCCCACGTGGACATGAAGCCGGCCGGCGCGCAGGCGACGCGGCTGCTGCTGGAACGCATCCGGCGCGGCCGCCCCTGGGCACGCGCCTTCGCCGAGATCGACTTCCTGATCCCGCTGACCATGCAATGCACCATGGTGCCGCCGATGTCGCTGGCGCTGGAGGAACGTGCCCGGCTGGAGGCCGCGCACGGCTGCGCCGAGCTCGCCTTCTGCTTCGGCTTCCCCTATGCCGACTTCCCCGGCTGCGGCGTCGCCGTCGCCGGCTATGCCGAGACGCAAGAAGCGGCCGATGCCGCCGTCGCCGGGCTGAAGGCCTACATGGACGCGCACGAGCCCGACTTCGCCGGCGGCGTCGCCCCGGCGGCCGAGGGCGTGGCGCAGGCGATCGCCCTCGCGCGGGGCGCGGCGAAGCCAGTGGTCATGGCCGATACGCAGGACAATCCCGGCGGCGGCGGGCATGGCGACACCACCGGCCTGCTGGCCGAGCTGATCCGCCAGGATGCGCAGGGCGCCGTGCTCGGCCTGATCAACGATGCCGAGAATGCCGCCGCCTGCCATGCGGCGGGACTCGGCGCGACCCTGCAGCTGTCGCTCGGCGGCAAGAGCGACGGCGCGCCGCTCGCCGTCACCGCCGTGGTGGAGGCGCTGACCGATGGCCGCTTCACCGGCACCGGGCCGATGTCGAAGGGCAACCCGGTCGATCTCGGCCCCACCGCGCTGGTCCGCGTCGCGCCGCAAGGCGCGCCGGACGCAAGCGCCTCCGGCGTCCGCGTCATCGTGGTGACGCGGAAGATGCAGGCGCTGGACCAGGCGCTGTTCACCCATATCGGCGTCGAGCCCGCCGCGCAGAAGATCCTCGCGTTGAAGTCGAGCGTGCATTTCCGCGCGCATTTCCAGCCGATCGCCGAAACGGTGATCGTGGTGGCCGCACCCGGCCCGGTGGTGGCGGACCCGGCCGTGCTGCCCTTCACCAAGCTGCGGCCGGGGCTGCGGCTGCGGCCGGGGGCCAACCGCTAAAGCGCGATGGCTTGAGGCGGCATCGCCGAAAAGCCTGAATCGCGCGACCCGGCAGACGCCAGAGCGTGATGCGTGAGCGAAGCCGAACGCATCGCGCCCTAGCGCAGGCTGGCCTGCGCCGCCTCCGCCCGCTGCACCAGGGCGGTGCCTTCGGCGCTGTTCAGCATGCCGTCCATCTGCTGCACCGCCGGACGCCTTTCCATGCACCAGCCGGCGCGGTCGTGGACGCGCTGCGCCGGGTCCAGCTGCGGTGGCGCCATGTCGTGCAGCAGGGCGTCCCGCGCCTGAGTGCCGCCACGATGCCGCTGCACCTCCAGCGCCGCTTCCTCGATCCGCGCCGCCCGTTCCTGCGCCGGCTGCGACAGCGCCAGGCCGCAAAGCTGCGCCGCCCGCACCAAGCCGCCGATCTCGGGTGCCTTGGTGGTCAATTCGTCAAGGTCGTAGGCCGGCGCCACCGACGGTGGGTCCGCGGTGCAGGCGAGCAGCAGGAGCAGCAGCAGCAGGGAGCCGTGGCGCATCCCGCATCGATACCGCCGGAAGGCCGGCGGAGTAAACGTGCCGCCTACCGCGCCGAGGCCTGCAGCAGGGCCCGCACCGCGTCCGGCCGCGGCAGCGGCGCCACCGCGCCATAACCGGTGGTCGACAGCGCGGCACATGCATTCGCATAGGTCGCGGCGGTGATCGGATCGTCGCCCGCCAGCAGGCGGGCCAGCAGCGCGCCGGCGAAGGCGTCACCCGCCCCGGTCGCATCCACCGCCTCGACCCGGCAGGGCGGGATCAGCGTCCGGCCGCCCTCGGTGGTGGCCACCAGCACGCCGTCCTTGCCCTGCTTCAGCAGCACGATCGGGCAGCCGAGGCGGAGGTAGAACTCGGCGATCGCCTCCGGCGCCTCCAGCCCGGTCAGCACCCGGGCATCGTCCAGCGAGGGCAGGGCGATGTCGGCCGCGGCGATCGCCGCATGAATCACCGCCGCCGCCCGCGCCGGCGGCCAGAGCGCGAGGCGCAGGTTGGTGTCGTAGGAGACCTTCACCCCGGCCGCCTTGGCCACCGCGATGGCGTGGAAGACCGCGTCGCAGGCGCTGGTCGAGATCGCCTGGCTGATCCCCGAGACATGCAGGACGCGGGCGGCGCGGATCGCGTCCTCAGGCACGTCGCGCGGGGCGTAGCGGCTGGCGGCGCTGTTGCTGCGGTAGAAGGTGAAGGCATGGCCGCCCGCATCATGCGTGACGACATAGAGCGCGGTCGGCGCCTCCGGGTCGCGGATGACGGTGGACGTATCCACGCCCTCCGTTGCCCAGAGCCCCATGAAGCTGTCGCCCGGCCGGTCCTGGCCGATGGCCGTGACGTAACCCACGGCCGCCCCCTGCCGTGCGGCGCAAATGGCGGCATTGCTGGTGTCGCCGCCATGGCCTTCCAGGTACAGCGCGCGCCCGTCCGGGCCGGGCGCCTGGCGGTTGAGTTCCAGCATGGGCTCACCCATGCAGAGCAATTCCGGCATCGGCGTCAGGCCTGCATCAGGCCGAGCGCGTCGCGCGCCGCGCGCTGGATCGCCGCCTTGTCGCCGGCGGCGATCCGCGCCTCGTCGACCAGCTTGCCGCCGATGCCGACGAAGGCAGCGCCGGCCGCCAGGTAGGCCGGGGCATTGGCCGCATCGACGCCGCCGGTCGGGCAGAAGACCGCATCCGGAAACACCGCGCGGATCGCCTTGACATGCGCCGGGCCGCCGGCCGAGCTGGCCGGGAAGATCTTCACCACGTCGGCGCCGGCGGCCAGCGCGGCGCGGATCTCCGTCGGTGTCATGGCGCCCGGCATGGCGCAGGCCCCGGCCTCCCGCGCCACCCGGATCACCGCCGGATCGGTCCAGGGCGTCACCAGGAATTTCGCGCCGGCATCCAGGCAGGCCTCCGCCATCCGTGCATCCGGCACCGTGCCGGCGCCGATCAACAGGCCCGGCTCGGCCGCAAGCTCGCGGATCAGCGGCAGCGCGTCGGGGATGGTCAGGGTGATCTCGAGGATACTCATCCCCGCCTCCCGCAACCAGGCGCAGGCGGTGCCGGCAAGCGCCGCGGTGGAGGTGCGGACCACCGGCACCACGCGGGCCCGGCGCAGTTCGGGAATCAGCGGATGGGTCATGGCGTGCCTCCCTCGGGGCCCGCATCCTGCGGCGAAGGGCGGCGCGGGGCCAGGGCCCCGGCCGATCAGACCCGCGTGGCGGAGAGCCAGTCCTCGGCGGTGCGCTCCAGCAGCCGCGCTTCCGCCCCGGCCTGGCGGGCCGCGGTCGCGGTGGTGTCCAGCTCCGCCCGATAGGTCGTGAAGGACGAGTCGAGCGCCTGCATGCTGCCCGCCAGGCCGGCCAGTTCGCCGCGCAGGGCGGCGACGGCCTCGCCCTGCGCCTCCAGCGCGGTGACCAGGCCACGCAAAGCGAGGCGCAGGCGGTCGTCCTCGCGGGCGGGGAAGGCGAAGAGGCTGGCGGCGTTCTCTGTCATGCTGCGGCGTCCAGGAATGTCTAATTTTTTGTAAACGTCCCATGATAATGGACCAATGCACATGCCCGTCAATCACGCAGGCGGGGCCGCGGCGCCGACCAGCAGGCTGAGCGCGGCGCCGAGGCTCAGGATCCAGCGCAGCCGGAGATAGGCCGGCGGCACCAGCCCGCGCCGCGCGGCCCAGCTCTCCACCAGCGCGGTGCCGAGGATGCCCGTCGCCAGCAGCGTCAGCCCCGGCAGCGGCGGCAACAGCAGCGCCACCCAGGCGACCAGGGACGGCAGTACCCCGAGCCCCAGCCGCGGCGCCGTGGCGCCGTGGCGCCGGCCTCCGCCGGGGGGGCGCGCAGCGCCAGGCCCCAATGCACCGCGCCGAGGAAGCTGAGGATCACCGCGCCATAGGCGGCCAGCGCATGCAAGGCGACGCCGCGCCAGTCGGGCGGCGCGGTCCAGGCCAGCAGGGCGGTGCCGAGGAAGGGCAGCAGCCCGGCCAGGCCGAGCCAGAGGGTGGGGCGGGGGAGCGGTTGGTCCATCGCCGATGAGATCGTCGGAACGTGCCGGGGCGCAACCCCGCCGCCGCTACCGTCCGGCCCCGCGCGGGCGTAGAACCCGCGCTGGAACGGGGATGCGCATGGGAATCTGGCTCGAGATCGGGGTGCTCCTGGTGCTGGTGCTGCTCAACGGCGTCTTCGCCATGAGCGAACTGGCCATCGTCTCGGCCCGGCGCGGCCGGCTGATGGCGATGGAACGCCGCGGCAGCCTCGGCGCCGCCGCCGCCCTCTCCCTGGCCGAGGACCCGCAGCGCTTCCTGCCGACGGTTCAGGTCGGCATCAGCCTGGTCGGCATCCTGGCCGGCGTCTTCGGCGGTGCCCAGCTCGCCGGGCCGCTGGGGGAGGCGCTGGCGCGGATCCCTGGGGTCGCGCCCTTCGCCAGCGAGGCCGGCTTCGTCCTGGTGGTGGTCGCCATCGCCTATGCCAACCTGATCCTCGGCGAGCTGGTGCCCAAGCAGCTCGCGCTGCGCGACCCGGAACGCTTCGCCGTGGCGGTGGCGCGGCCGATGGCCTGGCTGGCCCGCTACACGGCGCCGGTGGTCTGGGTGCTGTCGCGGTCCTCCTCGCTCGTGCTGCGGCTGTTCGGGGCCCACATGCCGCAGGACCAGTCGGTGACCGAGGAGGAAGTCAAGGCGGTGGTCGCCGAGGGCGCCCAGGCCGGCGCGCTGGAACACGAGGAGCGCTACATGATCGAGCGCGTGCTGCGGCTGGCCGACAAGCCGGTGCGCGCGCTGATGACGCCGCGCAACGACGTGGCCTGGATCGACCGCAGCGCGACGCCGGAGGAGGTGGTGGCGACGCTGAAGGCGCATACCGTCACCCGCTTCGTGGTCGCCGACCGGCGGATCGACAACGTGGTGGGCGTGGTGGCGACCAAGGACCTGCTGGACCAGGTGCTGGGCGGCGCGCCGCTGTCGGTCGCCGCGGTGCAGCGCCAGCCGCTGGTGCTGCCGGACAGCCTGCCGGCGATCGACGCGCTGGAGCGCATGCGGCACGATCCGGTCGGCATCGCCGTGGTGCTCGACGAGTACGGCAGCTTCGAGGGGGTGGTGACGACCTCCGACCTGCTGGAGGCGATCATCGGCGAGCTCGGCCCGCCGGATGAGCCTGAGAAGCCGGGCGAGGCGGTCACGCGCGCCGATGGCAGCCTGCTGCTGGATGGCAGCATGCCGAGCGACGAGTTGCGGGCGCAGCTCGACCTGCCGATGCTGCCCTACCAGGGCACCTACCACACGGTGGCGGGGCTGATGCTGGCGCTGCTGCGGCGGGTGCCGAAGGAGGGCGACCGGATCGTCTGGGCCGGCTGGCGCTTCGAGATCGTCGACATGGACGGCAGGCGGGTCGACAAGGTGCTGGCGATCCGGGAGGAGACGGTGGTCGCGGGCGCCGGCTAGCGCCGGCCCCGGCTATTTCGCCGCCGTGCTGCGGGCGATCGGCGCGATGAACTGCGCCTCGGTGTCCCAGGGGAACAGGATCCAGGTGTCCTGGCTGACTTCCGTGATGAAGGTGTCGACCAGCGGCCGGCCCTTCGGCTTGGCATAGACCGTGGCGAAATGCGCCTTCGGCAGCAGGGCGCGGACCACCCTGGCGGTCGTTCCGGTATCCACCAGGTCGTCGACCAGCAGCCAGCCCTCGCCGTCGCCTGCCGCGGTCGGCGGCTTGATGACCTGCGGCATGCCGCGCGCCTCGTCCTGGTAGGTGACGACGGAGACGGTGTCGATCAGCCGGGCTTCCAGCTCCCGCGCCACGATCGCGGCCGGGATGAGCCCGCCGCGGGTGATGGCGACGATGCCCCGCCAGGGGCCGCGGTCGTTCAGCCGCCAGGCCAGCGCCTTGCTGTCGCGGTGCAGCTGGTCCCAGCTGACGGTGTAGTAGCGGGGGGTCTGGGTCAGAACAGCTTTCCTCCGTCCGGCACCTTCAGGTCGGGCTTGACCAGCACCACCGCGCCGTTCTCGTCCGGCACGCCCAGCACCAGCACCTCGCTGGTGAAAGGGCCGATCTGCCGTGGCGGGAAGTTCACCACCGCCATCACCTGCCGGCCGATCAGCCGGTCGCAGGGGTAGTGCACGGTGATCTGCGCCGAGGACTGCTTCACCCCGAGCGGCGCGCCGAAATCGACCCAGAGCCTTATCGCCGGCTTGCGCGCCTCCGGGAAGGGTTGGGCATCGATGATGGTGCCGACCCGGATGTCGACCTTGTCGAAGTCGCCGAAGCTGATCGTGTCCGCCATGCCGCTGGCATAGACCTTCGGGGGGGCGCCAGGGAAGGGGTGGGTTGCTGCCGGCCGGGGACCATGCGACAGGCAGGCATCCCCGGGAGGCCGCCGGCGTCTCCCGATACCAAGACAAGAAGAACGGACGACACGATGAAGCGCGACTTCCACGCCCCCGGCCGCAGCGCCGTCTACGGCACCGCCGGCATGGCCGCCACCTCGATGCCGATCGCCACCTTCACCGCGCTGGAAGTCCTGCGGCAGGGCGGCAACGCGCTGGACGCCGCCATCGCCGCCGCCGCCGTGCTGGCGGTGGTCGAGCCGCAGAGCACCGGGATCGGCGGCGACTGCTTCTGCCTCTTTGCCCCGGCCGGCACCGGCCGCGTCGTTGCGATCAACGGCAGCGGCCGGGCCCCTGCGGCCTCGACGCCCGAGGCCCTGCGCTCCCGCCAGGTCAGCAAGCTGGTCAACACCGACCCGCATGTGGTCACCATCCCCGGCGCCATCTCGGCCTGGGAACTGCTGAACAGCACCCATGGCCGCAAGCCGCTGGGTGAGCTGCTGGCCCCGGCCATCCGCTGCGCCGAGGAAGGCTGGCCGGTGCATGCCCGGGTCGCACTCGACTGGCAGGACGCCGCCGACAAGCTGCGCGGCAACGAGGCCGCCTCGCGCCGCTTCCTGGTCGATGGCATGGCGCCCGGCATCGGCCACCGCTTCGTCCAGCCGGAGCTGGGCAGGACGCTGCGCGCCATCGCCGCGCGCGGCGCCCGGGCCTTCTACGAGGGCGAGATCGCCGCCGACATGGTGGCGACCTTGCGCGCCCTCGGCGGCCTGCACACCGAGGAAGACTTCGCCAACGCCCTGCGGATGGCCGAATTCGTCGAGCCGATCAAGGCCTCCTGGCGCGGCATGGAGGTCTACCAGTGCCCGCCGAACGGCAGCGGCCTGCATGTGCTGCAGCTGCTCGGCATCCTGGGCGGCTTCGAGACGCCGGAGCAGGGCCCGGTCAGCGCCGAGCGCTACCACCGTCATATCGAAGCCGCGCGGCTGGTCTACCGCGACCGCGACGCCTTCCTCGCCGACCCCTCCCAGGTGGACGTGCCGGTGGAGAAGCTGACCGATCCCGCCTACCTGGCGGCGCTGCGCGGCCTGATCCGCGACGACCGGGTGATGGCGCAGATGCCCCCCGCCGGCGAGAGCGACCTCGCGCGCCACAAGGACACCGTCTACCTCTGCGTGGTGGATGCCGACGGCAATGCCTGTTCCTTCATCAACAGCCTGTTCCAGTCCTTCGGCTCGGGCATCCTGGCCGAGAAGTCGGGCGTCATGCTGCACAACCGCGGCTTCGGCTTCCGGCTGCAGGAAGGCCATGTGAACTGCATCGCCCCGAACAAGCGCCCGCTGCACACCATCATCCCCGGCATGGTGATGAAGGACGGGGAAGCCATCATGCCCTACGGCGTGATGGGCGGGCATTTCCAGCCGATGGGGCAGACCCTGTTCCTGTCCAACCACTTCGAATTCGGCCTCGACGTGCAGGAGGCGATCGACTGCCCGCGGCTCTTCCCCGGGCCGGGCGGCGGGCCGGTGGAGCTCGAGCACGGCATCCCCGGCCCGGTGATCGACCGGCTGTCCCGCCTCGGCCACGAGGTGAAGCTGGTGGACAAGCCGCATGGCGGCGGCCAGGCCATCCTGATCGACCGCAAGGCCGGCAACCTGGTCGGCGGCAGCGACCCGCGCAAGGACGGCCTCGCGCTCGGCTTCTGAGCCGCGACGCCGGTCGCCGCCCTCGCGCGGCGACCGGCGTCGCGGATGGCCCGGCCGATATCGGCTTCGCATCGCGGATGCGCGCGCCCTACCAGCAAGGAATCCCTCCCGTGACCGAGCCCTGCGACCTCACTGCGCTGGAGGCGCGCCGGCTGATCGGCCGCAAGGCGCTCTCGCCCGTCGAGCTGCTGGACAGCTGCCTCGGCCGCATCGCCGCGGTGAACCCGGCGGTCAATGCCATGGTGGCGACGGACGACGCCGCGGCCCGTGCCGCGGCCAGGGCGGCCGAGGCCGCGGTGATGCGCGGCGAGACCCTGCCGCCGCTGCACGGCCTGCCGGTCGGCATCAAGGACCTGGAGGAGACCGCCGGCCTCCGCACCACCTATGGCAGCCCGATCTTCCGCGACCAGGTGCCGGAGCGCGACTGCGGCATGGTGGCGAGCATCCGTGCCGCCGGCGGCATCGTCCTCGGCAAGACCAACACGCCGGAATTCGGCGCCGGCGCCAATACCCGCAACGCGGTCTATGGCGCGACCGGCAACCCCTTCGACCCGACGCTCTCGGCCGCCGGCTCCTCCGGCGGCTCGGCGGTGGCGCTGGCGACCGGCATGGCGCCGCTCTGCTCCGGCTCCGACATGGGCGGCAGCTTGCGCAACCCGGCGGCCTTCTGCGGCATCGTCGGCTTCCGCCCCAGCGCCGGGCTGGTGCCGTCCGAGAAGCGGGCGCATGGCTGGTCGAACCTCGGCGTGCTCGGGCCGATGGGGCGCACCGTGGCGGATACCGCGCTGCTGCTCTCGGCCATGGCGTCCGACGATGCGCGCGACCCGCTGGCCTATTCGCTGCACGCCCGCCCGGTGCGCGGCGAGGCGGCGCTGTTCCATCCCGTCCGGCGGCTCGACCTCGCCTCCCTCCGGCTGGCGGTCTCCGAGGATTTCGGCCAGGCGCCGGTCGAGCGCGTGGTGCGCGACGCCTTCCGCAAGGTCGCCACGGCCGCCGCGCCGCTCTTCGCCGCCGCCGGCGAGGCGCATCCCGACTGCACCGGCGCCGACGACGCCTTCCAGGTGCTGCGCGCCGCCACCTTCCTCGGCGCGCATCTGGAGAAGGTCCGCACCCGGCCGCAGGATGTCGGCCCGAACGTCCGGGGCAACGTCGAGGAAGGGCTGCGCTACAGCCTGGAGGACTATGCCCGCGCCGCGACGGCGCAGACCCGGCTCTATCGCGGCTTCCAGGATTTCTTCGCGGCTCACGACGTGCTGATAACGCCGGCCATCACCGTCAGCCCGCGCGGCTGGCGCGAGCTCTATCCCAGCCAGATCGACGGCCAGCCGACCAACAGCTACGTCCATTGGCTGGCCCTGGCCTATTACGTGACGCTCGCCGGTCATCCGGCGGTCTGCCTGCCGGTCGGGCGGGATTCGAAGGGGATGCCCTTCGGCCTGCAGATCGTCGGGCCGCGCGGCGGCGATGCCTTCGTCCTGGCCGTGGCCGCGGCGCTGGAGGAAGCCTTTGCCGGCGACGCCGCGCTGGCACGGCCGGTCCCCGATATCGCGGCGCTCCGGGCGGCGCCGCCGATCAGCGGGATGGCGGGGTTCCTCGGCTTCGACTGACGCCTACCAGCCGCGGGGATACCCGCGGCCGTAGCCCCCGCCGGCATAGCCGGGATGATAGCCTCCGCCGTAGCCGCGTTGGTAGGCGCCCCGGCCGCCGCCATAGCCGCCGGCGTAGCGGTGCGAGCCATGGTTGTCCGACGCCGCGCCGGCGATGAGGGCTGCCGCGGTGCCGATGCCGGCGCCAAGCAGCAGCGTGCTGCCCCAGTCGGTCGAGCCGTTCGGGTTCTGGCAGCCGCCCAGCAACAGGGCAGCAGACAGGCCGGCGGCGGTGAGCAGGCGGGAACGCATGGTCTGGGACCTCCAATGTCCCGGACCATGGCAGGCTGCCGAGGCACGGCTTTGGCGCCTTCGCGGCCTCGGTGCGGCGCCCGTGGCGAAACGGAGGCGCGGGCTAGGCCCCGGCGCCGGAGAAGGCGTTGAAGGTCTGGATCGTGTAGGTGTCCTTCACCCCGGGCACCGTCTGCAGCGTCTCCACCACGAACAGGCCGATATCCTGGTCTGGCTCCAGGTAGAATTTCCCCATCAGATCGTACTGGCCCGAGGTGGAGTGCATCTCCGACAACGCGTCGATTCCATCCGCCATCTCGCGTGCCACGCGATAGGCCTGGCCCATCTCGCATTTGATCATGACGAAAATCGCCCGCATCGCCGCCCCCTGTCCTGTCTGGCCGGAAGATGGCGCGCGGGCGGGCGGCGGGGAAGGGGCGCTGCCCAGGAAGCGGGCATGCCGCCGTGACGAAGCCCTGCGACTCCCGCAGGCGGATGGCATGCGCCTTGCTGACCTGCGTCGCATGAGCACTGCCCCAAGCACCCACGCGGATCGCGGCGGCCCGGCCCAGCCCCTGCTGCTTGTCCAGGACCTGAAGAAGCATTTCCCCATCAAGGGAGGAATCTTCGGCGCCACCGTCGCCACCGTCCGCGCGGTGGACGGCGTCTCCTTCGCGGTCCGCAAGGGCGAGACCTTGGGGATCGTCGGCGAGAGCGGCTGCGGCAAGTCCACCACCGCCCGGCTGCTGATGCAGCTGATGCCACCCGATGCCGGCAGCCTGGTCTTCGACGGCGAAGGCGTCGGCGAGCATGCCCAGACCGGCGGGATGTCGCTGAAGGACTACCGCCGCCAGGTGCAGATGGTCTTCCAGGACAGCTACGCCTCGCTGAACCCGCGGCTGCCGATCGAGGACAGCATCGCCTTCGCCCCCAAGGTGCATGGCGTCTCCGACGGGGAGGCCCGCGCCCGGGCGCGCGACATGCTGGCGGCCGTCGGCCTGGCGCCTGCCAGCTTCGCCCGGCGCTACCCGCACGAGCTCTCGGGCGGTCAGCGGCAGCGGGTGAACATCGCCCGCGCCCTTGCCCTGCAGCCGCGCCTGGTGCTGCTGGACGAGCCGGTCTCCGCCCTCGACAAGTCGGTCGAGGCGCAGGTGCTGAACCTGCTGGTCGACCTGAAGGAGAAGTTCGGCCTCACCTACCTGTTCATCAGCCACGACCTGAACGTGGTGCAGTACATCTCCGACCGCGTGCTGGTGATGTACCTGGGCGAGATCGCCGAGATGGGGCCGGTGGACGCCATCTACGACCGCCCGGCGCATCCCTACACGCAGGCCCTGCTGGCCAGCCGGCCGGCGATGGACCCGGGCAAGCGGCGGATGGAACCACCCTTGACCGGCGACCCGCCGAACCCGATCAACCCGCCCTCCGGCTGCCGCTTCCGCACGCGATGCCCGCATGCCGAGGCGGTCTGCGCCGACCGCAAGCCGATCGCCGCCGACCTGGGCGAGGGGCATCTCGCCGCCTGCCACATGGCGGCGCCCGGCAGCGGGCACAGCAAGGCGGGGAGGCTGGCGGCATGAGCGACGTGTTGGAACGTCAGGTGACTGCCGCCGCCGCCGCCGTGCCCCTCGTGAAGATGCGCGACGTCGGCGTCCGCTTCGTCACCCGCGACCGCACCGTCAATGCGGTCAACGGCGTCGACATCGACCTTGCCGCCGGCGAGGTGCTCTGCATCCTCGGTGAGTCCGGCTCCGGCAAGTCCGTCACCATGCGCGCGCTGATGCGGCTGCTGCCGAGATTCGCCCAGGTCACCGGCAGCATCGAGGTCGGCGGCCGAGACGTGCTGGCGATGAACGAGGGCCAGCTGCAGGATTTCCGCGGCGGCGACGTCGCCATGATCTTCCAGGAGCCGATGACCGCGCTCGACCCGGTCTTCACCGTCGGCCGGCAGATCGCCGAGACGGTGCAGCGGCACGAGGGCCTCTCCCGCTCCGCCGCCGATGCCCGCGCGCTGGAACTGCTGGAGCTGGTGCAGATCCCCTCGGCCAAGCGGCGGCTGGCGGCCTACCCGCACGAGCTGTCGGGCGGCCTCCGCCAGCGCGCCATGATCGCCGTGGCGCTGGCCTGCAAGCCGAAGCTGCTGCTGGCCGACGAGCCGACCACGGCGCTCGACGCCACCGTGCAGATCCAGGTCCTGCTGCTGCTGCGCCGGCTGCAGGAGCAGATGGGCATGGGGGTGATCTTCGTCACCCACGACCTCGGCGTCGCCGGCGAGATCGCCGATCGCGTCGCCGTCATGTATGCCGGCAAGGTGGTCGAGGAAGGCCCGGTGGATGCGCTGATGCGCGGCCCGCTGCATCCCTATCCGCGCGGCCTGCTGGGTGCGACCGTGCATCCCGGCATGCGCGGCAAGCGGCTGACCACCATCCCCGGCGCGCCGCCGAGCCTGGACGTCGCCCCCACCACCTGCCCCTTCCAGCCCCGCTGCGCCGAGGCCGAGCCGGCCTGCGCGGTCGAGGTCGGCCCGGCGCCGCGCCGCCCGGTCCCCGGCCGGATGGCCCGCTGCGTGAAGGTGCCCGCGGCGGGGTGATGTGCGGCGCGCCTCCCGCCGGATAGGATGCCGGAAATCGGGGAGGCAGCCATGACGGAGATCGGCGCGCGGGCACGGCGCAACACCATCGGCGACGCGGTCCGCCGGGCCGGCGCCCGGTTCCGCGACCGCCCGGCGCTGCGCTTCGGCGACCGGGCCTGGTCCTTCGCCGGGCTCGACCTGGCCGCCGACCGGGTCGCCCGCATGCTGCTGGACAGCGGGCTTGCGCAGGGCGACCGGGTGGTCGCCTTCGGCAAGAACTCCGACGGCTTCCTGCTGCTCTGGCTCGGCTGCGCCCGGGCCGGGCTGGTGCATGTGCCGGCCAATTTCGCCCTGACCTCGCCGGAGCTCGACTACATCCTGCGGCAATGCGGCGCCGCGGCGGTCTTCGCCCAACCCGCCCTGCGGCCGGTGGCGGATGCGGCCGGCGGCGAGCTGCTGCGCGGCACGCTCGACGCCGGGGACGGGCGGCACGACATCCTCGCCGCCGCCATGGACCCGCGCTGGGGCCAGCCGGGCGACCCGGAGGTGGGGGAGGGCGCCGCGGAGACCGACCTCGCCCAGCTGCAATACACCTCCGGCACCACCGGCCAGCCGAAGGGCGCGATGATGACGCACCGCGCCATCCTGGCGGAATATGCCAGCGTGACGGTCGAGCTGGAGATGCGCCGCGACGACCGCGCGCTCGCCGCCCTGCCGCTCTACCACACCGCGCAGATGCACTGCTTCACCATGCCGCAGCTGCTGAACGGCGCCTTCTCCATCCTGCTGGAGGCACCCAACCCGGCCCTGGTGCTGGAGCTGATCGAGGCCGAGCGGATCACCAGCTTCTTCGCCCCGCCCACCCTCTGGATCACCCTGCTGCAGCACCCGGACTTCGGCCGGCGCGACCTGTCGAGCCTGCGCAACATCTACTACGGCGCCTCGATCATGCCGGTGCCGGTGCTGCAGGAATTGCGCGCCCGGCTGCCCGGGGCGCGGCCCTTCAACTGCTACGGCCAGAGCGAGATCGCCCCGCTGGCGACCGTGCTGCGGCCGGAGGAGCACGAGGCGCGACCGGGGTCGGTCGGCCGCGCCGTGCTGAACGTGGAGACCCGCGTGGTCGATGCCGAGATGCGCGACGTCGCACCCGGCGAGCGCGGCGAGGTGGTGCACCGCTCCCCGCAACTTCTCCTCGGCTACTGGGACATGCCGGAGGAGACGGCGCGCGCCTTCGAGGGCGGCTGGTTCCACAGCGGCGACGTGGCGACCATCGACGCGGAAGGGTATCTCGCCATCGTCGACCGCACCAAGGACCTGATCAACACCGGCGGCGTGCTGGTCGCCAGCCGCGAGGTGGAGGAGGCGCTGTTCACCCACCCCGCCGTCGCCGAGGTCGCGGTCATCGCGGTGCCCGACCCCAAATGGATCGAGGCGGTGGCCGCCGTTGTCGTCCTGCGCGGCGACCCGCCGGCCGGGATCGAGGCCCTGCTGCTGGCGCATGCACGCGAGCACCTGGCCGCCTACAAGGTGCCGAAGCGCATCATCCTGGCCGACAGCCTGCCGAAGAACACCGCCGGCAAGCTGCTCAAGCGCGAGCTCCGGCAGATCCATGCCGGGACCGATAGCGGCGCGCTCGGCGCGGGGTGACGGCCCGGCGGGCCGCTTGTATGGTCCGCCGCGAAACGCAGCGACAGCACGGGGAAGACACGCATGACGCAGGCAGCGGGGCGCGAGGCGCGGCTCGGGGGGCATATCCTGGCCGATGCGCTGGTGGCGCAGGGCGTGACCCACGCCTTCTGCGTGCCGGGCGAGAGCTATCTCGACCTGCTCGACGGCCTCTATGCCCAGCGCAACCGGATCGAGCTCATTACCTGCCGCTTCGAGGCCGGCGCGGTCCACATGGCCGAGGCCTATGGCAAGCTGACCGGCAAGCCCGGCGTCGCCATCGTCACCCGCGGCCCGGGCGCCTGCCATGCCGCGATCGGCGTACATGTCGCCTTCCAGGACAGCACGCCGCTGGTGCTGCTGGTCGGCCAGATCCCCTTCGAGGAGACCGACCGCGAATCCTTCCAGGAGGTCGACTACCGCAAGATGTTCGCCCCGCTGGCCAAGTGGGTGACGCAGATCGACGACGCCGCGCGCATCCCCGAATTGATGGCGCATGCCTTCGACGTGGCGACCAGCGGCCGGCCCGGCCCGGTGGTGGTGGCGATCTCCGAGGAGATGCAGAAGGTGATGGCCGCGGTGCCGGACCTGCCGCCGGCGCAGGTGCTGCCGGCCCATCCGGCCCCCGAGGCGCTGCCGCGCATGATGGCGATGCTGGCCAAGGCGGAGCGGCCGCTGGTGGTGCTCGGCAGCGGCGCTGGATGGACCGCGCAGGGCCGCGCCGACATCAAGGAATTCCTGGTCGCCAACGACCTGCCCGTGGCGGTGTCCTTCCGCCGCATGGGGCTGTTCGACGGCACCCACCCGAACTATGTCGGCGATCTCGGCGTCGGCGCCGATGCGGCGCTGGCCAAGGCGGCGAAGGACAGCGATCTGTTCATCGCCATCGGCAGCCGGATCGGCGAGACGGTCAGCCAGGGCTACACCCTGTTCGACATGGCGGGCGCCAAGCCGATCATCCATGTCTATCCGGACCAGGCGGAGATCGGCCGGGTCTACCGCCCGGCGCTCGGCATCACCGCCGACCTGAACGGCTTCGCCGCCGCGGCCAAGGCGACGACGCCGATCGCCAAGCCGGGCTGGTCCGGCTGGCGGGCGCAGCTGCGGGCGGCGCGGGAAGCCCAGGCGCAGCCGCCGGCCTATGACGGGCCGCTGAACTTGGCCGTCGCGCTGCAGGAGCTGGAGAAGATCCTGCCGCCCGACACCATCTTCACCACCGATGCCGGCAATTTCGCCACCTGGCCGCAGCGCTTCATGCATGTCTCGGAAGGCCAGGACTTCCTCGGCCCGACCAACGGCGCCATGGGCTATTCGGTGCCGGCGGCGATCGGCGCCAAGATCACCTTCCCGAACCGCACCGTGGTCGGCTTCGTCGGCGACGGCGGCTTCCTGATGACGGGCCAGGAGATCGCCACCGCCTTCCACCACAAGGTCAACCCGATCATCCTGGTCTTCAACAACGGCATGTACGGCACCATCCGCATGCACCAGGAACGCCACTACCCGGCCCGCGTCTCGGGCACCGAGATCACCAACCCCGACTTCGCCAGGTTCATCGAAAGCTTCGGCGGCCATGGCGAGACGGTGGAGGCGACGGACCAGCTGGTGCCGGCCTTCAAGCGCGCCCTGGCCAGCGGCAGGCCGGCGGTGATCGAGGTGCGGACCAATCCGGAGCAGGTGACCAACCGCAGCACCATCGCCCAGCTCCGGGCGCAGGCGGCGAAGGGGTAGCCGACGCCGGGTCGGCGCCGCGGCGGCATACCGGCCGGGCTGCGGGTTTCGGACGGACCGCCGGGCCTCGCCACCCGATCGCGGTTTCCGGACAAAGCCCGCGGTGACGCCCGGCCTCTGCGAACTGCGGGCGGATTGCCGGGCATCGCCACCCGATTGCGGTTTTCGGACAAATCCCGCGAGGTCGCCCGACATCTGCGGGTTTCGGGCAAATGGTCCGGCCACGCCGTCCGGTGGCGGCTTTCGGACCAAGCCACCGGTGACGCCCGACCCTGGCAGGTTTCGGACGAATGGCCGGGCCGCGCCGTCCGAACGCGGCTTTCGGGCAGATCTCCCAGTCCCGGCCGGCGCCTGCGGCTTTCGGACAAAGGTCGGGTCGGGGAAGTGGCCTGCGGGTTGCGGACGAACCAGGCAGCCTCGCTGCAACCCGCTCACGGGGCGGGGCCGGTGGGGTGATGGCGGCGGCATCGGGCATGGCGCCTCGCTCTCCTCATCCAGCCAGTGAGCCTATCCGGACCCGGATCGAAATACAAGAAATTAATCCTAATGCCGTGGCCTTGCCCTTGCCCGCTCGGCCGCGGCCCCGCTAGCCTTCCCCGAACATGGGGAAACGCCGGATGCTCACCGACCGCTACGGCCTCGCCCTCGATACCGGCTCCGCCGCCGCGCGGGACGCCTACCTCGCCGGCTGCGAACGGCTGCTCAGCATGTATCCCGGCGCCGAGGCGCTGTTCGATTCGGCCATCGCCGAGGATCCCGGCTTCGGCCTGGCCCGCATCGCCCGCGCCCGGGCCTTCCAGATGGCCGAGGATGCCGCCGCCACCCGCGCCGCGCTCGACGCCGCCGGCACCACCCTGTCGCCGCGTGCCGCCTCCCAGGCCCGGGTCTTCCGGCTGATGCTGGACGGCGCGCCGCAGGCCGCGCTCGCCGCGGTGCGGGCGCATCTGGCGGAATGGCCCTGCGACGCGCTGGTGCTCAGCACCACCGCCAACCAGACCGGGCTGATCGGCCTTTCCGGCCTGCCGGGGCGGGAGCAGGACCTGGCCGACCTGCTCGACGGCCTGGCGCCGCATTACGGCGAGGACTGGTGGTTCGCCGCGCATCACGGCATGGCGCTGTCCGAGGTGGGGGAGGTCGCGCGCGCCCGGCCGATCCTGGAAGCCTCCTACGCTGCCCATCCGCGCAACGGCTACATCGCCCACAGCATCGGCCACCTGCACTACGAGACCGGCGACCATGAAGGCGCCATCGCCTTCCTGCGCGGCTGGCTGCCGGGCTATCCGCGGGCCGGCCGGCTGCATGGCCACCTGCACTGGCACCTGGCGCTGAGCGAATTGCAGGCCGGCAACGCCGCCGAGGGCTTCCGCCTCTACGCGGAGGCCTTCGCGGCGGAGGAGTACCACGCCCCCGCCCGGCTCAAGCTGACCGATGGCGCCGCCTTCCTCTGGCGCGCCGAACTCGCCGGCCATCCGCGCGACCCGGACCGCTGGCGGGCGCTGCACGCCTTCGCCCAGGCCGTCGCGCCGCGGCCAGGGATGCCGCTGGCCGACTGGCACGTGGTGCTGACCCAGGCGGTGCTCGGCGATGGCGAAGGCCTGGCGGCCCGGGCCGAGGCCATGGCGGCGATGACCGCGGCCGGGCGCTACCCCGCCGGCCCGGCGATCACCGCGCTCGGCCGGGCCTTCGCCGCCATGGAGCGGCAGGAATTCGACGTCGCAATCGAGGCCATCGCGCCGATCATGGCCGAGCGCGCGCGGATCGGCGGCAGCCGGGCGCAGGTGGACCTGGTGGAGGCGACGCTGCTGAAGGCCTATCTCGGCGCCGGGCGGCTGGCGGAGATGCGGGCGCTGCTGGCGGCGCGGCGCCCGGCGGCGGCGGCGTTGCCCGTTTGAAGAAGGGGGTCTGGGGGAGAAGGTATTCTCCCCCAGACCCCCTCATCTATTTCTGTGGGTTGGCATCTGCCGCGCGGCGAATGTCAGGCCCATGAAAAGGAAGGGTGAGGTTTGGTGAGGAAATACTTTTTCCTCCCCGACCTTCACCTGCCGACCGCGTACCCCTGCATGCCGCGCGGATTGGCGCCGGCGAAGATCTGCCCGTCGGCCTCAAGCCGCGCCCCGGTCAGCCGGCCCTCCGACCACTCGCCGCCCATCTCGGCGGCATGGCCGCGGGCGGTGAGGTCGGCCAGCACCTCCGGCGCGAAGCGGCCCTCGATCACCACCTTCCCGGGCCGCGCGCCGCGCGGCCAGAAGCTGCTGATCCAGTGCTCGGAATGGAAGCTCGGCAGGTCGATCGCCTGCTGGATGTTGAAGCGGTGGTCCACCATGCGCATCAGCATGATCGGCTGCCATTGGTCCTGCTGCTCGCCGCCCGGGGTGCCGAAGCTCATCCAGGGCTTGCCGTCGCGCAGCACCATGCTGGGCGAGAGCGTGGTGCGCGGCCGCTTGCCGGGCTGCAGGCCGTTCGGCAGCGTCTCGTCCAGCCAGAACATCTGGCAGCGCGACCCGAGGCAGAAGCCCAGGCCCGGGATCGCCGGGGAGGATTGCAGCCACCCCGCCGAGGGCGTCGCGCTGACGAAATTGCCCCAACGGTCGATGACGTCGATATGGCAGGTATCGCCGCCCGCGGCGCCGAGGCGGGAGACGGTCGGCTCCCCGGTCCCGGCCGCCGCCGCCATGTCGCGGGCGCGCCGGAGCGCGGCGTCGTAATCCGTGCGCGGCGTCCGGCCTTCGGGCGAGCCCGGGCGCCAGCCGTTGTTCGCCACCGTGCCGATCAGCTTGCGGCGCTCAGCGGTATACTCGGCCGAGAGCAGGGCGGCCATCGGCACGTCGGTGAAGTCGGGGTCGCCGTAATAGGCCTCGCGGTCGGCGTAGGCGAGCTTCATCGCCTCGACCACGGTGTGGACGAACTCGGCGCCGACGGCATCCATCCCGCCGATGTCGAAGCCTTCCAGCAGCGCCAGGGTCTGCAGCATGGCCGGCCCCTGGCTCCAGGGGCCGCATTTCAGCACGGTGTGGCCGCGGTAGTCGTGCGCGAGCGGCGTCTCCACCCCGGCCCGCCAGCCGGCCATGTCGTCCGCCGTCAGCAGCGCGGTGTGGCGGCGGCCGGAGGTGTCGAGGGCCTCGAAGCTGCGGCCGAAGCGGTCGATCGCCTCGGCGACGAAGCCGCCGTACCAGATGGTGCGGGCCGCCTCGATCTGGCCCTCGCGGTCGTCGCTGGCGGCCTCGGCCTCCCGCACCACGCGGCTGTAGGTCTCGGCCAGCTCCGGGTTGGTATAGAGCTGCCCCGGCTTCGGCCCGCCGTCGCGCAGCCAGAGCGCGGCGCTGCTCGGCCAGGCGGTCTCGAAGAGCGGCCGCACCGTCTCCAGCGTCGCCGACACCCGCGGCACCACATGCGCGCCGCGCGCGGCATAGCCGATGGCGTAGTCCAGCACGTCGCGCAGCCGCCAGGTGCCGTGGTCGCGCAGCATCAGCGCCCAGGCATCGAAGGCGCCGGGGATGGGGGCGCAGAGGAAGCCGGTGCCGGGGACGATGTCGAGCCCGAGCGAGCGCATCTTCCCGACCGTCATCGCCTTCGGCGCAGGCCCCTGGCCGCAGATGACCTGCTGGGCGCCGAGCGCCGCGCTATGCAGGATGATCGGGCAGTCGCCGCCCGGGCCGTTCAAATGCGGCTCGACGATCTGCAGGGTGAAGCCGGCCGCCGCCGCCGCGTCGAAGGCGTTGCCGCCGCGCTCCAGCACCGCCATGCCGACCTGCGAGGCGATCCAATGGGTGGTGGCGACGGCGCCGAAGGTGCCGGCGATCTCGGGGCGGGTGGTGAACATCGGCGTGGGCTCCGCGGGACGCTTCCTTGCCCGGATTGGCGCAGCCCAGGCGCCGCCGGTCAACCGCCCAGCGGCAGGCGCTCGGCGATCAGGAAGGGCGCGCCGGCGGCGGCCTGGGTGAACAGGCTGATCGCCGTGACCCGGCGCGGCCGGGCCGGGGCCGCGCCGAGGAAGTCGGTGACCGCGGGCAGCACCACGGCCTTCTCCGCCGCCGTCAGCCGCCGGGTCAGGGTGACGTGGAAGCGCCATTCCTCGAAGACGTAGGGATAGCCCCAGCGTTGCAGCAGCGCGTCCTGCCGCGGGGTCAGCCCGGACCGGCGCCGCCGCGCCAGCTCGGCCTCCGAGGCCGCGGCGCGGCAGGGCTCCATCGCCTCGACGCAGGCATCCGCCAGCGCCTGCAGGCCGGGGCAGGGCGCGGTTTCGCGCAACGCCAGGAAGCCCTGCAGGTCCTGCACCGCCAGCGGCGGCAAGTCGAAGGGCGCGATCCGCGCCGCCAGCGCTTCCGCTGCCGCAACCGCCTCCGCCCAGGACAGGCCGAGGCGGAAGGGCGGCTTGAGCGTCGCGTGCAGCCCATAGCCGCGCGGATCGGCGGTCAACTCGGCGATGTCGAGCCCGGGCAACTCCGGCTGCGGCCGCGGCGCGCCGGTCTCCGCATCCCGGCCCAGCCAGGCGGAGCCGAGGGCATGCAGCGGGTCGTCCAGTTCCGGCGCCCAGTACAGCGCGAGCCGCGCCTCCGGCCGGGGCGCACCGATCAAGCGACTCGCTCCCCGGCCCGCCAGACCTGGCGGACGAAGGGCAACTCGCCGATGGCGGCGACCCGGGCCAGGTCGGCGCGCAGCCCGGCCTCCAGCCGGCCACGATCGGCCAGCCGCACCATCCGGGCCGGCGCGTCGGTCAACATGGCGACGGCGGCCGGCAGGCCGATGCCGGTCTCGGCCACCGACCGCCAGGCGGCCTCGACCAGCGCGGCCGGGACATAGTCGCTGGCCAGGGCATCGACCGCGCCGGCGCGGATCATGTCGGCCGCCGCGACGTTGCCGGAATGGCTGCCGCCGCGGACGATGTTCGGCGCGCCGGCGATGACCGCGACGCCGATCCGCTTCGCCTCGAGCGCGGCGTCCATCACCACGGGGAATTCGCTGATGCGGATACCGTCCTCGGCGTTCTGCGCGACCTCCGCGGCGCTGTCGTCGTCATGCGAGGCCAGCGGCAGGTCGCGATGCGCCAGCCGCCGCAGCAGCCAGCGGCGCTGCGGCTCGCGCAGCCTGGCGCGTTGCGCCAGCAGTTCCTCGATCCGCTTGATGACCTCGGATTCGGAGATCTGCATCTGGCGCTGCCGCATGGCGCGGTAGCGGCCGATGTCGCGGTACTGGCCGACACCAGGGGAGTGGTCCATCAGGCTGGCCATCAGCACCCGCGGATGGTCGGCCACCGGGTCGAGCGCGGCCGGCATGTCCCGCGCCGGCAACTCGCAGCGGAGATGCAGGAAATGCTCCGCCTTCAGCAGGCCGGTATCGCCCAGCGCATCCAGGTCGCGCACGCCGTCGAGGAAGGTCTGGCCGCGTCCGGCATCGAAGCCGAGATCGCCGAGGCAGAGCGCATCCAGCACCGTGGTCACCCCGGCGGCAGCGCATTGCGCGTCATGCGCCAGCATGGCGGACCGGCTGGGCCAGCGGGCATTGGCGCGCGGCAGAACCTGGCGTTCCAGGTTGTCGGTGTGCACGTCCACCACGCCGGGGATCAGGTGGTCGCCGTCGAGGTCCTCGGCGGCGCTGAGATGGCTGCGGCCGGGCTGCACCTCGGCGATCTGGTGGCCGCGGATGACGATCGTGCCCTGCACCACCTCGGCCGGCAGGACCAGCCTGGCGTTGGTGAGGATGGTTTCCTTCATGCCGCGGCCTGCATGGGGGTGACCTCGAAGAGCCGGTCGGCGACCTGGTCGCGGACCTCGGTGTCGTGGAAGATGCCGATGATGGCGGCGCCGGCGCGCTTGGCCTCCTCGATCAACCCGATGACCACGGCGCGGTTGCCGGCGTCAAGGCTGGCGGTCGGCTCGTCCAGCAGCAGGACCGGATAATGCGGCGCGAAGCCGCGCGCCAGGTTCACCCGCTGCTGCTCGCCGCCCGAGAAGGTGGCCGGCGGCAGGCCATGCAGCCGGGCCGGCAGGTTCAGCCGGGCCAGCAGCGCGGCGGCACGGGCGCGCGCCTCGTCCCGCGGCAGGCCGCGCGCGGCCAGGGGTTCGGCCACGATGTCGAGGGTCGCAACGCGCGGGATCACGCGGAGGAACTGGGAGACGTAACCGAGCGTGTCACGCCGGATCTCCCGCACCAGACGCGGATCGGCGGCGACGAGGTCGAGCGCCTCGCCGCGGTGGCGCAGCAGGATGCGGCCCTCGCCGGCGCCGTAATTGCCATAGAGACAGCGCATCAGGGTGGATTTCCCCGCGCCCGAGGCCCCGGCCAGGGCGACGCATTCGCCCGGGCGGACCTCCAGCTCGACCCCCTGCAGTACCGGGATCCGCGTGCCGCCCTGCAGGTGCAGGGTGAATGCCTTGCCGAGGCCCTCGGTGCGCAGCGCCCAGCTCATGCCGCCAGCACCGAGGCGACGAGGAGCTGGGTGTATGCGTGCTGCGGGTCGTCCAGCACCCGGTCGGTCAGCCCCTGTTCCACCACGCGGCCCTGGCGCATCACCAGCATGCGGTGCGCCAGCAGCCGGGCGGCGGCGATGTCGTGCGTCACCAGCAGCACCGCGAGGCCGAGATCGGCGACCAGCGCGCGGATCAGGTCGAGCAGCCGGGCCTGCACCGAGACGTCGAGCCCGCCGGTCGGCTCGTCCATGAAGACCAGGCGCGGATGGGTGACGAGCGTGCGGGCGATCTGCAGCCGCTGCTGCATGCCGCCCGAGAAGGTGCGCGGCAGCCCGTCGATGCGGGCCGGGTCGATCTCGACCCGCCTGAGCCATTCGGTCGCCTCGGCGCGGATCGACCCGTAGTGCCGCGCCCCGGTCGCCATCAGCCGCTCGCCGATATTGCCGCCGGCGGAGACGCCGAGGCGCAGCCCGTCGCGCGGATTCTGGTGGACGAAGCCCCAGTCGGTGCGGTGCAGCCGGCGCATCGCGGCTTCCGGCATGGCCTGGATGGCATGGGTCGCGCCGGCGGGATCGCGGTAGAGCACCTCCCCCGCATCCGGCCGCAGCAGGCCGGACAGCACGCGCAGCAGCGTCGTCTTGCCCGAGCCCGATTCACCGACGATGGCGACGACCTCGCCCGGCCAGATCGAGAGGCCGACGTCGTCGAGCGCCGGCACAGCGCCGTAGCGCAGCGAAAGGCCCGTGGCCTGCAGCAGCGGCGCGGTCATTCCGCGGCTTCCCGCGCGGCTTGCCGGGTGTTGCAGTAGTCGGTGTCGGAGCAGACGAACATCCGGCCCCCGGCATCGTCGGTCACCACCTCGTCGAGATAGCTGGCGCGGCTGCCGCAGAGCGCGCAGGCGGCGTCGGCGCGGATGGGCACGAAGGGGTGGTCCTCGAAGTCGAGGCTGCGCACCTCGGTATAGGGCGGCACGGCGTAGATCCGCTTCTCCCGCCCGGCGCCGAACAGCTGCAAGGCCGGCATGCGGTGCATCTTGGGATTGTCGAAGGCGGGGATGGGGGAGGGCGACATCAGGTAACGCCCGCCGACCATGACCGGGTAGTTGTACGACGTGGCGATATGGCCGTGCCGGGCGATGTCCTCGTAGAGCTTCACATGCATCAGGCTGTAGTCGGCCAGCGCGTGCATGCGCTTCGTCTCCGCCACGCGGGGTTCCAGGCGGAACAGCGGCTCCGGCATCGGCACCTGGTAGACCAGCACCTGGCCCTCCCGCAGCGGGGTCTCGGGGATGCGGTGGCGGGTCTGGATGATGCTCGCGGCCTCGGTCCGCTCGGTCGTCGCCACCCCGGCCACGCGCGCGAAGAAGCGGCGGATGGAGACGGCATTGGTGGTGTCGTCGGCGCCCTGGTCGATCACCTTCAGCGTGTCGGCCGGGCCGATGACGGCGGCGGTCACCTGGATGCCGCCGGTGCCCCAGCCATAAGGCAGCGGCATCTCGCGGCTGCCGAAGGGCACCTGGTGGCCGGGGATCGCCACCGCCTTCAGCAGGGCGCGGCGGATCATCCGCTTCGTGTTCTCATCCAGGTAGCCGAAATTATAGCCGGCAGCCTGGCCGGCCGATGCACGGCCCCGGTGCTCGCCGCCCGCTGCCGATCCGACGGGCGCGGTCATTCCGCCGCCTCCCGCAGGGCGGTCGCGCGCAGCTGGCGGATCTTCTCCAGCTCCGACTGGAAATCGACGTAGTGCGGCAGCTTCAGGTGCTCGACGAAGCCGGTCGCCTCCACGTTGTCGCAGTGGTACAGCACGAATTCCTGGCTCTGCGCCGGGGCATCCGCATCCTCGCCCAGCTCGGCGCCGCGCAGCGCCCGGTCGACCAGCGCCATGGCCATCGCCTTGCGCTCGGCATGGCCGAAGACCAGCCCATAGCCGCGGGTGAACTGCGGCGGCGCGGTCTTCGATCCGGCGAACTGGTTGACCATCTGGCATTCCGTCAGGGTGAGGTCGCCGATCTCGATGGCGAAGCCGAGCTCGGGCGGGACGATCTCGACCGCCACCTCGCCCATGCGGATCTCGCCGACGAAGGGGTGGGCGTTGCCGTAGCCGCGCTGGGTGGAATAGCCGAGCGCCAGCAGGAATCCCTCGTCGCCGCGGGCCAGCGCCTGCAGCCGCAGCGGGCGGTCGGCGGGGAAGGCCAGCGGCTCGCGCGTCAGGTCGGACGGCACCGCGTCCGACGGCGCCTCCGCCTGCATCAGGCCTTCCTGCGCCAGGATGCCGGTGACCCGCGGCATGGTCGCCGTCTCGGCCGGGGCCTGGGGGCTGGGCAGCGGCGGCTCGCCGGCCGCGGCCAGGGCGAAGTCCAGCAGCCGGTGGGTATAGTCGAAGGTCGGCCCCAGCACCTGCCCGCCCGGCAGGTCCTTGTAGGTGGCGCTGATGCGGCGGCGGATGCGCATGGCGCCGGTATCCAGCGGCGCGCTGGCGGCGAAGCGCGGCAGGGTGGTGCGGTAGGCGCGCAGCAGGAAGGCGGCCTCGATCAGGTCGCCGCGCGCCTGCTTGATGGCGAGCGCCGCGAGGCCGCGGTCGTGGCAGGCGCCCTCCGCCATCACCCGGTCCACCGCCAAGCCGAGCTGCTGGCCGATCTGCTCGACCGTCAGCTCCGGCAGCGCGGGATCGCCGCGGCGCTCCTCGGCCAGCCAGGCATGGGCGGCGTCGATCGCCGCCTCGCCGCCCTTGACGGCGACATAGGCCATCAGCCGATCTCCAAGCTGGTGGTGCGGGGCAGGGCGGCCAGCCGGTCGCCGGCGCAGAGGACGAGGTCGACGCCGCGGGGGAAGAGCGCGCGGTTGGCCTGCCAGTCGGCGGCGAATTCGGCGGGCAGTCCCGCCACGCGCAGCCGGTGGGCCTGTTCGATTCCCGGTCCGGTCAGCCGCCAGCCGGCGCCTTCCTCCAGCGCGTCGACCTGCAGGATCAGCGTGGCGGAGCGGTGCGGTTCCTCCTCGGTGCCCTGGGCCAGGTCGCGCAGCGCCGGCGGCGCGCCGCAGGCGAGCAGGAAGGCGGCCTCCGCCGGGGCGGCAACGACCGGGGCGCCGGCATGGAAGCGCAGCCAGGCCTCGGCCGCGGCGCCCGCGTCCAGCCAGACCGGCGTATCGGCATCCGCCAGGGTCAGCAGCACCGCCGCCGCCGCGGCGCCCAGCGGCGCCGGCGGCTCGGGCAGGCCGGGCAGGCGCTGGACCCGGCCGGGCCTGGCCATGGCTTCCAGCACCGCGCGGAAGCAGCGCTGCGAGTCGAGTACCGGCTCGGCGAAGCCGGGGGTCAAAGCGGGGCTCATCGCATGGTCGCCATGGTGAAGAACTGCACCCGGGTCGCCGCCGCCTTGGCCGCAGCCTCGGCGGCACGGGCGGACTGGGCCGCGGCCAGCGGCTCGATCACCGCGGCAAGCAGCCCGGCCCGGCGTCCGGGATCCTGCAAGGCGGCGTCGAGCAGCGCGGCAAGCTCGGCCTGCCCGGCATCGCGTCCGGCGGCATAGGCATGGCCGACCGTGCCGTCCTCGAGCCGCACGCTGCAGCGGGTGACGGTCATCTCGCCGAGATTGAAGGGCGCGCCGTCGCCGCCCTGGCGGCCACGCACCATCACCAGCCCGGTTTCCGGCCCGCGCAGCCGGCGGTGCGGCGGCAAGGGCGGGGCGGCGTCCAGCAGCGCGGCGATCTCGGCCCGCGTGGCGCGCGCCAGGACGCCCATCCAGCGGCGCCGCGCGGCGTGGGCCGGGGCTTCGGTCTTCAGCGCTTCTGCGGTCACGCTCATCGGTCCCCTATAAAGGTCTAGACAAGCGGATGTCCAGCCCGATATCCAGGAGCCATGTGCCATGGCAGGCTGCGCGCATGTTTGAAACTTCGATGACAGGTGCGGATACCCTTGGCGGCGCCGTGCCGCTCGCGCGCGGCCAGGGCGTGGCGCTCTGGCGGCAGATCGTCGGCGCGCTGGAGACGCAGATCGGCGCCGGCAGCCTGCCGCCCGGGGCGCGGCTGCCGACCGAGGCCGAGCTCACCGCCCGCTTCGCCGTCAACCGCCACACCGTCCGCCGGGCGATGGAGGAATTGCAGTCGCGCGGCCTGGTGCGGATCGAGCAGGGCCGCGGCAGCTTCGTCGCCGAAGATGTGCTGGACTACCCGCTCGGCCCGCGCACCCGCTTCTCCGAGACCATCCGCCGGCAGAACCGCGAGCCGCAGGGGCGCATCCTGCGGCTGGAGGAGATCGATGCCGACGGTCCGGTGGCGGAGGCCCTGAAGCTGCGCCGCAACCGGCCGGTGGTGGTGGCGGAACGGCTCGGCCTGGTCGATGGCCGGCCGGTGGTGCTCGGCGCGCACTATTTCTCCGTCGCGCGATTCCCCGGCATCGCCCGGCTGCTGGCCGAGGATTCCTCCATCACCCATGCTCTGGCCGTGCTGGGCGTCGCCGACTACCGGCGGCTGTCGACGCGGATCACCGCGCGGATGCCGACCGCGGAGGAAGCAACGCTGCTGGAACAGGCGCGGACCCGGCCGGTGTTGGTGACCGAGGCGATCAACGTGGACAATGCCGGCGAGCCGATCGAGTTGAGCATCGCCTGCTATGCCGCGGGCCGCATGCAGATCCTGGTGGAAAGCTGAGCATGGGAAGACAGGCCTGGCGGATCGCCGGCGGCACGGCATTGCTGGAGGGTACGCTGCGCCCGGCCGATGTGGCGCTGGCGGCGGGCTGCGTCGCCGAGGCCGCGCCCGATGCGCGTGGATTCGATGCGCGCGGCCTGCTGGTGCTGCCGGGCCTGGTCGACATCCATGGCGATGCGCATGAGCGCAGCCTGCAACCCCGCCCGGGGGTCGGCTTTCCGGTAGGCCTTGCGGTGCGCGACACCGCGACGCAGCTGCTCGGCTGCGGCATCACCACCGCCTATCTGGGGGTGACCTTGTCCTGGGAGCCGGGGCTGCGCTCGCTGGAGACCTGGCGGCTGCTGATGGCGGCGCTGGATGCGGCCCGGCCGGGCCTGGCGCTCGACCTGCGGGTGCATCTGCGCTTCGAGGCGGACAACCTGGATGCGCTGGACGATGCACTCGCCGATATCGCCGTGGGGCGGGTGCATCTGCTCGGCTTCAACGACCACACGCCGTCGATCCTGAGGAAGCTCGGCAACGAGAAGGAGGTGGCGAAATACGCCGGCCGCGCCGGCATGGCGCCGGCCGAGTTCCGCACGCTGGTCGAACGCGTCGCGTCGCGGCGCGGCGAGGTGCCGGCGGCGCGCGCGCGGCTGGCGGCGGCGGCGGGCGCGGCCGGGCTGCCGATGCTCAGCCATGACGATGCGACGCCGGAAGACCGCGCGCATTACCGCGGCCATGGCGCGCGGATCTGCGAATTCCCGATGGCCGAGGCGGTGGCCGCCGACGCCCGCGCGCATGGCGAGCCGGTGGTGATGGGTGCGCCCAACGTGGTGCGCGGCGGCAGCCATCTCGGCTGGGCCGGCGCCGCGCCGCTGGCGGAGCGCGGCCTGGTGACGGTGCTAGCCAGCGACTACCACTGGCCGGCGCTGCTGGAGGCGCCCTTCGCCATGGCGCGGCGGGGCCGGATGGACCTGGCGCAGGCCTGGGCGCTGGTCTCGGCCAATCCGGCCGCGGCGGCGGGACTGGCGGATCGCGGGACGCTGGCGCCGGGGCTGCGCGGTGACGTGGTGGTGGTCGACCCGCAAGGTCCTGCAGTGGTGGCGGTGTTCAGCGCCGGGCGCCTGGCGCACCTGACCGCGGCGGGCGCGGCGCGGCTGGGATGAAGCAAGGCCAGGGAGGAGGTATCCTCCCTGGAGCCTCCTCTATTTCTGTGGGTTCGCACCTGCCGCGCGGCGGGTGCCAAGCCCACAAAAAGGAAAAGTGGGGTTTGGGGAGGGAATACGTTCCCCTCCCCAACCTTGCCTACTCCGCCGCCAGGCCTTCCACCACCGCCGCCGCCGGCCGCACCCAGACCGCGGTGTCGTGGAACACCGCGCCGCCCTTGGGCGGGCCGGGGTCGTCGCTGACCAGCAGGTTGATGCCCATGCCGCCGGCGAAATCGGCATTCGGCCAGACGCTCTCGACGATGACGACGCCTTCCTGCTGGCCCGCGGCCAGCTTCGCCGTCACCACGACCTCGCCGCGCGCATTGCCGAGGCGCACCCGTCCGCCATCCACGACGCCGAGCCGCGCGGCATCGCGCGGATGCAGCAGCGCCGTGGGCCGGACTTCGCGCTTCCGCGACCCGGGCGTCTCGGTGAAGGTGGTGTTGAGGAACTGCCGTGCCGGCGCGGTCACCATGCGGAAGGGATGGCCGTCGTCCGCGGCGTCGATCGTCGCCATGTGGTCGGGCAGGGCCGGCATCACCGCATGGTCGGGGCCGATCGCCGCCCAATTGGGGGCGAAGTGGAATTTCCCGTCCTTGTGGCCGAAGCCGGTCTCGAAATGCGACTCCGCGAAGCCCGGCTGCACGTCCAGCCAGCGGCCGGCGGCGATCTCGTCCCAGCCCGGCCAGCCGGAGGCCTGCAGCGTCCAATCGGCGATCTCGCGCGCCGTCATCTCGAAGCCGCGGTGCCGGGCGCCAAGCCGCCGCGCCAGCCCCTGCAGCACCTCGTGGTTCGAACGGCATTCGCCCGGCGGCTCGACCAGCTTGGGGCCCAGCTGGATATGGCTGTGGCCGCCGGCCTGATACAGGTCGTCGTGCTCGACGAACATCGTCGCCGGCAGCACCACGTCGGCATATTTCGCGGTGTCGGTCATGAACTGCTCATGCACGCAGGTGAACAGGTCGTCGCGCTGGAAGCCCTGGCGCACCTTGCCGCTGGCCGGCGCCACCACCACGGGGTTGGTGTTCTGGATCAGCAGGGCGGTCACCGGCGGGCCGTCGCCGAGGTCGCGCCGGTCGCCGGTCAGCACAGCGCCGATGCGGCTCTGGTCGAGGATGCGGATACCGGGATCGCGGGCGTCGTGGCCCTCGATCAGCGACTTGTCCCAGTGGTAGATCGCCCGGTTGCTCCAGAAGGCGCCGCCGCCCGGATGGCGCCACTTGCCGGTCACCGTCGGCAGGCAGGTCACGGCATGGAGCGAGGCCGCGCCGTTGCGGCTGCGGGAGAAGCCGTAGCCGCAGCGGATATAGGCGCGCTCGGTGCGGCAGTAGAGCGCGGCGAAGGCCTCGATCTCGGCGACCGTCAGGCCGGTGATGGCGCTGGCCCAGTCCGGGCCGCGCGCCGCCAGGTGCGCTTCCAGCCCGGCCGGCGCGTCGGACAGGCGCGCCATGTAGTCGCGGTCGGCATGGCCGTCGCGGAAGGCGATATGCATCACCGCGCAGGCCAGCGCGCCATCGGTGCCTGGCCGCACCGCCAGGTGCATGTCGGCCGCGGCGGCGGTGCCGGTGCGGTAGGGGTCGACGACGACGAATTTGGCGCCGCGCGCCTTCCGGGCGCGGGTGACATGGGTCATCACGTTGACCTGCGTCGCCACCGGGTTGCCGCCCCACATGACGATCAGGTCGGCCTCCGCCATCTCGCGCGGGTCCGGGCCGCCGTACTTCCCGACGCCGGCGATCCAGCCGGCCTCGCAGAGCGCGGTGCAGATCGTGTTGAGCTGGCCGGAATAGCCCATGGCGTGGCGCAGCCGGTGGATGCCGTCGCGCTGCACCAGCCCCATGGTGCCGGCATAGTAGTAGGGCCAGACGGTCTCCGACCCGTGGCGTGCGGTGCGTTCGGCGAAGGCCGCGGCGACGCGGTCCAGCGCCTCCTCGAAGCCGATCTCCTTGAACTGGCCGGAACCCTTGGGGCCGGTCCGCAGCAAGGGGCGTAGCAGGCGGTCCGGATGGTGCACACGTTCGGCGTAGCGGGCGACCTTGGCGCAGATCACCCCGGCGGTGTAGCTGTTGGCCGCGGCGCCGCGGACGGTGCCGATCCCCCGCCCGAGGCCGGCATCGTCGCGCAGCACCTCGACCTCCAGCGCACAGGTCGAGGGGCAGTCATGCGGGCAGACGCTGTCCTGGTAGTCGCCGACCTTGGTGCTCACCGTCATGCCTGCCGTCCCGCCCTGCCCGAAGCCCGGCAGCATAGGGCACCGCCACGGTGGGCGGCTACCGCTCCTCCGGCCCGCTCCAGGCCATGGTCCGCAGGTCGAGGCCGCAGAGGCCGGCGACCCCCCAGGCCCGGGCATAGGCCTCGACCGCGTCGCGGTAGCCGGGGTCGGTGGGGATGCCCTCGGGCCAATGCGGCGGGTTGAAGGTGGAGATGCCGTTCACCGTGGGCAGGTGCCGGACGGCGGCAACGATCATCGCCTCGGTATTGTGGTTGTAGGGGTCGGCCACCGCTTCGCCGAACCGGCTTTCGGCGCGGGCGGCGGAGACATAGAAGGCGCGGCAGCCGGCGGGCGGCGGCGGCACCGCGGCCAGCCGGCCGGCCTCCAGCGGCCGGTCGAGGAAGCGCGGCGAATAGCCGTTCAGCTGTTCCAGCAGCAGCACGGCCGCGACCACCGCCACCGGCAGCCGGCCCCATCGGCGCGACGCCAGGAAGGCCAGCGCCAGCAGGATGACCGTCGGCGTCAGGAAGAGCTGGTAGCGCGCCACCACCCGCGGCGCTTTTGCCCCCGGCACGTATTGGTAGACCAGCGACCAGGCGGTGACCCCGCCGACCTGGATGGTCAGCAGCCAGGTCACCAGGCTGGCCAGGCCCAGCGCCCGCAGCAGCGCCAGCCGCGCCGGGGGCAGGACGGGGCCGCGCGCCAGCCAGGCCAGCGCGGCCGCGTAGCAGGCCAGCAGCAGCGGCGGCAGGCCGGTCATCCGCTCGCTCCAGGCCGGGAAGCCGGGGCGGAAGATGTCGTTCAGCCCGCGGACCAGCCAGCCCCACAGGAGGTTGTCCGGACCCACGTTGAGGATGTCGAGCGGCTCCGGCGCGTTGCGGACCACGTCGGCCCAGGGGTGCATGCCGGTCTCGGCCGCCTTGGGCAGGTACAGCGCCAGGAAGGGCAGGTTCACCGCCACGGCGAAGGCGGCCAGCCCGGCCAGCAGCCAGGCCTGCGCCCGCAGCGCGCCGCGCAGGTGCCGCCGCGCCGCGCCGCCGGCCACCGCCAGCCAGGCGAGCAGCAGCGCCCCGCCGAGGAACGCGCTGTACCAGGCCATGTAGAAGCCGGTCATCAGGCAGGCGGCGAACAGGATGCAGAAGCCGGCGCCCCAGCCGAGCAGGGCGCCGCGCCGCCCCTCCCACAGCGCCCGCAGCGCGCCATGCGCCAGCAGGGCGAGGGCGGGGACGAAGGAGACGCTGAACAGCTGCACATGGCTGCCGCGGATGAACAGGTTGTTGCTGATGGTGAACAGCGCCGCCCCGAGCAGCGCCCAGCCGAAGGGCAACCCGAACAGCCGCCGTCCCAGCGCCAGGGCCGCGGCGAAGCCGATCGCCCGCGTGGCGAGATTCACCAGCTCGCCCGAGAGGAAAGGGTCGGCCCCCAGCGCCCGGAACCCGGCATGCAGCAGGCCGAACAGCAGATAGCCGTCGTTGTAGCCGAGCGTCGCCGGAACCGGGAAGAAATAGGCGGTGCGGTCCCAGGCCGCGAGCCCGCGCAGGACATTGTACCAGTGCTCGAGGATCGAAAGCGCGATCACCCCGTCATGCCGGTCGCCCAGCAGCAGGGTGAAGCCGTCGCCGAGCTGGCCGCGGAAGAAGATGCCGAGGCAGAGCGCGCCGCACAGCACCGCGGCCAGGCCGCGCCCCATCATCCCGTCGCTGCGACTCATGCCGATCCCCCGCTGCACGCAGCCAGAGGGAAGCGCTGCAAAGCAGCGCCGTCACGGCGAAAAAGGGAAGGAAAGATGGCTCCGGCGGTTGGATTCGAACCAACGACCAACGGATTAACAGTCCGCTGCGCTACCGCTGCGCCACACCGGATCAGCCATGGGAGCGGGCGTATAGCAGGCACGCCGCGCTTTGTAAGCCCCCGAAAAGCGATTCCCTCTTCTGGAGGTCCGGGGCGGAATTGAACCGCCGTAGCAGGTTTTGCAGACCTGTGCCTGACCACTCGGCCACCGGACCGCCTGAGAGGGGATCGACCCCCGGGCGCCGGGCCTCTTTGGCGCCACACCCGGCACAGGTCAAGCGTGCGCCGCAACACGCCGGCTTGGCGAGGCGGCGCGACCCACCCTATAAACCCGCGGCCCCGAGAAGGTACCGGCTACATGGACTATGCGGATGCGCGGAAGCGCATGGTGGATGGGCAGCTCCGCCCCAACCGGGTGACCGACCCGCGCGTGCTCGACGCGATGCGCGACCTGCCGCGGGAGGATTTCCTCCCCGCCGCCGTCCAGGCGCGCGCCTATGCGGACGAGGACGTGCCGCTGCCGGGTGGCCGGACCATGGTCGCGCCGATGGCGATCGCACGGCTGGCACAATTCGCCGCGGTGCGGCCGGGCGACCGGGCGCTGGTGGTCTGCGCCGGCACCGGCTATGGCGCCGCCGTGCTCGGCCGCTGCGGCGCCCGGGTGACGGCGATCGAGCCGAACGCCGGGCTCGTCGCCATCGCCGGGCGCGCCCTGGCGGCCAACCTGCCGGCCGGCGCGGTGCGGATCGAGCCGGGGCGGCCGACCGAAGGCTTCGCCGGCGGTGCGCCCTATGATGTCATCCTGATCGAAGGCGAGATCCCCGAAATTCCCGCCGCCATCGCCGAGCAGCTCGCCGAAGGCGGGCGTCTGGTGACGGTGTTGGGCGATGGCCGGCATTGTGGCGTGGCGGTGCTGGCACGGCGGATCGGCGGTGCGGTCAGCGTGGCGCCGGCCTTCGACTGCGCCACGGCCGCCCTGCCGGAATTCCAGCCGGCGCCGGGCTTCGTCTTCTGAAGTATTGCCCGGCGGCGCAGGCAGGCCCGGGTCATGAAAGATTCACCCAATTCCCGGCTTGCTCGCCCTGAAATCCCGGGTCGGGCGAACGGGATGGCATGACGGGCATGTTGCATACGGTTTCGCCGATCCGGATCACCCTTGTTCCGCGCGGGCATTCCGGTAAGGCAAATGCGGTTGGCGCGTCTGGTTTGGCGTATGACTGGCGGCACCGCCGCGACGGAAGGACATGGCTACGATGACACCGAATCGCCCCGCTTTGGCGCTGGCCACTGCGCTCCTGGCGCCGGCAGTCCTGTTCCTTGGCCCGTCGCGGGCGGCGGCCCAGACCCTGTCAGATGCCATGGCCCAGGCCTATGCCAGCAACCCTTCGCTGCTGGCCGCGCGGGCCCAGCTGCGCTCGGTCGATGAGAACGTGCCGCAGGCGCTCTCCGGCTGGCGGCCGAGCGTGAGCGTCGCCGTCTCCGGCGGCCCGGTCGACTCGCGGACACGGTCGCTGCAGGCGTTTTCCGATCCCGATGTGCCCTTCGGCAGGATCACGCGCGGTGTCACCAACCACACCGAGCGGCAACTCTTCACCAGCCAGGTGACCGTCACCCAGCCGATCTTCCGTGGCGGCCGCACCGTCGCCACCACCCGGCGGGCCGAGAACCAGGTCCTCGGCCAGCGCGCCCGCCTGCTCGCGCAGGAGCAGCAGGTGATGGCGGATACGGTCAACGCCTTCGTCAACGTCATCCTCTACCAGGAAATCGTTCGGCTGCGGGTGAACAACGAGCAGGTGCTGACCGAGCAGCTGCGCGCCACCAACGAGCGCTTCCGGGTCGGCGAGATCACCCGCACCGACGTGGCCCAGGCCGAGAGCCGCCTGGCCAATGCGCGCTCGCTCCGGTCGCAGGCCGAGGGCCAGCTGCAGATCACCCGGGCCACCTACCTGCGGGTCGTCGGCACCTCGCCCGCGCGGCTGGTGGCGCCGCAGCCGCTGCGGCCGCCGGTGGCCAATGCGCAGGAGGCCGGCCTGGCCGCGGCCACCAACAACCCGACCGTGGTCGCCGCCCTGTTCGACGAGGCCGCGGCGCGCGACGCCATCGACATCCAGGTATCCGACCTGATGCCGCAGGTCTCGGTGCAGGGTCAGGCCTTCCGATCCGACAACCAGGTCGCCCCGCATACCCGCATCACCGGCGCGCAGGTCGTGGCGCAGCTCACCGTGCCGCTCTACCAGGGCGGCGCGGAATATTCCCGGGTCCGCCAGGCACGGCAGTCGGCCCAGCAGGCGCGGCAATCGGTTGACGACCAGCGCCGCACCGCGATCCAGCAGGCGACCCAGGCCTGGGAGCAGCTGCAGGCATCGAAGGCGCAGGTCGATGCCCAGCGATCGGCGATCCGGGCCTCGGAGATCGCGCTCGACGGCGTGCAGCGGGAGGCGATCGTCGGCAGCCGGACCACGCTGGAAGTGCTGAACCAGGAACAGGAGCTGCTGGGCAACCGGACCGACCTGGTGCAGGCGCTGGCGACCGTGGTCTCGCAGTCCTACACCCTGGCCGGGGCGATCGGCCGGCTGACGGCGCAGGATCTCGGTCTCGACGTCGATCCCTACGACATGCGGGCCTATTACAATGCGGTGCGCAACCGCTGGTTTGGGCTTGGCGACTATTCGAACGTCGCGGAGCGGCGCTGATGGCGGAGGAGACTCCTGGCGCGCCGCCGGCCCCGGGCGCTGCGGCCGACCCGAGCATGGAGGACATCCTGGCCTCCATCCGCCGCATCCTGAGCGAGGATGAGGCGGGTGGGGTGCCGCCGCCGGCGGTCACCCCGGCCACCGCCGCCGCCCAGTCGCCACCCGCGGCCGAGGAGGAGCCGCTCGACCTGACCGAGGAGATGCTGGTCGCGACCCCGGCCGCGCCGCCGGCCGAGGCCGCCCCGCCGCCGGTGGTCGCACGCCCGGTGCCGGAACCCGCCGCGCCACCGCCGCCACCGGCCGATGGCGACCGGGCATTGCTCGGCGCCGCCGCCGCCGCGGCGGCCTCCGCCTCGGTCGGCAGCTTGTTGCGGGCGGTCGCCGCCGACCGGTCCAGCCCGGTCCACCGCAGCGGCCCGAGCATCGAGGATGTGGTGCGGGAGGAACTCCGGCCCCTGCTCAAGGAATGGCTGGACGCGCATCTGCCGCCGCTGGTGGAACGCCTGGTGCGGGCCGAGATCGAGCGGGTGGTCGGCCGCGGGCTGTCCTGAACGCGAGCTTGCCCCCTTGACGGGGGACGGGCCGCGGAACACGGATGCGCCCATGCTCGACAAGACCCTGAACCCCGCTGCCTTCGAGGCCCGCCTCTATGAAGGCTGGGAACGCTCGGGCGCCTTCGCCGCCGACCCCGCGAGCAAGGCTGCCCCCTTCACCATCATGATCCCGCCGCCCAATGTCACGGGCAGCCTGCATATCGGCCACGCGCTGACCATGACCATCCAGGACACCCTGGTGCGCTGGCGGCGGATGCAGGGCCGCGACGCGCTGTGGCAGCCCGGCACCGACCATGCCGGCATCGCCACCCAGATGGTGGTGGAACGCCTGCTGGCGACCGAGGGCAAGCCCGACCGCCGGGCGATGGGCCGGGACGCCTTCACCGACCGGGTCTGGCAGTGGAAGGCCGAGAGCGGCGGCACCATCACGCAGCAGTTGCGGCGGCTCGGCGCCAGCCTCGACTGGCCGCGCGAGCGCTTCACCATGGACGAGGGGCTGTCCGTGGCGGTGCGGGAGGTCTTCGTGACCCTGCACAAGCAGGGGCTGATCTACCGCGACCGCCGGCTGGTGAACTGGGACCCCAAGCTGCTGACCGCGATCTCCGACCTCGAGGTCGAGAGCCGCGAGCAGAAGGGCAGCCTGTGGTACCTGCGCTACCCGGTGGAAGATGCGCCCGGCGCGTTCATCACCGTCGCCACCACCCGGCCGGAGACCATGCTGGGCGACACCGCCGTCGCGGTGCACCCGGAGGATCCGCGCTTCGCCGCGCTGGTCGGCCGGCGGGTCATCGTGCCGCTGGTCGGCCGGGCCATCCCCGTGGTGGCCGACGAATACTCCGACCCTGAGAAGGGCACCGGCGCGGTGAAGATCACCCCGGCGCACGACTTCAACGACTTCGAGGTCGGCCGCCGGCACGGCGTGGCGATGCCGACGGTGCTGGACCCCGAGGCGCGGGTGACGCTGGATGAGATCGAGGGCGACCTACGGACGATCGAGGGCCTGGCCGAGCCGGACTTCGTCCGCAGGCTTGCCGGCCAGGACCGCTTCGCCGCCCGCAAGGCGATCGTGGCGAGGCTGGAGGAACTCGGCCTGCTCGAGAAGGTGGAGCCGCATGCCAACCAGGTGCCGCATGGCGACCGTGGCGGCGTGCCGATCGAGCCGCGGCTGACCTGGCAGTGGTACTGCGACGCCGGGACGCTGGCGAAGCCCTGCATCGAGGCGGTCGAGACGGGGCGGATGCGCTTCGTGCCGAAGCAGTGGGAGAACACCTTCTTCGCCTGGATGCGCGACATCCAGCCCTGGTGCGTCTCGCGCCAGCTCTGGTGGGGGCACCAGATCCCCGCCTGGTACGCGCCGGACGGGACCATCTTCGTCGAGAAGACCGAGGCCGAGGCCCAGGCCGCGGCGCGGGCCAAGTTCGGCGGAGACGTGACGCTGGAACGCGACCCCGACGTGCTCGACACCTGGTTCAGCAGCGCGCTCTGGCCGTTCAGCACGCTGGGCTGGCCGGAGCGGACCGCCGAGGTCGCGCGCTACTACCCGGGCGACGTGCTGGTGACCGGCTTCGACATCATCTTCTTCTGGGTCGCCCGGATGATGATGATGGGCCAGCACTTCATGGACGGCCAGGTGCCGTTCAAGGACATCTACATCCATGGCCTGGTCCGCGACGAGAAGGGCCAGAAGATGTCGAAGTCCAAGGGCAACGTCATGGACCCGCTGGAGCTGATCGACGCCTATGGCGCCGATGCGCTCCGCTTCACCATCTGCGCGCTGACCGGGCCCGGGCGCGACGTGAAGCTCGGCCGCAAGCGGGTCGAGGATCATCGCAGCTTCATCACCAAGATCTGGAACGCCTCGCGCTTCCTGGAGATGAACGGCGTGGCGCCCGACGCGGGCTGGGACCCGGCCTTGGCCAGGGCGCCGCTGGCGCGCTGGATCCTGGATGCGGCCAACCGCGCGGTGGCGGAAGCCACAGCCGCGTTGGAGGCCTACCGCTTCGATGAATATGCCGCCGCCTGCTACCGCTTCGTCTGGAACAGCTACTGCGACTGGTTCATCGAATTCGCCAAGCCGGTGCTGAACGGCCCGGACGGGGCGGAGAAGGACGAGGTCAAGGGCGCGGCGCAGCATGTGCTGGGCACCATCCTGCGGCTGCTGCATCCGGCGATCCCCTTCGTCACCGAGGAGCTCTGGGACCATTTCGGCTACGGCCCGGAATGCAGCCTGATCCGCGTCCCCTGGCCGCAGGCCGTGCCGGTGACGGAGGCCGAGGCGGCGCGGGAGGAACTGGACTGGGTGGTGCGCCTCATCACCGAGGTCCGCGCGGTGCGCTCGGAAGTCAACGTGGCGCCTTCCGTTACCACGCCGCTGCTGGTGCGCGACGCGGCGCCGGAAAGCCTGGCGCGGGCGGGGCGCTGGATCGACGCCATCCGCCGGCTCGGCCGGGTCACCGAGATCCTGCCGCTGGCCGGCGACCCGCCGCGCGGCGTGGCGCAGGTGGTGGTGGGGGAGGCGACGGTGATGCTGCCGCTCGAAGGCGTCATCGACATCCCGGCCGAACGCGCACGGCTGGCCAAGGCGCGCGGCGTGGCGGAGGGCGAGATCCGCAAGGTCGAGGCCAAGCTCGGCAACCCCGACTTCGTCTCCCGCGCCAAGGAGGAGGTGGTCGCCGAGAACCACGAGCGGCTGGCCAGCTTCCAGGCCGAGATCGCCCGGCTGGATGCGGCGCTGGCGCGGATCAGCACCTGAATCGTCGAGGAAGGAAAGACCGGGGAGGAGGTATTCTCCCCGGACCCCTCATCTATTTCTCTGAGTTTGGCGTTTGCCGCGCGGCGAATGCCAAGCTCAACGAAAACAAGGGTGGGGCTTGAGGGGGAAATGCCTTTGCCTCCCCAAACTTGCTTGCTGGCGGAAGGGCCCTGAGCTCTTCCCAAGTGGCGCTACCCCGCCGATGCGCCGCTGAGCTTCACCAGCCGGCGCATCAGCGGCTCCTGTGCCCGGGCGTAGGTCGCGTATTCCTCCGGCCCGGCCGGCCAGGGCGTGGCGCCGTTCTCGGTATAGCCGCGGATCACCTCGGGCCGGGCGAGCGCCTGATGCGCCAGCTCCGCCATGCGGTGCACCTGCGCGGGCGGCAGGCCGGCCGGGGCGATCATGCCGTTCCAGCTCGTCAGGTCGAAGCCGGGCAGGAATTCCGCCAGCGCCGGGAGGTCCGGCAGCACCGGGCTGCGCTCCGGGCTGGTCACCGCCAGCGCCCGCACCTTGCCGTCGCGCACCGCGCCGATCGGGCCGGCGAGGTTGTCGAAGACCGCGTGCACCTGGCCGGCCATCAGGTCCAGCAACGCAGGCGCGCCGCCGCGATACTGCACGAAGGGCATGTCGGTGCCGGTCATCATCTTGAACATCTCGGCCGAGAGGTGCGGCGTCGTCCCGGCGCCGCCGGTCGCATAGTTGTAGCGGCCGGGATTGGCCTTCAGCAGGGCGATGAATTCCGGCACGCTGCGGGCCGGCACGTCGTTGTTGACGATCAGGATGTTGGGCTGGCGGTAGAGCCCGGTGACGAAGCTGTAGTCCCTGGCCGGGTCGTAGGGCAGGCCGGGGAAGAGCGAGGGCGCGATCGCCAGGTTGGCGACGCCGCCGAGCCCGACCGTATAGCCGTCCGGCCGGGATTTCGCGATGGCATCGCTGCCCACCGTGCCGCCGGCGCCGGTGCGGTTCTCCACCACGAATTGCTGGCCGGTGATCTGCGTCATCGCCTGGCAGAACAGCCGCGACAGGATGTCGTTGGCGCCGCCCGGGGCATAGAGATTGATGTAGCGCACCGTCTGGCGCGGCCAGTCGCCGTTCTGGGCGCGGGCCAGGCCCGGGGCGGCGAGGCCGGCGGCCAGCAGCAGGCGGCGGGTCGGGTGGCGCATCCTGGATCTCCCTCGGTCGGGCTCTGCGGCCCTTGCCGGAGCAGTCTGCGGTGCCCGGCGCCCGCGATGCCAGCGGAAAGGGCGCGCCCTCAGCGCCGGCCGCGCGGGGCGGCAGGCAATTCGTAATGGAAGGTGCCGCAGCTGCCGGGGTCATCGGCGCCCTTGGGCGGCGCGGTGCCGCTGAAGGCCGCCAGCGAGCGGCCCTGGCCCGGCGCGGTATTGCCGATCGGCGGCGGCTGCCAGACCGCGATGGCGCGGACCGGCCGGCCATTGCCGCAGAGCCGGCTGCCACGCAGCAGGACCGGGTTGCCGGGCTCGGTCACCCGGTAGAGCGTCGCGGTGACGCGCTGGCCTTCGGCGAGGAACCCAGCGACCTCGCCCGCCGGCTCGAGCGGCAGCGAGGCGCGGTTGGCGAAGGTGATGCGGTCGGGGGCGAGGGTGATCCGCCCGGTGATCGCCATGGCGGTGGTGCTCGTGGGCTCCCAGATTTCGGGCTCGGGCGCCGCGGGCTGCCCGGGTATCGGGCCTGATGCTGTCCCGGGTACCTGGCTCGGCGACTGCGCCTGGGCGATGCCCACCGCGATCCATGCGGCGCAAAGCCCCGCGATCATCCTGGCCGCCATCGTGCGATCCTCCCATCGGTTGGGCCGATCCTAGGGCCGGGGACGCCGCCCGCCGCGGCCGCGCGGCGTCACGAGGACGTGGGTCGGCCGTCGCGCAGCGCCAGGTCCTCCCTTGGCAACCCACCCCCGTGAAACTTAAGGTTTCCAAAGGCCCTTCGGCCTTTGGCGGGGAGTGCAGAGGGGCGGTGCCCCTCCGCTGGCTTCCGGCAGGGAGGAACGTGATGACCAAGTGGGACAAGTCGACGCTGCCGAGCCGCCACACCACCGTGGGGCCGGACCGCGCGCCGCATCGCAGCTACTACTACGCCATGGGGCTGACCGAGGCGGAGATCGACCAGCCCTTCGTCGGCGTCGCCACCTGCTGGAACGAGGCCGCGCCCTGCAACATCGACCTCTCGCGGCAGGCGCAGAGCGTGAAGAAGGGCGTCAAGGAAGCCGAGGGCACGCCGCGCGAATTCACCACCATCACGGTGACCGACGGCATCGCCATGGGCCACCAGGGGATGAAGTCCTCGCTCGCCTCGCGCGACGCCATCGCCGACACGGTCGAGCTCACGGTACGCGGGCATTGCTACGATGCGCTGGTCGGGCTTGCCGGCTGCGACAAGTCGCTGCCGGGCATGATGATGGCGATGCTGCGGCTGAACATCCCGAGCGTCTTCATGTATGGCGGCTCGATCCTGCCGGGCAAGTACAAGGGGCGCGACGTCACCGTCGTCGACGTGTTCGAGGCGGTGGGCCAGCACGCCGCCGGCAACATGACCGACGAGGAGCTGCACGAGCTGGAATGCGTCGCCTGCCCGAGCGCCGGCGCCTGCGGCGGCCAGTTCACCGCCAACACCATGGCGACGGTGTCGGAGGCGATCGGCCTGGCGCTGCCCGGCTCCGCCGGTACCCCGGCGCCCTATGAGGAGCGCGACCGCTGGGCCGTCGAATCGGGCAAGGCGGTGATGAACCTGCTGAAGCTGAACCTCCGCCCGCGCGACATCGTCACGCGGAAGTCGCTGGAGAACGCCGCGGTCGTGGTCGGCGCCACCGGCGGGTCGACCAATGCCGGGCTGCATTTGCCGGCCATGGCGCATGAGGCCGGCATCGAGTTCACCATGGACGACGTCGTCGCCATCATGCGGCGCACGCCCTATATCGCCGACCTCAAGCCGGGCGGGAAATACGTCGCCTACGACGTCTACAAGGTCGGCGGCATCCCGGTGATCATCAAGGCGCTGCTCGATGCCGGGCTGCTGCACGGCGACTGCATGACGGTTACCGGCAAGACGCTCGCGGAGAACCACAAGGACGTGGTCTTCCCGCTCGACCAGGACGTGATCTTCCCGGTCAGCAAGGCGATCTCCGCCACCGGCGGCGTGGTCGGGCTGAAGGGCAACCTGGCCCCCGACGGCGCCATTGTGAAGATCGCCGGCATGAAGACCCTGCGCTTCGAGGGCAGCGCGCTGTGCTTCGACTCGGAGGAGGAGGCCTTCGCCGCGGTGGATGCGCGCGCCTACAAGCCGGGCGACATCATCGTCATCCGCTACGAGGGGCCGAAGGGCGGCCCCGGCATGCGGGAGATGCTGTCGACCACCGCGGCGATCTACGGCCAGGGCATGGGCGAGCAGGTGGCGCTGATCACCGATGGGCGGTTCTCCGGCGCCACGCGCGGCTTCTGCATCGGCCATGTCGGGCCGGAAGCCGCCGTCGGCGGGCCGATCGCGCTGCTGCGGAACGGCGACCGGATCGTCATCGACGCCGCGCAGGGCAGCATCGACATGCTGGTCCCGGAGGCGGAGATCGCCGCCCGCCGCGCCGCCTGGCAGCCGCGCCGCACCGACTACAATGCCGGCGCGTTGTGGAAATACGCGCAGCTTGTCGGGCCGGCGCATCTCGGCGCCGTGACCCACCCGGGTGGCGCGGCCGAGACGCACATGTATGCCGACCAATAAAGCGGGGTGACGCGGATGTAAGCGGGGTTGCCGCGGTTCCGCCCGCGTTTCGCCGCAAGCGCGGTGTTTCATGGTGGAACCAAGGAGCCTCTCCGATGCGTCGCCTGCGTTCCCTGTTGCTCGTGCCGCTGCTTGCCGCGCTCGGCGGCTGCGTGGCCTACCCGGCCGGGTCGGGCTACTACCCGCCGGCCGCCAGCGTCTATGTGGCGCCCAGGCCCTACTACGCCCCGCGGCCATATTACGCGCCGCGGCCCTATGGCTATGGGTATGGCGGCTACCGGCCGTATGGCTATGGCTACGGGCGGGGCTATCGGCGCTGGTAGCGCCTGGGGGATGGTTTCCCCCTGGCCAGGTCAGCTCAGGTCGCACCAGACCGGGGCATGGTCGCTCGGCTGGTCTTCGGCCCGGGCGGCGACGTCGACGCCGCAGCCGACCAGCCGCTCCGCCAGCTCGGGGCTGAGCAGGGCATGGTCGATCCGCAGGCCGCGGTTGGATTCGAAGGCCGGGCCATAGTCCCAGTAGGTGAAGGGTGCCGCCGCCGGATACAGGGCGGCGAGCGCGTCGGTCATCCCGGCATGCAGCAGGGACCGGTAGCGGGCGCGGGTCTCCGGCCGGACCAGGGCGTCGGTCGGCGGCAGCGCGCCCGGGGTCAGGTCCGCATCCGTCGGGCAGACGTTGAAGTCGCCCAGCACCACGACCGGGGCGAAGGCGTCCAGCCGCGCCTGCACCCATTCCCCCAGCCGTTCCATCCAGCGCAGCTTGTAGGCATAGCCGGCCTCGCCGCCGGAATTGCCGTTCGGCAGGTAGATGCCGGCGATCTCCATCCCGGCGGCGCTCACTGATACGAAGCGGGCATGGTCGTCCGCCGCCTCGCCGGGCAAGGCATCGCCGGTCACCTCGAAGGGAATGCGGCCGAGCACGGCGACGCCGTTACGTCCGCCCGGCTGGCCGATCGCTCGCATCTCGTAGCCGGTCCCGGCCAGTTCCAGGCCGGGGAACTCCTCGGTCCTGCACTTCAGTTCCTGCAGGAACACCAGGTCGGGGCTATGCCGGGCCAGGAAGCGCTGCAGATGCGGCACGCGCCGGCGGATCGAGTTCACGTTGAAGGTGGCGAGGCGGGTCATCCGCCCAGCATCGCCCGTCCGGGCCGGCTTGGTAAGGGCGTCAGGCGACCGCGAAGCTGACGCCGCAGCCGCAGCCCGACACCGCCTGCGGATTCTGCACCACGAAATGCGCGCCGATCAGTGCCTCGTTCCAATCCAGTTCGGACCCGGCGAGCAGATCCAGCGAGACCGGGTCGACGAAGACCCGCGTGCCGCCGGCCTCCACCACCAGGTCGTCGGGCTCGGCCTGGTCCACCAGGTCGAAGCCGTACTGGAAGCCGGAACAGCCGCCGGCGCTGACCGAGACCCGCAGCCCGGCCCCGGGCTTGCCCTGCCGCCGGGCGATATCGGCCACCTGCGCGGCGGCGCGAGGGGTGACGCGGAAGCGGGGCAGGTCGGTACCGTCGGGCATCGCTCTCTCCTGGTGGCCACGCCCAGCGGCGGGCCACCGCAAATCTCTGCCTGCCAAGATAGGGTACCGGGCGGGGGAATTCCAACCTGACGCCCGGTTGCGACCCGGTGTGGGGGCTGTTAGGCAGCCCGGATGACAAGCGAGGCGCGTGCCCCCTGGGCCGTCCGGCCCGATTCCACCCGCGGCCGGCTGCATGCCGAGCCCGGCGGCGATGCACGCTCCCCCTTCCAGCGCGACCGCGACCGGATCATCCATACCGGCGCCTTCCGCCGCCTGCAGTACAAGACCCAGGTCTTCGTCTTCCATGAGGGCGACTACTTCCGCACCCGGCTCACCCACAGCATCGAGGTGGCGCAGATCGCCCGTGCCATCACCCGCCGGCTGCGGCTGGACGAGGACCTGGCGGAGGCGCTGGCGCTGGCGCACGACCTCGGCCATCCGCCCTTCGGCCATGCGGGGGAGGAGGCGCTGGACAGCCAGATGCGGCCCTATGGCGGCTTCGACCACAACGCCCAGTCGCTGAAGGTCGTGACCAGCCTGGAGACCCGCTACGCCACCTTCGACGGGCTGAACCTGACCTGGGAGACGCTGGAGGGCCTGGCCAAGCACAACGGCCCGGTCCGCCGCCCGTCCAGCTACCTGGTCGAGTACAATGCCCGGCACGGACTCGACCTCGCCAGCCATGCCTCGGCCGAGGCGCAGGTGGCGGCGCTGGCCGACGACATCGCCTACAACAACCACGACCTCGACGACGGCATCCGCGCCCGGCTGTTCACGCTGGAGGAGGCGGCGGCGCTGCCGCTGATCGGCGATGCCTACCAGGAGGTGCGGGCGACCTACCCGAACATCGCCCGCGACCGGATGATCACCGAGACGGTGCGCCGGGTGATCAACGCCATGGTGCAGGACGTGGTGACCGAGGCCGGGCGGCGGATCGCCGCCCTCGATCCGCGCAGCGCCGACGACATCCGCGCGGCGGCGGAGCCGGTGGTCGCCTTCTCGGCACCGATGCAGGAGGCCAACCTGCTGATCCGCGACTTCCTGTTCCACCGGATGTACCGCCACTGGCGGGTCAACCGGGCGATGCAGAAGTCGAAGCGGGCCAGCCAGATGATCTTCCAGCTGCTGCACGGCGGGCCGCAGATGCTGCCGCAGGAATGGCGCGACCGCGCCGGGGAGCCGGGCTCGGCCCAGGCGGCACGCGTGGTCTGCGACTACATCGCCGGCATGACCGACCGCTACGCGCTGGAGGAACACCGGCGGCTGACCGACCCCAACATCCCGGGCTGACGGGTCAGGCCACCGCCTCCAGCCCCGTCGCGTCCCGCACCGCCGCGTCCAGCTCCTCCATACGGAAGGGCTTGCGCAGCAGCATCCGCACCCCCGGCGGCTTGCCGCCCGGCAGGCCCGCGGCATAGCCGGTGATCATGATCACCGGCAGGCCCGGCCGCCGCCGCCGCGCCGCCAGCGTCAGCTCGGCGCCGTTCATCTGCGGCATGGCGTAGTCGGTCACCATCAGCCGCAGATCCGGGCGCTGGCCGAGCACGATCAACGCCTCCTCGCCGTCGCGCGCCTCGGCCACCTCGTGCCCCATCTCGCGCAGCGCCGCCGCGGTCGCCAGCCGGGCGAGGGCATCGTCGTCGACCAGCAGCAGGCTGCAGCCCGGCCCGGCGACCATCGCACGCGGCAATGCGACCGGCGGCGCCTCGGCTTCCGCGGCCCGGGTCGCCCGCGGCAGCCAGAGGCTCACCGTGGTGCCGGCCCCCGGCCGGCTCTCGATTTGCATCTCGCCGCCCGACTGGGTGACGAAGCCATGCACCATGGACAGGCCGAGCCCGGTGCCCTTGCCGACCGCCTTGGTGGTGAAGAAGGGCTCCAGCACCCGGTCGAGCACCTCGGGCGGCATGCCGGTGCCGGTATCGCCGACCGACAGCACCACGTACTCGCCCGCCGCCGCGGCGCCGAGCGGCGCATCCAGCCGCGCGTTGCGGGCGCCGATGGTGAGCGTGCCGCCCTGCGGCATGGCGTCGCGCGCGTTGATCGTCAGGTTCAGCATCGCCAGCTCGGCCTGGGTCGGGTCGATCATGGCGGCGCCGACATCGGGTGCGATCTCGGTCTGGATCGCCACCGGCGCGCCGACCGCCTTCTGCAGCAGCTCCCCCACCCCGGCGACCAGGGCGCGCGGATCGACCGGGCGCGGCTGCAGCGCCTCCCGCCGCGAGAAGACCATCAACTGCCGCACCAGCTTGGCGCCGCGCTCGACCGCCTGCAGGCTGGCATCCAGCACCTTGCGGGAGCTCTCCGGAACCCGCGGTGCCAGCAGGAACAGCCCGCTGCGGATCGCCTGCAGCAGGTTGTTGAAGTCATGCGCAACGCCGGCGGTGAGCTGACCCACCGCCTCCAGGGTCTGCGCCCGGCGCAGCGCCGCCTCCGCGAGCTCGCGGCGCGCGCTTTCGGCCGCCAGCCGCTCCGCCATCTCCCGCCAACGGCCGGAATCCAGGCGCTGCTCGCGGTACTGCCGCACGGTCATCAGCGCCATGCCCAGCAAGGCGGCGGCGGCAAGTACCGTGTAAAGGCCAAGCAGCGTCATCCGGTCCTGCCACTCGTGCAGCACCGCCGCTTTCTCGACCGAGAAGACCAGGTGCAGCGGGTAGTCGCGCACCTGGGTGAAGGCGCTCACCCGCTCGACGCCGTCGATGCCGGAGGCGCCGGCGAAATGCCCGGTGCGCTCCGCCAGGGCGTTGCGCAGGAACAGCCCCTCGGTGGAGACCCATTCCGGCAGCGTGGCCCCGGGCCAGCGGATGACCAGCCGGCCGTCGCTGCGGGCCAGGGTCACCACGTAGCGCGTGTTCGGTGCATAGCGGCCCCAGAAGGCGCTGAACTGGCTGACCGGCAAGCCGATGCGAAGGATGCCGTCGAAGCTGCCATCGGCGGCCACCCGCCGGCGGCTGAGGGTGATCTGCCGCGGCGTCAGGCTGGTCTCCGGCAGCACGGCAACATGGGTCCAGCCCCGCCGGCCGCGGAGCGCCTCGAAATCCTCCTGCCCGGCCAGGCTGTCGTCCCGCGCGGCGGGGAAGCGGGTGGTGGTCATCCGCACCCGGCCGCTGGCATCCGCCAGGGTAATGTCGGTCGGCTGGCCGAGATCGGCGGCGACCCGCAGCAGATAGGTCCAGAGCCGGCTATCGCCGGCGATCGCCTCCCAGGGGCGCCCCTCGGTCTGCCGCATGACCTCGGACAGGACGAGATCGTTGGTCTCCAGCACTCGGGCGGCGTGCTCGTGCAGCGCGGCGATGGTGCGGTCGGCGGTCTGTTCGGCATCCTGCAGCGCCTGGCGATGCTCGCTGAAGGCGGTCCAGGCAAACAGCGCGAGGGGCAGCAGCACGGACAGGCACAGCAGGAGAACCTGCACTGGCGCGTGCCGGCGCTGGCCGCGGGGCGGGGCGGTGGACGGGCCATCCGGAACCTGCGTGCGGAACATGGCATACCTTTTATCAGTCACGCGCCCGTGTGCCAATTGAATCGCCCCGCGCCGCGTTGAAGGCCCGAACCAGGTATGGGGAGGACCCAGGATGAGCGACCTTTTCTCCGGCCGATCGGGCGGCGGGCTTGGCGGTAGCCTGCCGAACGGCGTCAAGCTGGCAGCCGTGGCGCTGTTGATTCACCAGTTGATGAAACATCGGCAGGGCGATGCAGCGCCGCAGGCGGAGGGTGGCGGCGGGCTGGGCGGGCTGCTGGGCGGGTTGTTCGGCGGCGGACCATCCACCCCGGCCGCCACTCCGAAGGCCGGGCAGGCGCAGGGCCAGGAAGGTGGGCTCGGCGGGCTGCTCAGCGGCAGCGTCCTCGGCGGCCTCGGCGGGCTGCTGGCGGGGCTGCGCGGCAGCGGCCTCGGCCAGCAGGTCGATAGCTGGGTGCAGCCCGGCGCCAACCAGCCGGTCTCGCCGCAGGAGCTGGAACGCGGCTTCGATCCGCAGGAGCTCGACGAGGCGGCGCAGCGCGCCGGCACCGATCGCGGCACGCTGCTGCAGGAGCTCAGCGCGATGCTGCCGCAGGCGGTGGACCGCATGACGCCGCAGGGACGGGTGCCGCAGCAGGAGGCGGATCTGGGCGGCGGCGGTCTCGGTGGGCTGATCGGCAGCCTGCTCGGCCAGGGGCCGGAGCCGCCCCGCCACCGCTGACCCGCGTCGGGCTCAGACCGGCAGGAGCGGCCGGTGCGGGCCGGGCGGCAGGGTCACCGCGATGCGGTCGCCCGGCCGCACCACGCCGCCGGCCAGCACCACCGCCATGATGCCGGCCTTGCGGACCAGTCCGCCATCCGGGGCCCGGCCCAGCATCGCCGCGGTAAGGCCTGGCTGGAAGCGGTCGAGTTGCGCGCAGGGATTGCGCAGGCCGGTCGCCTCGATCTCGGCCGCGCCCCCGATTCGCAGCCGCGTGCCGGTCGGCAGGCCGAGCAGATCGAGGCCGCGGGTCAGCAGGTTCTCCCCCACGTCGCCGGGCCGCAGCACGAAGCCGCGGCCGGCGAGTTCCTCCAGCAGCTCGGCATGCAGCAGGTGGACCTGCCGGAGGTTGGGCTGAGTCGGGTCGCGGGCGACGCGGGAACGGTGCTGCACCCGCTCACCAGCATGGGTGTCGCCGGCGACGCCGAGCCCCGCCAGCAGGGTGATCTCCGCCATGGCAGGCTTGCTGAAGCCATGCACCGCGCTCCGCGCCACCGCGACCACCGCCGGATCCATCCCGTATCCCCCAATACCATCCTGGCCGGGATAGCAGCTTCCGCGCCGTCCCGGCATCATGCGCGGCATGAGCCAGCCCGACGCCGCCCACCGCCTTGCCGCCCATGCCGCCGGGCTGCGCTTCGCCGACATCCCGCCGGAGGCGGTGGCAAAGGCCAAGACCTTCATCCTGGACACGCTGGGCGTCGGCATCGCCGGCGGCAGCGTGCCGGAGGTGGCCCCGCTGCTGGCCACCGCACGCAGCTGGGGGCAGGGGACCGGCGCTGCCGTCTGGGGCACGCGCGAACGCCTGGCGCCGGGCGCGGCGGCGCTGGTCAATGCCTTCCAGATCCATTGCCAGGAATACGACAACCTGCATGAGGGCGCCGTGCTGCACAGCATGGCGACCCTGCTGCCGGTGCTGCTGGCGGAGGCCGAGACCCGCGGCGGCCTCTCGGGCCGGGATCTGATCACCGGCGTGGTCGCCGGCGTCGACGTGGCCTGCAGCCTCGGCCTCGCGGCGCGGCAGGGCTGGCGCTTCTTCCGCCCGGCGACCTCGGGCGGCTTCGGCGCGGTGGCCGGGCTGGCACGGCTGCGGGGCTTCGATGCGGCGCGGACCCTGGCGGCCTTCGGGATGCAACTCGGCCAGGCCAGCGGCACGATGCAGGCACATACCGAAGGCAGCCCGCTGCTGCCGCTGCAGATCGGCTTCAACGCCCGCGCCGCGATCCAGAGCTGCGACCTGGCGGCGGCCGGCTTCCCCGGCCTCGATGCACCCTTCGAGGGACGCTTCGGCTACCTGCCGCTGTTCGAGGGCGCCTGGGATTGCGCAGAGGTATTGGCCGAGCTCGGGCAGGTCTGGCGCGTGACGGAGCTGAGCCACAAGCCCTTCCCGAGCGGCCGTGCCACGCATGGCGGCGTCGACGCGGTGATGGCGCTGCGCGCGGCGCACGGCTTCGGGCCGGACGATGTCGAAGCCATCAGCATCGCCGCGCCGCCGCTGATCAACCAGCTGGTCAACCGCCCGGCGCTGCCGGCGCCGAGCGCTGCCTATGCGCGCCTTTGCCTGCCCTTCGTCCTGGCCAAGCTGCTGCAGCACGGCCGGATCGAGCTGTCGCAATTCCGCGGCGCGGCGCTGACCGACCCGTCGACCTACGCGCTGGCACGGCGGGTGATGGTGACGCGGGTGGAGGACGCCAATCCCAACGCCCTGCTGCCGCAGCACGTGGAAGTGCGGCTGCGCGACGGGCGGGTGCTGGCGCACCGGGTGGAGGCGATGCTGGCCAGCCCGGCGCGGCCGCTGTCGCGTGAGGCGCATCTGGCGAAATTCCGCGGCTGCTGGGCCTATGCCGCCGAGGCGCTAGACCCGGCCGGCGCGGAGACGATGATCGGGCTGGTCGAGGCGCTGGAGACGCTGGCGGATGTGCGGGCGCTGCTGGCGGCGATGACGCCGGGGTAAGGCAGCAAGGCCCGGGAGGCGGTATCCTCCCTGGACCCACCTTTATTCTCGGGTGTCGGCATCTGCCGCGCGGCGAGTGTCAAGCCCACGAAAAGGAAGGGTGGGGCTTGGGGAGGGATACCTTTCCCGCCCCGATCCTACTCCGCCGCCGCCAGCACCGGTGCCCGCTGCTTCCGGCCGAACCCGTCCAGCGCCAGGTAGACCACCGGCGTGGTGTAGAGCGTCAGCAGCTGCGACAGCAGCAGCCCGCCGATGATGGCGACACCCAGCGGCTGGCGCAGTTCCGACCCCGCGCCGCTGGCCAGCGCCAGCGGGATGGCGCCGAAGACCGCGGCCAGGGTCGTCATCAGGATCGGCCGGAAGCGCTCGCGGCAGGCTTCGAGGATCGCCACCTCGCCGCCGACGCCCTGCTCGCGCTCGTGCTCCAACGCGAAGTCCACCATCATGATGGCGTTCTTCTTGACGATGCCCATCAGCAGGATGACGCCGATCAGCGCGATGACGGTGAAGGGCGTGCCGGTCACCAGCAGCGCCAGCAGCGCGCCGATGCCGGCGGTGGGCAGCGTGGAGAGGATGGTGATCGGGTGCAGCAGGTGCTCATAGAGCACGCCCAGCACGATGTAGATGGTCAGCAGCGCCGCCAGGATGAGCAGCGGCATGTCGCGGGCGAAGGACTGGAAGGCGCGGGCATTGCCGGCGAATTCGGTCCGCATGCCGTCGGGCAGGCCGATCTCCTCGGCGGCCTGCTGCACCAGCGCCGTGGCGTTGCCGAGCGCCACGCCCGGCGCCAGGTTGAAGGTGATGGTGGCGGCCGGGTACTGGCCCTGGTGGGTGACCGAGAGCGGCGCCGTGGTCCGTTCCAGCGTGACCAGGGAGGCCAGCGGCACCTGCACCCCGCCGCTGCCCGGCAGCCAGATCTCGTCCACCTGCTCCGGGTATTGCTGCAGACCGGGCTCGAGTTCGAGGATCACCCGGTACTGGTTGCGGGCGCGGTAGATCACCGAGACCTGGCGCTGGGCGAAGCTGCTGTTCAGCGCGCTGGTCACCGCCTGGACGCTGACGCCGAGCCGCGACGCCTTCTCCCGGTCGATGGTCAGCCGCGCCACCAGCCCGGCGCGCTGCTGGTCGGAGGAGACGTCCTGGATCCCGGGCACCGTGCGCAGCCGGGTGACCAGCCTCTCCGACCAGACCTCCAGCCCCTCCAGGTCCGGCGAGAGCAGCACGAACTGCACCGCGGCATTGCCGGCGCGGCCGCCGATGCCGATGTCCTGCACCGCGCGGAAGAAGGTCTGGATGCCGGGGATGGCGCCGAGCGGCCGGCGCAGCCGGTTGATGACATCGTTGGCCGTCACGCCGGGCCGCTCCGACAGCGGCTTCAGGCTCAGGAAGATCCGGCCCTGGCTGACCGAGGCGTTGCCGTTGCCGCCGCCGACCGAGGCGGCGATGCTGGCCACCGCCGGGTCCTGCTGCAGCACCGCGACGACCTTGTCCTGCAACTGCAGCATGGCCTGGTAGGAGGTATCCGGCGGCGCCCGGGTGGTGCCGATGACCAGCCCGGTATCCTGGTCCGGGAAGAAGCCCTTGGGCACGATCATGTAGAGCCAGACCGTCACGCCGATCAGCCCGAGGGTGAAGACCAGCATGAGCCGCCGCCAGCGCAGCACGTGCCGCAGGGTCCAGAGATAGCCGCGGGTCAGCCCGTCCATCCCGGCATCGATCGCCCGGCCGAACCGCCCCGGCCGGTGCGGCGCGTTGCGGGCCAGGTGCCCGGCCATCATCGGCGTGAGGGTGAGCGACACGACGCCCGAGATCGCCACGGCGACCGCCAGCACCACCGAGAATTCGCGGAACAGCCGGCCGACGATGCCGCCCATGAAGAGCAGCGGGATGAAGACCGCGATGAGCGAGACGGTGATGGAGACCACGGTGAAGCCGATCTGCCGGGCCCCGACCAGCGCCGCCTGCAGCGGCTTCATCCCGCGCTCGGTCAGCCGCGCCATGTTCTCGATCATGACGATGGCGTCGTCGACGACGAAGCCGACCGAGATGGTCAGCGCCATGAGCGAGAGGTTGTCGAGCGAGTAGCCCAGCACCCACATGACCCCGAGCGTGCCGAGCAGCGAGAGCGGCACCGCGGCGCCGGCGGCGGCCACCGCCGAGGTCCGCCGCAGGAACATGGCCACCACCAGGATCACCAGGGCGATCGAGATCAGCAGGGTCTGCTGCACGTCGTGCACGCTGGCGCGGATCGTCTCCGACCGGTCGCGGATGGTGCTGATGGTGATGCCGCCGGGCAGCCAGCGTTCCAGCTGCGGCAGCAGCGCCTGCACCCCGTCCACCACCTGGATGACGTTGGCGTCCGACTGCTTGAAGATGATCATCACCACGGCCGGCTTGCCGTCCACGGTGCCACCCTGCCGGCGGTCCCGCACGTCGAGCGCGACGCGGCCGACCGAGGCCAGCCGGACGATGGCGCCGTTCTGCTGCTTGACGATGATCCCGGCATAGTCCAGCGGCGTGCTCAGCCGGTCGTTCACCGTGATGGCCGAGGACTGCTCTCGGCCGTCGATCAGCCCGGTCGCCTGGGTGACGTTGTTCTGGGCGATCGCCTGGCGGATCGCCTCCAGCCCGACGCCGGCCGCCTTGGCCGCGGCGGGGTCGATGGTGACGCGGATCGCCGGCTGCTCGGCCCCGGCGATGATCACCTGGGAAACGCCCGGAACCTGGGCGATGCGCGGCGAGACGACGCTGTCGGCGGCATCGTAGACCGCGCCCGGCGTCGCGGTGCCGGAGGCCATCGACATGATCAGCACCGGCGCGTCGCCGGGATTGGCCTTGCGGAAGAACGGTGGATTGGGCAGCCCGGCCGGCAGGTCCGACCCGGCCGCGTTGATCGCCGCCTGCACGTCGCGCGCCGCGCCGGCGACGCTGCGCGACAGGTCGAACTGGACGACGATCGAGGTGGTGCCGAGCGAGGAGGTCGAGGTCATCTCCGACACGCCGGCGATGGCGCCGAGCCGGCGCTCCAACGGCGCCGCGACGGAAGACGCCATCGTCGCCGGATCGGCGCCCGGCTGGCTGGCGCCGACGACGATGGTCGGCAGGTCGACGCTCGGCAGCGGCGCCACCGGCAGGGCGAGATAGGCGACGATACCGGCCAGCGCGATGCCGATCGCCAGCAGGGCGGTGCCGATGGGGCGGCGGATGAAGGGTTCGCTGATCGACATGCTATTCGGCCGCGACCGGCCGGCGGCCGAAGGCCTGCCGCGCCCGCCGCTGCAGCCCATCCATCGCCAAATAGATGACCGGGGTGGTGTAGAGCGTGATCACCTGGCTCAGCAGCAGCCCGCCGATCACCGCGACGCCGAGCGGATGCCGCAGCTCCGACCCCGCGCCGCTTTCCAGCACCAGGGGCACGGCACCGAAGACCGCGGCCAGCGTGGTCATCAGGATCGGCCGGAAGCGCTCGCGGCAGGCCTCGAGGATGGCGGCCTCGCTGCCGAGCCGCTCGCGGCGCTCGTGCTCCAGCGCGAAGTCCACCATCATGATGCCGTTCTTCTTGACGATGCCCATCAGCAGGATCACGCCGACCAGGGCGATGACCGAGAAGTCGAGGTCGAAGAGCCGCAGCGCCAGCAGCGCGCCGATCCCGGCGGTGGGCAGCGTGGACAGGATGGTGATCGGGTGCAGCAGGTGCTCGTACAGCACGCCGAGCACCAGGTAGATGGTCAGCAGCGCCGCCAGGATCAGCAGCGGCTGGCTGCGGGTGAAGGACTGGAAGGCGCGGGCGCTGCCGGCGAACTCCGTCCGCATGCTGTCGGGCAGGCCGATCTCGGCCGCGGCGCGCTCCACCGCCGCGGTCGCCGCGCCGATCGACATCCCCGGGCCGAGGGTGAAGCCGATGGTCGCCGCCGGCATCTGGCCGCGATGGGTGATGAAGATCTGCGTCGTCTCCGGCGTGGTGGTGACCAGGGAGGAGAGCGGCACCTGCACGCCGCCGGCGCCGGGCAGCCAGATGTCGTCCACCTGGTCGGGGAATTGCTGCAGCGCGGGCTCGATCTCCAGCACCACGCGGTACTGGTTGCGGTCGCGGTAGATCACCGAGATTTGGCGCTGGGAGAAGCCGCTGTTCAACGCCTGGGCGATCGCCTGCATCGAGACGCCAAGCCGCGACGCCGCCTCCCGGTCGATGCCGAGGCGCGTGACCAGGCCGGGATTCTGCTGGTCCGAGGAGACGTCCTCGATACCCGGCACGCCGCGCAGCGTCCGCACCAGCCGCTCCGCCCAGGCCTGCAGCGCCGGCACGTCGGTGGACAGCAGGACGAATTGGAAGGAGGAGGCATCCGGCCGGCCGCCGACCCAGATCTCCGGCACCGCCCAGAGCGAGGCCTCGATGCCGGGGAGCGCGCCGAGCGGCGCACGCAGCCGCCGCACCACCTCGGCGGCCGAGGTGCCGCGGCGTTCGGCGCGGGGCTTCAGGCTGACCGTCAGCCGGCCCGAGCTGACCAGGCCATTGCCGTTGCCGACCCCGATGGCGGAGACGACATGCGCCACCGCGGGGTCCGCGCGCAGCACCTCGGCGACGCTTTCCTGCCGCAGCAGCATGGCGCGGAAGGAGATGTCGGGCGGCGCCTTGGTGTTGCCCATGATCAGCCCGGTATCCTGGTCCGGGAAGAAGCCCTTCGGCGCGATGACATAGAGCCAGACGGTGACGCCGATCAGCCCGAGCGTGCCCAGCAGCATCGACCGCCGCCAGCGCAGCACGCGCCGCAGGCTGCGGACATAGGCGCCCGTCAGCCCCGCCATGGCCCGGTCGATCGCCAGGCCCAGCCGGCCCGGCGGCGGCGGCGCGTGGCGCGCCATATGCGCCGCCAGCATCGGCGTGACGGTGAGCGAGACGAGGCCGGACAATGCTACCGCGATCGCCAGCGTCACCGAGAATTCGCGGAACATGCGGCCCAGCACGCCATCCATGAAGACCAGCGGGATGAAAACGGCGATGAGCGAGACGGTGATCGAGACCACGGTGAAGCCGATCTGCCGCGCCCCCGCCAGCGCCGCCTGCAGCGGCCGCATCCCGCGGTCGCGCAGCACGGCGATGGCCTCGATCATGACGATGGCGTCGTCGACCACGAAGCCGACCGAGATGGTCAGCGCCATCAGGGTCAGGTTGTTCAGCGAGAAGCCGGCCAGCCACATCACCGCCAGCGTGCCGAGCAGCGAGAGCGGCACCGCCCCGCCGGTCGCCACCACCGACGAGAGCCGGCGCACGAAGATGGCGACCACCAGGATGACCAGCGCGATCGAGACCATCAGCGTCATCTGCACGTCGTGCACGCTGGCGCGGATGGTCTCCGACCGGTCGCGGATGGTGGTCACCACCACGCCGCCCGGCAGCCAGCGCGCGAGCTGCGGCAGCACCTCGCGGATGCCGTCGGCGACCTCGATGACGTTGGCATCGGCCTGCTTGAAGACGGTGAGCGTCACCGCCTGGCGGCCATCCACCGTGCCACCCTGGCGGCGGTCCCTGGCATCCACGTCGACCCGGCCGATCGAGGCGACGCGGACAACGGCGGCCCCCTGGCGCCGGACCACGACCCGGCCGTAGTCCTCGGGCGTGGCGAGCCTGTCGTTGATCGTGACGGGGGCGAATTGCAGCGTGCCGTCCGCCAGTCCCGTCGCCTGGGTCACGTTGTTCTCGGCGATCGCCTGGCGTATCGCCTCCATCCCGACGCCGGCGGCGCGCGCCGCCGCGGGGTCGATGGTGACACGGATGGCGGGCTGCTCCGCGCCTTGGATCTGCACCCTGGCGACACCGGGAATGCGAGCGATGTGCGGCGCGACGATGCTGTCGGCCGCATCGTAGACGGCGCCTGCGGTCAGCGTTTCGGCGCTCATCGCCAGGACCATCACCGGCGCGCCGCCCGGGTTGAACCTGTTGACATAGGGTGGATTGGGCAGCGGCGGCAGGTCGCTGCCGGCAGCGTTCAGCGCTGCCTGCACGTCGCGCGCCGCGCCGGCGATGGCGCGCGACAGGTCGAATTGCAGCACGATGTAGAAGGCGCCGAGCGCGGAATAGGACGTCATCTCGGCCAGGCCGGCGATGGCGCCGAGACGGCGTTCCAAGGGTGCGACGACCGAGGCGGCGATGGTCTCCGGGTCGGCGCCGGGCAGCGCGCCGCCGACCGCGATGGTCGGCATCTCCGCCCGCGGCAGCGGCGCCACCGGCAGCCAGGCATAGGCCAGCAATCCGGCCAGCGCGAGCCCGATCGCCAGCAGCCCGGTGCCGACCGGCCGCAGGATGAAGGGCGCACTGATCGACATGCTACTCGGCCGGCACCGGCACGCGGCGGCGGACCAGGCGCTGGGCGCGGTCGCGCAGCCGCTCCATCGCCAGATAGATGACCGGCGTGGTGTAGAGCGTGATCACCTGGCTCAGCAGCAGCCCGCCGACGACCGAGACGCCGAGCGGCAGGCGCAGCTCCGACCCCGTGCCGCTTTCCAGCACCAGCGGCAGGGCACCCAGCAACGCGGCGAGCGTCGTCATCATGATCGGGCGGAAGCGCAGCAGGCAGGCTTCCTCGATCGCCTCGCGCGGGGTGCGGCCATGGTCACGCTGCGCCTCCAGCGCGAAGTCGATCATCATGATCGCGTTCTTCTTCACGATGCCCATCAGCAGCACGATGCCGATGAGCCCGACCACCGAGAGGTCGAGACCGAAGACCCTGAGCGCCAGCAGCGCGCCGATGCCGGCCGAGGGCAGGGTCGAGAGGATGGTGATCGGGTGGATCACGCTCTCGTACAGGACACCCAGCACGATGTAGATGACGATGATGGCGGCGAGGATCAGCCAGGGCTCGCCCTCGAGCGAGCGCTGGAATTCGGCGGCGTCGCCGGCGAAGCTGCCGGCGACGGTGTCGGGCATGCCGACCTCGGCCTCGGCCGCGCGGATCGCCGCGATGGCCTCGCCGAGCGAGGCACCGGGGGCGAGGTCGAAGCCCAGCGTCACCGCGGGGAACTGGCTCTGCTTGGTGACCGTCAGCGGGCCGGCGCCGCGGCCGATGGTGGCAAATTCCGAAAGCGGCACCTGCGGCGTGCCGGCCGGCGACTGCACCGGCGTGCCCTGTGCCGTCGCCGCCTGGCCGGCGGTGGCCGGCACCCGCAGCAGCCCGATCATCGACGGGTCGTCGCGCAGCTCGGGCGAGGCTTCCAGCACCACGCGGTACTGGTTGTTCTGGGTATAGATCGTGCTGATCTGCCGCTGGCCGAAGGCGTCGTAAAGGATATCGTCGATCGCCTGCATGGTGATGCCGAGCCGCCCGGCCTTGTCGCGGTCCACCTCGACCGTCACCCGCAGCCCGCCGTCGCGCCGGTCCGACGACACGTCGCGCAGGATCGGCAGCGCCATCAGCCGGCGTTCCAGGATCGGCGCCCAGTGGCCGAGCTCGACCGGGTCGGGGTCCATCAGCGTGTACTGGAAGGCGGTGCTCCCCGGCCGGGCGCCGATCTGGATGTCCTGCACCGGTGAGAGGTGGACGGTGACGCCGGGCAGGGCGTCGAGCGCCGGCTGCATCCGGGCGATGATGCCGGCGGCATCCAGCGCGCGGTCGTCGCGCGGCCGCAGCACCGCGGTCAGCCGGCCGGTGTTCTGCGCCGGGTTGACGATGCCGGCGCCGATCACCGACGTGACGGAAACCACGTCCGGGTCGGCCCGCATCGCCTCCGCCACGCCGCGCTGGAGCGCGGCCATGCGGGTGAAGGAGGCATCCTCGGGCCCCTCCATCGTGGCGACGATCAGGCCGGTATCCTGCGACGGCAGGAAGCCCTTCGGCATCACCACGTACATGGCCACCGTCCCGGCGACCGTCAGCGTCGCCAGCAGCAGCATCAGCGTCTCGTGCCGCAGCGCCCAGCGCAGGCTGCGGCCATAGGCGTCGCGCAGGCCGTCCAGCGCGCCTTCGGTCATGCGGGACAGCCGCCCGGGCCGCTGCGTCGCCGCCGGCTTCAGCATGGTGGCGCACATCATCGGCGTCAGGGTCAGCGAGACGACCATGGAGACGACGACGCTGATGGTGAGCACCAGCGCGAATTCCTGGAACAGCCGCCCGACCACCCCCGGCATGAAGAGCAGCGGGATGAAGACCGCGACGAGCGAGACGGTCAGCGACACCACGGTGAAGCCGATCTGCGCCGCCCCTTCGTAGGCGGCCTCGAGCGGGCGCTTCCCTTCCTCGATCAGCCGGACGATGTTCTCGATCATGACGATGGCGTCGTCGACGATGAAGCCGGTGGCGATGGTCAGCGCCATGAGCGAGAGGTTGTCGAGCGAGAAGCCGCACAGCGCCATCACGCCGAAGGTGCCGATGATCGACAGCGGCAGGGCGATGCCGGGGATCAGCGTGGCGCGGCCACTGCGCAGGAACACGAAGATCACCGCCACGACCAGCGCCACCGCCAGCACCAGGGTGAACTGCACGTCGTGCACCGAGGCGCGGATGGTCGCCGTGCGGTCGGAGACGATCGACAGCGTCGCTCCCTGCGGCAGCGCCCGCTGCAGCAGCGGCAGCTGGGCCTGCACCTCCTCGACGGTCGCCACGATATTGGCGCCCGGCTGGCGCTGGACGTCGATCAGCACCGCCGGCCCGCCATTGTACCAGGCGCCGTTCAGCGTGTTCTCCAGGTCCTGCACCACGCCGCCGATGTCGGCCAGCCGCACCGGCCCGCCATTGCGCCAGGCGACGATCAGCCGGGCGAAGTCGGCCGGTTCCTTCAGCTGGTCGTTCGCCATGACGGAGGAGGCCTGGCGCGGCCCGTCGACGCTGCCCTTCGGCGTGTTGACGTTGGCGGCGGCGATGGCGGTGCGGACATCCTCCAGCGAGAGGCCGTAGGCCGCCAGCCGCACCGGGTCGGCCTGCACCCGCACCGCGGGACGCATCGTGCCCTGCACCAGCACGCGGCCGACGCCGGTGACCTGGCTCAGCCGCTGCGCCAGCAGCGTGTCGGCGGCATCCGACAGGCGGAAGATCGGCAGGGTGTCGCTGGTCAGGGCGAAGGTGATGATCGGCGGGTCGGCCGGGTTCACCTTCGCATAGGTCGGCGGATAGGGCAGGTTGGCCGGCAGCGTGCCCCGGGCCGCGTTGATCGCCGCCTGCACGTCCTGCGCCGCGTCGTCGATGCTGCGGCCGAGGTTGAATTGCAGGGTGATGCGGGACGTGCCCGGACCGCTGGTCGAGACGATGTCGGTCAGCCCGGCGATCTGCGCCAATTGCCGTTCGAGCGAGGCGGTGACCAGCAGCGCCACCGTCTCGGGCGAGGCGCCGGGCAGGGTGGTCGTCACCTCGATGGTGGGGAAGTCCACTTCCGGCAGGGCGGAGACCGGCAGGCGCAGATAGCCGAACAGCCCGCTCAGCAGCACCGCGATCGCCAGCAGCGTGGTGGCGATGGGCCGGGCGATGAAGGGGGCGGAGACGCCGCCGAAGCGGGGCGGTGAGGGGGGTGGCACCGGGCGGCCGGCGCCGCCGTCAGCCGCCGGGCTCACGGCCTGGCATCCGCGGCCTGGCGCGGCCGCGGCCGCCGCTCGCCGGGCGCCGGGCCAGGCGAGGGGGTGCCTTCCTCGGTCGGCGTCACCGCGGCGCCGGGGCTGAGCCGCAACGCGCCCGAGGTCACCACCCGCTCGCCGGGCTGGATGCCCTGGCGCACAACCGCCTCGGTCGCGGTCAGCGCGCCGAGCTGCAGCGGGCGCAGCTCCACCGTGCGGTCGGGCTTGAGCACGAAGCCGAAGGCACCTTCCGGCCCACGCTGCACCGCCACCAGCGGCACGGTGGTGGCGGCGATCAGCCGGTCCACCTCCAGCCGGACATTGACGAAGGCACCGGGCCAGAGCCGCAGGTCCTCGTTGGCGAAGGCGGCCTTCAGCTTGATTGTCCCGGTCTGCGCGTCGACCGCATTGTCGATGGTCAGCAGCTCACCGTCCGGCAACGGCGCGCCGGTGTTGCGCACCACCTGGACCGGCACGGGACCGCGTGCCATCGCCTCCTGCACCCGGCCGAGCTCCTGCTGCGGCAGGGTGAAGACCAGCGCGATCGGCTGCAACTGGGAGACGGTGACGATGCCGGTGGCGTCGCCGGCGCGGACGATGTTGCCCTGGTCGACCAGCCGCAGCCCGACCCGGCCATCGATCGGGGAACGGATGGTGGTGAAGGAAAGCTGCGTGCGCGCCGCGTCGATGGCGCCCTGGTCGGACGCCACCAGCGCCTCGAACTGCGCCACCTGGGCGCGCTGGGTGTCCTGCTGCTGGCGGGAGACGCCCTCGTTCCGCGCCAGCGTGGTGTAGCGCTGCAGGTCCAGGCGGGCATTGGCCAACTGGGCTTCGTCCTGCGCCTTCTTCGCCACCGCCTGGTCGAGCGCCGCCTGATAGCTGCGTGGGTCGATCCGCGCGAGGATATCGCCCTGCTTCACCATCTGGCCTTCGCGGAAGGCGATCTCCTGCAGCTGCCCGTCCACCTGGGCGCGGACGGTGATGGTGTTGAAGGCCTGCACCGTGCCGATCGCATCCAGCCGGATCGGCACGTCCCGCTGCTGCGCCGCGGCCACGGTGACCGGCACCGGGGCACCGCCGCGGCCGGGCCGGCCAGGCCCCGCCGGCGCACCGCCCGCCGGGGCCTGCGCCACGGTCGCGGCCTGCCGCTGGCGCCAGTACCAGGCGCCGCCCCCGGCGCCGGCCAGCAACGCGAGGGCAAGGAGGATCAGGGAGACGCGGCGCTTGGACAGGGGAATGACCTCGGTACTGGATGCTTCAGATACGGGCGGCGGAGGCGTTTCCCATAGGCCGTTCGGGTCACGAAGCGTGTCACGCCGTCGGGGTGCCCCAGCCGCCGCCGAGCGCCCGGAACAGCCCGACCGCCGCCTGCAGCCGGGCGAGCCTGGCCTGCGCCAGGGTGGTACGCGCCGAGAACAGCGTCTGCTGCGTGTTCAGCAGGGTCACGATGTCGATGGTCCCGGCCCGCAGTTGCGCCTCGCTGATCGCATAGGCCCGCTCGGCCATGCGCACGGCATTGGCCTGCAGCTTTTCCTGCTCGGTGGTCTGGCGCAGGGCGACCAGGGAATTCTCGGTGTCCACCAGGGCATTGAGGATGGCGAAGCGGTAGGTCGCCAGCAGCTCCTCGGCCTGGGCTTCGTTCAACTGGACCTGGCCGCGCAGGGCGCCGCCGCGGAAGATCGGCTGCGTCAGCCCCGCCGCCAGGTTGAAGATCAGGCTCTCCGGCCTGGTCAGCGTCTCCAGCGCCAGGCTGGTCCAGCCGCCCGAGCCGGTCAGGGTGACCGAGGGCAGCAGCTGGGCCCGGGCGACGACGATATTGGCATTGGCCGCCGCCAGCGAGGCCTCGGCATTCAGCACGTCGGGGCGGCGGGCGAGCACCTCGGCCGGCAGGCCGGGGGTCACCGGCGGCACGTCCAGCGCCTTGAAGGTGCCGCCGCGCAGGACGATGCCCTGCGGCGGTCGCGCCACCAGGGTGCCGAGAGAGTTGCGGTTGGTCTCGACCTCCTGCACCAGGGGCGGGATCAGCGCCTGCTGCTGCGCCGCCACCGTTTCCTGCTGCGCCAATTCCAGCCCGGTGCCGGTGCCGACCGTGACGCGGTCGCGGATCACCCGCAGCACGCGCTGGGCAATCTCCAGGTTCTGCCGCTGGATCGCCAGCCTTTCCTGGGCGCCGAGCATGGCGAAATAGGTATTGGCGACCGAGGCCTGGGTGGTCAGCGTCACCGTCCCGACATCGAACCGGCTGGCGAAGGCGGATTGCTCCGCCGCCTCGACCTGACCGCGGTTCTTGCCCCAGAAGTCGATCTCGTAGCTGGCCGAGAGGATGGCGCGGTTGCTGGCGGTCACCCGGACCCGGCGGCTGGCCAGGCCGGTGAAGCTGGCGGTGTTGACGCCGCCGGTCTGCTGCCGCAGCGCCTGGGCCGAGCCGTCCACGGTCGGCAGCAGCGTCGCGCCGGCGATGCGGAGCTGCGCATCGGCCTGCCGCACCCGGGCGGTGGCGCCGGCGATGTCGGTATTGGCCGCCATGGCCGCCGCCATCAGCCCGTCCAGTTCGGCGGAGCGGAAGCCGCGCCACCAGCTTGGGTCGGGCCAATTGGCGGGCAGGGCGGGGTCGTTTGCCGCCAGCCGCCCCGGCAGGCCGATGCCGGAGGAGGTGGCGGGCGGGGTCAGCCAGGTGCAGCCGGGCAGCAGCGCCGCGGCGGCCAGCAGGGCCGCGCGGCGCGAGGTGGCGGACGCCATGTCTCTCCTATCGTCCCTGCTGCCGTGCGGCGGCGATCTGCGCCCTGCCGGCGGGGGAGACCGCCTGCATGGCATGCACCATCGTCTCGGTGAACGCAGCGTTGAAGGTGGCCCAGCGTGCCGACCATTCCGCCAGGGCCGCCCGCAGATCCGCCGCGTCGAAGGGCTCGCGTGCCATGGCCGCATCCACGACCCGGCCAGCCGCCCGCAGCGCGGCGAGTTCCTGTGCGTAGTCCGGCCGTTCGGCCTCGAGCACCGCGCGGAATTTCGGCCGGTCCTCGGCTGGCAGCGTCGCCTCGATCCGGTTCACCATGCGGTCCAGGCCGCGGCCGCGATGTTCCGGCACCGCCGGCCGGGTGAGGAGCAGGCCGGCCAAGACGAGGTTGACGACGAGCGAGGCGCCGAATGCCGCGCCGAGCAGGGCGCGACCGGATGGCCAGGTGATCAGAGCGGGTCCTCCGCGATGGGCAGGGTCTGCAGGGGGGCCAGCGGGTCGCCCACCGCGGGGCCGGCCGAGAGGCTGAGCCAGAGCGCGCAGGTCGCCATGGCCGCCAACGCACCCCAGCCGGCCGGGGCGGCCGGGCGCAGCAAGGCCCGCAGCCGCGGCCAGGCGCCGGGCGGCGTGGGCAGGGGACGGCGGGCGATCTCCCGCGCCACCGCCTGCCGCAGCCGAAGCACCGAGTCGGCGGAAGGCCGCGCCAGCCCCGCATCGAGCCGCGCATCGAGCGCGCTGGCCGCATCCAGCAGCCTCCGTGCCTCGGCCGAGGCGGCGAGCAGCGCAGCGGCGGCAGCGCGGCTTTCGCGGGGCCAGCGTTGCTGGCGCGGGCCGTGGGTGTCGATCAGGCGGGCGAAGCGGTCGGGGGTCATGGCGACAGGATCCTCCGCAGCATCGATCGGGCACGGCGCAGCAATCCCTCGAGCGCGCGTTCCGAGACGTCGAGGGCGACGGCGGCCTCGGCGCCGCTCAGCCCTTCCTCATAGGCCAGGGCGATGGCCGCGCGCTGGCGGGCCGGGAGCAGGGCCAGCGCCCGGGCGAGCGCCGCCCGTTCCTGCGCCGTCGCGGCCGCCGCTTCCGGGCCGGGGGCGGAATCGGCCAGGCCAGCGAGCGCCGCCTCCCCGGCATCCGGCGCCTGGACGCGGCGGCGGGTGCGGTCGATCGCCAGGTTCAGCGTGATACGGTGCAGCCAGGTGGTGAACTGCGCCCGATCGGGATCGAAGCTGGCGGCGGCCTGCCAGGCGCGCAGGAAGGCCTCCTGCGCCACCTCCTCGGCCTCGCCGGCGTCGCCCAGCACCCGCAGCGCCACCCGCAGCGCGCGCTCGCCATGCCGTTCGACCAGCAGGCCGAAGGCGGCGCGGTCGCCCGCGGCCGCCCAGCGCATCAGCTCGCCGTCGGACGCGGCCTCGCGCGCCATCAACCCGGCGGGCCGGGTCGGGGCATGGGGGACCGCCAGGCGCGAGGGGCGGGGAAGGGCGAGGGAGATCGGCATGGGGTGCTGCAGCGTGTTACGGCCGGGGCGTCGCAAACCCACGCGCGACACCTGCGTGCAGATGCAACCCAGCCGATCACGGCGCCGGGAAAAGCGCGTCCGTCCGGCCCATCAACCAATAGGCGAGCAGGCCAAGCCATTCCCTGGTCCCCCATTCGAATTCCTGCAGCCGGACGGGGAAGGAGGCCTCCAGCCAGAGGCCGCTGCCAGCCCCGGTCCGGTAGTTGACCGGCCAGGCGGTGATCCGCCAGCCGGCCTGGCGGAAAACCCCCATGCTGCGCGGCATATGGCTGGCCGAGGTCACCAGCAGCCAGGTCTCGCCCGGCTTCGGCTGGACCACGCGAAGCGTGTTCACCGCATTCTCGTGGGTATTGCGGGATTCGCGCTCGAAGCTCATCCGCTCGGGTGGGACGCCGAGGTCCAGCCAAAGCTGCCGCGCCACATCGGCCTCGCTCAGGGCGCCCGGGGCCAGGCTGGCGGTGCCGCCGGTGAAGACCAGCCGCGCCTCGGGGTGACGCCGCATGAGCGCGACCGGCTCCGTCATCCGCTCGGCCGCGCCGTTCAGGGCGGGCAGGCCGCGGGTCTCGGTCAGGCGTTGCTCGACCGCGCCGCCGAGCACGACGATGCCGTCGATATGGGCGGGCTCGACGGCGGGGCGGGGGAAGCGGTCCTCCAGCGGCCGCAACACCGGCTGGTCGAGCGGCAGCAGCGCCAGCAGGCCGAGGAAGCCGATCCCGGCCAGCGCCGGCCAGCGTCCCCAGCGCCGGCCGCGCCACAGCAGGGCCAAGCCCAGCAGCCCCAGCAGGATCGCCGCCGTCCCCGGCCGCAGCGGCCACCAGAGCAGCTTCGAGATGACGAAGGTGACGTCCTGCACGGGCTAGAGCTCCAGGATCCGGCCGGGCGAGAGCCGGCCGCGCGCCCAGTCGGCCAGGGCCAGCAGGTTGCCGCGCAAGCGCCCGAAACGGTCGGCCCAGGGTTCCGGCCAGGGCGAGCGCACCGCGTTCTTCAGCGTGTGGCGCAGCAGGCTGGGCAGCGCATGCGACCAGGGATAGGTCCCCTTGCGCGCCAGGTAGACCGAATTCGCCACCTGCGAATAGCCGAGCCGGCGTCCCGGCGTCCGCCCCAGCTTGGTGCCGAGATGCACGCCGCGCGCTCCGGCCAGCCGCAGGATGGCGCCGTGCCGGCCGATCGCCCGGGTGAAGTCGATATCCTCGTACCAGGCATAGAGCGGCAGGGCCTCGTCCACCCGGATGCCATGCCGGCGCACCACGTCGAGCCGCACCGCCATGTTGCAGCCATAGCCGTTGAAATGCGGCGCGGCGGCCAGCGGGTCGCCGGCGTAGCGGTCCCCTGCCAGGATCGCCCGGCCCTCCGCCGGCGAGTAGCCCGGCGCATTGGCGCCATCCGCCAGCACCGTGCCGGTGGTGACGACGCAGTCCGGCCGGGCGGCGAGGATCGCCTCGGTCACCGCGCCATAGCCGGGCGCCGGCAGGAAATCGTCGTCGAGGAAGAGCAGCAGGTCGCAATCCGCCGCGGCGTCGAGGATGGCGTTGCGCTGCCGCGGCAGGCCAGCCGGGGAGAGGATGTACTCGACGCCTGGATGGGGCGCGCCGACATCCTCCGGCGTCACGTGGCAGACGATGACGCGGTCGGGCCGGCGGGTCTGCCGGTCCAGCTCGGCCAGGGTCTCGGCCAGGATGGCGGCGCGGCCGCGGGTGGCGATGCCGATGGCGAGGCGCATGGTCAGGCCTCGGCCAGGGCGGCCAGCGGCAGGCCCCGTGCGGCGCCGGGCGTCAGGAACCCCTCCAGCCGGCCACGCAGCGTCGCCGCGTAGTAGCGGGCCGCGAGCATGTTGCCGCGCAGCGCGCTGACCAGCACGCCGCCCACCGGCCGCAGCATGAAGGGCAGCCAGACGCGGACCGGCACCGCATGCCGGCGCAGCACGAAGCCCATGCCGCGGGCATAGAGCGCCGCGCGCTCCACCGCGACCGGGGTCAGCCGCTTGTCCGGGTGGACGATGCGCTGCGCCGGGTCGTAGCGCGCCGCATGCCCGGCGCCGACGGCGCGCAGCACCAGGTCGTTGCCCTCGGTCGAGCCCAGCGGCGTGCCGGGGCCGAGCCGCTCGTCGAAGCCGCCCATGGCGAGTGCGACCTCGCGGCGGAGGAAGAGGTTGAACTCGATCACGCTGGTCCAGACATTGCCGGCGTCGATCGGCCCGGCATCGGTGCGCCAGCGGCCGGAGCCAAGGCCCCCCGCCGGCGAGGCGGCCGGGCCGGTCAGGATCGCCAGGGACGGATCCGCGGCGAAGCCGGCGAGCACCCGCGCCAGCAGGCCGGGCGGGAAGGTGCAGTCGTCGTCGGGGAAGCCCACGATGGCGCCGCGCGCCAGGGCCAGGCCCAGGTTGCGCGCATGGTTGGCATGCGCCCGCGTGGTGCGTTCCCGGCGCAGCGCCAGCCGGTCGCGCCAGGCCGCCATCACCGGCGCCAACCGGTCATCGGCATTCTGGTCGACCACGATCACCTCGAGGTCCGGGTGGTCCTGCGTCGCCAGGCTCTCGAACAGCGCCCCCAATTCGCGGTCGCGGCCGCGGGTCGCCACGATCAGGCTGACCCTCATGCCGCCGCGCGCTCGGCAAGCAGCCCCTCGACATGCGTCCGGAAGCGGTCGCGGAAGGCGGCGGCGGAGAAGCGCCGCGCATTCGCCCGGCAGGCGGCGGGGTCGATGGCGGGGGACAGCGCCTCGAACCGCCCGACCGCCGCGGCGATCGCGGCGGCGCTCTGTTCGGGAAACAGGATGCCGGTATCCGGCCGGACGATGTCGCGCGCGCCGCCGCGGCCATAGGCGATCAGCGGCGTGCCGCAGGCCTGCGCCTCGACCATGCCGATGCCGAAATCCTCCTCCGCCGCATAGACGAAGGCGCGGGCGGTGCGGGTCAGCCGGACCAGCTCGGCCTGCGGCACCCGGCCGCGCAGCGCGATATTGGGCGCGCCGGCGGCGGCCTGCCGCACCAGCGCCGCGCCGGGGCCGTCGCCGCAGACCACCAATTGGCGCTGCGGCATGGCGCGGAAGGCCTCCACCACCAGCTCGACCCGCTTGTAGGGGACCATGCGGGCGGCGATGAGGTAGTGGCCTTCCCGCGTGTCGCCCAGGGGAAACCCCTCCACATCGACCGGCGGGTGAATGACGGCGGCCGGGCGGCGCCAGACCTTCTCGATCCGCTCCGCGATGTAGCTGCTGTTGGCGACGATGCTGTCCACCCCGGCGGCCGAGGAGCGGTCCCAGTGCCGCATCCTGTGCAGCAGCCAGCGGGTATAGAGCGACATCGGCCCACGCTCGAGCCCCGCCTGGCGCAGGTACTGGTGCTGCAGGTCCCAGGCATAGCGCATCGGGCTGTGCACGTAGCTGACATGCAGCTGGCCGGGCCCGGTGATCACCCCCTTGGCGACCGCGTGGTTGGAGGAGATCACCAGGTCATAGCCGGCCATGTCGAACTGCTCGACCGCGATCGGCATCAGCCCGAGATACCTGCGGAAGTGCTTCCGCGCGAAAGGCAGCCGCTGGATGAAGCTGGTGCGGACCGGACGGCCGCGCAGGAAGCCGCGCTCGGCCTCGGGCAGCACGTCGCAGACGGCGAAGAGGTCGGCCTCCGGCCAGATCTCCAGCAACTGCTCGACCACCCGCTCGGAGCCGGCATAGCTCTCCAGCCATTCATGGACGATCGCAACCTTCACGCGGTGCGCTCCTCCGGCAGCAGGTCGAGCAGCCGCTCGGCGGCGCCGCGCCAGGTGTAGCGGGCAGCCTGGCGGAGGCCGCGCGCGCGCAGGGTGTCGTACAGGCCTTCTTCCTCCAGCAACCGGGCAAGCATGGTGGGCAGGCGGCGCTGGCCGTCATGGTCGAACCACAACGCCGCCTCGCCGCAGACTTCGGGGACCGCCCCTGCCGCGGCGGCGATCACCGGGCAACCGCAGGCCATGGCCTCGAGCGGCGGCAGGCCGAAACCTTCGTACCGAGATGGGAACAACAACCCGAGGGCCGATTCATAGAGTGCCCGCAGCTCGGCATCGCTGACCCGGCCAAGGGTCCGCACCGCATGGCCGGCGGCGCCGCCGCCCTGGCGGAACACCGCCGGGTCGGCCGCGCCGGCGACCGCCAGGACGGAGCCATGCCGGCCGAGCAGCGCGGCGCATTCGCCGAGCGCCGCGAGGTTCTTGTGCGCCGCGGGGTTGCCCACCACCAGCGCATAGCGCCCGGGCATCAGCCCATGGCGGTCCAGCACGGCCGTCGCGGCCGGGGCGCGCAGGATATGCTCGGCGCCCTCCGGCATGACGGCGATCCGGGCGGGGTCGAGCTTCAGGTGGTGGGCGATGCGGCCGCGGGAGAATTCCGAGACGGTGACGATGCGCGCCCCGACCCGCGGCAGCGCCAGGTGCAGGGCCCGGTACCAGGCGCGGAAGGCGGTCGAATAGCTGTCCGGGGTGTCGAAGGCCCCGGCATCGTGGATGACGACGACCTGCCGGCGCCCGGCGGCGAGCGGCGCGGTATTGCCGAGGTTCACCAGGGTGGACCCACGCGCCCGCAGCGGCAGTTCGGCCTGTTCCCAGGCCTGGCCGCGCAGCAGGGTGGAGGCTTCCTCGCGCAGGTTGCGGAACGGCGAGGGCGGGCCGCCGGCCGGCCGCAGCAGCCGGGTATCGGCCAGGCGATGGTCGCCGGCCAGCGCATCCAGCTCGCGGCAGATCTCGGTGGCGAAGCGCTGCACCCCGGTCACCCGCTGCGACAGGAAACGCCCGTTGATGGCCAGCGGCATCAGCCCGGCCCCCCGACCCGCAGCAGCCCGCCCGGGTGCCGCAGCAGGCCGCGGATCTGCCCGCGCTCCGCCGGGTCGAGCGAGCGCAGGGCGAGGGCGGCGAAGGCGGCCAGGGCGACCGTGCCGACCGCCAGCATCGCCGCCGGCGATGCCATGGCCGGCAGCACCGCCAGCCCGACGCCGGCGACCGCGAGCGGCGGCAGCAGCCGCGGCGTCGCCTCCCGGGCCTGCGGGTAGAGCCGGGTGGCGAGCCAGAGCTTGCCGAGGCAGTCGGCCAGGCACCGCAGGGCCCAGGCGAAGGCGGCACCCTCGATCCCCAGCCAGACCAGCAGCAGCGCGGCGAGCGGCAGGTAGACCACGGCCTGGAGCAAGGAGAAGCGCGCCGTCACGTCCGGCCGGCCGATCGCGTCGATCAATGCGCCCGGCACGAAGGCGAGACAGGAGAAATAGATCCCGACGCCGAGGATCCGCAGCACCAGCCCGCCGCCGGCGGCGAAATCCGCCCCGAGCCAGAGCCCGAGGATGCGGTCGCCGCCGCCGGCAAGCACGAGCGCGACCGGCAGGACGAGGCCCATGACCAGCAGGCTGCCGCGGCGCAGCAGGGCCACGGTCTGCCGCGGCAAGGTGGCATAGGCCGAGGCGAAGGCCGGCAGCAGGGTCTGCGCCACCGCCACCGGGACCATCCAGACCCGTAGCACGAGGTCGAGGGGCGTGGCGTACCAGGCCACCGCGGCCAGCGACAGCAGCGCGCCGATCAGGAAGCGGTCGGCATAGAGCAGCGCCTGCACGAGCAACCCGGAAAAGGTCATCCAACCGCCCATCCGCAGCAGGGGCAGCACCAGGCTCAGCCGCAGCGGCGTCGCCAGGACCCGGCGCACCAGACCGCGCAGCAGGAACAGGTAGGAAACGGTGTTGGCCAGCCGCACCGCGACCAGGGTCAGCATCACCGCCATCAGGTCGTCCCAGACCAGCAGGACCAGCACCGGGCCGAGATAGTAGAAGATGTTGACCGGGATGGTCGCCAGGTTGGCTGCCCGGAAGCGCTGGTAGGCCGCCAGCACGCCCCAGAGCGCGGCGTTCAGCACCACCAGCGGCGCCGCCGCGGCCAGCACGCGCATCGCGGCGATCGCTTGGGGCTGCAGGGCGGGCGGCACGTTCAGCACCCGCTCGACCAGCGGCGGCACGCCGAACCAGAGGCCGACCGCCACCACCGTGCTGACCCCGCCAAGGCAGGTCAGCGCCGCGCCGACCAGGCCGGCGGCTTCCTCGCCGCGGCCCTCGCCGATGCGTTCCGACAATGCCCGGGTCAGCGCCTGGCCGACGCCGAAGTCGAACACCCCGAAGACCCCGACCATGGCCAGTGCCAGGGTGAACAGTCCCCAGCGCTCCAGGCCAAGCTGGTGCACGAGCAACGGGGTGAGCAGCAAGGCGAGGATCAGGGGCAGGCCGCGGCCGGCGGCGTTCCAGGCCACCCCGGCGATCATGGCGCGCGCACGGGTGCGGGATTCGGGGTGGTCCATCGCTACCTTTGCGGCGGGGCCGGGCCAAGGGTTCGGGCCGCGGGACAGTGCCAGGAGGCGGGGCGTGGCAGCCCCGCCCGTCAGGGTCAAGAGGCGCGTGTCAGTAGGCGCCGCGGCGCAGCAGGACCACCGCCGGAGTGCGCAGCAGGATACGGAGGTCGGCCCAGATCGACAGATTGGTTGCATACTGGGTGTCGAGCGCGACGCGGGTGTCGTAGGTGGTTTCGCTGCGGCCGCTGACCTGCCAGAGACCGGTGATGCCGGGACGGACCGAGAGGTAGTACTCCGCCGCCGCGCCGTAATGCGCGGCGAGCTCGGCGGCGACCACCGGCCGCGGGCCGACCAGGCTCATCTCGCCGCGCAGCACGTTCAGCAGCTGCGGCAGCTCATCGAGGCTCGTGGCGCGGAGGAAGCGGCCGGTGCGGGTGACGCGCGGGTCGTCGCGCAGCTTGCGGGTGGCTTCCCATTCGGCCCGGGCGGCCGGGTCGGCGTCCAACAGGGCGGCCAGGCGGGCCTGGGAGTCGGTGACCATGGAGCGGAATTTCAGACAGCCGAAGCGGCGGCCGCCACGGCCGACCCGTTCATGGGCGTAGAAGACCGGGCCGCCATCGGCGCGGATCAGCAGCGCCAGCAGCAGGAAGGCCGGCGCGGTCAGCAGCAGAAGCGCGCCCGCCCCGAGGATGTCCAGTGCCCGCTTGATGGCCGGCTGGATGCCGGCCTGGCACGCCTCGGCACGGCGTCCGCGGCCTGCCGTGGCATGCCCCGGCAGGCCGCCGACGCCGACCTCGGATATCATCGGTTCGTAGACATCAACGCCAAGCATGGCGGCCCGACCCTTCCTGAGCCAGGCGGCCGGCGACGGCGCGGCTGGCATGTCCAAACCCGGCGGAAGTTGCCGCGGCCGGTTGGCCGGTGCACTTCCGAACGGATCTCTTGTGCACCCAGGGAAGCGCCGGATTGCGACGCGCTTGCGGCCGGATTGTGGCAGCGCACAATTATGCGACTGAAGCCAACCCGCCGTCCTTGGGAATATCGGCGCCATCCGGACCCCTGCACATTTTCATAACCTCACCCCTGATAGAGCGGGCGGCAGGGTATTGCGCCGCAACAGCGGGGCGGGCGGCGCGATCGAGGCGGCGACGGAGACAGGCCATGCAGCGGGAACGCCCGGAGGACCTCAGTCAGGCGATGGCGGCCCCCGGCGCCGCGGCGCGAGGCATCCTGCTGGCCGTCCTACTGTCCTCGGTCCTCTGGGTTGGCTTGGCCGTGACGCTCTGCATGCTTTGGTAACCGCCCGACCCAACCCAGAGCGAGACATCTGGCACTTCTCGAGGACGCGCGACGGAGCGAAGGACGCATGGTTCCGCGCCGGCGTCGTTGCGCTCCGGCCCATCCTGTTGCATTTGCCTGTCATGCCGATCCGTCGCACCTTGCTTGCCCTTGCTCTCCTGCTCCCGGGTTGGCCGGCCGCCGCGCAGGATCGCTTCTTCACGCTCGTCTCGACCACCAGCACGGAGCAATCGGGCCTTTTCGCCCAACTGCTGCCGGCCTTCACCGCGGCCACCGGAATCCGCGTGAGGGTGGTGGCGCTGGGGACCGGGCAGGCGCTCGATGTGGCCCGCCGGGGCGATGCGGACGCGCTGCTGGTGCACGATCGCCCGGCCGAGGAGAAATTCGTCGCCGACGGCTGGGGCGGACCGAGACATGTCGTCATGTACAACGACTTCGTCATCATCGGCCCAGCGGCCGATCCGGCGGGCATCGGCGGGCTGACCGACGGCGCCGAGGCGCTGCGGCGGATTGCCGTCGCAAGGGCGCCGTTCATTTCCCGCGGCGACCGCAGTGGCACCCATGCGGCGGAGCTACGGCTGTGGCAACTTGCCGGAACCGATCCGGTCGCCGGGCGCGGGGCCTGGTATCGCGAGGTGGGGCAGGGGATGGGCCCGGCGCTCAACACCGCCGCGGCTCAGGAAGCCTATCTCCTGGCCGATCGCGGCACCTGGCTGGCCTTCCGCAACCGGCAGGACCTGCGCATCCTGGTCGAAGGCGATCAAAGGTTGTTCAACCAGTATGGCGTGATGGCGGTGAACCCGGCGCGCCACCCGCACGTGAAGGCGGCCGAGGCGGAACGGTTCATCGCCTGGCTGGTTGGCCCGCCCGGCCAGGCGGCGATCACCGGTTACCGCATCGGCGGGGAGCAATTGTTCCTTCCGAACGCCGGACGGCCGGGCGCCTGAGCCGCTAGCCCGCCACTGCCGCCGGCGCGTCATCGCCCGGAGCGCGTTCGACCCGCGCGAAGCGGCAACGCGGACCCTGGGCCAGGAATCGGGTAGCCACAGCCCGCTGCCGGGCACCGCCGATAGCGATGCCTTCGCATCCGTCAGGCGGCACTGACCCTGATATGAATGCGCCCGGCGCCCTGCTGCGGTGGCCGGGGGACGAGTGCGGCAATATGGCCGGAGAAGCAGAGCCGCCCCTGCGGCATCGCCTCGGCAAGGACATCACGCTCCGCCGGGGGCAGGCGGCCAAGGCGCTGGCCGGCCTCGGAAAAAGCTTCGATCGCCAGCCCGCCCTGCAACACGCGCAACTCGACCGTATCGCCGACCTTTGGATGGGCGACCTCGGGCCCTGGCTCGCCGGTCAGGTAGGTGAGGAGGTCGAAGCCTGTCGCCACGTGCAGATTCCTGGGTGTTCTGCCGATCCGCGGTTCCGAACCGGCTGAATGCATTCTTACACGATCGTATGACAAGCATGTGGCGAATAGGCGAAGAAGTGAGTGGGTTTTCAAGCCTTTACTAATATTTACGCAATCGCCTCCTGAAGATCGCTACTCGGCGGCGACCACCTCCCGCACCAGTTCGCCCAAAGCGAGCGAGGCGGTGAGGCCCGGGCTTTCGATTCCGAACAGATGCACCAGGCCGGGCACGCCGTGGACTGCCGGACCCATGATGGTGAAATCCTGTCCCGGTGCGCCGGGCGGGACGATCTTCGGCCTGATGCCGCTGTAGCCCGGCGCCAGGACGCCGTCCTTCAGCGCCGGCCAATAGCGGCGGATGGCGGCATAGAAGCTGTCGCCGCGGTGCGGATCGACCTCGTAGTCGATCTCCTGGACCCATTCGACATCGGGTCCGAACCGCGCTTGGCCGCCGAGGTCGATGGTCAGATGGGTGCCCAGCCCGCCCGGAACAGGGACCGGGTAGATGAGGCGGGAGAAGGGATTCCGCCCGGTCAGGGTGAAGTAGTTGCCCTTGGCATAGTAGGCGGTGGGCACCAGCTGGCTCGGCATCCCCTGCAGGCCGCGCGCCAGCTTCGGCGCGTGCAGCCCGGCGGCGTTCACCAGGGTGCGGCAGCGCAACGCCATCGGATCGTCGCCGCCGACCTGGATGACCACCCCCTCCGCCGTCGCCTGGCCGCCGATGACCGGGGCGTGGAAGACGAAGACCGCACCGGCATTCGCCGCATCGCCCTGCAGCGACAGCATGTAGGCATGGCTGTCGATGATGCCGGTGGACGGCGAGAGCAGCGCCGCTGTGCAATGCAGCTCCGGCTCCAGCGCCAGCGCCTCCGCCCGGGTCAGCAGCGTCAGGTCGGGCACGCCATTGGCGGCGGCGCGGGCCTGGATGGCGCCGAGCCGGTCCGCCTCGGCCTCATCCGTGGCGACGATCAGCTTGCCGCAGTTCGCATGCGGGAGGCCGCGCTCGCGGCAGTAGTCATAGAGCCGGTGCTTGCCCTCGACGCAGGCGCGCGCCATCAGGCTGCCGGCGGGGTAGTAGATGCCGGCATGGATGACCTCCGAGTTGCGGGAGGAGGTCTCGGTGCCGATGCCCTCCGCGGCGTCGAGCACCAGCACTTCGCGGCCGTCCAGTGCCAGGGCGCGCGCCACAGCGAGCCCCACCACCCCGGCGCCAACCACGACGCAGTCGAATTCGTCCATCGTTTCCTCGCCCCGGCGCCGCCCGCGACCCGTCAGCGGCCCGTGAAGACCGGCTTCCGCTTCTCCCGGAAGGCGGCCAGGCCCTCGCGGATATCCGCGCTGTCCTTCGCCACCTTCATCCGCGCCTCGAGCGCAGGCACGTCCAGCGCCTGGTGGCCGATCTCGTTGATCGCCCGCTTGGCGCCCTGCACCGCCAGCGGCGCGAGTTCGCCGAGCCGGCCGGCGATCGCGTCGATCCGCGCATCGAGCTCCCCCGGGGCGACGAGGTCGGTCAGGTAGCCGATCCGCAGCAGCTCCTCGGCGCTCTGCTCCTCGGCCAGCATGAAGAGCCGCTTGGCGTTGTTGAAGCCGAGCCGGGAGACGTAGCGCCGCAATCCGCTCTCGTAATAATGCACGCCGATCCGGGCGGCCGGCATGAACATGACCGTCGCCGGGGTGACGCCGACGCGGAAGTCGCAGGCCAGGGCGAGGTCGGTGCTGCCGCCATAGACCCCGCCATGCAGCCGGGCGATGGTCGGGATCATCAGCATCTCGAGCCGGTTGATCATGTCCTCGAAGGTGGCGCCGGGGGTGTCCTTGATCCCGCCCGCGGCCGCCTGCTGCGCCATGCCGTGCAGGTGCGCGCCGGCCGAGAAGGACTTGCCGGTGGAGGCGACGACCAGGACGCGGATGTCGGGATTGGCCTCGACCTCGGCGAGCAGCGCGAGGATCTGCACGATGTCCTCGGGCTGGACCCGGTTCATCACCTCGGGGCGGTGCAGCTGCAGCGTGGCGCGGCTGCCGGCGATGGCGAGCGTCGGCAGGCGGCCCTCGTCCCGGGTCTTCACGGCGGCGCTCATCGCTTGGTCTCCTCCTGGCTTCCCCGCCTTGTGCCGGGCGGGGCGCCGGGCGGCAAGGTGGCGCGCGCCGAATCCACGGCCGTCGCCCCCTCTGGCGCCGGCCCACGCGCCGCGCCACTCTCGCCGCCAAACCCCGCCAGCGGAGGGCGCCCGTGTCCGATCTCCCGAGCCATGTCGACATCCATGAGGAAGGCCCGCGCGAGGGCTTCCAGATCGAGCCCGGGCCGATCCCGACCGCCGACAAGATCGCCCTGGTCGAGGCGCTGGCGGCGACCGGCCTGCGGCACATCCAGGTCTGCTCCTTCGTGAACACCCGCCTGGTCCCCGGCTGGGCGGATGCCGAGGCCGTGGCGGGCGGCTTCACCCCGCGGCAGGGCGTCCACTACACGGCGCTCTGGTTCAACGAGAGCGGACTCAAGCGGGCACTGGCCTTCGCCGACCGGCTGACCCTCACCGGGTCGATCTCGCTGGCCGCGTCCGACGCCTTCTCCCGCAAGAACCTCAACCGCGGCCAGGCCGAGAACCTGGAGGCGATGCGGCAGCAGACCGCGGCGCATCTGGCCGCCGGCCTGCCGGTGACGCGGCTCGGCGTCATGGCCGCCTTCGGCTGCAACTACCAGGGCGACATCTCCCCGGCGCAGGTGGTGCAGGCGGTGGCGGACGGGCTGGCGGTCGCGGCCGAGGCCGGCGTCGGCATCACCGACATCTCGCTCGCCGATACCATGGGCTGGGCGACGCCGATCCGGATCGAGCGCGGGGTCGGCGCGGTGCGCGAACGCTGGCCGGGAATGCGGATCGGCCTGCACCTGCACGACACGCGCGGGCTGGCGGTGGCCAATGCCCATGCCGGGCTGCGGCTGGGCGTGACGAAGTTCGACAGCACCGTCGGCGGCCTGGGCGGCTGCCCCTTCGCCGGGCAGAAGGGGGCGGCGGGCAACATCGCGACGGAGGAACTGGCCCTGCTGTGCGAGGAGATGGGGATCGAGACCGGCATCGACCTCGACGCGCTGATCGAGGTGGGGCGGATGGCGGAGCGCATCGTCGGCCACCCGTTGCCGTCGGAACTGCTGCGCGCCGGCAGCCTCGACGCCTTCCGCCGGCAGGCGGCATGAGCGCCGCGCAGCCGCCCGCCGGGCCGCAGCCGCTGCGCGGCCTCAAAGTGCTGGAGTTCAGCCACACCATCATGGGACCCTGCGCCGGGCTGATCCTGGCCGATCTCGGCGCCGAGGTGGTGAAGGTCGAGCCCGCCCCGAGCGGCGACCATACCCGCCGGCTGCCCGGCTTCGCCGCCGGCTTCTTCGCCACCTTCAACCGCAACAAGCGCAGCCTGGCGCTCGACCTCAAATCCGCCGCGGGCCAGGCCGCGGCGCATCGGCTGGTGGCGCAGGCCGACATCGTGCTGGAGAATTACGGTCCCGGCACCATGGAACGGCTCGGCTGCGGCTGGGAGCAACTGCACGCGGTCAATCCGCGGCTGGTCTACCTGGCGCTGAAGGGCTTCCTGGCGGGACCCTACGAGCATCGCCCGGCGCTCGACGAGGTGGTGCAGTTCCAGGCGGGCCTGGCCTACATGACCGGGCCGCCCGGCCGGCCCCTGCGCGCCGGCGCCTCGATCATCGACATCCTCGGCGCCGTCTTCGGCGTCACCGCCACGCTGGCGGCGCTGCGGGAGCGTGACACGACCGGGCAGGGCCAGCGCGTGTGCTCGTCGCTGTTCGAGAGCGCGGTCTTCCTGATGGGCAGCCACATGGCCGGCGCCGCCGCGACCGGCGAGGCGCCGCCGCCGATGCCGGCGCGGCGCGGCGCCTGGGGCATCTACGACGTCTTCCAGGCGGCCGATGGCGAGCTCTTCATCGGCGTCACCAGCGACCAGCAATGGGCCCGCTTCACCAGCGCCTTCCGCCTGCCGCAACTGGCGGACGATCCGCGCCTGGCGACCAATGCGCAGCGCGCCAGGGAACGGTCCTGGCTGCTGCCGGCGATGCAGGAGGCAATCGGCACGCGGCCCCAGGCGGAGGTCGAAGCACTCTGCGAGGGCGCCGGCATCTCCTGGGCCCCGGTCGGCAAGCCGGCCGACCTGTTCGACGACCCGCATCTGCTGGCCGGCGGCGGCTTGCTGCAGACCGCCATCTCGGCGCTCGGTGGCGGCGCCCGGGTCGGGCTGCCGACCTTGCCGCTGGAATTCGGCGAGGATCGCGCCCGCATCACCCTGCGCCGCCAACCGCCGCGCATGGGGGAGCACAATGCCGAAGTGCTGGCCGAGGCGGGCTTCGGCGGGGCGGAGATCACCGCGCTCTCGGCCGCCGGGGTCGTCGTGGCGATGGAACCGCCGGCGGACGCCTGACCTGCCGGTGGCCCGAGCCGGCCCGAGTCGCCCAGGTCCGAACCGAGGCGTCCGATCGGCTGGGCGATCAGGCGGTCTCGGCTACGTCCTGATCATAGGCCATCCGGCCGCCGAGGGATTGGACCAGCCGCAGCAACAGGCGCTCGGCCTCAGCCGATGGCGGTGCCAGGGCGATGGCCCCTGCCTGGGTCCCCAGCACCTGAGAGACCAGCACCGTGCCGAGGTCGCGGCCCAGATAGTCAGGGTCCTCTGTCACGCCGATCTCCGGCCCGCAAAGCCCAGGCACGCCGCATGCCACGGCGATGATCGCATTCCCGGCGATCGCCGCGAAGGCGATCATGCGGGTGAAGTCGAGCCCGGCGCAGAGCGCGGCGATCCCGGCCTCGTCGAGACCGCTGCGCCCCCGAGGCCGCCGCTGCGCCTCTGCCAGCCGCCCGAAATGCAAGGTCAGCGCAGCACGGTCGGCATCGCCCAGCCGGCGCACCCGCAGCCAGGGCACCGGCGACTGGCGGGCGATGACATAGAGCCGGGGCGGTGGGCCACGACGCCGGCGCTGGGGTCGTTCGGCATCGTGGCAGCCAGGGTTGGCCATGCGTGTCTCCCATCGTTGGATGCCCCGGCTTCGCGGCGACACCCCGTGGGTATATCCTCGCATTATCACAAAATAGTGAATGTGCGCTGGCGCACAGTTTGGCTTTGCAATCCGGGCTGGTGGAGAGGCTCACGACGGAAGCCTTGCGTTCCGCCAGGCGATCACAGCGCCGCTGGCGGGCAGCAGGGCCAACAGGGCGAAGGCCAGGGCGTAGGATCCTGCCGCGCCGACGGCAGCACCGAGCAGGGACGGGCCCACCACCACCCCAGCGAAGGCGACCGCCAACACGCCGCCTGTGGCCTCTCCGGCGCGGCCGGGCGCGGCCAGTCGGGCCGCTTCGGCCATCAGCACCCCGTTCCATCCTGCGGCGCTGCCGCCGAGCAGGCCAAAGAGGCCGATCACCGCCGCCGATGGCCAGGCCAAGGCAAGCGGCAGCGCCAGGCCGCAGGCGACGGTAATGCCGCCGATCGCGGCGAGGGTCAGCATGCCGCTGCCCCAGGCATCGGCGGCCAGGCCCCAGACCAGTCGCGCCGCAGCGCCGACCGCCTGGGTCACCGCCGCGACGATGCCGGCCGCGACCGGGCTCCAGCCGAACTCCTCCACCAGCATCGTCACCGTGAAGGCGCCGAGCGCCAGTTGGAAGCCTGAATAGAGCGCCGAGATGGCGGCGAGCCCGGCCATGCCAGGCTGGTCGCGCAGCGCCCGCCAGCCGCCGCCGAGGCCGGTGCGCAATGGCGCCGCCGGATCGCGTTCGCCCGCCCAGGGGCGGTGGAGGACGCCGAAGCCCAGCGCCGCCGCCAGCAGCAGCATGGCGACAGCCAGCACCGCGCCGCGCCAGCCCAACCCGGCGGCGAGCGTGGGCAGCAGCAGCCCGGCCAGCGCGCCGCCGATCGGCACGCCGGTCTGCTTCACCGCGAAGACCATGTTGCGCCTTCGGGCGGGGGCCAGGCGGGCGAGCACCTCGGTCGCCGCCGGATTGGTCAGGCCATAGCCGAAGCCGATCAGGAAGGACCCCAGCACCGCCCCGGGCAGCCCTGCCGCCAGCACCGCGAGGCAGCCGCTTCCCGCCGCCGCCAGCGCCAATTGGGTGCAGCGGGCCGAGCCGAAGCGGCGCAGCGCGCCGGCCGAGAGCATCGAGGTGGCGCTGGCCGCGAGGTAGACGCAGGCGATCTGCCAGCCGACCCAGTGCGGCGCGGCGCCGAGGTCGCGCGCCGCCAAAGGCGCCAGCACCGGCAGCATGAAGACGGTCAGGGTCGCCAGCGCCTGCGCTGCCGTGGTCGCCGCCAGCGCCGCGCCCAGCCCGCCGAGCAAGGGACTACCGGGGCGGCAGCCGCAGCGCCCCGTCCAGCCGGATCACCTCCCCGTTCAGCATCGGATTGGCGGCGATCGCCAGCACGAGTCTGGCGAAATCCTCTGCCTCGCCTAGCCGCTTCGGGAAGAGCGGCAGCTTCAGCAGCGCGTCGCGTGCCGGGTCGGGCAGGCCGGCCAGCATCGGCGTCTCCATCAGCCCGGGCGCGATGGTCATGACCCGGATGCCGGCCTGCGCCAATTCGCGCGCGGCGGGCAAGGCCAGGCCGACCACGCCGGCCTTGCTGGCGGCATAGGCGCATTGGCCAAACTGCCCCTCGAAGGCGGCGATGGACGCGGTGTTCACGATCAGCCCGCGCTCGCCGTCCGGTCCTGTCGGCGGCTCCGCCTGCATCCGCTCGGCGGCCAGGCGCAGCACGTTGAAGGTGCCGATCAGGTTGACCCGGATCACGGTCTCGAACAGTGTCAGGTCGTGCGGCCCGTCGCGGCCGACGATGCGGGCGGGCGGTGCGATGCCGGCGCAGGAAATTGCCAGGCGGATCGGCCCGAGCTTCGCCGCAGCATCCAGCGCCGCCGCGACCGCGGCCGGGTCGGCCACGTCGCCGGTCGCGGCCACGCCGCCGATCCGGCCGGCGACGGCCGCGGCCGCCTCGGCCCGCATGTCGAGAACGACGACCCTGGCCCCGGCCGCCGCCAAGGCCTCCGCCGTCGCGGCGCCGAGACCGGACCCGCCGCCGGTGACGAGGGCCGATATGCCGGTGAGGTCCATGCCGCTTCCCCTGCCTGGTTCGGGCGGGGAAACTCCGCCCAAAGCCCGGCCGGGTCAACGCGCCCGGCCAAGGCGCAGGCGGTCAGGCGCGGGGGCGATCCCGGCTAGTCGGCATACTCGAAGACAACGCGGGACACGGCGAAGGACAGATGCCGCTGGTCGCCGGTGTTGCCGCCCTCGGCCGGGCTGCCGCCGGTCAGGCTGGCGATCCGCAGCACCTGCAGCGGCTGCGGCTCGCCGGAGGGATGGGTCAGGCGCACCTTGAAGGCTCCGTTGCCTTGCGCACTCATCGCTACCGTGGCGGCTGCATCGTCGAACTCGGCCGAGACCGCAGGCGAATCGGCGCGATAGAGATGGCAGATCTCCAGCGTCACGCTGGCCACCGGCCGGTCGGGCGCCGGGTTGAGCAGCAGGCCGCGCTGGCCCATCCAGCGGAAGTCGCCGCTCGGATAGTGCTCCGCCCGATGCCAGCCGGTGCCGAACAGCGCCGCCTCCGGCGGCACCGAGAGCCGCCGGACCGTCAGGTCCGGCAGCGGATCGCCGGCCTGCACGGGCCCGGCGGTTGCCAGCAGCGCGCGCAGCGCATCCGGCTCGCGACCCGGGACCGCGGCCAGCCGATCGAGCAGCAAGGTCGCCGCGGCGGCGATGAAGGCGTCGATCCGCTCCTGCTGCAGCGCCGCCTGGCGCTGCAGGCTGGCCTGGAGGTTCATCTGCGCGGCAGCGGCATCCTGCTCCGCCTGGCGGACCCGGCTTTCCAGGGCGGCGAGCCGCCGCTCCGCGTCGTCGACGCCCTGGCGGCTCCAGGCGAAGCTGCCGACTGGTGCTTCCTGGCCCACCAGCATGACCACCACCGACAAGCCGGATTCGGTCAGGTCGGTCGGATGGATCGGCACCGCGAACCGGAAGGCGCAGCCACCCTCCGGCAGGGCGATCGGCGGCTCGACGGTGACCATGCGTGCGCCGGTCCCATTGATCCGCGCGTAGAGCACCGGATCAAGCAGCCCGTTCCGCGCTTCGCGGCCGGTGCCGCGCAGGACGCCGTGGTCGAGCCGCAAGTCCTCGGCACGCGTGTCCGGCGGGCCGAGCAGCGACAGCGCCGCGGCAGCGGAGTCGATCCGCCAGGGCGCCACCAGATCATCCGCGTCCGGCCCGGTGGCGAGGCGCAGTTCGGCCGGCAGCGGCACGCGCGGCAGCCTGTCGATCGGGATCTCCAGTGGGCTGCCTTCCCGCACCGGGCCGTCGAGGGTGAGTTGCCCGATCTCGATGCCGCGGCAGTACAGACGCAGCGGCAACTGGCTGCTGTAGCTTCGGATCGTCCGCAAGCTCAGGCCGTCACGGTCCAAGCCGATGGCAAGAAACGGGTAATAGCCTGCCTCGATGCCATCCATGCCGGCGCGCTACCATGGCCTCGGCGCCGCTACAAGTGATCAGTTTTCTGGACAGAATGCGGACCGCGGACTAACCGCCCGAGCGACGACGCTGACCGATGACGTTCGCAGGACACCTCCTCGTCCATGACGCCCACGCGCGATTGCCTGACCGTCTGGACGCCCTTGCCGCCGGAGCGGAACGGGATCGCCGACTATGCCTTCAGCCTGCTCGGCGGGCTGGCGGCGCATTACGAGTGCCGCGTCGCCTGCGACGACTGGTTCGGGCAGGCGCCCGAAGCGATGCCGGTGATCGATCCGGCGCTTGTCCACCGCGGCGCCGGACCACGCGTGCTGCACCAGATCGGCAACAACCCCGGCCATGGCTTCGTGTTGCGCGGCATGCGCGGCATGCCTGGGGTGACCACGCTGCACGATCCCGGGTTGCTCTACCTGCATGAGACGGCGGGCGAGGACGCGGCGACGATCCGTGCCGGAATGGCCGCCGCGCTGCCCGGCCTCGCCGCGGTCTATGGCCGGCAGCACCGCGAGCACGGCATCCAGACCCGCGCAAACCATCTGCTGTTCGACCTCGCGGGCGAGGTGCTGGCGCGATCGCGTGCCGTCGTCGTGCATTCCGAATTCGCGCGGAACCGCCTGCGGCTGGTGCATGGGCCGGCGGCGACCGCACATGTCGCCGTCATCCCGCATTTCCTGCCGCCGGATCCACTGCCCTCCGGCGCCGGCTCGGGACGTGCCGCGGCCCGCGCCCGGCTGGGCCTGCCGGCCGAAGGGTTCCTCGTCGTGACCGCGGGCTTCGCCACCGAGGCGAAGCGTTTCGACTGGCTGATCGAGGCGCTCGACGTCGCGCTCGGCCGTGGCGCCGCGCTGCACTGGATCCATGCCGGCGCCGAGCGGGCGGAGGAGTATGCGCTGAGCGCCGCCATCGCCGAGCGGCCGGCCGTCGCGGCGCGGACCGAGGTCACCGGCTATCTCGACGCGACGGCGCTCGACGACCACATCGCGGCGGCGGACGTGCTCGTGAACCTGCGCTTCCCGTCGGGCGGCGAAAGCTCGGGATCGCTCGCGCGCGCATTTGCCTGCGGCACCTGCTGCATCGTCTCCGACACCGCCGCCTATGCCGAACTGCCGCGCGATGCCGTCTTGCAGGTCCCGCTTGCGGGTGCGGTCGGAACACTGGCGGCGGTGCTGTGCGCGCTGGCGGCGGAGCCGGCACGGGCCGCCGCGATCGGCGAACTCGGCCGCCGCTTCGCCCGGGCGGAGATGGCCTTGCCCGCGGTCGCCGCGCGCTACCGCGACGTCATCGATAATTCGTTGGACCGCCCGGTCGAGCGGACCGCGGCGGCCGGCCCATCACCGACCCTGGTGCTCGACGCCGGGCCGGGATTGCAGGCATGGCATCTCGAAGCCGCTTTGGCCGGGCGGCGCGGCGCCTGCCGCCTGCTGCTCGCGGTGGCCGATCTGGCGATGCTCGCCGACCTCACCATCGACCGGCCAGGGCTGCTGGCCGAGCTCCTGCCGATCACCGCGAGGCTGCGCGCCGTGCGGGTCGAGGTCGCGCCGCGGCCGGGCCTCCTGCTCGACCTCGATCTCGGCGGCGCGGCATGAGTGGCGCGCCGATCCTCGCCACCCTGCTGCGGGAGGCCCTGCCCGGGGTGCCTGTGCTCGACCTCGGCCTTCCGGCGGGACGAATCTTTCCCTGGTGGCCCGGCGCGCGCTGCGGCGTCGCCGATCCCGCCGCCCTGGCGCCGGCCGAAATGGCGCTGCTGCGCCGCTTCCGTCAGGGCCCGGCGGGCCTGCCCGTGTTCGGCCTCGACCGGGCGGCGGATGCGGCCCTGCTTGCCGGCGCGCCGGGGGCGCTGGGCGGCGCTGCTGCGCCGCTGCTGGTGCTGCAAGGCGGCATCCCCGACCATCTGGCGCCGCTGCTCGCAGCCGGGGCGATGCTGCTGCAGGGTGGCCAGACGGACACCATGCCCACGCCGCCCGGACCGGAGCGCGGGCGCATCATGCTGCTCTGCGGCAGCGTCAGCCGGATCGAACGCTGGGACCTGCTGCTCCCGATCGACGAGATCGAGTTGGTCTTCACCCGGCTGCACGTCGCCGCGCAGCGGTTGGCCGTCGTCCTGGGCGGTGCCGGCCGCTGGCAGGTGGGCGGACGGATGGCGATGGCGCGGCTCGCCAGCCTCGGGATGCTGGCGACCGGCGCGGAGCAGGTGCCGCCATTGTCGGTGCCGGGCGGGGCCTTGCCACATGACCTCCCGGACCTGGCCGAGGCCGACGCCTTGCGGTTCGGTGCGTCCCGCCGGCTGAGGCTGCTGCTCGGCGCGCTGCCGGCACGGCCGGCCTGGCTGCGGCTGCGGCTGCACGGGCTCGACCCGGAGCGGCCGCCGGCGCTGTTCCTGGACGGCCGGATGCTGCCGGCGCAACTGCGGCAGGAGGGCGCTTCGCAGGTGCTGGAGGCACCGGTGCGGCTGCGGCCCGACCTGGCGGCGGTGGCCGGCCTCGCGCTGCCGGAGGGCGCCGCGCCGGGCCTCGTGCTGCTCGGGCTGGAGATCGGCACATGACGCGGGCACCCCGGCTGCTGATCGTCTCGCCGGCGCCCTCGCATCCGGCCGACCAGGGCAATTCGGCCCGCATCCGGGCCCTGGGCGCGGCGCTCATGGCGCGCGGCGTGGTCTGCGACTTCCTCTACTACGCCACCGAGGGTTGCAGTGCGGCGCAGCGAGAGGCCATGGCCGGGTTCTGGCATGCGCTGCACATCCTGCCGCCGGTGCCGACCGGGACGATGGGCTTTCCCGGCCTCTGGGCGCTCGACGACTGGTGCGATGCCTCGCTCGTCGCGCATGTCGCGGCGCTGCAGCGGACCTGGCGCTACGATGCGGTGCTGGTGAACTATGTCTGGATGTCGCGCGTGCTGGAGGGGGTGCCGGAGGCCTGGGGCATCATCGACACCCATGACCTGTTCGGCGAACGGCACCTGGTGGCGCGGGCGGCCGGCATCGATCCCTCCTGGTTCTTCACCACCGCCGCGGAGGAGGGGCGGGGCCTCGGCCGCGCCAAGCTGGTGCTGGCGATCCAGGACGAGGAAGCCGAGAGGTTGCGGCAGCGTGGCTCGGCCGAGGTGGTGACGGTCGGCCATCTGCCGCCGCTGCGATTCCTGGAGGCCGCGCCGTCGGACCGGGTGAGGGCACCCTTCGGCTATTTCGGCAGCGCCAATCCCTGGAACGTGGCCTCGGTCCGCGCGCTCGACGCCGCGCTGGCGAGGCAGCGAGAGCTGCCCTGGCTGCTGGCCGGGCGCATCCTCGATCGGCGCGACCTGTCGCTCGCCAGCACGCCGCTGCTGCTGCCGCAGGTGCCCGACCCCGCCGACTTCTACGGGGCCGTGGCCTGCGTGCTGAACCCGATGGTCCCGGGCACCGGGTTGAAGATCAAGACGGTGGAGGCGCTGGCCCATGGCATGCCGGTGCTCGGCACGAAGCATGCGTTCTCCGGCCTGCCGGCCGAGCACCCCGGCCATCGCGCGGCGGATGTGCCGGAGATGGTGGCGCTGATGCAGGTCTGGCGCGACAGCGAGGCGTTCCGGGTCGAGCTCGCCCGGGCATCCCGGCTGATGGCGCTGCGCTATGCGGCCAGCCTGGCGACGCAGCAGGATGCGCTGGCGGCGCGGCTGCACGGCCTGGTCTGAAGCCCTTCCGGGCCTCGCCGTTCCCTTGGTTGGAGTACGACGACCCGGCCATTGCCGGCGGCGCCCGGCGCGGTCAAAGTGCGCCCCCCAAATCGCCCCGGCCGCCAGGCCGGGGATGGAGGAGACCCCCAAATGGCCTATCCGAACGTCCAGCTCTACATCAACGGCGCATGGCGCAACGCGCGTTCCGGTCGCTCCTCGCCCGTGCTCAACCCGGCGACGGAAGAGGTGATCGGCACCTTCGCGCATGCCGGCAAGGACGATCTGGACGAGGCGCTGGAGGCGGCGGACAAGGGCTTCGCGCTCTGGAAGAAGGTTTCCGCCTTCGACCGGTCGAAGCTGATGCGCAAGGCGGCCGACCTGCTGCGCGCCCGCGCCGGCGACATCGCCGTGCTGATGACCCAGGAGCAGGGCAAGCCGGTGAGCGAGGCGAAGATGGAGGTGCTGGCCGGCGCCGACGTCATCGACTGGTTCGCCGAGGAAGCCCGCCGCGCCTATGGCCGCGTCATCCCGGCCCGCGCCGAGGGCATCTACCAGCTGGTGATCAAGGAGCCGGTCGGCCCGGTCGCCGCCTTCACCCCCTGGAACTTCCCGATCAACCAGGTGGTCCGCAAGCTCTCGGCGGCGATCGCCACCGGCTGCTCGATCATCGTCAAGGCGCCGGAGGACACCCCCGCCTCGCCGGCCGAGTTGATCCGCTGCTTCGCCGATGCCGGGCTGCCGGCGGGCGTGATGAACCTGGTCTACGGCGACCCGGCCGAGATCAGCGAATACCTCATCCCGCACCCGGTGATCCGGAAGGTGACCTTCACCGGCTCCACCCCGGTGGGCAAGCAGCTGGCGGCGCTGGCCGGCAAGCACATGAAGCGCGTCACCATGGAACTCGGCGGCCATGCGCCGGCGATCGTCTTCGACGACGCCGACCTCGACCTGGCGGCGAAGACCCTGGCGGCGGCGAAGTTCCGCAATGCCGGCCAGGTCTGCGTCTCCCCCACGCGCTTCCTGGTGCAGGAGGCGATGTACGAGCCCTTCGTCGACAAGTTCGTCGCCGCGGCCAAGGCCATCAAGGTCGGCAACGGCATGGACGAGGGGACCCAGATGGGCCCGCTGGTGCATGACCGCCGCATCCCCTGGGTGGACGGGCTGATGGCCGATGCGCGCCAGCACGGCGGCGAGGTCCGCACCGGCGGCGAGCGGATCGGCAACAAGGGTTATTTCTACCAGCCGACCGTGGTCACCGGCCTGACCAAGGACGCCCGCATGATGAACGAGGAGCCCTTCGCCCCCGTCGCCATGATCGCCTCCTTCAAGGATTTCGACGAGGTGGTGGCCGAGGCGAACCGGCTGCCCTACGGCCTGGCCAGCTACGCCTTCACCCGCAGCGCCAAGACCGCGAATGCGTTGGCGGCCAAGGTCGAGAGCGGAATGATGACGATCAACCATCTCGGCCTGGCGCTGCCGGAAGTGCCCTTTGGCGGCATCAAGGACAGCGGCTACGGCTCCGAAGGCGGGTCGGAGGCGATCGAGGCCTATCTCAACACGAAGTTCGTGTCGCAGGCGGGTCTCTGATCCCATGGGCGCGGGGGGGCTCGCCCCCCGCGCCGCGCCTGACTATCAACCCTCGATGCCGGCGGCGTCGAGGGCGCGGCGGGCCTCGGGCCCCGTCAGCCAGGGCAGCAGGTCGGTGCCGTCCCGCCCGCGCAAGGCCGCGGCGCCGTAGGCGGTGGTGTTCTGCAGCCCAGCCGGCAGCGGGCCGAGATAGCGCAGCCCCGGCACCAGCCGGATCTCGGTGATGGCGCCGAAGCCGATCTCCCGGCCCGTGCCGTGCAGCAGGTGTGCCATCACAGCGGCGCCCGTCGGGTATCGCCGCGCCTTGGGCGTGACCACGGCGGTCAGCCCCAGCCGCTCGAACAGCCGGTCCATGTAGAGGCCGGTGGAGGCGCGGTTGAAGACGAGCGAATCGGCCTGCTCGACGGCGGCGCGCAGCGTGTCCGCATCGTGGATCGCCGGCTCCGGCGCGCCCGGCCGCACCGCGATGCCGACGCCGACCCTGCCGAGCGGCACGGCGGGGCCGGCCAGGCGCCCGCCGAGTTCCTCCAGCAGGGCCAGCGGCGCCACCAGAATGTCGGGCGTCTCGCCGGCCAGGATGCGCTCCCGCAGCTGCGGTGCGGTGGCATAGGCGATGCGTACCGGCGGGCCGCCGGCGGCACGGAAGCCGGCGACCGCGGTGGCCAGGCCGGGTTCCACCGCCCCGGCGCTGAGCAGTTTGATCTCCGCCGCATGCGCCGGACGCGCGGCCAGCAGCGGCGCGCAGGCGAGCAGGGCGCGCCGCTTCGTCCGGTCGATCCTCATGGCGGCGGGGCGATCCAATTGTGCAGCGCCAGGCCGCCATCCACCACCAGCGTCGTGCCAGTGACATAGGCCGAGAAGCGGTCGGCCAGCAGCCCGACCGCGGCGCGGGCGACGTCCTCCGGCCCGCCCAGCCGGCCGAGTGCGATCTTCGCCGCGAGGTCCGGGTTGGCCTGGAAGCCGCCGCCGGCGATCGCCCCCGGGGCGACGGCATTCACCCGGATGCCATGCGGGCCGAGGATGCGGGCGAATTCCTTCATCACCATGGTCAGCCCGGCCTTGCTGGCGCTGTAGTGCGGCAGGTTGCGCGGGCTCTCGGCATGCAGCGAGGTGACGAAGACGATCCGCCCGGGCGGGCCCGCCGCGACGGTGTCCCGCATGTGCCGTCCCGCCAGTTGCCCGAGCCGGAAGCCGGCGTCGAGGTTGACGCCCACCATCGCCCGCCAGGCCTCGGCCGAGACCTCCAGCGCGGTCTCGCTCTCCCGCCGGCGCGGGCTGGCGCAATGCACCAGGATGCTGATGCGGCCAAGCGCCGCCTGCGCCGTGGCGAACAGCGCCTCGGCCCCGCCCGGCGCGCCGAGGTCGGCGGTGACGAAGCGGGCGTCATGGCCGGCCTGGCGCAGCGCGGCGGCGGTCGCCTCGCCCTGTTCGGCATTGACGTCGGCCAGCACCAAGCGCGCCCCCTCCGCCGCCAGCGCCTGGGCTGTGGCGCGGCCGATGCCGTTGGCGGCGCCGGTGACCAGCGCGGCGTCGCCCGCGAGCAATGCATCCGTCATGGCGGTTCCCCCTCGTGCCTTGCTGCCTCATTGGCCCGAAGCCCGGGCTGCGGCAAGCTGGCCGCGTGCCCATCCCACGCCGCATGCTGCCCACCCTGCTGCTGCCCGGCCTTGCCGCGGGCCAGGAGCGGCCGCGCCCGATGCCGGCGGAGGCGCCCGAGGGCCAGGCGCTCGTGGCGCGGCTGCGCGAGGGCGGGCTGGTGCTGTTCTTCCGCCATGCCGATACCCGCGGCGAGCCCTGCGACCGCAGCTACCGGATCGGCGACCGCGCCGGGCAGCGCAACCTGGCGCCAGAGGGCCGCGCCCAGGCGGTTCGGCTCGGCGCCCGGCTGGCCGCGCTCGGCATCCCCATTGCCGGACCGGTCCTGGCCGGCCCGGTCTTCCGCGCCCGCGACACCGCCGAGCTGGCCTTCGGCACGGCGCGGGTCGCGGTCACCGACAGCCTGCTGGCGGACGACTATGCCGGCGCCCGGCTCGACTGGGTGATTGCCGAGCATCGCCGGCTTCTGGCCGCGCCGGTGCCGCCGGGCGGCAACCGGGTGCTGGTCGGGCACCGTACCCCGGCGATCATGGTGTTCGGCGATGCGGTCGCCGGGCGCGCCTTCCCGGAGGGGGCGGCGCTGGTGGTCGCGCCTCGCGGCGCGCCAGCGGATGTCGCGCCGCAAGGCGCGCCAGCGAATGTCATGCCGCAAGGCACGCCAGTAGATGTCATGCCGCAAGGCGCGGCATCCGCACGCATGCGACGCGGGGAGGGGGGCACCCTGCTCGGCATCCTGCTGCTCGCGCCCTTGCCGGAAGGCGGGTTCCACGCATGCCAGTAACGCCGCACGGTTGCACCGCCCCGGGCCCACGGCTCTACTCCGCCGCGGGGGGACCAAGTCCATGGCAAAGGGATTCGGGCGGCGGGCCGCACTCGCACTGGGGCTGGCGCCCTTCGCCGCAGGCGCGCAGGGCTTTCCCGATCGGCCCATCAAGCTGATCGTGCCCTTCCCGCCGGGCGGGCCGGTGGACGCCGCGGCGCGGATCGCGGCCCAGGCCCTGGCGCCGCTGCTCGGCCAGCAGGTGGTGATCGACAACCGCTCGGGCGCCGGCGGGTCGGTCGGCATCGACGCGGTGGCCAAGGCGGCGCCGGACGGCCTGACCTTGGCCCTGGGCTCGACCGGCGCGGTCGCGGTGAATGTCAGCCTGATCCCCAACCTCTCCTACGACCCGCGGCGCGACCTGGCGCCGGTCGGCATGGTCTCCGGCGTGCCGTCGCTGCTGGTGGTGCGGCCCGGCCTGCCGGTGCGGGACATGGCCGGGCTGCTGGCCCTGCTGCGGCAGAAGCCGGGCGGGCTGACCTTCGCCAGCACCGGCCCCGGCGGCACGCCGCATCTGGCGGCCGAGTTGCTCAAGCTGCGGGCCGGGCTCGACATCGTCCATGTCGCCTATCGCGGCGCGGCGCCGGCCATCACCGCGCTGCTGGGCAACGAGGTGGACATGGCGTTCCTCGACCTCTCGGTGCTGCTGCCGCATGTGCGGGACGGCGCGCTGCGGCCGATGGCGCTGGCCGCCGCCGCCCGCGCCCCGGCGCTGCCCGAGGTGCCGACCCTGGCGGAGGCCGGCATCGCCGGGGTCGAGGTGGAGAACTGGTATGCGGTGATCGCGCCGGCCCGCCTGCCGGCCGATCGCCTGGCGGTGCTGTCGGCCGCGCTGCGCACCGCGCTGGCGCAGCCGGAGACCGCGGCGCGCTTCACCGGCCAGGGCGCCCGGGTCATCGGCGGCACGCCGGCCGAGGCCGGCGCCTTCATCGCCGCCGAGATCGACCGCTGGGCCGAGGTGGTCCGCCGCGCCGGGATCAAGCCCGACTGACGCCATGGCTTGCGGCGGGGCCTCCGCCGCCGGCACCCTGCCCGCCCAGGACAGGGAGGCAAGGGCCATGCGCAGCGACTCCATCCGTGTCGTGCCCCTCGGCAGCGCGATCGGCGCGACGATCGACGGCATCGACCTCGCCGCGCCGCTCGGCGCCGAGGCGGTGGCGCTGATCCGGGAGACGCTGTTCGACCGCGGCGTGGTCTTCTTCCACGACCAGTCGTTGACGCCGGAGCAGCACATCGCCTTCGCCGGGCAATTCGCGCCGATCAACATCAACCGCTTCTTCCGCGCCGCCGAGGGCTATCCCGCCATCGCCGAGGTGCGGAAGGAGCCTGACCAGGCCAAGAACATCGGCGGCGGCTGGCATACCGACCACAGCTACGACCAGGTGCCGGCGCTGGGCTCGGTCCTGCTGGCGCGCGAGCTGCCGCCGCGCGGCGGGGATACGCTCTTCGCCTCGATGTATGCCGCCTACGACGCGCTGTCGGACGGGCTGAAGGCGACGCTCGAGGGCCTGCGCGCGGTCCATTCCAGCCGGCATGTCTTCGGCCCCAAGGCGCGGGGCGAGGCGCATGCCGATGGCCGCTACCGCAACGCCGACCAAGCGGTGCAGGATGCCGTCCACCCGGTGGTGATCCGCCACCCCGGCAGCGGCCGCAAGGCGCTGTATGTCAACCCCGGCTTCACCCTGCGCTTCGAGGGCTGGACCGAGGAGGAGAGCCGCGGGCTGCTCGATTTCCTCTACCGCCATGCGCAGCGGCCGGAATTCCAGTGGCGCGAAGGCTCCGTCGCCTTCTGGGACAACCGCGCCACCTGGCATTACGCGGCGAACGACTACCAGGGCGAGCGGCGGCTGATGCACCGCATCACCCTGGGGGGCGTGCCGCTGGCCTGAGCGGCACGCGAGAGGGTTCAGGCCTTGACCAGCGGGCAGCCGCCCTGGTCCATCGGCCGGAAGGCATCGGCGCCGCTGATCGTCTCGCCGACCTGCAGCAGGTCCCATTCGCCTTTCGAGTCCTGCGGCGCCTTGACGCGCATCAGGCAGACGTCGCGCTCGACGCGGCCGTCGGGCCGCAGCACGCCGTCCTTGGTCATGAAGTCGTTGATCGGCGTCTCCCGCATCTTCGCCATGACCGGTGCCGTCGCATCCGTTCCGGCCGCCTGCACGGCCTTCAGATAATGCGTGATCGCGCCGTAGGAGCCGGCCTGGAAGGAGGTCGGCGGCCGGCCATGCGCCTTGGCGAAGCGGGCGCCGAAGGCGCGGGTCGCCTCGGTCTGGTCCCAGTAGTAGCTCTCGGCATAGACCATGCCCTGGCCGGTCTCGAGCCCGATGGAGCGAATGTTGGTGAGCGAGCAGTTCAGCGCCGCCGGCACGATGCCGCGCTTGATCAGGCCGAATTCGCCCATCTGCTTGGCGATGTTGATCATGTCGGCGCCACCGGCGCAGATGCCGACCGCCTGCGCGCCGGAGGCCGCGGCGCGGATCAGGTAGGAGGAATAGTCGCTCTCGCCGAGCGGCGCGCGGACGCTGCCCGTCACCTCGCCGCCGAGCCCCTTCAGGATGGCGGTCGCATTGGCTTCCAGCGAATGGCCGAAGGCATAGTCGGAGACGACGAAGAACCACTTGGTCTTGCCGCCGCGCACCAGCGCGGTGACCGGCCCCTTGGCCGCCGAGTAGTTGTCGTAGACCCAATGCGCGGTCCAGGGGCCGCAATCCTTGCCCGTCAGGTCGGTGGTGCCGGCCGACATCGGGATGACGATCCTCTGCTTCTCCTTCGACAGGGTCTGCACCGCCAGCGCCACCGCCGAATTGCCGAGGCCGCTGATGATGTCGACCTTCTCCTGGTCGAACCAGCGGCGGGCGATGCCCATGCCGATATCGGCGCGGTTCAGCAGGTCGCCGGGGACGATCTCGATCGGCGCGCCGAGGATGCGGTTGCCGAAATCCTCGGCGGCCAGGCGGGCGGCGACCACCTCGCCCATGCCCTGCTGGTCGGCGAAGACGCCGGTCATGTCGTTCAGCACGCCGATCTTCACCACGCCGTCGGAGATCGCGCCCTGGGCGCGGCCCGGCAGGATGTGGAAGAGCGGCAGCGCGGCGGCGGCGCCGAGCAGGTGTCTGCGGTGCATGGACGGTTCTCCCCTTCGGGCCGGTCGGTGCCGGCCCGTTGCGGGAAGGGTAGGCGAATCGTGTTCGGAACGGCAACCGGCCGCGGCTCTCCCGCACGCACCCCGGCGGGGCGGATCACTTCGCCTCAATCATGCGGCACGGGCTTCCGCGACGCGTGCCGGGCTGCGAGTATCGGGCCGGGGGTAGGAATCCGTCCATGCGTATCACCGCGGTCACCGGCCATGTCCTGAGCAGCGCCTTCACCTATGGCAACCCGGCGGGCCCGCATGGCGGGAACCGCGGCGGCAACCTGCATCTCCGCAACATGGACACCCTGCTGGTGCGGGTGGAGACGGATGCCGGGATCACCGGCTGGGGCGAGGGCTTCGGCTTCAACCTAGTGCGCACCACGCAGCAGGCGCTGCGCGAGCTGATCGCGCCGGTCTGCATCGGTGAGGAACTCGGCGACACGCCCGCCTTGATGCGCAAACTGGAGCGGCGCTTCCACAATTTCGGCCGCAACGGCGCCGTCACCTTCGCGCTGTCGGGGATCGACATCGCGCTCTGGGACATCGCCGCCAAGGCGGCGGGCAAGCCGCTGCATGCGCTGCTGGGCGGCGCCAGGCGGGACCGCGTGCCGGCCTATGCCAGCCTGCTGCGCTACGGCGACCCGGCGCTGGTGGCGCGCAACACCGCGGATGCCGTCGCCCGCGGCTATCGCCGTATCAAGCTGCACGAGGTCGACCTCGACTGCATCCGCGCGGCGCGCGAGGCGGCGCCGCCGGAGGTGCCGCTGATGCTCGACATCAACTGCGCCTGGGACACGGTGGAGCAGGGCATCGCCTTCTGCCATGCCGTTGCCGGCATGAATGTCCGCTGGGTGGAGGAGCCGATCTGGCCGCCCGAGGATTTCGCCGGGATCGCCGCGGTGCGCCGGGAGGCGGGCCTCGGCATCGCCGCCGGCGAATGCCTGGGCAGCCCGGAGAGCCTCGGCGCCATGCTGGCCGCCGGTGCGGTCGACGTGGTGCAGCCGAGCATCACCAAGATGGGCGGCGTCACCGGCATGCTGGCGGTTCGCGACCTCGCCGCACGGCATGGCGCCGCGCTGGTGCCGCATTGCCCCTATTACGGGCCGGGCCTGCTGGCCAGCCTGCATGTCCTGGCCGCCGCCGCGGTGGAGGAGCCGCTGGAATACTACTTCGCCGACCTCGAGGCGCCGCCCTATCCGGGCCTGATCCCGCACGGGGGCTTCATCGCGGTGCCGCAGGCGCCGGGGCTGGGGCTGGAGATCGGCCCGGCGCTGCTCGCCACGGCGGTGTAGGGCGGCCGGCGGGCTGCTACACGCCCCGGATGATCGCCTCCCTCTCGGCCCCGGCGCTCGCCGCCGGGCTGCTGGCCGGCTTCGTCGGCTTCGCCTCCTCCTTCGCCGTGGTCCTGCAGGGCCTCACCGCCATGGGCGCCAGCCCGGCCCAGGCCGCTTCCGGCCTGATGGCGCTGTCGGTCGCCATGGGGCTCTGTGGCATCGCGCTCAGCCTCTGGCGGCGGATGCCGATCAGCATCGCCTGGTCGACGCCGGGGGCGGCGCTGCTGGCCGCCTCGGCCATGCCCGAAGGCGGCTTTCCGGTGGCGGTCGGCGCCTTCCTGGTCTCCGGCGGGCTGATCGTGCTGGCCGGGCTGTGGAAGCCGCTCGGCCGCGGCGTCGCCGCCATCCCCGGCCCGCTCGCCAGCGCCATGCTGGCCGGCGTCCTGCTCGGCCTCTGCCTGGCGCCGGTGAAGGCGGTGGCGCAGGCGCCGGCTGCGGGGCTTGCCATCGTGCTGGCCTGGGCGCTGGTGGGCCGCTTCAACCGGCTGATGGCGGTGCCGGCGGCGGTCCTGGTGACCGTGCTGACCATCGCGCTGACGGTGGATCTGCCGCCCGGCCTGCTGGCCGCGGCCGGCCCGGTGCCGGTGCTGGTCGCGCCGGAATTCTCGCTGGCCGCGATCATCGGCATCGCCTTGCCGCTGTTCCTGGTGACCATGGCCTCGCAGAACATCCCCGGCATGGCGGTGCTGACCGTCAACGGCTACCGGCCGCTGCCGGGGCCGCTGTTCACCGTGACCGGGCTCTTCACCCTCGCGGCGGCGCCGCTCGGCGGGCATGCGGTCAACCTCGCCGCCATCACCGCCGCGCTCTGCGCCAGCCCGGATGCCGAGCCCGACCCCGCCCGGCGCTGGCAGGCCGCGGTCGTCGCCGGCGCGGTCTACGTGCTGTTCGGCCTGCTGGCCGCCACCGCCACCGCCTTCGTCGGTGCCGCGCCACCCATCCTGATCCAGGCGGTCGCCGGCCTCGCCCTGCTGGGCGCCTTCGCCGGCGCCTTGCAGGCGGCGCTCGCGGTGCCGGAGCTGCGCGAGGCGGCGGTGATCACCTTCCTGGTCACCGCCTCAGGCCTGACGGTTATGGGCATCAGCGGCGCTTTCTGGGGGCTGCTGGCGGGCGGCGCCATGCTGGCGTTGCACCGCCGCCGGGGCTGAGCCAGCCTGCCTCCCAACCCAGGGGAGGAAACCATGCGGAACAACCGCGACAGGGTCTTGGCCGGGCGCCGCGCCTTGCTGGCGGCGCCGCTGCTGCTGCCGGGCCTCGCCCGCGCGCAGGCCTATCCCGACCGCCCGGTGCGCATCATCGTCCCCTTCGCGCCCGGCGGCGCCACCGACCTCGCCGCCCGCATCCTGCAGCCGCACCTGCAGGAAGCGTTCGGCCAGCCGATCGTCATCGAGAACCGCGCCGGCGCCGCCGGCAATGTCGGGATGGAGGCCGCCGCCCGCGCCGCGCCGGACGGTTATACCCTCTATCTCGGCAATGTCGGCACCCTGGCGGTGAATCCGAGCGTCTTCAGCCGCACCCTGAAGGTCCGCCCGACCGAGGATTTCGCCGCGGTCTCGCTGGTCTCCGACACGCCGGACGGGCTGGTGGCGCATCCCGCGGCGCCGTTCAACACGGTGGCGGAGCTGGCGGCCTATGCGAAGGCCAATCCGGGCAAGGTGAATTACGGCTCGCCCGGTGCCGGCAGCCTCAACCGGCTGGAGATGGAGTTGCTGCGCGAGCAGGCTGGCGGGCTCGACATGGTGCATGTCCCCTATCCCGGCGGCGCCGGCCCGGCGGTGACGGCGGCGGTCGCCGGCGACGTGCACTGCCTGTTCGTCACGCTCTCCTCCGCCGTCGGGCAGGTGCAGGGCGGCCGGTTGAAGGCGCTGGCGGTGACCACCGCGACCCGTGCCGCGGTGCTGCCGGCGGTGCCGACCATGGCCGAGAGCGGCTATCCGGACTTCATCGCCAGCTCCTGGCAGGGGATGTTGCTGCCGACGGGCGCGCCGGCCGCCATCCTCGCCCGTTGGCACGCCGTGCTTGGCCAGGTGCTGCAGCTGGCCGAGGTGAAGCGCCGCTTCGCCCAGGCGGCGACCGAGCCGGTGGCCAGCGCCAGCCCGGCCGGGTTCGCCGGCTTCATCGCCGGCGAGCAGGCCCGCTGGGGCGCCCTGGTGCAGCGCGCCGGCGCCACCGCCGAATAGAGTGGGATCGTCCGAGGTGGACCCACCGGAAGACGTGCATCACACGACAGCACCTGGCCGCCGGCTTGCGGCGGCGCGGCCTTCTGCTCTACCGAGGCCGCGCCCGAGGAGCCCCCTTTCATGTCCCGCAAGACCAGGCAGCAACCGCCGCGCCGCGCGCCGGAGGGCAAACCCGGCGGCACGCCCGCCGACCGCCTCCTCCGCGCCTGGCTCGACCAGGATGACGAGGCCTTCGTCGAGCAGGCGGAGGAGCTCATCGCCCGTGGCCGCGACGGCGTGCTCTCGACCGCGCTGCGCAAGCTGACCGAGCGCTACGAGGAGGATGCGGTCGAGGACTTCATCCGGGCGCTGGGCGAGATCGCCGAGGTGGCAGAGTCCGGGCCTGACTTCGACATGGCCCAGCTGCTGCTGCTGCCGGTCCTGGCGACCGGCACGTTGCCGGACCCGGCGCCGCTGGCCACCGGCCTCGCCGCCTCGGGCGCCTTCCCGGCGGAGGCGGAGATCGCCTTCCTCGCCGGCTGGCGCTCGGCCGAGGCGATCGGCGGCCTGCCCCCGGTCGCGCTCCGCCGCGTGCTGCTGGATGTCGTCGCGGGCCGCCCGCCCGAGGACCTGCCGCCGCCGGAGGCCGCGACGCTGGAGGAGGGGAGCATCGCGGTGCTGGTCGGCGCCGTCGTCTTCCGCGCGCCGGCACCGGCCGACGCCCCCGAGGTCGATCTGGAGTCGCTGGACGCGCTGGCCGAGGCCAAGTCCGCTGCCAGCTTCGAGGCCTTCGAGGACTGGCGCGCGGCGCTGACGCCGGAGCAGACCGGCAACGCGATGATCCTGGCGCTTTGCGCGCCGTCCGAACTGGCGGACGAGATCCGCAGCCTGATCGAGGAGCCGGGCGAGGCGGCGATCGAGGAGATCCTCGATTTCGTCGAGGCGGCGCGCCAGGAATCCGGCGGCGAGCCGATCGCCGCGCGGCTGGCGGCGCAGGATGGCGGCGTCGCGGTCACCGTGCTGACCGAGGCCGGGCGCGTGCTCGACAGCCGCGTCTTCGGCGACGGGGAGGAGGCGGCGCTCGACATCGAGGCGGTGCGCGACGCGCTCGACGGCGAGGTCGCGATCATCGAGGCCTGAGCGCCGCCGCCCCGGCCCGGCGGCCGGGGCGGCGCCCGTTCAGTGGGCCAGTGCCTCCTTGGGGGTCGCTGCGGTCTCCAGATGCGTGCTGACCCGCAGCGTCATCGCCACCAGCCCGCCGACCAGGGCGCAGCCGCCCAGCAGCAGCAGCCCGGCGGTGAAATCGCCGGTCGCGTCGCGCAGGTAGCCCATCATGTAGGGCCCGGCGAACCCCGAGAGGTTGCCGAGCGCATTGATCGCGGCGATGCCGGCCGCCGCCGAGGTACCGGTGAGGAAGGCGCTCGGGATGGGCCAGAGCAGCGGCGGCGTCGCGGAGACGCCGATCTGGCTGAGGCAGAGCAGGCCGAGCACCAGGTAGGGCGAGGAGACCAGCCCGGCGCCGGCGACGCCCACCGCCGCCAGGATCATGGCGAAGCAGACATGTTCCCGCCGCTTCAAGGTGCGGTCGGAATTCCGCCCCAGCAGCACCATCCCGACCGCGCCGAAGATGAAGGGCACGGCAGCCAGCAGCCCGGTCTGGAAGTTGCTGACGCCGAAGCCCTTGACGATGGTGGGCAGGAAGAAGGCGACGCCGTAGCTGGCGGCGTTCAGGCAGAAATAGACGAAGGCGCAGGCCAGCACGCGCGGATCGCTGAGCGCCTTGCCGATGCCGAAATGCTCCGCCGCCTGCTTCTGCCGGCTCTCGGCATCCAGCCGGCCCTGCAGCCAGGTCCGTTCCGGATCGGTGAGCCAGCGCGCCTGGGCCGGCCGGTCGGTCAGGTAGAAGACCACGCCGAAGGCCATCAGGATCGAGGGGATCGCCTCGATGATGAAGAGCCACTGCCAGCCGTCCAGCCCGCCGCCCGAAAGGTTCAGCAGCGCTCCCGAGACCGGCGCGCCGACGATCGAGGAAAACGGGATGGCGAGCATGAACAACGCCACCACGCGGGCGCGGTAGACCGAGGGGAACCACAAGGTGAGATAGAAGATGATGCCGGGGAAGAAGCCAGCCTCCGCCGCGCCGAGGATGAAGCGCAGGCTGTAGAAGACCCATTCGTTCGACAGGCCGGTCATCGCCGAGATCGGCCCGATGAAGGCGAACATCCCGGAGACAAGGCCCCAGCTGAACATGATGCGGGCGATCCAGAGCCGCGCGCCGAAACGGTCGAGCGCCAGGTTCGACGGTACCTCGAGCAAGAAGTAGGAGATGAAGAACAACCCGGCGCCGAGTCCGTAGGCGGCCTCGGACAGACCCAGCGCCGCGTTCATCTGCAGCTTGGCGAAGCCGACATTCACCCGGTCCAGGTAGGCGACGAAGTAGCAGACGAAGAGGAACGGCATCAGCCGCCACATCACCTTGCTGATCGTGGTCTTCTCGACGGCTTCCATGGCGCCTTGGCCTCCCGTGCTGAAATCGCCGGAAGCAAGCGCCGCCGGCCCGCGGCGGTTGCCGCAGGCCGGGGGTGCCGATCCGGGCGGGCCTTATAGGCGCCGCCGCCGGACAGGAAACCCGGAAGAGCACTGGGCATCGATGCCGATGGCGTCATCGATGTGTCGGATTGCTGGGCGGTGGATTACTCCGCCTTCACGCCGGCAGTCTGCACCACCTGCCGCCAGGTCTCCGATTGCTCGCGCACCAGCGCGGCGAAATCCGCCTGGGAGGTCCAGCTGGCCTCGGCGCCCTGCGCCGCCAGCCCGTCCCGGACCGCGGCGGCCTCGCTCGCCGCCTTCAACGCTTCCGCCAGGCGCTGCGTGACCCCGGCGGGCAAGCCGCGTGGGGCGACGGTGCAGTACCAATTCTCCGCCAGCAGCTTCGGGAAGCCGAACTCCGCCGTGGTCCGCAATGCGGGCAGCGAGGGACTGTGCTGGCGTGCCGCCAGCGCCAGCGGCACCAGCGCGCCGGCCTTGATATGCGGCAGGATCACCGGCAGGTCGGCGAACAGCAGTTGCACTTGCCCGGCGACCAGGTCGGTCACCGCGGGCGCCGCGCCGCGATAGGGCACGACTTCGACCTGCGCGCCGGTCTGCTGGCGGAAGAGATGCGCGGTCAGGTGGCTGATGCCCGCGGCGCCGGCGGTGGCGATGTTCAGCGTGCCGGGGCGCTGCCGCGCCAGGTCCAGCAATTCCGGCAGCGTCTTCACCCCGAGCCCGGGAAACGCCACCAGCGCCTCCGGCACCCGCGCCACGACGCTCAGCAGCGTGACGTCGTCGGGCACCCGGTAGGGCATGCTGGGCTGGGTATGCGGCGCGATCACCAGCGAGCCGCCGTCGATGGTGCCGAGCGTATAGCCGTCGGCCGGCGATTTCAGCACGTAGTCGGTGCCGATGACGCCGGATCCGCCGGCCCGGTTCTCGACCAGCACGGTCTGGCCGAGCGCCGCCGACAGCGCCGGGGCGTAGAGCCGGGCAATGATGTCGTTCGGCCCGCCGGGCGGGTAGGGAACGATGGTGCGGACCGCGCGGTTCGGCCAGGCGGCCTGGGCCAGGGCGCCGGTGGCGGGCAATGCCGCCAGGGCGCCGAGGAATTCGCGTCGTTGCATCGGGGGCTCCCGCTCAATCCAGCTTGATGTCGAGCCGCCGCAGCAGCGCCGGCCACTGCGCCTGGTCGTGCTCGAGCTGCGCGCGGAAGCCGGCGGCGCCGGTGCCCGCCCGCATTCCGGCGGCAGCGAGGCGTGCCGCGACCTCGGGCGCCGCCATCGCCTGCAGGATGGCGCCCTCCAGCGCCGCGCGGCGTTCGGCTGGGACGCCGGCCGGCGCCAGCACGCCATACCAGTTCTCCATCACCAGGGATGGCTGGCCCTGTTCCGGCGCGGTGGCCACGTCGGGCAGCAGCGCGGTGCGGGTACTGCCGAAGACGCCGAGCGCCCGCATCTTGCCCGCCGTCACCTGCGGCACCAGCACCGGCGTGTCGGCGATCATCAGGTCGATGTTGCCGGCGAGGAAATCGGCCACCGCCGGGCCGGCGCCGCGATAGGGGACATGGGTCATCGGCAGGCCGGTCGCCAGCCGCACCATCTCGCCGGCGATATGCATGGTCGTCCCTGGTCCCGCCGAGCCATAGGTCAGCGGCCGGCCCAGCCGGCGCTGCGCCGCGGCCAGCTCGCCCAGCGTCTCGGCGAGGGCCGGCTGCACCACCAGCAGGCTCGGCACCCGGCCGAACAGCGCCACCGGCTCGAAGTCGCGCGCCGGGTCGTAGGGCAGCTTCGGCTGGAGACTGGCGCCGAGCACCACGACGCCGAGCGAGCCCACCAGCAGCGTCTGCCCATCCGCTGCCGCCTTGGCGACGATCTCGCTCGCCAGCACGCCGCCGGCGCCGCCACGGTTGTCGACCACGACGGGCTGGCCCAGCGCCTGCGCCATGCCGGGCGCCACCAGCCGCGCCAACTGGTCCGCCGGCCCGCCGGCGGCGAAGGGGATCACCAGCCGGACGCCTTGGGCGGCTGCGGCACCGGCCGAAAGCCACAGGGCCAGTGCCGCCAGCAGGGCGCGCATGGCATTTCCTCCATCGTTGCTTGCCCGCATGATGGCCCGCCTGCACCCGCGCCGCCAAGGGCAGTGCCCTCGACAGCCCCGCCGCGGCGCGGGACCATCGGGCCACGCAGCAGCACGAGTCCCTTCGGTGCCGAACACCCAGCGGCAACGCGCAGGCCTGGCCGAGATTCTCCGCGTCTTCGCCGCGCTCGGCATGGCAAGCTTCGGCGGCGGCCTGTCCGGCTGGATGCACCGCGAGGTGGTGCAGAAGCGCGGCTGGATGTCGGAGGAGAGCTTCCTCGCCGGCCTGGCGCTGGGCCAGGTCCTGCCGGGGCCGAACAGCGTCAACCTCGCCCTCTATATCGGCCAGCAATTGCGCGGCTGGCCGGGCGCGGCGATGGCCTTCCTCGGCATCCTCGGCCCGCCCTTCCTGTTCATCCTCGGCCTGGCGCTGCTGTACGGCTGGGGCGGCGACCTGGCCGGCCTCGGCGTGGTGCTGGGCGGGGTCGCGGCGGCGGGGCTGGCGAATTCGCTGACCGTCGGCCTGCGCAGCGCGCGGCGGATGCGCGGGCTCTGGCCCTGGGCGATCGTCGGGGCGACCTTCATCGCGGTCGGGCTGCTGCGGCTGCCGATGATCCCGGTTGTGCTGGTGCTCGGCCCCGCCAGCATCGGCCTGGCCTGGTGGGAGGCGCGGCATGCCTGACCGGCTGCTGGCCCTGTTCCTGGTCTTCGCGCCACTCTCGCTGGTCTCGCTCGGCGGCGGCCCGTCGATCTTCGCCGAGATGCAGCGCCAGGCGGTCGAGGTGCACCATTGGATGACGCCGCAGGCCTTCACCGACCTGTTTGCCATTTCCCGCGCCGCGCCCGGGCCGGGTTCACTGATAAGTGCGCTGATCGGCTGGCAGGCGGCCGGCTTCGCCGGGGCGCTGGCCGCGGCGCTCGGCCTCTATGTGCCTTCTTCGCTGGTGCTGTTGGCGGTCGGCTACTGGTGGCGGCGGCGCGGCGACAGCCCGGCGCGGAAGATGATCGAGCGCGGGCTGGCGCCGCTCGCCGTCGGGTTGATCTTCGCTGGCGTGTTCACCCTGTTGCGGGCGGATGGCGCCGGCTGGCCGGAGGTGGCGACGCTGGCGGCCTGCACCGTCGCGCTGCTACGCGGAGCCAGCCCCTATCTCGTCATGCTGGTCGTGGCGGTGCTCTTTGCCGCGCTGCAGCAGGCAGGCCTGATCGGCGGCGGCGGTTGACGCAGGGGGGCCGCCGCCCGACACTGCGGCCCGACGCCAGCCCATAAAACAAGACCTTACCGGAGAGGATATCCCATGGCCGGAGAGCAGCCATTCGTTGAGCACGCGCGGGACGGCGATGTCCATGTGCTCCGCATCGCCAATGCCCCGGTGAACACGCTGCGGACCGAGGTGCGCGCCGGCCTGCTCGACGGTATCAAGGCGGCGGCGCGCGAGGGCGCCCGCGCCATCGTGCTGATCGGCTCGGGCCGCAACTTCTCCGCGGGCGCCGAGATGACCGAATTCGGCAAGCCGCGGAAGCCGCCGTCCTTGCCCGAGGTCTTCGACGCGATCGAGCAGTCGAAGATCCCGGTGGTCGCCGCGATCCACGGCAATGCGCTGGGCGGTGGGCTCGAGCTTGCGCTCGCCTGCCATGCCCGCGTCGCGGCGCCGGGCGCGCAGGTCGGCCTGCCCGAGGTGAAGCGCGGCTTCGTGCCGGGCGCCGGCGGCACCCAGCGGCTGCCGCGGCTGATCGGGATGGAGGCGCTGCGGCTCATCGTCTCGGGCGACCCTGTGCCGTCCGAGGAGGCGGCCAAGCTTGGCTTCGTCGATGCCGTGGTGCAGGGCGACCTGGAGCATGCGGCGATCGCCTGGGCGCGCCAGCATGCCGGCGACAAATTCGTCCTGGCGAAGCACCGCACCGACAGGATCGCGGGCTACGACGCGGCGAAATTCGACGAGGCGGCGAAGAAGCTGACCGCGCGCAGCCGTGGCCAGGACAGCCCCAAGGGCTGCGTCGAATCGGTCCGCGCCGCCTTCACCCAGTCCTTCGAGGATGGGCTGAACGTCGAGCGCGAGCAATTCACCCGGCTCGTGCAGGGCGAGCAGAGCCAGGCGCTGCGGCACATCTTCTTCGGCGAGCGCGAGGCGGTGCGCATCCCCGACCTGCCCGCCGATGCCAAGTCGGCCACGGTCAACAAGCTGGTCGTCATCGGCGGCGGCACCATGGGCGGCGGCATCGCCATGTCGGCGGCGAACAACGGCCTGCCGGTCACCATCGTCGAGACCTCCGAGGAGGCGCTGCAGAAGGGCCTGGCGCGCTGCGAGGCGAACTGGCAGCGCAGCGTCGGCTCCGGCCGGCTGACCCAGGCGGAGTACGAGAAGCGCCGCGCGCTGTTGACCGGCACCACCGACTTCGACAAGGCGGTGGGCGAGGCCGACCTGGTGATCGAGGCGGTCTACGAGAACATGGCGGTGAAGAAGGAGATCTTCGCCCGGCTCGACAAGGCGGCGCGGCCCGGCGTGGTGCTCGCGTCGAACACCTCGACTCTCTCGATCGACGAGATCGCCTCCGCCACTCAGCGGCCGGAACTGGTCGTCGGCATGCACTTCTTCAGCCCGGCCAACGTCATGCGGCTGCTGGAGAACGTGAAGGGCAGCAAGTCCAACCCGACCGCCATCGCCACCGCGACCGAGGTCGGCAAGCGGATCGGCAAGCTGCCGGTTCTGGTCGGCAATTGCGACGGCTTCGTCGGCAACCGCATGACCGGCAAGCGCGGCCCGCAGATCGAGAAGCTGCTGCTGGAAGGCTGCCTGCCGCAGGACATCGACCGGGTCATGGAAGCCTACGGCATGGCCATGGGTCCGCTTGCCACCGGCGACCTCGCGGGCCTCGATATCGGCGCCGCGGTGCGCAAGGCGCGCGGCACGGTGGCGCCGGTGGCGGATGCTGTGGTCGCGGCAGGCCGGCTCGGCCAGAAGACGTCGAAGGGCTATTACGACTACGACGAGAACCGCAAGCGTATGCCGTCCAAGGAGGTCGAGGCGATCATCCTCGACCTGGCCGAGAAGATGCAGGTGCGGCGGCGGAAGATCGACGACCAGGAGATCCTCGAGCGCGTGCTGCTGCCGATGGTGAACGAGGGCGCGCGGATTCTCGAGGAAGGGATCGCCTATCGCGCCGTCGACATCGACGTGATCTTCGCCAACGGCTTCGGCTGGCCGGCCTTCCGCGGCGGGCCGATGTTCTTCGCCGACCGGCTCGGCCTCAAGGCGGTGCGCGACAAGCTGGCGCACTACGCCGAGGCGACCGGCGACCGCAACCTGCAGCCGGCGGCGCTGATCGAGACGCTGGCGAAGGAGGGCGGCAGCTTCGCCGCCATGAAGGGTCCGGGCAAGGTGTGATGCCGGGGGGGCGTCCCTTCGCCTGGGAGGCCAGCTACCCGCCCGGCCTCGATTGGGCCGCGCCGATCGAGCGCGGCACGCTCGGCGGGCTGCTGGCGCGGAGCGCGGCCGAATACGGGCCGCGCGTGGCGCTGCGCTACCGCGACGCCGCCATCACCTATGCCGAAATGCAGGCGATGGCGCGGCGCGTCGCCGGCGCGCTGCTGGCCGTGCCGGCGGCGCGGGACGGGATCGCGCTGCTGCTGGGCAATACCGCCTTCCATCCTGCCATCGTCTTCGGCGCGGCGCTGGCCGGGCTTCGGGTGACGCAGCTCTCGCCGATCGACGCGCCGCGCACCATCGTCCACAAGCTGCGGGACAGTGGCGCGCGGGTGCTGGTGACCCTGGCGCATGAGGGACTGCTCAGGCTGGCCGGTGTCTTGCAGGCGCAGGGCTTGGTCGAGGCGCTGGTTGTCGGCGACGACGCGCATTGGGGCGCCGGCCCGGCCGCGCCGCCGGTGCCGCCGGGGGCGCCGCGGATTGAGGACTGGCTGGCCGCGCCCGAGCCGGAGGCGCTGCCCACGGTCTCGCCCGACGACATCATGCTGCTGCAATACACCGGCGGCACCACCGGCCTGCCGAAGGGCGCCATGCTGACCCATGGCAACCTGACCGCCGCCTGCGCGCAGTACCGGCTCTGGAACGGCGGGCGCGGGCCGGATGCGGCGCGGCGGGAGCGGCGGGTGATCGTCGTGCTGCCGCTGTTCCACATCTTCGCCTTCACCTGCGACCTGCTGGTGTCGCTGCAGCGCGGCGACGAGATGCTGCTGCATGCCCGCTTCGATGCCGATGCCGTGCTGCGCGACATCGAGCAGCGCCGCGCCACCGACATGTGCGGCGTGCCGACCATGTGGATCGCGCTGGCCAACCATCCGCGGATCGACCAGGCCGACCTCACCTCGCTGTCTTCGGCCGCCTCGGGCGGCGCGGCCCTGCCGCCGGAGGTCGCGGCGCGGTTCGAGCGGATCACCGGCAAGCGGATTGGCGCCGGCTGGGGCATGACGGAGACCTGCCCGGCCGGGACCAGCCAGCCGAACTGGCCCGGGGCGCCGCTTCTGCCCGGCAGCGTCGGCCTGCCGCTGCCGGGGATCGAGATGCGGATCGTCTCGCTCGACGATCCGGCGCGGGCGCTGCCGCCGGGCGAGACCGGCGAGATCGCCATCCGCGGGCCGAATGTCTTCGAGGGCTACTGGCAGCGCCCGGAGGAGGGCGCGAATGCCCGCGTTGACGGCTTCTTCCTGACCGGCGATATCGGCCGGATGGCGCCGGACGGCTTTTTCTTCCTGACCGACCGGAAGAAGGACATGATCCTTTCAGGTGGCTTCAACGTCTATCCACGGGTGATCGAGGACGCGCTGCACGAGCACCCGGACGTGCTGGACTGCGCCGTAATCGGCGTGCCGGACGACTACCGCGGCCAGGCGGCCAAGGCCTTCGTCACCCTGCGGCCCGACGCCATGCCCTTCACGCTGGAGGGCTTGCGGCTTTTCCTGGCCGACCGACTTGGGAAGCACGAGATGCCGGCCGCGCTTGAATTCCGCGACGCCTTGCCGCGCACGCCGGTCGGCAAGCTTGCGAAGCTGGACTTGATCGAGGAGGAGCGGGGCCGCAGCGCCGCCGCCTGAAACGAACGACGGGGAGAGACCCATGGAACTGCGCTTCAACGAGGCCGAGATCGCCTTCCGCAAGGAAGTGCGGGAATTCATCGCCAGGGAACTGCCGAAGGAGACGCATGAGCGCATGCTCTCCGGCAAGTCGCCGACCAAGCAGATGGTCATCGACTGGCAGCGCAAGCTGAACGCCAAGGGCTGGGCCGTGCCGGAATGGCCGGAGGAATGGGGCGGCCCGGGCTGGACGCTCGGCCAGCGCTACATCTTCCGCGAGGAACTGCAGCAGGCGCCGGCGCCGCAGCCGCTGGCCTTCAATACCAACATGTGCGGCCCGGTGATCGCCGAATTCGGCACCGAGGAGCAGAAGAAGCGCTTCCTGCCGCGCATGGCCAACCTCGACGACTGGTGGTGCCAGGGCTTCTCCGAGCCCGGCGCCGGCTCCGACCTCGCCGGGCTGAAGACCCGTGCGGTGCGGGAGGGCGACCACTACGTCGTCAATGGCCAGAAGACCTGGACCACCCTGGCCCAGCATGCCGACTGGATCTTCCTGCTGGTGCGTACCGACCCGGCGGCGAAGAAGCAGGAGGGCATCTCCTTCCTGCTGTGCGACATGAAGACGCCCGGCATCACCGTCCGCCCGATCATCACCATCGAGGGCGGGCACGAGGTCAACGAGGTCTTCCTCGATGACGTGAAGGTCCCGGTGGAGAACCTGGTCGGCGAGGAGAACCGCGGCTGGGACTGCGCCAAGTTCCTGCTGGGCAACGAGCGCTTCGGCCAGGCCCGGGTCGGCGCCAGCCGCGAGCGCATCCGCCGGCTCAAGGCGATCGCCTCGACCGAGAGCATGGATGGCGGGCAGCCGCTGATGCAGGACCCCGACTTCGCCCGCAAGGTGACCGAGATCGAGGTCGAGCTGAAGGCGCTGGAGATGACGGTGATGCGCGTCATCGCCACCGAGTCGAAGCGCAAGGACAAGAAGCCCGATCCGGCGACCAGCGTGCTGAAGATCAAGGGCACCGAGATCCAGCAGATGTGCTCCGAGCTGCTGATGAAGGCGGCCGGTCCTTATGCCTGGATCGACGGCGATCCGGAGGCTGAGGGTAGCAACGACATCGACGTGGCGCCCGACTGGGCCTTCGGCCTTGCCGGCGTCTATTTCAACTGGCGCAAGCAGTCGATCTACGGTGGGTCCAACGAGATCCAGCGGAACATCATGGCCAAAGCGTTTCTGGGGCTCTGAGCGAACATGGACTTCGATCTGACGGAAGAGCAGCGCCTCCTCCAGGATAGCGTGGCGCGCCTGTTCGGCGACAAGTACGGCTTCGAGCAGCGCAAGGGCTTCATGAAGTCGCCCGATGGCTGGAGCCGCGACGTCTGGGCGCAGTATGCCGAGCTCGGCCTGCTCGGCCTGCCCTTCGCCGAGGATGAGGGCGGCTTCGGCGGCGGCCATGTGGAGACCATGCTGGTCGCCGAGCAGCTCGGCAAGGCGCTTGCGCTCGAGCCCTGGCTCCCCACCGTCGTCATCGGCGGCGGCTTCCTTCGCGCCGGCGCCAGCGCCGAGTTGCGGGCCGACCTCGTGCCGCAGATCGCCGCCGGTGAGCTGATGCTGGCCTTCGCCCAGACCGAACGGCAGTCGCGCTACGACCTGCACGACGTGGCGACCACGGCGAAGCGGGACGGCAGCAGCTGGGTGATCAGTGGCCGCAAGGGCATGGTCATCCATGGCGACAGCGCCGGCAAGCTGGTGGTCACCGCGCGCAGCGCCGGCGGCCAGCGCGACCACAAGGGCATCGGCGTCTTCCTGGTCGATGCCAAGGACCCTGGCGTTACCCGCCGCGGCTACCGCACCGTGGACGGCCAGCGCGCGGCGGAGGTCGAATTCGCCAATGCGCGGGCCGAGGCGGTGCTCGGCAATCCCGAGGACGGGCTGCCGCTGGTCGACCAGGTGGTGGACGAGACCATCGTGGCGCTGGCTGCCGAGGCGGTGGGCTGCATGCAGGTCGCGCATGACATGACCATCGACTACATGAAGACCCGCAAGCAGTTCGACCGCCCGATCGGCAGCTTCCAGGCGCTGCAGCACCGCGCCGCCGACATGCTGGTGCAGCTGGAACAGGCCCGCAGCATGTCCTACTTCGCCGCCATGGGCGCCGAGGAGCGCGACCCGGCCGAGCGGCGGAAGAACATGGCCTCGGTCAAGGCGCAGATCGGCCGGTCGGCGCGCTTCGTCGGGCAGCAGTCGATCCAGCTGCATGGCGGCATCGCCATGACGATGGAATATGCCTGCGGCCACTACTTCAAGCGGCTGACGGTGAACGACGCCATGTTCGGCGATGCCGATCACTGGGTACGGTTCCTGGCGAACACCGGCGGCCTGGTCGCCGCCGCCTGAACAGCACGTTCCCGGCCGGGCGGCAAGCCCGGCCGGGGCAGCCATGGACGCATCGCGGCTGGGCAGGCCGCGGTGCTGTTTGCCCGGCCCATGGGCCGAACAGGGCTACCCCGCTTCATGGTGAGGCATGTAGCGGCTTTCCGCCCTTGCGCCGGTCCGGGCCTTGCGGTTGCATGTCTGCATCGCAGCAAATGACGCGACCGGGGTGGACCATGACGGGTTGGGTGATCGGGCGCCGCCAGATCCTGGCAGGCGCCGGCGCAGCATTGGCGACACCCAACCTCGGGCGTGCGCAATCCACCGCCATCCGCATCGGCGAGATCAACAGCTACACCGCCCAGCCGGCCTTCCTGCAGCCCTACCGCTATGGCTGGACCATGGCGGTGGAACAGGTCAATGCCGGCGGCGGCATCAATGGCCGCAGCCTTGAGACACTGCATCGCGACGATGCCGGCAAGCCGGAGGACGCCGTCCGCCTGGCCGGCGAGCTGGTGAATTCGGAGAAGGTGGCGCTGCTCTCGGGCGGCTTCCTGTCCAATGTCGGGCTCGCCATCTCCGACTACGCCAACCAGAACCGCATGCTCTACGTGGCGTCGGAGCCGCTGACCGACGCGCTCGTCTGGTCGCGCGGCAACCGCTACACCTTTCGGCTGCGCGCCAGCACCTACATGCAGAGCGCGATGTTGGTCGAGGAGGCGGCGAAGCTGCCGGCGAAGCGCTGGGCGACCGTCGCGCCGAACTACGAATACGGCCAGTCCGCAGTGCGCTGGTTCAAGGAGCTGCTGACCCGCGCCCGGCCGGACGTCAGCTTCGTCGCCGAGCAGTTCCCCGCCCTCGGCCGCATCGATGCCGGCGCCACGGTGCAGGCCCTGGCGGCCGCGAACCCGGAGGCGATCTTCAACGTCACCTTCGGCGCGGACCTCACCAATTTCGTCCGCCAGGGCGCGACGCGTGGGCTGTTCGAACGCCGCCGCGTCGTCTCCCTGCTGACCGGGGAGCCCGAATACCTCGACCCGCTGCAGGACGAGGCGCCGGAGAATTGGATCGTCACCGGCTATCCCTGGGACCAGATCAACACCCCCGAGCACGCCACCTTCCGCGACGCCTACCGCCGCCGCTGGAACGACACCCCGCGGCTCGGCAGCGTCGTCGGTTACGACACGGTCATGGCGATCGCCGCGATGCTGAAGAGGACCACGGCGGTGGAGACCGAGGCGATGGTCGATGCTATGGCCGGGCTGAAATTCGGCTCGGTCTTCGGCCCGGTCGAGTTCCGCGCCCTCGACCACCAATCCACCATGGGCGCCTTCGTTGGCCGCACCGTGCTGAAGAACGGCCGCGGCGGCATGGCGGATTGGCGCTATGCCGATGGCAAGGATTACCTGCCGCCAGACGACGTGGTGCGCGCGCTGCGCCCGCAGAGCTGAACGGGACGCCTTGGAGAACCTGGTCCTCCAGGCCCTCAGCGGCCTGGCGAGCGCGTCGTCCCTGTTCCTGGTGGCGGCCGGGCTGACGGTGATCTTCGGCGTCAGCCGGATCGTCAACTTCGCCCATGGCTCCTTCTACATGCTGGGCGCCTACCTGGCCTGGACGTTGGTGACGAACCTTCCGCGCGGCCATCTCGGCTTCTGGGGCGGTGTCCTGGCCGCGGCGCTGGCGACCGGGCTGATCGGCTTGGTGGTCGAGGTGCTGCTGCTGCGCCGCATCTACCGGGCGCCGGAGCTCTTCCAGTTGCTGGCGACCTTCGGCGTGGTGCTGATCGTCCAGGACCTCGCCTTGCTTACCTGGGGGGCGCAGGACCTGCTCGGACCACGGGCGCCGGGGCTGCGCGGCAGCACGGAGATACTCGGCCTCCGCTTCCCGGATTACGAACTCTTCCTAATCGTGGTCGGGCCGGTCGTGCTTCTGGCCTTGCTGGCGCTGTTCCACCGCACCCGCTGGGGCACGCTGGTGCGCGCGGCGACGCTGGACCGGGAGATGGTCGGCGCGCTCGGCGTCAACCAGCGCATGTTGTTCACCTCGGTCTTCTTCCTCGGCAGCGTCCTCGCCGGCCTCGGCGGCGCGCTGCAATTGCCGCGGGAGAGCGTGAACCTGCACATGGACCTCTCGATCATCACCGAGGCCTTCGTGGTGGTGGTGGTCGGCGGCCTGGGCAGCCTGGGCGGCGCGGCGCTGGCGGCGCTGCTGATCGGCGAGCTGCACGCCTTCGGCATCCTGGTGCTGCCGAAGATCACCCTGGTGCTGGTCTTCCTGGTGATGGCCGTGGTGCTGGTGGTGCGGCCGCATGGGCTGCTGGGCAAGGCGCCGGGCCCGGCGCAGGGCGGGGCAGGGGCGGCCGAGCCGCTGATCGGCCCGGCGCCGCGGCCGCTGCTGCTGCTGGGCGGGGTGGCGCTGGCGGCGGCCGTGCTGCTGCCGCTGCTGGCCGGCGACTATGCGCTCTCGGTGCTGACCGAACTCGCCATCTTCGTGCTGTTCGCCGCCAGCCTGCACCTGATCATGGGGCCGGGCGGGATGGCGAGCTTCGGCCACGCCGCCTATTTCGGCCTTGGCGCCTATGGCGCGGCGCTGGCGGCGAAGTGGCTGGCGGCGCCGATGCTGCTGGGCCTGGCCATGGCGCCCTTCGCCGCCGGGCTGTTCGGACTGCTCTTCGGCTGGTTCTGCGTGCGGCTCTCGGGCGTCTACTCGGCGATGCTGACGCTCGCCTTCGCGCAGATCGCCTGGTCGGTCGCCTTCCAATGGGTCGAGGTGACCGGCGGCGACAACGGCATCCTCGGCGTCTGGCCGGATCCTTGGGCGGCGCCGAAGCTGGTCTACTACTACCTGACGCTGGCGCTCTGCCTCGGCGCCACGCTGCTGCTGCGCCGGGTGATCCATGCGCCCTTCGGCTATGCGCTGCGCGCCCAGCGGGACAGCGCGCTGCGGGCCGAGGCGATCGGCATCGACGCCTTCCGGACCCGCTGGCTCGCCTTCGCCCTGGCCGCGGTCATGGCCGGCATCGCCGGCGGCCTCTTTGCCTATGCCAAGGGCAGCGTCTTCCCGACCTTCCTCGGCATCCCGCGCAGCGTCGACGCGCTGCTGATGGTGCTGCTGGGCGGCGTGCAGACGCTGAGCGGCCCGATCGTCGGCGCGCTCGCCTATACCGGGCTGCAGGAACAGCTGATGCGGCTGACCGACCTGTGGCGGCTGGTGCTCGGCAGCGTCATCGTCGCGCTGGTGCTGTTCTTCCCGCAGGGCCTGGCAGGCGCCGCGCGCGCGCGGTGGGAGGCATCCCGTGGCGACGCTTGAGGTCGAGGGGCTGCAGAAGAGCTTCGGCGGTGTCCAGGCGGTCCGCGGCGTCTCCTTCGCCGTCGCGCCTGGGGAGATGCTGGCGCTGATCGGCCCGAACGGCGCCGGCAAGTCCACCTGCTTCAACATGCTGAACGGCCAGCTGCGGCCGGATGCCGGCCGCGTGCGGCTTGGGGGGATGGACATCACCGGCCTCGCGCCGCGCCGGGTCTGGCGCCTGGGTGTCGGCCGCACCTTCCAGATCACCGCCACCTTCGGCTCGATGACGGTGCTGGAGAACGTGCAGATGGCGCTGCTGTCCCACCACCGCCGGCTCGGCCAGCTCTGGACCCCAGTCTCCCGCATGGACCGTGCGCCGGCCGAGGCGCTGCTGGCCCGGCTCGGCATGGCGGAGCAGGCGGCACGGCCCTGCGGCATCCTCGCCTATGGCGACCTCAAGCGGGTCGAGCTCGCCATCGCGCTGGCCAACGACCCGAAGCTGCTGCTGATGGACGAGCCCACCGCCGGCATGGCGCCGCAGGAACGCGTCGGGCTGATGGCGCTGACCGCCGGCATCGCCCGGGAACGCGGCATCGCCGTGCTGTTCACCGAGCACGACATGGATGTCGTCTTCGGGCATGCCGATCGCATCCTGGTGCTCGACCGCGGCGCGCTGATCGCCGAGGGCGCGCCGGCCGCGGTGCGGGCCGACCCGCGGGTGCGGGAGGTCTATCTCGGCACCGGTCATGTGCAGGGTGGGCATTGATGCTGCGCGTCAGCGGGCTTTCCGCGCATTACGGCCGCGCGCATATCCTCGACGACGTGGCGCTCAAGGTCGGCGCCGGCGAGGTGGTGGTGCTGCTCGGCCGCAACGGCGCCGGCAAGTCGACGACGATGAAGGCGATCATGGGTCTGGTGCCGCCGAGCGGCGGCAGCGTCCGCTTCTTCGGCGCCGAGATCGCCGGGCGGGAGCCCTTCGAGATCGCCCGGCTGGGCCTCGGCTACGTGCCGGAGGAACGGCGCATCTTCGCCGAGCTGACGGTGATGGAGAACCTCGAGGTCGGCCGCCGCCCAGCGCCGCCGGGCGCCGTGCCGTGGACGCCTGAGCGGTTGTTCGCCCTCTTCCCCAGCCTCGGCGGCATGCGCGACCGGCCGGGCGGGCGGATGAGCGGCGGGGAGCAGCAGATGCTGACCATTGCCCGCACCCTGATGGGCAACCCGCGCCTCGTGCTGCTGGACGAACCCAGCGAGGGGCTGGCGCCGGTGGTCGTTGAACGCATGGCGGAGGCCATCCGCGCGCTGAAGGCCGAGGGGCTGTCGATCCTGCTGTCGGAGCAGAACCTGCATTTCGCCCGCGTCGTCAGCGATCGCGCCACCATCATCGAGAAGGGCCGCATTCGCTGGACCGGGACCATCCCCGCGCTGATGGCGGCCGATGCGGTGCGCGAGCAGTACCTCTCGGTCTAGCGGAGGCTGGTCAGCAGCCCGGCAGCAGCCGCGGCGCGCCCACCGCGCGCAGCCTGCCCTGCACCACCAGCAACGCGCCCTCGATCAGGCCGCGCTGCAGCAGCAGCTCCGCCTCCGCCTCGCCGGCATCGAGCGCCGCCTCGATCATATCGTCCGGCAAGGCGCCGACCGCGACGGTGACCGGCAGGCTGCCGAGGTCGCTGTCGGGGTCGAGGCTGTCGGCCGGCGCCCGTTGCACCGCCGGATGATCGGCATCGACCGCATTGGCGATGACGGTGGCCGCCGCATCCGCCTGTGCGGCCCTTGCCGCCAGCACCGTCACCGCATCGGCGATGCCGCGGGAGAAGCTGCGGCCCGGCCAGCCGGAAGTGGCGACGCCGCGCACCGCATCGGCCGCCGCGATCCGCACCAGCCCCTCGGGCGCCGCGCGTTCCAGGCTCGGCACCAGGCCGATCCGCAGCACCTGCCCGGGGGCGAGGAAGAGCGCGATGTCGCCACCGTTGTTGACATGGGCCATGAGCAGGCCGGGGATGGCGGCGATCGCCTCCAGCACCTCCTCTGCCACCGCGCCGGCGACGGCGGCCATGGGGGTGATGAAGCCGCGACGGAAGGGCCAGACCGCGGCGGCCATGCGGCGGGCGACCGGGCCGCTCAGCGCCGGTGGATCGGCGCCCAGCGGCAGGCGCAGCGACGGCAATTCGGTGGCGAGGCCGGCCAGCAACCCCTCGAAGGCGCCGGCGGCGCGGCGAGTGGCCTCGGCCACGGCGGCGCGGGTGCCGTCGAGGCCGATCACCAGGTCGATCGGCCCATCCTGCAGATGAAGGCGGCCATCGGGCAGGGAGGCGATCATGGCGCCGGCCAAGGGTTCTGTGCCGGCCAGGGGTCGTGCCGCGCCGCGTCGCCGTATTCGGCCAGCACGCGCTCCAGCGGCACCGCATGGTCCACATGGCCGCCGAGCCGGGCGTAAAGGTCGGCGCGCAGGGTAAACTCGATCGGCGCCACCAGCGCCGGCGTCGGCACGTAGCCGAAGGCGCCGTCCGGCACCCGCAGCACGTCGGCCATGATGGTGATGCCGCCGCCGGGCCAGAGCGTACAGGGCGCGCCGCCGATGGTCACGCGGACCAGCGATCGCTGCACTTCCCGCGTCAGCAGCACGGGATTCTCGGTGACGCCGGCGCGGAGCGACCCGCCGGCCCCGGCCATGAAGAGAATGGAGGTCAGCGCCGGCTCGCAATTCTCGCCGATCCGCTCAACGGTCTGCACCACGGCGGGCGGCGCCTTGGCCGGCACCGGGCGCAGTGTCTCGTCGAGCTCGGCATAGAGGAAATCCTCGCCCGTGGTGCTGGTCAGCAGCAGGCGCAGGCCGGGCCAGGCGATCTTCGGGTCGATGCTCTCGAGCACCGAGAGCGGGTCGGTGATGTCAGTGCCGCCCCAGCCGGTGCCGGGATGCGCCACCTGGAAATACCGCCCCGGCGTGGAGCGCCGGCCGCGCACCCGGATGCCGGTCGGCGGCACGTCGAGGCACTTGCCGGCCTGATGCTCCGACAGCACGCCGGTGATGTGGTCGTCGACCACGATCACCTCGTCCACATGGCCATGCCATTGCTGGGCGAAGATGCCGATCGCGGCACTCCCGCAGCCGACCCGCATGCGGCGTTCGGGCACGCCGTTAACGATCGGCGCCGCGCCGGCCTGCAGCACGAGCTTGGCGCCGCCATCGATCGTCACCTCCACCGCCTGCTTGCCGCAGAGCTTCAGCATGGCGGCGCAGGTGACGTTGCCCTCGCGCTTGCTGCCGCCGGTCAGGTGCCGCACGCCGCCGAGGCTGAGCATCTGGCTGCCGTATTCGGCGGTGGTGACATGGCCGATCTGCTCGCCATCGACCCGCACCGCGGCGGTCTCGGCGCCCAGATGCCGGTCGGTGTCGATCTTCACCTTCAGCCCGCAATAGCTGAAGATGCCCTCGGTCACGACGGTGACGGTATCGACGCCCTCATGCCGCGAGCCGACGATGAAAGGCGCCGGCTTGTAGTCGGGATAGGTGGTGCCGGCGCCGATGGCGGTGACGAAGATCTCCTCGCGCGGCGCGAGGCCGCCGGCCCAGTCCTCGGCGCCTTCCAGGAACGGCACCGTCCCGCCGCCCGCCTCCACGGTGCGGGTCATCAGCACCAGCGGGTCGGTGCGGACCAGGGCGCCGTCCTCGTTCGCGTAGCGGCTGCAGGCCCCGGCCCGACCGGGGCGGATGCGGCAGAGCACCGGGCAGGCATCGCAGCGGACGATGCCCTCGTTGCCCTCGCGCGCGCCGAAGATCGCGGTCCGGTCGGTGCTCATCGTGCCATCGCCTCCAGCAGCCGGTGCGGCAGGGCAGGGACCCGGGTCACACTCACGCCCGTGGCGTCGCGGATGGCGGAGAGGATCGCCGGCGCGGTCGGCACCAGGGCCGGCTCGCCGATCCCCTTGGCGCCGTAGGGACCGAGCGGCTCGCGGTCCTCCACCAGGATGCACTCGATCGCCGGGACGTCGCCGACGGTCGGGATCAGGTAGTCGTGCAGGTTCTCGGTCCGGCCGGGCAGGTATTCCTCCATCAAGGCGAGGCCGATCCCCTGGGCGATGCCGCCCTGGATCTGGCCCTCGACCAAGGTCGGGTTGATGGCGCGGCCGACATCATGCGCCGCGACGATGCGGGACAGGTGGACCGTGCCGAGCTCCCTGTCCACCGAAAGCGCCGCGACCTGCGCGGCGAAGCCATAGGTGGCGTAGGGGATGCCCTGGCCCTCGGCATCCAGCGGCACGGTTGGCGGGTCGAAGCGGCCGATGCCCTCCAGCGGCGCCTCAAGCGCCAGCGGGCGCCCGTCGACCAGCAGCGTGCCGCCGCGTAGCGCCAGCCGCGCCTCCGGCCCCGCATTGGCGCGCAGCAGGATCGCATCGCGCAGCGCCGCGCCCGCCGCCTGCGCCGCGCGGCCGCTGACGAAGGTCTGGCGGGAGGCGCTGGTCTTGCCGGCATCGGCGGTCAGGTCGGTATCGCCCAGCACAAGGCGGAAATCGGCCACCGGCAATCCCAGCGCATCGGCGGCGATCTGCAGCAGCACGGTGGTGCTGCCCTGGCCGATATCGACGGCGCCGTTGTGGAAGACCGGCCCCTCCGGGGCCAACGTCACCCGCATGGTCGATGGGTTGGACATGCCGGTATTGCCGATGCCGTACCACATGCAGGCGATGCCTACGCCTTGCCGCCGGGGGCCGCCGCGGGCATTCGCCGCCGTGGCCTCTTCCCGCAGCGCCCGCCAGCGCGGCCGCAGCGCCTCCAGGCAGGCGACCAGGCCGACCGAATGTTCCATCACCTGGCCGGTCGCCGTCGTGTCGCCGACGCGCAGCGCGTTCAGCACCCGGAATTCCAGCCGGTCCAGCCCAGCCGCATCGGCCAGCCGGTCCCACAGCGCTTCCTGCGCGATCGCCGCCTGCGGCACGCCGAAGCCGCGGAAGGCGCCGGAGGGCGGGTTGTTGGTGAGGATCGCGCGCGCCCGCGCCGCCACCGCCGGCACCCGGTAGGGCCCCATGCAATGCACCGGCACCCGGCCGGCAACGGTCGGGCCCCAGCTTGCATAGGCCCCGGTGTCGAAGACGCCCTCGAAGGCGAGGCCGGTCAGCCGCCCGGCCGCATCGCAGCCGGCCCGCGCGGCGATGCGGGCGGGGTGGCGCTTGGTGCTGGCGGCCATGCTCTCCGGCCGCGGCAGCACCGCCCGCACCGGCCGGCGCAGCAGCCAGGCGGCGATGGCCAGCATCGGCTGGATCGAGACGTCGAGCTTGCCGCCGAAGCCGCCGCCACAGGCGGAGGGGATGATCCGCACATCCGCCTGCGGGATGCCGAGCACGCCCGCCACCTCCTCGAGGTCCATGTACGGCGCCTGAGTGCAGGCGAAGACCTCCATCCGATCGCCGACACGCTGCGCCCAGCCGGCCTCGGGCTCGATATAGGCGTGCTCCACGAAGCCGGTCTCTATGCCGATCTCCGCGACATGCGCGCTGCCGGCCAGCGCGGCCTCCGCATTGCCGGAGACGACGCGGCCGCTGGTCAGGACGTTGTCCGGCCAGCGCGCGTGCAGCGCGTCGCCGCCCGCCAGCGTCACCGGCGCCAGTTCCTCGAAGGCGATCGGCAATTCGTCCAGGCGGATCGCCTCCAGCGTCGGCCGGTCGCCGACCAGGGCGCAGACCACGTCGCCGCGGTAGCGCAGCTCGCCGGTAGAGAAGACCGGCTGGTCCTTGATGTCCGGATAGATGCCGAAGCCGTTCCGCCCGGGCACGTCGGCCGCGGTCAGCACCCGCACCAGGCCGGGATGCCGCGCCAGGACCGGCGCCCAGTCGCCGAAGGTGAAACGGGCGCGCGCATGGGGGCTGCGCACTGCGCGCAGCCAGAGCGCATCGGCCGGCGCCGCATCGGCGCCGAACAGGTCGGCGCCGCAGAGCTTGGCCGCGCCATCCGCCCGCGGCATGCGGGCGCCGACCGCCGCGCCGGCGGCGGGCAGCGGCGCCGCAGGCGCATCGCCGAGGAAGGCATGCGCATCCAACACCGCGTCGAGGATCTTGCGGTAGCCGGTGCAGCGGCAGAGCACGCCGCCCAGCGCGGCCATCGCCTGGGCCTCGTCCGGCTGCGGCGTCGCCGCCAGCAATTCGCTCGCCGCCAGCAGCATGCCCGGCGAGCAGATGCCGCACTGCGCCGCGCCGTGGTGCAGGAAGGCGCGCTGCAACGCGGCGCCCATCGGCGTCGCCGCCAGGCCTTCGATCGTGGTCACGCTGCGGCCCGCCGCCTGCGCCAGCGGCACCAGGCAGGCGCAGGCCTGGGCGCCGTCGAGCAGCACGGTGCAGGCGCCGCAATCGCCGGCGTCGCACCCGACCTTGGTGCCGGTCAGGCCGAGCTGGTCGCGCAGCGCGCTGCTCAGCCGCGTGGCGGGCGGTGCCGCGACCGCCTGGGCGGCGCCGTTCACCGTCAGCAGGATCGCCTGGGCGGTCATGCCGCGCGCGCCTCGGCCGGGGGAGCCAGGGCGCGGCGCAGCAGCACCAGCGCCGCCTGGCGGCGATAGGCGGCCGTGGCGCGGATGTCGTCGATCGGCGTGAGCGCCGCCAAGTGCGCCGCGGCCGGGATGCTGGCGGCCGCCGCCAGCGGCAGGCCGGCCAGCGCCGCCTCCAGCCCCGGCAGCCGCTGTGCCACGGCCGAGCAGGCGCCGACGGCGATGCGGGCGCGGGCGATGCGGCCTGCCTCGACCTCGATCACCGCGACGACCATGACGATCGAGATCACCAGATAGGTCCGGGCGCCCAGCTTCTCGAACCGCGCCACCGACCCAGGCGCCGCCTTCGGCACCAGCACCGCGGTGGCGATCTCGCCCGGCGCCAGCGCGGTCTGCCGGTTGCCCCGGAGGAAGTCGCCGAGGGCCAGCCGCCGCACCCCGCCGAGGCAGGCCAGCTCGATCTCCGCATCCAGCGCCAGCAGCGGCGGCACGCCATCCGCGGCGGGGGAGGCGTTGCAGAGATTGCCGACCAGCGTCCCCCGGTTCTGCACCTGCGCCCCGCCGACCTGGCGCGCCGCCTGGCGCAGCGCGTCGAACCAGGGCGGCAGCGCGGCATCCCGCAGCGCCGCCCAGGTGACCAGGGCACCGATGCGGTGGTGGTCGCCGCGATCCTCGATCCCGGCCAGCTCCGGCAGCGCCGAGAGGTCGAGTAACGGGCGGTCCACCGGACGCATCCAGGCCTCGGCCGCCGCGCGGGCCGGGTAGATGTCGGTCCCGCCGGCCAGCAGCAGCGGTGGCTCGGGCGCCTCGGCCAGCAGGGCCAGGGCCTCGGTCAGGCGCGTCGGTCGGCGATAGGCGGTCATGTTGCTCCGGGATCGTCCAACCGGCGCCGCCGCGCGGCACCTTCGGTCCGGGTGTAGCAAACCACGGGCCGGGGCGCCGGACTATCCTCGCGCGCGGCCGCTCGCTAGGCTCCGCCCCGCGTGGCGGAGGTTCGGCGATGGCGGTGGAGCAGGCGGCGGGACCCGCGAAGGGCCGGACCCTGGTGCGGAACATCGGCCTGCTGCTCTCGGGCGACCTGGCCCTGCCGCTGCTGGAGGCCGACGGCATCCTGATCGAGGACGGGAAGATCGCCGCCATCGGCCGCGGCGCCGACCTCGCCGGCCGCGGCCCGGTCGACGGCGTCATCGACGCACATGGCTGCGCCGTCTCGCCCGGCCTGGTCGACAGCCATGTCCACCCGGTCTTCGGCGACTGGACTCCGCGGCAAAACCAGATCGGCTGGGTCGAGAGCTTCCTCAACGGTGGCGTCACCACGATGATCTCGGCCGGCGAGGTCCACCTGCCCGGCCGGCCGAAAGACATCGTCGGGCTCAAGGCTTTGGCCATCACCGCGCAGCGCGCCTTCTTCAATGCCCGTCCGGCCGGGGTGAAGGTGCTGGCCGGTGCCCCGGTGCTCGAGTTGGGCATGGAGGAGCACGACTTCGCCGAACTCGCCGCCGCCGGGGTCACCCTGCTCGGCGAGGTCGGGCTCGGCAGCGTCAAGACCGGCTACCAGGCGCGGGAGATGGTCGCCTGGGCGCGGAAATACGGTATCCAGAGCACCATCCACACTGGCGGCCCCTCGGTTCCCGGCAGCAGCATGATCGACCGCGACACGGTGCTGGAGGCGGATGCCGACATCATCGGCCATATCAACGGCGGCCATACCAGCCTGCCCGAGGCGCATGTCTGCGAGCTCTGCGAGCGCTCCTCCCGCGCCATCGAGCTGGTCCACAACGGCAACGAGCGGGTGGCGATCGCGGCGGTCCAGGCGGCGCGCGACCTCGGCCAGCTGCACCGGGTCATCCTCGGCACCGACAGCCCGGCAGGGTCGGGCGTGCAGCCGCTGGGCATCCTGCGGATGATCGCGTTGCTGTCGTCGCTCGGCGGCATCCCGGCGGCGCAGGCCTTCGCCCTGGCGACCGGCAATACCGCGCGCATCCGCGGCCTCGATGCCGGGCTGATCGAGATCGGCCGCGCCGCCGACCTGGTGTTCCTCGACCGCGCCCAGCACAGCGCAGGGCGGGACATGCTGCACAGCCTGGAGCTGGGCGACCTGCCCGGCATCGGCGGGGTGATGATCGACGGGGCGATGCGTTGCGGCCGCAGCCGCAACACCCCGCCGGCCGAGCGGGTGCCCGAGGTGCCGGGTCACTGACCCAGGCCGCCGACGCCCGGGACGACGCCCAGGCGCCCTGGTCCGGTCTGAATCCGCGAGATGCGGGCGGCGATCCTCGCCTTGGGCGGGCGCTTCCCCTGTGATGCCGGCTCGAAGTACTTCCAAAGGGGCTGGAACAACGACCTCCGGCCTTGCGGGGACCGGAACACGCCGCTGCCTTCCGTGTGGGACCTCACGCCGAAGAAGATGCTGCGGCACGCATGCCGAGCCTGCACCACTGACTGCTGGAGCGATGCCAGCATCACGCTGCATTTCCCGGTCGCCATCGGCGATGCCTTCGCCCAGGTGGCGAGGGCCAGGCCCGTGGCTGACTTCAGGGCGCCGGCCGCTCGGCGCATCCCGGGCCCGATCGGTGCCATCGCCGGGCATGGCAGCCGGCTGTCCCGTCTGGCGGGGGCGAGCCGACCGGGGCAATCTGCACCCTTCGATAGGACTGCCTCCATGCCCGCCATCATCCGCAAGCTGGTCACCATCCTCGACGAGACGCGGCGCGAGATGCGCCGCGACCTTGCCATCCCGATCCGTCGGGTTGTCTGCTGCGCGGTGATCGAGAACCCCTTCGCCAGCCGCTACACGGAGGACCTGTCGGAGCTGATCGCCCAGGGCGAGGAACTCGGTGCGTTGCTGGCGGCGCGCGCGATCGCCGTCCTGGGCATCCCCGGTGACCAGGTGCAGAGCTTCGGCAAGGCCGCGGTGGTCGGCGAGGCCGGGGAGCTGGAACATGCCGCGGCACTCTTACATCCCAGGATGGGCGCGCCGGTGCGGTCGGCGTTGGGGAAGGGGCCGGCGCTAATCCCCTCTGCCAAGAAGTCGGGCGGACCGGGGACGGGCATCGACGTGCCGCTGGGCCACAAGGATGCCGCCTTCGTGCGCAGCCATTTCGACGCGATCGAGGCGCGGGTGCCGGACGCGCCGCGGGCCAACGAGATCCTGGTCTGCCTGGCACTGACCACCGGTGGCCGTCCGTTGCCGCGCATCGGCGGGCTGACCCATGCCGAGGCCGAAGGGCGCGACGGGCTGCGCTGAGCGGCAGGTTCCGGCCCGCCCGCACCATGGTGAATCCCGCGGCCTCCCTTGCATTGCGGGCGATAGACGGCCATACCTTGCCGCAACGACGGACGGTGTTACGCACTCCTGCCGCGCCAGTATGGCGCCGGGGTAGCGGGCACGCCAGAAACCGCCCAACCGCAGTCCGGTGATCATGGCCGCCCAGGTGTCGCACCTGTGGCCTATGGCCCGGAAGGCACGAGGCTGAACGGGGAGAACGATCCGGGTGTCAGACATCATCCTGGAGACCGAGGGGCTGACCAAGGAGTTCATGGGCTTCGTCGCGGTCGGCGATGTTTCCCTGAAGGTCCGGCGTGGCAGCATCCATGGCGTGATCGGCCCGAACGGGGCCGGCAAGACCACCTGCTTCAACCTGCTGACGAAGTTCCTGCAGCCGACGCGCGGCACCATCAAGTATGACGGCCGGGACATCACCAGGCTGAAGCCGGCCGAGGTCGCGCGGCTCGGACTGGTGCGCAGCTTCCAGATCTCGGCGGTCTTCCCGCATCTGACCGTGCTGGAGAACGTGCGGGTGGCGCTGCAGCGCCAGCGCGGCGGCAGCTTCGACTTCTGGCGATCCGACTCGCTGCTGCGGCAATACGACGACCGCGCCATGGCGCTGCTCGCCGATGTCGGCCTGGGCGGATACGAGCACCTGGCAGCGGGCGAGCTGCCCTATGGCCGCAAGCGCGCGCTCGAGATCGCCACCACCCTGGCGATGGAGCCGCAGATGATGCTGCTCGACGAGCCCACGGCGGGCATGGCGCATGAGGACGTGGATCGAATCGTGGCCTTGGTGAAGCGCGTCGCGGTCGGCCGCACCGTGCTGCTGGTGGAGCACAACCTGAAGGTTGTCTCCGGCCTCTGCGACACCATCACCGTGCTGGCACGTGGTTCCGTCCTGGCGGAGGGCGACTACCAGGCCGTGGCGAAGAACCCGGATGTCGTCGCTGCCTACCTGGGCAGCGAGGCGCATACCGTGACCGACGGAGTGCCGGTTTGATGTCCGCGACCCTCGACGCGCCCCGTTCCGTCGCCGCCGGCGAGGCCATGCTCGTGGTGAAGAACCTCGAGGCCTGGTACGGCGAGAGCCACATCCTGCACGGTGTCGGCCTCGAGGTCCGGCCGGGCGAGGTGGTGACGCTGCTCGGCCGCAACGGCGCCGGCAAGACCACCACCTTGCGCGCCATCATGGGCCTGGTCGGCCGCCGCGCCGGCAGCATCCGCTTCGACGGCAAGGAGACCATCGGCACGCGGTCCGACCAGATCGCCCGCGCCGGGATCGGCTACTGCCCGGAGGAGCGCGGCATCTTCGCCAGCCTGACGGTGACCGAGAACCTGATGCTGCCGCCGGTGATCCGGGCCGGCGGACTCGACCTCGACACTATCTACAAGCTTTTCCCGAACCTGAAGGAACGGGCGAACAGCCCCGGTACCAAGCTGTCGGGCGGCGAGCAGCAGATGCTGGCGATCGCCCGCATCCTGCGGACCGGCGCAAAGCTGCTGCTGCTGGACGAGCCCTCCGAGGGCCTCGCTCCGGTCATCGTGCAGCAGATCGGCGTGACGATCCGCGAACTGAAGAGCCGCGGCTTCACCGTGGTGCTGGTCGAGCAGAATTTCCGTTTCGCTCAGACGGTGGCCGACCGCCATTACGTCATGGAACACGGCCGCGTGGTGGCGGAGGTGGCGAACGCCGACCTCGCCGCCTCGATGGACCGGCTGCACGAATATCTGGGCGTCTGAATGGGGCGTCCGCGGGCTTGAACGATGCCGCCAAAAGAAGCGGCGCGATCGGGGAGAGAGGGAAGATGACAGGGACGACGAGCCGCAGAGGGATCCTGAAGGCCGCGGCGGCGCTGCCTGCCGCAGGTGGGCTGCCATGGCGCAGCGCCCGCGCGCAGGCGGCGAACACGGTGAAGATCGCGCTGCTCTGCGATTTCTCCGGCACCTATCGCGACGTGACGGGGCCGACCGAGCTTGCCTGCATCCGCCAGGCGGCGGCCGAGTTCTCCAACCGCGGCTTCAATGTCGATGTGCTCTACGGCGACAACCAGAACAAGCCGGATGTCGGCTCCAACCTGGCGCGGCAATGGATCGATCGCGAAGGCGTCGACGTCATCGTCGATGGCGGCGCGTCGTCGGTGGCGCTGGCGGTCAACGACGTGGTGCGGGAGAGGAACAAGGTCTTCCTCAACACCTCCTCGGCCACCTCGGACCTGACCGGGTCGAAGTGTTCGCCGAATACGGTGCACTGGACCTACGACACCTGGATGCTGGCCAAGTCGACCGGCGGCGCGACGGTGCGGGCCGGTGGTGATTCCTGGTATTTCGTCACCGCCGACTATGCCTTCGGCCACGCGCTGGAACGCGACACCGCGACCTTCGTGCGCAATGCCGGCGGCAAGGTCCTCGGCAGCGTGCGGACGCCCTTTCCGGGCACGACCGATTTCTCCTCCTTCATCCTGCAGGCGCAGGCTTCGAAGGCGAAGGTGATCGGCTTGGCCAATGCCGGTTCCGACACGGTGAACTGCATCAAGCAGGCATCGGAGTTCGGCCTCTCGAAGCGCGGCATCAAGCTGGCCTCGCTGCTGATGTTCCTGCCGGACGTGCATGCGATCGGGCTGCAGACGGCGCAGGGGCTGATCTGCACCGAGACTTTCTATTGGGACATGAACGACCGCACCCGCGCTTTCACCCAGAAGATGCGGCCGAACGTCAGCGTCCCGCTCTGCATGAACCATGCCGGCGGGTATGCCGCGGTGCTGCACTACCTGAAGACCGTGGCCGACATGGGCGTGGCCCAGGCCCGGGCGAGCGGTGTCGAGGCGGTCAACCGCATGAAGGCGATGCCCTGCGACGACGACTGCTTCGGCGCCGGCCAGATCCGTCAGGACGGCCGCAAGCTGCACCCGTCCTATCTCTTCGAGGTGAAGAAGCCCGAGGAGAGCCGCGGCGAGTGGGACTACTATAAGCTGCTGCAGACCACCGCGTCGGACGAGGCCTTCCGGCCGCTGGCGGATGGCGGCTGCAGCTTCGTCAAGACCTGAGCCAGGAGAGGGTCCGCCCATGCAGCTTGATCGTCGCAGCCTGATCGCCACGGGGTCCGTGCTTGCGCTGGGCGGCCTCGCTTCACGGGCATCCCGTGCGCAGGCTGCCAACACGATCAAACTGGGCGTGCTGAACGATCAGTCGGGCGTCTACCGCGACATCTCGGGCCCGACCTCGGTCGCCTGCGTCCGCCAAGCGGTGCAGGATGCCGGCAGCCACGGCTTCAACGTGGAGGTGGTCTTCGCCGACCACCAGAACCGGCCGGATGTGGGATCCAACATCGCCCGCCAATGGATCGACCGCGACGGCGTGGATGTCATCATCGACGTGCCGAACAGCGCCGTGGCGCTGGCGGTCAACGGCGTGGTGCGGGAGAAGAACAAGGTCTACCTGAACAGCACCGCCGCGACCGCCGACCTGACCGGGGCGCAATGCAGTCCGAACACGGTGCATTGGACCTACGACACCTGGATGCTGGCGCGCAGCACCGGCGGCGCTATGGTGAAGGCGGGCGGCGACACCTGGTACTTCATCACCGCCGACTATGCCTTCGGCCATGCGCTGGAGCGCGACACGTCGAATTTCGTCAAGGCGCAGAACGGCCGCGTGATCGGCGCGGTGCGCCATCCGCTGGGCAATACCGATTTCTCCTCCTTCCTGGTGCAGGCGCAATCCTCCCGCGCCAAGGTGGTCGGCCTGGCCAATGCCGGCGCGGATACCATCAACGCGGTCAAGCAGGCGGCCGAATTCGGCCTGACCCGGCGCAGCACCAAGCTGGCCGTGCTGCTGATGTTCATCAACGACGTCCACGGGCTCGGCTTGCAGGCGGCGCAGGGGCTGGTCTGCACCGAGACCTTCTACTGGGACCTCAACGACCGAACCCGCGCCTTCACCGCCAAGGTGAAGCCGCAGCTCGCGGGCAACATGCCGGCCATGTCGCATGCCGGCTGTTATGCCTCGGTCCTGCACTACCTGAAGGCGGCGGCCGACATGGGCGTGGCACAGGCCAAGGCGGACGGTGCCGCGGCGGTGGCCCGGATGAAGGCGATGCCGACGGATGACGACTGCTTCGGCGCGGGTACCATCCGCGCCGACGGACGCAAGATCCACCCATCCTACCTGTTCGAGGTGAAGGCCCCGAACGAGAGTAAGGGGCCTTGGGACTACTACAAGCTGCTGCAGACCACGCCTGCCGAGGAAGCCTTCCGGCCACTTGCCGAGGGTGGCTGCCCGCTGGTCCGCAGCTGAGTTCACCGAAGACCGGGCCTGGATGCCTGGAGACGTACAGCAGGGCGAAATTCGATGCAGCTTTCACGCAGACATCTGTTGGCCACTGGGGCTGCCGCCGGCGCGGTCACCGCCCTGCCGCGGCTTTCCCGCGCCCAGGCGGCGAATACCATCCGCATCGGCGTGATGAACGACATGTCCGGCACCTACAAGGACAATACCGGGCCCGGCTCGGTCGCCTGCGCGCAGCAGGCGATCGCCGAATTCGGCAGCAAGGGCTTCAATGTCGAGCTGATCTTCGCCGACCACCAGAACAAGCCCGATGTCGGCGTCAACCTGGCGCGGCAGTGGTACGACCAGGGCGTCGACATGATCCTCGACGTGCCGACCTCATCGGTCGGCCTCGCGGTGCAGAATGTCTCGCGCGAGAAGAACAAGCTGGCGCTCAATGTCGGCTCGGCGACCTCCGACCTGACCGGCACGCAGTGCTCACCGGCCGGCCTGCACTGGGCCTACGACACCTACATGCTGGCGAAGTCGACCGGCGGCGCCACCGTGAAGGCAGGCGGCGACACTTGGTACTTCATCACCGCCGACTATGCTTTCGGCCATGCGCTGGAACGCGACACCTCGAACTTCGTCAAGGCGGCCGGCGGCAAGGTGCTCGGCGCGGTGCGCACGCCCTTCCCGGCGACCTCGGACTTCTCCGCCTTCCTGTTGCAAGCGACGGCGGCCAAGCCGAAGGTCATCGGCTTCGCCAACGCTGGGTCGGACACCATCAACTGCGTCAAGCAGGCCGCCGAGTTCGGCGTCACCAAGCGCGGCATCAAGCTCGCCGCGCTGCTGATGTTCATCACCGACGTGCATTCCATCGGCCTCCAGACCGGGCAGGGGCTGGTCTGCTCCGAGACCTTCTACTGGGACCTGAACGACCGCACCCGCGCCTTCACCAAGCGGGTGCTGCCGAAGATGCCCAACCTCTATCCCAACATGATCCATGCCGGCTGCTATTCGGCGACGCTGCACTACCTGAAGACGGTGGCCGAGATGGGCGTCGCCGCCGCCAAGGGCTCGGGCACCGAGGTGGTCAACCGCATGAAGGCGATGCCGACCGACGACGATGCCTTCGGCCCCGGCAGCATCCGCATTGACGGCCGCAAGATCGCGCCATCCTACCTCTTCGAGGTGAAGAAGCCCGAGGAAAGCAAGGGTCCCTGGGACTACTACAAGCCGCTGCAGGACACCCCGGCCGCCGAGGCCTGGCGTCCGCTGGCGGAGGGCAACTGCCCGCTGGTCCGTAGCTAGACATCCAGCGCCGCGGGGAAGGCCTCCGCGGCGTCGCTGTCCCACAGGAGAAGTTTGTATGTCGTTGTCGCGTCGTAGCCTGCTCGCCGCCTCCGTTGGCGCCACCATGATGCCTGCCCTGCCGCGCCTCGCCGGAGCGCAGGCGGCGAACACCATCCGCATCGGCGTGCTGAACGACCAGTCGGGCACCTATCGCGACATCTCCGGCCCCTATGGCGTCGAATGCACCCGCCAGGCCGTGGCCGAGTTCGGCAACAAGGGCTTCAACGTCGAGGTCACCTTCGCCGACCACCAGAACAAGCCCGATGTCGGCGTGAACATCGCCCGCCAGTGGTATGATCAGGGCGTCGACATGATCCTCGACGTGCCGACCAGTTCGGTCGGCCTCGCGGTCAACAACGTCGCGCGCGAGAAGAACAAGGCCTACATCAACACCGGCTCGGCGACCTCCGACCTGACCGGCGCGCAGTGCAGCCCGAACACGGTGCACTGGATGTACGACACCTACATGCTGGCCAAGTCGACCGGCGGCGCCATGGTGAAGGCCGGGGGTGATTCCTGGTTCTTCATCACCGCCGACTATGCCTTCGGCCATGCGCTGGAACGCGACACCGGCACCTTCGTGAAGGCGGCGGGCGGCAAGGTCAACGGCGCGGTGCGCTATCCCTTCCCGGCGACGTCGGACTTCAGCAGCTTCCTGTTGCAGGCGAAATCTTCGCGCGCCAAGGTCATCGGCCTGGCCAATGCCGGCGCCGACACCATCAACAGCATCAAGCAGGCCGCCGAATTCGGCATCATGAAGGGCGGCACCAAGCTGGCCGCGCTGCTGATGTTCCTGCCGGACGTGCATGCGCTCGGCCTGCAGACCGCGCAGGGCCTGGTGCTGACCGAGAGCTTCTACTGGGACCTGAACGACCGCACCCGCGCGGTGACCGAGCGCCTGAAGCCGCGGCTGAAGGACATCAAGCCGAACATGGCCTCGATCGCCAACTACTCGGCGGCGCTGCACTACCTGAAGGCGGTCGCCGACATGGGCGTCGCGGCCTCCAAGGTCTCCGGCCTCGATGTCGTCAACCGTATGAAGGCGATGCCGACCGACGACGACGCCTTCGGCCCGGGCCGCATCCGCGAGGACGGCCGCAAGCTCTGCCCATCCTACCTGTTCGAGGTGAAGACCCCGGCCGAGAGCAAGGCACCGTGGGACTACTACAAGCTGCTGCAGACCACGCCTGCCGAGGACGCCTTCCGGCCGATGAGCGAGGGTGGCTGCAGCTTCGTGAAGGCATAACAACAAAGGGGAGGAAGGGACATGTCGTTGAACAGGCGCGAAGTGCTTGCCGCGGGGGCTGCCACGGTGCTCGGTGGGCTGCCCCGGGCGCGCGCCCAGGGCGGCCAGGTGGTCCGCCTCGGCGTCCTCACCGACATGTCCGGCCCCTATCGCGACACCACCGGTCCGGGCAGCGTCGCCCTGACCCAGCAGGCGGTGCAGGATTTCGGCAGCCGCGGCTTCCAGGTGGAGGTGCTGCAGGCCGACCACCAGAACAAGCCGGATGTCGGGGCCAACATCGCCCGGCAATGGTTCGACCAGGGCGTCGATGCCGTGGTCGACCTGCCGACCTCATCCGTCGCGCTGGCGGTCAACCAGATCGCGCGGGAGAAGAACAAGGTCCATCTGAACTCGGGCGCCGCGACCTCGGACCTGACCGGCGCGCAGTGCAGCCCGAACACCGTGCACTGGACCTATGACACCTACATGCTGGCGAAGTCCACTGGCGCCGCCATCGTCAAGACCGGGGGTGATTCCTGGTTCTTCATCACCGCCGACTACGCCTTCGGCCATGCGCTGGAACGCGACACCTCCAACTTCGTCAGGGCGCAGGGCGGCCGGGTGCTGGGCAACGTGCGCTATCCCTTCCCGGCGACCACGGACTTCTCCGCCTTCCTGCTGCAGGCGCAGGCGTCGAAGGCCAAGGTGCTCGGCTTCGCCAACGCCTCGACCGACACGGTCAACTGCATCAAGGGCGCCCGCGAATTCGGGCTGCAGCGCTCGATGAAATTCGCCGCGCTGCTGATGGGCATCGTCGACGTCAAGTCGCTCGGGCTCGAGGCCGGGCAGGGGCTGAACCTGACCGAGGCCTTCTACTGGGACCTCAATGACCGCACCCGGGCGCTGACCGAGCGCGTGCGGGCGAAGAACGAGGGCCGCCCGCCGGCCATGGTGCCGGCAGGCTGCTACGGCGCGGTGCTGCACTACCTGAAGGCTGTCGCCGACATGGGCGTGCCGGCGGCCAAGGCGAGCGGCGTCGAGGCGGTGAACCGGATGAAGGCGATGCCGGCCGACGACGATGCCTTCGGTGCCAGTACGATCCGGCCCGACGGCCGCTGCATCCACCCGGCCTACCTGTTCGAGGTCAAGGCGCCGGGCGAATCCCGCAATCCCTGGGACCTGTACAAGCTGGCCGCCACCACCCCGGGCGAGGAGGCCTTCCGGCCGCTCGCCGAGGGTGGCTGCCCGCTCGTCCGCAGCTGACCCAATAAACCAAGGACCGAGACCACCCGCATGGACGACATCTTCGGCATCCCCGCGCCGCTGCTCTTCGGGCAGCTGTTGCTCGGCCTGATCAACGGCGCCTTCTATGCGATGCTCTCGCTTGGCCTGGCGGTGATCTTCGGCCTGCTCAACATCGTCAACATGGCCCATGGCGCGCAGTTCATGATGGGCGCCTTCTGCGCCTGGATGCTGCTCGCCTGGGCCGGCATCGGCTACTGGTGGGCGCTGATCCTGTCGCCGATCATCATCGGCTTCACCGGGATCGTGCTGGAAAAGCTGTTCATCAGTAAGCTCTACAAGCTCGACCACCTCTACGGGCTGCTGCTGACCTTCGGCCTCGCCTTGATCATCGAGGGCGTGTTCCGCAACGAGTTCGGCTCCTCGGGCCTGCCCTACCGCATCCCGCCGGAGCTCTCGGGCGCCTGGGACCTCGGCTTCATGTTCATGCCGATCTACCGCGGCTGGGTGGTGGTCGCGGCGCTGATCCTCTGCCTGGCCACCTGGCTGATCATCGAGCGGACCCGGCTTGGCGCCTATCTCCGCGCCGCAACGGAAAACGCCGCACTGGTCCAGGCCTTCGGCGTCAACGTGCCGCGCATGGTGACGCTGACCTACGGCTTCGGCGTGGCGCTGGCCGCGATCGGCGGCGTGCTGGCGGCGCCGATCTACTCGGTGAACCCGCAGATGGGCTCCAACCTCATCATCGTGGTCTTCGCCGTCGTCGTCATCGGCGGCATGGGTTCGATCCTGGGCTCGATCCTCACCGGCTTCGCGCTCGGCATCGTCGAAGGCCTGACCAAGGTCTTCTGGCCGGAAGCCTCCGCCACCGTTATCTTCGTCATCATGGCGATCGTGCTGGTCGCACGTCCCGCCGGCCTCTTCGGGAGGGCCTGAGCATGGCCGACACCACGTCCATCACCGTCGGCGCGATCCCCGATGCCGCCAAGGAATCCGACGGCGTCTGGGGCTTTACCAGGGCGCAGCTTGTGGCGCTCGGGGTCCTGGTCACCTTCCTGGTGGTCTCGCCCTTCGTGCTCTACCCCGTCTTCCTGATGAAGCTGCTCTGCTTCGCGCTGTTCGCCTGCGCCTTCAACCTGCTGATCGGCTATGTCGGGCTGCTCAGCTTCGGCCATGCCGCCTATTTCGGCATGGGCGGGTATCTCGCCGGCCATGCCGCCAAGGCCTGGGGGCTGACGCCGGAAGTCTCGATCATCATCGGCGGCGTCACCGCCGGGCTGCTCGGCGTCGTCGCTGGCTGGATCGCCATCCGCCGCCAGGGCATCTACTTCGCCATGATCACCCTGGCGCTGGCCCAGATGGTCTACTTCTTCTGCGTCCAGGCGCCCTTCACCGGCGGCGAGGACGGCATCCAGGCCATCCCGCGCGGCAGCTTCCTCGGCATCTTCCCGCTCGACCGCGACATGTCGATGTACTGGCTGGTCGCCGGCGTCTTCCTGGGCGGCTTCCTGCTGATCCACCGCATCATCCATTCGCCGTATGGCCAGGTGCTGAAGTCGATCCGCGAGAACGAGCCGCGCGCGACCTCGCTCGGCTACCGGACGGACGACTACAAGCTGATGGCCTTCATCCTGTCGGCGACGCTGGCAGGGGTCGCGGGTGCCACCAAGTCTATCGTCTTCGGCATCGCCACGCTGACCGACGTGCACTGGTCGATGTCGGGCGAGGTCGTGCTGATGACCCTGGTCGGCGGGCTCGGCACCGTCTTCGGCCCGGTGGTCGGCGCGGCGGTGATCGTGACCATGCAGAACTACCTGGCGGAGATGGGCGCCTGGGTCACCGTCATCCAGGGCGTGATCTTCGTGCTCTGCGTGCTGGCCTTCCGCCGCGGTCTCGTTGGCGAGCTTGGGGCGCTGCTCAAGGTCAAGCTGTAGCATCAACCACCCAGGGAGGGCTTTGCCCTCCCTGGACCCACCCACCGAAGGCCGAAGGGCCTTGGGAGCCCTCTGGTCAGCCCAGCCAGCTCAGGAGCAGGTCGATGACCTGCTCTGGCTGCTCCTGCTGCACCCAGTGGCCGGCGCCTTCGACCAGGTGCACCCCTTCCATCTTCGTGCAGGCCAGCTCGCGCATGCGGCGCAGCGCGCCCGGCGTCTGCTCCACGCCCCAGTCGCTGCCGCCGGCGATGAAGATCGACGGTACGTCGATGGTGCGGCCGGCGAAGACCTGCGCCTCGGACTCGAACAGTCCCGTGGTGCGGCAGCGATACCATTGCAGCCCGCCCTGAAAGCCGGTGCGGCCATACTCCTCGGCATAGACGGCAAGGTCGCTCTCCGGGAGCCATTGGCAGGCGGCGATCGCGGCCGCATCCGGCAGTTCCGGCGCCACCGTCTCCGCCATCCCGCGGCCCAGGTCCATGACGTAGTAGGTCGGCAGCTTCGCCAGGGCTTCCGCAGTCCAGCCGGCGAGCGGGAAGGGCCTGTTGCCGGGCCAGTCGGCGCTCTTCATGTGGTAGTAGGCGCGCAGGAAAGCGTGCACGCCCTGCGGGCAGCGCCACATCTCCGCGTTGGCGCCGCGCTCCGAATAGTACCACTGGTAGTGCCTGCGCGGCCGCGCCAGGGCCGCCAGGGCGGCATGCACGTCCGGCGCGGGCAGCCGGGCCGGGTCCTCCTCGGGTAGCGCGGGCGGCCCGGCGAAGGGGGCGCTCATCAGCGCCACGCGGCGGAACACGTCCGGGCGCACCAGCGCGCACCAGGCCGCGACGGGCGAGCCGAAATCATGCCCGATCACCGCCTCCACATGGCCGAGCCCGAGCGAGGCGACCAGCCCGAGCTGGTCGCGTATCAGGTTGAGCATGCGGAAGGGCGCCAGGTCGGCGTCGTAGTCGGCATCCCAGCCGGTGGTCCGGCCATAGCCGCGCTGGTCCGGCGCCACCACGTGGTAGCCGGCCTCGGCCAGGGCCGGCATCACCTTGCGCCAGGACCATGCCAGCTCCGGGAAGCCATGCAGCAGCAGCAGGCAGGGATCGCCCGGATCGCCGGCTTCCAGCACGTGCATCGTCAATCCGTTGATGCCGGGGATCATCCGGGCGCGGATGCCGTCCGGCAGCAGGCCTTCATCGAGCGGCGGCAGTTCGGGCATCGTTCCCTCCGGTTGCTGTTCCGTGGCGGAGCCTAGCAGCCGGGCGCTCGCCGCGCGCCGCTACCCGGCGCTGCGATCCCACAAATTCGGCACCGTGTCGGCGGAATAGCCGGAGACGAATTCCTGCGCCTCGCCGGTCACCGGGTCGAAGGCATGCCGCCGCACCGCGCCGATATTCCCGCCGTAGCAATGGATGCTGATACTCGGCGCATCCGCCAGGGCATTCTCCACCAGATGGATGTCGTGGCTGCCTGGCGTCACCATCGCCACCTCGCCGCGCCGCAGCCGGTCGCAACGGCCCGGCTGCGGGGGCGTGCCGGGCGGGCCGAGCCTGTATTCGGTGGCACATTCCTCGCCGCGCAATTGCCCGACCAGGCCCCAGACCAGATGGTCGTGGATCGGCGTCCGCTGCCCCGGACCCCAGACAAAGCTGACCAGGCTGAACCGCTCCGCCGGGTCGCAATGCAGCAGGTATTGCCGATACCGCGGCCCGACCACCGCGCAGGCGTCCGGCAGCCAGTCATCCACCGCCACCAGGTCACGCAGCAGCGCGGCGCCCGCGGCCTGGAACGCCGCCTCGCCGACCCCGGCATCCGCCAACCTGGTCATGGCCTGCACGAAGTCGCGCAGGCGATCGATCCTTGCCATGGTCTTTCTCCCCCCATCCCACCCCGAACCATGGCACGCTCGGCATGCTGGCCCGCTTGCGGAGGCGCAAATGACCGCAGGACCCGAGCTCTTCCGCTTTGCCGATGACGGCAGCATCCCGAACAACCCTCGGCTGCCGGTGCTGCTGTTCCGCGCCGCGCTGCCGCCGGGCGATCCCACGGCGGCGGAGGCGCTGTTCGCGGCGCATGGCTGGCCGCCGGCGTGGCGCAACGGCATCTACCCCTACCACCACTATCATCCGGATGCGCATGAGGCCCTGGCGATCGCCCGCGGCACGGTTCGGGTGATGCTGGGCGGGGAGGGCGGCAAGGCGCTGGACCTTGCCGCTGGCGACGTCGTGGTGCTGCCGGCCGGGGTCGGCCATCGCAACCTTGGCGCCAGCGCCGACCTGCTGGTGGTCGGTGCCTATCCGGCCGGCCAGTTGCCGACCGAGCATCGCGGCCGCCCGGGCGAGCATGCCCGCGCCGTGCGCCGGATCGCCCAGGTGCCGGACCCGGCGCGGGACCCGGTCCTGGGGCGCGCCTGGCCGCGGGAAGGCCCGCGCGCCGGAATGTGACGGCGCCGTTCCCACGGCCGACGGCCAAAGGCAGGCCCGGTGCGCTTGGGCCTCTGCTAGCCTGACTGGACAGAAGCAAGCGCTGCGGGATCGAGGAAGCGGGGGATGGGACGGTGAATCCGCTGGTCGTCGCGCTCGGCGCCTTGATCGGGACCTTCGCCGCTGCGCTTGCCGGCCTCCGGCTGCGTCACCGCTTGCCGGACCACCACCTGGACAGCGAATCGCGTGACGCGGTCAAGCTCGTCATGGGGCTGGTCGCCACCATGTCGGCCCTGGTGCTCGGCCTGCTGGTCAGCACCACCCAGGCTGCCTACCGCGCGCAGAGCGACGACCTGGCCTTGCTCGCCGCCAATATCGTCGTGCTCGACCGCATGCTGCTGCACTACGGTCCCGACCTGCCGGAGTCGCAGGAAGCCAGGCGCCTGCTACGCCAGGGCATCACCGCCGAATTCCATCGCATCCTGTCGGACGACGGCATCCGTCCGGAGGGCCTGGCACCGATGCGCCTGCAGAACCCGCTGGAGCCCTTCTACGCACAGTTGCAGCAACTTCGCCCTGCCACCGACGCGCAACGCCAGTGGCTGGCGCGGGCCGTCGAGATCGGTGCGGCCATCTCGCGCACCCGGATGCTGATGGTGGAGCAACTTTCCAGTTCCCTGCCGGGGCCCTTCCTGGCGGTGCTGCTGTTCTGGCTGGCGATGCTGTTCCTCGGCTTCGGGCTGATGACACGGCTCAACCCCACCGTGGTGGTGGCGCTGCTGATCGGTGCGATCTCGGTCGCCGGGGCGCTGTTCCTGATCCTCGAGCTCGACCGGCCCTTCGACGGGCTGATGCGCCTTTCGAACGCGCCGCTGCGCCGGGCGCTGGCCGAACTGGGCGATCCCTAGGCTGCCCGGTTTGTCATGGCGAAGTGGCATTGGCATGGGCCGGTGGTGGCGCCCAGGCCGGAGGATCTCGTGTCGGATCGCGCAGGCAGCGGCACGGCGGACGCCCCGGCGGATCTCGCCGCCATGCGGCGCGAGATCGAGCGGCTTGCCGCCATGATCGCCGCGCTTGAGCCGCTGGACGCCCAGGCGACGGCCGCCAGGACGCCGGCCGGGCTAAGTGACCTGACGGCGGCGATCGAGGCGCAGGCCGCGCGCAATCCGCTGCCCGCCACCGTGCTCGGCTTCGGTGCCGGGCTGCTGACCCGGCCGGGCCGCTGGTCGCCTGCCTGGCGATGGCCGGGGCCTATGCGTTCGCTGCGCTCGCCGCGGCCTTCGCCCTGCACCGCCGTCGGCGGTCGCGCCGGCCTGCCGCGTCGCCGGCCGGCAACGCGCAGGTCGAGGCCATCCTGGCATCCCTCGGCGCTGGGCAGGATACGACGGCCTTCGCCACCGCCTTCGGCGGCCGTGAGATGCCGCCGTTGGAACGCCTCGCGGTCGCGCTGGTGAGCGGCTTCCTCGCCGGACGCAACCTGGGGCGATAGCGCGGCGGCGATGGACCCAGCCTGGGCCCGCAGCTAGCCTTCGCGCCGGACCGGGCGGCGCCGCGGCGCGCGATATACGCCGTCTGGAGTGGCCGCGTCGTCCGTCGCGCCGTGATCCGCAGGGGAGCAGCCGCCATGTCCGATGTCTTCGAGATCATGCAGACCACCCGCGCCATGCGGCGGCTGAAGCCGGACCCGGTGCCGGACGAGCTCATCGTCAGGATCCTGCGCGCCGGCGCGGCGGCGGCGAATGGCGGCAACACGCAGAAGTGGCGCTTCCTGGTGGTCAAGGACCTGGCCACCAAGCAGGCCGTGCAGGTCTGGTACAAGAAGGCCTTCGACGAGGTCATCGGCCCGCGCTACGCCAGCAGTCCCCCGCCGCCGGGCATCACCGCCGAGAAATACCACCGCCAGCACGGCGCCGTGGAATACTTGACCGAGCATTTCCACGAGGCGCCGGTCTGGATCGTCGCCTGCCTGGCCGACCCCAGGCCGACCCGGGTGAGCGGCGCCTCGGTCTATCCGGCGGTGCAGAACATGCTGCTGGCGGCGCGCGCGCTGGGCCTCGGCGCCACCCTGACCACCCGGCACCTGCTCTACGAGCGGGAGGCCGAGGCGGCGCTCGGCCTGCCGGAAGGCGTGCATAGCTACGCCATCCTGCCGATCGGCTGGCCGATGGGGAAATTCGGCCCGGTCGGCCGCGGCCCGCTGGAGGAGATCACCTATCTCGACCGCTGGGGCGCGACCTGGGACGCGGCGAAGGGCGGCTGACGGTGCCTTGCCGGCCGCGCAAGGATGGCGGCGGATGCGGGAGGGCGTTGCCGCCCCCCCGGCCACTCAGGCCGCTTCGCCGACCAGTACGACGCGGCCGGTGATCTGGCCGTTCTTCAGCCGGTTGAGCACGGCGTCCGCGTTCTTCTGCGGCGTCAGCTCCACCGGGATGGCCGGGATCTGGCCCTGCTTGGCGATGCCGATGAGCGCGCGCAGTTCCTTCACGTCGCCCACATAGCTGCCCTGGATGGTGATCGCGCGGATCGGCATCAGCGGCAGCGGGATGTTCATCTCGCCGCCGAACAGCCCGACCTGCACCAGCTTGCCGCCCTTGCGCAGCGCGTCGAAGGCGAAGCGGCTGGTCTGGGTGCCGTTCACCAGGTCGATGATGCCGGCGACCGGCCCGCCGCAGGCCTCGACGATTCGCTTGGCGGTGTCCTCGCCGGCGGCCAGCACCGCGTCGGTCGCGCCCTGCTGCTTCGCCGCGTCCAGCTTCTTCTGGTCGATGTCGACGATGCAGATGCGCTTGTGGCCGAGCGCCTTGAGGATGGCCACCGCGTTCAGCCCGAGCCCGCCGGCGCCGACCAGCACGATCGCCTCGTTCGGGTCCATCGGCAGCAGCTTGTTGATCGCCGAGTAGACGGTGACGCCGGAACAGGCATAGGTCGCCGCCAGTGCCGGGTCGACGCCCTCGATGTCGATCAGGTGCTTCACATGCGTCGCCAGCACATGCGTCGCGTAGCCGCCGTTCTGGTAGACGCCGAGGCTGCGCGGCGAGAGACACATGTTCTCCTCGTCGCGCTGGCAGACCGCGCACTTGCCGCAGCCGACCCAGGGATAGACCACGCGCAGGTCGCCGACCTTGCTGCCCTGGTTCGCCGCGTCGGGGCCGAGCTTGACCACGCGGCCGACGATCTCGTGCCCCATCGCCAGCGGCAGCTTCACGCCGCGGTCGGTCAGCCGCATCTTGCCGCGGCTGCCGAGGTCATACTCGCCTTCCCAGATATGCAGGTCGGAATGGCAGACGCCGGCATGGGTGACTTCCAGCAGCACCTCGGCGCCTTTCGGCTCCGGCGTCGGCATCTCGATTTCCTGAAGCGGCTTTCCGGTCTCGACGACGGCCCAGGCGCGCATGATGTTCTCTCCCGCTCAGTAAGGTCGCGCATGGGACATCCGGCCGGCCGCCGGGTCAAGGCATGGGGTGGCAAGGCCTCGCCGCGTGCGGCGGCAAGGTGCTGGCGCGTGCGGCGGCAAGGCGCTGTCGCGTGCGCCGGCAACGTACCGCCGCGCCGCGCTTTATCGCCGCATCGCATGGAGGAGATGCCGCAATGAGCGAATTCCTGTCCCGCCTGGGGGGCGCCGCGTTGAACGACATGAAGGGCACGCCGCTGGATCGGATTCTCAACCACCTGCTGGGCGGGGAAACGGGTGCCTCCGGCCTGCAGGCGCTGGTGGACCGGCTGCGTGGCGCGGGACTCGGCGAGAAGGTCGAAAGCTGGATCGGCAGCGGCGAGAACCGCCCGGTGCAGCCGCAGGAGCTCGACCGCGCCTTCCAGGGCCCGGAGGCCGACAGCATGGCGCGGGAGGCCGGAATGGAACGGCCCGGCCTGCTCGCCCTGCTCAGCCAAGTGCTGCCCAAGCTGGTCGACGCAATGACGCCGGACGGGCAGCTGCCGCAGCCGGGCCATGCCGCGCCGACCGGCGCAGTGCCGGGCCAGCCGGACGGTCCCGTCAGCGCCAGCGGCATGGGCGCCGCCGGCGGGATGCCGCTCGGCGGAGCGGGCGGCGGCGGGTCGCACCATGCCGGCCAGGGCGCGGGCGCAGAATCGGGGATGCCGCGCTTCGGCACCGCGCCGAGCTCCGACGCGGCGGCACCGGCTTCGGGCGTGCTCGGCCCGAAATCCGGCGGGCCCGACCGGGACGCCTAGTCGGGCTTGATGCCGCGCTCCCGCACCACCTTGCCCCATTCCGCCATCTGCGCGTCCAGGAATCCGGCAAAGGCCTCGGGCGACGTGGCGGCGATGTCGACGCCCTGGCCTTCCTCCAGCCGTTGCCGCGTCGCCGGCTCGGCTAGGGCCGCGGCCAGCGCGGCATGGAAGCGCACCAGCACCGGGCCCGGCACGCCGACCGGGCCGAGGATGCCCCAGAAGGCCTCCGCCGCCACGCCGGGGAAGCCGGCCTCGGCAAAGGTCGGCAGGTCGGGCAAGGCCGGGGAGCGCTTCGCCCCGGTCTGCGCCAGGGCCCGCAGCCGCGTGCCGACTTGGCCGCCCAGCCCGACGCGGGAGGCGATGGCGAGATCGATCTCGCCTGCCGCCGCCGCCGTCGCCAGCGGACCGCCGCCGCGATAGGGCACGTGGATCAGCTTCAGGCCGGCGGCCTGCTGCCAGACTTCCATGGTCAAGTGCGCCAGGCTGCCCGCGCCGACCGTGCCGTAGCTCAACGTGTCGGGCCTGGCGCGCGCCGCCGCGGCGACCTCGGCCAGGCTGCGCCAGGGCCGGCCGAGCGGCGTGGTCAGCAGCATCGGCGCGGTCGCCACCAGCATCACCGGGGCGAAGTCGCGCCGGGCATCGAAGCCGGCCTGCGGGTTCAGCGCATTGGTGGTGGCGAAGCTGTCGAAGACCAGGATCCAGGTCTGCCCATCCGGCAGGGCCCGCGCGGCGCTCGCGGTGCCCAGGGCACCGGCGGCGCCCGAGCGGTTCTCGATCACCACCGGCACGCCGAGGCTGGCCTGCAGCGAGGGCACCAGCAGCCGGGCGATGGTGTCGACGCTGCCGCCGGGCGGGAAGGGGGCGATGATCCGGACCGGGCCGGTCGGCCAGGACTGCGCGAAGGCCGGGGTGGAAAAGACGGCCAGCAACGAGCGACGGTACATGCACGGGATCCTGCGGCCGGGCTGACGGCATTCGCCCCAAGCCGTTCATTTCATGAGGTTAGTCTGGCTTGATGGCGTTGTCGCGGACGACCTTGCCCCAGGTCTCGATCTGCCGGGCGAGGAAGTCCTGGAAATGGGCGCCGTCGCGCGGCGCGAGGTCGATCCCCATGACGTTGACCAGCCGCTCCTGCACCGCGGGCACCGCCATCGCCTTGCGCAGCGCCTCCGCATAGCGGGCCTGGATCGCTGCCGGGGTGCCGGCCGGGGCCAGCGCGCCCCAGAAGGCCTCCGCCTCCACCGGGACGCCCAACTCCCGCAGGGTCGGCGCCTCCGGCCCGCCGGACCAGCGCTTCGGCCCGGTGCTGGCCAGCACCCGCAGGCCGCCGGCCTGGATCTGCTGCGCGAAGATGGTGCCGGTGGCGGTGGGCAGGTCGACCTCGCCGGCCGCGGCGGCGATCGCCAGCGGCCCGCCGCCGCGATAGGGCACGTGCACCAGGCCGGTCCCGGTGGCCTTCTGCAGCAGCATCATGGTCAGGTGCGCCAGCGAGCCGTTGCCGATGGTGCCGAAGGTCACCGTGTCCGGCTTCGCCCTGGCCGCCGCCAGCATCGCCGGGAAATCCGCCCAGGGACGGCCCTTGGGCGTGGTGATCACCATGGGCGAGGTGCCGAACAGCAGCACCGGCGAGAGGTCCTTCTGGGTGTCGTAGCCGAGATTGGCGATCAGCGCGGGGTTCACCGCATGGGTGTCGAAGACATGCAGGAAGGTCTGCCCATCGGGCGCCGCCCGCGCCACCTGCGCCGCGCCCAGCGCGCCCGAGGCGCCGGCGCGGTTCTCGACCAACACGGAGGTCCCGAGCTCGGCCTGCAGGTGCGGCTGCACCAGCCGCGCCACGGTGTCGACGCTGCCGCCGGGCGGGAAGGGCACGACGATGCGGATCGGGCCGTTCGGCCAGGCCTGCGCGTGCGCCAGGCCAGGCGCCGCGAGCAGCGTCCCGGCGGCGAGGAAGGCACGGCGGCTGGTCACGGGCATGTGGCGTCTCCTGCGTTGCGGCTGCACCTAGGGCGCAACCACTGCGCGGACAAGCCGTATCCTTGTCCTATCAGCTGGCGCGGGCGCCCTGGCCTGCCCCACCCGAGGCCTTGGCCGCCAGCAGTGCCCGGCGGATTTCGCCCTCGGCCTTTTCCAGCTCCTTCGTAGCGCTCGCCCGCTGCGCCTGGGCGTCGTTGGCGATGCGCAGGCTGTCCTCGATGGTGGCGACGAGGGAGGCATTGGCCCGCTTCACCGCCTCGATGTCGAAGACCCCGCGTTCGAGCTGCGTCCGCGCCTCCAGGTTGCCCTGGCGCAGCCGCTCGGCATTGCCGACCAGCAACTCGTTGGTCAGGTCGGTCGCTTCCTTCAGCGTCCGCCCGGCCTCCCGCATGGTCTGGATCGCCAGGGCCTGGGCCAGCTGCTGCCGCCAGAGCGGCACGGTATTGGCGATGACGCTTTGGATCTTCGCGGCCAGCGCCTTGTCGTTCTCCTGGATCAGCCGGATCGAGGGCAGCGCCTGCATCGCCACCTGCCGGGTCAGCCGCAGGTCGTGCACCCGGCGTTCCAGCTCGTCGCGCGCCGAGCGCAGGTCGCGCAGGCGCTGCGCCGCAACGCTGTCGCCGCCCTCGACCTCCCGCGCCATGGCGGGCACGGCGTCGTGGTCGACGCGCTTCAGCACCGTGTCGCCGGCGGCGATGTGGTCGCCCAGCGCGTGGAACCAGTCGAGCGTGGCGCGGTACAGGCGCTCCAGCTTCTCCACGTCCTCCAGCAGCTTGGTGCGATGGCCGTCGAGCCGGTCGCCGACCTCCTCGACCTGGCCCTTGATGGTCTCGTAGCGCTGCACGACCTTGGCGGTCTCGACGCCGGCCTTGTTGAAGAGGCGGGCGAAGAAGCCGGGCTTCTCCGCCAGGCCGCGCATGTCGAAGCCGCGCAGGGTGCCGAGCAGCGTGGAGAGGGTGACGCCGGCATCCCCGGCCTCCCGGTTGCGGGCGCCTTCCAGCATGGCGTCGGCGGCCAGCGTCGCGCGGTTCTGCGCCTCCTGGCCGAAGCGCAGGATGCTGCCGGGATCGGCGATGTCGATCCGCGCGGCGAGCTCCCGCACCGCCGCCTCGCGACCCTCGGGCACCTGTTCCAGCGCCGCCTGCAGCGCCTCGGGGTTGATGACGGGCAGGCGGGTGCCGGTCGAGGTTTCGGTGCCGCTCATCGATAGCCCTCCTCGCGCAGGCGGTCCGACAGGACCTTCACCTGGATCTCCAATGCCTCGGTCTCTTCGTGCTGCAGCCGGCCGCGCAATTCGCCGGCGGTGCGGGTCAGCTCATCGAGCAGGGAGGGCAGGTTGGCGGGCGGCGCCGCGCCGGCCTCCAGCCGCTGGACGATGCGTTCCACCCCGTCCAGGTGGACGGTCAGGAAGCGGCGCGCCATCGGCAGCCGGTCCGGCCGCGCCGTCAGGTCGTCCAGCACGCCCTCCATCGCCATGGCCACGCCCTGCAGCCGCGGGTCGGCCAGGCGGGCGGCGACGGATTCGATCCGGGCAAGGCGGATCCGGCTTTCCTCGATCGGGCCGGGCGCTGGTGGTGGTGGCGCGGGTGGTGGCGGGGGCGCCGTCTCGGGCAGCGCGGTATACATCAGCCGGGTGCCGAGCAGCGCGCCGCCGGCCATGACGAAGGGGAAGATGGTGCCGAGGTCGGCGGCGAAATGCGCCGCCAGCCCGGTGCCGACCGCCATGATCCAGGAAGCCCGCTTGGCATCGCCGCGCCGGCCGCGCCGCAGCACGCGGGCGCCCAGCAGGCTTGCGCCGAAGCCGAGCGCCGAGCCGAGCACGATCTTTTCGTCCCCGCCGACGGCGGCGACCAACGCGGCGGGCAGCAAAGGGGAGGCGAAGATCGGCAGGCCGTAGCCGCGCCAGCGGGCGCGCAGCCCTATCCAGCCATCCAGCAGGTCGCGCAGCATCAGTCGAACAGGCTGCCGAAGCTGCGGACCAGGGCGATGATCCCCGTGAGCCAGAGCGAGGCGGTCAGCAACGCGCCGCCCCAGGCCCAGACCAGGGGGGTGTGCAGCGGCGGTGCCGCTGCGGGCAGGGAGGGGGTCGCGTTGCGCGTGTCCATGGCGGGGCGTTACATCGCGACGATGGCGGCCCGGATCAATGGGCGCGCGTGCAATAGTCGATGATCGGGAGAGGGCACATGGACAAGGTAGCCGTGGTGGGAGCGGGGCTGATCGGCCGCGCCTGGTCGATGGTCTTCGCCCGGGCAGGGCTTTCGGTCTCGCTCTGGGACAAGATGGACGGCGTGGCCGAGGGCGCCATGGCGCGGATCGCCGGCAGCCTGGCCGACCTGCACGCCGCCGGGCTGGTCAAGGAAACGCCCGAGGTGATCCTCGCCCGCATCACGCCGGCCGCGACCCTGGCGGAATGCGTCGCCGGCGCCATCCACGTGCAGGAGAACGGGCCGGAGCGGCTTTCGCCCAAGCAGGAATTGTTCGCCGAGCTCGACCGGCTCTGCCCGCCCGAGGTGGTGCTCGCCTCCTCCACCTCCGGCATCCCGGCCAGCGAATTCACCGGCAACCTGCCCGGACGCGGCCGCTGCCTGGTCGCCCACCCGGTGAACCCACCCTACCTGGTGCCGCTGGTGGAGCTGGTCGGGGCGCCCTGGACCGATCCGGCGGTGGTCACCCGCACCCGCGCGCTGATGGACCGGGTCGGTCAGGTGCCGGTGGTGGCCTTCAAGGAGACCACGGGATTCGTGCTCAACCGGCTGCAGGCGGCGCTGGTGGCGGAGGCCTTCCGGATGGTGCGGGACGGCGTGATGTCGCCCGCCGATGTCGACGCCTGCGTCAAGGACGGGCTCGGCCTGCGCTGGTCCTTCATGGGCCCCTTCGAGACCATCGACCTGAACGCCCCCGGCGGGGTCGAGGACTATGTCGGCCGCTTCGGCCCGCTGATGGGCGGCATCACCCATGAGCAGACGCCCTACGACTACGACGCGCCGACGGTAGAGGACGTGACCGCCGAGCGCCGCGCGGCGCTGCCGCTGGAGCGCATCCAGGACCGCAGTGCCTGGCGCGACCGCCGGCTGATGGCATTGGTGGCGCACAAGCGGGGGCAGCCCGGCTGAGGCGCTGGCGGCGGCGGGCTGGGCGAGTCTAGCATCCTCCCAAAGCAAACGGAGGGGATGCCATGAAGGTCGAGATCGACGCCGTCCTGCGCGGTGCGGTGGAGCGCGGCGAGGTGCCGGGCATCGCCTTTGTCGCCGGCGATGCCGCGGGCATGCTCTACGAGGGCGCCTTCGGCCGCCGCGGCCTGGACCAGCCGGCGGCGATGACGCCGGATACCGTGGTCTGGATCGCCTCGATGACCAAGGCGGTCACCACGACGGCCGTGCTGCGGCAGGTCGAGGCCGGCAGGCTTTCGCTCGACGCGCCGATCGGCGCGGTGCTGCCGGAATTGGCGCAGCCGCAGGTATTGATGGGCTTCGCGCCCGAGGGCGGCGAGGCGATGCTGCGCCCGGCCCGCAAGACGCTGACCCTGCGGCACCTGCTGACCCACACCAGCGGCTTCAGCTACGACATGTGGAACCCTGAGATCGGCGCCTACATGGCAGCCCGCCAGGTCCCCGGCATCATCGGCTGCCAACGCGCGGCGCTGGGCACGCCGCTGGTCGCCGAGCCGGGCGAGCGGTGGGAGTACGGCATCGGCATCGACTGGGCCGGGCTGGCGGTGGAACAGGTGACCGGCAAGCGCCTGGCCGAGGTGCTGGCCGAGGAGGTGCTGGGCCCGCTCGGCATGCGGGACACCGCTTTCCGCATCGGTGCCGACCAGCGCGGCCGGCTCGCCTCGATGCATGCGAAGGCGCCGGACGGCACGCTGGCGGCGATCCCCTTCGAGGTGCCGCAGGACCCGGAATTCCACATGGGCGGCGGCGGGCTGTACGGCACCGTGACCGACTACCTGCGCTTCTGCCGGATGTGGCTGAACGCCGGCACGCTGGATGGTGCCCGCGTCCTGGCGCCCGAGACGGTGCGGGAGGCGATGCGCGACCAGATCGCGCCCCTCGAGGTTACGCCGATGAAATCCGCCATGCCGGCCTCGACCCATGATGTCGAGCTCTTCCCAGGCATACAGAAGGGCTGGGGCCTGTCCTTCCTGATCAACGCGGCGGAGGTGCCGGGTGGGCGCGCGGCCGGGAGTCTCGCCTGGGCCGGGCTGGCGAACACCTATTACTGGATCGACCCGGCGCGGGACCGGGCCGGGGTCCTTGCCACGCAGATCCTGCCCTTCGCCGACCGCCATGTCCTCGCCACGCTGGAAGCGGCGGAGCGCGCCGTCTACGCGGGATGGCAGCGGCGGGCGTAGCGACCGCGGCCGGCGATGGGGTAACCATTGCTGCTGGCCGGTCCTGGTCGGGCCAGCGGCCCGGCGGAAGGATCGCCCAGCGTTCGGTGCGCTGTCACTTAAATCATTATCGAATATACAATATATCTATTATCGGAACGATGAAGTGGTGTTGACTATCGCAACCTTTGATAGAATGCTGCATTGCGCTTATGAACCATGCGTTGTGGGCCCTGGTCGATAATACGAACCGCGAAGGAAGTTCCGGATGCAGGAGAACGCCTGAAGGCGCAGCGCGACAGCACGCGGTTGCTGTCATGAGCGGGGCGGGCTGGCTCCCGGGCTGCTTGCCGAGCTGACCTGCCCGGTCCGGGCCAGGCGATACTTCAAAATCACCAGTACATACTGAAAATCCTCTGTTGTGGGCCAAAGCGAAAGCTCTTGGCCTGCGAAAGGAAAGCCATGACCTCGTTGAACCTTGTCATTCGTGGGCAGAGCAACGCCATCGTTCTTGCCCAGACCAGTGGCGGAGCTCATGCGAACCAGCTGCGCAGCACGGTGGAACAACTGCTCGGCTTCGACGGGGTCACGAATTCGATCAGGATCGTTTTCGAGACCGGAACTGCCACCTCCACCGCGGTCAACGGCGCCGCCTTCCTGACCCAATGGATCGCCCCGATCGGCGGCGACTGGCACAATGGATGGGGCCTGTCGCCCTATGGCTACGGGGCCGGCTTCTACGCGAAGCTGGCCGGCCTGCCGCAGGCGCAGCGCAGCGCGCCCACCGCGATCCTCTGGCTGCACAACGAGGCGGATGCCAAGCGCGTCGTCGGCCTGACCGCGGAGGAGTGGGCGTCTGGGGTCCGCTACGATGCCCAGAACGTGGCGATTGCGCTCGGCCAGGATGCCAGCGCCATCCCCTATCTGTTCGTCGACGCCATCCCCTTCACCACCGCCCCGCCAAAGGGGTTGCAGGCGATCCGGGAGGGCATGCAGCTGCTCGCCGACGCGAACGACTTCAATGCCCTGATTGCGGCGCGCGAGATCGACGTCAACATGGACGCCGACAACACCGACGGCAACGCGCTCACGCGGGAATATGGCGGCTCCCACTTGTTCGGTCCCGACCTGACCCAGCTGGCCCATCGCGCTGCGCTCTCGGCCGCGGAAGCCTTCGCGGCCTATGCCCTGCCCGGGTCGCCAATGGCCTTGGCGGGCGGCGACATCGCCAATGTCGGGCCGCAGGTCATCGAAGCGGTCCTCGCCGATGCCCGGCACCTGGTGCTCGACATCGCCCTCGACCACGGCGCGACGCTGGCTGCGCTGGATGGCGTCGCCGCCTCCGGCGTCGGCTGGACCGTGGTGCAGGGGAGCAGCCTCATCGAGGCAACCGCCGCCGTCCTGTCCGGTGGCAAGCTCTATCTGACCTTCGGTGCGGACGTCGTTGCCGGTGCGCAGCTCTATTACGGCTACGGCAATGGCCGGCTGGCCGCGCCCGACGGGTCCGGCGTCGGCCATGCCGTCTATGACAGCAACGGGCTGCCGATCTGGGCGTCCGCCTACGGCGTCGCGGTCAACGGCGGCGTGACCGCCCCGGCCGGGCCCGGATACGCGGCACCGGTCGGCGTCGGCGACGCCTATACCATCGGGCAGGGCCACACCCTGGCCGTCGCCGCGGGCAGCGGGCTGCTGGCCAACGACACCTATGCCGGCACGGCGACGCTTTCGGCGCTGCTGGTGTCCGGGCCGGCCCATGGCTCGCTGGCGCTGGGTGCCGACGGTGCCTTCACCTATGTGCCGGCCCCGGGCTTCGCCGGGACCGATGGCTTCACCTATCAGGACTCCGACGGGTTGCTCACCTCCGCGACGACCCAGGTGACGCTCACCGTGACGCCGGCAAACCGCGCGCCGATGGCCGCCGCCGACTCGTTCAGCGGGACCGCCGGCGTCGCGCTCAGCCTGCCCGCCTCGACCCTGCTGGCGAACGACACCGATGCCGACGGCAATGCGCTGGCCCTGACGGCGGTCGGCGGCGCCACCAACGGCACCGTCGGCCTGGCGACCGTGAACGGGGCATTGAGCGTCACCTTCACCGGCGCGGCGGTGGGGACCGGAAGCTTCACCTATACGGTCAGCGACGGGCAGGGCGGCACCGCCACGGGGCAGGTGAGCGTGAGCCTCGCCGCGCCGAGCACGGCCAGCGTCTACACCTCCGGCACCGCCGGCGCAGACCTTTACGATTTCGCGCTGCGTCTCAACCCGCAGCAGGTGAGCGGCAATGCGGGCAACGACACCGTCATCGGCGGCATCGCCAACGACACGATCAATGGCGGCGACGGCAGCGACGTGCTGAACGGCGGGGCGGGCACCGACTATCTCACCGGCGGCGCGGGCGCCGACACGTTCATCCTGCGCAAGGGGGAGATCGCCGGCGACCGGCTCTCCGACTTCCAGGGGGCGGGCAACGGCGCGGTGGCCGGCGACGACGTGATCGAGTTGCAGGCCTTCGGCGCCGGCGCCACCTTCGATTTCGTCTCGAACGTCAACACCACGACGAAGCTCTACCGCGTCACCGACGGCGCCTATACGGCCGATGTCTTGATTGCCCATGGCGGCACGGTAGGCCTGGTGCTGGGCGATTACGTGTTCGCCTGACTCCCTTCGCGCGGACGCCGGGATCGCTGGCGCCATCCCGATGCCGCCGCGCCGTGGTGGTGCCGCGTCCAGGCCCGATGCACGCCGGTGTTTTCCCCGGCGGCCGGCAGGTCTGGCCGCCGCCGGGCCGGGCCCGCGCTATGTTCGGTCGCTGCGCGGGTCGAGCGCATCCCGCAGCCCGTCGCCCACCAGGTTGAAGGCCAGCACCACCAGGAAGATCGCCAAGCCGGGGAAGATCGCCAGCCACGGGGCCTGGGTCAGGAAGCGCTGCGCCGCGTTCAGCATGCTGCCCCAGGACGGCGCCGGCGGCTGCTGGCCGAGGCCGAGGAAGGACAGCGACGCCTCGGCGATGATCGCTTCCGCGATCGCCAGCGTCGCCTGCACCAGCAGCGGCGGGATGATGTTCGGCAGGACGTGCACCAGGCCGAGCCGCCAGGGCGGATTGCCCAGCGCCCGCGCCGCCTCGACCCAGTCCGTCGCCCGCGCCTCCATCGCCATGCCGCGGGCCAGCCGCACGAAGACCGGGGCGGCGGTGATGGCGATCGCCAGCATGGCGTTCTCCAGCGCCGGGCCGAGGAAGGCGGCGAGCGCGATCGCCAGGATCAGGAAGGGCACCGACAGCATCGCATCGGCGATGCGGGAGATGACCGTGTCGGTCCAGCCGCCGGCCAGCCCGGCCAGCAGCCCGACCGGCACGCCGATCACCAGCGCCACCAGCACGGAGACCACGCCCGCAAGCATCGAGGCCCGGGCGCCGTAGAGCACGCGCGACAGCACGTCGCGGCCGTTCTCGTCGGTGCCGAACCAGTGCGCCGCCGAGGGCGCCTTGCGGATCGCGGTCCAGGAGGTCGCCAGCGGGTCGAAGGGCGCCAACAGCGGTGCTGCGACCGCGGCGGCGACGAACAGGACAATCACGGCCAGCCCGAAGACCGCCAGCCGGTGCCGCAGGAAGCGGGCGACGGCCCGGCGCAGCGGCGATTCGCCGCGCAGCGCGGGCGATGCGGTCGCGCTCATGCCGTCCGCAGCCGCGGGTTGATCGCCATGTAGAGCATATCGGCGACCAGGCTGAGGGAGACGAAGATCAGCGCGGTGGCCAGCACGACGCCCTGCACCACCGGGTAGTCGCGGTTGAAGACCGCATCGACGATCAGCTTGCCGAAGCCGGGGATGGTGAAGATCTGCTCGGTCAGCACGGCGCCGGCCAGCAGCCGGCCGAACTCGATGGTGCCCAGCGTGACCACCGGGATCAGTGCGTTGCGCAGCGCGTGCTTGGCGACGACCACGCGCTCCGCCAGTCCCTTGGCCCGGGCGGTGCGGACATAGTCCTGGGACAGCGCCGTCAGCATCGCCGCCCGCGTGTGCCGCATCAGCACGCCGGCGATGCCGTTGCCCAGCACGAAGGCCGGCATGATGGTGGTGGCGAGCGACTGCCAGGGGTCCTCGGTCAGCGGCACGTAGCCGGACGGCGGCAGCCAGCCGAGCTGCACGCTGAACAGCAGGATCAGCATGATGCCGAGCCAGAAATTCGGCGTCGAGATCCCCGCCAGCGCGATGCCGTTCGCCACCCAGTCCACCGCCGTGTCGCGCCTTACGGCGGAGATTACGCCGGCCGGCACGCCGATCAGCACGGCGATCAGGAAGGCCATGCTCGCCAGCTGGAAGGTGACCGGCAGCTTGGTGAGGATCAGCGCGCCGACCGGTTCGCGGATGCGCCAGGAATAGCCGAAATCGCCGACCAGCACCCGGCCCAGCCAGGCCAGGTATTGCTGCGGCAGCGGCTGGTCGAGCCGCAGTTCGGCGCGGATCTGCGCCAGCACCTGCGGATCGCCGCGTTCCTCGCCCGCCAGGATCAGCGCCGGGTCGCCCGGCATCAGCTGCTGCAGCCCGAAGATCAGGATCGACAGGATCAGCAGCGTCGGCAGCACCTGGCCGAGCCGCTTGAGCAGCCAGAGGCCCATCCTATTGCAGCCGCAGCCCCTGCGGCCGGATCAGCCCGTCCGGCACCGGGACGAAGCCGCTCAGCCTCGTCGTGTGGGCGACGATGTTCTTGGCGTGCCACAGGTAGATCCGGCTGCGGTCCTGTCGCAGCGCGATCTGCCAGACCTCGGCATAGAGCGCGCGGCGCTTGGCCATGTCCTGCTCGATGCGCGCCGCATCCAGCAGCTTGTCGACCTCGGGGCTGGCATACTTGCCGTCGTTCTGCGCGCCGCCCGAATGCATGAAGGTCCAGGTGTTGCCGTCGGGATCGACCCGGCCGGACCAGCCGATCAGGTAGGTCTCGAACTCGCCGCGGTTGGCGGCCTGGAGGGAGGAGGCGAATTCCATCGCGCTCAGCTTCAGCTCGAAGCCGGCCTCCTTGACCATCGCCTGGATCACCTCGCCCACCTGGCGCAAATCGGGGCTGTTCGGGATGGTCAGCTCCAGCTGCACCGGCAGGGTGACGCCGGCCTGCTTCAGCAGCGCGCGGGCGGTGTCGAGGTCGCGCGGCTGCGGCTGGAATTCCTTGACGTGGTAGGGGGAGGAGGGCGGCACCGGCTGCGCCGTCACCGTCCAGGCGCCCTCGTAGACCACCTGGTTGATGGCGTTGCGGTCGATCGCCAGCTCGAAGGCGGCGCGGACGCGCGGATCCTTGGCAAAGGGGCCGCCGGCCCGGGCGCCGTTGGCCAGGTTCAGCGTGATGCTCTGGTAGCCCAGGCCATCATAGGCGACGACCTTCAGCCTGGGGTTCTTCTGCACCGTTTTGATGTCGTCCGGCTCGATGGTCTGCACCATCTCCAGCGACCCGGATTGCAGGTTGGCGAGGCGGACGGTGTTGTCCGGGATCGGCTGGTAGGTGATGCGCGGGATGGTGACGACCGGGGCGTTCCAGTAGCCGGGGAAGCGCTCGACCACGATGCGGTCCTGGGCGACGCGCTCGACGAAGCGGTAGGGCCCGGCGCAGACCGGCTTCGTGCCGAAATTGCGCCCCGCGGCTTCGGCCGCCTTGGGGGAGACGATCATCCCGGCCCGGTCGGTCAGCTGCGACAGGAAGGGGGCGGAGGGCGCCTTCAGCCGGATGCGGACCGTCTTCGGGTCCACCACCTCGACCGCCTCCATGGTGTTGATCTCGCCGCGGCGGAAGCTGCCCTGCAGGGTCAGGTGCCGGTTCAGCGAATAGCGCACGGCTTCGGCGTCCATCGGTTCGCCGTCGTGGAACCTTACCTCGTCCCGCAGCGTGATCAGCAGCGTCTTCGGGTCTTCCCAGCGGTAGCCGGTGGCCAGCTGCGGGACGATCTCCAGCTTCTCGTTGATGTCGAAGAGCTTGTCGCAGAGCGCGGCGAAGACGATGCGGCCGACGAAGGTGCGGGCCAGCGTCGGGTCGAGGATGTCGGGGTCCTCGCGCAGGCCGATGCGCAGGGTCTGGGCCTGTGCCGCGGCGGTCAGCGACAGCGCGGCGAGGGCGACGAGGGCGGTCTGGCGGATCATGCAATCACCCCGGTGTCTTCTGGTTGCGGCGCGGGCGCGCCGAAATAGGCCTGCAGCCGGCGCAGCCGGTCGCCGCCGGCATTGCGTTCGTGCAGCGCCGCGGCGGGCGGCAGGCGGTCCTGCAGGTGGCAGGCGGCGGAATGGTGGCTGCCGGCAAGCGCCGGCACATCCGTGCGGCACACCGCCTCGGCGAACGGACACCGGGTGTGGAAGCGGCAGCCCGCGGGCGGCGCGATCGGGCTCGGCGGGTCGCCCTCGATGGGCGCCGCACGGGCGCCATGGCCCGGCACCGCGGCCAGCAAGGCGCGGGTATAGGGATGCCGCGGCGCGCCGAAGACCTGCGCCGCCGGGCCCGCCTCGACGATGGTGCCGAGATACATCACCGCCACCCGGTCGGCGATGTGCCGCACCACGCCGAGGTCGTGGCTGATCAGCACGAAGGTCAGGCCGAGGTCGCGGATCAGGTCCTGCAGCAGGTTCACCACCTGCGCCTGGACCGAGACGTCGAGCGCCGAGACCGGCTCGTCGCCGATGATCAGCTTCGGGCCGCTGGCGAGCGCCCGGGCGATGGCGATGCGTTGCCGCTGGCCGCCGCTGAACTCGTGCGGCCAGCGCCGCGCCGCCTCCGGCCGCAGCCCGACCCGTTCCAGCAGCTGCGCCACCTGGGCGCGTTCCGTCCCGCGCGGCACGACAGGGTGCAGCTTCAGCGGCTCGGCGATCGCGTCCTCCACCGTCATGCGCGGGTCGAGGCTGGCGAAGGGGTCCTGGAAGATCAGCTGCATGTCGCGCCGCCGCGCCCGCAGCGCCCGGGCCGAGAGCGCCCGCAGGTCCTCCCCCATGAAGCGCACCGCGCCGCGGTCGGGCTCGATCAGCCGCAGCGCCAGCCGGCCGAGGGTGGACTTGCCGCAGCCGCTCTCGCCGACGATCGCCAACACGCTGCCCTGCGGCACGGACAGCGAGACGCCATCCACCGCGCGCACCGCGCCGCGCGCCCGGCCGAGCGCGTCGCGCACCGGGAAATGCTTGGCCAGGTCGTCGAGCTCGAGGATCGCGCTCATGCCGCCAGCACCTGGTCGAGCGGCGCCCGCCAGCAGGCCGCGGCATGGCCCGCGGCGACCTCGGCCAGCGGCGGCTGCGCCTCGCAATCCGCCGCGGCGAAGGGGCAGCGCGGGGCGAAGCGGCAGCCCGGCGGCGGGACGCGCAGGTCGGGCACCGTGCCCTCGATGCTGGCCAGCCGGCCGGCGCCGCCCTCGATTGAGGGCACCGCGCCGAGCAGGCCGACCGTGTAGGGATGCTCCGGCCGGGCGAAGATGGCAGCGGCCGGCGCGGCCTCGGCGATGCGGCCGGCATACATCACCGCGACCTGGTCGGCATGGTCGGCGACGACGCCGAGGTCATGGGTGATCAGCACCACCGCCGTCCCGGTCTCGCGCTTCAGCTCGTCGAGCAGCGACAGGATCTGCGCCTGCACGGTCACGTCCAATGCCGTGGTCGGCTCGTCGCAGATCAGCAGCCGCGGCCGGCACGCCAGCGCCATGGCGATCATCACCCGCTGCCGCATGCCGCCCGAGAGCTGGTGCGGATACTGCGCCGCGCGCCGCGCCGCCTCGGGGATGCGCACGCGGGCCAGCATCTCCACCGCCCGGTCCATCGCGGCGCGGGGCGACAGGCGCTCGTGCAGCCGCAGGGCTTCCGCCACCTGCTCGCCGGCGGTGAAGGCGGGGTTGAGGCTGGTCATCGGCTCCTGGAACACCATCGCCAGGTCGCGCCCGCGGCGGCCGGCCCAGGGGTCGCCGGGGTGGCCGAGCAATTCCTCCCCCAGCAAGCGGATGGCGCCGCCGAGCCGCACGTCGCGCGGCAGCAGCCCCATGATGGCGAGCGCCGTCACCGACTTGCCGCAGCCGCTCTCGCCGACGATGGCCAGCGTCTGCCCTGCGGCGACGCCGAAGGAGACCCCGTCCACCGCCCGCAACGGGCCGCGGTCGGTTGCGAACTCGATGCTGAGGCCGAGGACCTCGAGGACCGGCGGGGTCATGCGCGGGTCGCGGCCGCGATGGCGGCATCGATCACCGCGCGGTCGAAGACGCCGGGATGGTCGCGGCCGGGCAGGAAGCGGCGGAGGTGCACGTAGCGCCGCTGTGCCACCGCATGCAGCCGGCGCAATTCGGCCAGCGGGTCGGGGTGGTCGTCGGTGCGGATGTCGAGGTCGGGCCAGGGGTCGCGGCTGGCCACCTGCAGCGCCGCAGACTGCTTGCCGCGCCTGTCGCCGCCGGCGGCCTCGCCGGCCTCCAGCGCGCTGATCAGCCGCAGCGCCATGGGCTGGCCGGCATGGGCGAGGAAGGCCTCCAGCGTCGCCTCGACCACGCACGGCCCGGCCAGCATGTTGCCGGCGACCGAGACGTCCGCCGCCGCCACGCCGCCACACCAGGGCAGGCAGGCGGCGCCGGTATGCCGCGCCATGCGGCCGTCTGCGGCCAGGATATGCAGTTGCCGGTGGTCGCGCCCGGCATCGGCCGCAATGAGGGCTTGCAGCGCCTGCTCCGGCGCTTCGCCGGCACGCAGCCGGGCCAGCCCGTCCGGGGCGTAGAGCGGATTGACCAGGGCCTGGGTGGCGACGGCGCCGACCCCGCCCTCGACCCGCGGGCAGACCGCGCCGACCGCGAAGAAGCGGGTGGCGACGGCGACGCCGAGCTCACCCGTCTGCGGGTCGCGTGCCAGGAGGGACCAGGTCATGGACGGAGCCTGCCATGCCGGCCCCGTGGCGCAAGGGGAGGCAAGCCGGCAAATCGGCCCGCGGCGCGGGCCGCTGCCTTCAGCGGTGGCGGCGTGGCGCGGCCTTGCGCAGCGGGGCCAAGCCCTGCGGCTCGAAGGCGACCGGTTGGGCGGCGAAGCCGGTGCCGACCGGCATCTCGGCCAGTTGCTCGAAGCGCAGGCTGCGCTCCAGCGGCTTGGCGGCGGCATAGACCGGGGCGTCGTCGCCGGCCGGGCGGTTGTAGATGAAGCCGTAGGTCGGATAGGTCCGGCCATAGGCCTGGTCGCTATGGCCGACCTGCACCTTCACCGCGGTCCAGTCGTTGTTGTCGGAGACATCGACGACGCTGACGTTGTGCATGACCGAGCCCTTGCGGATGCCCGGGCCGCCCCAGTTGGCGTGGTCGATCAGCACCTGCCGGTCGTTCAGCACGCGGCCGACCACCGCGACATGGCCGCGGGCCATGCCGCCGCTGCTGCGGAAGGCCATGACCGAGCCCGGTTCCGGCTGGTTGCCGCGGCGATAGCTGCCGGCGGCATTGTGCCACCAGTCGCCGCCATTGCCGGAGATCGCCATGCCGGTGACGCTGCGGGCATAAGGGACGCAAGAGATGCCGCCACCCCAGCCGGAGACGGTCGCATGGCTCCGGGTGCGACGGGGACCCTTGGCATGGCGGCGGCCGCTGCGCACGGCGGCCTGCCTGAGTCCGGCCTTGTGCGACTGGGCGGAATGCGGGGCCTTCGTGGTGTAACCGGGGTCCTGCTTGGTCCGGGCGGCCTCGGCGTCGGTCGCAGTCGCGACGCCGCCCAGCAAGGCACAGACGGCCAAAGTCGTCCCAGTGACGCGCATGAAAAACCAGCCCCCTTGCAGCCCCCGTCATCCCCCCCGGCCGAAGCCGCACACCGTGTCTGTGCGCTGGCTCACGTCGTCGGGAGGCACGCTCTGAAATCTGGGGTAACAAGGCAGGGGTAAATGGAACAACCCGCTGCGGCGCAACAAGGGGAAACAAGCGGTGATTCGTCAGATCACGCGCCGCTTACCGGTCCGTGAACGGACCATCGTCCTAGCTTTTAAGGCCATCAGACGTCATGCAACAGTGTGGTGGCAGAAATGCAACGCATGCATGCTGGCGACCGCCATGGCGGATTCGGCTGGGGCCGACGAGATGTCACGCCGGCCCCGTCCGGCTCAGCGGCAGGCGGTGATCATGATCTCGACCAGGTGGCGCGGGTCGGCCATTTCGGCCTGCACGCAGGCGCGTGCCGGGCGGCCGTCCTCGCCAAGCCACTTCACCCAGACCTTGTTCATGGTGTCGCGGTCGGTGATCCGCTTCAGCCAGATCTGGGCGGTCAGCAGCCGGGTCTTGTCGGTGCCGTTGTTCTCCAGCGCCGCGTCGATCTTGGCGATGACTTCCTCGGTCTGGCCGGTGATGTCCTTGCTGAGGTCATCGGCGGTGATGCCGGCCAGATAGACGAAGTTGTGGTACTCGACCGAGGTCGAGAGGATGGGGTTGCTGCCCTGGCGGGTGATCTTGGACATGGCGGGACCTCTCCGTTGCGGATCGGGCGGTTCTAGACCGAAAGGGTGGAGGCGTCATCCTGGGGGGGCGGCGATCGGTCCGGTGTTCCCCTTGGGGAGTTCCCCGATGCCTCCTGGAGTCTGCGCGAGGTCGCGGCGCGACGGGCCGTGCACCCCCGTCTTGCCGGTGCTTTCCGCGGATCCGTTATTCGCCGGACGGTCCCTGGCGCTGTGCTTGACACGGTGGCGCAGCCCGGATCGCCTGACGATCCTGGTGCCGGCCTGGCTTCAGGTCGCCGGCTGTCCGGCGGGCCGGTCGGGGCCGTAAATGGTGGCCCGCGACGGCAGGCCTTCGATGCCGCGCGGGATCTGGCGCCTGCCGCCGCCGATCCCCTTGGTGCGGAGTAGCCGGGTGCGGCCGGTGCGGCCCCTCGCTTGCCACGTTCGTCGCCGTTCTCGGCAGCCGATGGCTGCCGTCGTCGGGCCGGCATTGCGCCCGTTCCGTTCGCGGCACGGCACGTGCTCGACGCGATCGAGCGTCCGGTGCTCCTCCCGGCCGGCCTGCGCCCGGTGGGGAGGGGGTCCGTCGTCCCTTCGGCACCGCGCCCTCATCCACCGACCGCATGCCCCCGCCATCCTGCGCCGGCGCGATCGAGGGACAAAAATCGGCCAACCATCGGCAACAAGATCGCAATTATAACGATAAATGAAATCAGCGCTTCCCGTTTTGGGATGCCGCTTCATCGCATGGGCGCGTTTATTTCGGCAATCAACGAGATATACTAATCGCGACTGCTTCAGATATTGCGGTCTTCTTCCAGGACGACCCTTAGGCTATCATTTTGGTCGGTGGCTGCCGGGTCCATGCAGTTCAAGAACAAGGTCCTGTTTCCTGCATGGATATTTCCGCTGATGATGGCAGTGACTCCCCCAGACTGACGTCGCTGCGGCCATCGCTTGTGCCCGGGGCCGTGGCTCTGCCGTCATTCGGTCTCAGGACCCTTTTTTCGAGGGTCGTGCAGGCGGTCCCACCGTTGCAGCGGCTGCGGGAGGCGCGTCGCCTGCGGCGACGGATGCGCGCCGCACTCGGCTACGAGCCGAATTTCAATCGTCCGCGAACCTTCAACGAGAAGGTCGCCTGGCGGATCCTGCACGACCGCAACCCGCTGATCGCGCTGACCACCGACAAGCTGGCGGTGCGTCGGTATGTCGCGGCGAAGGCGTCCCCCGACATCCTGGTGCCGCTGCTCGGCACCTGGGACCGTGCCGAGGCGATCGACTGGGCCGCGCTGCCGCCCCGCTTCGTGTTGAAGGCGAGCCACGGCTGGAACATGAACCTGCTGGTCCATGACAAGGCCGCGGTCGACCGCGACGCCGCGCTCGCCACCGCGGCGGGGTGGCTCCGGCACAACCATGCCGCGGCGACGGGCGAGTGGGGCTACCGGGACATCCAGCCCCGGCTGCTGGCCGAGACCATGCTGCTGGACGAGGCCGGCGAGATCCCGGCCGACCTGAAATTCTACGTCTTCAACGGCCGGATGCGCCTGCTGCGCGTGCATACCGGCCGCTTCGGCGACCATCGGATCACCTTCTTCGACCGGGCCATGCACCCCCTGCCGGTCAACCAGATCCATCCCGCCGACCCAGACTGGTCACCGCCGCCCGGGATCACCGAGGCGATGCGGCTGGCGGAACGGCTGGGCGCCGACTTCGACTTCGCCCGCGTCGATCTCTATCTCGCACTCGGCCGGTTCTGGTTCGGCGAGATCACCCATTATGACGGCAACGCCACCGTCGCCTATGAGCCGTGCAGCTACGACCGGATCATCGGCGACATGTGGCAATTGCCCGGATCGGCCGCCCGCGAGGCCTGATCACCCTGCCGATCGGGTGGGGCAGGGAGGCAGCCGATGCGGCATTGAATGCTTGCCGTGCGGCCGAACCGCATGGCCGGCCAGGGCGGGAATGCCGGAGCGGGCGGTCGGTGGCGGCATCGGCCGTGGTTCCGCGGGACGCAGGCCGACCCATCCGGCAGCCACCGCGGGACGGTCCTCCGCCGATCGCCCCTTGTCGTCGCGGCGGATCCTCACGCCACCGCGTAGCTGCTGCCCGACGCCGCGGCGCCGATCATCGTCTCGAACACCGAGACGCCATGGATGGCATCGGCCAGCGGCAGCGGATAGGCCGGGCCGCCGGCCGCCGCCGCGGCGAAGGCGGCGAGCTCCGCCGCCTCGATGTCCAGCCTGGGATAATCCTTCGTCCAGGCCTCCCCCGCGCCGGGGACGGGAACGAAAACCAGCTGCTGCTGGCCGCGCATCTCGAGCGAGCCGCGGGTGCCAAAGAGCGCGACGCGCCAGGCCTGCGGCGCCAGCGACAGGGTGGCGAAGGTGCAGGTAGCCCCCGATTCGAAGCGTGCCAGCATCGCCGTGGTGTCGTCCACATGCGGCGAGACCCGGCGCAGCGACTGCACCGTCACCTCGGCGAAGCGGCCCATCAGGCAGATCAGCATGTCCACCATGTGGATTCCCATGCCGCCCATGCCGCCGAGCGGGCTCTCCGCGCGGTCGGCGCGCCACATGCCTTCCGTCCAGGCCGCGGCGGCGGGGCCGCTGATATGCCCCTCGGCATGCAGCACCGTCCCCAGCGCGCCTTCGGCCAGCAGCCGCTGCATCTCGGCGGTCGCCGGCAGGAAGCGGCGGTTGTGGCCGAGCGCCAGGACGACGCCGGCCGCCTGGCAGGCGGCGACCGCTGCCTCGGCGCTGGCCTTGCTCAGGGTGAAGGGCTTCTCGACGAAGACATGTTTCCCAAGCTTCGCCGCGGCGACGACCTGCTCGGCATGCTGCTTGTGCGGGGTGGCGAGGACGATCGCCTCGACCTCGGGGTCGGCCAGCACCGCCGCGAACCCGTCATGCAGGCGGATGCCCTGCTCGGCCGCCCAGTCGCGCGCCTTGGACGGCGTGCCGGTGCAGCCGGCGACGAAGCGGATGCCCGCATCGTTATTCCGCTGCACGCTGTCCACCAGCACGCGGCCCCAGCGGCCCATGCCCACGATCCCGGCCTTCAGCATGATCCCCGCTTCCCTCGACGCCCAGGCGTCAGGGTAGCCGCCGCGGTGCCGGCTGGGCAGCCCCGCCGCGGGCGGTTCCCCTCGGGCGGCTTTCCTGCTTCGATCCCGGAAAACGGGGGAGGAAGACCGATGCACCTGCCACGCCGCACGGCGCTCGGGCTGCTGGCCGCCCTGCCGGCCGCCGCCCAGCCGCGCCCCTGGCCCAGCCGCCCGCTCCGCTGCATCGTCCCCAGCGCCGCCGGCGGCTACGAGGTCTATGCCCGCCTGCTGGCGCCGCGCCTGTCCGAACTGCTGGGCCAGCCGGTGGTGGTCGACAACAAGCCCGGCGCCAACGGCACGATCGGCATGCAGGAGCTGCAGCGCAGCCCGGCCGATGGCTACACCTTCATGTTCGCCCATGTCGGCGCGATCTCGATCGGCACCAGCGTCTATCCCAACATGCCGCTCGACCCGGTGGAGGACCTGGCCGCCATCGCGGTCGCCGTCACCTCGCCGCTGGTCTGGATGGTCAACCCGGCCACGCCCTTCCGCAGCCTGGGCGAGATGGTCGCGCGGGTGCAGGCGGAACCCGGGGCGTGGCGCTACGGGCTGCCGGCCTCGGGCAGCATCCCGCATCTGGTGATGGAGGACTTCAAGCGGCGCCACCGGCTGGACCTGCCGGCGGTGCCCTATCGCAGCACGCCGCAATCCCTGCTGGCGACCATCGCCGGCGAGGTGCCGATCGTGCTCGACAGCCTGGGCGCCAGTTCCGGCCATGTCCTCGGCGGCCGGCTGCGGGCCCTGGCGGTCACCGCGCGCGCGCGGACGGAGCGCCTGCCGGCGGTGCCGACCGTGCTGGAGACCGGGCTCGACGAACGAGAATGGGTCGCCTGGTACGCCTTCATGGCGCCGAAAGCCACCCCGCCCGAGGCGATCGGGCGGCTCAACGCGGCGATCAACCAGGCTTTGCAGGAGGAGCCCTTGGTCGCCCGGTTCCGCGAATTGGGCGGGACGCCCCGCCTCTCCACCCCAGCCGAGACGCTGGACTTCATCCGCGCGGAGCGGGAGGAATTCGGCGCCATCGTCCGCGCCGGGCAGATCCGGGTCGAGTAGCGCCGGCGCCGCGGCCGTGCCGCCCGGTCAGTGCCGGTGCAGCAGCGTCAGCACCGCACGCAGCGGCGCGGTAAGCTGCCAGGACCGGCTGCCCAGCACCCGCCGCAGATGCCCTTCCGCCTGCGCCAAAGCGGCGGCACCCGCCGCCGCTTCGGCCCGCATCGCGCCGAGTGCCGCCTCGGCCCCGGCCAGCCGGTCAGCCAGCGCCGTACCCGCGGCCTCGCTTTCGGCCAGGCGGCCGGCGCAGGCAGCGAGGTCCCCTTCGCGCGCGGCCAGACGTCCCGCGAGGTCGTCATGCGCCGCCGCGCGCGCCGTGCCCTCCGCCCGCAGCGCGGCAAGCTCGGCCTCGCGGGCCGCCAGCGCCGCCTCCTGCCGGCCGAGGTCCACGGCCTGCCGCGCCAGCGCCGCGTCCCGCTCGGCGAGGGTGGCGCGCAGCCCGTCGATCGCCAGCATCTCGTCGGTCTGGCCGCGCTCGGCCTCCCGCACCGGCTCGCCGCCAGCGCCGCCATCGAGGATGTTGGACCCCGGCGCATGGCCGGCGATCCGGCCGCGGCGGCGCAGGGCGCCGGGGCCGGCCTTGCGGAAGACCGCGACGAAGTCGCACCAGCCCTCGCCGCCCTGCTGGCCGATGAAGCTTTCCGCCAGCTCCACCGCCACGCCGCGCTGCCCGGCCCATTGGCAGAGCGCCAGCCCGGCATCCGGGTAGAAGCGCCAGCAATCCAAGGGGTAGCGGTGCACGGCGTAATTGCTCGGCGCGTTCAGGTAGAGCAGCCCGCCGGGCCGGAGGATGCGGATGAGCTCCAGGAAGCTGTCCCAGAAGGCGATGTCGTGCTCGAAGCAGGAGGAGGTGACGGCGACGTCGACGCTGGCATCGGCCAGCGGCAGCGGCGCGCCAGGGGCCACCACCACGTCGACGCCGGGGCCGGGGGCCATGTCCATGCCGACATAGCGGACCCCGGGCGGCGCATGGTCGCGCAGCCGGCCGTTGACGTCGTAGCTGCCGAGCTCGGCCACCGTGGCGAATTCCGGCTGCCAGTAGTTCTCGAAGAACAGCCTGGCATGGGTATGGGCGGTGTCGTGCATCGGGTCGTGCTTGTGGCGGCAGCCCCTGCCGGCCGCAACCGGCCGGCGGGTCAAGAGACGCGGAAGCCGGCCGGCGGCCCCGCCTCAGGCGATGACCAGCCACGCCGCCTGGGCGGGCGCGGCGCCGCTGCCGGCATGGTCGAGCTCGATCGCCGCCACGTAGTCGCCGTCGACCACGCGATAGAGGTGCCGGCCGGAGTCGAGGTCGCGATCGAAGACCAGCCGCGCCTCGGCGCTGAAGCCGCGCAGCACGACCTGGTCGCTCCGGTCCGCCGTGCCGGCGCCGGCGAGATGGAAGTCGGTCACCCGGTCGACCTGGCCACCGACCGCCGCGGCGATGCTGCCCTTGACGAAGATGAAGCTGTTGCCGCCGCCTTCGCCGCCGGTGACCGTGGCCAGGCCGGCGCCGAAGGTGACGGCATCCGGGCCGCTGCCACCGAGCACGGTCGCCGCCGCGCCGCCGAGGGCGATGCTGCCGCCGGCCTCTGGCAGCAGAATGGCCGCGGCCGCCGGCGCCCGGGCGAACCAGGCATCGACCATCTCCCGGACCGTCCCGTCGGCCAGGGTGAAGCTGCCGATCCGCGTCACCGTGTTGCCGTCGCGCATCTCGCTCGCCGTCTCGGCGGCGAGGTCGAGGCCGGCGATGCCGCGTTCGTCGAGGCTGCGGATCTCTCCCGGATCCACCGCGCCGTCGCCGTCGCCGTCCTGCCAGACCCGCAGCACGGCGAAGCCCGCGTCGGCGGCGTCGATCCGGCCGTCGCGGTTCGCATCGAGGCTGGCCAGCCGGTCGAGCCCGTCGCCGAAGGCCGCGCTCTCGGTGAAGGGCAGCGGCCGGCCGTCGGCGGCCAGGGTCACCAGCATGCCGGTGCCTTCGCCCATCCAGCCGGTGCGCGTCGCCGGCGCATCGGCATGCCAGGCGAACTCGGCCGTGCTGTCCTCGAGGCCGACCAGTGCCACGCCGCCGCCATCGAGGTCGAGCAGCAGCGGGTCGGCCGACTTGGCATAGGCCAGGGTGTCGGCATCGGCCGCAAGCCGCGCCTCGCGGAATTCCCTGGCGATGATCGGCTTCCACGTGGCGACCAAGTCGGCCTTGTCCTGCTGCAGCTGATGGTACTCGTCGATCCATCCGGACAGCTTGTCCTTGGCCGCCTGGTAGGCGGTATCGGCCGCGTCCTCGACCGCCTTGAGCCCGGTATAGGTGGCGATGGTGGTGGCCACCACTTGCGCGCGCGAATCCGCCAGGTAGGGCGCGAAGCGCAGGGCCATCTTCCAGGCCCATTCCGCCGCGACCATGGCGGCCCTCGCCGTCGCCGCCTCGGCGACGGCGAGGCTCAGGGCGAGCCCGGCGGCGGCGATGCCGGTGACCAGCAGCGTCTTGCTGGCGATATGTTCGGCAATGGCAAGGTTGTGGGTCGATATGGCGTCGTCGAGGAACGTCTGGTCGTCGACCGCCGGCTTGCTGTGCAGCGCATACCGCTCGTACCAGAAGTCGGTCGTCGTCTTGGTCTTGCTGGGCATGGTCTCTCCCCGTGCGGGAGTTGATCGCCGATGGTTCCCGCAATCGTGGAGGTTGCGTGGACCGTCCGCCCCCGCCCTTGCGCTGGATCAAGACCACCACGCCGGCAGACCGGCCGCAGCCCGGCCGGCGGCGGCGGCTTGCCGTGGTTCAGGAACGCGTTCCGTCGGGGTCGCGCGCCTCCAGCACCCGCGTCATGACCGGCAGCCGCCGCACCCCCCAGGCCAGCACGCCGAGCGCGAGCAGCATCGCCAGGAAGGTCGGCAGCCGCAGCCCCAGCACCTCCCCCAACCCGCCCAGCACCAGCGCGCCGAGCGCCGGACAGGCCCGGGTGATCATCCCCCAGAGGCTGAGCACCCGGCCGCGCATCGCCGGATCCGCGGCATTCTGCACCAGGGTCTGGGTCGAGATCCCGTGCACCGACCCGGCCGCGCCCATGATCGCGGCGCAAAGCAGGGCGAAGGGGAAGACGCCGGTGGCGACGAAACCGATGGTCGCCAGCGCCTGCACGCCGACCGCGCCCACCGCCAGCGCGGTGGTGCCCTCCACCCGGCCCCGGTTCGCGACCCAGAGGCCGGAGAACAGTGCGCCGATGCCGATGCAGGCGGTCAGCATCGCCAGCCCGTCCGGGCCGCGCAGGAACAGCCGCTCGACGAAGGGCGGCAGGATCTCCTGCACCCCGCGCATCAGGATCGAGGCGACGGCGGCGAAGCCGAGCAGCGGGCCGATCCCCGGATGCCCCCCGGCATAGCGGAACCCGGCGATCGCCTCGGCCCAGACGCTGGCCTCGGGCGCATGGCCGCGGCGCTCGGCGCGGTCGATCCGCAGCAAGGGCATGGTGAAGGTGGCGATCAGGTAGGCGGCGCAGTTCAGCAGCACCGCCGGCAGCACGCCGCCGACCGCGATCAGCGGGCCGGCGATGGCCGGGCCGATGAAGCGGGCGACGTTGAAGCAGAGCGAATTGCAGGCGACCGCGGCCGGCAGGTCGGCCCGCGGCACCAGGCTCGGCATCAGGGATTGCCGCGCCGGCTGGGAGAAGCTGGCGGCGATGCCGCTGAAGACCTCCAGCACCAGCAGCAGGCCGATGGTCAGGTGGCCGCTCCAGATCAGCGCGGCGACCATGGCGGCCTGCAGGGCGATGGCCGATTGCGCCAGCATGGTCAGCCGAACCCGGTCCATGCGGTCGGCGACCGCACCGGCGATCGGGCTGAACACCACCGCCGGCGCCAGGTCGCAGAAGGCGACCATGCCGACCCAGAAGGCGCTGCCGGTCATCTGCCAGGCCAGCCAGGAGATCGCGATCCGGTGCACCCAGAGCCCGGTCCAGGAGATCAGCGACGCCGCGAAGAAAAGCCTGGCATCGTGGTGCGACAGCGCCCGGCCCAGCGCCCCGAGATTGGCCACGCGGTCAGTCCAAGCCCGGCGGGGAGGGCATGCTCAGCGCTGCGGCGCGGCGCGGGTGTTCTCCTGGACGCACTGGTCGGCCAGCCGGTCGCGCTCGAACAGCCGGCCGAGCCGGTCGGTCTCCGCCCGCTGCGAATAGATGCTGGCCTGCGACCCGACCCGGCTGTCGCGCTCGTCCTCCCGCATCAGCTGGCCGCGGTCGCGGGTGACGATGATGCGGTCGGCGTCGCGCCGGCAGGCCGAGGCGACGGCGGCCTGGTCGCGCACCGCCTGGCCCGGCGCCGGGGCGGTGAGGGCCTGGCCCGGCGCGCTGCGGACCGCGGCGCCGCCGCCGCCCGCCGCCGGCGGGGCGAGGCTGACCGGGGAGATCGCCGGGTCGCGCCCGCCGCCGGCGCAGGCGGACAGCACCAGGCCGGCGAGCAGCAGCCCCGGCAGCGCCCCGCGCGCGGAGCGGCTGAAAAGGCGGGGCAGGCGGGGCAGCGGACGGGTCATGCAGGTCTTCTCATGCGATGCGGCGCCGGTCGGCGGCGCCTGGCGGCAGGCGACGGGACAATAGACGCCTTATCGCGGATTCGTCGAACCGGGCGCCGGCGTCGAGCGGCAATGTCGCCGCTGCCTCCAGCAGCGCCGGGTGCAGCTCGATCCCGTCCGGGGTGACCTCGAACAGCGGGGCGAGCGCCGGGACCCGCGCCAGGACCTCGACCAGCGCCAGCAGCCGCAGGCACAGCGCCAGGCCGGGCAGGGACTGCAGGTCGTAGCCCTCGTCGATCGCCTCCGCCCAGCAACCGGCATCGGCATCGGCGATGGCGATCTCGGTGGCCTCGCCATCCGGCCGGTCGAAGCGCAGCAGCCGGGGCGGGCCCCACAACTCGAGCGCTGCGGCGCGGCGGGCCAGCGACCAGGCGGCGAGCAGGTCGCCGGGAGCGACCGGCGGCAGGTGCTCGGGCGGGACGGGGACGACATAGGTGAGGGCGCCGGCTTGGGTGCGGGCGACGCGGATGGGGCCGGACATCCCCCGAGTGTGGCGGCGCGGCGCCGGCCCGGGAAGGGCATGCGCATCGCCGCAACGGCGGCGGCTCAGCGCCGGCCCAGCAGCCGCTTGTCGCCGGAGGGCGTGTAGTAGAACGGCTCGCCCAGCGCGGTGCGGCAGGGCAGGGCCTCGGTGCAGAGGCCGCGGCCGGGCGGTGGCGGGGCATTCGGGGTCGGCCGCAGCGACGGCCCGGCGTAGGGCGACACGGCATTGGGTGGCAGCACCGGCGGCGGCAGGGCCTGGGCCGCGGCCGCCGCGGCGATGCCGATGGACAGCAGGCCGGCGGCCAGCAGGGTGGATGATGCGCGCATGCCCGGCTCTCCCATCCGGGCGCAGAAAGATCAACGCGGTTTTTCCGAGGCGACAGGTCGCGCGGCTAGGAAACGGTTGCCTCGGCGTCTTTGTTCTTGTTATGTTCAAATCCTTGGTGATGGAGGCGACCGATGCAGTATGCACCTGTCCCCTTGCCGCCAGGCGCCGCCGGCGCCGGCGCCGGTCCCGGCCTCACCGTCCCGCCCGGCTTTGTCCGAAAACCGCGGCCTCGCACCCCGGCCGGGGGATTTGTCCGAAAGCCGCATCCGCGCTCAACTGGCCGCGGAAAGCCGCCAGGGGCCCTGCCATGACCGATCTCGCCGACCTTCCCGCCACTGAGGCCGCCCGCCGGCTCCGGGCCGGCAGCCTGAGCGCCGCCGCCTTGACGGAGGCGCTGCTCGACCGGGTCGCGGCGCGGGAGCCGGTGCTGCGCGCCTTCGCCTGGCTCGACCCGGCTTCGGCGATGCGCCAGGCGGTGGCGCTCGATGCCGCCCGCGCCGCGGGCCGCGCCGCGGGGCCGCTGCATGGGCTGGCACTCGGGGTGAAGGACGTGCTGGACACCGCCGACCAGCCCTCGCAGTACGGCTCGCCGATCTGGGCCGGGCACCGGCCGCGGTCGGATGCCGCCTGCGTCGCCGCGGGCCGCCGGGCCGGGGCGGTGATCCTGGGCAAGACGGTGACCACCGAATTCGCCACCCGCCAGCCGGGGCCGACCAGCAACCCGGCCAATCCGGCGCATACCCCGGGCGGCAGTTCCTCCGGCTCGGCCGCAGGCGCCGCGGCGGCGTACTTCCATGCCGGCTTCGGCACCCAGACCGCGGGCAGCATCATCCGGCCGGCGGCCTATTGCGGCGCGGTCGGCTTCAAGCCGTCCTACGGCACGCTGCACCGCGCCGGGATGAAGGTGATGAGCGAATCGCTCGACACCATCGGCGTCATCACCCGGACGGTGGGCGACGCGGCGCTGGTCATGGCCGGGCTGACCGGGCGGGACTACGGCGCGCCGGAAATCAGGCCCGGCCGCGCCCCGCGCCTCGCGCTCTGCTGGGGCCCGACCGCGGCCGAGGCGAAGCCTGAGACTCGGGCGCTGCTGGAGCGCGTGGCGAGCGCCGCGGCAAAAGCCGGCGCCACGATCGTGCCGATCGAGCTGCCGCCCGCGGTGGTTGCCGGCCTCGACGCGCATGCCCTGGTGATGAACGGCGAATCGGCCGAGGCGCTGGGCTGGGAGCGGGCCATGATGGCATCCCTGCTCTCGCCCGGGCTGCGCGAGCGGCTGGACTGGGGCCATGCCCAGGGCGGGCCGGCGCTGGCGGCGGGGCAGGCGGCCTTCGCCGCGGCGCAGGCGGCCTTCGCCGATATCGTCTCGGGCTGCGACGCCGTCCTGACGCCGAGCGCCCCGGGCGAGGCGCCGGAGGGCCTGGGCTGGACCGGCGACCCGGCCTTCAACTCGCTCTGGACCCTGCTGCACGTACCCTGCGTGACGGTGCCGGCCGGCACCGGGCCAAAGGGCCTGCCGCTCGGCGTGCAGGTGGTGGCCGGGTTCGGCCAGGATGCGACGGCGCTGGCCTGGGCGGAATGGGTGCGGCAGGCGGCGGCGGGATGAGCCGGCCGGCGCGCCGGGGAGAGGCTACCTGACCCCGGCGAAGCCCGGCGCCTTGCGCAGCGCGTCGGTGGTGTCGAAGTCGCGCAGGACGGCGTCGTCGGCCATCTCGACCTCGGCCACCCGGTCGGCATGCTTGCCGGCTAGGTGCCGGGCGCCGACATCGCCCGTGATGGTCATCATCTCCGGCAGGAATTCCACCGCCCAGAGCATCGGGTTGCCCTGCTTGCCGCGGAAGGTCGGCATGACGATGGCGCGGCCTTCCTCCGGGTCGAAGGCGGCCATCAGCCGGTCGATCATCGGCCCGGCCACCAGCGGCATGTCGCCGAGGCAGATGACCACGCCCTCGATCCCCGGCGGCAGCGCGGCGAGGCCGGCCTTCAGGCTGGCCGACAGCCCCTCGGCATAGTCCTCGGCATGGGCGAAGATCACCCCCTTGCCGCCGACCGCCGCCTCGACGCGCTCCCGCTCATACCCGGTGACCACAACGACAGGCCGGGCGCGGGAGGCCAGGGCATTGTCGACCACGCGGGCGACCATCGAGACGCCCTGGTCGTCGGCCACCAGCAGCTTGTTCAGCGGCGCCATGCGGCGGCTGCGGCCGGCGGCCAGCACCAGGGCGGCGACCTGCCGGCCGCGGCGGGGCGTGAGCGTCTGGGCCGGGGTATTGGCCGCCTCGGCGCGCGGCAGGGGGCGGGTCTCGATCTCCTTCAGCAGGCCGCCGACGCCCATGCCCATGACGTCGCGCGGCGTCACCTTCAGCCCGGCGAACAGGCGCTGCAGCACCCAGTCGATGCCGTTCAGCTTCGGCGACTTGGCGCAGCCGGGCAGGACCAGGGCCGGGATGCCGTCGATGTGCCCGAGGCAGATCAGGTTGCCGGGGTCCACCGGCATGCCGAAATGGTCGATCGTCCCGCCGGCCCGCACGATCGCCGCCGGCCCGACATCCCGCCGGTCCACCACGGCGGAGGCGCCGGCGACCAGCAGCACCTGCGCGCCCTGGCGGCGCAGCCGGGTCAGCGCGTCGGAGATCGGCGCGGTCTCGTGCCGGGTGCGCTCGGGCGGCAGCAGGGTGCCGTGCAGCGCCTCGATCCGGTCCCGGGTCGCCTCGACGGCGCCCTCCATCACGCTTTCCTTCTGGCCGGGCAGCTCGCTGAGCACGAGCCCGACCTTCAGCGGCCGGAAGGGATGCAGCGACAGCGGCGGCGGGCCCTGCTTCGCCATGGCCTCGGCCACCTGCAGCACGGCGCCGGGGACGGCAAAGGGGATGACCTTGATGGTCGCCAGCATCTCCTTGGCCGAAACCGGGATGTGCGAGGCGAGGGTCGCCACGGTCAGCGATTCATCCAGCGCGTTCAACCGGTTGATGACGCCCGCCTCGACCACCAGCAGGCCGGCGGTCTCGGCGACCAGGTTGACCCGCCCGGTCGAGGCCCGGGTGCGCGCCAGCAGCGGGCCCATCAGCGCATTGGCCAGGCGGTCGGCCGCCTCGTCCTCCGGCACGTCGCCGGGTTCGAGCCTCGCGGCGATGACGCTGCCATGGCCGCCCTGCTGCAGCGCGGCGATCGCCGCCTGGTCCAGCACGGTGCCCTTCTTCAGCACCCGGCCCTGCAGCCGGACGGTATGCGCGAGGACGGCGCCACGCGCCTCATCCAGCGGGGTGGGTCCGAAGATCATGCGGCGGCGGCCACGGCCGGCGCGGCGCGGGTGCCGAGCGCGGCGCCGCGCCTTGCCGCGACCACCTCGGCCAGGATCGACAGGGCGATCTCGGGTGCGGTGACGGCCTCGATGTTCAGCCCGACGGGGGCGCGGATGCGGCCCATGGCGGCCTCGGCGTGACCGAGCTCGGCCAGCCGCGCGACGCGCTTGGCGTGTGTCCGGCGGGAGCCGAGCGCGCCGATGTAGAAGGCATCCGACCTCAGCGCGACATCCAGCGCCGGGTCGTCCAGCTTGGGGTCGTGCGTCAGCGTGACCACGGCGGTGCGGCCGTCGGGCGCCAGGGCGACCATGGCGTCGTCGGTCCATTCATGGATCAGAGTGATGCCCGGGAAGCGGTCCGCGGTCGCCCAGGCGCGGCGGGGGTCGACCACGGTCACCGCGAAACCCACGGTCTGCGCCATCGGCACCAGGGCTTGGGCGATGTGCACCGCGCCGACCACGATCAGGCGCAGGGCCGGGTTGTGCGGGTGGACGAACCAGGCCTCGCCATCCAGCGTCACGTTCTGCGCCGCGTCGTCGCGTAGCGCCGTCTGCGCGGCCTCGGCCAGCGCGCCGGGCACCGCCGTGTCGGGCCAGAGGCATTGCTCGCCGTCGCTAAGGCGCGTCAGCAGGGCGGCCGGGCGCTTGGCGGCCTGCGCCGCCTGCAGCGCGGCCAGGACATCCGGCGTCACGACAGCTTCTCCACGAAGACCTTCAGCTTGCCGCCGCAGGCCAGGCCGACTTCCCAGGCGCGTTCGTCGGAGATGCCGAAATCCAGCAGCTGCGGCGTGCCGGTCTGCATGGTCTGCTTCGCCACATCGGCCACCGCGCCCTCGATGCAGCCGCCGGAGACGCTGCCGGCCAGCTTGCCGGAGGCACTGACCGCCAGCCGCGAGCCGGCCGGGCGGGGCGAGGAGCCCCAGGTCTCGACCACGGTGGCGAGCGCCACGGTCTCGCCGGCCGCGCGCCAGCCGGCTGCGGTCGCCAGCACGTCCTCGGAATCGCTCATGCCGCCATCCTCCGTTGCGTCCGGTCCCCGGGCTGCGGGCCGCTCAGCGTCTCCACCAGCGACCGCAGGCTCTGCAGATTATGCACCGGACGGAATTCGTCCACATGCGGAAGCATCGCCCGGATGCCCTGTGATCTGGGCTGGAAGCCCTCGTACCGCAACAGGGGATTCAGCCAGATGAGCCGGCGGCAGGAATTCCGCAGCCGGTCGGTCGCCTCGGCCAGGCCGCGGGCACCCTCGCGGTCGAGCCCGTCGGTGATCAGCAGCACCACCGCGCCCTGGCCGAGCACGCGGCGGGACCATTGCCGGTTGAACAGCTCGAGCGACTCGCCGATCCGCGTGCCGCCCGACCAGTCGGGCACGATATGCGAGACCAGCTCGAAGGCCACCTCGGCATCGCGCGACTTGAGCTGGCGGGTGACGTTGGTCAGCCGCGTGCCGAAGAGGAAGCTGTGCACCCGGTCGCGGTCGTTGGTGACCGCGTGCAGGAAATGCAGCAGGATCTGCGCATACCGCGCCATGCTGCCGCTGATGTCGCACAGCGCCACCAGCGGCGGCGGCCGGGTGACTCGGCGCTTGCGGGCGAGGGTGAGGATCTCGCCGCCCTCGTGCAGGCTGGCGCGGATGGTGGCGCGCAGGTCGACCACCGGGCCCATCGGGTCGGGCCGGAAGCGCCGGGTTGGCCTGGCGTCCAGCGGCAGGACCAGCTTGCGGATCTCCTTCTTGGCGTCGTTGATCTCGGCCGCCGACATGGCCTCGAAATCCATCGCCTGCAGGCGCTCGCGCTCGCTGACCGTCATCGCCACGGCGATGGGCGGCTTCTCCTCGGGCTCGCGCGGCGGCTGCTGCGGCGCCTGCTTCGGCGGGGCGAGCGCCTCGGAGACGCGGCGGGAGGAGGGGGGTGGCTTCTGGCGCTCCTTGAAGCCGTCCAGCATGGCCATGGCGGCGGCGTTGCGGCCGGCCTCCGGGTCGCGCCAGAACAGCAGGAAGGCCTGGTCGAAGACGTCGAAATCGGCGTGCCGGCGGACCATCACCCCGCGCAGCGCGGCATGCACCTGGCGGCGGTCGCCAATGTCGACGAGCTGCAGCGCCTCGGCCGCGGCCAGGGTCTCGGCCGGGCCGACCGGCAGCCCGGCGCGGCGCAGCAGCCGGCCGAAGGCGAGAAGGTTGGCGGCGAGCGCCGCGCCGGGCGGCGTGGTGAGGGCGGCGAGGGTGGTGAATTCGCTCATCGGCCAGCACCCGAGCCAAGGGGCGCCCGATCCCGGACGAAAAACCCCGGTCGGGGTCCGGGGGCCGACCCGGTCCCCGGCGGGGGTGCAGGGGGCAGCGCCCCCTGCATGGGCCGCGTCACGCCGCCGCCTGCTTCGCCTCGGCGACCAGCCTGGCCGCCTCGGCGCCGCGCAGCTTGGCGATGTCGTCCTGGTACTTCAGCAGCACGCCGAGCGTCTCGTCGACCGCCGCCGGCTCGAGCTCCGCCGCGTCGAGCGCGGTCAGCGCCGCGGCCCAGTCGATCGTCTCGGCGACGCCCGGCAGCTTGAAGTAGTCGCCGCCGCGCAGCTTCTGCACGAAGGCGACGACCTGGGCCGAGAGCTTCTCCGGCACGCCGGGCGCGCGGATCGCCAGGATGGCGCGTTCCCGCGCCGCATCGGGGTAGTCCACCCAATGGTACAGGCACCGCCGGCGGATGGCGTCGTGCACTTCGCGGGTGCGGTTGGAGGTGATGATCACCACCGGCGCGACATCCGCCTTGATGGTGCCGAGTTCCGGGACGCTGAGCTGGAAGTCGGCGAGGATCTCCAGGAGGAAGGCCTCGAAGGGCTCGTCGGCGCGGTCCAGCTCGTCGATCAGCAGCACCGCCGGGCCGCCCTCCGGCGACAGCGCCTGCAGCAGCGGGCGTTCCTGCAGGAAGCGGCGGTCATAGATGCCGCGTTCCAGCGCCTCGCGGTCCTGCGAGGCGCCGGTCGCCTCGGCCAGCCGGATGCTCATCAGCTGGCGGGCGTGGTTCCATTCATAGGCCGCGGCCGAGAGGTCGAGGCCGTCGTAGCATTGCAGCCGCACCAGCCGGCGCGGCAGCTCCTTGGCCAGCACCTTGGCGATCTCGGTCTTGCCGGTGCCGGGCTCGCCCTCGAGGAAGAGCGGCCGGCCCATCCTGAGCGCAAGGTGCACGGTGGTCGCCAGCGCCCGGTCGGCGACATAGCCGCCGGCCGCCAGGAGACGCTGGGTGGCCTCGACGGTTTCCGGCAGGTCCGGCGCGGCTGCCGGGCGCGGCCGATTCACGTCCTCGCCCGCGCTCGGTCGACCGGACCCGCTCACAGGAACATCAGCGCCAGGATCGCGACCATCAGCACGCAGCCGGCCCAGAATTGCAGCGGCAGGCCGAAGGGCTCGATCTGCAGCATCAGGCGCAGCGGCTTGATGGCGTTGTCGTCCACCGGGCGCGGGTTCGGCCGGTGGACCGGCTTGCCGCCGCCCGCGCTCGGGCCCTCGGCGCCGTGCTGGGTCAGCGGGCCGGGACCGCTTGCATCGGCCAGGTATTCGGTGTCGGTCCCGGCGACCGGGGCGGCGGCATCCGCCACGGCCGGCTCGGGCTCCGCCGGCGTCAGGCGGGCGGCGAAGCGGTCGAAGAACTGGTCTGCCATCTGCTTGGCGGTGCTGTCGATCAGCCGGGCGCCGAGCTGCGCCATCTTGCCGCCGACCTGCGCCTTCACATGGTACTTCAGCAGCGTCTCGGCGGGGCCGAGTTCCTCCAGCGCGACGTCGGCGCCGCCCTTGGCGAAGCCCATGGCGCCGCCATTGCCCTCGCCGCTGATGGTGTAGCTCGCTGGCGGGTTGATGTTTTCCAGCTTCACCTTGCCTCCGAACTTGGCCGACATCGGGCCGAGCTTGACCCCGACCTTGGCGGTGAAGGCATCCTCGGCGGTCCGCTCGACGGTTTCGCAGCCGGGGATCGAGGCGCGCAGGGCCTCCGGATCGTTCAGTGCTTCCCAGACTTGCTGGCGCGGCGCGGGAATGCGCCGCTCGCCGGTCATCTCCATGGTCTGCTCCCGAATTCGCGTCGGACCTTAGGGGCGGGTGGGGGCCAAGGAAACCCCCGGCGGGGTGCCGTTCAGGTCATGCTCCAGGCCAACCCGGGCAATGCTGCCCGTCCCGCCGGGGTTGCGGGGGCGCGATAATTGCGGTGTTTGGCCGGCATGGTCCGAAGCCCGATCCGCCGTGCCACCTGGTCGATACCGATGATGCTGGTCGCCGCCCCGGCGCTGGCGGCGCCGGCGGGGCCGCCGCTCGGCCTCGCCTGGGGGCTGCCTTTCGCCGGGCTGCTGTTGTCCATCGCCCTGCTGCCGCTGGTGGCCGGGCGCATCTGGCACCTGCATTACGGCAAGATCGCCGCCGGCTGGGCGGCGGCGCTGCTGCTGCCCTTAGCCTGGGTCTTCGGCATCGGCGCGACGCTGGCGGAGATCCGCCACATCCTGCTGCAGGACTGGCTGCCCTTCATCGCGCTGCTCCTGGCGCTGTTCACCACCGGCGGCGGGGTGGTGCTGCGCGGCCGGCTGGTCGGGACTCCGGCGGTCAACACCGCGCTGCTGGCCGCCGGGACGCTCGCCGCCAGCGTGATGGGCACCACCGGTGCCTCGATCGTCTTCCTGCCGCCGCTGCTGCGGGCCAATGCCTTCCGCGTGCGGAAGGTGCACAGCTTCGTCTTCTTCATCTTCCTGGTCAGCAATATCGGCGGCGTGCTGACGCCGCTGGGCGACCCGCCGCTCTATCTCGGCTTCCTCAAGGGGGTCGGCTTCTTCTGGACGGCGCAGCATCTGGCGGCCGAGTTCCTGGTCTGCGCCGGGCTGCTGCTGGGCCTCTACTGGCTGCTGGACCGCCGCGCCTGGGCGCTGGAACGGCCGGTGCCGCCGCCGGCACTGCGGGAAGAGGCAACGGGGCTGCATGTGCGCGGCCGGCGCAACCTGGCGCTGCTGGGCGCGGTGCTCGGCGTGGTGGTGCTGCAGGGCATCTGGCAGCCGGGCGCGGTCGCGGTCCTCGGGGAGCCCGTGGGACTCGAACGGCTGCTGGCAGTGGCGGCATTCCTGGGCATTGCGGTGGTCTCCTTTCGCGTCACGCCGATCGCGCTGCGGGAGGAGAACGGCTTCGGCTGGGGGGCGATGGTGGAGGTGGCCAAGCTGTTCGCCGCCATCTTCGTCTGCATGGCGCCGCTGCTGGCGATCCTGCGGGCGGGGCCGGACGGAGCCGCGGCCGGGCTGGTCGCGCTGGGCGCCGATGCCGGCGGCTCGCCCGACCCGGCGGCCTATTTCTGGTTGACCGGGGTGCTGTCCAGCCTGCTCGACAATGCGCCGACCTACCTGGTCTTCTTCAACCTGGCCGGCGGCGACGCGGTGCGGCTGATGGGGCCGGATGCCGCGGTGCTGGCGGCGATTTCCTGCGGCGCGGTCTTCATGGGGGCCAACAGCTATATCGGCAACGCGCCCAATTTCATGGTCCGGGCCATGGCGGAACGCGGCGGGGTGCGGATGCCGGGCTTCTTCGGGTACGTATTCTGGGCCGCGGTGGTGCTCTGGCCGCTGTTCGGCCTGGTGACGTTGATATTCTTCCGGTGATACGGTTTGGCTATCGTCGCCCCGACAGGATCGAAATTGACAGATCGCCGGGCCAGGCGCTCTCTCCCGCCGCATACCTTGACGTGATGAGAGAGACGCCATGCCCTACGTGATCGGTGCCGATGTCCCGGACGAGCCGGCCGGCCTCCGCTTCCGCCGCCTGCTGGAACGCCCGGGCATCCTGCAGATGCCGGGGGCGCATTTCGGCATGGCCGCGCTGCTGGCGCAGAAGGCCGGATTCGAGGCGGTGTATCTCTCGGGCGCGGCGATGACCGCGACCATGGGCCTGCCCGACCTCGGCATGATCACGGTGGACGAGGTCTGCTTCTGGATCCGCCAGGTCAACCGCTCCACCGGCCTGCCGATGCTGGTCGATGGCGATACCGGCTATGGCGAGGCGCTGAACGTCATGCACATGGTGCGCGCCTTCGAGGAGGCCGGGGCCGGCGCGGTGCACCTGGAAGACCAGTTGCTGCCGAAGAAATGCGGCCACCTGAACGACAAGAAGCTGGCCGATGCCTACGACATGGCGGCGAAATGCGCCGCGGCGCGCAAGGCGCGGAAGCACCTGTATGTCATCGCGCGCACCGATGCCGCCGCCAGCGAGGGCATGGACGGCGCCGTGGCGCGCGCCAAGCTGTACCTGGAGAGCGGCGCTGACGCGATCTTCCCGGAAGCCCTGACGACGCGCGACATGTTCATCGAGTTCGCCAGGCGCATGCCCGGCGTGAAGCTGCTGGCCAACATGACCGAGTTCGGCCGCACGCCCTTCTTCACCGCGGCCGAGTTCGAGGGGATGGGCTATTCGATGGTGATCTGGCCGGTCTCCCACCTGCGGGTCGCGGCCAAGGCGGTGGAGGAACTCTACGCCTCGATCAAGGCCAATGGCGGCACCCACAAGATGGTCGACCGGATGCAGACCCGGGCCGAGCTCTATGCCACCATCGGCTACCACGACTACGAGGCGCTGGATGCCTCGCTGGTGAAGACCATCATCCCGACCGCCATGCCGCAGCAGGGCTGAGGCCGCCTAGCTGGACAAGGCTTCGGTCGTGGTCCGATCCTTGGCCTGCAACCAGGGGAGGCAACCATGACCGACGCCACGCCGCAGCCGACCTGCGCCCAGAAGGCGCCCTACCCGGTCCAGGTCGAAGCCGGGAAGAGCTACTTCTGGTGCAGCTGCGGCAACTCCGCCAAGCAGCCCTTCTGCGACGGTACCCACAAGGGCAGCGGCTTCGCCCCGCTGAAATACACCGCGGAAAAGGACGGCCAGGCCTGGTTCTGCGGCTGCAAGGCCACGGGCAAGGCCCCGCTCTGCGACGGCAGGCACAAGGTGCTGTAGCCGGGGCGCCGTTGCGGCACCCCGGCCATCACCTCAGCGGCGCAGCTCTTCCGGCACCTTGCCGCCGTTCTGCGCCAGCTTCTGCATCACCTGGCGGTGCAGCCAGATGTTCATCGCCGCCGAATCCGCGGTGCTGCCGTCGTAGTGCAGCTCCTGCGCCAGGCTCTTGCGCGCGTCGAGGCTGCTGTCGAGGCCGAGCAGCTTCATCAGGTCGACGATCGAATGCTGCCAGTCGAGCCGCTGCGAGGACTTGGACGCCAGCCCGTCGAGGATGCCGGCGACGTCGACATCCTGCATCGATGCAGTCTGCCCGGCATTGGCCGCGTCGTCCGGCGCGCCAGTGGCGGCCGGGCTGCCGGCCGCGGCCGTGCCGGCTTCAGGCTGGGCTGCCTTGCTATGGCCGAAGATCTTGGAAACGATGCTGCCGAAAATGCTCATGGCGGGGGCTCCCGGAAAGCCAAGGGTTGGACAGTCGTTCCAACACCGCTGGCCTAGCGCGGTTCGCTGCCGATCTCAGATCACAGGCGCATCATCCGGCGCCAGCGCCCGTTGCACGAATCCCTCCGCCAGCGGCGCATAGCCTGCCCACAATGCCCGCAACGCCGGCAGCGGCGCGGGCGAGAGGTCGATCCGCAGGTCGACATAGGGGAAGGCCTCCCGCCAGACGACCATCAGGCTGGCCGAGGTGACGGCGCCATGCTCGCCGCCCGCCGCCTCGCCGGCCTCGAGCCCCAGCAGGAGCCGCTCGGCCAGGGGCGCGTCGGGCGCGGCCAGGAACCCGGCCAGCATCGCCGCCGGCACCTGATCCGAGGCCAGGATGTTGCCGATCGCCACCACCCCCGGCCCATGCGCCTCGCCGCGTTCCGGCTTCACCCGGGCGCCGTGGTGGTGCGCGGTGCGGCCGGCGGCGTCGAGGACAGCGAGTTGCCGCCAGCCCGCATGCGGGGTCGAGGCGACCAGCGCCGCGACCGTCTCCGCCGCGGTGCAGCCGCCGCGCAGCAGGTCGAGCCCGCGCGGTCCGAGCCGCGGATCGGTCCGGTGCTGCGTCAGCACCGCGCCGACCCCGGCGGCGCAGAACGGCACCCGCGTCGCCACCGCGATCGAGGAGGTGGTGACGGCCGCGCCGATCTGGCCGGTGCGCGGGCAGCGCGCGATCAGGGAGAAGGTCATGCCCGGATCGAAGCCCGTCGCCGCGCTTGCGTCCAGGGTCGGGTAGCGGGAGGATCGCTGCAAGAACGACCGGGGAGTGGGATGATGCGGCGCATCGTGCTGGGAATGCTGCTGGGCGCGGCTTTGGCGGCACCCGCCATGGCGCAGGAGCGGACCATCCGGCTGGTCAGCGGCTTCGCCGCCGGCGGCGCCTCCGACCTCGTCTCCCGCCTCGCCGCCGAGGCGATCGGGCCGATCCTCGGCGCCCGGGTGGTGGTCGAGAACCGCACCGGGGTGAACGGCGTGATCGGCGCCGCCGAGGTGGCGCGCAGCGCGCCCGACGGCAACACGCTGTTCCAATGCCCGATGAGCACCCTGGCGATCGTCCCGCAGCTGGTCGGCGCCAACCTGCCGCTCGACCCGGGCGAGGCGCTGGCGCCGGTCGGCAACCTCGCTCTCTCCTCCTACGGCTTCATGGTCTCGGCCAAGGGCCCCTACCGCAGCGTGCGGGACGTGCTGGCGGCGGCCCGCGCCAGGCCCGGCCAGGTCAGCTTCGGCAGCGCCGGGGTGGGCTCGGCGCAGCACCTCTCGGGCGAGCTGCTGAAGCAGAAGACCGGCACTGAGATGGTGCATGTCCCCTATCGCGGGGCGACGCCGGCGATCCTCGACATCCTCGGCGGGCGGACCGACTTCATGATCACCAACCTGGCCGACGTGCCGGGCCAGCTACGCGAGGGCAGCATCCTGTTGCTGGCGCTGGGCGACACCGGCGGCTCGGCGCTGTACCCCGAGGTGCGGCCGCTGGCCGAGACGGTGCCCGGTTTCGACGTCACCGGCTGGTTCGGCATCTGCGCCCCGCGCGGCATGCCGGCGGAGGTCGCCGGCCGGCTGGAAGCCGCCCTGCGCCAGGCCATGGCCGGCGAGGCGCTGCCGAAACGGCTGGCCGAAAGCGGCCTCTCGCCCCGCTTCGAGGACGCCGCGACGCTCGCGGCGCGCATCGCCACCGACCGCAAGACCTGGCGGGAGGTGATCCGTACGGTCGGCGTCAAGGCGGAGTAGCCCAGGCTTCACACGCATCCGTGTTGAGGCGTCCCCCAATGATCCGGTAGCGTCCTGCGCTTGGGGCCGGCTGCCATGGCCGGACGCAGGGGAGGGCGGGCATGACGATCTCGGATCGCATTTACCTGTACAATCAGTGGTTCGACCGGTTGCCGCAGCAACAGCAATTCCTGGCGGCCTTCTGGTCGGCGCTGGGCACACTCGGCGTGATGCTGATGCTCACCTGGTTCGCCGGCATTCCCTTCACCTTGATGGTCCTGCTGTTTCTGCTGGTGGTGATGGGGCCGCGGGTCATGTTCAAATTCGACATGATCGGCCACGCCCCCGAACTGCCGGCGCGCGACGTGGGTGGGGAGACGCATATCGCCGTCGAAGCGCCGGCCTGGGTGTACCGCCTGAACCACTGGTTCGATGCCCAGCCCGACCACATGCGCATCCTGGCGGTGGCGGCGGCGACGGTCGGAATCTTCGTGGCCAACCTCATTCTCTACGCGCTGATCGGCTTCCCCGTCGGGCTGCTGGTGGTGCTGGCGGTGCTGGTGCTGGGATGGGCCCGGGTGGTGCATGTGCAGGGTTGGCTGGCGCCGGAAGGTGCCTCGGACCTTTCGCTGCACCCCGGCCGGCCGATCCTGACGGACACGGCCGGGCCGCGGATCGAGACCGCGACGCCGGCGGAGATGTCCCGTTAGGATCCGCGCTCAGGGCATGTAGCCGCCGCCGTTGATGTGCCAGACCTGCCCGGTCACCCAGGCCGACTTGTCGGAGGCCAGGTGCACCGCCAGGTCGGCGATCTCCTCGGGCCGGCCGAGCCGGCCGAGCGGCAGGGCGCGGCCGAAGGCCTGCAACTCCTCCTCGGTATTGCCGTAACGCGGCTGCGCCGTGTCGGTGGTGCCGGGGGCGATGGCATTCACCCGGATGCCGTGCGGCGCCAGCGCAAGGGCCATCGACCGGGTGATGCCGATGACGCCGTTCTTCGTCGCGCTGTAGTGCACCCCGACCGGCGTGCCGCGGATGGCGGAGGAGGACAGGTTGACGATGGCGCCCCGGGTGCCGGCGGCGACCATGGCGCGCGCCGCGGCCTGGGCGGCGAAGGCGCTGCCCTTCAGGTTCACGCCGAGCACGCGGTCCCACTCCGCCTCGGTCATCGCCAGGAAATCGACCCGCGGGAAGATGCCCGCGTTGTTCACCAGCACGTCGATCCGGCCGAGGGCATCGATGGCGCCCTGCACGATCGCCTGGCAGCCGGAGACGCTGCCGACATCGCCCTGGACCAGCGCGGCGCGGCGGCCGGCGGCGCGGACGCCGGCGGCGACCGACTCGGCATCCGCCTGGTTGTCCAGCCAGTTGACCACGACATCATAGCCTGCTGCCGCGAAGGCCAGGGCGCAGGCGGCCCCGATGCCCTGCTGCGCGCCGGTGACCAGCACCACCTTCTCCGCCATCGCCGCCTCCATCCCTTGCTGCGGCGCAGTATGGCGGGCTCAGGCGAAGCCTGTCACTTGGCCAGGGCGGCGCGGTAGCGGTCGAGCATCTGCTGGCCGTCCGGGCCGGCCTTGGCGAGCCAGTCCTGCACCTGCTTGGCGCCCACCTCGCGCAGCTGTCCCATCAGCGCCGGGGAGGGCGCGGCGACCACCATGCCCTTCTCCGCCAGCCGGGCCGATGTCGCCTTTTCCGCCTCCTGCGCCATCGCCAGGCCACGCGTGGCGGCGCGGCCGGCGGCGGCGCGCAGCGCCTCGCGGCTCGGCGCGTCGAGCGCCGCCATGGCGCGGCTGTTGACGATGATCACGTTGCGCGCCCGCATGCCGCCGACATCGGTGAAGACCCGGGCATAGTCCCAGGCGCTGCTGTCGACGCCGGTCTGGGCCGAGGTGAACATGGCGCCGATGATGTTGGTGGCGAAAGCCTGGGCGAGCTCCGCCACCTGCACCGTCACCGGCACCGCGCCCATCAGCTCCGCCATCCGCACGGTGACGGCGTTGTAGGTGCGCAGCCGCGCGCCGCGCAGCTCCTCGACCGAGGTCAGCGGCGTGCGGGTGTAGAAGCCCTGGCTCGGCCAGTTGACCCAGTACAGCGGCTCCAGGCCCTGGCGCTGCATGCGGGCGCGGATCGGCTCCTCCGAGGCCTGCATCAGCGCGGCGGAGGCAGCCCAGGTCTCGGCGAGGAAGGGCACGCTGTCGACCTCGAAGAACGGGTCCTCGGCGCCGAAGACCGAGAGCAGGATCTCGCCGATCTGCACCTGGCCGCTCTGCACGCCACGCTTGATCTGCGGCATGGGCAGGAGCGAGGCATTGGTGTGGAGCTGGATCTGCAGCTTGCCGCCGGCGCCGGCTTCGGCGTCGGCGATGAATTCGCGCAGGTTCCGGGTGTGGAAATTGGCATCCGCATAGGCCGAGGCCATGACCCATTTGGTCTGGGCCGCGGCGGGCAGGGCGATGCAGGCGGCGAGCACGGCGGCCGCGGCGGTGCGGAACATGGAAGACCTCCCGGGAATTCGTTGCGCGCAGTGTCGGGGAGGAGCGGCAGGGCCGCAAGCCCTGGACCGCGCCGATGGGGCGTGTAGCCTGCTGCGCATGACGCAGATGACGGCATTGCCCGAGACCCCGAGCTTCCGCCTGGATGGGCGCCGCGCGCTGGTGACCGGGGCAGGGCGGGGCATCGGCCTGGCGGCCGCGGCCGCGCTGGCCGGGGCCGGAGCGGCGGTGACCCTGGTCGCCCGCAGCGGCGGGGAGATCGAATCGGCCGCGGCGGCGATCCGAGAGGCCGGCGGCGCGGCCGATACGCTGGTGGCGGACGTGGCCGACGTGCCGGCGCTGCAGGCGGCGATCGCCGCCCGGCCGGCCTACCACGCCTTCGTCAACAATGCCGGCACCAACCGGCCGGCCCGGTTCGACCAGGTGACGCCCGAGGATTTCGACGCGGTGATGGGGCTGAACACCCGCGGCTGCTTCTTCGCGGCGCAGGCGGTGGCGCGGCGGATGATGGCAGAGGGGGTGCGGGGGTCGATCATCAACATCTCCTCCCAGATGGGGCATGTCGGCGGGCCGAACCGCGGGGTCTACTGCGCGTCCAAATGGGCGATGGAGGGCTGGACCAAGGCGATGGCGATCGACCTTGCCCCCTTCGGCATCCGGGCCAACACCATTGGCCCGACCTTCATCGAGACGCCGCTGACCAGGCCGTTCTTCGAGAATGCCGCCTTCAAGGACTGGGTCCTGTCGAAGATCAAGCTGGGGCGGCTGGGGCAGGTCGGCGACCTGATGGGGGCGGTGGTCTTCCTCGCCTCCGACGCCTCGGCGCTGATGACCGGCTCCGCGATGCTGGTGGATGGCGGCTGGACCGCCGAGTAGCCGGCCCGACCGGCGGAGGGTGCCGCGGCGCCCGGAGCCGTCAATCGGTCCGGCAGAAACTTGAGGATTATCGTGATGGCACACTGGTTGAAGACGAGCATCTCCGCCGCCGACAAGGCCGATGCGGACACCAAGGTGCGTGGCATCGTCGAGGGGCTGCTGGCGGATATCGCCCGGCGCGGCGATGCGGCGGTGCGCGAGATGTCGGTGAAGTTCGACACGTGGGACCGCGCCGACTACCGGCTGACCGATGCCGAGATCCAGGCCTGCCTGGACCAGCTCACCGGCCAGGACCTGGCGGATATCCGCTTCGCCCAGGCCCAGGTGCGCAACTTCGCCGAGCACCAGCGCGCGGCGCTGAAAGATATCGAGGTCGAGACGCTGCCGGGCGTGGTGCTCGGGCACAAGAACCTGCCGGTCAATTCGGTCGGCTGCTACGTCCCCGGCGGCAAGTATCCGCTGCTGGCCTCCGCCCACATGTCGGTGGTCACCGCCAAGGTCGCCGGCGTGCCGCGCATCGTCACCTGCGCCCCGCCCTTCGAGGGCAGGCCCGCGCCGGCGATCGTCGCGGCGCAGCACCTGGCCGGGGCCGACGTGATCTACTGCCTCGGCGGCGTGCAGGCGGTGGGCGCCATGGCGCTCGGCACCGAGAGCATCGCCGCGGTCGACATGCTGGTCGGTCCCGGCAACGCCTATGTCGCCGAGGCCAAGCGGCAGTTATACGGCCGGGTCGGCATCGACCTCTTCGCCGGGCCGACCGAGACGCTGATCATCGCCGACGAGACGGTGGACGCCGAGATCTGTGCCACCGACCTGCTCGGCCAGGCCGAGCACGGCCCGACCACGCCGGCGATCCTGCTGACGACCTCCGAGAAGCTGGCGCGGGAGACCATGGCGGAGGTCCAGCGGCTGCTGGGCATCCTGCCGACCGCCGGCGTCGCCCGGCAGTCCTGGGCCGACTACGGCGAGGTGATCGTCTGCGACAGCCTGGAGGAGATGGTGGCCGAGGCCGACCGCATCGCCTCCGAGCATGTGCAGGTGATGACGCGCGACGACGACTACTTCCTGAAGAACATGACCAATTACGGTGCGCTGTTCCTCGGCCCGCGCACCAATGTCTCCTACGGCGACAAGGTCATTGGCACCAACCACACGCTGCCGACGCAGAAGGCGGCGCGCTATACCGGCGGGCTCTGGGTCGGCAAGTTCCTCAAGACGGTCACCTACCAGCGGGTGCTGACCGACGAAGCCAGCGCGATGATCGGCGAGGTCTGTTCCCGCCTGTGTATGCTGGAAGGCTTCGCCGGCCATGCCGAGCAGGCCAATGTGCGCGTCCGCCGCTACGGCGGCCGCAACATCCCCTATGCGACGGCGGCGGAGAAGCGCTGATGGGCTTCGACCTCCTCCTCCGCGACGCCCGACTGCCGGATGGCAGTGCCGCCGATATCGGCGTCCAGGGCGGCCGGATCGCGGCTCTCGGCGCCGGGCTGCCGGGCGAGGCGGGTGAGGTGGTCGATTGCGGCGGGCGGCTGGTCTCGCCGGGCTTCGTCGAGACGCATATCCACCTCGACAAGACCTGCACCATCGACCGCTGCCCCTGCGAGACCCAGCGCTTCCCGCATGGCGCCATGCAGCGCGTCAGCGACATCAAGCATACCTTCACGGTCGAGGACGTGACGTCCCGCGCCCAGCGGACGCTGGAGAGATGCATCGGCCATGGCGCGATGGTCATGCGCACCCATGCCGAGGTCGATCCCAAGGTCGGGCTGCGCGGCTTCGAGGGCGTCAAGGCGCTGGTCGAGCAGTACCGATGGGCGATCGACATCGAGATCTGCGTCATGCCGCAGGAGGGGCTGCTCAACAATCCCGGCACGGACGCGCTGATGGTGGCCGCGCTGCGCAACGGCGCCCGCGTCGTCGGCGCCGCGCCGACCTATGACGACGACCCGGCGGCGCAGATCCACCGGATCTTCGAGCTGGCGCGGGAATACGATGCCGACATCGACATGCATGTCGACAGCGGGTCCTCGGCCGCGCATCTGGACACGCGCCTGGTCTGCGAGCTGACGGAGAAGTACCGCTGGGGCGGCCGCGTCGCCTGCGGCCACCTGACCAAGCTGTCCGTCATGCCGCTGCCCGAGCTGGACGCGATGGCGAAGCGCATGGCCGATGCCGGCGTCGCGCTGACCGTGCTGCCGGCGACCGACCTCTACCTCGGCGGGCGGGACAGGGACCACCGGGTGGAGCGCAGCGTGGCGGATGCCAACCGGCTGCACCGGCTGGGCGTCACCTGCTCGATCTCCTCGAACAACATCCTCAACGCCTTCACCCCGATGGGCGACGGGCAATTGATCCGCATGGCCAATCTCTATGCCAACGTCATCCAGCATGCCATGCCGGACGACCTGCGGGACACCTGGGGCATGTTCACCGCGCACTCGGCGAAGCTGATGCGACGGCAGGACTATGGCATCGCGGTGGGCAACCCGGCCGACCTGGTGCTGGTCGATGCGCCCGACCCGGTGGCGGCGATCCGCGAGGTGGCCCCCGTGCTGGCCGGCTGGAAGCGCGGCCGGCGCAGCTTCACGCGGACGCCGGTGGTGCTACACAGGCCGCAATAGTCGGGGGGAGGTCCATGGCCACGCGCCGCATCGGCATCATCATGCATGGTGCCACCAGCCGCATCGGCACCACGCAGCATCTCATGAACAGCCTGCTGCCGATCCGCGCCGAAGGCGGCCTGCCGCTGGCCAATGGCGACCGGCTGCTGCCCGACCCGGTCCTGGTCGGCCGCAGCGCCGACAAGCTGGCGGCGTTGGCCGGGCGGCTCGGGGTGGAGCGCTGGACCACCGACCTCGACGCCGCCCTGGCCGACCCGCAGGACGAGCTGTTCTTCGAATGCGCCTTCGGCGGCGGCCGTGTCGACCTGGCGAAGCGGGCGCTGGCGGCCGGCAAGCACATCTACCTGGAGAAGCCGGTCGCCGACTCGCTGGCCGAGGTGCTGGCGCTGCGCGAGGCCGCCGAGGCCGCCGGCGCCAAGCATGCGGTCATGCAGGACAAGATCCATCTGCCCGGGCTGGTGAAGCTGAAGACCGTGCTCGGTCTCGGCACGCTGGGCAGGCTCCTGTCGATGAAGCTGGAATTCGGCTGGTGGGTCTTCGACGGGGAGCACATCCCGGCGCAGCGCACGTCGTGGAACTACAGGAAGGCCACCGGCGGCGGCCTGGTGCTGGATATGTTCCCGCACTGGCGCTACGTCATCGACCATCTCTTCGGCGCGCCGACCGCGCTGACCTGCCACATGCGCACCGCCCAGCCGAAGCGCTGGGATGAACGCCACATCCCCTACGACGTCGATGTCGAGGACGAGGCGCGCGCGATCCTGGAATTTCCCGGCGGGCTGGTGGGGGAGGTCTTCTCCTCCTGGGCAACGCGTATCCGGCGTGACGACATGCTGGTGGTGACCGCCGAGGGTACCATGGGCAGTGCGGTGGCGACGCTGCACCAATGCTGGACGCAATCCCTGGCCAATACCCCGAAGCCGGTCTTCCCGGTGCAGGCGCCGCAGACGATCGACTTCCGCGACACCTGGGCCGAGGTGCCGGAGCTGGTCCCCTTCAGGAACAGCTACCGCCAGGCCTGGGAGGCCACGCTGCGCCACATCGCCGAGGATGCGCCGAACCCCGCCTCCCTGCTGCAGGCGGCGCGCGGGCTGCAACTGATCGAGGCCTGCCACGCGAGCCACGCCCAGCGCCGCTGGGTCGACCTGCCGAAGCTGGAGGACTGAGCGATGAGCAGCGTCACCGATCGCCGCCGCAGCCTGCGCGCCATCCTCGATGGCCCGGCCTGCATCCATCCCGGCTCGGTCTACGACCCGATGTCGGCCCGCATCGCCGAGGATCTCGGCTTCGAGCTTGGCATGTTTGCCGGCTCCACCGCCTCGCTCACCATCCTCGGCGCGCCGGACAATATCAGCATCACGCTCAGCGAATTCGCCGAGCAGTGTCGCCGCATCTGCCGCGCCGTCCGCCGCCTGCCGGTGCTGGTCGACGCCGACCACGGCTATGGCAACGCGCTGAACGGCATGCGCACGGTCGAGGAGGTGGAGACCGCAGGCATCGCCGGGATGACGCTGGAGGACACGGTCCTGCCGCGCACCTACGGCGACGGCGCCGTGGCGCTGCTGAGCCTTGAGGAGGGGCTGGGCAAGGTCCGCGCCGCGCTCGCGGCGCGGGACGATCCGGCCTTCTGCATCGTCGCCCGCACCAGCGCGGTCGGCGTCACCGGTCTGGCCGATGCGGTGGAGCGGACCCGCGCCTATACCGCCAGCGGCGCCGATGCGCTGTTCTATACCGGCATCACCAGGCCGGCCGAGCTCGACGCGATCTTCGCCGTGGCGACGAAGCCGATCATCCTCGGCGGCGCCGAGGGGCCGGAGCTGAGCGACCGCGGCTTCCTCGCCGCCCGCGGCGTGCGCATCGCGCTGCAGGGTCACCAGCCGATCATGGCGGCGCAGCGCGCGGTCTTCGAGACGCTGAGGGCGCTGCGCGAGGGCACGCCGCCGAAGCAGCTGCAGGGCCTGCCCGACAAGGAATTGATGCCGCGCATCACCCGCGACGGCGACTACCGGCGCTGGACGAAAGACTTCCTGGGCGGCGCGTGACGGAGGAAACGAGAATGAGCAATGAACCCGAAAGCCCCTTCCTCACGCTGCACGAATTCGTCAAGGAGGCGAAGTCGCGGCTGAGCCCGGGCAACTGGGACTACCTGGTCGGCGCGACCGAGACCGAGACGACCATGCTGCGCAACCGCGCCGCGATCGATGCCTGGGCCTTCCGCCCGCGGGTGCTGCGCGACGTCTCCTCGATCGACGTCTCCGGCCGCTTCCTCGGCCGCCCGATCGCCCTGCCGGTCATGCTGGCGCCGGTCGGCGGGCTGGAGAATTTCGACCCGGAAGGCGGTGCCCCGGCCGGCCGCGCGACGACCGCCTTCGGCGTGCCGATCATGGTCTCCTCCGTCTCCATGCCCGGGCTGCAGCCGATGGCGGAGGCGACGGCGGGCGGCATCAAGGTCTTCCAGCTCTATGTCCGCGGCGATTTCGACTGGATCTGCGGCATCACCCAGCAGGCGATCGACGCCGGCTACGACGCCTTCTGCATGACGGTCGACACCGCCATCTACAGCCGGCGCGAGCGCGACATCGCCAAGCGCTTCGTCAAGCCCTGGCGGGCGCGGGCGACCGGCCAGCACTTCCAGGCCGCGCTGAACTGGGACGACGTCAGGCGCTGGAAGGAACGCTTCCCCAAGACGCCGCTGGCGCTGAAGGGCATCGCCACCGCGGAAGACGCGGCGATCGCCTGCGAGCATGGCGTCGAGGTGGTCTACGTCTCGAACCATGGCGGTCGGCAGCTCGACCACGGCCGCGGGGCCCTGGCGGTGCTGCCCGAGGTGGTGAAGGCGGTCGATGGCCGCGCCAAGGTCTGGGTCGATGGCGGCTTCAGCCGCGGCACCGACATCGTCAAGGCGATCGCGCTGGGCGCCGAGCTGGTCGGCATCGGCCGGCTCTATTGCTATGCCCTGGCCGCGGCGGGCGAGGCCGGCGTCGCGCAGATGCTGCGCCTGCTGGAGACCGAGGTGCATGAGGTGCTCGGCCTGCTCGGCGTCACCGCCTTCGGCCAGCTCGACGGCAGCTACCTGCATCCAGTGGCGCCGGTGGTGCAGCCGCATGTCCACAGCGCCTTCCCGCTGACCAACCTGACGGATCCCGGCTACCGCTAGCCGGCTTGCGCCATCGCCCCCGGCTGTCCACCCTGTCGCCCGGACAGCGCGGGGGATGGGCGATGGTGGTGCCGCTGATCGGATATCTGGACCGCTTCTCGGCCCGACCGGGGGAGCGGCTGGAGGTCAAGGTCTCCTCCCAGCTCGCCACGCCCTACCGGGCGGAGCTGGTCCGGGTGCGGCATGCCGATCCAAACCCGGCCGGGCCGGGGATGAAGCTGATCCCGGTGCCGGCCGACTGGGCGGGCGAATACCCCTCCGTCGCCAAGCCGGTGCCGAATGGGTCGCTGGGGCGCGCCGCGGGCCGGCTGGCACTCGGCGAGGGCTTTTCCCTGCTGCTCCGCGTCTCGCCCTGGCTGTTGCGGGAAGCGCCGCAGGTGGTGCTGGCGCTGGCAGGTGAAGGTCGGGCGCTGACGCTGTCGGTCACCACCGCCGGCTTCGCGGTCGATGTCGTGCAGGGCGGCGAGACCATTCGCTGCGCCACCGCCGCCGCGCCGCAACGGCGCGCCTGGTACGAGATCGCCGTCACGCTCGGCGCCGGCCGCCTGACCCTGACGCAGCGGCCGCTGCAGCGCGTCTGGGGCGCGACCGATAACGGCGCGGCGGAGGCGGCGCTGCCGGTCGCCGACTGGTCCGGCGAGACGTCGATCACCTTCGCCGCCGCATCCGATGCCACGGCGCATTTCAACGGCCGCATCGAGGACCCGCTGCTGCTGCGCGGCACCCCGCGCGTCACGCTGGACGATCCCGAGGCGCTGCTCGCCTCCGGCCGGGTCGCCACCTGGTGGGATTTCGCCCAGGCGATGGAAGGCGAAGCGATCCTCGACCGTGGCCCGGCGGCGCTGCATGGCACCCTGGTGAACCTGCCGGCGCGGGCGGTGAAGGGCAGCCGCTGGACCGGCGCCGAGCATGCCTGGCCGCATGCGCCGCGGCACTATGCGGCGATCCATTTCCACGAGGACGACCTCGAGGATTGCCGTTGGGCGACCGACTTCATCGTGCCCATCCCGGCCGGGATGCCGAGCGGCGTCTATGCGGTGCGGCTGACGGCCGGCACGGACTGGGACATGATCCCCTTCTTCGTGCTGCCGCCGAAGGGCGTGGCGCGCGCCGCCGTCGCCTACCTGGCCAATACCTTCACCTGCCAGGTCTATGCGAATTACCGCCGGCCCGAATTCCCCGACGACCACCGCGCCAAGCGGCAGGCCTGGGGCGCCTTCGACTGGTGCGGCAACCTGGTCACCGACTACGGGCTCTCGACTTACAACACCCATGTCGACGGCAGCGGCATCCATCTGTCGTCGCGGCTGCGGCCGATCATGAACATGCGGCCGGGCTTCCTCGCGGTGCCCGACCCGAAAGGGTCCGGCCTACGGCACCTGCCGGCCGACAGCCACCTGACCGACTGGCTGGAGGAGAAGGGCATCGCCTTCGACATCATCACCGACGAGGACCTGGACGACGAGGGCGTCGAACTCCTGGCGCGCTACAGATGCGTCGTCACCGGCTCCCACCCGGAATACCACACGCCGGGCACGCTCGACGCGCTGCAGGCCTATGTGAACGATGGCGGGCGGCTCGCCTATCTCGGCGGCAACGGCTTCTACTGGAAAGTGGCGCGCCGCCCGGACCGGCCGCATGTGCTGGAGATCCGCCGCGCCGAGGGCGGCATCCGCGCCTGGGCGGCCGAGACCGGCGAATACTGCAACCAGCTCGACGGCACGCTGGGCGGGCTGTGGCGGCGCAACGGGCGGCCGCCGCAATTGCTCTGCGGCGTCGGCTTCAGCGGCCAGGGAAAGTTCGAAGGCAGCCACTACCGCGCCATGCCCGGCGCCGCCGATCCCCGCGCCGCCTGGATCCTCGACGGCACCGGCATCGCGCCGGGCGAGACCTTCGGCGGCTTCGGCCTGTCCGGCGGCGGTGCCGCGGGGTTCGAGCTGGACCGCGCCGACCCGATGCTGGGCACCCCGCCCAATGCGGTCATCGTCGCGCGGTCCGAGGGCCACCAGGACCATTTCGTCACGGTGCCCGAGGAATTGCTGACCCATATCACCACCGTCACCGGCGAGAAGCCGGAGGCCCTGATCCGCGCCGAGATCGTCTATTTCGAGACGCGCAACGGCGGAGCGGTCTTCTCCACCGGGTCCATCACCTTCTGCGGCAGCCTGTCGTATGCCGATTACGTGAACCCGATCTCGCGTATGCTGGAAAATGTCCTCACCCGGTTCCAGGCCTGATTGCATGACAGCCGCCACCCCCGTCACCATCCGCCGCTCCGACTACGCGCCGCCGGCCTTCCTGGTGGACACGGTGGACCTGGACTTCGACCTCGATGCGGCCTCCACCACGGTGCGGGCGCGGCTGGCGCTGCGGCGCAACCCGGCTGCCGCGGCGGATGCGCCGCTGCACCTGGACGGCGACGGGCTCACCCTGGTGGAAGCGAAGCTGGACGGGGCAGCGCTGCCGCCGGAACGGCTGGCCTTCGCCGCCGACGGGTCGCTGACGATCGCCGGGCTGCCGGAGCGGGCGGTGCTGGAAACGGTGGTGCGCATCGCGCCGGAGGCGAATACCTCGCTCTCGGGCCTCTATACCTCGGGCGGCAATTTCTACACGCAATGCGAGGCGGAAGGCTTCCGCCGCATCACCTTCTTCCCCGACCGCCCCGACGTGATGGCGCGCTACACGGTGACCGTCACCGCCGACAAGGCACGGGTGCCGGTGCTGCTGTCGAACGGCAACCCGGAGGGTGCCGGCGATGCGGGCGAGGGACGCCACTGGGCCCGCTGGGTCGATCCGCACCCGAAGCCGAGCTACCTGTTTGCCCTGGTCGCGGGCGATCTCGTCGCGGTTTCCGACCGCTTCACCACGAAGTCCGGCCGCGAGGTCGCGCTGAACATCTATGTCCGCCGCGGCGACGAGGATCGCTGCGGCCATGCCATGGACAGCCTGAAGCGCTCCATGGCCTGGGACGAGGAGGTCTACGGCCTCGAATACGACCTCGACGTCTTCAACATCGCCGCCGTGTCGGATTTCAACATGGGGGCGATGGAGAACAAGGGTCTCAACGTCTTCAACACCAAATACGTGTTGGCGAGCCAGGAAAGTGCCACCGACGGCGACTGGCAGGGGATCGAGACGGTCATCGCGCATGAGTACTTCCACAACTGGACCGGCAACAGGGTCACCTGCCGCGACTGGTTCCAGCTGTCGCTGAAGGAAGGCCTGACCGTCTTCCGCGACCAGGAATTCTCCGCCGACATGGGCAGCCGCGCGGTCAAGCGCATCCGCGACGTGCGCGGCCTGCGGGCGGCGCAGTTCCCCGAGGATGCCGGGCCGATGGCGCATCCGGTGCGGCCGGACAGCTACATCGAGATCGACAATTTCTACACGCCCACGGTCTACCAGAAGGGCGCCGAGGTGGTGCGGCTGCTGCATACCCGCATCGGCGCCGCAGCCTTCCGGCGCGGGATGGACCTCTACATCGCCCGCAACGATAACCAGGCGGTGACGATCGAGGATTTCGTCGGCGCGATGCAGGATGCCTCCGGCATCAACCTCTCCGCCTTCTATGGCTGGTACGACCAGGCGGGCACGCCGGACCTCACGACGAGCGACAGCTACGACCCGGCGACGCGCCGCTTCACCCTGACCCTGACGCAGCAGATCCCGCCGACGCCCGGCCAGGCCGAGAAGCGCCCGGTGCCGATTCCGGTCGCCATGGGCCTGCTCGGTCCGGATGGCGCGCCGCTGCCGACGCGGCTGGCGGGCGAGAACGCCGCGCAGCCCGGCACCCGCATGCTGCTGCTGGAAGGCGCCGAGCAGTCCTTCGTCTTCGAGGACGTGCCCGCGCCACCCGTGCCCTCCCTGCTGCGCGGCTTCTCCGCCCCGGTGCGGCTGCGCGGGGTCGCGCGCGACCGGCTGCGCTTCCTCGCGGTGCACGACACCGACCCCTTCGTGCGCTGGGAAAGCGGGCTGCAATATGCGGCCTCCGTCATGCTGGAGATGGTCGCGGCGCGGCAGCGTGGCGAAGCGCCCGGCTTCGACGACGCGCTGGCCGAGGCCGTCGCCAATACCCTGGCCGGCGCCGGGGCCGATCCCGCCTTCGCTGCCGAGGCGCTGGCGCTGCCGGGCGAAGGCTTCCTCGCCGACCAGATGGAGATCGCCGACCCCGTCGCCATCCACGCCGTCCGCCAGCACCTGCGCGCCGAGATCGGCCGCCGCTGCGGCCCGGCGCTGCGCGCCACCTACGACGCGCTGGCCGACAGCGGCCCCTATCGCATCGACGGCACCGCCATCGGCCGCCGCGCGCTGCGCAACACCTGCCTTGCCTACCTGAGCGCTGCCGGCGACGCCGCACTGGCCAAGGCGCAATTCGATGCCGCGACCAACATGACCGACAGCCTGGCCGCGCTGTCGCTGCTGGCGGACACCGCAGGCGAGCCGCGCGAGGCGGCGCTGGCCACCTTCCATGCGCGCTGGCGCGGCGACGACCTGGTGCTGGACAAGTGGTTCTCGATCCAGGCGATGGCGGCGCGGCCGGATGCGATCGCCGCGGTGAGGGCGCTCTACGCGCATCCGGATTTCGACCTGCGGAACCCCAACCGCGCCCGCTCCCTGATCGGCGCCTTCGCCAGCGGCAATCCGGCGCAATTCCACGACCTGTCGGGGGAGGGCTATCGCTTCCTCGCCGATGCGGTGATCGCGCTCGACCCCATCAACGGCTCCATCGCCGCGCGGCTGGTCGGGCCACTCGGCCAGTGGCGGCGGCAATCCGCCGCACGCGGCACGCTGATGCGGCGCGAATTGCAGCGGGTGCTGGACGCGCCGAACCTGTCGAAGGGCACCTTCGAGAAGGCCTCGAAGGCGCTGCTCTAGTCGCGCCGCCTACGCAAAGGTGTCCTGACGCCGGCGCCACGATGGCTACTCTCCGCCGCGGGAGGGCGCGGCGTGGACCGGTTGCGGCGAAGAACCCTGCTGGGCAGCGGCCTCGTGGCCGGCCTGCCCGGCTGCACCTCGATCGGCCCGACCCGGCTCGACCGGGACCAGCTCGACTATGCGCGGGTCATGGCGGAAGCGGGCAAGCGCCAGACGCTCTTCAGCCTGGTGCGCATGCGCTATGGCGAGCCGCCATCCTTCCTCGCCATCCGCCAGGTCGTCTCGGGCTATACCATGCAGGGCACCGTGCAGGCGGGCGTCAACGCCTACCCTTCCGCGAGCACCAGCACCTTCGGCATCGCGCTCGGTACCGCGCAGTATACCGACCGGCCGACCTTCACCCTCAATCCCGTCAGCGGCGAGCAATTCGTCGAGGCCTATCTGCGGCCCTTCGCCCCGGCCGACGTGCTGCCGCTCATCCAGGGCGGCATTCCGGTGGATCTGCTGTTCCGCCTGATCGCGCAATCCATCGGGCCGATCCAGAACACCCATCCGTTGGGCGGGCCGAACCGCAGCGGCTCGCCGGAATTCCTGCGGCTGCTCGCCCGGCTGGCGAAGCTGCAGGAAGGCGGCGCGCTGCGCGTGCGGCTGCATCGGCACAAGGCGCAGACGCGGGTCTACATCGCGCTCGACACCCGAAGGACGCCCGGGCTGCGCAGCCTTGCCGCCGATGTCTTCGGCCTGCTCAGCCTCGACCCGGCCCTGCAGGAGATCGAGGTCATCTACGGCGTCGCCCAGGACCAGCCGCGCGCCCGGGAGATCCCGGTGCTGACCCGGTCGCTGCTCAACGTGCTCTATGCCATCGCGGCGGAAATCGAACTGCCGGACGAGGATGTCGCGGCGCGGCGCGCGCCGGCGACGCTGCGCGAGCCCGGCAATCCGCGGCCCAGCATCGTGATCCGCTCCGGTCCGTCGCAGCCGTCCCGCAGCTATGCCGCGGTGGTGGTCGGCGGCACCTGGTACTGGGTGGAGGACACCGACTTCCCGTCGAAGCTGGCCTTCACCATCCTCGAATTGCTGAAGTCGATCGCCGAGGGCACGCGCGGCTCGGCGCCCCCGGTGCTCACCATCCCGGCCGGGTGAGCCGTCAGGCCTTCACCGCGCCGCCGATCGCATCCAGCACCGCCGCCATCGCGGCCTGGAAGGCCGGGCCGTCGAGATAGCCATCCGTCTCGCCGGCGCGCTCGACGAAGGCCTGCCAGCCGGGCCGGGCCATCGCCGCGCGAAAGCGGTCGTGCAGCCAGGCCACCGCCGCGTCGGGCGTGTTCGCCGGCACCACCCAGCCCTTCATGTTCTCCAGCGCCATGTCCCAGCCGAGCTCCTTCAGGGTCGGCACATCCGGATAGCCGGCCGCCCGTTCGGCCGAGCAGCAGGCCAGCACCCGCAGCAGCCCGCCATCGGTCAGGCCGCGGAATTCCTCCGGGCTCGCCACCATCAGGTCCACCTGCCCGGCGGCGACCGCCTGCAGCCCCGGCGCGCCGCCGGTGAACGGCACGTGCAGGAACTCGACGCCCGCGCGCTTCTCCAGCACCACGAAGGCGGCGTGGTAGATCGACCCGTTGCCGGAGGAGCCATGGCTGACCGCCTGCGGCTTCACCCGCGCCGCGGCCATCGCTTCCGGCATCGTGCGGTAGGGCCCGTCCGTCCTGGCCAGGATGAACATCTGCTGCCGCATCAGGCGGATCACCGCGCGGAAGCCGTTGCGGGCATCGTAGGGCAGGGTGCGGAAGGCGGGGATGCTGGTGCTCTCGGACCCGCCGCCCATCAGCAGCACATGGCCGTCGCCCGGCATCCCGGCGACCTGCTGCGCCGCGATCGTGCCGCCGGCGCCGGGCTTGTTCACGACGACCAGGGGCTGCGGGAACAGCGGCTGCGCGGCTTCGATGATGGCGCGGGCGATCAGGTCGGCGCCGCCGCCCGGGGCGAAGCCGATGATGCACTGGATCGGCCTCGTCGGTGCCCAGCCCTGCGCCCGCGCCGCCAGGGGCGCGGCCGCGATCCCCGCGATCAGGTGCCGTCGGTGCAGCATGGAGTCCTCCCGGCTTGCTTGGGCCTAGCCTAGCCTGGACAGCGACGCCGCGCGCGCCTTCACTCGGCATCGGAGGGATTACCCATGCCCGATACGCCGCGCCTGCCCGTGCCGCCGGGCGCCTGCGACACGCATATGCACATCTATGGGCCGGTCGCGCGCTACCCGCTCGCCGCCACCGCCGCCAAGCCGCCGCCCTGCCACGCCGACTTGGCCGCCTGGCGCGCGGTGCTGGCGCGGCTGGGCCTCTCGCGCACCGTCGTCGTGCAGCCCTCCGCCTATGGCGCCGACAATCGCTGCACGCTGGATGCGGTCGCGGCGCTGGGCGAGGCGGCGCGCGCCGTCGTCGTCGTCACGCCGGAGACGCCGGAGGCCGAGCTGCACCGCCTGCATGCCGCCGGTGCCCGTGGCGCCCGCTTCTTCATGCTGCAGGGCGCGCCGCAGGGCTGGGACGCGCTGGCCCCCGTCGCCGACCGCATCGCCCCGCTGGGGTGGCACGTGCAGCTGCAATTCGACGGCAGCGGGATGCCGCAGCGCGAGGCCGCGATCCGCGCGCTGCCCTGCCCGGTGGTCATCGACCATGTCGGCCGCTTCCACCCGCCGGTGCCGCCCGACCGGCCGCAGGTCCGCGCCCTGCTGCGCCTGCTGGAGACCGGCCGGGTCTGGATGAAGGCCAGCGCGCCCTACAACACCTCGCTGACGGGCCCGCCGCACTACGACGACGTCAGCGCCATCGCGCGTGCCGCGATCGGCGTGGCGCCGGACCGCATCCTCTGGGCCAGCAACTGGCCGCATCCGAACCCGCCGGACTATCTGATCGACGAGGCCGGCCTGCTCGACCTGCTCGGCCATTGGGTGCCGGACGATGCGACGCGGCGGCGCATCCTGGTGGACAACCCGGCCGCGCTCTACGGTTGGGCCTGAGGGAGGAACCTGGATGCTCACGCCCCCGCTGCCGCCGTTCCCCGGGCCAGGCCCAATCCCCTGTGCTGCCGGCATCGCGACCGCGGCCGTGGTGGCATGACCACGGCACTGATCGAGGCCCGTTTCCGCGGCCCGGACGGGATCGGCAATGGCGGCTATGTCGCCGGCCGGATGGCGGCGCTGCTCGGCACGCAGCCGGCCGAGGTGACGCTGCGCCGCGGCTGGCCGGTCGAGGTGCCGCTCGGCATCGCCCGTGACGGCGCCGCGGTGCAGGCCCGCGACGCCGAGGGCAACCTGGTCGCCGAGGCACGCGCGGCAGCGCTCGACCTCGATGCGCCCGCACCGCCGACGCGGAACCAGGCCGCGGCGGCGACCCGCTGGTTCCTGGCCAGCCCCTTCACCCATTCCACCGGCCTCTGCTTCGTCTGCGGCTCGGCGGCGCCCGGCGGCCTCGGCGTCTATACCGGCAAGGTCGAAGGCCGCCCCGGCATCGCCGCCGCGCTCTGGCGGCCGGATGCCCGCTTCGCCGGTGCGGATGGCCGCATCGCCGCCGAATACCTCTGGTCCGCGCTCGACTGCGCCGGCGCCTTCGCCTTCACGGTGGACACCCTGCCGCAGCGCATGCTGCTCGGCCGCATCACCGGCCGGCTGTCGGGCGGCATCGCGCCGGGCGAGGCGGTGACCGTGCTCGGCTGGCAGATCGGCCGGGAGGGGCGGAAGCTGCAGGCGGGCACCGCGCTGTTCGGCGAGGATGGCGCGCTCCGCGGCATCGCCCGGGCGCTATGGGTCCTGCCCGCCCCCGTCGCGGCGTGACCGCAGCCTGGGCGGGGAAAGCTTCTCCCGGCTCCGGGGCCGGACTTCCACCGGGGGCGGGACATTGCCGCATCCCCGGCTTTTGCCCGGCTTCGCATCGGGTCTAGCATGCGCCCCGGAACACGCGGCGGGGACGGAAGCATGCCCATCCAGGCGCTCGGCTATGTCGGGATCGAGGCGACCTCGCCCGCGGACTGGGCCGGCTTCGGCACCCGGTTCCTTGGCCTGCAACTCGCCGAGCGCAGCGCCGCGCAGCTGGTCTTCCGCATGGATGATCGCCGGCAACGGATCGTCGTCACCCCCGGCACCCGCGACGGCGCCCGCTTCTTCGGCTGGGAGGTGGCGGATGCCGCGGCGCTGGCGGCGCTGGCGGCGCGGCTGGAAGCGGCCGGCCTGCCCGTCGCCCAGGGCGACCGGGCGCTGGCCGGGCAGCGCCGGGTGGCCGGGCTGATCCTGACCCAGGACCCGCTCGGCAACCGGGTCGAGATCGTCCACGGTGCCGAGCACACCGCCGAGCCCTTCCGCCCGGGCCGCTGCATCAGCGGCTTCCGCACCGGCGCGCTGGGCCTCGGCCATGCGGTGCTGACCGTGCCGCGGATGGCCGATGTGCTGCCCTTCTACCGCGACCTGCTGGGCTTCCGGGTCTCCGACTACGTGACCAAGCCGTTCCACGCCACTTTCCTGCACGTGAACCCGCGGCACCATTCGCTGGCGCTGATCGAGACCGGCCAGGCGGGGCTGCACCACCTGATGCTGGAGCTGTTCAACCTGGACGACGTCGGCCAGGGCTACGACCTGGCGATACTGGAGGAGGGGCGGGTCGCCACCAGCCTCGGCCGCCACACCAACGACTTCATGACCAGCTTCTACGCCCGCACCCCGGGCGGCTTCATGGTCGAGTACGGCTGGGGCGGCCGGCAGGTGGACCCGGCGACCTGGCAGGCGGTGGAGATGACCTCCGGCCCCAGCCTCTGGGGCCATGAGCGCCGCTGGGGCAGCCCGGAGATGCGGGCCGAGGCGCAGCGGCTCAAACTCCAGGCCGCGGCGGATGGCGAGCGCGCGCCGGTGCAGGTGCTGCCCGGCAACCACGCCGTCATGCAGGGCGAGTGCCTGTGGTGGGACGCCGCGAAGGCGGCGGCGGAATAGCCCGCCGCCTGGCGTCCCGGCTCAGTCGACCTGGAGCTTGTTCTCCAGGATCACCTTGCGGAACTCTTCCCGGTGGATCTTCAGGAAGGCGGTGAAATCGGCGGTGTCGCGGTGCTGCGGCTGGAAGCCGATGCTGGCCAGGCGCTGCCGGACCTCGGGCGTCGCCAGGGCCCTCCCGGTCTCCTCGGCCAGCCGGGCAACGATCGCCGGCGGGGTACCGGCGGGCATCATGTAGCCGCCGAAGGCGCCGACATCGAAGCCCGGCAGGTTGGCCGCCTTCTCCAGCGGCGGGATCTCCGGCGCCAGTTCGCTGCCCGCCGCCAGCGAGATGCCGAGCGCCCGCAGCCCGCCCTGCCGCACCAGCGGCCCGGTCGCCGCCAGGGTGTCGATGGCGAAGTCCACCTGGCCGGCCATCACCGCGGTCAGCGCCGGGCCGCTGCCCTGGAAGGGCACATGCACCGTGTCGAGCTTCGCCGCCGAGAGGAACATCAGGGTGATCAGATGCGCCGCCGCCCCGGTGCCGGAGGAGGCATAGGTGTATTTCCCTGGCTCCGCCCGCACCTTGGCGATGAACTCCGCCGCGGTCGTGGCGGGGAATTTCGGGTTCACCGTCAGCAGATAGGGCGAGATGCCGATCATCGCGACCGGCGCGAAGTCCTTCTCCGGGTCGTAGGGCGTGCGCTGCACCAGCGGCGCGGTGGTGATCGGCCCGGTCGAGGCGGCGAGGATGGTGTACCCGTCAGGCGCCGCCTTCGCCACGTTGTCGGTGCCGATCATGCCGCCGGCCCCGGCGCGGTTTTCCGGAATGATGGGCTGGCCCCAGAGCTCCGAGATCCGCTGCCCGGCGACGCGCGCCATCAGGTCCGTCGCCTGGCCGGGCGGCCAGGGCACCACCATCCGCACGGCGCGGCCGGGATAGCCGCCCTGCGCGCGGGCGAGGCTGCTGGGAAGGATCGCTGGCGTGGCGAGGCCGGCGGCGGCGAGCATCAGGTGACGGCGTTGCATCTGCGGCGCTTCCTAAGTGTTTTCGCGCATGTGGCGCGGGACGCGTCCCGTGCCAAGCGATTTCGTCACGGAATGGAACCCGGTCCGCGTTCATGCATGCCTATTCCGCCCGGATGCCGAGCTGGCGGATCACCGGGCCGAACAGCGCCGCCTCGGCCCGCAGCAGGCGGCGGAAGCCGTCCGGGCCGATCGGCGCCAGCTCGACCCCGATGCCGGCGAAGCGTTCCTTCATCTCCGGCGTGGCGAAGCCGGCCTCGACCTCGGCCAGCAGCCGGTCGAGGATCGGCTGCGGGGTGCCCGCCGGCAGCAGGAGCCCGTTCCAGCCGCCTATGTCGTACTCCGGCAGCCCGGCGACCTCGGCCAGCGGCGGCGCCCCGGGCAGCATGGCGCTCGGCTTCCTGGTGGTGATGCCGAGCAACCGCAGCTTGCCCTGCTTCACCAGCGCCCCGGCTGCGGCGATGGTCTCGATCGCATAGTCGATCTGCCCGCCGAGGAAGGCCGCCATCGCAGGGCCGCTGCCCTGGAAGGGGATGTGCAGCGCATCGAGCCCGGCCTGCGCGTTGAACACCGCGGTCAGCAGGTGCTGCGCCCCGCCGATGCCGGAGGAGGCATAGGTGTACCTGCCCGGTGCCGCCTTGACCGCGGCGACGAAGCCGCGCGCATCGCTCGCCGGGAAGTCCGGCCGCACCAGCAGCATGTAGGGCGAGATGCCGTAGCAGGCGACCGGGGCGAAGTCGCGCTCCACCACATAGGGCGTGCGCTGCACCAGCGGGCTGAAGGTGATCGGCCCGATCGAGGCGGCCAGCATGGTGTAGCCATCGGGCGGCGACTTGGCGACGAAGTCGGTGCCGATCTGCCCGCCGGCACCGGCCTTGTTCTCCGGCACCACGTTCTGGCCCAGCCGCTGGGTCAGCATCTGCGCCACCAGCCGGCCCTGCAGGTCGGTGGACTGGCCGGGTGGCCAGGGGATGATCATGCGCGCGCCGCGGCTGGGCCAGGCTGCCTGCTGCTGGGCAAGGGCGGGTGCGGCCGCCAAGCCGGCGGCGCCGAGCAGCACGGTCCTGCGATGCGTCATGATTTTCCTCCCGGATATTCCGGGAGCGCAGCACGGCCCGCGGGGCGAGTCTACTCCACCCTCATGCCGGCGCGCTGCACGACCGGCGCCCAGCGGGCGCGGTCCTCGGCGAAGAAGCGGGCGAAGGCCGCCGGGCTCTCGCTCGGCGCGACCTCGACGCCGCCATCCGTCAGGCGGTGGCGCAGCTCGGGCTCGGCCAGCACCGCATTCAGCGCGGCATGCAGCCTGGCGATGCGGTCGGGCGGGGTGCCGCCGGTGGCCAGCAGGCCGAACCAGGTCGCCGCCTCGATCTGCGGGAAACCCTGTTCGCCGGTGGTCGGCAGGTCGGGCATGGCGGCGCTGCGCGTGCCCCCGGCGATGGCGATGGCGCGCAGCGCACCGGACTGGATATGCGGCTGCATCGGCGCGAGCGCATTGGTGAAGACCTGCACCCTGCCGGCGACCATGTCGTTCAGCGCCGGGCCGGTGCCGCGATAGGGAATGTGCTCCATCTCCACGCCGAGCGCCTGCAGCAGCATCGCACCCGCGGCATGGCCGGTGCTGCCGACGCCGGGCGAGGCATAGGCCAGCGGCGGGCCGCGCCGCGCCACGGCCTGCAATTCCTTCAGGCTGGTCACCGGCAGCGACGGATGCACGACGATGACGTTCGGCCCGAGCGCCATCAGCCCGATCGGCGCGAAGGCGGTGGCGACGTCGTAGGGCACCTTGGCCTGCACGAGCGAGGTGATGGTCAGGCTGCCGCTGCCGCCGAGCAGGATGGTATGGCCGTCGGGCGCCGCCCGGGCGACCACCTCCGCTCCCAGCATGCCGCCGGCGCCGCCGCGGTTCTCGATGACGAAGGGCTGGCCAAGCCGGGCCGCCATGCCCTCCGTCACCAGCCGGCCGATGATGTCGTTGGTGCCGCCGGGCGGCCAGGGGATGACCAGGCGGAGCGGCCGGTCGGGGAAGGGGGCCTGGGCCTGCGCCGCGGCGGGCAGCAGCAGGGCCAGGATGAGCATGAGGCGCGGCAGCATGGTGGTCCTTCCCGGTGCCGCGGTCGCCGCCGCGGTCGGGTGGCAGTGTCCACCGGCTGCCGCAGCGGGGAAAGACCCGCCGCCGCAGCTTTGCCGTGACAGCGGCGCCGCTGCGCCAGCAGAATGGCCGCAAGCGCCCGGCGCCGCGTCCCTGCGCGGCGACATGGGCGCAACGGGAGGCCATGATCCATGCACCGCCGCACCATGCTCGGCGCCGCCGCGACGCTGCCCCTGCTGGCGACGCCGAGCCTCGCCCAGGCGCCCTGGCCGGCACGCTCGCTGCGCCTGGTCATCCCCTGGCCGCCGGGCCAGTCCACCGATATCCAGGGGCGCCTGATGGCCGCCTGGCTCTCCGAGCGGCTGGGCCAGACCGTGGTGCCGGAGAACCGGCCCGGCGCCGGCGGGCAGATCGGCACGAGTGCCGCCGCCAAGGCGGCGCCCGATGGCTACACGCTCCTCTCGGCCTCGATCGGTCCCATCACCTTCAGCCCGCTGGTGCAGCGCACGCCCTACGACGTGGAGCGCGAGCTGGCGCCGGTCGCCACCTTCGGCCTGGCGCCGTTCATGCTGCTGGTGAAGCCGGACTTCCCGGCGCAGGACCTGCGGAGCTTCCTCGCGCTGGTGCGGGCCAATCCGGGCAGGTTCAGCCACAACTCCTCCGGCGTCGGCGGGGCGCAGCACCTGCTGACCGCGCTGTTCAACGCCAAGGCCGGGCTGAATGCCCTGCACGTGCCCTTCCAGGGCAGCGCGCCGGCGCTGGCGGCGCTGCTCGGCGGCCAGGTGGATTACGGCATCGACACCCCGGCCGCGGCCTGGCGGCTGGTGCAGGAAGGCCAGCTCCGGGCGTTGGGCCTCAGCACCGCCAAGCCCTCGCCGCTGGTGCCGGGGGTGGTGCCGATCGCCAGCGCGGGCGGGCCGCCGGACTACGACATCGGCGGCTGGAACGGCATGATGGTGCCGGCCGGCACCCCGCCGGCGATCATCGCCCGGCTGGTCGCCGAGATCCGTGCCGGGCTGGCGACGCCGGCGCTGCGTCGCCAGTTCGAATCGGTGGGCGTCGAGGTGGAGCCGCTGGGGCCGGAGGAGTTCATGACCATGCTGCGCGGCCTCTGGGGGAGCTTCGGGCCGCTGATCCAGCAGCTCGGCATCCGGGCGGAATGACGCTGGCCGGCCGCCGGGTCGCACTCGCCACGCTGCTGGCCCTGCCGGGGCCGGCGCGGGCGCAGCTTGGCACGCAGGCTGGGGCGCCGATCCGCCTGCTGGTGAACGGCACGCCGGGCAGCCTCTCCGACATCCTCTGCCGCACCCTGGCGGAGGGGCTGCGGGACAGGCTCGGGCGGCCGATCGTGCCGGACAACCGCTCGGGCGCCGGCGGCTTCGCCTCGGTGCTCGGCGCGCGCGGGATGCCTGCCGATGGCAGCGTGCTGGTGCAGGCGAATATCGGCGTCACCGCGTTGGCGCCGCTGGTCTTCCGCCGCCCGCCGATCGACCCGGATGCCGAGCTGGCGCCGATCTGCCACCTGACGGACAGCCCCTTCGGCCTGGCGGTGCGCGCCGATGCGGCGGGTGGGGGGACGCTGGCCGGCTGGCTGGCGGCGATGCGGGCGCGCGGCGGGGGCGAGGTGGCGGTGAACAGCGCCACCGGCCTGCCGCGCTTCATGGTGCACCGGCTGTCGGCGGTGTCGGGCGTGCCGCTGACCCCGGTGATCTACCGCAGCAGCGGCGCCATGCTGCCTGACCTGGAGGCCGGGCATGTGCCGGCCGGGCTGACCATCGGCGGCGAGTTCATCGAGCAGCACCGCGCCGGCCGGCTGCGGCTGCTGGCGCAGAGCCTGGGCGAGGGGCGCTGGTCCCTGGCACCGGAGGTGCCGCGGTTCAACGAGCAGGGCCTCGGCGATTTCGTCGCCAGCGCCTGGAACGGGCTGTTCGCCCCGGCCGGCCTGCCGGAGTTGCGCGCGCTGGCGATCGCCACGGCGGTAACCGCGGCGTTGCACGCGCCCGAAGCCCTGATGCGGCTGCAGCCGATGGGGCTGGAGCCGACCGGCGGCACGCCCGCGCAACTCCGCGCCCGCATCGCCGTCGACCGGGCGCGTTGGGCGCCGGTGATCGCGGCGTCTGGCTTCAAGGCGGATGACCCCTAGCCCGGGCCGGGAGAGAATGCGCCACGCGCCTGGTGCCGGGCCTGGTCAGGTTCGGCACGCAGGATCGCTCGCAGGCCACGTGTGGCAGACGGGTCTTCGGCCCGGGCCAGGCCGCGCTGACGCCATCGAAGCGGTTCAGCGTGCGGAGTGATCGAGGACCAGCCGCGCGCCCTGCCAAGCGCCCAGACCCCCGTTCCGTTGCCGCCGCCCGGGTCGCCGGTCCGCGGCAATCTCGGGTGGGCTGGCGGCCCGGCGGCAGGCGCCCGCTATTCGGCCGGCGCGTCCTCTTCCTCGAAGTCGTCGGAGAACAGGTTCATCAACCCGCCGGTCGCAGCCGAGCGACCGGCCAGCTTGCGCCGCGCCACCTCCTCGATCTTCTCCTGTGCCGCGGCGAAGCAGGGCAGCACGTCCGGTGGACGGAGCCAGCGGCGGTTGCTGATGTCCTGCAGCGCGCCCAGCGAGATGGCACAGGCAAATGCTGTACCGTTCTCCTCGACCTCGAAGAGGACGCGGCGGCCATCGACCCGCGCGCGCAGCGCCGGCTTCGCCTGGGGAGCCTTGGACATGAGGTGATCCTCCAGCCGAGGCAGGCTCGGACAGTGACGTTGCCACGCTCTGACGAGGGTGGGGTATATCATCCAATTGGGGCTTGCCGACCCGCAGCACAACCGGCGGCACATCACAGGGGGCGGCCTCGCGAGCGGTTCAGCGCCGCAGGGTATGCGCGGCGGTCGCCACCACCATGGCCAGCCCGGCCGCCGCCATCACCGGAATTGCCGCCGCCGGGCCCCAGGAATCCGCCAGGACGCCGATCGTCAACTGCCCCACCGGTCCCATGCCGATGCAGGTGGTGACCAGGCCGAGCACGCGGGACCGCGCCTCGGGCGGCGCCTGGGTGACCGGCAGCGCGGTCTGCAGCGCGGCGAAGAGCGCGGTGCCGATGCCGCCCAGCATCAGGATCGCCACTGCCCATGGCAGGCTGGGGGCGAGCGCCACGAGCAGCAGGCAGAGCAGGAAGAACCCGCCTCCCGCCAGCATCAGCGCCGGCGAGAGCGGCACCCCTCGGCGGGAGGCCATGACGAGGCCGGTCAGCAGCGCGCCGGCCGGCTCGGCGGCCGAGAGCAGGCCGATCTGCACCGGGCTGGCGGCGAAGGCCAGCGTGCCGAAGGCGGGCAGCACGGCCATGAAGCAGAAGCCGAAGACGTTCATCGCTATGGTGATCAGCACCACCGCCTGCAGCACCCGCATCCGCCGCACCACGCCGACCGCATCCGCCATCTCGGCCAGCAGCAGGCGCGGCACGAAGCGCCGGGTCGCCTGGGTGTAGCGGACGCCGGCCAGCAGCAGGAAGGTCAGCGCGTAGCAGCCGGCGGCGACCAGATAGGCCGCGGCCAGGCCGAGGTATTCGTACAGCGCGCCGCCCAGCAGTGGCCCGGCCATGCGTGTGGTGTTCGCCGTCAGGCTGTCGAAGGCGACGGCGGTGACCACGTCGCGCTCGCCCGCGACCTCGGTCAGCATCCGCCGGCGCGACGCCATCTCCCCGGTCCAGACCAGGCCGCCGAGAAAGCCCTGGCATCCCAGGTGCCAGACCTGCAGCGCACCGGACAGCGCGAGCGCCAGGATCACCAGCGCGCCGAGGCAGGTCGCGGCCTGGCCGGCCATCAGCAGGCGGCGGCGGTCGAGCACCTCGGCCAGCGCGCCGGCGGCCGCGCCCAGCAGCAGCATGGGCAGCGCCCGCATCAGCGCGACCATCGAGACCGCGAGGGCGGACTGCGTCGTCTCGAAGGTCCAGATGGCGGCGACCAGGATCTCCACCCAGCGCATGGCATTGGCGATGCCACCCACCGCCCAGAGGCGGCGGAAGGCGGGCAGGGCGAGCAGCCGCCGGAGCGGATGCGAGGAGTCGGTGATGTCCTGGGGCATGGCTGGCGTTGCGGCCAGCCTTGCCCGGTGCGGCGGGACTGCCAAGGGGCTGGCGCGCACGCCGTTCCGGTGCAGGATGCGCCCCAAGCAATCCCGGAGGAGACATGCCATGCCCTATGCCCCGTCCGAAGGCGCGCGCATCTGGTACGAGGAGGCCGGCACCGGCCTGCCGATCCTGTTCATCCACGAGTTCGGCGCCGACCACCGGGAATGGGAGGACCAGGTCCGGTTCTTCTCCCGCGAGTACCGCTGCATCACCTATGCGGCGCGTGGCTACACGCCCTCCGACGTCCCCACCGACCCCAAGCTCTACGGCCAGGATTTCGCGGTGAAGGACGCGGTCGCGGTGCTGCGGCATCTCGGCATCGACCGGGCACATGTCGTCGGGCTTTCCATGGGTGGCTTCGCCGCGATCCTGTTCGGCCTGCGCCATCCGGAGATGGCGATCTCGCTGGTCCCGGCCGGCGCCGGCTCGGGCTCCCCGCGGGAGGAGCAGGCGGCCTTCCGCGCCGCCTGCGTGGCGCGCGGCGAGACGCTGGTCTCCCAGGGCTGGGCCGGCGAGCTGGCCGAGGAGACCGGGCATTCGCCGACCCGCATCCAGCTCAAGAAGAAGGACCCGCGCGGCTGGGCCGCCTACATGGAACGCCTTTCGCAGCATTCCGGCCTCGGCAGCGGCCTGACCATGAAGCACTACCAGGGCGAGCGGGATTCGATCTTCGACTGGGAGGCCGATCTGCGACGGATGGAGGTGCCGACGCTGCTGGCGGTGGGCGACGAGGACGGGCCCTGCGTCGCCACCAATGTCTGGCTGAAATCCGTGCTGCCGAATTGCGGGTTGTGGCTCTGCCCGCGTACCGGGCATGCGATCAACCTGGAGGAACCGGCGGCCTTCAACCGCGAGGTCGCGGCCTTCCTGTCGACGGTCGAGCGGGGCCGCTGGACGCTGGGGTGACGCCGGGGGCTACCCGGCCCCCATCTCCTCCCGCAGCAGCTCCAGCTCCAGCCATTCCTCCTCCGCCGCGGCCAGCGCCGCCTGCTTCTCGGCCAAGGCCGCGCTGAAGCGGTCGAACCGCGCCCGGTCGCGGCCATAGAGGCCGGGAGCGGCCAGCGCCGTGCGCAGCGTGGCGACCTCCTTCTCCAGCGCCGCCATGCGGCCCGGCAGCGTCTCCAGGGCGTGCTGCTGCTTGAAGGTCATCCGCCGCTTCGTGGCCGGCGCCGGGGTGGCGGCGGTCGGCTTCGGTGCCGCGGCAGGCTTGGCCGGCTCCACCACCTTGGCCTCCACGCCGCGACCGCGCTGGGTCACCATGTCGGAATAGCCGCCCGGGTATTCCTGCCAGCGGCCGTCGCCCTCGGCCACAATCACGCTGGTGCAGACCCGGTCGAGGAAGTCGCGGTCGTGGCTGACCACCAGCACGGTGCCGGGGTAGTCGGCCAGCAGCTCCTCCAGCAGGTCCAGCGTCTCCAGGTCGAGGTCGTTGGTCGGCTCGTCCAGCACCAGCAGGTTGGACGGCTTGGCCAGGGCACGGGCCAGCATCAGCCGGCCCCGCTCGCCGCCCGAGAGCACGCCGACCGCGGTCCGCGCCTGGTCGGGGATGAAGAGGAAGTCCTTCATGTAGCCGATAACGTGGCGCTTCTGCCCGGCCACCTCCACCTGGTCGCCGCTGCCGCCGGTCAGCGCCGCCTGCAGGCTGACCGCGGGGTCGAGGCTTTCCCGCTTCTGGTCGAGCGTCACCATCAGCAGCCCGGTGCCGAGCCGGACCTCGCCGGCATCGGGCGACAGCGCGCCGGTCAGCAGGTTCAGCAGCGTGGTCTTGCCGGCGCCATTGGGGCCGACGATGCCGACCCGGTCGCGCCGCAGGATGCGGGTGGAGAAGTCGCGCACCACCGGGCCTTCGCCATAGTCCTTCGTCACGCCTTCCGCTTGCGTGACCACCGAGCCGCTGCCCTCGCCCTCGGTCGCGGCCATGCGCACGGTGCCGGTCGCCTTCAGCGTCTCCCGCCGGCGCTGCCGCAGCGCGGCCAGTTCGCCGACGCGCCGCATGTTGCGCTTGCGCCGGGCGGTGACGCCGTAGCGCATCCAGTGCTCCTCCCGCACGATCTTGCGGTCGAGCTTGTGGGCGGCGGTCTCCTCCTCCTCCAGCACCTGGTCGCGCCAGGGCTCGAACTGGGAGAAGCCCTGTTCCAGCCGGCGGGTCACGCCGCGGTCGAGCCAGACCATCGCCCGGCTCAGCCGTTCGAGGAAGCGCCGGTCGTGGCTGATCAGCACCAGCGCGCCGCGGAACTGCGCCAGCTCCTGCTCCAGCCAGGCGATTGCCGGCAGGTCGAGGTGATTGGTCGGCTCATCGAGCAGCAGGATGTCGGGCGAGGGGGCCAGCGCCCGGGCCAGCGCCGCCCGCCTTGCCTCGCCGCCCGAGAGCCGCGCCGGTTCCTCCTCCCCGCCCAGGCCGAGCTGCTCCAGCAGCCAGCGCGCCCGGTAGGGGTCGTCGGCCGGGCCGAGACCGGATTCGACATGCTCCCAGACCGTCCGCGCGCCGCCGAAGCCCGGCTCCTGCGGCAGGGTGCGCAGCGTGGCGCCGGGCTGCAGGAAGCGGTTGCCGCGCTCGGCCTGGATCTCCCCGGCGGCGACCCGCAGCAGGGTCGACTTGCCGGAGCCGTTGCGGCCGACCAGCGCCACCCGGTCCCCCGCGCCGACCGCGAGGGTCGCGCCGGTGAGCAGCGGCGTGGTGCCGAGATGCAGGTGGATGTCCTGGAGGATGAGAAGCGGTGGGGCCATGCGGCGGGAAAGGGGGGTGGCGGCCCCGCCACGTCAAGCCTCGTCGCGCCGGGAATGCCGGGGTTGGCCGCGGTCCGCCCGGGCGGTCAGCCCTCGTCCGCGCGGCCGGCAGGCGGATCGCGCTCGGCCTCGATCACCGGCGGCCGGGCGATCGCGCTCCAGACCCGGCGCCAGACATCCAGCGGCAGCAGGACATAGGCCTCCGCGCCGTGCCGGGTCAGCACCACCGGGCCGCCCACCGCATGGTCGAGCAGCTTCGGCACCGCCACCTCGACCGGCGCCATGTCGAATCGCGGCTGGCCTTCCAGCCCCGGCGCGGGGCTCTCCACGCCGCCGGAGCGGATCGCCTCGTCCTCGTCCACCCGCCAGCCGGCCATGCCCGGTGCCATCCTGCTGTTCCGCCGCCCGGCGCAGTGCGGGCGCCCTCCGGCTATAGCAGGTTGCCGCGCCGCGGGAGAACGCCGCCCTGGCGAAATCCCCGGCCTTCCGGCGCCGGCGGGGCTGCGTCAGGCGGCGGGTGCCCGGGCCTGCTCCTCCAGCGCCCGTTCCAGCGCGGCGCTGGCCGCCGCATCCGGCGCGAAGCGCAGCCGCTGCCCGTCCCGAGGGTCGTCGCTCAGCACGGTGAAGGGCAGCGGCTGCCCGATGCCCGGCACCCGCAGGCTGCCATGGGCGGCGGGCGGCAGCGGCGCCGTGGCCATGATGCGGGCGCCGCCGACCGAGATGTCGACCAGCCTGGCCTCGACCGGCCTTCCATCCGCGAGCTCCAGCCGCACCTGGCGCGGCAGGGCGACGCGCGGCGCGGCGCGGCGGTCGACCTCCGGCGTGGCGCTGCGGACCACCCGCACCAGCTGGCCGCGCAGCTCGGCGATCGCCTCCCGCGCTTCGGCGGCGCCGCTGCGGACATCGGCGGCGCGGCTGCCAGCCTCGGCGGTCGCCGCCGAGACCTCGGCGATCCGCACCGAGACCTCGCGCGCCGCGGCCGTCGTCTCGGCGACGGTGCGGGCGATCTCCTGGGTCGCCGCCGACTGCTCCTCGACCGCCGTGGCGATCGCCGCCGAGGTCTGGTCGATCCGCCCGACCGCCGCGGCGATGTCGCGCACCGCCGCCACCGCGTTGGCGGTCGCGGTGTCGATGCCGGCGACCAGCCGGCCGATCTCGTCCGTCGCCTGGGCGGTCTGGGCGGCGAGCTGCTTCACTTCGCCTGCCACCACCGCGAAGCCCTTGCCGGCCTCGCCGGCCCGTGCCGCCTCGATCGTCGCGTTCAGCGCCAGCAGGTTGGTCCGGCCGGCGATCTCGGCGATCAGCCGCACCACCGCGCCGACCCGGGCGGCGCTGTCCGACAGCGACCGGATCACCGCCTGGCTGGCCAGCCCCTGTTCCGCCGCCTGGCGGGTGGTGGCCGAGGCCGCGGCGACCTGGGCCGAGATCTCCCGCACGCTGGCCGAGAGCTGCTCGGTCGCCGCCGCCACCGTCTCGGCGTTCTGCAGCGCCTGGTCGGCGGCGGTGGCGACCTGGGCGCTGCTGGCCGCCACGGTCTCGGCGGTCTGCGCCATGCCGTCTGCATCGGCCGCCATCGCCTCCGCCCGCGTGCCGATCCGGGTGACGGCGGCGGTCGCCGCATCCTCCACCCGGTCGGCCATGCCGAGCAGGGCCTGGCGCTTCGCCGCCTCCGCCGCCTCGCGCTCGGCGTCCTGGCGGGCGCGCAGGGCCGCGGCCTCGGCCAAGCCGTCCCGGAACACAGCCACCGCGGCGGCCATGCGGCCGATCTCGTCCCGCCGCGCCGCGCCGGGGATGTCGGGCACTGCCTCCCCAGCCGCCAGGCGGCGCATCGCCACGGCCAGGGCGGTGACCGGCCGGGCGAAGCCGGCGCCGATCCACAGGCCGAGCGGCAGGATCAGCGCCAGCGCGATGCTCAGCAGCAGCAGTCCGCGCGCGACGACCCGGTCGAGCACCGCGAAGGCTTCCGTCGTCGGCACCCGCACCAGGCTGGACCAGCCGAGCCCGGCGAAGCCCATGGCGCCCGGGCTGCGGGCATGGCCGGCGGCCTGGTCGATCCCCTTGCGCGCATGCCGGGCGATCATCGCCCCGGATTCGCCGCGAAGCGCGGCCGCCGCCGCGGCGACGCCGCGCTCGGCCAGGTTCAGGCTGCCGATCACCGCGAAGTCGCGGCGATAGGGGCCGGGCCGGGCGACCGGGTCGTGGTCGACCAGCACCAGCCCGGCGGCATCCAGCACGGTCAGCTCCGCCCCGGGCATGCCGCTCCGCGCCAACCTGGCGTGGAAGTCGGCGACGATCTGCTCGACCAGGCCGAAATCGGCGAAATTCGCCCAGACGCCCAGCAGCCGGCCGGCCTGGTCCTTGACCGGCGCGGCGAAGACGATGCTGTAGCCATCCTCGCCGGGGAAGGCCTCCGCCACCTCGGCGGCGCGGGACGGGGGCTCGACCACGGTGCCGGTCAGCCCTTCCGGCCCCACCAGGAATTCCCCGCGCACCGCGCGGCCGAGCCAGGGCGCCGCGGCGAAGGAGCGGGCATAGAGCGCCTCGGTCGGGATCGGCTTGCCGGCGGCGTCGCGGCTGTTCACCGCCAGGACCTCGCCCGCCGGGTCGACCAGCACCGCCAGCTTGTAGACGCCGTAGAGCGCGACGTATTCGTCGATGGCCCGCACCAGCGGGTTGGCGGCGCCCGGCCGGCGCCAGTTGCCCGGGTCGTGCGCCACGGTGTTGAGGCCGAAGGCCTGCACGTCGCCATAGCGTTCGAACAGGTTGCGGTCGATCGTCTCGCCCAGGCTGGCGGCGGCATCGGCCAGGCGGTCCATCGCGGAGCGGCGCAGCTCGCCGCGCTCGGCCAGGAAGGCGGCGCCCAGCAGGATCGCGGGCGCCAGGCCGAATCCGAGCAGCAGCAGCACGATGCGGCTGCGCATGGCGAAGGCGGGGAGGCGCATGCAGGGGGGATCCGGGCGAGAGGGCGAGACCCCCATCCTGGACGTCGCGGGGTTAATGCCGGCCGAAGGCGGCCGGTTCAGAAGGCGGTGTGCAGGCGCAGGGCGAAGATCGGCACCGGGCCGCGATCCGCATTGTAGGCCGGGTTCACCACCAGCTGCGCATTGGCCGCCAGGTTCACGCCGGGCGCCAGGCGGAGGTCGTAATAGGTCTCGACCACCGATTCCGCGGCATAGCTCAACCTGCCGTCGCCGGTGATGAAGCCGATGCCGCCGGCTTCCATGTAGCGCTGCCGGCCGGAGGAGATCCAGCCGAGGTTGACCGCCAGCCCGACCGTGTCGCCGGCGCGGTCCCAGCGCTTGCCATCGAAGGCCAGCCCGGCCGAGACCGCCCGGTCCATTTCGGTATACATCCAGTTCTGGGTGCGGCCGTCGTTCCAGGACAGCCGGGCGAAGGCGCCGATCCCGTCGGCCAGCTCCTGCTCGGCGTTCAGGGCCAGGTTGTGCTTGCCGTTGTACTTGTTCGGATTCTTGCCGAAGCTGTCGAAGCCGTTGACGTCGAGCTGGTCCCAGGTCGATTGCCGCGCCTGCGAATAGCCATAGAGCAGGCGGACCGCGCCGGGCCGGTTGCCGAGCCGGAAGAAGCGGTCGACCTGGCCGATCACCTGGAAGCCACGGGTCACCGAAGGGTCGAGGAACAGCCCGTTGGCCTGCCGCGCCACCCGGAAGGCGCCGCCGCGGACGCCCCAGCGCCCGTTGTCCCATTCCACCGCGCCGCCCTCGGTCCAGCCGCGCGCATCGGCGGCGAAGTCGAAGGCGCCGCTGCCGACCAGCGCCCAGCCGAGGAACTGGGTACGGGCGTCATGGGCGTAGAGGTTGTCGTCGAAGATGTCCCAGACCGAGATCTTGCCCAGGGTGAAGGTCAGCCGCTCGCGCGGCCGGGTGCTGCCGAAGCGCAGCGGGTCGGCGTCTTCGACCGTCTCGCCGGACAGCGCGACGGTCTGGCGGAGGAAGGCGCGCGGGACGAAGAAGGTCGGCTCGGTGCTGCCCAGGCGGAAGGCCTCGTTGTTCGGGAAATTCGCCACGCCGACCGAATTCGACAGGCCGAAGCCGCGGGTCACCGCGGCATCGATGATGACCTCGGCGCCGTGCCAGAGCTGCCGGCCGATGACCAGGTCGGTGGACAGGGTGTTGCGGGCATTCGCCACCGGCTTGAGGCTGGCGGCGCCGCTGTAGGGCGCGCGGAAATTCGTGTTGCCCTGCAGGATGAAGGTGGCCTGGCCACGCACCATCCAGCCCTGCTGCTCCAGCCGGTCCTGCAGGTCGGCGAGGTCGGGGAAGAGCGCGTCGCCCGGTGGCCCGAGATTGGCGACCGCGGCGCTGCCATAGCCCTGCGCCCGGGCCATGCCGGCGGGCCCCAGGATACCCAGCAACAACCCCGCCAGGGCGCCAAGGCGCCACCCGATCGCCCGCATCCCCTGCACCCCCGCGCCAGGGGGCGCAGTTAGGGCAGCCTCCGCATCGGGGACAAGCGGCCGGGGCCGATCGTCTTCGTCATGTCATCGTCCGGCGGCCTTCAGCAGGCCGCCCGCAGCCGCAGCGTGCCGACCGGCACCGGCCCGCGAGCGGCATTGAAGCGGGGATCGGCGCCCGGCCGGAGATCGAGCGCGGCATGCAGCCCGGGCACCAGGGTGACGTCGTAACAGGCCTCCGCCACCGCTTCCGGGGCATGGTTCAGCCTACCGTCGCCGAGGACGAAGCCGCTGCCGCCGGCCGCCAGGAAGCGCCGCTGCGGCGCCTGCAGCCCGCCGATACTGGCCGCCAGGCCGAAGGTGTCTTCGAGCCGCCCCCAGCGGCCGCCATCGAAGGAGAGGCCGCCGGAGACCGACCAGTCCCTCTCGGTGAACAGGAAATTCTGGCCGCGCCCGTCGTTCCAGCCGAGCCGGGGGAAGGCCCCCATGGTGTCGGTCTGCTGCCGCTCCCAGTTCAGCGCCGCCATGGTCTTGGTGCGCCAGGCGCGGCTGGCCTCGGTATCCGCCTCGCCCGCCCGCACCGCATGCGTCAGGTCCGCATGGCGCGAGGAGCGGTCGCGGCCAGGAGGAGGGAGGCGCATGAGCCCGGTGCGCTAGCGGACGCGACGCCTGGCCAGCCACCGCGCGGCGTGCGATCCGCGAAAGCGTCACGCGGCAAAGGGGGTTTGACCGGCGCCGCGCCGTCACCGATCCTTGGGACTTCCCGGGAGGAATCAGCATTATGGTCGACCGCCTCTTCACCCGCGCGGACCTCGAACTGCTCCGGCGTTGGGACACGCCCACGATCTGCAACGCGATGGAGATCGTCATGCCGGCGCGGCGTGGCCGCGGCTTCACGCTGCAGCCCTTCACCGCCGCCGACCCGTCGCTGCCGCCGATCTGCGGACTGGCCCGCACCGGTCAGATCCGTGCCGCCGCCCCTTCGGGCCGCAGCAAGGAACAGGACAAAGCGGCCCGCATCGGCTGGTACGAATACGTGGCGGACGCCGACCTGCCGACCATCGTGGTGATCGAGGACCTGGACGAGAGCCCCGGCTTCGGCGCCTTCTGGGGCGAGGTGAACAGCAACGTCCACAAGGGGCTCGGCTGCCTCGGCTGCGTCACCTCCGGGTCGTTCCGCGACCTCGACATGCTGGCGCCGGGCTTCCAGATCATCGGCGGCATGATCAACCCGAGCCATGCGCATGTGCACATGGTCGATTTCGGCCGCGACGTGATCGTGCACGGCATGCCGGTGATGCATGACGACGTGGTGCATGCCGACCGCCACGGCGCGGTGGTGATCCCGGCCGAGGCGGTGCGGCAGCTGCCGGCGGCGATCGACCTGATCACCCGCAAGGAAGCGGTGATCCTGGAGATGGCCAAGCGCGACGATTTCGATATCGGCAAGCTTAAGGATGCGCTGTCGCGGTCCGAGGATATCCACTGAGGCGAGCCGATCGGCCGGGCGGCGCGCCGCGCGCCTGGCCGCCGCGTGGATGATGGAGCCCTGATGCCGCACCAGCCCGACCTGCCGCCCGCCCTGGCGGTGGTCCGCCCCGACTGGGTGGACAACAACGGCCATATGAACATGGGCTTCTACATGGTCGTGTTCGACATCGCGACCGACCAGCTCTGGCCGAGCCTCGGGCTCGGGGCGCCGTTCCGCGCCCGCGGCCTGGCCACCTTCGCCGCCGAGGCCTGGGTGAACTACGTGCGCGAAGTGAACGAGGGCATGCCGCTGGCCTGCACCAACGAGGTGCTGGGCTATGACGGCAAGCGGCTGCTGGCGACCCACCGGATGCACCACGCCACCGAGGGCTGGCTCGCCGCCGAGAACGAGGTGCTCTACCTCTGCGTCGATCTCGGCCTGCGGCGGGTGACCCCCTGGCCGGAGGACGTGCTGGCGCGCTTCGCGGCGATGAGCACCGGCCGTCCGGGCAAGCGCCTCGCCTTGAAGCGCCGCGATGGGTAGCAGTCGCGCGAGGATGCGCGCTTAGGTTTGAATTCCATCACCACCGCCCCCAGAGTCCGGTTCGGGCGGCGTGGGGATCGCGCTGCGGTCCAGGCAGGCCAAGGCCGGGCCTGCCGCCCGGATGCGCAGGGTGTGGATGACAAGCGACCTTGATAGCTGCGCCAGGATCGCCTGCCCCACATGTGGGGCCGCCGGCACCGCCTTCTGGCGGAAGGATGCGCTGCGCGGGCAGGGGCGGGAATTGCTGGGCCTGACCCGGGGTTTCGTGCGGCGGCCGGGCGACCACCGGGCAGATCCCTGCATCCTGTGTGCCGCCTGCCATGTCCCCGCCGCTGAGGGTCCCTTCCTGGCGGAGTGTTCCGGCCTCTAGCGCATCCTCGGCGTCGGCGGAAACGCGCCAGCGTGATCTTCTCGAGCGAATTCATTGGCCGGGGACCGCGGCGCGTTTTCCGTCGGGGCGATCTTGCTCTAGGCCGGCGGCAACTCGCCGATCTGCCGCCGCAGCGCCTCGACATCCTCGGCCCGCGGTTTCGCCGTGCCCGGCCGCATCACCGCCGCGGCGCCGCAGGCCATGCCCCAGGCGAAGGCCTCGCGCGGGCTCTCGCCCTGCGCCAGCTTCCAGACCATCGCCGCGAGGAAGCTGTCCCCGGCGCCGACCGCGCCCAGCACCGGCACGTCGAGCGCCCGCAGCCGCAGGATGCCGCCCGGCTCGGCCAGCAGCGCGCCCTCATGCCCCAGCGAGACGGCGCAGAGCGCCGCACCGCCTTCCCGCACCAGCGCCAGCGCCGCCTCGTTCAGCGCCCGCGGCGTGCCGAGCGAACGGCCGACCATCGCCTCGAACTCGCCGCGGCTCGGCTTGATCAAGGCGAGGCCGTGGCCGATGGCCGCCTTCAGCGGTGGGCCGGACGTGTCCAGCACGAGGTGCCGGCGCTGCCGTGCCGCCAGCTCGGCGACGCGGACGTAGAAATCCTCCGGCACGCCGCGCGGCAGGCTGCCGCTGGCGACGATCCAGTCGCCCGGCTCGGCTTCCAGCACCGCGAGCGCCGCGCCCCATTCGGCCTCGGAGACCTCTGGCCCCTCCGGCACGAAGCGGAACTCGTTGCGGGTCGAAAGGTCGTTGACCGTGTGGCACATGCGGGTGCTGCCGGCGATCGGGATGCCGTGGCGCGGCACGCCATCGGCCGCCAGCAGCTCCTCCAGCAACGCGCCGGCCAGGCCGCCGGTCAGGATGACGGCCAGCGTCTCGGCGCCCAATTCGTGCAGCACGCGGGAGACGTTGACGCCGCCGCCGCCGGCGTCGAAGTGCTCGTTTCGCGTGCGGTTCTTGCGGACCGCGCGGATCATGTCCGCATCGGCCGAGATGTCGACGCTGGGGTTGAGCGTCAGGGTGACGATGCGGGAGGCCATATGCAGCGGAGGCTAAGGGCTTCCCGCTGCGCCGCAAACGAAAAAGCGCACCCGGCCCGGGCGTTCCGGTCGCGCGCGCCGCGGCGTCAGTCGTCGCCGTGCTTGGTGATGCGCATCGCGGTCGCCAGCTTCATCACCGCGCAGGAGGCCAGCCGTGCCCGCGCACCCTCGGCCCGGCTGGTCAGGGCGATCGGCACCCTGGCGCCGACCACGATGCCGGCGCTCTCGGCGCCCGCCAGGTATTGCAACTGCTTGGCCAGCATGTTGCCGGCGGTGAGGTCGGGGACCAGCAGGATGTCCGGGTCGCCGGCCACCGGGCTGGTCAGGTTCTTGGAATTCGCCGCCTCCAGGCTGATCGCGTTGTCGAAGGCCAGCGGCCCGTCGACGATGCCGCCCTCGATCTGGCCGCGATCGGCCATCTTCGACAGCGCCGCGGCGTCGAGCGTCGCCGGCTGCTTCGAGGTGACGATCTCCACCGCCGCCAGCACCGCCAGCTTCGGCCGGGCGATGCCCAGCGCGTGGCAGAGATCGATCGCGTTGCGCGCGATGTCCGCCTTGGTCTCGAGGTCCGGGGTGATGTTGATCGCCGCGTCGGTCACCACCAGCGGCTTGTGGTAGCGCGGCACGTCGAGGATGAAGCAGTGGCTGATGCGCCGTTCGGTGCGCAGCCCGCCGTCGCGCGCCACCACGGCGGCCATCAGCTCATCCGTGTGCAGGCTGCCCTTCAGCAGGGCGCCGGCGCGGCCTTCCCGCACCAGGGCCACGGCGCGCTCGGCGGCGGCATGGCTGTGCGGCACGTCCTCGATCAGCGCGCCGGCCAGGTCGATCCCGGCGGCCGCGGCGGCGGCGCGGATCTTCCTCGCCGGGCCGACCAGGATGGGCAGGATCAGCCCGGCCTCGGCCGCCTCCATCGCCCCGGCGAGGCTGGACGCATCCACCGGATGGACCACGGCGCAGGGCAGGGCCGGGCCGGCGGCCACGGCGCGGGCGATCAGCCGGGCCAGCTTGTCGTTCGAAGCCTGGCTATGGTGCAGTGCATCATTCATGCCCCGTGGGTAGCCCGAAGCGGCCGTCGGGCGCCAGACCCTTCGCCGGCTAGGCCCGCTTGATCCCGTAGAACAGCGCCACGCCCTTCAGCATGCCCTCCAGGTCGGCCCGCAGCGCGGTCGGCGAGAAGAACTGGCCGAGCGGCACATAGGGCACCTCGGTGAAGGCGACCTGCTGCATTTCCTGGCCGATGCGCGCCTGGGCGGCCTCGTCCGGCGCCTCGAACCAGGCATTCCGCAGCTCCTCCAGCTTCGGGATGCTGGGCCAGCCGAAGATGGCGGCGCGGCCATGGCCGCGGATCAGGTTGTTGGCGGCCGGATTCACCTGGGCGCTGCCCGCGGTGTAGCTGACCATCATGTTCCAGCCGCCCTGCGCCGGCGGGTCCTGCTTCAGGATGCGCTGGGTCACCGTGCCCCAGTCGGTCGAGACGTAGTCCAGGTTCACCCCGCCCCGGCGGAGGAAATCGCCGCAGACCTCGGCCATGGCGTTGATCACCGGGAAGTCGGTCGCGGCCAGCAGGTTGACGCGTTCGTCCCTGTAGCCCGCCTCGGCCAGCGCCCGCTTCATGCCCGCGCTGTCCAGCGGGCTGCGGAAGGCATCCAGCCCGACCTCGCTGGCCATGACCGAGCCGGGGGCGAAGAAGCCGTAGGGCGTCTTCCAGTAGGTCTTGTCGTCGCCGGCCGCCGCCGTCATCGCATCGACCTGGTTGGTGCCGCGCAGGATGGCGCGGCGCAAGGCAGGGTTGTCGAAGGGCGCGTGCAGGCAGTTGAAGCGGAGGAAGCCGATCGAGCCGTTCGGGTCGAGGATGTCGATCTTCAGCCCGCGCGCCCGCTTCAGCTGCGGCACCAGGTCGATCGCGGGTTGCTCCCACCAGTCGACCTCGCCGCGCTGCAGCGCCGCGCTGGCGGTCGCCGCATCCGGGATGGTCAGCCACTCCACCCGGTCGAGATGCGCCACCTTGCCGCCCGAGAGGTAGCTGGCGGCCTCCTGCCGCGGGACATAGTCCGGGTTGCGCTCGTAGACGTTGCGGCTGCCGGCGACGCGCTCGGCGGCGACGTAGCGGAACGGGCCGCTGCCGATGATTTCCGGCACCGGCTGTGAGGAGGGCAGCGACGCATGGCGCTCCGGCATGATGGCACAGAGATGCGTGCCCACCTTGGCCATCGAATCGGCCAGCAGCGGGAAGGGCTTCTTCAGGCTGAAGACGATGCGGGTGTCATCGAGGGCGGTCAGCGCGTCGGTCTGCGCCCAGAGCGCCTGGCCGAAGGCATCTCGCGTCGCCCAGCGCTTGATCGAGGCGACGCAGTCGCGGGCCAGCACCGGGGCGCCGTCGTGGAATTTCAGCCCCGGGCGCAGGGTGATGGTGGCGCGCCGGCCATCTTCCTCCACCACCGGCAGGCCCGCCGCCATCTGCGGCCGGGCCTTGAGGTCGGCATCCCAGCCATAGAGCGTGTCGTAGACCAGCAGCGCGTGGTTGCGGGTGACGAAGGCGACGGAGTGGATCGGGTCCAGCAGCGCCAGGTCGGCCTGCGGCACGAAGCGCAGGGTCCGGCGGCCGGGCGCGTTCTGCGCGGCAGCGATGCGGGGCGCGGCGAGCGCCGTCCCCAGGGTGGCGAGCACATCGCGGCGGCGCATGGCGCATCCCTTCCGGTTGCGTGAAGCCCGGATGCTGCGGTGCGTGAACGCTGCCGGTCAAGCCGTCCTTGGCATGGTCATGGCCTGCCCCCGATCGCCGGGCGCCAACCGCCGGCCTGCCTGGGCTTCGCGCGACCGGTCGCGGGCGGCGTCCGGCGGCTCGGGCCGCACGGCGAACCGGCCCGCCGGTCCTATGCCTCGGTCACCTGGGCAGCGGCATCCAGCGCCTCGTCCGCGCTGACCTGGAGGCTGGCGGTGACCCGCAGCCCGGTCTTGCCGCGCCGCCGGCCGATGACCGCGAAGCGCGCGCCGAACCGCGCCTTCAGCGCCGCCGCGGCGGCTTCCACCGCGCCGGCATCGTCGGCTTCCAGCACCAGGCGCACGCCGGTCGTGCCACCCAGGGCCAGGCGTGGCGCCGGCTTGGGCGAGGTGTCCTCGGGCGGGACCAAGGTGAGCGGGGGCGGGGGCTTGCGGCGGGGCATTGGGTCGCCGGGGTTGTGGGCGCGGGGCGGCTTGGCAGGCAAGCCCCGCCGGGCCGGCGGGAGGTGCCGCGGCGTTATCCCCAGGCTTCGGGACAAGCCTGGGGACAGGCTGTGAAGTACGGTCCGCAAAGCCTTGCGCCACAAGGCGGGTTCCATAGACGTTCCCGCCCGGCTCGTTGGTCATGCGGATCGCCCCTGGACAGCGGCCTGGCGGCCACGGGCGCGGCGCCTGTCGAGGCGGCAGAATGAACGAGGTCAGCGGCTTGGCGACGTGCCCGGGCGGGTTCGCGGCGGGTGGGGGAAATATCTCCGCCCGGGACCCGCGGGGGTGAGCCGGAGGCCGTCAGGTTACCCACAGCGCCGGGGGCAAGCCTGGGGGCAGAGCCAGGAAACCCTGTGCAAGGCATTGGCGGCATTCGGGTTTGTGGAGAAATTCTGAATCGACAATGATGTGCGGCGGTGGCGACACGCGGCGAAAATGCGTTTATGAAACGGAATTCCTGCCTATCAATCGACGGCATGCGCGCAAGCCCGCCGCCGCGTGCCCGTTCTGCAAGCCGCATCAACCGTCCCGGATCGGGGATCTATCCGAAGGCTGCGGCGGTGGTGGTCCACCGCCGCGCTCAGCCGGCCTCAGTCCTTGTAGTCGGGCTCGCGCTTGTCGAGGATCCGCTTCAGCGCCGCGAAATGCCATTCGGCATTGGACTTGTCGCCGTATCTGGGCGCCTTGCCGCTGAACTGCGCCACCGTCTCCTGCACCACGCTGTCGGGCAGGGTGGCCAGCGGCTTGCCGGTCCACATGGCATAGAGCTGCACCTGCGCGACACGCTCGACGTAGTAGAGCCGGTCATAGGCCTCGGCGACGCTGCGGCCGACGGTGGCCACACCGTGGTTGGCCATCATCAGCACGGTCTTGTCGCCGAGGATGCCGGCCAGCCGCTCGCCCTCCTGCTCCTCGAAGGCCGGGCCGGCATAGTGCATGTCGTAGGCGGTGTGGATCATGGTGCCGACCTCGGTCTGGCCGATCGGCAGGATGCGCGGGTCCTCCAGCCGCGACAGGGCGGAGGCGAAGGGCATATGGGTGTGGAACACGGCCGCCGCGCGCGGCGCCAGGCGGTGGATCGGCGCGTGGATGGCGTAGCAGGACCGCTCGATATGGCCCTCGCCGGCCAGCAGCGTGCCATCGTAGCCGACCTCCATGAAGGTGGAGGCGCTGACCTCGGACCAATGGGTGCCGAAGGGGATCTGGTAGTAGCGATCGTCGGCGCCGGGCACCCGCAGGGTGAGGTGGTTGAAGATGCCCTCGTGGAAGCCGTGCATCACCGCCAGGCGATGCGCGGCGGCCAGGTCGATGCGGGCCTGCCAGCGCTGGTCGGCGAGGGAAAGTTCGGCGGATTGGTGGGTCTCGAGCGGCATGGTGGACGTCCCTTCGGTGGCTCTGGCGGCGATGCTAGACCCGGTTCGCCGCGACTGTCCTCCCCCACCGCATCACCGGGCCGGCGGGCCGGCCCATTTTCCGCCCGTGCCGGAGGGCAGCGGCAGGTCGCGGCGGCGCAGCCCCGGCAGGCGGAGCAGCAGCAGCCCGCAGGCGGCCAGCGCACTCACCCCCCAGCCGGCTCGCTCCCAGGGCGTCGGCAGGATCTTGATCGTGATGTCGCTGGCCGGCCGGTCGGGGACGAGTTCCAGGAATCCCTCCAGCGTCGGCCGCAGCGGCAACGGGCCGAGCAGGTCCCAGGCCTGCCATGCAGGGAAATAGAATTGCGGCAGGATCACCGGCGCCGCGGCACGCGGCAGGCGGAAGCCGCCGGGAATTTGCTCGGCACCCGTGGGTAGCGGCGGGCGGGCCCAGGGGTCCGGATGGCCGGCGGTGATGCCGACCCAGCCGGCGGCGGCTGCCTCGGCCGGGACATGTTCCCAGGAATAGGCCCCGGAGTAACTCCGGGCGAAGTCCAGCCGCTGCTCGGCGGGCAGGAATTTCGGCCAGACGGGATGGCCAAGCGCCACCACCCCGGCAAGGAAGGCGGGCGGCAGCAGCGCCATGGCCAGACCGGCGGCCAGCAGGGCCCGGGGGCGCGGCCGGGCGGCGCAGGCCAGGGCGGCGATGCCGGCGACCGCGGTGCCGAGCAGCGCATTGCTGCGCCAGGGATGCTCCACCGCGGTCAGCTGCGGCAGGGTGAGCCAGAAGGGCAGGGTGACCACGCAGGTCAGCGCCAGGCTGCCGAGCAGCAGCACCGCCAGCGCCCGCAGCAGGCCCGGCAGCCGGAGCCGGGGCCAGGATGCGGCATCCCGCAGCAGGCCGAGCCCAAGCCCGACGGCCAGCAGGGTGGCGCCCCAGATGACCAGCAGCTTGCCGTCCAGCCGGCTGAAGAACATCAGGTTCTCGGTCCAGGAGTCGTTGAACAGGCTTGCCGAGTTGGCGTGCCGCAGCAGGCCCACCGCCGGCAGCACGAAGGCCGCGGCCAGGGCGGCGCCGAGCCCGCCTGCCAGCAGGCAACGCAGCAGCCCGCGCCGCCCGTCGAGGCCCCAGGCATAGAGCGGGCCGAGATGCGCGGCGAGGCAGCAGACCGGCAGGTTGGTGATGGCCAGGGCGCCATAGGCCAGCGCGGCACCGGCGATCCCCTGCGCCCGGCGTCCGGCTGCCAGCCGGTCGAGCGCCAGCAGCAGCAGCGGCAGCAGGGCGATCGCCGCGGTCTCGCTGTAGGCGAAGCGGAGCCAGGGATCGACCACGGCCGCATAGGGCAGCAGCGCGCCGAAGGCAGCGCCGGCGAGCGCCGGGCCGGCCGGCACATGTCGCTGCAGCCAGAGGAAGGCGGTGGCCACCGCCAGCAGCCGCCACAGCCCGGTGGTGAGCCCGAGGGTTGGGGCCGGGCCGAGCCCGGTGACCTGGGCCACCGCGGCGGCGACCCAATGGGCCAGCGGCGGATAGGAATAGTAGGTGGTGCCGCCGAGCCCGTAATTCGTGTCCATCAGCCAGCGCGGCCAGAACACGCCCTCCGCCCAGGCGGCGGAGAGCATCTGCAGCGCCATGATGGCGAAATCGGCATCGCGGCCGAGGAAGGTCCCGACCACCGGCACGCCAAGGATGGGCGAGAGGGCCGACACCGCGATGACGAGCGCCAGGAGCACCAACCCGACCCGCAACCGCATTCCGTCCCCTCACGCTCCAGGCGGCGGAAAGTATCGCCAGCGAGGAAACCGGTTCGGACACGGTACGGTGAGGCGCATATCACGGTTCGGCGCGCATCCTTAACAATATTCTGCCCAGACAGGGTGGCGGCCTGCTCAACCCGGAAACAGCCGCTCCCGCGCCTCGGCGATCACCCGCAGCGCATCGGGCGTCAGGTCATAGGTCGGCAGGTCCTCCGGCGCCGCCCAGGCGACGGCCGCGACATCGTCGCCTGGCCGCGCCTCGCCCGCAGTCCAGCGGCCGCAGTAGTCGACGATGGTATAGTGCCATCGTACCGCGCCGGTGGCATCGCGGCTGATCGAATCGAAGACCGCGGCGAGCTCCAGCGGTCCGACCTCAATCCCGGTCTCCTCCAGCAGTTCGCGCCGCGCCGCCGCCTCCGCCCGCTCGCCAAGCTCCTGGGCACCGCCGGGGAGCGACCAGCTGCCCTCGCGCGGCGGCTTGCCGCGGCGGACGAGCAGCACCCGTTCCGCCCCGCGGTCCCGCCCGGTGCCGTCGAAGGCGACGACGCCGATGCCGATCCAGGGGCGGTCCGGGTATTCCCGGCTCATGGCTTCGGCGGCGCCGGCGTCGCCTCCTGCGGCTTCAGGTCGGCAGCCAGCGGAGCGAAGGCCTTGAGCTTCCAGACGCCGACCTGGAATCCCCAGGGCGCCCAATGCGCATTCAGCCGCTGCGCCTCCTCCCCGCCCTCGGCCCGCAGGCGGATCCAGACATTGCCCGCGTCGAGGCTGGGCGCGACATGGATGGTCAGCCCGTCGGCCAGGTCGAAGCGGCTTTCACCCAGGGCCTGGCCGGGGATCTCGGCGGCCGGCTTCACCTCGAGGAAGGTGAGGTATTCGAAGGCCCGGGCGATCTCGTCCAGCGCCACCTCGTCGGTCGGCGGCGCATCGGCCGGGACCTCGACATGCAGGCGCGGCTCGCCATCGGCGCGGGCCAGGACCAAAGCCGGCTCGCCGCTGCGGGCGACCTCGACGCGGCGGATGCGGTCGTTGGCCAGGTTGGCGATGTCGCGGTCGAGCCAGAGCTGCGGGTCGGCATCGACCGCCAGCCGCCCCTCGGCCAGCCAGGCTTGGCTCTCGCCGGGTCGACGGACATAGATGCTCTCCGGCAGGTTGCCCTGGGTGCGGACCCGGCGACGGCCGAGGATGAGCTCCGCCAGCGGCGCGCCCTGGTCATCCAGCACCCGCAGCAGCAGCGCCGTGCTGCCGGCCTTGCGGGGATCGTCGACGCCGAGCCTGGCATGCTGGCCGGGATCGGCGGTGCGGGCCTCGGCCAGCCGCAGCTCGGTCAGGCCGACCAGCATCTCGCGGAGCTTTTCCGGACGCACGGGGTAGTTGCCCTTGTCGGGCAGCACCCAGGCATCGCCCTGGCGGGCCAGGACCAGCCCGCCATCCGGCCTGCGGATCTCGATCCGCGCAGCACCCTGCAGGCGCTCGGCGAGGCCGGGGAAGGCCAGGCTGCCCGGAGCGATGCCCGGCTGGTCGATGCCACGCGGCGCCAGCAGCAGCGCGGCGCCGACCGAGACGGCGGCGGCGCCACCGAGCAGGAGGAGGGGACGGCGATGCATGGCGGCGCCCTCCCGTCAGGCCCGCGCCGCGGCGCGGCGGCGGGTGCGGACCACGGCGAGGCCGATGGCGAAGGCCGTCAGCAGCGCCGGGACCAGGGCGATGTTGACCACCCGCAAGGTGGTCTCCAGACCCTCGATGTCACGGCGGAGCTCCAGCTGCACGGCGCGGAGCTGGCGGCGGGTGGCGATGATCTCCTCCCGCGCCCGGTCGATCTCGGCGCGCTGTTCCGGGGTGATCACGGCAGCCTGGTTCTGGTTGCGCTCGGCGCCGGGTGCGGCGGGCGTGCCCTGGCGCAGCTCGCGCAGCCGCTTCTCGGTCTCCTCCAGCCGCTGGGTCAGCTGGCGCTCGGTCTGGCGGTATTCGGCATCGGCGTTGCGGCGGATGTCCTCGACCAGCTCGAAGGGGCGCAGGCTCTCGCCGCGGGAGCGCAGCGAGATCAGCGCATCCGACCCCGACAGGGTATCGGCCAGGTTGGCGAGGAAGGGGCCGTTGCCGCTGAACGGCGTCGCCACCTGCTGGCCGAAGAAGTCCTGCACCCGGACCCAGAAGCGGTCCTCCAGGATGTCGGTGTCATTGACGACCACGATATTGGCCGCACCCTGGCTGCGGGCGAGATGCGCGGGGAAGTCGTCCGGGCGCGCCTGTCCCTCGGCCAAGGCGGGCGGGCCGCCGGGGAAGGCCGAGGCCAGCTCGCCGCGGATGCGGGCGGCGAGGACATGGCGGGTGTTTTCGCCGCGGAAATCGGCCAGCAGGCGGACCGGATTGGGCTCCCGCCGGACCCGGTCGGCCTCCACCACCATGCTCTGGGCGGAGGAGGTCAGCAGCGGGGTGAACTCGATCGCCGCGCCGTCCTTCTTCCGCACCTCGCCAGCCGAGGCGACGGTGATCTGCTCGAGCTGCGCCAGCGAGACGTCGTCATGGTTCAGGCTGTCGCCCTGCAGGTTGTACCAGGCGACATAGTCCACCGCCTGCACCCGGTCGCCCGGATTGGCCCGCACCCGCCAGGCGCCGCGGAGATCAAGCACCACCTTGTCGGACGGCGCCTCCACCCCCCAGGCGTTCAGCAGCCGGTCGAGCGAGGAGGCGGTATCCGCCGGCGGCTGGCCGCCCGGGCCCGGCTTGCTCGCCTGGCTTTCGCTGTGCGGGTCGACCAGGACCATCAGCTTGCCGCCGCGCATGACGAACTGGTCGACGGCGTATTGCGCCGCCTCCGTCAGGTTCTGCGGATGGGCAAGCAGGAGGACCTGCACCTCCGGCTCGATCACCGGGGCGTCGAGCGGGATGTCCTTCACCGTGAAGAACTGCCGCAGCTGGGTCATCGCCACCGCCGGCTGGCCGAGCGCGGGGTTGCGCATCATCATCGCCCGCGGGTCGCCGTTCAGCGGCAGCGCCGTCATCACCCCGATCACCGGGCGGGTCGGGTTGGACAGGTCGTAGACCAGCCGGGTGAGGTCATATTCGAGGAAGCGCTCGCGGTCCGGCTGGAAGAAGCCGATCGAGCGCTCGTCGTCCACCAGGTTGGTGCCGGAGAGGCCGAAATAGACCTGCTCGCCGGACTGGTCGACCGGCACGCCCTGCAGGCCCAGCGCCATGGCGCGGTCCTCGAGCTCGGAGAAGGGCTCGGGGTCGAGGACCTCCAGCTTCACCTTGCCGCCCGACAGGCCGGCATATTCGGCCAGCATCTCCCGCACCCGGTCGGCATAGGCGCCGTAGACCGGGATCGCGGCGCCGAGCCGGCGCGAATAGAACAGCCGGAGGGTGATCGGGTCCTTCAGCCCGGCCAGCACCTGCCTGGTGCCGTCGGACAGCGTGTAGAGCCGCTGCTGGGTGAGGTCGACGCGGGCGCGCGGCAGCAGCCGGTCCGCCAGCATGTTGACGCCGACGGCCAGCACCGCCGCGGCGAGCAGGCCGGCTGCGGAGGACCAGAGGCGGCGGCCGGAGATGGAAGTCGCGCTCATGCGTCAGTCCGCCTTCCGGTGGTCGAGCACCACCGCGTTCACGAACAGGAAGAAGCCGATGAAGGAGGCGAAGAAGACGAGGTCCCGCGCCGCGACGACGCCGCGGGTGAAGCCGGTGAAGCGGTCGGAGATCGACAGGGCACGGGCCACCTCGGCCAGCACCGGCAGGCGCTGGGTGAGGAATTCGGTCACCACCGGGCTGCCTGCGGCAGCGAAGACGAAGCAGAGCGCGACGGCGAGGACGAAGGCAACGACTTGGTTCTTGGTCAGCGCCGACACGGCGGCGCCGAGCGCGAGATAGGCGCCGGCCACCATCAGGCAGCCGACATAGCCGGCCAGGATGACGCCGTTGTCGGGCTCGCCGAGGATGTTGACGGTGATCCAGAGCGGGAAGGTCAGGGCCAGCGCGATGCCGCAGAAGGCCCAGGCGGCGAGGAACTTGCCGACCACCGCCTGCCATTGCGGCAGCGGCAGGGTCAGCAGCAGCTCGATGGTGCCGAGCCGGCGCTCCTCCGCCCAGAGCCGCATGGTCAGGGCCGGGACCAGGAACAGGAACAGCCAGGGGACGAAGGAGAAGAAGGGCTGCAGGTCGGCCTGGCCGCGGCCGAAGAAATTGCCCAGCGTGAAGGTGAGCGCGCCGGCCAGGACCAGGAAGATGACGATGAAGACATAGGCGACGGGGGTGGCGAAATAGCCGGACAGCTCGCGCCGGGCGACGATGAAGGCGGGCATCATGCGGCCTGCTCCCCGAGGGTGAGGCTGCGGAAGACCTGCTCCAGCGTCTGCCCCTGGCGTTCCAGCACCGAGGGCGCCGCGTCCACGACCACCTTGCCGCGGGCGATGATGATGGCACGGGTGCAGACGGCGCCGACCTCCTCGAGGATATGCGTCGAGATGACGATCGCCTTCTCCGGGGCCATGCGGCGGATCAGCGCGCGCACCTCGTGCTTCTGGTTGGGGTCGAGCCCGTCGGTCGGCTCGTCCAGCACCAGCACCGGCGGGTCGTGCAGCAGCGCCTGGGCCAGGCCGACGCGGCGCTTGAAGCCCTTCGACAGCGTCTCGATCGGCTGCAGCCGGACGCCTTCGAGTTGCGTCAGCTGCATGGCGTGGTCGACCCGGTCGGCCAGTTCCGCGCCCTTGAAGCCGCGGATGCGGCCGGTGAAGGCGAGGAAGCCGGTGACGCTCATCTCCGGGTAGGTCGGCGCGCCTTCCGGCAGGAAGCCCAGGCTGCGCTTGGCCGCGACCGGCTGCGCCACCACGTCGGCGCCGCAGATCCGGGCGGTGCCGGAGGTCGGCGGCATGAAGCCGGCCAGCATGCGCATGGTGGTGGACTTGCCCGCGCCGTTCGGGCCGAGGAAGCCCAGCACCTCGCCGCGCGCGACCGAGAAGGACACCTCGTCCACCGCGGTGAAGCCCGCGAAGCGTTTGGTCAGGCGCTCGATCTCGATCAGCGCGGCCAATGCCGATTCCCCCTTTGCCGACCCGGTCAGACCCGCCGATGTACAAGGCCTACAGGGCTTTGCAAGGGAGCGCTAAGCCCCTGGTTGCAACGCTGTGTATCAGTGACCCGGCGTCATCCCGCCCGCAGCGTCCCCATCGCCGCGTCGCGGCCGAACAGCGCCAGCAGCACCCGCGCCGCCTGCCCGCGCGGTCCGGTCAGCAGCGGGTCCTTCTCCAGCAGCAGGGCGGCGTCGCGGTTGGCCATCAGGATCAGCCCCTCCTGCGCCTCGGCCTCGGTCAGCCCCAGCCGGAAGACCGGCAGGCCGGATTGCCGCGTCCCCAGCGCCTCGCCGCCGCCGCGCAGGCGAAAATCGGCATCGGCGATGACGAAGCCGTCCTCGGTGTCGCGCAGAATGAGCAGCCGCTCGCGCGAGGTCATGCCCAGCGCCTCGTCGTACAGCAGCATGCAGTAGCTGGCAGCGGTCCCGCGGCCGACCCGGCCGCGCAGCTGGTGCAGCTGGGCCAGGCCGAAGCGGTCGGCATGCTCCACCACCATCACGGTGGCCTCCGGCACGTCGACGCCGACCTCGATCACCGTGGTCGCCACCAGGATGCGGGTCTGGCCGGCGGCAAAGGCGCGGATCGCCGCCTCCCGCACATCCGGCTCCAGCCGGCCATGCGCCAGGCCGACCTGGCCGGGGAAGCGGGCGGAGAGTTCGGCGTAGCGGGTCTCGGCGGCGGCGAAGTCGATCGTGTCGCTCTCCTCGACCAGCGGGCAGACCCAGTAGACCCGGGCGCCGCGGTCCACCGCCCGGGCGATGCCGCCGACCACCTGGTCCAGCTGGCGCAGCCCGTGCAGGGTGGTGGTGATCGGCTGCCGGCCGGCCGGCTTGCCGGTCAGCCGCGAGACCGCCATCTCGCCCCACTGGGTCAGCAGCAGGGTGCGCGGGATCGGCGTCGCGGTCATCACCAGCATGTCGGCGCTGTCGCCCTTCTCAGCCAGCATCAGCCGCTGGGCGACGCCGAAGCGGTGCTGCTCGTCGACCACCGCCAGGCCGAGGTCGCGGAACTCCACCCCCTCCTGGAACAGCGCATGGGTGCCGACCACGATGTTCACCGCGCCGCTGGCGAGCCCCCCCAGCACCCGCTTCCGCTGCGCCCCCTTCACGCTGCCGGCCAGCAGCTCCACCCGCACGCCCGCCGGGGTGCAGAGCCGGTCCAGCGTGCGGACATGCTGCCGCGCCAGCAGCTCGGTCGGCGCCATCAGCGCGCCCTGGGCGCCCGACTCGACCGCCCGCAGCAGGGCGAGCACCGCGACCAGCGTCTTGCCGGCGCCGACATCGCCCTGCAGCAGGCGCAGCATGCGATGCGGCGCACCGAGGTCGGCATCGATCTCGGCCAGGGCATGCGCCTGGGACGGGGTGAGGGGATGACCGAAGGCGGCCAGGGCCTGGGCCCGCAGATGGCCGTCGCCGACCAGCGCCCGTCCGGCCCGCTGCCGCACCCGGCGGCGCACCAAGGCGAGGGCGATCTGCCCGGCCAGCGCCTCGTCATAGGCCAGGCGGGTGCGGGTGGGGGGCGGCGGCGCCACCACCGGTTGCTGCACCGCCCGCAGCGCGGGGGCGAAGCCGGGCCAGCCCTCCCGCCGCAGCAGCGCTGCGTCCTGCCATTCCGGCAGGTCCGGCAGCCGGTCCAGGGCCGCGGCCATGGCCTTGGCCACCTGGGCCAGCCGCAGGTCCTTCACCAACGGCCAGACCGGCTCCAGTTCCGGCAGCCCCTCGGGCCCGGTGGCCGAAAGCGGGTTGATCATCGAATAGACGCCGGCCTCGACCTTCACCTTGCCGCCGAACAGCCGTTCCGTCCCAGGCGGCAGGAGCTTCTGCAACCAACCCAGGTTGCCGTTGATGTAGCGGATCAGCAGCCGCTTCCCGGCGGCTTCGGCGCGGACCTCGACATAGGGCCGGCCAAGCTTCGACCGCGCCGCCCGCAGCCCGGTCACCAGGGCCGGCAGGATCACCTCGGCGTCGAGCGGGGCCTCGACGGGGCTGTCCACCCGGATTCGCTGGGCATAACGTTCCGGCAGATGGAACAGCAGGTCGAGCACCCGCTCGCCCCCCACGGCCTCCCGCAACCGCTTGGCGATGATCGGCCCGACCCCGGGCAGGCCGGCCAAGGGTTCCAGCAACGGCACCAGCTGCGGATCGGCCGGCATATCCCCGGTCACGCGCAACTTCCGCGGTGTATGCTGCGTCGGGCTGACAGGATTCCCATGCACGCCTATATGCCAGTCCCCGTACCCAGTGACGACATGGCCCCCGAAACAGAAATCCTCGACCCCCGCCGCCGCCGCCTGGTCTTCCGCGCCCACCACCGCGGCACGAAGGAAGCCGACCTGATGATCGGCCGCTTCGTCGGCAGCCACATCGCCAGCTTCACCGAGGCCGAGCTGGACGAGCTGGAGGCGGTGCTGGAATACCCCGACGTCGACCTGGCCGACTGGCTGACCGGCCGCCGGGAGATCCCGGCCGGCTGCCGCTGCGCCATGCTGGACCGCATGGCGGTGGAATGCGCCGGCTCCGGCGCCGGCCTGCCGGCGGAACTGCGGCCGCGATGAGCGAGGTGCAGACCAGGACCCATGGGCTGGTTGTCCACGGCGCGCCGGAAGGCTTCGACGCCCTGCTGCTGGCGCGGCGGCGGGCGGAGGCCGATGGGCCGGTGCTGCATGTCTGCCGCGACGACGCCCGCACCGCCCGGCTGGTCGAGGCGATCGGCTTCTTCGCGCCCGATGTCGAGGTGCTGCGCTTCCCGGCCTGGGACTGCCTGCCCTACGACCGGGTCTCGCCCAATCCGGAGATCGTGGCGGAGCGGGTTTCCACCCTGACTAAGTTGCTGGAGCCGGGGACCCGGCCGCGGATCGTGGTGACCACGGTCAATGCCCTGGTGCAGAAGGTGCCGCCGCGCGAGGTGTTCCTCGGCGCCACCATGCTGCTGAAGAAGGGCGGCCGGGTGAAGCCGGAGGCCTTGACCGCCTTCCTCGAGGCCAATGGCTATGGCCGCACCGGGACGGTGATGGAGCCGGGCGAATACGCCGTCCGCGGCGGCATCATCGACCTCTACCCGGCCGGCGAGCCGGACCCGGTCCGGCTCGACCTCTTCGGCGACGAGATCGAGAGCCTGCGCCGCTTCGACACCGGCACCCAGCGCAGCGGCACGGCCCTGGCCGAGCTTTGGCTGCGGCCGGTGGGGGAGGTCTTCCTCGACGAGGAATCGATCGCCCGCTTCCGCGGCGCCTACCGCGAGCTCTTCGGCAATGCCGCGGCCGAGGACCCGCTCTATGCCTCGGTCAGCGCCGGCCGGAAGCATCCGGGCATGGAGCACTGGGCCGGGCTGTTCCACGAGCGGATGGAGTGCCTGCTCGACTATTTGCCCGGCGCCTCGATCAGCCTGGACCACCAGGCCGACGACGTGCTGACCGCCCGGCTGGAGATGGTGGAGGACCACTACCAGGCCCGCCGGGTCCCGGTCCGCACCCATGAGGGCGAGGTGCCCTACCGCCCGGCGCCGCCCGGCGGGCTGTACCTGACCCGCGCCGGCTGGGAACGCATGCTGGCGCCGTGCCCGGTCTTCCGCTTCTCCCCCTTCGGCAAGCCGGATGGCGCCGAGGGCCTGGAGGCCGGCGGCCGGCCGGGCCGGCTGTTCACCGAGGCGCGGACCCAGGGCCAGAACGTCTTCCTGGCCTATGCCGAGCATGCCCAGGTGATGTTCGAGCAGGGCCGGCGGCCGGTGGTCGCCGCCTGGACGAAGGGCTCGCGCGAACGGCTGGGCAACCTGCTGCGGGAGAACGGGGTCGCCGCCCAGCCGGTGGACGACTTCTCCCATATCGCCACTTTGCCCAAGGGCGTGGTGGCGCTGGCGGTGCTCGGGCTGGAACGCGGCTTCCTGGCGCCGCCGAGCGCCACCGGCACCCGCTTCGGGCTTTCGGTGGTCGGCGAGCAGGACCTGCTGGGCGAGCGGATCGCCCGGCCGCCGCGGCGCCGCAAGCGGGCCGACCAGTTCATCGCCGATGCGACGGGCATCGAGCAGGGCGACCTGGTGGTGCACCAGGACCACGGCATCGGCCGCTACGACGGGCTGGCGACGCTGCAGGTCAACGGCGCGGCGCATGACTGCCTGCGGCTGATCTACGACGGCGGCGACAAGCTGTTCCTGCCGGTCGAGAATATCGAGGTGCTGTCGCGCTTCGGCTCGGAAGGCCAGGGTGTCGCCCTCGACAAGCTGGGCGGGTCGTCCTGGCAATCCCGGAAGGCCAAGGCCAAGCAGCGCATCCAGGACATGGCCGGGCAGCTGATCCGCATCGCCGCCGAGCGGGCGACGCGGGAGGGCACGCTGGCCACCCCGCCCGAGGGCGTCTGGGACGAATTCTGCAGCCGCTTCCCCTTCGCCGAGACCGAGGACCAGCAGCGCGCCATCGCCGACGTGCTGGAGGACCTGGCCGCCGGCCGCCCCATGGATCGCCTCGTCTGCGGCGATGTCGGCTTCGGCAAGACCGAGGTCGCGCTGCGCGCCGCCTTCGTGGTGGCGATGTCGGGCGCCCAGGTGGCGGTGGTGGTGCCGACCACGCTGCTCGCCCGCCAGCACACCCGCACCTTCACCGCCCGGTTCGAAGGGATGCCGGTGACCATCGCCCAGCTGTCGCGGATGGTCACCGCCAAGGATGCCATCAAGGTCCGCGAGGGGCTGAAGGACGGCTCGATCAACATCGTCGTCGGCACCCATGCGCTGCTGGCCAAGGGGGTGGAGTTTGCCGACCTGGGCCTGGTCATCGTCGACGAGGAGCAGCATTTCGGCGTCGCCCACAAGGAACGGCTGAAGGCGCTGAAGACCGACGTCCACGTCCTCACCCTCACCGCGACGCCGATCCCCCGCACCCTCCAGCTCGCGCTGACCGGGGTGCGGGAGATGAGCATCATCGCCACCCCGCCGGTGGACCGGCTGGCGGTCCGCACCTTCATCATGCCCTGGGACGGCGTGGTGCTGCGCGAGGCAATCCAGCGCGAGCGCTTCCGCGGCGGCCAGGTCTTCTGCGTGGTGCCCCGGCTGGAGGACATGGAGAAGGTCTCCGCCCGGCTGCGCGAGATCGTCCCCGATGCCCGCATCGTCGAGGCGCATGGCCAGCAGGCGCCGACCCACCTCGAACGGGTGATGACCGAATTCGGCGACGGCAAGCACGACATCCTGCTGTCCACCAACATCGTCGAGTCGGGGCTCGACATGCCGGCGGTGAACACGCTGATCATCCACCGCGCCGACATGTTCGGCCTGGCCCAGCTTTACCAGCTGCGGGGCCGGGTCGGCCGCGGCAAGCAGCGCGGCTATGCCTACCTGACCTGGCCGGCCTCCCACCGCCTGTCGGCGGCGGCGCAGAAGCGGCTGGAGGTGATGCAGACGCTCGACAACCTCGGCGCCGGCTTCACGCTCGCCAGCCACGACCTCGACATCCGCGGCGCCGGCAACCTGCTGGGCGACGAGCAGTCCGGCCATATCCGCGAGGTCGGCATCGAACTGTACCAGCAGATGCTGGAGGACGCGGTCAACGAGATCAAGGCCGGCCAGCACGGGAAGAAGAAGTCGGAAGCCGACTATGCCGGCGCCTGGTCGCCCAACATCAACCTCGGCCTGCCGGTGCTGATCCCCGAGGACTACGTCCGCGACCTGCCGGTCCGGCTCGGCCTCTACCGCCGCATCGGCACGCTGCAGACCGAGGCCGAGATCGAGGCCATGGCGGCCGAGCTCGCCGACCGGTTCGGCACCCTGCCGGCCGAGGTCGAGAACCTGCTGCAGGTGGTCGCCATCAAGGCGCTCTGCCGCGGCGCCGGGGTGGAGAAGGTGGATGCCGGGCCGAAGGGCGTGGTGCTGAGCTTCTTCAGGAACCAGTTCCGCAACCCGGCCGGCCTGGTGAACTGGGTCTCGGCGCAGAAGGGGCTGGTCAAGCTGCGGCCGGACCACAAGCTGGCCCTGCTGCGGGAGATGGAATTGCCGCAGCGGGTCCGCGTCGCCAAGGACCTGCTGGTGGCGCTGGTGAAGGTGGCGGGGCAGGGCAGGGCGGCCTGAATCCCGACCGATAGGCGAATTATTTTGGAGTGTGTTCGCCCGGCACTAGCGGCGCGACGGCCGCCTGCCGCAATCCGGCGCATGCCCGCCGCCCAACCCAGCGCCCGCCGCACCGATCTCGACCTGCTCCGCATCCTGGTCTGCGGCGCGGTGATCCTGGCCCATGCCCTGCTGATCTTCGCCGCCGAGCCGCGCTATCACGTCAAAAGCGCTGAACCCTGGGCGGTGGCGACGGTGGCCTATGAGGCGATGCGGATCGCCACCCTGGCGATCTTCTTCGCCCTGGCCGGCTGGTCGGCCGTGGCCTCGCTGCGGCGGCGGGCGGCGGGGCGCTACCTGCGCGACCGGCTGGCCCGCGTGCTGCTGCCGCTGGTCGCCGGCATCCTGCTGCTGGGCCCGGTGATCAAGTGGATCGAGCTGGGCCAGGGCCGCGACCTGCGGATCGGCGGCTTCCGTCTGGTGCCGCCGCCGGATTACGGTTTCCTCGAATTCCTGCCGCGCTACCTGACCCGGCTGAACCTGATGACCTGGTCGCATCTGTGGTTCCTGGCCTACCTCTTCCTCATCTCCCTGGCCCTGCTGCCGCTGCTGCAATGGCTGGCGCGCCGGCCGCTGGCCGAGGCGGTGCCGGGCCGCGCTGTCGGCTATGCGCCGGCGGCGCTGCTGGCCGGGCTGGTGGCGGGGACCGGGGCCTATTGGCCCTTCCTGCCGAACCTGGCGCAGGACTGGGCGAACCTGGGGTATTTCGCCGCGCTCTTCGTGCTCGGCGGGGTGCTGGCAGCCTGGCCGGGACTGGAGGCGCGGCTACGGGCGGAGGCGCCGGGGCTGCTGGCCCTCGCGCTGGCCGGGCTGGCGCTGGTGGTCTGGTGCGGGCCGTCCGTGCCCGGGCGGTTAGGGGTCGGGCTGTGTGCCTGGGGCTCGACCGGGGCGGCGCTGGGCTATGCCGGGCGGCACCCGCCGCCGGCTGGCAAGGCGATGGCCTGGCTGGGGGAGGCGACGATGCCGGTCTACGTGCTACACCATGTCCCGGTGCTGGCGCTGGGCGTGCTGGTGCTGCCGCTGGGCTGGGGGGAGCCGGTGGCGGTGCTGGCGATCTGGCTCCCGGCGACGGTGGTGTCCTTGGTGGCGTATCGCTGGCTGGTGCAGCCGTGGCGGGTGCCGCGAGTGTTGGTGGGGATGGGAGCCGCGAGGGGCTGAACCGTTCCCATTACTACACATTCACCTTTTGTCGGTCGATGTGGCTCCATCTTAGTCTTGGCAGACGCTCGCCATTGTCAAAATATGTTCCGCCGCTTCAAGGAGATGGTGTGCACCATTCCTCTCTTTCGCATAAGCGCGACCTTCTTCCGCCATTTCGGCCAGAAATACTGGATCAGCGAGCAGTGCCTCAGTGGTTGGGACCAACTCGTCCGTGTTAACAAGCCGTACAGCGCGGGTGCCCTCGTAGCGCTCCTGAATGGCGAAGCCATGCGCGACAACCGGAGTACCACAGGCCAGCGACTCGTAAATGGCCCGTGGTACACCCTCCCATAGTGACGCATGCACCATGAGGCGCGACCTGCCGATGATCTCCAGCGTGGCATCGTTCGGTAAGCCGCCGAGTAGGTGAATATCCGGCATACCTACCGCGGCTTGCTTGACCGCGTTGAGGCACTCGCCGTCGCCGACCATGGCTATGCGGTAGCGCCCAAAAAAAGCCTTCAAAGCAATCTGGTTCTTGCGCGGTTCGAAGCTACCGACATTGACGATATCAAAATCAGGCACCGCTCCCGCCCGCCGGGCGGCGTAAAGCCTGTCCGCCAAATCCCAGTCCAGATATTTCGCAAGGGTTCGGCATGGCAACGGGCGGCCAAGCGCCTTGTGGATGGCATCGATCTGCCCCTGGCTTTCCGTCAGCACGAAGTCGGCGCGCGCCAACATTGGATCCACGGCCATCCCGCCTAGAATCAATCCGACCCGCATAGTACCGACGGATATCTGGTTCAGCACGTGAGCGATAACATCGTACCCAAGTCCCTTGAAGATAAGAAGGTCCGGACTGTCTGCCTGAATCCGTTCGACCAGCACGCTAGAAACGGTTCTGTGGGGTAGCGCTCCCGGGTCATCAGTGGGAAAGTACGTAATGGGAACACGATTATCAAATCGTTCGCATTTTACATCAGGGCGATTATGGTATCGATAAATAGCCGCGTCATGGCCGAGGCGCATAAGCTCATCAGCAATGATTGCTTGTCGCACTTCGCCAAAAAGATACGATGTCGGGTGCGAGATGATAAAGCGGATTTTCATTCTTCTGCTCTGTACATATCTAGACCATACGGTTCTGGCGGGGAAAAGAAAATATATGTAATGTTGGCAATTGACCGCAATTCATTCAATCAATTTCACTCTAAGGCGCCTCCTTGTAAAGAAAAACTATCTCGTGATCTGTAAGGGTAGAGTCAAAATTTAGCTCTTTATTCAATAAACAGCAGATTGTATCATTTATTTTCTTTCGCCTAATCTTATGATTATGAGTCTCCATCGCAATTTTATTGACCGCATTTAAGTCATCACCATTTAAAAGATCAGTTGCAGCTCCCTCGATATCCACAAAAAGTAAGTTACATTTCTGGCGCGCGCATTTATTTTCATTGCAACGTACCAGCACACTGATTTTGTTTTTATTTCGGTGCAAAGTCGTATTAGACGGAATAACCGCGCCGTTATTCACATAGAAACTAACCATTGGATTTTTTGTGGCATAATTTTTGCCGCTCGCCAATCTTGCATCTTCAAGTGACAACGGCAGCTCATTTTGCTCGAAATTCAATTGCGCCAACCCAAGCGGTATCGGATTCGTATCATAGATAAAGACATTTTCTGCACCAGCAATTTTTGCCAATTTCATAGAAACTAACCCAATACAGGTCCCGCACTCAAGAATACGGCGACTAGTTTCCATTACTTTGGTGGCTAGCTTTCGTTTTTCGGACTCCCAAAATCCACGTTTTATTGCCATTTTATTATAATCGCTGAGGGCGTTCTTGTCTAATATGATTTGAAATCCATCAATCTCAAACGTTTCAGAAGCTACGATGCTGCTTTCCATCGTCAAATCTCCAAGCAGCCGAGTTTAGATATGTAGCACGCAACAATCTGAGTTACCATATAAGATGAAGATCGCCGGTCAGAGGGAGAGAATTGGCCGCCACAATTAATTTGCCGCGCGATCCTTACCGCTCAATAATTTTAAATATAAATTAAATACTTATGTGCATTAGCAACTACATTATTGGTATGCCAAAAAATATCCAATAACAAAAACTGCATTCTGTATAGCGGTCGGCATTGGTCTATTCATACCGAAATTCCAGTCCGGGGCTATCCCTCCACCAGCGCCACGTCCAGCAGCCGCTCCAGCACCTCCGGCTCCTGCGCCCCGGCGATCGCGTGCCGCCCGGCCACCACGAAGCAGGGGACGCCGTTGATCCCCAGCCGATGCGCCCGGAGGTTGTCGGCATGCACCGCCTCCACCTCCGCCACCGTCGCCAGGAAGCGCCGCGCCAGCGCCGCATCCAGCCCCAACCGCCCGGCGATCGCGGCCAGCGCCGCCCCATCGCCGATATCCACGCCATCCATGAAATAGGCTTCGAACACCGCATCCACCGTCGCATCCGCCATGCCGAAGCGGCCGGCCCAGCGCACCAGCCGGTGCGCGTCGAGCGAATGCGGCACCCGGCGGATGCGGTCGAAGCGGAAATCCAGCCCCTCCGCCCGGCCCAGCTCGGCGATGGTCCCGTGCAGCCGGCGGGCGCGTTCCTCGCCGCCGAATTTCCGCACCAGGTATTCCTGCCGCGGCACCCCCTGCGGCGCCAGGTCGGGGTTCAGCAGGAAGGGCCGCCAGATCAGCTCCGCCGCCACGTCCGGCCGGCTGCGCAGCATCCGCCGCAGCCGGCGGATGCCCAGGAAGCACCAGGGGCAGACCAGGTCGAAGACGACCTCGATCGGCAGGCGGGCGCGCGGTGGGGCGAGGATGTTCACCGGCGCATCCTAGCCTGCCGAAACACCTTCCGGCCAACCGTCTCAGCGAATCGTGGCGATCGCATCGCCGATGATGCGCGGCAGGCTGGCCGTCACCAGCGCCTCGTCCGCCCCGTCCGCGGCGACGCCGATGAAGTACCAGGGATGGCCCAGGTCGTCCCAGCTCTCCAGCCGGAACGGCCGGCCGAACAGGTCGAACAGCCGGTATCCCAGCCCGGTGAAGTAGCTGAAATACTCATGGCGGTCATAGCCATAGGCATCTGCCGCATCCTGCCGGGAATTCTCGAAGACGATCACCGGCCGGGACACGGCCAGGGCCCGCTCGGCGCCCTGCAGCGCGCGGAATTCGCCACCCTCCAGGTCCAGCTTGATGAAGCGCCAGGGCTGGCTGGCCCCCTCCAGCAGCCCCTCCAGCCGCACGGTCTGCACCGACAGCTTCTGCTCATCCGGCTGGAAGGGGTAGTCGCGCGCCTGCAGGCCGCTGTAGCCATCGGCGTTGCGGATCCAGTGGAATTCCGCCGTGCCCTCGCGGTCCGACAGCGCGACCTGGTGCAGTTCGAGCTGCGGCAGGCCGCGCTCCACCGCGCCGGCGCGGAGCGCGTCCGCCAGCACCGGGATCGGCTCGATCGACAGCAGCCGCCCGGCGGGGCCGACCCGGGCTGCCATTGGATAGCTGTGCAGGCCGTGGTTGGCGCCGGCATCCACCGCCAGGTCGCCGGGCCGCAGCACGGCGCCGTAGAGCCCGGCGATGATATCCTCGAACAGGTTGTGGCTCTCCTGCAGGGCGAAGAGCCGGGCGGTGTCGACGATGCTGCCGTCGGCGGTGCGCACCGGCGGCAGGGCGGGCCGCGGCGGCGCCGGGGATGCGGCCGGGGCGGCGGTCGCCGGCTGCCACGCCGTCGGCGTCACGCCGGGCCCTGGCTTGCGGAACAGGAAGAAGGTGTCGTCCTCCCGGTCCGTCATGTCGAAGCCGAGCGCGCGCAGCCCCGCGGCGAGGGCCGCCCGGTCGATGTCCTGCGGCGGGTACCAGGCGCGGAAGGTCTCCGCCACCTGCACGACGAAGCCGGCGGCCTCGGCCATGGCGATGACATCGGCCGGGGCATATTCCCGCACATGCGGCGGGTAGTTGAAGGCATGCCGCCGGCGCAGCAGGTGGCCGATGGATTCGAGCGAGGTGATGTTCGGCGTGGTCAGCACCAGGCAGCCGCCCGGGCGGAGGATCCGCAGGCTCTCCCGCAGCAGGTTGACCGCGCCTGACTTCAGGAAGGTCCGCAGCTCGCCCGGGGAGGCGGCGGCGGCATGCGCGTCGTTGAGGTGCTGCAGCACCTCCAGCGCCAGGATGGCGTCGGCGGAGTCGTCGAGCGCCGCGAAGGGGAAGCGCAGGTCGCCCTCGATCGGCCGCAGCACTGCGCCGCGCTGCTCCTCGACAAAGCGGCCGATACTCGAGAGTCCGCCCAGCTCGACCACCTCGCGCGCCGGCATCAGGGCCGGCGCGGCACGCTTCCAGGTCTCCAGGTAGCGCCGCCGATGGGTGTCCAGGTATTCGTCGCGCGGCTCGGCCGCGAGCCAGGGCTCGAAATCGGCCAGGCCCGGATCGGCGGCGCGGTGCGCCGCCTCCTGCAGGATGCGGCCGAGTTCGGCCTGGAGCGTCGCCTCGGCCTCGCTGCCGGCGACGACGGCGATGCCGTACCAGGGGATGTCCGGCCGCTGCCAGTCGGCAGGACCGAAGGGCCGGCCGAACAGGTCGAGCACGCGGTAGCCGAGCCCGGCGAAGGCGGCGAAGAAGGCCGCCGGGTCGTAGCCATAGGCGGCGGCGGCGGCGGCGCGGGAATTCTGGAACACCAGCAACGGGCGATGCCTGGCGATGGTCGCGACGCCGCCCCAGAGCGCCGGCAGCTCGCCGCCCTGCAGGTCGAGCTTGGCATAGCGCCAGCGCCGCTGCTCCCCGGCCAGCAGGGTGTCGATCGTGGTGCAGGGCACCGGGGTCAGCGCGGTGTCGGGCGCCATCGGGTAGGGGCGGGGCCGCAGCCCGCTATAGGCATCGCCGTTCCGCACCCAGTGGAATTCCCGCTCGCCCGCCCTGTCGGCGAGCGCCACGGCGTGCACCTTGAGCTGCGGCAACTGCCGCAGCCGGGCATCCCGCTCAAGCCGTTCGGCCAGCCAGCCGATCGGCTCGCAGGCCAGGACGCGGCCGGCGGAGCCGACGCGTTGCGCCATGGCCAGGGAATCGCGCCCGCGGCCGGCGCCGCCGTCCAGCGCCAGGTCGCCCGGCTGCAGGACGGCGCGGGACAGGCGGAGGATGATGTCCTCATAGGCTTCCGCATTGCCCAGGATGGAGGAGAGGCCGGGAATCGTCTGGTCCATGCCCTCGCTTACCTCATAGGCCTTGGGCCGCGACAGCACCTGGCTGTTCGATACGCAGCACGTTCAATGCGCCTGGGGGATAGCAGAGGCCCCAGACCTTGACGAGTTGGCCCGGCGGCGGTCCTGGCGCCGGGCCTCACTGATCCAGGATGATGCGGCTGCCGCCGGCTTCCTGGGCCGCCGCCAGCGCCGCCCGCGCGCGGTCCATGAGCGCCTGGGCCGAACTGCCCGGACCGTGGCCGAGCGCCAGGCCGAGACTGCAGCGTAGCGCTATGGGCCCCTGGGGCGTTGCCAGCGGGGCTGTCTCCAGCATCCGCTGCAGCCGCTCCGCGGTGCTGCGCGCCTGGGTGGTCAGGGCTTCCGGGATGCAGATGCAGAAGCCCTCCGGCAACCGGCCGACCAGGTCATGGGCCCGGAGCCCGCCCCTCAGCCGATCGGCGATGGCGAGCAGCGCGGCGTCGCCGATCTCCGGCCCATGCCGGGCGGTAAGGCTTCCGAGCCCGTCGATGCCGATGGCGAGCAGCGCGACCCGCGGCCCCTGCGGCTCGGAAAGGTCGAGTGCGGCTTCGAGGAAACGGTGCATCGCCGGCAGCGTCGCGGTGCCGGTCAGGGCATCGCGCTGATCGCGCCGGTTCCGATCGGTCATCATCCGTGCGGCCCAAACTGTTCCTGAACCGCATGAAGCGCGGCGGGATTGCCGGATCATTAAGCCAGGCGAAGCGCTCAATCCTGAAATCTTATCTGGCGGATGGGGTGGGATTCGAACCCACGGTGCGGTTGCCCGCACGCCAGTTTTCAAGACTGGAGCCATAGACCGCTCGGCCACCCATCCAGCGGCCGCAAGCTAGCCTGCGGCACCCCGCGCCGGAAGGCACCCCGGCGGCATTCCTGCGGGCTATTCCCCGGCCAGCCGCGCCGCCATCATCGGCGCGCCGAGCCGCATCACCCCGTTCACGTCCGCCGCCTTGTCGAGATTGACCACCGCATCGGCCAGCAGCGCCGCCCGGTCGGCGCCCAGCACCGCATCGGCCAGGCCGTGGAACTTGGCCCGCAGCTCCGCCTCGGTGAGGAAATTCTCCGGCTCGCCCTTGGCCACCTTCACCAGCCGGACATGGTCCTGGCCGCGGGCGCGGACCGTCAGCTTGCCCGACATGTAGGTCGGGAACAGCGCCTCTACCTCCGGGTCCTCGACGCAATTCACCTTGGGCAGCAGCGCGCGCACCTGCGGGTCCTGCAGATGGGCGTAGCTGTCCCAGCCCATGTGGCCGAAGACAAGGCCGCAGCTGACCACGAAGGGGCCGCTGAACTGGCCGTCCACCACGTTCTGCGGGTTCTGCTTGTAGGCCAGCGGCGCGCCGACCAGCAGCATGCCCTTGTTGGGCAGGCCCATGGTGATGCTCTCGATCTCCTCCGGCTTCAGGCCGAGCTCGGCGCGCAGCGCGATCGCCGCATCCACCGCGGCATGGCCGTAGCGGCAGGACGGGTAGGGCTTCACCGCCGTCTGCATCAGCTCGAACTCGGTGCCCAGCCCCTGCAGCGCGCGCTCGGGGATCGGGTTCGGCGCATAGGCGCGGAGGAACCCGGCCTTGCCCTCGAAGGCCTCGGCCGCGCCACGGAAGCCCTCGCGCGCCAGCGTGGCCGAGGCCAGACCGTTCATCGCCGACCAGCCGACCTGGAAGCGCTTGGTCCAGGCGCCGTTGGCAAGGAATTGCAGGCTGCCGGCGGCGGTGCTCAGGGCGATGCCGAAGGCGTCCTGCATCCCCTTGGCGTCCAGCCCGAAGACCCGGGCCGCGGCGGCGGCCGCGCCGAAGGCGCCGCAGGTCGCGGTCGGGTGGTAGCCGCGGTCGTAGTGGTCGCCGCCGGGCAGGGCGACGGCCAGCCGGCAGGTGACCTCGTAGCCGGCGACGATGGCGGACAGCACGGTGTGGCCGCTGGCGCCCACCATCTCGGCCGCGGCCAGTGCCGCGGGGATCACCGGGGCGCCCGGATGCAGCGTGCCGGCCGCATGGGTGTCGTCGAAGTCGAGGCTATGGGCCAGCGCGCCGTTCAGGAAGGCCGCCCCCGCCGGGGTGTAGCGGGCGGAATCGCCCAGCACGGCCGAGCCGCCGGCCGCCAGGCCCAGTGCCCGGGCGGCTGCCAGCAGCGCCGGCGTGGATTCCGCGTCGTGCCGGCCGCGGACGATGTTGCCGACCAGGTCGAGCACCAGGAAGCGGGTGCGCTCCTGCACCTCGGGCGGCAGGGTGGCGAAGTCGAGGCTGGCGCAGTAGGCGGCGAGCTCGGCGGTGACGGCGGGCATGGACGTGCTCCCAAGGATTGCGATGATCCTAGGATGCGCGGCGCGCCCGGCCAAGCCGGGACGTCGGTCGCTTGGCCAGGGCCCGCCGACGCCGAGGATCGCCGGGCCGCCATGCCATTCGCGTTGCGGTGGCCCGGCCCGCATGGCATTGCCGCGTCCATGCTCGTACGGCGCACAGTTCTCGGCGGAGTCGCGGCGCTTGCCGCCGTTCCCGTCATCATCCCGCTTGCTCGGGCCCAGTCCGGTTTCGACGCCTTCCTCGAAGGCGTCCGGGCCGAGGCACGGCGTGGCGGCATCTCCGCCGCCACCCTGCAGCGGGCCTTCGCCGGCCTGAAGCCGAACCAGCGGGTCATCGAGCTGGACCGGCGCCAGGCCGAAGGCTTCCTGACCTGGGAGGAATACCGCGACCGCATCATGGTGAACCCGACGCGGATCGCCAACGGACAGCGCAATTACAACGACAGCCGCAGCCTGTTGCAGGCGATCGAGACCCGCTTCCGCGTCTCGCCGCGCGTCGTCGTGGCGATCTGGGGCGTCGAGACCAATTTCGGCAACAATACCGGCGGCTTCGGGGTGGTCGAAGCCCTGGCGACCCTGGCCTGGGAAGGCCGCCGGGCCGCGTATTTCAGGAAGGAGCTGCTCGCCGCGCTGCGGGTGCTCGACGGCGGCCATATCGCGCCGGGGCGGATGACCGGGTCCTGGGCCGGCGCTATGGGCCAGCCGCAGTTCATGCCGACGAATTTCGAGCGCATGGCGGTCGACTTCGACGGCGACGGGCGACGCGACATCTGGGACAGCCGGGCCGACGCGCTGGCCTCGATCGCCCACTACTTCCAGAAATCCGGTTGGCGCGAAGGCGAGCCCTGGGGCCGCGCGGTCCGGCCACCCGCCGGCTTCAGCCTGGACGACGCCGACACCGAGACCAAGCGCAGCCTGCGTGACTGGGGCCGCTTGGGCTTCCGCGCCGAGGATGGCGGGCCGCTGCCGGCCTCCGAGCTGGAAGCGACGATCGTGCGGCCGAACCGCGGCAGCGGCCAGGTCTTCCTCGGCCACCACAACCTGCGGGTCATCCGGCGCTACAACCCGCCGGTGAATTACGGCCTGGCCGTCGGCCTGTTGTCCGACCGCTTCGGATGAGGCGGCTCCGCCGGGCGGTGCTGGCCGGCGGGCTGGCGCTGGCCGCCTGCACCCCTGCGCCGGCGCCGCAGCCCGACGGCCGCTACATGCTGGGCGAGCCCTATTCCCTCGGCGGGCTCTGGTCCTACCCGAAGGAGGAATTCGGCCGCATCGAGACCGGCCTCGCCGCCGTGCTGCCGGATGCGCGCGCCGGCCGCCGCACCGCCAACGGCGAGATCTTCGACCCCGCCCGGCTGGTCGGCGCGCACCGCACATTGCAACTGCCGGCCATCGTCACCGTCTTAAACCTGGAGAACGGGCGCGAATTGCAGGTCCGGGTCAACGACCGCGGCCCGGTGCAGCCCGGCCGGGTCATCGGCCTGTCGGCCCGCGCCGCGGCGCTGCTCGGCATCCCCGGCGGCGGCACCGCCCAGGTCCGCGTCACCGTGGACGATGCGCCGAGCCGCGCCCTGGCCCGCAGCCTGCCCACCGATGAGCGGGGCGGCGCCCAGGTGGAGGCGGCACCGGCGGCAACCGTCGAGCGGGAGACCCTGGCGCCGCTCCCCGGCGCCCGCCAGTCCGAGCGGGTGCGCGCGGCGCCGGCCGGCCGCAGCGCCGCGACCGTGGTGGATGCAGCCGCCGAATTGCCACCCAACCCGCTGCCCGAGACGCTGCGGCAACGTCATCCCATGCCCGGCGGGCTGCAGGTGGAAGCCGGGACATTCTTCCGCCGCGACCTGGCGCTGCGCCAGGCCCAGCGCATCGGCGCCCGGGTCGAGCCCTTCGGCCAGGGCCGCCAGCCGCAATACCGCGTCCGGCTCGGCCCCTATCCGGATGCCGCCAGCGCCGACCGGGCGGTTGCCGCGGTGCTGGCGGCCGGCCTGCCGGAGGTTAAGCTGCTGGTCGAATGAGGCCGCACAACCGCTTGAAGCGGGTCACCAGAACCGCGTATGCGGGGGGAGCGAAGCCCGCCGGAGTCCTCCCCGCCATGTCGTCCCGCGCCGAACCCAAGGGCGCCTCCCGCCGCGCCGTCCTGCTCCCCGCGGCGGCGGCGCTCGCCGCCGGCACCTTGCCGCTGCCGGCCCTGGCGCAGCAGCGCCCCCAGGCGGGTGGCCGCAATGCCGCCCGCAGCCCGGCGCCGCCGCCCGGCTCGCCGGCGACCACGCCGCTTGGCCCGGTCGATACCATCGCCCGCCAGGCGCTGATCATCGACTACGACACCGAGGCCGTGCTGCTGGAGAAGAACGCCGACGAGCGGATGCCGCCGTCCTCGATGTCGAAGCTGATGACCATGTACGTGGTCTTCGACATGCTGAAGAAGGGCCGGCTCAAGCTCGACCAGGAATTGCCGGTCAGCGAGCGGGCCTGGCGCATGGGCGGCAGCAAGATGTTCGTCCAGATCGGCAACCAGGTGCCGGTCGAGGCCCTGATGCGCGGCGTGGTCGTGCAGTCCGGCAACGATGCCTGCGTGGTCTTCGCCGAGGCGATCAGCGGGTCGGAGAGCCAGTTCGCCGAGTTGCTGAACCAGGAGGCGAAGCGGATCGGCCTGAAGGACAGCAACTTCCGCAACGCCACCGGCTGGCCTGACCCCGAGCACCGGATGACGGCGCGCGACCTGGGCCGGCTGGGGAAGCGGATCATCGCCGACTTCCCCGAATACTACAAGGTCTACAACGAGCGCAGCTTCACCTGGAACGGCATCAGCCAGGACAACCGCAACCCCGCCTTGGCCCGGGTTCCCGGCGCCGACGGGCTGAAGACCGGCCATACCGAGGAGGCCGGCTACGGCCTGACCGCCAGCGCGAAACGCGGCGACCGCCGGCTGATCCTGGTGATGAACGGCCTGCCCAGCATGAAGGCGCGGGCCGAGGAGAGCGAGCGGCTGCTGGAATGGGGCTTCCGCGAATTCGAGAACGTGGTGCTGTTCAAGGCCGCCGAGGTGGTCGAGGAGGTGCCGGTGCATCTCGGCACCAGCCGCCATGTGCCGCTGGTCGGCGGCCAGGACATGGTGGTGACCCTGCCGCGCAGCTGGCGCAACAAGCTGCAGGCCAGGCTGCAATACGCCGCCCCGGTCGAGGCGCCGGTGCTGAAGGGCCAGGAACTCGGCAAGCTGCTGGTCTCCGGCCAGGGCGTGCCCAACCTGGAACTGCCGCTGCTGGCGGGCGCCGATGTCGAGCGGCTCGGCCTGCTGCCGCGCATCCCGGCGGTCATCGGCTCCTGGTTCGCGGGCAGCTGATGGCACGCGGCCGCTTCATCACGCTGGAAGGCGGCGAGGGGGCGGGCAAGTCCACCCAGGCGCGGTTGCTGGAAGCGGCGCTGGTCGCCGCCGGCCATCGCGTGGTGCGGACGCGGGAGCCGGGCGGTGCCGCGGGCGCCGAGGCGATCCGCGGCGTGCTGCTGGGGCCCAAGGGGGACGACATGCCCTGGGACGGGGTGGCGGAATGCATGCTGCATTTCGCCGCGCGGCGGGAACACGTGATGCGGACCATCCGCCCGGCGCTTCACGCCGGCGCCTGGGTGATCTCCGACCGCTTCGCCGACAGCACCATGGCCTACCAGGTCTACGGCCAGGGCGTGCCGCGCGGGGTCTTCGACGCGCTGGCCGCGGTCGCGCTGGAAGGCCTGGCGCCCGACCTGACCCTCGTGCTGGATATCGGCCCGGCCGAGGGACTGGCCCGCGCCGCCGCCCGGGGCGAGACCAACCGCTACGAAGCCCTGGACCCGTCCTTCCACGAACGGGTCCGCGCCGGCTTCCGCGCCATCGCCGCGGCCGAGCCGGCGCGCTGCGCGGTGGTGGACGCGACCGCGGCGCCGGAGGGTGTGGCGGCCGAGATCCTGCGGCTGGTGCGGGCGCGGCTCGGCGCGTGAGCCTGGGCGAGGTCGAGCAGGTCAAGCTCCGGGCGAACGCGATCGACCGCGCCTCGACCGCGGCGCTCAATGCCGGCGTGATCCTGCCGCTGGCCGGGCTGACCCTGTTGCCGGGCCGGATTGCCGTGGCGGATGTGGTCGCCAATGCCTATATCTGGGGTGCGGCGGCCTATGCGCTGCATGTCATGGCCCGACGAACGCTGCGGAGGCTGGAATGACCCTCAATCTGGAACTCCTCTCGGCGAACCTGATCATCGCGCTGTCGCTCGTCGGCGTGGTCTGGGGCTCCGTCCTGCTCGACGAACGCAAGGATCGCGCCCGGCGGGCGCGGGAGCAGGCGCAACGCCCCGCCGACGCCGCCCGAAAGGGCTGATCCCGGTCCCGCTGCCGTTCCCGCCGGCCGGCACATGGCCTAACCTGCCCGCGTGAGTCCCCCGCCCGAACCCCGCGCCAATCCCGACCTGGTCGGCCATGACGATGCCGCCCGCACGCTCGAGGAATCGGCGCGCTCGGGCAAGCTGCACCATGCCTGGCTGATCGCCGGCCCGACCGGGGTGGGCAAGGCGACTCTCGCCTATCGCTTCGCCCGCTTCCTGCTGGCGGGGATGCCGCCCGCCGTGCCGGGCCGGCCGCCGCTGGAGGTCGCCGAGGCCGACCCCGCCTTCCGCCGCGTCGCCTCCGGCGCCCATGCCGACCTGTTCACCCTGGCCCCGAGCCTCGGCAGCAAGGGCGGGACGAAGGAGGTGCTGCGGGCCGAGGAGGCGCGCGGCGCGCTGCGCTTCATGGCGATGACCGCGGCCGAGGGCGGCTGGCGCGCCCTGGTGGTGGAGGAGCTGGAGCGGGTCGACCGTGCCGTGGTCCCCAACATCCTGCTGAAGACCCTGGAGGAGCCGCCGCCGCGCACCGTGCAGCTGCTGGTCACCAGCGCGCCCGACCGGCTGCTGCCGACCATCCGCAGCCGCTGCCGGCGGCTGGACCTGTTCCCGCTGGCGCAACCCGTGATGCACCGGCTGCTGACGCAGTGGCTGCCGGAGATGTCGGGACCGGATCGCCTCGGCCTGGCCGGCATCGCCGATGGCTGCCCCGGCCAGGCGCTGGTCCTGGCGGAAGGCGAGGGGCTGGTGCTGCAGGGCATGGTCGAGGCGGTGCTGGCCGAGCTGCCGCGGCCCGACCCGCGCCGCGCCCATGCGATGGCCGATGCCATCGCCGGGAAGCGCGACGCCGCGGCGCTCACGCTGTTCCTCACCTTGCTGCGGCGGGCGATCGCCGCCGGGGTGCGGGAGGCCGGGCGAGGGGGGGCGGCACCGCCCTGGATCGCCGGGCGTTCGCTTGCCGATTGGTCGACCCTGTGGGACAAGCTCGGCCGCCTGGCCGACGAGACCGAGCGACTGAACCTCGACCGCAAGCAGGCGGTGCTGACCGGCCTCGGTTGGCTTCCGATCCGCTGAAAAGGCCCAGCGATGGCAAGCTTCTACTTCACCACCCCGATCTATTACGTCAACGACAAGCCGCATATCGGCCACGCCTATACGTCGCTGGCGACCGACGTGCTGGCCCGCTGGAAGCGGCTGGAGGGGCATGACGTCTTCTTCCTGACCGGCACCGACGAGCACGGCCAGAAGGTCGAGAAGGCGGCGCAGGATGCCGGGATGGACCCGCAGGCCTTCACCGACCAGGTGAGCCAGAGCTTCCGCCTGCTGGCCGAGCGCATGGGCTTCAGCCACGACGACTTCATCCGCACCACGGAGCCGCGCCACAAGGCCGCCTGCACCGCGCTGTGGGAGGAGCTGGTCCGCCGCGACGAGATCTATCTCGGCCATTACGAGGGCTGGTACGCGGTCCGCGACGAGGCCTTCTACGGGCCGGACGAGCTCGTCGAACGCGACGGGGTGAAATATGCCCCCTCCGGCGCCCCGGTCGCCTGGGTGAAGGAGCCGTCCTACTTCTTCCGCCTGTCGAAGTGGCAGGACTGGCTGCTGCGCTACTACGAGGACAATCCCGGCTTCATCGCCCCCGCGTCGCGCCGCAACGAGGTGATGAGCTTCGTGAAGTCGGGGCTGCAGGACCTCTCGATCAGCCGGACCTCCTTCACCTGGGGCATCCCGGTGCCGGGCGACCCGGCGCATGTGATGTATGTCTGGCTCGACGCACTGACCAACTACGTCACCGCCGCCGGCTACCCGGACACCGGCGCCGAGCGCTGGAAATTCTGGCCGGCCGACGTGCATTTCGTCGGCAAGGACATCGTCCGCTTCCACGCCATCTACTGGCCGGCTTTCCTCGAGGCCGCCGGGATCGCCCCGCCGAAGCGCGTCTTCGCACATGGCTGGTGGACGATCGAGGGGCAGAAGATGTCGAAGTCGCTCGGCAATGCCATCGACCCGCTGGCGCTGATCGAACAGTACGGACTGGATCCGCTGCGCTACTTCCTGCTGCGGGAAGTCCCCTTCGGCAACGACGGCGACTTCGCCAAGTCGGCGCTGATGAGCCGCAACAACGGCGAGTTGGCCGATACGCTGGGCAACCTGGCGAACCGGACGCTGTCGCTGATCCAGCGGAACTGCGAGGGCCGGCTGCCGGCCGTGGCCGCGGGCACGGAGGCCGATGCCGAGCTGCTGGCCGGGCTGATCGCGCTGCCGGCAGCGGTCGCCGCACATCTGGAGGCCCAGGAATTCCACCTGGCGCTGGAGGCCATCATGGCCCAGGCGCGGGCGGCCAACGGCTACATCACGCTGCAGGCGCCCTGGGCGCTGAAGAAGACCGACCTCGTGCGGATGGGCGTGGTGCTGCGGCACCTGCATTCGGCGCTGCGGGTCTTCGCCACCGTGCTGCAGCCCTTCATGCCGGGGACGACGGCGGCGATGCTCGACCAGCTCGGCGTGCCGCAGCAGGCGAGGGGCCTCGCCGACCTGGCGGTGCCGCTGCCCGAGGGCACCGCGCTGCCGCCGCCGGCGCCGCTGTTCCGCAAGATCGAGGATGCGGCGTAACAAGATGCTGGTCGATAGCCACTGCCACCTCGACTACTTCACCGAAGCCGAGATCGAGGCCATCCTCGGCCGGGCCCGGGAGGCCGGGGTCGGCCGCATGGTCACGATCGGCACCCGGGTCGGCCAGGCCGCGACGGTCAAGGCGCTGACCGAACGCTTCGCCGATGTCTGGGGCACCGTCGGCGTCCACCCGCACAATGCCGGGGAGCCGGAGGGCATGCCGACCACCGCCGAGCTCGTGGCGCTGGCCGACCACCCGCGCATCATCGGCATCGGCGAGTGCGGGCTCGACTACTTCTACGACAAGGCGCCGCGGGAGGCGCAGCAGGAGGGTTTCCGCCGGCATATCCGGGCGGCGCGCGAAACCGGCCTGCCGGTCTGCATCCATGCCCGCCAGGCGGACGAGGACATCCTGGCGATCCTGCAGGAGGAAACGGCGGCCGGCGGCGCCTTTCCCTTCCTGCTGCACTGCTTCTCCTCCGGCGCCGGGCTGGCGCGGGGCGCGCTGGCGATGGGCGGGTATCTCTCCTTCTCCGGCATCCTGACCTTCCCGAAGTCGCCGGAGATCCGCGCCATCGCCGCCGAGGCGCCGGCCGACCGCATCCTGGTCGAGACCGACAGCCCCTACCTCGCGCCGGTGCCGCTGCGCGGCAAGCGCTGCGAGCCGGGCTATGTCGCGCATACCGCCCGCGTGCTGGCCGAGACCCGCGGCCTCGGCATCGCCGAGGCGGAGGCGCTGACCACGGCGAATTTCTTCCGCCTGTTCGCCAAGGCGGCCTGAGCCTTGCTGCGCGTCACCTTGCTCGGCTGCGGCGGTTCGGGCGGCGTGCCGCTGCTGGGCGGCCGGGACGGGGGCGGGGAGTGGGGCGACTGCGACCCGGGCGAGCCACGCAACCGTCGCACGCGGACCGCGGCGATGATCGAAGGCCGCGCCGGCCGGCTGCTGGTGGATGCCGGGCCCGACCTGCGGCAGCAGATGCTGGCCTGCCGGATCGGCAGCTTCGACTCGGTGCTGTTCACCCATGCCCATGCCGACCACATCCTGGGCATCGACGACATCCGCCAGGTCAACCGCACGCTGGGCCGGGCGATCGATGCCTGGGGCACCCGGACCACGCTGCAGAAGCTGGACGACCGGTTCGACTACGCCTTCATCGGCCCGACCGAGTTCTTCTTTCGTCCCGCGCTCGAACCAAAGCGGATCGCGTTCGGGGAACGTTTCGAGGCCGCCGGCATGACGGTGGAGGTCTTCCGGCAGGACCATGGGGTGATGGACACGCTGGGCCTGCGGATCGGCGGCTTCGGCTACTCGACCGACGTGGTGAACCTGCCGGAGGAAAGCCTGGCGGCCCTGGAAGGCCTCGACACCTGGGTGGTCGGCTGCTTCCAGCACCGGCCGCACCATGTCCATGCCAACCTTGACCGGGTGCTGGAGTGGGTCGCGCGGCTGCGGCCGCGGCGCACGGTGCTGACCCATATGGGCCCGGCGATGGACTACCGGAGCCTGCTGCGCGACCTGCCGCCCGGCGTCGAGCCCGGCTTCGACGGCATGGTGCTGGAGGTGCCGGCCAGCGCCGCCTGAAACATTGAGCAGCAAGACCTGAGTTCCGCCACGCCGCCGGCTGGGCGAGGCTGAGCACCTGGCCGGGGGGCCAGGGGGACCGCATCCACGCACCAAGCCACGGGAAGCCCGGCGCCATCCACAGGCGCGGACCGGCTTTCCCCCGACTTGTCCCCAGGGCTTTATTTTCCATAATATATCTTATGCGGCATTTGTGCCATGTGGACGGTACGTACCACGACGGGTCTGTCGGCAGGCTTGGCGCCGGCGCGGCGCCCCGCCTGCTCTCCCGTCCAGACGCCGCAGGATCCGGCCCCTTGCCAGCACGCCGTGCCTCTGCTGTTGGGCCGCACCCGCCGGAGACCCGCCCATGCCCGAGACCTCACCCCTTGGCCCCGAGGCCGCCCTGGCCCGGCTGCTCGACACCATGGCCCGGCTGCGCGCCCCGGTCGGCGGGTGCCCCTGGGACCAGGTGCAGAGCTTCGAGACCATCGCCCCCTATACCATCGAGGAAGCCTACGAGGTCGCCGATGCCATCCGCCGCGGTGACCGCGCCGCGCTGCTGGACGAGCTCGGCGACCTGCTGTTCCAGGTCGTCTACCACGCGCGGATCGCGGAGGAGGGAGGAAGCTTTTCCTTCGCCGATGTCGCGGAAACTATTCACAGGAAGATGGTCTTGCGCCATCCGCATGTCTTCGGCGACGCAACGGTCCGCGACGCCGCCTCCCAGACCGCGGCCTGGGAGGTGCAGAAGGCCGCCGAGCGCACCGCCCGGGCCGAGACCGGCACCCTGGCCGGCATCCCCGAGGGCCTGCCCGCCCTGATGCGCGCCAACAAGCTGACCCGTCGCGCCGCGCGGGTCGGCTTCGACTGGCCGGAACCTGCCGCGGTGCTCGACAAGCTGGAGGAGGAGGCCGCCGAGTTGCGGGCCGAGCTGCCCGAGGCCGATCCGGCCCGGCTGGCCGACGAGGTCGGCGACATGCTGTTCGTCCTCGCCAACCTGGCCCGCAAGCTGGACCTCGACCCGGAGGAATGCCTCCGCGGCGCCAATGCCAAATTCGCGCGGCGCTTCACCGGGGTGGAACAGCGGCTGGCGGCGCGGGGAATGGCGCCGGGCGATGTCGGGCTGGAGGCCATGGAGGCGGAATGGCAGGCGGTGAAGCGGTCGGAAAAGGGGCTCCTGCCCGGCTGAACGGCCCACCGTAAAGCAATTTACACGCGCTCATGGCGCACCGGAAGCCCGCAGATTCGTTTTGATAAACAAGATAATTCTTAACAAAAATCTGAAAAATCTTCACTCCCGCTGGCGACAAGCCGCCCAAGGACGCTGATTTTGCAGAACGTTTGCGTCCATATCGTGAACATGCTCTGGGTGACGTGGTGCTGGGGGCGGCCTCCAAGCCGCCCCCTGCCCTTGCCTCAGCCCTGGCTCGGCGTCCCCGCCCGCATCCGCACCGTCTCGGGCAGCGGGATGAACTCCTGGTCGTCGGTGGGGACCTTGGCGAAGCGCTGGGCCTGCCAATCCGCCTTGGCCTGTTCGATCCGCTCGCGCGACGAACTCACGAAGTTCCAGAAGACGTAGCGCGGCCCGTCCATCGCGGCGCCGCCGAGCAGCAGCAGCCGCGCCCCCTGGGGTCCCGCGGTCAGGGCCAGCCCGTCGCCGGCGCGGAACACCAGCATCCGGCCCGGCTCGAAGCTGTCGCCGCCGACCGAGACCGATCCCTGCAGCACATAGGCGGCGCGCTCCTCATGCCGGTCCGGCAGCGGCACCCGGGCGCCCGGGGCCAGCACCGCATCGGCGTAGAACAACGGCGAGGCGGTCTCGACCGGCGCCCGCATCCCCCAGCCCTCGCCCGCGATCAGCCGCAGCGTGAGCCCGCCCTCCTCCGCCAGCGGCAGCGTCGCGGCCGGGTGGTGGTGGAAGGCCGGCGCGGTCTCCTCGGCGGCCTTGGGCAGCGCCACCCAGGACTGGATGCCGGACATGGTCCGGGTCGCCAGCCGGTCCGCGGCGCTGCTGCGCTCGGAATGGGTGATCCCCCGCCCGGCGGTCATCCAGTTCACGTCGCCCGGCAGGATCGGCTGGTCGGAGCCCAGGCTGTCGCGGTGCTGGATCCAGCCCTGGAACAGGTAGGTGACGGTGGACAGCCCGATATGCGGGTGCGGCCGCACGTCCAGCCCCTTCCCCGCCAGGAACTCCCCCGGCCCCATCTGGTCGAAGAAGATGAAGGGCCCGACCAGCATCCGCTGCGGTGCCGGCAAAGCCCGGCGCACCTCGAACCCGCCCACGTCATGCGCGCGGGGGATGATGACCAGTTCGACATCCTTGGGCGGCGCGGCGGTGGCGGCGGGGTCCTCGGCGGGTTGCCAACTCATGCTCTCGCTCCCTCTCTCTCTCTAGAGGGGCGGATATGGGTCCGGACCCGGCCTCGCGCGAGGCGGGCCGCCCCCCTGCCCGTTCACGGAGAAGCAGGTATTTCGGTGCGACTCAGCAAGGCCGGGGAGAAGCTGTTCTCCCCGGGCCCCTCATCTGTTTCGCCGAGTCGGCACCTGTCGCGCGGCGGATGCCAGGCCCACAAGAAGGAAGGGCGGGGTTCGGAGAGGAAATACTTTTCCCTCCCCGATCTTTCCTTGCCATGTCTCGAAACAGGCATTCAACTCGCGGTCAGCGACTTCCAGTCGACCCCGGCCTCGAAGGCCGCGGCGGCGCGGTAGATCGTCGCCTCGTCGTACATCTTGCCGGTCAGCATCAGCCCCACCGGCAGCCCGTCCGCCAGGCCGCAGGGGATGCTCATCGAGGGATGGTGGGTGCAGTCGAAGGGCGCCGTGTTGGGCAGCACCTCGAAGGCCCGCTGGATGATCTCGGTGGTCGAGGCGCCGGCGGGCGGCAGCTTGGTCGCCGCCATCGGCAAGGTCGGCATCGCCAGCAGGTCGTACTGCGCCAGCACGTCGTCGTAGGCGCGGCGCAGCCGGCGGACCAGGTTCTGCGCCTTGGCGTAGTAGTGCCCGCGATGCCGCGTCACCATGTAATGGCCGAGCAGCATGGTGTTCTTCAGCGTCTCGGAGAGCTCGTCCGCCCGGCCGCGCCAGGCGCTGTGCGCGTCGAGCAGCGAGTTGACATAGAGCCCCTGCCAATTGAAGCCGAAGCCGTTGCCATGCATCATCTGCACCGTCGCGCCCTCGGCCGCCACCGGCAGCCAGATGGCGGCGCCCAGCGCATGCATGGGGATCGAGACTTCCTCGACCACGGCGCCGAGGCCGCGCAGCCGGTCGGCGGCCTCCCGCACCAGGGCGTCGTTCGCCTCCTGCGACTGCGGGTGGCCGAAGCCCTCCTTCACCAGGGCGATCCGCATCCCCTTGATGCCGCTGCCCATCTGGTCGCGGTAGGCCGGCACCGGCGCGGTGGAGTACTGCCGCGGATCGAGCCCGTCCGGGCCGGCCAGCACCTCCAGCATCAGGGCATTGTCCTCGACCGTGTTGGTCATCGGCCCGGTATGGTCGAGGGTCAGCTCGATCGGCATGATGCCGGAATAGGGCACCAGCCCATGCGTCGGCTTCATGCCGTAGATGCCGCAGAAGGAGGCCGGCATGCGGATGGAGCCGCCCTGGTCGCCGCCGAGCGCCATCGGCACCTCGCCCAGCGCCACCACCACGCCGCTGCCGGAGGACGACCCGCCGGCCGAATAGCCCATGCGGTGCGGGTTGTGGACGGGGGCCGGCGCGCTGGTGTGGCTGCCGCCGGAGAAGCAGAAATACTCGCAGACCGTCTTGCCGACGATGGTGCCGCCGGCATCGAGGATGCGGGTGATCACCGTCGCATCCACATCGGGCACATAGCCTTCGAGCGTCGAGGCGCCGTTCATCATCGGCACGCCGGCGACGCAGATGTTGTCCTTCACCGCGACCTTCTTGCCCTTCAGCTTGCCGGTCGGGGCGCCCTCGATCGTCGACTTGACGTACCAGGCATTGTGCGGGTTCTCGGCCGCGGTCGGGCGGCGCCCCGGGGTGCGGGGCCACTTCACCTCCGGGACCTCGTCGGTCAGCTGGTCGACGATGTTGTAGGCGGCGATGCCGCCTTCGAGGCAGGCGCGGTGCTGCGCCAGCTCGTCGTCCGACATGGTCATGCCGAGCTCGCCGGCCACCTTGCGCAGCTCATCCGTGGTCGGCAGCCTCAGGGTTCCGAGCGGCATGGTCGTTCCTCCTTCGGGGTTCAGGCGTGGGTGCCGACGAATTCCTGCACCAGGGCAGGGTCGGCCAGCGCGGCCGGGGGCATCTCCCGCGTGATCCGGCCGCGCTGGATCAGCAGGATGCGGTCGGACAGCGCCTGGATGAAATCCAGGTTCTGCTCGACCAGCAGCACGGACAGGCCGCGGCGGCGGAGGCCATGGATGCGCTCCACCATCGCCTCGACGATCGAGGGCTGGATGCCCTCGGTCGGCTCGTCCAGCAGCAGCAGGCGCGGCCGGCCACAGAGCGCGCGGGCGAGCGAGAGCAGTTGCTGCTCCCCGCCCGAGAGCGCGCCGCCGGGGCGGTCGAGCAGCCGCTTCAGCTCGGGGAATTCATCGAGGATCTCCTCGAGGATCAGCGCCTCCGCCCCGCCCTTGGCGACGATGGCGAAGCGGAGGTTGTCGAGCACCGAGAGCGCCGGGAAGATCAGCCGCCCCTGCGGCACGTAGCCGAGGCCGAGCCTCGCCCGGGCATGGGTCGGCAGCCGCTCGATCCCAGTGCCGTCCAGCGTGATGCGCCCCGCCTTGGCCGGCAGCAGCCCCATGATGGTCCGCAGCAGGGTGGTCTTGCCCATGCCGTTGTGCCCGAGGATGCCGACGCAGCTCCCCTCGCCCACCGTCAGGTCGAGCCCGTGCAGCACGCCGATGCGGCCATAGCCCGAGACCAGGCCGGTGACCTCCATCATGCCGGCACCGCCTGCCGCGCCTGCGGCGGCCGGCCGAGATAGACGTCGTGCACCCGCGGGTCGGCCAGCACCGCCGCCGCCGTGTCCTCGACCAGCACCTTGCCCTGGTGGAAGACGGTGACGGTCTGGGCTATGGCGCGGATGAACTGCATGTCGTGCTCCACCACGACGATGGCATGGTCGCGGCTCATCTCCCGGATCAGCGCGGCGGTGCCGGCGGTCTCCTCGGCGCTCATCCCCGCCGTGGGCTCGTCCAGGATGATCAGGTCCGGCGCCGGCGCCACCACGGTGGCGAGCTCGACCAGCTGGCGCTGGCCATGCGCCAGCAGCCCGACCGTAGCCCCGGCAAGGTCGGCCACTCCGAGGCGGTCGAGCGCGGCGAGCGCGCGGCGCCGGGCCTCGCGCTCGCCATGCTTGCGGCGGACGCCGAGGGTGACGCCTTCCAGCACCGTCAGCCCGTCGAACAGCGAGGGCACCTGGGTCTTGATGCCGATGCCGAGGCGGGCGATCGCGTGCGGCTCGAGGCCGGCGATGTCCCTGCCCCGCCACAGCACCCGGCCGGCGGTCGGCCGGTACTGGCCGGTGAGGCAGCGGAAGAAGGTGGACTTGCCCGCGCCGTTCGGGCCGATCAGGCAGCGCAGCTCGCGTTCCTGGATGGACAGCGTCACGCCATCGACGGCGACCACGCCGCCGAAGCGCATGGTCAGCCCCTCGGTCGCCAGCAGCGCGGTCATGGCGCCTCCCGCCGGCGCAGGAGCGCGGCCAAGGTCGGCTGCAGCCCGCGCGGGATGAGCAGGACGGCGCCGACCAGGACCAGGCCGAGGATCAGGTTGGGGTTGATGTTCGGCAGGGTGCCAGCCCAGGCGGTCAGCGCCTGCAGCAGCATGGCGCCGACCACCGGCCCGAACAGCGTGCCGACCCCGCCGACCATGACCCAGATGATGATCTGGCCGGAATAGGCCAGGGAGAACATCGTCGGGCTGACGAAGACGCAATTGGCGAACAGCATCCCGGCCAGCCCCGCCATGGCCCCGCCGATGGTGAAGATGCCGAGCTTGTAGAGCCGCACGTCATAGCCGAGCAGCGAGGCGCGCAGCTCGTTCTCGCGGATCGCCACCACCACCCGGCCGAAAGGACTGCGCAGGATGAGCTTGCACAGCACGTAGCAGCCGGCGAGGCAGGCGATGGCGAGGACGAAGATCTGCTCCGGCGCCAGCGGCGTGCCGGGGTCGCCGGGGATGTTGAGCGGCGGCGTCGCCGGGATGCCGTTGAAGCCGCCGAGCGGCGCGGCACCGATGCGCCATTCCTCGCCGGCGGTCGAGTTGGTGAAGTTGAACAGGATCAGCGTCACCGTGAGCGTGATGACGCCCATGTAGACATCGCTGATCCGGCCGTAGAACATCACGTAGCCCAGTGCCGCGGCGACCAGCGTCGGCACCAGCAGCGCGACCGGGATCGCCCAGGTGGCATCGGCGAAGTTCAGCGCGGCGACCGCATAGGCATAGCCGCCGAGCCCGAAGAAGGCCGCCTGGCCGAAGCAGAGGATCCCGCCGAAGCCCCAGACCAGGCCGAGGCTGAGGGCGAGGACCGCCATCGCCGTATAGACGGTGGCGTTGATGATCGAGAACAGCTCCAGCACCTGCGGCAGCCACCAGGCGGCGACCGCGGCGGCGAAGATCGCGAGGCCGCATTGGAAGGCGGCGCGGCGCCTGTCCATCACAGTGCCCGCCGGAAGAAGCGGCCGGTGATACCCTGCGGCAGCAGCCGCAGCAGCAGGATGGCGACGCCGAGCATCAGCACCTCCCCCAGGACCGGCGTGAAGGCGAAGGTGCCGATGGTGTTGACCCCGCCGAGCAGCACCGAGGCCGAGCCGGTGCCGGCCAGCATCGCCGCACCGCCGGTGATCACCGTGATGAAGGACTTGGCGATATAGGCCGTGCCCATGGTCGGCACGACGCCGGAGAAGGGCGCCATCAGCGCGCCGGCGAGGCCGGAGACCGCGGCGCCGGCGGCGAAGCTCAGCGCATAGACCCGTTCGGTCGGCACGCCGAGCGCAGCCGCCATCCCCGGGTTCTGCATGGTTCCGCGCGCGATCAGACCCACGGGCGTGAAGCGCAGCACCGCCCAGACCGCGGCCAGCAGCACCACGGTCGCGCCGATGAGGAACAGCCCGTAGCCCGAGGTGGAGTAGACGCCGATCTGCACGCTGCCGAGCGGCGCCGAGAAGCCGGCGACGCTGTTGCCGAAGATCATGGTCACCGCGCCGATCAGCGCCAGCGACAGCCCCCAGGTCGCCAGCATGGTGTCCACCATGCGGCCATAGAGCCGGCGGATCACCAGGCGTTCGACCACCGCCCCGAGCAGCCCGACGCAGACCGGCGCCACCACCAGCATCGCCACCCAGAGGTTGACCCCGGCCTCGACGGCGAGGATCGCGCTGTAGGCGCCGAGCATCAGGAATTCGCCATGCGCCAGGTTGATCACCCGCATCATGCCGAAGACGATGGCGAGGCCGAGGCTGACCAGCAGCAGCGAGGCGATGCCAGTCAGCGCCTGGATGCCGGTGGCGAGGATGGCGTCCATCGGCCGGTCAGGTCCTGATGTCGACCACCACCTGCTTGTTGGCGTTCGGCTCCTTCTGCAGGTCGCAGACCGACTGGGTGTCGGAGGGCGGCGATTGCGGGAAGGTCTCCAGCACCTGGAAGCCCTTGTTCTTAACCTCGGCGATGAAGACGTCGACCGTGGTGTGGTGGGTCTTGGGGTCGAGCGTGGTCAGGCCCGGGGGACCGGCGAAGCTGACGCCCGATTCCAGCGCCTCGATCACCTTCATCCGGTCGATGGACTTGGCGCGCCTGACGCCCTCGGCCCAGAGGTTCACGCCGACATAGCTGCGCATCGCCAGCTCGCCGCCGAGATAGGGGGTGTTGGCGCCGAGCTTGGCCTTGAACTTCGCCAGGAAGGCCTTGTTGGCGGGGGTGTCGACCTCCTGGAAGTAGCTGAAGGCGCTGATGATGCCGTCGCCTTCCTCGGGCGAGAGCACCAGGCTTTCGTTGCCGCCGCCGAGCGTGGTGGAGGCCATCGGGATGCGCGATTTCATCCCCGCCGCCGCCCATTGCCGGTAGAAGGAGATATGCGCGCCGCCGACCAGCACCGACATGACGATGTCCGGCTTCGCGGCCTGGATCTTCTGGATCGCCGGGCCGAAATTGGTGACGTCGAGCGGGAAGAAGTCGAGCCCGACGACCTCGCCGCCATTCTCCCGGGTGAACTTGGTCACCCATTTGCTGGTGATCTGGCCGTAGTTGTAGTCGGCCGCCAGGATGTAGATCTTCTTGCCCCACTTGTTCATCACGTGCGGCACCAGGCGGCTGACATTCTGTGCCGGCGTCGATCCCGTGCAGAAGGCGTTGCGGTCGCAGACGCCGCCCTCGTACTGCGTGTTGTAGAAGTACAAGGTGTTGTAGCGCTTCAACACCGGCCGGATCGCCTCCCGGCTGGCCGAGGTGATGCCGGCGTGGACCACGGCGGCCTTGTCCTTGGTCGCGGCCTGGGTGGCGAACTGGGTGTAGAGCTGGATGTTCGACTGCGGGTCGTAGTTGGTCACCGAGATCGGCCGGCCGAGCAGCCCGCCGGCGGCATTGATCTCCTCCACCGCGAAGTCCAGGCAGGCGATCATCGGCTTGCCGTAGATGTCGAGCCCGCCCGAGGCATCATGGATGCCGACGACCTTGATCGGGTCGGCACCGAGCGCGGCATGCTGCATGACCAGCGGCGCGGCCAGGCCACCGGCGGCGGCGGCGAGGAAATTCCTGCGATGCATTCGTCTTCTCCCTAGAGCTGGACGCCTCGCGTCAGGGCGCCGTCGACCACGAGATTGGTGCCGGTGATGAAGCTGGCCGCCGGGCTGGCGAGGAAGGCGACGGCATTCGCCACCTCCTCCGGCCTTCCCATGCGGCCCATCGGGTTCAATTTCATCGCCTCCGCGAACAAGGCGGGCATGTCGCGCTCGATACGCGGCCAGATGCCGCCTGCGAAATAGGTGTTGCCCGGGGAGACCGCATTCGCCCGGATGCCCTTCGGCGCGAGCTGGAAGGCCAGCCCCTGCGCGTAATGCACCAGCGCCGCCTTGAAGGCGCCATAGGGACCGGCGGCGAAGTCGATCTCCCGGCCGGAGACGCTGGAGATCAGCACGATCGAGCCGGCGCCCGATGTCTCCAGGAAGGGCATCGCCGCATCCACCAGCACGACGCTGCCCATGATGTCGGTGGCGAAGCCGGCCTTCCAGGAGGCCTCGTCGCCGCCGACCGACAGCGCGCTGACATTGCCGACGACGATGTCGATGCCGCCCAGCGCCGCGGCGCTCTCGGCGACCCAGGCGCGCAGCGCCGGCCCATCCGACACGTCGAGCGCGGCGCCGGTCGCCGTGGTGCCCTTCGCCTGCAAGGCCGCGACGGTGGCTTCCACCTCCGCCGCGTTGCGGGCACAGAGGCCGATGCTGCAGCCCTCCGCCGCCAGCAGGTCGACGATCGCGCGCCCGATGCCCTTGGTGCCGCCGGTCACCAGCGCGCGCTTGCCGCTCAGCCCGAGATCCATGGCGCGTTCCCCCCAGCCGGCGTCAAAGGTAGGTCTTGGCGAGCATCATGTGCACGCCCTTGTTGCCATCGACCGTCTGCGTCACCCGCAGGTCGCCGATCAGCGAACACAGCATGTAGGCTTGGTTGCGCGACAGGTTGGTGCGCACGCAGATCTCCCGCACCATCTCCCGCACCGCCTGCTTCGCCGCGTCGTCGAGGTCCTCGTCCAGCCCGATCGAGATCAGGTGCATCGCCGTCTCGGCGAAGGGCATCCTGAACTGCAGGTCCTTCCGCACCGTCAGCCGGAAACGGCCCTTCAGCCCGGTCTCCAGCGCGGTGATGCAGACCTCGCCGTCGCCCTGCACGCCATGGCCATCGCCGGCGTAGAACAGCGCGCCCTCGTTGAAGACCGGCAGGTAGAGGGTGGTGCCCGGCTTCAGCTCCTTGTTGTCCATGTTGCCGCCGAAGGCGCGCGGTACGTTGGTGCTGCAGACGCCCCATTCCGGCGGCGGCGCGGTGCCGATGACGCCGAAGAAGGGGTCGAGCGGCAGCTCCGTGCCCCAGGGCAGCAGGCAGGTGTTGCGCGCCAGGTCGATCTTCGGGTGGATGGTCTCGTATTCGGTGAACTCCTCCGGCAGCGTGCCGAGCAGCGGCATCACCGCGACGAAGCCCCAATCCATCCAGGGATCGGCCGACAGGATATCCACCTGCAGCGTGTCGCCGCGCTCCGCGCCGCGGACGAAGACGGGGCGGTTGACGAAATGCGCGCCCGGCCCCTGCGGCACCTGCTCGACCGCCGCGCGGTAGTCCGCCGGCACCGCCGCGGCATCCGGCGGGAAGGCCGGCGCGCCGCCGGCGGGCATGGCATGGATGGCGACGACGTCGCCTGAGTCGACGGTCACGGCGGGCGGGGTCGCCGCGGCCAGCGTGCCCCAGACCAGCATGTCCGGCGTCGCGGCAATCACATGTTCCATCGGCATGTCGCATTCCCTCCCGTGCCACACAGAATAGGATCCGCGGCCGGTGCCGCAGGATCCGCGCAGCCTGGTACAGGAACGGCAAGCGGCGCCACCGCGTGCATCGACGCGCGATGCGGGCGCAAGCGAGCCATCCATGGGCTGTGCCTGCCGGTGATGCGTTCTTCCCGGATGGATGATGCGGAGAAGCGAAAGCGGGCGCAAGGGCGGTTGCGTGGCGCCCGCCACCGATGAGACGCGGCGTTGCCCAGGGCCTGTGCCCATCGCCGCCTGGCTGCCCGCTTGCTGGGCGGAGGCCAGGGCGCGCTTGACCGGCAGGGCCGGCCGGGCCTTCAATCCAGCGCAACGTCCAGGCCGGCGGCAGAGGCCGCCCCATAAGTCCCACAAGAAGGAAGCACGCGATGCATGACACGGTCATCCGCGGCGGCAGCATCATCGATGGCACCGGCAGTCCCGCCTTCACCGGCGACCTTGCCATCGACGGCGACCGCATCACCCAGGTCGGCGGCAAGGCCGGGCCCGCCAGGCGCGAAGTCAAGGCCGACGGGCTGCTGGTCACCCCGGGCTGGGTCGATGCCCATACCCACTACGACGGCCAGGCCACCTGGGACCCGATGCTGGCGCCGTCGTCGTGGCACGGCGTCACCACCATCCTCTTCGGCAATTGCGGCGTCGGCTTCGCGCCCGTCCGCCGCCAGGACCACACCCAGCTCATCGGCCTGATGGAGGCGGTGGAGGAGATCCCCGGCATCGCCCTGGCCGAAGGGCTGAAGTGGAACTGGGAGAGCTTCCCCGAATATCTCGACGCGCTCGAGGGCATGAAGCGCACCATCGACGTCGCCACCCAGATCCCGCACCACCCGCTGCGGGTCTATGTCATGGGCCAGCGCGCGATCGACCTCGAAGCCGCGACGGCGGAGGACATCGCCACCATGCGGCGGCTGACCGCCGAGGGCATGCGCGCCGGCGCCTTCGGCTTCACCACCTCGCGGACCAACTCCCACAAGACCCTGACCGGCGGCATGGTGCCGAGCCGCTATTCCGAGATCGACGAACTGCTCGGCATCGGCCGCGCGCTCGGCGATGTCGGCTACGGCGCCTTCGGCATGAACAGCGACTTCGACATCGAGGAGTCGGAGCTCGGCTGGATGACCCAGCTGGGCCGCGAGACCGGCCGCCCGGTTTGGTTCCTGCTGACCGACCGCCCGACCGACGACGAGCGCTGGCGCCGGCTGATCGACGGCGTCAAGGCGGCGCGCGCGCAGGGCGCGATGGTGACGGCGCAGGTGGCCGGCCGTCCCGTGGGCGTGCTGCTCGGCGTCGACACCGCGCTGAACCCCTTCACCATCCGCCCCAGCTACCAGGCGCTGTTGCAGTTGCCCGTGGCCGAGCGCCTGGCCCGCCTGCGCGACCCCGCGGTGCGGGCCGGGATCCTGGCCGACAAGCCGGACGAAGCACTGCTCTCCCGGCTCAGCCAGTTCCGCCAGCACATCGTCCGCCGCTGGCACCGCATGTTCAAGCTGGGCGACCCGCCGGACTACGAGCCGCCGGCGAGCGAGAGCATCGCCGCGATCGCGGAACGCGAAGGCCGCACCCCGGACGAGGTGGCCTACGACTACATGGCGGCCGATCCCGCCAACCTGATCTTCTTCCCGGTCACCGGCTACAACGTCGACAACCACGACGTCATCCACACCATGCTGACGGACGAGGCGACGGTGCTGGGCCTCGGCGACGGCGGCGCGCATTGTTCGTCCATCCTCGACGCCGGCGTGCCGACCTGGATGCTGACCCATTGGGCGCGCGACCGGCATCGCGGCGCGCGGCTGCCGCTGGAATTCGTCATCAAGCGGCAGACCTCGGAGACGGCGGATTTCTTCGGCTTCCACGACCGCGGCCGGCTGGCGGTGGGCAAGAAGGCCGACGTCAACATCATCGACTACGAGGGCCTGCGGCTGCACAAGCCCGAGGTCTGGTACGACCTGCCGGCCGGCGGGCGGCGGCTGATGCAGCGGGTGGACGGCTACAAGGCCACCTTCGTGTCGGGCGTGCCGGTCTTCGAGAACGGCGTGCATACCGGCGCGCTGCCCGGCAAGCTGGTGCGCGCCGGACGCTGAAGAAGTTCTGGGGAGGGAAAACCATTTTCTGCGTCGGCACCTGCCGCGAGGCGCGTGCCGGCTCAGAGGAATAGATGAGGGGTCCGGGGAGAATACTTTCTCCCCAGCCTCACGCCTCGATCAGCGCCACGTGCAACGCGTCCCAGCTCGCCCGGTCCGGCGCCACGATCAGCCCGCCCGTCGTCGCCAGCGGACCGTAGGGGCTGCCATCGAACCGCGCCGAATACCCGCCCGCCTCGCGGTGCAGCAGCCAGCCCGGCGCGTGGTCCCAGGGATATAGCCGGTTGTAGATCAGCGCGTGCGCATGGCCGCCGGCGACCATGCGGTATTCATGCGCGGCGCAGCGGAAGCCGACCGTGGCGCGCAGAAGCGGCAGCCGCGCGGTGACCCGGCTGCGCAGCGGCTCCGCCATGTAGCCCCAGCTCACCGCGGCGACCGTCTCGGCGACCGGCACCGGCGCCGCGACGCGCAGGTCGTGCCGATGCCCGTCGGGGGATTCGATCCAGGCGCCCTCCCCGCGCAGCGCCACCGCGGTATCGTCGCCCAGCGGATCATGGATCCAGCCCGCCACGATCTCGCCGTGCACGATCGCGGCCGCCATGCAGCCGAACAGCGGCAGGCCGGCGGCGAAATTCGCGGTGCCGTCCACCGGGTCGACGACGAAGGCCAGGTCGGCGCCATGCAGCGCGCCGAGCAGCGCCGGGTCGGCGGCCACCGCCTCCTCCCCCACCACGACGCAGCCGGGGAAGCGCGCCTGCAGGCCGGCGGCGATCATCCGCTCGGCCGCCTCGTCCGCATCGGTCACCAGGTCCAGCGGCCCGGACTTGGCGCGCACCGCGCCCGCGGCCAGCCGGCGGAAGCGCGGCAGGATCTCCGCCTGGCTCGCCGCACGCAGCAGGGCCGCGACATCCGCTGCGGCACGGGCATCGATCATGCCGGCGACTGCTCGAACCGCGCCCGGTCGGCCGGGGTCAGCCGCACGGTGACCCGCACGTCACCCTCGGCATCCTCGCGCGCTACCACCTCACCATGCCGGTAGAGCCAGGCGAGCCGCGCGCCGTCGGCGGCCGGGATGGCATAGTCCACCACTTCCAGCCCGGCCGCGAGCCGCGCGTCGAGCACGGCGCGCAGGTCGTCCAGCCCCTCCCCGGTCAGCGCCGAGACCGCGACGACGCGGCCGTCGCCGCCATTCGCCCCGGGCACCGCGCCGATGCCGCCCAGCAGGTCGGCCTTGTTCAGCACCTCGACGACCCGCGCCTCCCAGCCCTCGTCCATCGCCGGGTTCGGGCCGGCCGCGAGTTCGCGCAGCACGCCGAGCACGTCGTTCCGCTGCGCGCTGGTATCGGGATGCGCCACGTCGCGGACATGCAGGATGACATCGGCCGCGGCGACTTCCTCGAGCGTCGCACGGAAGGCCTCGACCAGCTGCGTCGGCAGGTCGGAGATGAAGCCCACGGTATCCGACAGGATGGCCCGCCGCCCGGAGGGCAGCCGGATGCCGCGCATGGTGGGATCGAGCGTGGCGAAGAGCTGGTCCTGCGCATAGACGCCGGCGCCGGTCAGGGCGTTGAACAGCGTGGATTTCCCGGCATTGGTGTAGCCGACCAGCGCGATCACCGGATAGGGCACGCGCTCGCGGTCGCGGCGGTGCAGGCCGCGGGTGCGGCGGACCTGGTCGAGCTCCTTCTTCAGCTTGACCATGCGGTCGGTGATCAGCCGGCGGTCGAGCTCGATCTGCGATTCGCCCGGGCCGCCGAGGAAGCCGAAGCCGCCGCGCTGGCGTTCCAGGTGGGTCCAGGACCGCACGAGGCGCGTCCGCTGGTAGTCGAGATGGGCGAGCTCGACCTGCAGCGCGCCTTCCTTGGTGCGCGCCCGCTCGCCGAAGATCTCGAGGATCAGGCCGGTGCGGTCGATGACCTTGCACTTCCACTCGCGCTCGAGGTTGCGCTGCTGCACCGGCGACAGCGCGGCATCGACCACGACCAGCCCGACCCGCTGCTCGGTGATCGCCTGCCTCACCGCCTCCACCTGGCCGGAGCCGAACAGCGTGCTCGGCCGCCGCTCGCGCAGCGGCAGCACCGCTTGGTGGACGATGGTCACGCCGATGCTGGCGGCCAGGCCCACGGCCTCGGCCAGCCGTGCCTCCGAGGCGCGCTGCACCCCTTCCGCCGGCGCTCCGGCAGTGGGCACGGCGCGCAGCGTCCGCTCATAGGGCAGGATCACCGCGGCGCGGGTCGGGCCTTCGTCCGTCCCGTCGCCGCGATCATTCGCCGGCTCGGGCAGGCTACCCTCACTCAGTTCCGGCAGGATGGACCTCACGGGTCATGGTCAGGGTATTGCCCTCGCGGGTCACTGCCGCACCCTCGCGGGCCGCGGTGGCATCGAAGAGCTGGATCGGCGCGCCCGGCATCACGGTGCTGATCGCATGCTTGTAGACCAGCTGGGTATGCCCGTCCCGACGCAGCAGGACGGAAAAGTTGTCGAACCAGGTGATGATGCCCTGCAGCTTCACGCCGTTGACGAGAAAGATCGTCACGGGAGTTTTGCTCTTGCGAACGTGGTTCAGGAAGACGTCCTGCACGTTCTGGGACTTCTCGGCGGCCACGGCGCTGTCCTTCTTGTTCTTGGCAGTCGCTTGAAGCGACTGTCCGGGGCGGTCTGCACCCATAATCAAAGTCCACCGAACATCTGATACCGGGGCCTTACTTGCAAGGGATGGTTGGCCTCCGGACGCAGAAATTTGCTGCGACGCAGCAATTCCTGTCGCGCATGGCATCACACCCTGCCCGATCTGCCCGCGAAGCAGGCGGCCAGCGCCGCGCCATCGGCAAAGGCGCGGTCCGGCAGGGCCTTGGCGATGCCGCCGTCATGCGCCGCGTCGCCCAGCAGGATGGCGGTGCACCCCGCGCCCCGCGCTGCCTGCATGTCGAGCGCGGTGTCGCCGACATACCAGACCTCCGGCCCGGCCGGCAGGCCGAGCGCCGCCAGCGCCATCCGGAAGGGGGCGGGGTCGGGCTTGTCGGCCACCGCGTCGCCGGCCCCGACCAGGCAGCCGAAGCATCCGTCCCAGCCGAGATGCGCCGCCTCGGCCCGCAGCAGGGCGCCCTGCTTGTTGCTGATCACCCCCTGCGGCAGGCCGGCGGCGGCGACCGCGGCGATCGCCGCCGCCGCACCCGGCATCGGCGTCAGCACCGCCAGGTGCCGGGCGCGGACCTCGGCATAGAAGGTGTCGCGTGCCTGTTCCCAGGCGGCGCCGAACATCTCCGGAAAGGTCTCCCGCAGCGAGCGGCGGACGCGGCCGCGCACCTCCTCCAGCGTCCATTCCGGTAGGCCATGGGCGCGGAAGGCGGCGTTCAGCCCGGCGGCGATGGCGGCCCAGCCATCGACCAGCGTGTTGTCCCAGTCCCAGAGGACGGCCCGCGGTCCGATGACCGGAGGGCCGGCAGCCCCACAGGTCTCCATCGGCCCGCCTGCACGATCACTCTGCATTGCGTGGGCCGCCCTTCACGTGGCGGGCGAAGATCTCGAACAGCCGCCGCACCACCGGCCCGACCGTGCCGTCGCCGACCGCCGCCCCGTCGATCCGGGTGATCGGCTTCACGAAGGAGGTCGCCGAGGTCAGGAAGGCCTCCCGCGCCCGCCGCATCTCGGCGAGCGAGAAGTCCCGCTCCTCCCAGCCGATGCCGGCGGCGGCGAGTTCCGCCAGCAGCGCGCCGCGGGTGCAGCCGGGCAGGATCACCTGGTCCAGCTGGCGGGTCAGGATCACCCCATGCTCGTCGACGATCCAGAAGGAGGTGGCGGCGCCCTCGGTGACCATCCCCGTCGTCTCGTCGTAGAGGATCGCCTCGATCGCCCCCTGTTCCCGAGCCGCCTGGCGGGCCAGGCAGTTCGGCAGCAGGTTGACCGACTTGATGTCGCGCCGCGCCCAGCGCAGGTCCGGCAGGGTGATGCAGGATGCCGCCCAGCGGTCCACATCGGTCGGGTAGGGCGCGATCCGCTTCACCGTCACCACCAGCGCCGGCGGCACGGGCCGGGCCGGGAAGGCATGGTCGCGCCGCGCCACCCCGCGCGTCACCTGCATGTAGAGCAGCCCCTCGGTCACCCGGTTGCGCCGCCCCACCTCGGCCAGCACGTGGCGCAGCGCGGCGCGGCTCATCGGCATCGGCAGGCGGATCTCCCGCAGCGAGCGCTCCAGCCGGTCGAGGTGCCGCGCCTCATCGACGAAACGGCCGTCATGCAGGTGGACGACCTCGTAGATCCCGTCGCCGAACTGGTAGCCACGATCCTCGATGTTCACCGAGGCCAGCCGCTGGTCGCAATAGCGGCCGTTCACATAGGCGATGCGCGACATGGAATCCCCAAGGCTGGTAGCTGCCAGGCAGCTAACCCAACCTGCCCCCGGAAGGGAAGCCGCCCCGGCCTAGTGCGTGTTCCCCGCTGCCGCGGCGGCGGCCGCCGCCTGGGCCGGCGCACGGTCCTCCGCATGCACGCCGAGGAATTTCAGCTTCCGGTGCAGCGCGCTGCGCTCCATCCCGACGAAATTCGCCGTCCGGCTGATATTCCCGCCGAAGCGCAACAGCTGCGCCTCCAGGTACTGCTTCTCGAACAGCTCCCGCGCCTCGCGCAGCGGCAGGGTCATGATCTCCGACGACCGGTCCAGCTTCAGCATCGCCGGCGCCGCCGAGCCCACCTCGGGCGGCAGCATCTCCGCCCGGATCGGGTCGCGCGCCTCGCCCGGCGCCATGATCAGCAGCCAGTCGATCAGGTTGCGCAACTGCCGCACGTTGCCCGGCCAGTCATAGGCCTGCAGCGCCGCCAGGGTATCCTCGGCCAGCTCCCGCGCCGCCATGCCGGACAGCTCGCCGGAGCGGCCCATGAAATGCCGCGCCAGGGCCGGCACGTCCTCGCGCCGCTCGCGCAGCGAGGGGATCCGCAGCGGCACCACCGCCAGCCGGTAGAACAGGTCCTCGCGGAACCGCCCGGCGGCGATCTCCGCCTGCAGGTCGCGGTTGGTGGTGGCGATGACGCGGACATCGACCTTCACCCGCACCGCGCCGCCGACCCGCTCGAAGCCCTGCTCCTGCAGCGCGCGCACGATCTTGCCCTGGGTCTCCAGCGGCATGTCGGCGACCTCGTCGAGCAGCAGCGTGCCGCCATGGGCGCGTTCCAGCACCCCGGCCCGGCGCGGCTGGGCATTGGCGTCGTTGCCCGCCTCCAGCCCGAACAGCTCCTCCTCGAAGCGCGCCGGGTTCAGCGTGGCGCAGTTCAGCGCGACGAACGGCCCGTCGGCACGGCGCGACCGCGCATGGATCATCCGCGCCGCCACCTCCTTGCCCGAGCCCGCCGCGCCGGTGATCAGCACGCGCGACCCGGTCGGCGCCACCCGCTCGATCGCGGTGCGCAGCTGGCCGATCCCCGGGCTCACGCCGACCAGCTCGGCCTCCGGCCCGGCGCGCAGCCGCAGCTCGGAATTCTCCCGCCGCAGCCGCGCCGCCTCCAGCGCGCGGGCCACCACCAGCAGCAGCCGGTCGGAGTTGAACGGCTTCTCGATGAAGTCGTAGGCGCCCTGCTGGATCGCCCGCACCGCGGTCTCGATCGTCCCGTGGCCGGAGATCATCACCACGGGGATCTGCGGTTCCTCGCGATGCAGGGCGGCCAGGATGCCCAGGCCGTCGAGCCGGGAATTCTGCAGCCAGATATCCAGGACCACCATGGACGGGCGCCGCTGCTTGAAGGCCGCGAGCGCCGCGTCGCTGTTGTGGGCCTGGCGCGTCTCGTAGCCCTCATCCGTCAGGATGCCCTCGATGAGGGCACGGATGTCCGGCTCGTCGTCGACGATCAGGATCTCATGCGCCATGCGCGCGCCTCATGCTCCCATCCGGACGGTCATTGTCGCCTGCCAGCGGCCGATCCTGCGCCGACCGCCAGGGCAGGGTCAGTACGGCCCGGGCGCCGGCGCTCTCGTCGCCTGCCCCCGGATCGCGGGGCCTGTCCTCCAGCCCCAGCCTGCCCCCATGGTCCTCCATGATCTTCTTCACGATGGCAAGGCCGAGGCCCGTCCCCTTGGCCTTGTGGGTCACGTAGGGCTCGGCCAGCCGCTCGCGCTCATCGCCCTGCGGCAGGCCGATCCCGTCATCCTCCACCGCTATCGCCACCATGTCCTCGCCCGGCTCGATGCGCACGGTGATGTGTCCGATGACTTCCCCCGGAGGGCGCGGCGCCGCATCGGCTGCTTCCGCCTGGGTTTCGCCTTGGATGCGCATCGTCACCGCATCGGCGGCGTTGTGCAGCAGGTTGGTCAGCGCCTGGCCCAGCAGCCGGCGGTCGCAGGGGACCACCGGCGCGGCCTCGGGCAGCTCGACCCGGTAGGCGATCCGCGGATGCGCGTCGCGCTGCAGCACCAGCGCCTCCCGCACCACCTGGGCCAGGTCCTCCGGCTTGATCACCGGCTGCGGCATCCGCGCGAAGGCGGAGAATTCGTCGACCATGCGGCCGATATCGCCGACCTGGCGGACGATGGTGTCGGTGCAGGCGATGAAGGTCTCCGGGTCGTTGGTGATCTGCTTCAGGTAGCGCCGCTTGAGCCGTTCCGCCGAGAGCTGGATCGGGGTCAGCGGGTTCTTGATCTCATGCGCGATCCGCCGCGCCACGTCCGACCAGGCCGCCTTGCGCTGGGCCGACAGCAGTTCGGTGATGTCGTCGAAGGTCAGCACGTAGCCGGCGACCCGCGGCGCCCGGCCATCCTCGGCCGAGGCCTGCAGCTCCGCCCCCACCTGGGCCAGCAGGGTGCGCCGGTTGGACGGCGGGCCGATGCGGATCTCGGCGGTGATGGCGCGGTCGGGCCCATGCGCGTCCTCCTCCGCGACGCGGTCCAGCAGGGCGGCGAATTCCGGCACCACGGCGGCCAGCGGCAGGCCGATCCCGGCATCGAGGTCGAGGCCGAGCAGCTCGCTCGCCCGCCGGTTCGGCAGGTTGATGCGCCCGTCGGGCTCGAGCCCCACGACGCCGGCCGAGACCCCGGCCAGCACGGCTTCGGTGAAGCGGCGGCGGTCGTCGATCTGCCGGTAGGCCTGCATGAGCTCGGCCCGTTGCGCCGCGAGCTGGTTGGTCATGCGGTTGAAGGCGCGGGTCAGGCTCGACAGCTCCTCGTCGGCCGCGGATTCCTCGACCCGGGTGGACAGGTCGCCGGCCCGCACCCGCTCGGCGGCGACGATCAGCCGGCCGATCGGCCGGGCCAGCTGGTTGGCCAGCACCAGCCCGATCAGCACCGCCGCCAGCAGCACCAGCAGGGTGGCGACGGCGAAGATCATGATGAAGGTGAGCTGCAACCCGTAGCGGTTGCGGTCGAGCTGCTCGTACTGCGACACCTCGCGCTCGGCCCGCTGCTGGTTGTTCACCACCTCCGGGTCCACCGGCCGGCCGATCACCAGCATCAGCATCGGCCGGCTGTCGAGCGCCACCACGGCACGCACGCGCCCGGCCTGCTCGTCCGGCAGCACCGCGACCTCGCCCTGGCGGGCGATGTCCATCGCCCAGTCGGGCGGCGGGTCCAGCTCGTAGTTCGCGGTCGGCCCGTACTGCGCCATCGGGCGCCGCAGGGTCGGGTCGAAGACCACCGCCTCGGTCAGGCCGCGCAGCAGCGTATGGGTGGCCAGCACCTGGGCGAAGCTGCGGCCCTGGTCGGTCAGTAGCAGGCTGCCGGCGCGGTTGAGGTCGTTGGCCATGGCCAGGGCGTCGCCGCGGATGTTGTTGCGGTGTTCCTCCAGATAGGCCTGGGCGACCTGACGGCTGGCCTCCAGCGCGGTCCGCACCCGGTCGCCGAACCAGGCCTGGATGCCGAGGTTGAAGAAGGCCGCGGCAAATCCGGCGACCAGGATCGCCGGCACCACCGCGACCACGCCGAACAGCAGCACCAGCCGCACATGCAGCCGCGAGCCGGCCGAGCCGCGCCGCCGCTCCGCCCAGACCCGCACCAGCCGGCCGGCCAGCGAGGCGCCGAGCAGGCAGAGCACCAGCACGCTGACCAGCATCAGGCCGAGCTCGACCCCCGGCCGGGTCGGGCCGAAGGGGCTGCCGTTCGACAGCACGGTGAAGGTGGCGATGCCCAGCAGCAGCGCGCCGACCGCCAGGCCGAGCGTCATGCCGCGGCCCAGCAGCAGGTCGGCCACCCGCCGCAGCAGGCCGCGCGGCCCGCCGGCGCCATCGGGCTCCGCCTCAGGCAGGCGGCCACCGCGTGGCGCCCCACCCTGCGCCGCCGTCGGGTCTCCCCCGCCAGGGCGCGGGATGCGCATCAGCCGAGCCCGCGCACCACGGGCAGGTCGAGCTCGCGGATCTTCTTGCGCAGGGTATTGCGGTTCAGACCGAGCATCGCGGCGGCCTTGATCTGGTTGCCGCGCGTCGCGCCGAGCACCAGCCGCAGCAGCGGCCGCTCGACCTCGGCCAGCACCCGGTCGTAGAGGTCGCGCACCGGCAGGCCGTCCTTGTGCGCGGCGACGAAGGCCTTCAGGTGGCGCTCGACCGCCTGCTCCAGCGTCTCCGGCCCACGCGCGGCGCCCGATTCGGCGGGCGGCTCGGCCTCCGACAGCTCGGCGCCGACCGCGTCGGCGTCGATCGTCTCCTGCGGGTACAGGGCCGCGAGGCGCCGCATCAGGTTTTCCAGCTCGCGCGCATTGCCCGGCCAGGAATGCTGCTTGAGCCGATCGACCGCCTCCAGGCTGAGCTGCTTCGAGGGCAGGCCGGAATTCTTCGCGCGGTCGAGGAAATGCCGGGCCAGCAGGGGGATGTCCTCCAGCCGCTCGCGCAGCGGCGGCAGGCGGATCGGCACCACGTTCAGGCGGTAGAACAGGTCCTCGCGGAACAACCCCTGGCGGATCGACTGGCGCAGGTCGCGGTGGGTGGCGGCGACGATGCGGACATTGGCCTTGATCGGGTTGCGGCCGCCGACGGTGGTGAACTCGCCCTCCTGCAGCACGCGCAGCAGGCGGGTCTGCGCCTCGGGCGGCATGTCGCCGATCTCGTCGAGGAAAAGCGTGCCGCCGGCGGCCTGCTCGAAGCGGCCGATGCCGCGGTTGAGCGCGCCGGTGAAGGCGCCGCGCTCGTGCCCGAACAGCTCGCTCTCGATCAGCTCGCGCGGGATGGCGGCCATGTTGATGGCGACGAAAGGGCCGCCGCGGCGGCGGCCGTAGTCGTGCAGGGCGCGGGCGACGAGTTCCTTGCCGGTGCCCGACTCGCCGGTGATCATCACCGTCAGGTCGGTGGTCGTGAGCCGGGCGACGGTGCGGTAGATCTCCTGCATCGCCGGGCTGCGGCCGACCAGCGGCAGGCGCTCGGCGGGGTCGTCGCCCTCCTCCTCCGGCGCCGGGGACTGCGGCGCCGCCAGCGCGCGTTCGACGACCGAAAGCAATTCCTTCAGGTCGAAGGGCTTGGGCAGGTATTCGAAGGCGCCGCGCTGCGCCGCCTTCAGCGCGGTCATGAAGGTGGACTGCGCCGACATGACGACGACGCGCAGGTCCGGCCGGATGCGCTTGATGCGCGGCACGAGATCCAGGCCGTTCTCGTCCGGCATCACCACGTCGGTGATGACCAGGTCGCCCTCGCCGTCCTCGACCCAGCGCCACAGCGTGGCGGCGGAGGAGGTGGCGCGCACCTGGTAGCCGGACCGCCCGAGGGCCTGGCTCAGCACGGTGCGGATGGCCCGATCGTCGTCGGCGATCAGGATGGTACGGCTGGCGGTGTCAGACATCATCGACCCTTGGCACGGACGGCGGCGCCCCGCTCGGCTGCGCGCGCTGCCGCCTCCGCCCGCCGCGCAGCCGTCGGCGGCATGGCGAGGGATAGGCGGAAGATGGTGCGGCCGGGGCGGCTGTCGCATTCGATAAGGCCGCCCTGGTCGGCGACCAGCTTGGCGACGAGGGCGAGGCCGAGCCCCTGCCCGCCCCGCTTGGTGGTCACGAACGGCTCGAACAGCGTGGCGCGCACCGGTTCGGGGATGCCCGGGCCGTTGTCGCGCACGCTGACCTGCAGCGGCAGGTGGACGCGTTCCTTGCTGCCGGGCACGGCGATGCGCACGCCGTGGTGGTAGGCGGTGGACAGCACGATCTCGCCGCCCATGGGATCGACCGCCTCGGCGGCATTCTTCACCAGGTTCAGCAGGATCTGCACCAGCTGGTCGCGGTTGCCCCAGACCTGCGGCAGGGAGGGGTCGTACTCCTCGACGATCCGCAGATGCGCGGCGAAGCCGGTCTGCGAGACCCGCTTCACGTGGTCCAGCACCTGGTGGATGTTGACCGGGCCGAGCTCGACCGGGCGGTCGGAGAACATGTCCATGCGGTCGACCAGGTTGCGGATGCGGTCGGCCTCGTCCTGGATGAGCTGGCAGAGCTCGCGGTCGCCGTCGTCGGTGCTCGACTGCTCCAGCAGCTGCGCCGCGCCGCGGATGCCCGAGAGCGGGTTCTTGACCTCATGCGCCAGCATCTCCGCCATCGCCGAGGCGCCGCGGGCGGCGCCGAGGAAGTTGAGCTGGCGGTTCATCATCTGCGCGGTCGAGCCGTCGTGCAGCGTCAGCACCACGCCGCCCGGCATCTCCGGCAGCGGCCCGCCATGCGCGGCGACGCCGCGGCGGTGCAGCCGGGGGCTGTCGAGCAGCATGTCGTGGTCGGAGACCGGCGCCTCGTGCTGCCGCACCTGGGCCAGCAGGGCGAAGAGCCGGCTGTCCTCCGGCAGCAGGTCGCCGAGGCTCATGGTCGCCAGCGTCGGGAAGGAGAGCTGGAAGAACAGCTCGGCCGCCGGGTTGGCGTAGCGGAAGCGGTTCTCCGCATCCAGCACCACCGCCGGCATGGGCAACGCGGAAAGCATCGCCGCGGCATCCGGCAGCGGGACGCTGCGCGGCAGCGTGGCGCGCGGGCGGGTGGCCAGGGCGCCGCTCATGCGGCGATTTGCTCGGCGCCGTGGCCGAGCGCATGGAACCGGGCCCGCGCTGCCTCCAGCCCCTGGTCCAGCAGCGGGCCGTAGAAGGCGTGGATCCGCTGCTCCACCGCCTCCGCCGTGTCGACCTGGTTGATGCCGGAGCGGAACTCGGCCGAGCCGGGCAGGCCCTTCGAGTACCAGGCGATGTGCTTGCGGGCCAGCCGCACGCCGGTGACCGTGCCGTGGTGCGACAGCATGTCGCGGTAGTGCGCCAGCAGGATCGCCAGCTGCTCGGCCAGCGCCGGCTCGGCCGGCGGCAGGCCGGTGGCGAGGTACTCGGCGACCTGGCGCGGGAACCAGGGGCGGCCGTAGCAGCCGCGCCCGATCATCACCCCGTCGGCGCCGGATTGCCGCAAGGCCTCCGCCGCGTGCTCCGGCGTCAGGATGTCGCCGTTGACCAGGACGGGGATCGCCACCGCGTCCTTGACCAGCCGCACGAAGGCCCAGTCGGCGGTGCCGGTGTAGAGCATCTGCCGGGTCCGCCCATGGATGGTGACCAGGCGGATGCCGCAGGCCTCGGCGATGGAAGCGAGCCTGGGGGCGTTGAGCGATTGGTGGTCCCAGCCCATCCGCATCTTCAGGGTGACCGGCACGTCCACCGCCCGCACCACGGCCTCGAGGATGGCGGCGGCCCGCAGCTCGTCCCGCATCAGCGCGCTGCCGGCGCTCTGGCCGACCGCCACCTTCTTCACCGGGCAGCCGAAGTTGATGTCGATGATCGCCGCGCCCCGGTCGGCGGCCAGCTTCGCGGCCTCGGCCATCACCGCCGGCTCGCAGCCGGCGAGCTGCACCGCCGAGGGCGCGCCGAAGCCGTCGACCTCGGCCATCTTCAGGGTCTGCCGGTTCTCCCGCACCATGGCCTGGGAGGCGATCATCTCGCTGACCACCATCCCCGTCCCCTGGGCGCGGGCGAGCCGGCGGAAGGGCAGGTCGGTGACGCCCGACATCGGCGCCAGGTAGACCGGCACGTCGATCCGCACGGCGCCGACCGCGAGCGACCGCAGACCGGGCACGGGGCTGGACCGGCCATGATCCGAAGGCAAGGTGATGCTCATGATTTGGGCAGGGTATGCGATGTGATGCCGTCCGGCAACGCCATGCGGCGCCGTAGTGACAGTTTTTGCGGAGCCGGCCCCGCGTTCCCGTCAGCCCGCCGATCCGCTACCCTCTCCGGCGATGACCATCGCCGCCCTCCTCATGGCCGCCGGACGCGGCACCCGCTTCGGCGCCGACCAGCCCAAGCAGTACCTCCCCCTCCTCGGCCGCCCGGTGCTGCGCCTGGCGGCGGAGGCGCTGCTGGCCGAAGGCGGCGTCACCCTGCTGCAGCCGGTCTGCGCGCCCGGCGAGGAAGCCCGGGTCGCCGGCATCCTCGAAGGCCTGGCCGCCCTGCCCCCCGTCCCGGGCGGCGAGACCCGCCAGGCCAGCGTCCGCGCCGGGCTGGAGGCCCTGGCGCCCCGCGCCCCCGCCGTGGTGCTGGTGCACGATGCCGCCCGGCCGGTGATCCCGCCCGGCACCATCCCGGCGCTGCTGGCGGCGCTGGCGGAGTCGCCCGGCGCCATCCCGGCCCAGCCGGTGGCCGATACGCTGAAGCGCGCCGCGGGCGGCACGATCCAGGAGACCGTCCCGCGCGCCGGGCTGTTCCGCGCCCAGACGCCGCAGGCCTTCCGCTTCGCCGACCTGCTCGCCGCCCACCGCGCCGCGACGGCCGAGGCGACCGACGACGCGCAGCTGCTGGAACTGGCCGGCGCCCGGGTGGCGCTGATCCCCGGCGCCGAGACCAACATCAAGATCACCTTCCCCGAAGACCTCGCCCGCGTGGAGGCCCAAGGCTTGACCCAGCTTTTCCCCCGCATCGGCACCGGCTTCGACGTCCACCGGATCGAGGCCGGCCGGCCCATGGTGCTGTGTGGCGTGGTGGTGCCCTGCGAATTCGGCCTGGAAGGCCACTCGGACGCCGATGTCGGCATCCATGCGCTGTGCGACGCCATCTACGGCGCGCTCGCCGAGGGCGATATCGGCCGCTGGTTCCCGCCTTCCGAGATGCGCTGGAAGGGCGCCGACAGCGCGCAATTCCTCACCCACGCCGCCGGCCGCATCGCCGCGCGCGGCGGGGTGCTGGCGAATGCCGACGTCACCATCCTCTGCGAGCGGCCGAAGATCGGCCCGCACCGGGAGGCGATGCAGGCGCGCCTGGCCGAATTGCTCGGCGTCGAGTCCGGCCGGGTCGGGGTGAAGGCGACCACGACCGAACGCCTGGGCTTCACCGGGCGCGGCGAGGGCATCGCGGCGCAGGCCGCGGCGCTGGTGCTGCTGCCGCTGGGGTAAGGCTGGGGAGGGCAAGGTATTCCCTCCCCAGGCCCCTCCCTTCCTTGCCGTGAGTCGGGACCCGCCGCGCGGCAGGTGCCGACTCGCGGTAACAGATGGGGGTCCGGGGGAATACCTTCCCCCGGCCTTGCCTGCCCGCCCCGGCATCACGCCGGCTCCATCCATCCGGCGATCCGCCGGCCGCCGATGGCGCGGTGCATCGAGGCGATCAGGCGGATGTTGGCCGGCCCCAGCCGTCCCCCCCAATGCGCCCTGGCGTGGCGCAGCAGCCCGAGGATCACCGGCATGTAGATCTCGGACAAATCCGGATCGGGCAGCCAGAAGGACGGCGCCGGCAGGGCGGAGTAGAGCCTGAGCCGCCGCGCCATGACGATCG